>NZ_BAAAOG010000001.1:0-1382813 GCF_039530205.1 Microbacterium deminutum
GAAGCCCTACGCTGCCTGAAACGCCGCCTCGCCCGCACGGTCTTCAACGCCCTCACCGCCGACCAGCAACCGAGCCAGATCCCCGCGAGCCTCCCCCTCGCGGCCTAAGACTTGACATAGGAGAAACGCATGGCCGGCGCATCCATCGGACTCGCGAGCGCTGACGTCCGGCGCCACAACCTCAGCCTGGTGCTCAGACATCTCGCCGGTGCGGGTCCGACCTCGCGCACGGCGATCGCCGAGCAGACCGGGCTCACGCGCGGTTCCGTGACCGCGCTCGTGCAGATTCTGCAAGAAGCGGGGATCGTGCGGGAGACGACATCCGTGGTCGGCCTCAAGGGCCGGCCGCGCACGAACCTCGCACTCGCCGGAGACGCGATCGCGCTGCTCGCTCTGCAGATCGCGTCCGACGAGGTGATCGGGATGCTGACATCCCTCGTCGGCGACGAGGTGGCTACGATCAGCCGGCCTCATGCTGCGAGCCCCGGCGATCCGGGGCCGGTGCTCGATCTGGCGTCACAGGTCATGCGCGAGCTCATCGACGTCGCAGCGGCGGAGGGCCGCACTGTCCGCGACGCGAGCATCGTCGTGCTGGCCCCGGTGGGAGGCGACCCGCCGCGCGTGATCGGGGATGCCGCGCTCGGATGGCGCGCCGTCGACGTCGTCGGCGGCATCCGGGATCGCCTCCCCGAGCTGGGCACGGTTCCCGTCACGCTGGCGTCGGATGCGCCCGTCGCCGCCACCGCGGAGCTGAGGCGACTCGGAGTCATCGCCGACGCGATCTACCTCAAGGGAGATTCGACGATCGGCGGTGCCCTCGTCATCAACGGCGAGGTCGTCTCGGGGGCGCACAGCTTCGCCGGCTCGCTCGGGCATCTCGCCGTCGTGCCCGACGGGGAAGTCTGCGTCTGCGGCCAGCGTGGCTGCCTCGTCACCGTCGCGGGGATCGCTCCACTCGCCGCGGCCGCCGGCATGGACGCCGACTTCGCCGCACACTCACCGCACGCGGCATTGGCGGAGTTCATCGCGCGGGTCGACGACGGGGATGCGGCCGCCGGAAGAGCATGGGCCGGTGCCCTTCCGTGGATCGGCCGGACGATCGCCATCCTGAGCATGGCGGTGGATCCGAGCGTTGTCGTGATCGGGGGGCAGTGGGCGCCGCTCGCGTCCACGATCGAGGACGCGTTCCGGCGGGCGAGACCGGATGTCGCCGACGACGATGAGAAGCGTGCCCGTGTGGTGCCCGGCGTACTCGGATCCGGCGCCGCTCTCCGCGGCGCGATCGAGGCCGGGCAGCAGCGGCTTCTCCGTGATCCGCAGGAACTTCTTTACTTCAACACTTGAAATAAGGTGAGGTTCGCGGCAGACTGCCGGTGTCGCATCCGCGCCGCCGCAGGTTTGAGCCCTTCTCAGAGTCGAGGAGCACCGTGTCCGCATCACCGACGGATCAGATCGAGCAATCCGGAGCTTTCCGAAGCCCGCAGTCGCCGAAGCGGCTGCTCCCATCCATGACGATCCTCGCGTTCGTCATGTTCGCGTCCTACGCCGGCCTCGGCCAGGTGCTGCTGCCCAATCAGCTCGCCATCATCGACGAGCCCGACAAGGTGGCGAATCTCGCCGTCATCTCCACGATCTCCTTCGTCTTCACGCTCCTGACCCAGCCGATCATCGGAGCGTTCAGCGATCGCACACGATCTCGGATGGGACGACGCGCGCCGTGGATCGCGATCGGCGGCGCGGCCGGAGGCCTGCTCGTCGCGGGGATGGGAACCCTGACCTCGGTCGTCTGGGTCGGCATCTTCTGGATCGTGCTGCAGGTCTGCCTCAACGCGGTGCAGGGCCCCTTCACCGCCATCGTGCCCGACCGATACCCGCGCGAAAGGCGCGGTGTGGCCAGCGCGATGTTCGGGATCGGCACCGCGGCAGGGCTGACCATCGGAGTGATCGTCGCCGGGCAGCTCGCAGCGGCGCTCGGCCTCGCGTACGTCGTGTTCGGTGCTGCGATCCTCGTGGCCACGCTGCTGTTCGTCCTCGTCAATCGCGACTACTCGAGCGTCGATGCGCGGGCCGACCGCGTCACGGTGCGGGCATTCGTCGCCGCGTTCTGGGTCAGCCCGCGTCGTCACCCAGACTTCGCCTGGGCGTTCGCGGCTCGCTTCTTCTTCATCCTCGGCTACTTCATGGTGCTGTTCTTCCAGCTCTTCCTCCTCACGGACTACCTCGGGCTGCCGCTCGCCGGCGCGAACCAGACGATCGGGCTTCTGGCGCTGACATCCCTGGTCACCACGCTCATCTCCGTCGGGATCAGCGGCGTGTGGAGCGACCGGATCGGCCGACGCAAGATCTTCGTCTACGTGGCGTCCGCGTTCGTCGCGATCGGCTTCGTCGTCCCGCTGCTGAGCCCGAACATCCTCGGGATGGTGATCATGAGCGCGGTCAGCGGAGTGGGATTCGGCCTCTACACGGCGTGCGACACCGCCCTCATGACAGAGGTGCTGCCGAAGGACGGCGCGACGGCCGGCAAGGATCTCGGCATCCTGAACATCGCGACGAACCTCCCGCAAGCCCTGAGCACGGCCATCGGCGGCATCCTGATAGCGACGCTCGGGTACCCCGCCGTCTTCGTCAGCGGGATCGTCGCGGTGATCATCGCCGCCTTCGTGCTCGCACCCATCAAGAGCGTCCGTTAACCGGGGAGGCCGACCTCGTGAACATCCCGACGCTCATGACCAAGCTCGCGGCGGTGCGCGGGCATCCGATCCCCACGTCGACGCGCTCCGCTCCTGACGATCAGCGCGACAGCGAGGTGATCCCCGCCGACTCGACCGGGCAGATCGGCTCCGCCCGCGGGGTGCGACTCCGCCGGAACATCGAATACGCGCGACGTGAGACGCCGGGCGGGAGCGTTCGGCTGCGACTCGATCTGATGATCCCCGAGGCGGGCGGCCGGCATCCGCTCGTCGTCTTCGTCCCAGGCGGCGGGTTCGTGATGGCGCCCAAAGTCGGCGGGGCGAAGATGCGGCGGTACGTCGCCGCGGCGGGACTCGTGGTCGCGAGCATCGAGTACCGGACGACGCGGCACGATGCGACCTTCCGCGACGGTCTGCAGGACGTGCAGGATGCCATCCGATTCCTGCGATCGCACGCGGATGAGTTCGGCATCGATCCCGCTCGCGTCGGGCTCTGGGGCGAGTCCGCCGGAGGATACCTCGCCGCACTTGCCGGCGTCGTGTCCGGTGACCCGGCCCTCGACCCGGACGGCACCGCGGCGGTGCGAGCCGTCGTCGACAAGTTCGGCGGATCAGATCTCAGCCGTCTCGCCGACGGGTTCGACGACGACACGGTGGCGAAGATCAACGCGCCGGGCAACCCGAATGCCCGTTGGGTCGGCGGGCCTCAGGCGATGAGTGTGTCGGACGACGTCGTGTCGTGGCACGCGTCCGACCCTTCCCGCCACGTGCGGCCGGACGCACCGGCCTTCCTCATCTTCCACGGCAGCGACGACCGGCTGGTGTCGCCGGTCCAGACGATGGTGATGCATCAAGCGCTGTTGAACGCCGGTGCACGCAGCCGGCGGATCCTCGTCGCCGGGGCCGGCCACGGCGACATCGCCGTCAAGGGCGGCGAAGAGAAGTACTGGACCACCACCGCCGTCATGCAGTTCATCGTTGACTTCCTGCGGAGGGAGCTCTCCGAGGGCGGCGAAGCCGGATGACATCGCCGCTCGGTGCTCTCGACCCCGCGCAGCTGCAGTCGCTCCGCGAGATCCTCTCCGCGAACCGGCTGCTCAGCATGGCGACCGTCTCCGAGGACGGGCGCGCGCACATCAACACGGCCTTCTTCGCCTTCGCCGAAGACGGGACCCTCTTCGTCCTGACGCCGCCGCACACCGAGCACGCGCGCCATCTCCGCACGAACCCCAGTGCGGCCGTTGCCGTGTACGACTCGCATCAGACGCGCCTCCTGCGGCGCGGTGTCCAGCTGTTCGGCGAGATGGCCGAAGTGGATGCCGCGAACGCACACGCCGCGTTCGCATGCGTGCGCGCGCGGTTCGCCGACATCGGCTCGGATGGCGAGGACTACGAGGAGTTCATCCGCGGACACGACGTCAGGCTGGTCGCCTTCCACCCGACCCGCGTCAAGCTCTTCGACGAGGCGCTGCTGCAGCAGGGCGAGTATGCCGAGGTGCTGCTGCCGAGGCCGCGATGACGTCGTCGACGGCACCGCTTCTCACCGCGCTGCGTGCCGGAGAGCCGCAGCTGATGCTCGGCATCCGCATGAGTCGTTCGACGGACATCGTACGAATTGCGAAGTCGACGGGCTATCACTGCGTGTTGATCGATCTCGAGCATTCCGCGATGACCGTCGAGACCGCCGTCGCGCTGGCGGCGTGCGCGGGTGACATCGGACTGACGGCACTGGTGCGGGTTCCCGAGCGCGAGTACGGGGTGATCGGCAGATTGCTCGACGGAGGCGCGCACGGGATCATCGCGCCACGGGTCGAGACCGCGAGCGAGGCTCGGTCGATCGTCGACGCGTGCCGGTTTCCCCCGCGAGGGCATCGCTCGCAGCTCACGCAGATGCCGCAGCGGGGCATGGTCCCTATCGCTGCGCGGGAGCTCAATCCGCTCGTCGACGCCGCGACCATCGTCAAGATCCTGATCGAGACGCCGGCGGGCGCGAGCAACGCGCAAGAGATCGCCGCCGTCGACGGCGTCGACATCATCGGCCTGGGTGCCAACGACTTCACGAGCGAGCTCGGCATCCCCGGCGATTACGAGGATCCGCGCGTCGCCGCGGCCGTCTCGGCGGTCGCAGCAGCCGGTCGAGCGCACGACAAGCCGGCGATGGTCGGGGGTGTCCCTCTGGGATCGACGCTCGAGCGGTTCTTCGCCCTCGGGATGGCTCCGCTGTTCCTGGCAGGCGTCGATTCCGACCTGATGCATCGGGCGGCAGCCGACCGGTCCGCGGCGACCCGGGAGTGGTACGCGGATCGCAGAGGTCGATGATGGATGTGCCGTTCGCCCAGACCTCCCCGATGCGTCGCGCCGACACCAACACGAAGCCGAGCTTCGTGATGCCGGCCCGGGCGTGCGACACACATCTCCATGTCTTCGAGCCGGGCTTTCCGGCCGTGCCGAACCCGCTGTACACGTTCCCGGACGCGACACTCGCGCAATACCTCGCCGTCGCGGACCGGCTCGGCATCTCACGGATGGTGCCGGTGCAGCCGACGTACTACGGCGACGACAACTCGCTCATGCTGAGCGCTCTGGCCCGCCTCGGAGATCGTGCTCGCGGAGTCGCCCGTGTCAGCGAGGATGCTCCCCGCGGCGTCCTCGACGAGTACGACAGGCGCGGCATCCGAGCGCTGCGGCTCGACCTCTTCTCCCGCAAGGACTGGCCGCTCGACGACCTCCGCCGGTACGCCGACCGGATGGCCGACCTCGCGCATCCCCGGGGCTGGCATCTGCAGTTCTATGCGCCGGGCAGAGTCGTGCACGCGCTGCTCCCCTCCCTGAGCGATCTGCCCGTTCCCTTCGTGGTCGATCACATGGGCTACATGAAGCAGTCGGACGGGCTGGGCGACGAGGGCACCGCTCGGGTGCTGGCCGCGCTGGCCGTCGGGAACTGCTGGATCAAGCTCAGCGGTGCCTATCGGGTCGCCGAGGGTCGGCCGCTGCAGGCGGTTTCCCCGCTGGCCGAGGCGCTCGTCGGTGCCTTCCCCGACCGGCTGATCTGGGGCTCCGACTGGCCGCACCTTCCCGACGGCCAGCGCGACACGGGCGAGCTGCTGAATCTGCTCGCGGAGTGGGCGCCGGATGCCGGTGACCGCAGCCGCATCCTCGTGGACGCTCCCGACATCCTGTTCTACTCGCACTGAAGCCGCGACGATGCCCGGTCCGATCCTGACAGAGGTCCAGCGTCTGGCTTCCACCGGAGCGCGCGCGGTCGCTCCCTTCGTGCTGGGCGACACGCGATGGGTTGCGGTGCCTCAGCTCGCCGTCGACTCGCCCGGGTCGCCGCCGGGGATCAACGGCGGCAGCTCGGACGCCGAGGTGCTCCTCTTCCGAGACGGACCGCACGGCTTCGCGCTCGCCGGATCGCTTCCGGTGGGCGGAGGCGAAGACGTCGAGGTCTTCAGGATCGATCGGCGCGTGTTCGCGGCCGTCGCATCGATCCGCACCGGGAGCGGTCCGTACGACTACGCCACGGTGTCCCCGATCTTCGAATACGTCGAGTCCGGCTTTCGCCTCTTCCAGGAGCTGAACACCTACGCCGCCAAGCAGCTGCGGCACTTCCGGATCGGCAGAACCCACTACCTGGGGATCGCTCAGAATCTGCCGCCCGAAACGCGGCCGAGTGCGATCCTCCGATGGGACGGCTCGCGCTTCGCCCCGTTCCAGGAGCTCGAGTCGATCGCGGGCTATGGCATCGAGGTCTTCGAGATCAGCGGGACGGTATTCCTCGCGCACGCGGATCACCTGACGCCCAGCCGGCTGTACCGCTTCGACGGCGAGAGGTTCGTCGAGCACCAGGAACTGGTGTCGACGGGCGGGCGCGCATTCCTGCTCTTGACCGAGGGTCGCGACGTCCACCTCGCCGTCGGGCGAATCGACAGCCACTCGGTGCTGCTCCGGTGGCAGGACGGGCGATTCTCCTCGCCGATCCCCATCCCCGGCGGTCCCGGCGGGCGCGCGTTCGCGCGACTCGTGACGGACCGTGCGGTCTATGTGGTGCGGGTCGACTTCATCCACGGATCGCCGGCCGACCCGCAGCCCGACCTGCGATCGCATGTCTACCGCTTCAAGGGCGGGGAGCTGCGCGAAGTCGCCGGATTCCGGACGTCGGGTGGAACGGATGTCGCGGTCCTGCCTGGCGGAGGACGGGAGTTCGCTGTTTCGAACGGACTCGCGGCAGCACCCGTGCCCGGCCGCACGTTCGCCGCGGACACGGTCATCTATCGGCTGGATGACGATGTGCGGGAGGAAGCGGGATGAAGCCCTACGAGAATCCGGAGCTGCGGGCACTCCTCGATGTCTACAGCGACTCCACGTCGCCGGATCGCGGCTCTGTCGCCGATCACCTGACGGCCCTGGTGTTGGCGGAGCACGCCGCAGATCCCCTGATCGTCGCCACGGCGACCGATCTCGCCGTCTTCCCCGGCGATGGGAGACCGCCAGAGGTGCGCGGCTTCCGGCTGAACATCCCGGGGTTCACCGAACTGACCGCCATCTCGCATCTCGGACCTGCCATCGGCACGCTCGTCGCGCTCGAACGGCGGGGCGCGCACGAGTTGTGGCGCTCGGACGCAGCACGCCTCGTCGAGGTGATCCGCGGCGTGCGCCTGGTGAACGGCCCGGCGCTCTGGCGAGACGGCCTCGGCATCTCGTCCTTTGCCGGCCGCGAGCACGACATCGCAACCATGGTCGAATACGCGTGCGAGCTGGCCCAGGTCTATCTCCTGCGGGCACTCGGGGAGCCCGGCTACCTCACCCCAGCGAGCCTCGCGTCGGACTACCTCGACGTGGGCAGCGAGCGGTTCCCGGTGTCGGGGAACAAGCTGATGGTGGCGACCTTCGCCCTCTACGGGCTGGATCATGTCCACAGGTGGATCAACTGGTTCCACGGTCTGGGGATCGACTGGGCCCGGGCTCTCGTCGCCATCACCGGCCGCCAGGGGAGACCTACTGCCGGCACGACGAAGAGCACGACGAGCCTGGTGCGGCTGCTGCGCCACATCTCCCATGACGAGCTCGCGCTCACTCGAGTCTTCGTCGCGCCGACGCTGGCAGGGTTCGAGTCGCCGACGGATGGGGATCTTGCCGCCGTCGGCGCCGTGGAAGGACCGCTGCGCTGGCAGCTCGCGAGAGTGATGTCCTCCATGGAGCTCGCCCCCGTCATGTTCGGCGGCTACCCGGCGTTCGTCGAGCCGCCGCTGCTCGGGCCGGAGCTGAGCCCCGGTGCAAGCGAGGTCTCGGAGTTCCCGCCGGTGCGCGCGGCCGACGACTGGCACACGATGATCACGCGGCTGCGATTGACGCTGGAGGATCCGAGGCAGCTGCTCGCCGCCGGAGTGACCGACTTCATCGCCGAGCGTCTCGTCGCGGCAGGCAACGACCCGCGCGCCGTGGTGATCCCCGGGCTGGACACCGAGACGTACCCGCGCGGACGTTGACAGCACGCCGTGCCCTCAGGTCAGATCGGATGCTCCAGGCGCGCTCGCGCCTCGCGCTCCACGAGCACGGGAACGAAGTCCCGTACCTGGGCTCGTGCGAAGGAGTCTCTCGCGGCGTAGACGGCGTCGACGATCTGCGCATGCGGAAGCCGGGGGAAGCGTTCGGCGAGCCGTTCGATCACGTCTTCGATGGCGGCATCTTCGTTGATGGCGTCGCGGGTCACGGGCGGACCTCCGGGGCGAGGGCAGTGCTGATTGGGGACAATTCTGAGCCTCGGACCGCCCGCACTCAAGAGAGTCTTTCGAGCGCGGTGTCGTGAGGTTCGACCCGCCGTCTCGCAGCCGAGAATTGTCCGTATCCTGGATGCTCCATCCCGTCGGCGTGCGCCGAAGACCGCCGATCCGTAACTCGAAGGAGAGCCCGTGGATATCTCGAACGTCGCCCCGAGTCTGCGCACCGCCACGCAGAAGTCACCCAAGGTCAACATCGAGAACCGCTTTCTGCGGAGGTTCGCGGCATCCGCATCGGCGCTGCTGCCGGGCAAGCGCGTCGAAGGCGTCGAGCGACGCCTCCTGCGCCACGGCGGCGTCAAGCTTCGCGTGTACGTGCCGGCGAACCCGTCCGGCGCCGGGCTGCTGTGGATCCATGGCGGCGGACTCGTGCTGGGCGCCGCCGCGATGGATGACACACTCTGCGGTGAGACGGCCCGGCAGACCGGGGTGACGATCGTCTCGGTCGACTACCGGCTCGCGCCGAGGCATCCCTTCCCCGCGGCGATCGACGACTGCCACACGGGCTGGCAGTGGTTGCGGAGCAACCTCGGCGCGCTGGGCCTGGATGCCGGTCGCCTGGCCATCGGCGGGCAGAGCGCCGGCGGTGGACTCGCGGCGAGCCTCGTGCAGCGCGTCCACGACGACGGCGATGCCGTTGCGGCACAGTGGCTCTTCTGCCCGATGCTCGACGACCGCGTGGCAGCGGATCGCGGCCGGGACGAGGTCGATCACTTCATCTGGAACAACCGCTCCAACCTGGTCGGCTGGTCGTCGTACCTCGGAGACGCGATGGGGTCGGCCGATCTTGCCCCGTACGCGGCAGCTGCGCGCAGGGAGGAGTTGTCCGGCTTTCCGCCGACCTGGATCTACACGTCGGACATCGAGCTCTTCTATGACGAGGACATCGACTACGCCCAGCGGCTCGAGGCCGCGGGAGTGGACACGACCATCGACATCGTCTCCGGCGCACCGCACGGTTTCGAGGCGTGGGCGCCCGGCAGCGACCTGGCACTGGAACTCGTCGCCCGTGCGCGGGGGTGGCTCGGCGCACGCCTCGCGGAGCACGCCTGATCGCAGGATCTTCCCGCTCGACGTGTCACATCCGGCGGCCGGGCGGTGTCTTCATGTTCAAGGACGAACCTTGGAGGAGACATGACCGCAAGCACCCGTGTGCCCGCAACCGAGATCACGGGTGCCCGTGGCGCGCTGATGAAGTTCGCGGCCCGCCGCATGCTGGGAGAGGTTCCCGAATCGCTCGGCGTGATGTGGCACAACCCCACTGTGCTGATGGGCCTGATGGGCGTGAACCGCAAGGCCGAGAAGTGGAACGAGCTCGACAAGGACCTCGTGGTGCTCGCGGACATGGCGGCCGCGGCCGCGGTGGGATGCAGCTTCTGCCTTGATCTGAACTACTTCCTGGCGCACAGCCGCGGGCTGGACGAAGCGAAGGCGCGCGAAGCGCCACGGTGGCGCGAATCGTCCTCGTTCGCGCCGCTCGAGCGCAGGGTGATGGAATATGCGGACGCCATGAGTCGGACGCCGGTGGCGGTGACGGATGAGCTCTCCGCCGCCCTGCTCGAGGAGCTCGGGGCACCCGCGCTGCTCGAACTGACCGCGCGGATCGCGATCATGAACACCTCTGCCCGCGCGAACATCGCGCTCGGCATCCGTTCTCAGGGCTTGGCGGACAGCTGCGGCCTCGTGCCGCTCGCGAGCGCAACCGTGCACGTAGGCTCGACGGCATGAGCAGCTCGCGCGGCTCGACGGGGGACGACCCCTTCGTCGCCCACCGGAGCCTTCTGTTCACCGTCGGCTACGAGATGCTCGGCTCGGCCGCTGACGCGGAAGACGTGCTGCAGGAGTCCTGGCTGCGATGGGCCGCGGTCGACCAGGACGGCGTCCGCGACCCTCGCGCCTACCTCGTCCGGCTCGTGACGCGGCAGGCTCTCAACCAGCTGCGGACAGTTTCCCGACGACGCGAGGACTATGTCGGCGAGTGGCTGCCCGAGCCGCTGCTGACGACACCGGATGTCGCGGACGACGTCGAACTCGCCGAGAACGTGTCGATCGCGATGCTCACCGTGCTCGAGACGCTCGCCCCGACGGAGCGTGCGGTGTTCGTGCTGCGGGAGGTCTTCGATGTGCCGTACGACGAGATCGCGGAGGCGGTCGACAAGTCGCCCGCGGCCGTCCGTCAGATCGCGCACCGTTCGCGCGATCACGTCGCGGCGCGCCGCCCCCGCATCAGGGTGGGCCGATCCGAACACGAACGGGTGCTGGAGCGACTGGTGGCCGCGTTGAACAACGGTGACCTGCAGCAGCTCATGGATGTGCTCGCCCCCGATGTCGTCTCCGTGGCCGATGGCGGAGGCCGCGTCCGCGGCGCCGCGCGGCGCCCGATCGTGGGCGCGGACAACATCGCCCGGTACCTGCTCGGCGGCATCGCCAAGTCCGGCGCGGGCTTCGTCATGTCTCCGATGTGGCTGAACGGCGAGCCCGGCGTGCGCGTCGTGCTGGACGGTCGGCTCGCCGCGGCGGTGAGCGTCACGGTCGAGGACGGTCGGGTGACCCGCATCTACTCGATCGCGAATCCCGACAAGTTGGCGCGCCTCGACGCGGAGTCCGCGCTCACGCGGTGAGCGCGAACGGGCAGGTGGCGCGGTTGACAGGTCCCCCGGCGGCGAGCGGTTCGACGGAAGGCTCGGTCGGTCGTCGGCGCGCCCGCCCGAGGATGCGGCGTCCACGTGAGATGACCACGACCCCTGCGACGGTCGTATCGACCGACGCCGATCGAGTCAGCGGTCGAGCCCCAGTCGCCGCCACGCCCAGACGGTGAGGAGGCCGACCGCGACCGCAAGCAGCCCGGGGATCGCCAGCTGGACGCCCGACACCCCGGCGCCCCGGAGATGGCCCACGTCTATCACCGAGCGGAATGCACCGGCCCGGTGGACGCCCGGATGATCAGTTCCGATCCGATGGCCGGGGCGTGTGCGCGCGCCCCACCGAGCAGCTCCGCGACCGCCGACCGACCCTGGGCGTCGAAGTCGATGCGCAGCGTCGTGAGCGGCGGCGAGAAATATGCGGCTTCGGGAATGTCGTCCACACCGGTCACGCTGACATCGTCTGGAACCCGCAGTCCACGGTCTCGCAGGGCGAGCATGGCTCCGAGGGCCATCTGGTCATTCGAGGCGACGACGGCGGTGGCGGTGAAGTCCGGCGGAAGTGCCGCCACGGCGTCGTAGCCGGACTTCGCCGACCAGTCACCCGAGACCACCCCCGTCGACACGAGTCCGTGAGCGGAGATCGCCATGTCGTAGGCGTGACTGCGGTTGCGGGCAGCCGACCAGGTGGATGGTCCGGCGATGTGCAGGAACCGCTCGTGCCCGAGGGCGACGAGATGTGACATGAGCGCCGGGATGCCGAGTGTCGAGAGTTCCGTCGGATGGCCATGCTGCGCGTCGTCCTCTTCGGCCCGGATCAGGGCGGGGACGCGGAAGTCGGCCGCCGCGAAGGCCGCGGCCATCTCGTCGGTGGACGCCAGGGCGAGAACTCCCGCCACATCCAGCTGCTGGACGAGTTCGAGCGCTTCCTGGATCGAGAGTCGATCGCTCATGTCCAGCGTGACGATGTCGAGGAGGTAGCCCGCTTCGCGTGCCGCCACGCTCGCTCCCTGCACGATCTTGCTCGGACCGACCTGGTCGATCTCATGCGTCAGCGCCGCGATGCGGTGCGAGCGACCCTTGCGCAGTGACCGGGCGGTCAGGTTCGGGCGATAGTCGAGCTGTTCGAGGGCGGCGACGACGCGGTCCCTGGTCTCGGGCCGGATGCCTTGATAGCCCTTGATGAAGCGACTCACCGTCTGGTGGGACACTCCCGCGACGCGCGCGACGTCGTAGATCGTCGCCGCCTTCGCACTCCGGGCCTCCGTGGTGGCCGGTTCGGGTTCGGCGATCTCCACGGGAGTGCTGGCTGCGTCGGCATCCATCGTCCACCTCCGCGCTCTCTGCTTGGTCAGTTGAGGATACGGTGCGCCTTCTCGACGTCGGAGACATCGTGAATCAGAGTTTATCGATAACATTCTGGTCACGACTCCTTGTTATCGACAACATTCAGCCCTAGGTTGCTCAGGAAAGCCCACCACGACGACAACGGAGTTCATCAGGATGGTCTCGCGCTCGATCGCCTACCGCCCGACGGGCGTTCTCTTCGGGGCGGCCTACTACGCCGAGTACCACGTCGCCGACAGGCTTCAGCTCGATCTCGACCTGATGAAGGCGGCCGGGTTCACCGTCATCCGGGTGGGTGAGTCGGTGTGGTCGACGTGGGAGCCCCGAGATGGCGAATTCGATCTCGAGTGGCTCACACCGGTGCTCGACGAGGCACACACGCGAGGAATCCGGGTCATCCTGGGGACGCCCACCTACGCCGTGCCGCCCTGGCTGCAGGTCGCTCATCCGGAGATCGCAGGCGAGCGTGCCACAGGCGCCCGCATCCCGTGGGGTGCCCGCCAGGAGGTCGACTTCACGCACCCGGTGTTCCGCCTGCACGCCGAACGGGTCATCCGCGCAATCCTCGCCCGGCACGCCCAGCACCCGGCGGTGATCGGGTTCCAGGTCGACAACGAGCCGGGGCTCGAGCTGTTCCACAACGACGGAGTGTTCGCCGGATTCGTGGAGTCGCTGCGCGAGAGCTATGGGGACGTCGAGACCCTGAACCGGGAATGGGGACTGACGTACTGGTCCCACCGGCTGACCGAGTGGTCGCAGCTGTGGCGTCCGGATGGCAACACATTCCCGCAGTACGACCTCGCCTGGCGCCGCTACCAGGCGTCGCTGACCACGGAGTTCATCGCCTGGCAGGCGGACCTCGTCGACGAGTTCCGCCGCGACGACCAGTTCGTCATGACCTGCCTCGCGTATCCGCGCCCCGCTGTCGACGACGAGAAGCTCAACGCGCGCGTCGACATCACGGCCGGCAACCCTTACTACGGCATGCAGGATCGGCTGGATGCCCTGAAGGAGCTCCCGCCGCTCAGCCATTGGACGACGACGGGCGTCGCCGGACTGTTCCGCCAGGCTGACCGGATGTTCTCGTCGAAGCAGTCGCGGTACCTCGTCACCGAGACGAACGCGCAGTCCATCAGCGGCCCGGAGCTGAACTTCCCCCCGTATCCGGGGCAGCTGCGCCAAGCGGCATTCGCGATGATCTCCCGCGGCGCGGCGATGATCGAGTACTGGCACTGGCACACGCTGCCCTACGGGACCGAGACCTACTGGGGCGGAGTGCTGCCCCACAGCCTCGTTCCCGGCCGCATCTATCAGGAGGTGGCAGAGCTCGGCGCGGCCCTCGGCGGGATCGGCGATGCCCTCGACGGCTATGAGCCCGACGCCGATGTGGCGATCCTGTGGTCGAACCCGAGCCGATTCGCGCTGCAGTTCACGCCGCCGTTCCGGATCGATGGCAAGCCGGATGCCGGCTCGTACGAGCACATCGTCGACAGCTTCCATCGCGGCGTGGTCGACTCGGGTCGGCAGGCGCGCATCCTGCACCTCGACCAGGCGCGCGCCATCGGGGCGGCGCACCTGGTGGAACGGTTCCCGGTGCTCGTCGCCGCGGGGCTCTACATCGCGGATGACGACGACCTCGCCCTGCTGCGCGACTACGCCGAGCTGGGCGGGCACCTCGTGCTCGGGGTGCGCACGGGCTACGCAGACGAGGAGGCGCGCGCGCGGATCGCGGTCGCGCCGCCCGGTCTGAGCGACGCGGCCGGCGTCCGGTACGACGAGTACTCGAACCTCGACGACAGCATCCCGGTGTCGGGGAGCACCGACCTCATTGCGTCGTCCGCAACGGCGCGGCTGTGGGTGGACGGGCTCATCAGCGACGGCGCCGAAGTGCTCGCCGGGTATGAGCACCCGCGATTCCGGGACTTCCCCGCCGTCACCACCAATCCGTTCGGCACGGGGCGGATCTCAGTCGTCGGCACGGTGCCGTCGCCCGAACTGGCGGCCGCCATCGTCGGGTGGGCCGCACCGGATGCGATCACGTCTGAACTCGTGACCGCGGCCTCCCTCCCCGTCACGGTCTCGTCCGGAACCCTGCCCGACGGAGGCCGCGCCTGGTTCGTCTTCAACTGGGGATGGCCCGCGCAGCAGGTCACCCTCTCACTTGCCGTCACCGACCTGGTGACGGGCACCCGCCTGGAGGCGGGCTCCGCACTCTCACTCGACGGATGGTCGACGCGGGCCTTCGTCAGCCGGTGAGATCCCCGGATCGCCAGATCCGACACCATAGATAAGAAAGAGCAACCATGAAAAAGGCACCAAGAACAGCGATGGCGCTGCTGGGCAGCGTTGCGGTCGCGGGTCTGCTGCTCTCCGGCTGCAGCGCCGGCACGAACGGGGGCACCCCGAGCAGCAGCGCGATCTCGCAGGCGGACATCGACAAGGCGATGACCACGCCCACCAACCTCACCTTCTGGACATGGGTTCCCGACATCCAGAACGAGGTGGACCTCTTCGAGGCGAAGTATCCCGACATCAAGGTCAAGGTCGAGAACGTCGGTCAGGGTCTGCCGCATTACCAGAAGCTGCGAAGCGCGATCGAGGCGGGCACCGGCGCCCCGGATGTCGCGCAGATCGAGTATCAGTACATCCCGTCGTTCGTGCTGCCGAAGTCGCTGCTCGACCTCACTCCGTATGGCGCCGCGGATCTCTCCGGCGACTTCGTGGATTGGGCATGGAAGCAGGTTGCGCCTGCCGACCAGGTCTGGGCGATCCCGCAGGATGTCGGACCGATGGGCAATCTCTACCGCAAGGACATCCTCGACAAGGCCGGCATCACTCAGCCGCCGGCGACCTGGGACGACTACGCGACCGCCGCGAAGGCCGTGAAGGACAAGACGGGCTCGTACATCTCGAACCTCGGCGCCACGCAGGCGGGGCAGATGATCGGGTTCTTCTGGCAGGCGGGCGTCAAGCCCTTCGCCTACGACGGCAAGCAGACCGTTGCCATCAACGTCAACAGCGACAAGGCCAAGCAGGTCGCGGACTACTGGACCAAGCTGATCCAGGACGGCCTCATCTCGACCGACGTCGACTTCAATGACACCTGGTACCAGGGTCTCGCCAGCGGCAAGTACGCCGGGTGGCTGACTGCGGCGTGGGGTCCGATCTTCCTCCAGGGGACGGCCAAGGACACCTCGGGTCTCTGGCGCGCGGCTCCGCTGCCGCAGTGGGATGCGAGCACTCAGGTCTCGGGCAACTGGGGCGGCTCGTCAGACGCCGTCCTCGCCGGCAGCAAGAACCCCATTGCCGCGTACGAGCTCGCGAAGTTCATCAACGACGACAAGGAGTCCGCGATGATGCTCGCTACCAAGCAGTTCCTCTACCCGCCGCAGAACTCGGTGCTTCAGGACCCTGCGTTCGTGGACCAGAAGTCGGAGTTCTACGGGGGCCAGCAGGTGAACAAGCTGTTCGCAGACATCTCGAAGACCGTCGACACCGACTTCGAGTGGCTGCCTTTCATGGACTACGTGTACTCGACGTATGAGGGGACGGTGGGCAAGGTGATCGCGGCGAAAGGCGACATCTCCGCAGCCCTGGACGCTTGGCAGGACCAGCTGGTGAAGTACGCCAAGGATCAGGGCTTCACCGTCAAGTGAGACCGGGGGCGCCCGCCACAGGTCGGTGGCGGGCGCCCGAACCCGGCAGGGCTGAACTCGCCGCCGCTCTGCGCATCCGACTTCGAACGATCCACCGAAAGGAGTCACCATGGCGAACGCATCCGCGCTCACGGCCGTGCGCCGCTCACCGAAGGCCGAGCCCAAGCGGCGGACCAGCCCCAACAAGCGCAAGCAGTACCGCGCCGCGTACCTGTTCCTGCTGCCGTTCTTCGTCGTGTTCACCACGATGCTCGTCATCCCGCTCGTCTACGCCGGCTATTTGAGCCTCTTCGAGAGCAAGCTGGTCGGCGGCGAGACCTTCACCGGCCTCGCGAACTACGTCCGCGCCCTTACCGACCCCGAGTTCCTGGGTGGACTCGGCAACGTGGCGCTGTTCTTCATCGTCCAGGTGCCGATCATGCTCGGTCTGGCGCTGTTCTTCGCCCTCGCGCTCGACAGCTTCCGGGCCAGGGGATCGAAAGGCATCCGCCTGCTCATCTTCATGCCGTACGCCGTGCCCGCGGTCGTGGCCACTCTGATGTGGGGCTATCTGTACGGCCCGGACTTCGGACCGCTGGCCCAGATGGCGCGAGCGCTCGGCTTCGGCACTCCCGAGTTCCTCTCGCCCGCGAACATCCTCGGCTCGATGATGAACATCGTCACCTGGGAATTCGTCGGCTACAACATGATCATCATGTACGCCGCCCTGCGGTCGATCCCGGGTGAGCTGTACGAAGCCGCGGAGATCGACGGGGCCGGCCAGTTCCGCCTCGCGTGGAGCGTGAAGATCCCCGCGATCCGTCCTGCGATCATGCTGACGGTGATCTTCTCCGTCATCGGATCGTTCCAGCTCTTCGCCGAGCCGAGCCTGCTCAACGCCATCGCTCCCGACTCCATCACCAACGGGTTCACGCCGAACTACTACGCGTACAACGTCGCCTTCATCAACCAGGAGCTCAACTATGCCGCCGCTCTCGCCTTCGTCCTCGGGCTCGTGATCGCTCTCATCTCGTACTTCGTCCAGCTCGGATCCGAGCGAACCGCGCGGCGCGAGAGGAGGGGGCTGGCATGAGCGTCACCCAGACCCGCACGCTCGTCGCGCCCGGCACCACCAGCCGCCGCGGACGTCCGGCCCGTCACTACGACCCTTCGCGCCGGCGAAGCCTGCTGCTGACGATCCTGTTGTGGCTGTGCGTGCTGTACTTCGTGCTTCCGCTGTGGTGGCTGTTCGTGTCGGCGACGAAGGACAACTCCACCCTGTTCTCGACGTTCGGGCTGTGGTTCGGACCGCAGCTGTCGCTGTGGGACAACCTGCAGACGCTCTTCACCATTCGGGGCGGCCTCTTCACGCGCTGGCTGATAAACACGGTTGTGTACTCGGTGACCGCCGCCTTCGGCGCCACCCTGCTCTCCGCGATGGCCGGCTACGCGTTCGCCAAGTACGAATTCCCTGGAAAGAAGGTGCTCTTCAGCGCCACCCTCGGCGCGATCATGATCCCGCTCACCGCTCTCGCGCTGCCGACATATCTGCTGTTCTCGCGGGCAGGGCTCACCGACACGCCGTGGGCGGTCATCATCCCCTCGCTCGTCAGCCCATTCGGCGTCTACCTCATGCGGGTCTATGCGGCGGACGCCATCCCCGACACCCTCATCGAGGCCGCGCGTGTCGACGGCGCGGGAGAGTTCCGGACCTTCTGGCAGGTGGGACTGCGCCTGCTCGGACCGGGTCTGGTGACGGTGTTCCTCTTCTCGCTCGTCGCGACGTGGAACAACTACTTCCTTCCGCTCATCATGCTCAACACCTCGGACCTGTACCCCATCACGGTGGGGCTCGCCCAGCTGCAGGCGGCGGCATCCGCCGGCGGTGGAACCCAGGCGCTGTTCTCGACGGTGATCACGGGCTCGTTCGTGTCGATCCTCCCGCTGATCATCGCGTTCCTCTTCCTCCAGCGATACTGGCAGTCGGGCCTTGCAACAGGCAGCGTGAAGGGCTGAGGGGTTGCCAGAAGTGTCGACATCCGAGGATGCACATTCGTTCGTGATCGGCGAGCGGGACTTTCTGCTCGACGGTGAGCCGTACCGCGTCCTCTCGGGGGCGATCCACTACTTCCGCGTGCATCCGGAGCAGTGGGCGGACCGCATCCACAAGGCGCGCCTGATGGGCCTCAACACGATCGAGACGTACGTCGCGTGGAACGCCCACGAGCCGGTGAAGGGCGAATGGGATGCCGCCGGCTCGAACGATCTCGGGGCGTTCCTCGACGCGATCGCCGCCGAGGGGATGCACGCGATCGTCCGGCCGGGCCCGTACATCTGCGCCGAGTGGACCAACGGCGGGCTGCCCGTATGGCTCACAGGCGACCAGTCCATCGGACTGCGCAGCTCGGAGCCCCGGTACCTCGCCGAGGTCGAGCGCTTCCTGCGGTCGGTCTACGAGATCGTCGCGCCGCGCCAGATCGATCGCGGCGGCAACGTCATCCTCGTGCAGATCGAGAACGAATACGGCGCGTACGGCGACGACAAGGACCACCTCGCCGCGCTCGTCGCCGTCACCCGGGATGCCGGCATCACCGTGCCGCTCACCACCGTCGATCAGCCGCAGCCGCAGATGCTGCGCGACGGGAGCCTGCCGGGACTGCATCTGACGGGGTCGTTCGGATCCCGCGCGGCGGAGCGGCTCGCGACGCTGCGCGAGTTCCAGCCCACCGGCCCGCTCATGTGCATGGAGTTCTGGGACGGATGGTTCGACTCGTGGGGAGGCGTGCACCACACCACCGATGCCGCCCAGGCCGCCGCCGAGCTCGACACGATGCTCACCGCGGGGGCGTCGGTGAACTTCTACATGTTCCACGGCGGCACCAACTTCGGCATCACGAACGGCGCCAACGACAAGGGCCGATATCACCCCATCACCACCTCGTACGACTACGACGCACCGCTCGACGAGGCTGGGGACCCGACCGCCAAGTACGAGGCGTTCCGGGACGTCATCGCCCGGTACGGCCCCGTTCCGTCCGACCGGCCGGTACGGTCCGACCCGGCGCCGGCGCCGACCGTCCCGCTGCGGGACCTCGGCGGCTGGGTGACGCCTCCCGTCGATGGGGCCGACCGGCATGACACGCCGCCGACGTTCGACGACCTCGGCTTCGCGGGCGCTCTCGTCCGCTACGAGACCGCGCTTCCGGATGCCGAACCCGATGGTCTGTGGACGCTGGAGTTGGACGAGGTCCGGGACCTCGCCTGGGTGAGTGTCGACGGGCGCCCCGTAGGGCGCCTGTCGCGAGCCCTCGGGGAGCGGGCGATCGCGCTGCCGCCGGGTCGTCGCCTCGTGATCCTCGTGGAGGATCAGGGCCGGGTGAACTATGCCGCCCGCATCGGCGAGCCGAAGGGCCTCCTGGGCAGGCCTCTCCTGAACGGCATGCCGCTGCTCGGCTGGACCGCGACTCCGATCGACCTCCTCGCGACTGCCGACGCCGTGGCCGCACGGCTGGATGCCGACATCGCGCGTGCGCCGGCACTCGGCGTCGCGCTCGGGGCGGCGTTGGAGCTCGAGAGGCAGAGCGACCTCTTCCTCGACACCGCCTCCTTCGGCAAGGGGTACGCGTTCCTCAACGGCTTCGCGCTCGGCAGGTACTGGCGCAACGGCCCGCAGCGGACGCTCTACGTCCCCGGTCCTGTCACCCGGGCCGGCACCAACCGCCTCGTGATCCTCGAACTCGAGGCGATCGCAGGTCGCCAAGCGCAATTCGTGCCCCGGGCCGCGCTGGGGCATCTGGAGGAGTGAGCCCGAGCGGGGCTGTGCGGCTCGTCCAGGCGACCGCTGCACTCCGGGCAGAATGAGCGGTATGGATCGCACCATCCTCCGCGGCGGCCGTGTCATCGACCCCGCGGCTCGCACCGCGACCGTCGCCGACGTCCTCGTGCAGGGCGACCGGGTGGTGAACGTGTCACCCGTTCCCATCCTCGACTCCGCGGCGACCCTCATCGACGTGTCGGGGCTCGTCGTCGGCCCCGGCTTCGTGGATCTGCACAGCCATGTCCACTCGATCGCCGGGCAGCGCCTGCAGGCGTTCGACGGCGTCACGACGAACCTCGACCTCGAGGCGGGCCTGATGCCGATCGAGCGCGCCTATGCCGAGGCCGCGGCATCCGGACGGGTGCTGAACTACGGCTTCTCGGCGTCGTGGACATCGGCGCGGGGACAGGTTCTCGCAGGAGTCGAGCCGACGGCGAGCTTCGCCGGCGCCGCGGCGCTGCTCGGCGACGTGGAGTGGCAGCGCAGCTCGTCTCCGACCGAGCTGACCGCCTGGCTCGGACTCCTCGAGCGAGAGCTCGCGGCGGGCGCGCTCGGCATCGGCGTGCTCATGGGATACGCGCCGCGTTCGGATCCCGCTGAGTACCTGGCCGTCGCGCGCCTCGCCGCAGCGGCCGGCACGCCCACCTACACGCACGTGCGCGAGCTCATCGAGGTCGACCGGACCACGCCCGTCGATGGGTCGAGCGAGATCGTGATCGCGGCGGCCGAGACCGGCGCGGCGATGCATCACTGCCATGTCAACAGCACGTCCAAGCGTCACGTCGACCGAGTGCTGGCGACATTGGAAGCTGCGCAGTCGGCGGGCTCGCGGGTGACCGTGGAGGCCTACCCGTACGGGATGGGCAGCACGAGCGTCGGGGCGTTCTTCCTGGCGCCGGAGCGGCTGTCGGCCGCGGGACTCACTCCGTCGAGCATCGTGATGCTCGGCACCGGCGAGCGGATAGCGGATGCGCGACGGCTGCGTGAGGTGCGCGCGGCAGACCCGGCCGCGACCTGCTTCGTGGAGTTCCTCGACGAGCGCGACGAAGCCGACCGGGCACGCCTGCGCAGCGCGCTCGCCTACCCCGACGCCATCGTCGCGAGCGACGCCATGCCGGTGGAGTGGCCGGACCACCGCATCGACACCCGGGAGTGGCCGCTGCCCGCCGGTGCATCCACCCACCCGCGCACGGCGGGCACCTTCGCCCGCAGCCTGCGGCTGATGGTGCGCGAGGACGCCCTCTGGGACTGGATCGAGGCCTTCCGGCGCTGCTCGTATCTGCCCTCGCGCCTGCTCGACGACACGGCTCCGGCGATGCGGCGGAAAGGTTATGTGGCGGCAGGAGCCGACGCCGATCTCGTCATGCTCGATCCGGCCACGATCACCGACAACGCGACCACCGCCGACCCCGTGCGGCCGTCGAGCGGCGTGCGGCACCTCATGGTCGGAGGAACCTTCGTGATCCGCGACGGTGAGCTCGACCTGGGCGCCTACCCCGGCCGCGCCGTGCGCGGCGAACCTCGCTGACCTCTCGCCGCACTGCGGCGGCCTCCAAACGATGAACCAGGTGCGCTGCCACGGGCCCGTTGCTCATGACACTACCGGCGGTCGCTCGCGGGGATTCCGGCATCCCGGCGCAGATGCGACTGATCAGCGCAGGTCGTAGACCCGCTTGTACTTCCCCTCGCTGCGGGGGAGCGTGCCGGGCTCCTCGAGCTTCACGGCCACAGTGGAGCCGATGTGCACCTTGATGCGCTGGGCCAGCACCTCCGCAGCGGCTTCGCATGTCTCGCGCGAGAGGTCGGGGTGTCGCTCGATGCGCACGGTGAGAGCATCCATTCGTCCCTCGCGCGTCAGTTCGAGGATGAAATGCGGTGTCAGCGTCTCGATGCCCAGGACGAGCTCTTCGATCTGGGTCGGGAAGAGATTGACGCCGCGCAGGATGATCATGTCGTCGTTGCGGCCGGTGATCTTCTCGATGCGCCGCATGGCCGGACGTGCCGTGCCCGGCAGCAGGCGGGTGAGGTCGCGCGTGCGGTACCGCAGCACGGGGAAGGCCTCTTTGGTGAGCGACGTGAAGACGAGCTCGCCGCGGTCGCCTTCGGCGAGGGGCTGACCGTCGTCGCTGACGATCTCGGGCAGGAAGTGGTCCTCCCAGATGTGCGGGCCGTCCTTCGTCTCGACGCATTCGTTGCCGACGCCCGGCCCCATCACCTCGCTCAGCCCGTAGATGTCGACGGCATCGAGGTCGAGTCGCCGCTCGAGTTCTGCGCGCATCTCGTTGGTCCATGGCTCGGCGCCGAGCACCGCCACCTTGAGCGACGTCGAGCGCGGATCGATCCCGGCCTGCTCGATGGCGTCCGCGATGGTGAGCAGGTAGCTCGGCGTGCACAGGATCGCGTCCGGTTCGAAGTCGATGATCAGCTGCACCTGGCGCGCGGTCTGCCCGCCCGACATCGGGATGACGGTGGCGCCCAGCTTCTCGATGCCGGCGTGAGCGCCGAGCCCGCCGGTGAAGAGCCCATAGCCGTACGCGTTGTGGACCTTCATGCCCGGACGGATGCCGCTGGCCCGCAGCGAGCGCGTCATCAGGGTGGCCCACCGATCGAGGTCGCCCGCGGTGTACCCGACCACCGTGGGGCGCCCGGTGGTGCCGGATGAGGCGTGGATGCGGCGGACGTCCGCCATCGGCACCGCGAACATCCCGAACGGGTAGGTCTGGCGAAGGTCCTCTTTCGTCGTGAAGGGCAGCCTGCGCACGTCGTCGAGCGAGCGGATGTCGTCGGGCGATACGCCGGCATCATCCAACTTGCGCGTGTACAGGGGAACGTTCTCGTAGGCGTGGCGGACCGTCCACTGCAGTCGCTCGAGCTGCAGCGCCTCGAGTGCGGAGCGGTCGAGACGCTCCTCGGGGTCGAGCATCGATGGATCGGTCGGCGCCGGCAGGGTCGTCGTTGACATGGGACTGCTCCGATTCATTCGGTCGGCGGGCGGCGGGTCGTGATCGACCGTCCGCGGAACTCCGCGACGACGTCGCCGGTCTCATCCGTGACGGTCACGTCGTAGAGCCCGGTGCGGCCGACCACCGCGCGCCGGCTCGCCTGGGCGGTGAGGGTCTGACCCGATCGGGTGGACTTCAGGAACGTGATGTCGGCGCCCGCGGCCACCGTCACCGACTCGTCCTCATTGCACGCGATCGCGAACGCCGTGTCGGCGACGGCGAACACCAGACCACCGTGGGTCACGGCGAAGCCGTTCGTCATATCGTCGCGGATGGGCATGGAGACGACGGCGAAGCCCGGTTCGTCTCGCTCGACCACCATGCCCAGCGCCGCCGAGGCGCGGTCGCGCCGCATCATCGGACGGGCTGCGGCGCGCGGGTTGTCGGCATCCGTCATGGCACTCTCCGTCGAGTCGGTCGCGTTCGTGCACGACTATACCGGATAAGTGAACGTTCGGTCTGTAAATGTTTCGGAACGCGGATGCCGCAGGCTTGCCGCCCGGTGGATTGGTTGTTACGCTTACTGAACGATCGTTCTGTAAATCCGCAGGCACGTCCGAGGAGAGTCGATGATGACCGCACCCGATCTGTCCGTCATGGAGCGCGACGACGAGGCGCAGGCGGACTTCGACGCGCTCATCGCCGCCGAGCAGCGCATCGAGCCGCGGGACTGGATGCCGGATGCGTACCGAAAGACCCTCATCCGGCAGATCTCGCAGCACGCGCACTCCGAGATCATCGGCATGCAGCCCGAGGGCAACTGGATCACGCGGGCGCCGAGCCTCAAGCGCAAGGCGATCCTCATGGCGAAGGTGCAGGACGAGGCGGGCCATGGGCTGTACCTCTACTCGGCCGCCCAGACGCTCGGCATCACGCGCGACGAGATGACCCAGCAGCTCATCGACGGCAAGGCGAAGTACTCGTCGATCTTCAACTACCCGACTCCGACGTGGGCCGACATGGGTGCGATCGGATGGCTCGTCGACGGCGCCGCCATCTGCAACCAGGTGCCGCTGTGCCGCGCGTCGTACGGGCCCTACGGGCGGGCGATGGTGCGCGTCTGCAAAGAGGAGTCCTTCCACCAGCGCCAGGGGTTCGAGATCCTGCTGACGCTCATGCAGGGCACGCCCGCACAGCGCGAGATGGCGCAGGATGCCGTGAACCGCTGGTACTGGCCGTCGCTCATGATGTTCGGCCCGCCCGACGACGCGTCACCGAACTCGGCGCAGTCCATGGCGTGGAAGATCAAGCGCTTCTCGAACGACGAGCTGCGGCAGAGGTTCGTCGGGATGCTGGTACCCCAGGCCGAGATCCTGGGTGTGACGCTGCCCGACCCCGAGCTGCGGTGGGATCAGGACGCCCAGCGCTGGCACATGAGCGAGATCGACTGGACCGAGTTCTTCGAGGTGCTGGCGGGACGAGGGCCCATGAATGCGGTGCGCCTGCAGAACCGCCGCAGCGCGCACGACGACGGCGCGTGGGTGCGCGAGGCCGCGGCTGCCTACGCCGATAAGCATGCCTTCCCTCGGTCGTTGAGCGAGGAGCGAAGCGACGAGACGAAACGCGCTCAACCGACGGGGGTGGCATCATGACCGCCCCGGGGTCGTCCGACCGCGAAACCTGGCCGCTGTGGGAGGTGTTCGTCCGCGCGAACCGCGGGCTGTCGCACGTGCACGCGGGGTCGCTGCACGCTCCGGATGCCGAGTTCGCGCTGCGCAACGCGCGGGATGTCTACACCCGTCGGGGCGAGGGGACGTCCGTGTGGGTCGTCCCTTCCGACGCGATCACGACGAGCGATCCGGACTCGAAGGGCGCGTTCTTCGAGTCGCCCGCCGGCAAGAACTACCGGCACGCCCGTTACTACACGGCATCCGAGGGGGTGCCCCACCTGTGAGCGATGTGCAGCGCGTTTCGTCTCGCTCCGCTCGCTCAACGACCGAGGAGGGCGCAGGCGAGGGGCGGGTCGTCCCCCCGGTCGTTGAGCGAGCCGAAGGCGAGACGAAACGCCCCGAACCCACGCCCGACACCGATCTGCGCGGCGAGGTCACGGTCGATCAGGTCGAGCTCTCCGCCGAGCTCGCCGGGGCCGAGGGTCTCGCGGCGACGGCCGATGTCGCCGAGTACGCGCTGTGTCTCGGCGACGACGCGCTCATCCTGTCGCAGCAGCTCGGCGCGTGGATCGCGCGGGCTCCCGAACTCGAAGAGGACGTAGCCCTCGGCAACATCGCACTCGACCTCCTCGGTCACGCCCGATCTCTGCTGCGCTACGCCGGCACCTTCGACGGACGCAGCGAGGACGACCTCGCCTACTGGCGCGACGAGCCCGAGTTCCGCAGCGCATGGCTCTTCGAGCAGCCGAACGGAGACTTCGCCCACACGATCGCGCGCCAGCTCGCGGCATCCGTCTATCAGTTCGAGCTGTACTCGGCGCTGAGTTCGTCCGCCGACGACACTCTCGCGGCGATCGCCGACAAGGCCGTGAAGGAGGTCGACTACCACCGCGACCACGCCGTGCAGTGGACACTGCGCCTCGCGGGCGGCACCGACGAATCCCGGCGGCGGATGATCAGCGCCGTCGCCGACGTGTGGCCCTACATCGACGAGCTGTTCCGCGATGAACCGCTGACCGATCGGCTCGCCGAGATCGGCGTCGCGGCGCGGCCGTCCGCCCTGCGCGACCGATTCGACGCGGTTGTTGCGGCGGTGTTCGCCGAAGCAGAACTGACCGTTCCCGAGGGTTTCGTGTCCTCGGGCGGCGGCCGCCGAGGGTCGCATTTCTCGACCCTCGGCTACCTCCTCGCCGAGATGCAGGTGCTCGCGAGGCAGCATCCGGGGGCGACATGGTGACGACCTACCAGACGGATGCCGCGGTGCGTGCCCGCGCGATCGCCTCGGCCGTGAAGGATCCTGAGGTGCCGGTCCTCACGATCGAGGATCTCGGTGTGCTCCGCGATGTGCGCGCCCACGGCGATCGCGTCACGGTCACCATCACGCCGACCTACTCGGGATGCCCCGCGATGGACGTCATCCGCGACGATCTCGTGCTCGCCCTTTCGGCGGCGGGCTTCGACGACGTCGAAGTGCGGCTCACCCTCTCGCCTGCGTGGACGACGGACTGGATGACGGATGCCGGCAAGCAGAAGCTCACCGACTACGGCATCGCGCCGCCGACCGGCCGCGCTGCGGTCGGTCCGCTCAAGCTCTCGCTGGCGGTGAAGTGTCCGCGCTGCGGCTCGCTCGACACGCGCGAGGTCTCGCGGTTCGGATCGACGTCCTGCAAGGCGCTCTACGAGTGCCGCGCGTGCCTCGAGCCGTTCGATCACTTCAAGGTGCACTGATGCCCTCGCAGCAGATCGGGAGCGTCGACGATGCCACCCAGATCGCGGACGCGTTCCTCGCGAGCGCGGTCGGGGGGCCCTCGGGAACGCGCAGGCGCGCCCGGTTCCACACGCTTCGCGTCGCCGACGTGCGTGCGCTCACCGATTCCTCCGCCGAGGTCACGTTCGCCGTGCCTGACGAGCTGGTCGGCGAGTTCGACTACCTCGCCGGTCAGCACGTCGCGCTGCGCGCGGAGATCGACGGGCGCGAGGTGCGCCGCTCCTACTCGCTCTGCCGCCCGCCGACACCCGGATCGGTGAGCGTCGCGATCAAGCGCGACCTCGGCGGCCGCTTCTCGACGTGGGCGCTCAGCGAGCTGAAGCCCGGTGACGAGCTGGACGTCATGAGCCCGCAGGGCACGTTCACCTCGACCCTGGCCGACCTCGACGACGCCCACGTCGCCGGCATCGCCGCAGGGTCGGGCATCACGCCTCTGATGGCACTCGCAGCGACCGTGCTCGCGCGATCCGACACGTCGCGCTTCACCCTCGTGTACACGAATCGGTCGACGACGGACGTCATGTTCCTCGATGAGCTCGCCGATCTCAAGGACCGCTACCCGACCCGCCTGGCTCTGCACCATGTGCTGTCGCGCGAGCAGCGCTCGGCGCCGCTGCTGTCGGGCCGGATCGACGAGGAGCGCCTCCGGCGCATCCTCGACACGCTCGTGCTCCCCGAGACGGTGGACGAATGGTTCCTCTGCGGGCCGTTCGAGCTCGTCCAGCTATGCCGCGACACTCTCGGAAGCCTCGGTGTCGATCGCTCGCACGTGCGCTACGAGCTGTTCACGACAGGAGAGCCGGGTCGGGACGAAGGCGACGCGGGGCGGCCGGTCATTGTGCAGCAGGGCGATCCGGTCTTCACGATCGAGATCACCCTGGACGGCCAGTCCTCGACGATCGAGAGTCCCACCAGCGCCCACGAATCGATCCTCAACGCGGCGCTTCGGGTGCGGTCGGACGTGCCGTTCGCGTGCGCCGGGGGCGTCTGCGGCACCTGCCGTGCGCGCCTGCTCGCCGGATCCGTCGCGATGACCGAGAACTACGCGCTCGAGCCCGATGAGCTCGAGCGGGGCTACGTCCTCACCTGCCAGTCGCACCCGACCACCGACCGCGTCGTCGTCGACTACGACGTGTGAGGCGGATGCTGATGAACGGATCCACCATGTCGCGAGGTCAGGTGATGCCGCGACATCAGGCGGGAAGCCGGCGGAATCGCCCGGAAGGGGCGACATCGCCTGATCCCAGCGCAACGTGTCCGCCGCGGACGAGCCGATGCGCAGTCGAGAGAGGCACCCGATGATCGACCTTCGCATCGATGGCCCGGTCGCCCATATCGTGCTCGACAACCCCGCAAAGCTGAACGCGCTCGACGAGGGCGCGCTTCGTGACCTGGATGCCGCCTATGGCGAGGCCGCGGCATCCGGGGTTCGTGCTCTCGTGCTGCGCGGCGAGGGTCGTGCGTTCTGCGCGGGGCGCGACATCTCGGCCGTCGACCCGCGGGACGACGACGTCATCGGATACCTCGGCGGGCTGGTCACGCCGCTGCTGAAGCGCATGTCGGCGTTTCCCGCTCCGACCTTCGCCGCGGCGCACGGTGCCTGCCTCGGCGTCGGCCTCGGGCTGCTGATCGCCACCGACGTCGTCTACGTCGCCGAGAGCGCCAAGATCGGCTCGCCCTTCGCCGCGCTGGGCGCTACGCTCGACTCGGGCGGCCATGCCCTGTTCTACGAGCGACTCGGCGCCCACCGCACGCTCGACCTGATCTACACCGGACGGCTGATGTCGGGCACCGAGGCCGTTGCGGCCGGCCTGTTCTCGCGCGTGTTCGCCGACGACGAGGTCGTCTCAGCCACGATCGAGGCAGCCGAGAAGGCTGCGAACGGTGCGACGCAGGCGTTCCGCGCGAGCAAGGAGCTCGTCCGCGCACTGCGCGACGAACGGCTGGGTCTGTGGCAGGCGATGGATGCCGAGAACGCCGCCCAGGCGGCGCTGTGCGACACCGACGACTACCGTGAGGGCTTCGAGGCGTTCCAGCAGAAGCGCTCTCCCCGGTTCAGGGGCTGAGCGGCGTCCGGTGTGGGATTCAGCGCGGGCGGATCCCGTCGAACGCGACGGTGAGGATGTCGTGGGTCAGGGCGTCGCGATCCTTCGGTCCGCTGGGCCGGTACCACTCGATCGTGGAGTTGAGCATGCCGAAGATGAGGCGCGTGACGATGGCGCTGTCGACATCCGGCCGCACCGATCCGGACGCCTGCGCCTCTCGCACGAGCGACGCCATCTGATGATCGAACGAACGGCGGCGCGCGAGCGCCGCGCGCTCGATGTCGCTGTTGCCGCGCACGCGCAGCAGGAGGGTCACATACGGGAGCCGGTCGAGCAGTACCTCGACTGCGGCGCGCAGCACGAAGTGCAGACGCTCGGATGCCGACCCCTGCTGCGCTCCGGGCTGTGCGAGCACGCCCTCGAGGCCGTCGAGCGCCTCGCCCAGCGCTCTCTCGAGGAGCTGCTCCTTCGACGCGAAGTGGTGGTACATCGCGGACTTGGTGAGCCCGAGCCGGGCCGCGAGATCCGACACGGATGTCGCGTCATACCCCTGCTCGTTGAACAGCGTGACCGCGGCGGCGAGCACCTCGTCGCGGTCGTAACCCGGGCGCCCGCGGCGGCGGGCCGCAGGGGGTTCGACGGTCGTCATGGCCTCAGTCTGGCACTTGGGGCGGGCTTGCCCGGGCGGCCTTTGCGAACATCCTGCCGTTCTGCCATGATTTCTGAACGATCGGTAAGCAATTGCCTGTGGAGCATGGCCGCGGCGCGACGACGCGTGTGGTCGAGAGGATGACGATGGCTGAGTCCGAATCGGCGCTCCACATCGAACGGGCGCCCGACCGCGTCGTCGCGACGCTCGATCGCCCGGCGACCCGCAATGCGATCGATCAGCAGCTGGTCGACGCGCTCCACGTGCTTTGCGCCGAGCTCGAAGCCGAGCCGCGGGTGCTCATCCTCACCGGCGCCGGGGGAGTCTTCGCCTCAGGGGCGGATATCTCGCAGTTGCGTGAGCGCCACGCCGACGATGCCCGCCGCGGAATCAACACCATGGCGTTCCGGCGCATCCGGAACCTGCCGATGCCGGTCATCGCCGCCATAGACGGCTGGGCGCTCGGCGGCGGAGCGGAACTGGCCTATGCCGCCGACATCCGCATCGCGACTCCGCAGGCGAAGCTCGGCAACCCTGAGACCGGGCTCGGGATCATCGCCGCCGCCGGGGCGACCTGGCGGCTCCCCGAGATCGTCGGGCATGCACGGGCGAGCGAGCTGCTGCTCACCGGTCGCGTCCTCACGGCCGATGAGGCGCTGGCCTGGGGCCTGGTCTCGTCACTGCACGATCCGGACGATCTGCTGCCCGCCGCTCACACCATCGCAGACCGCATCGCCGCCAACGATCCGCTGGCGACCCGCCACACCAAGTCGGCACTGCTCGCGCCCGCCGACGCGCACCCGGGCATCGAGCTCGAACTGCAGGCGGAGCTCTTCGAGAGCTCCGAGAAGGTGCGGCGCATGACCGAGTTCCTCGAGAGGAGGCGCCGATGAGCACCGCGCCGGACCAGCGCATCTCGGGGCCGGGCGCTCCCGCGCATGTCGGAGTGCTCGGCGGCGGCCGCATGGGCGCGGGCATCGCGCACGCGTTCCTTCTCGCGGGCAGCCGAGTGACCGTCGTCGAACGCGACGAGCAGTCGATGGATGCCGCATCCGCCCGCATTCGCGACAGCCTGGCCCGCTCGGTGCAGCGCGGCACGGCGGCGCTGGCGCTCGATGCTCTGGAGCGAGCGCTCGAGACGGGCATGGATGTCGAGGCGTTCGCGGCATGCGGTCTCGTGATCGAGGCCGTCCCCGAAGATCGGGCGTCGAAGGTCGAGGCGCTGGCCCGAGTCGAGGGCGTCCTCCCCGACGACGTCGTCGTCGCATCCAACACCTCCTCGATCTCGATCGATGACCTCGCCGGCGAGCTGCGCCGACCCGCCCGGTTCCTGGGGATGCACTTCTTCAACCCCGTCCCCGCCTCCGCTCTCGTGGAGATCGTGATGGGAGCCGCCACCGATCCAGGCCTCGACACGGTGGCCCGTACCTGGGTCGCGGCGATCGGCAAGACGCCGATCGTGGTGCGCGACGCGCCCGGATTCGCGTCGAGCCGCCTCGGGGTCGCCCTCGGGCTGGAGGCGATCCGCATGCTCCAGGAGGGCGTCGCGACCGCCGAGGACATCGACCTGGCGATGCAGCTGGGGTACCGGCATCCGATGGGGCCGCTGCGCACGACGGATGTCGTCGGACTCGACGTCCGCCTCGGGATCGCCGAGGAGCTGCACCGCAAGCTCGGCGAAAGGTTCGCGCCGCCCGAGCTGCTGCAGCGCCTCGTCGGCGAAGGACACCTGGGTCGCAAGACCGGCCGCGGATTCTACGAATGGAGCGACTGATGCCCGAGATCCTGCCGAGTTACGTCCAGGGATCGTGGTGGACCCCGTCCGACGGGGGCGATGCGGCGGTGGTGCGCGACGCCTCGACCGGCGAGATCGTCGCGCACGTCAGCACGAAGGGGCTCGATCTCGCCGCGGCGCTCGACTACGCCCGCACGGTGGGGCAGCGCAGCCTCGGCGAGCTGACGTTCCACCAGCGTGCCGTGCTGCTCAAGGAGTTCGCGCTGGTCCTGACGGATCGCAAGCAGGAACTGTACGAGCTGTCCAAGCGCTCCGGGTCGACCGTGCGCGACTCGCTCAGCGACATCGACGGGGGGATCGGCGTGCTCTTCACCTACTCGTCGAAGGGCCGTCGCGAGCTTCCGAATGCCAAGGTCTACGTCGACGGCCCCGTCGAGTCGCTCTCGAAGGACGGTTCATTCCTCGGGCGGCATGTGTACACCCGCCTCCCGGGGGTCGCCGTGCAGATCAACGCCTTCAACTTCCCGATGTGGGGCGCGCTCGAGAAGTTCGCCCCGGCTTTCCTCGCCGGCGTGCCGAGCGTGGTGAAGCCCGCGACCCCGACGGGCTACATCGCCGAGGCGTGGGTGCGGATCCTCGTCGAGTCGGGGCTGCTGCCCGAGGGGACGCTGCAGCTCGTGAGCGGTGGTGTGCCCACGCTCTTCGAGCATCTGAAGCTCGGCGACCTCGTAGGGTTCACCGGCAGCGCGTCGACCGCGGAGCGCCTGCGCGAGAAGGCCGCGTGCGGTGTGCGTTTCACGAGTGAGACCGACTCGATCAATGCCTCGGTGCTGGGTCCGGATGCCGCCCCCGGATCTCCCGCATTCGACGCCTACGTGAAGCAGCTCATGGTCGAGCTCACGACGAAGGCCGGTCAGAAGTGCACCGCCATCCGGCGGGCGATCGTGCCGGTCGGCACAGTGGACGCACTCGTCGACGCCTTGAGGTCGAAGATCGACGAGCGTGTCGTGATCGGCGATCCACACGCGGATGCCGTCACAATGGGTCCGCTCGTCTCGCTCGAACAGCGCGACGAGGTGCTGAGGCAGGTGGCGGCGCTCGAGGCCGCGGGGGGCCGGATCCTGCTCGGCTCGTCGGACGCCCCTGATGTCGTGCGAGCCGACGGCACGGTCGGCCCGGCGCGCGAGGGCGCCTTCATCACGCCGATCCTCGTCGGATTCGCGGATGCCGGCGCCGAGGCGGTGCACGAGGTCGAGGCCTTCGGCCCGGTGTCGAGCGTGCTCACCTATTCGAGCGTCGCCGAAGCCGCCGACCTCGTCGACCGCGGCGGGGGGTCGCTCGTGACGAGCGTCGCCACCGACGATCCGGATGTCGCGGTCGAGCTGATGAGCCGGATCGGCGCGTTCAACGGGCGGGTGCTGTTCCTCAGCCGCGAAAATGCGCGGACGTCCACCGGGCACGGCTCGCCCGTGCCCCACCTCATCCACGGCGGACCGGGGCGTGCCGGCGGTGGTGAGGAGCTGGGCGGGATCCGTGCGGTCCTGCATCACATGCAGCGGACGGCGATCCAGGGCTCACCCGAGATGCTGACCGCGCTGACCGGCGTGTGGCACGCCGGTGCGACCGTGCAGAGCGGCCGGCATCCGTTCCGCAAGTCCCTCGCCGAGCTGTCGCTCGGCGACCAGGTGGTGTCGGCATCCCGCGAAGTCACCCTCGACGACATCGAGACGTTCGCGCACTTCACGGGCGACACGTTCTACGCCCACATGGACGAGGAGGCCGCTGCGGCGAACCCGTTCTTCCCCGGACGCGTCGCGCACGGCTACCTGCTCGTCTCGTGGGCCGCTGGGCTGTTCGTGGATCCCGAACCGGGTCCGGTGCTCGCCAACTACGGTCTGGAGAATCTGCGGTTCATCACGCCGGTGTCGCCGGGCGACACGATCCGCGTGACGCTGACGGCGAAGCAGATCACGCCTCGCGAGACGGACGAGTATGGCGAAGTGCGATGGGATGCCGTCATCCTGAACCAGGACGACGAGATCGTCGCCACCTACGACGTGCTGACCCTTGTGGCCAAGAACGCGTAGCCCGCTCGGCGTTCCGGTCAGGGACGGCGCAGCAGCTCCGGTCGCGTCGGGACCGCCCGGTACCCGTCGCGGCCGAGCTGCGCGAGGGTTGCGGCGATCGCGGCGAGAGCGATGATCCCGAGTGCGATGAGCAGAATGATTGCCATGTGACGGCCCTCCGTGGGTTGGAGTCGGTGTGATGACCGTCACACTCGTCTCTGAGGTGGCCCTGCCGCGTGCGGCATCCGCCCTATCTTCTCCGCGCCGTTCGGCCACGCTCTAAGGCCGGTGCCGGCGGGCAGTCAGCGTGCCGCGTTGTGCGCGAGGTATGCGGCCTCGGTGCGGGTCGTCGCACCGGTCTTGCGCAGGATGTTCGACACGTGGACGCTCGCCGTCTTGGTGCTGATGAACAGCTCTTCCGCGATCGCGCGGTTGCTCAGCCCGTGCGCGATCAGGTCGAGCACCTGACGCTCGCGCTCGGTGAGCAGGTTGTCGATGGATGCCGCATCCACTGGCGCATCGCCGCGATGCTCGCCGCCGACGGCACCGACACGACGCTCGAGCTCTGTGACCGAGTCGACGATGAGACCGAGGCCGATCGCCTCGGCCCACTCGCGGGACGCCTGCGCCCACGTGCGCGCACCCGCGCGATCGCCTGCGTTCGCCAGCGCCTCGGCGAGGCGGAAGGCGGTGTAGGGGGCGAGCCGGGCGGGGGCGATCGGGTCGTGCACCGCCTCGACGGCCCGCTCCCACAGGGCGGGGTCCGTTCCGGTGCCGCGTGGCCCTCCCAGTTCCGCATCGACGATCGCCGAGTAGGCGGGCGCTGTGGGCCATCGCTGCGCGACCGCCTGCGCGGAGCGCACGTCGCGTTCGAGTTCGTCCGCTGACGTCGCGTCGCCGCCCGCACCGGGCAGCGCGGTGCCCGTCACACGGGCCGCGCCGAGCACGCGCGCCGCCAGCGCGATGAGCGGAAGGTCGTACGCCGGGAACGACCGGTGCTCCGGGTCGAGGAGCACAGCGACCTCGCGCCACGCCTCGGCCGTCTCTCCGCGGGCGAGGGCCAGTTCGCCGCTCACCAGGGCGAGGCTGAGAACCAGCTGCGCATCCATGCGCTGCTGTTGCCGTAGCGGTCCGCGCCAGTCTCGCAGCAGGCGCTCCGCCTGTGTGCGATCTCCTGACCACAGCACGGCCTGCACCTTCATACGTCGTAGGGGTGCGCTGAACCCGATCGGCGAGTCGAGTTCGAGCGCGCGATCGAGCATCTCGTCGGCGCGGGCCGTCTGCCCGAGGGCATAGAGCGGACTGATGACATTGGACAGCAGCACAGCACCCGAGGTGCGCTCGACGCCGCGCTGCCGGGCACGTTCGGCGCCCTCCTCGGCCGTCCGCACGGCTTCTTCGTAGCGACCGACCAGGTGGAGCGCATCGGACATGTTCACCCAGTACCGCAGGCGCGCCGAATCGTTGCCGATCGCGAGTTCGCCGGCAAGGGCGAGGTCCGCGAGCCCGGCCTCGATGTCACCGCCCGCGAGCCGTGAGAATCCTCGGATGTTGGATGCGACCGACATGCGCGGCTTGTTGTCCACCGCCGTCGCCTCGGCGAAGGCCCCATCAGCCATCTCCATCGCCTCCTCGAATCGGGCCAGGAGCATGAGCCGGGCGGCGAGCTCGCCGAGCACGTTCGCACGCAGCACGCTGCGCGGCTCGCCGTCGAGCACCACCAGCGCCTCGCGCAGCAGTTCGATGGATCCGGTCTGGCCGATGTTGGCCAGGTACGACGCCTTGTTCCGAAGCAGGAGTGCGTAGACCTGCACATCGTCCGGCTCGCAGAGCGCGATCGCGTCGTCGATCAGTGCGATGGCCCGCTCGCTCTCGCCGGCGTTGCGCAGCACGTAAGACGTGTCGTGCAGCAGCTGGACCTTCGTCCGCCCGGCGAGCTCCTCCGCGTCCGCGACCTGGTCCCAGAGCTCGATCGCCCGTTCGCCCATGTTGGCCGCAGCGGCGTACGCGAAGGACGCCCTCGCCTGCTGGAACGCGGCGACCGACGCGATGAACGCCTCTCGCACGTTGTGCGCGGCCATCCAGTGGTAAGAGACCGCGGTGCCGTCGGCGGCGCCCGCACCGGTGTGCTCGAGCAGTGCCTGGGCGTATCGCGTGTGGAAGCGCACCCGCTCGCCGGGGAGCAGCTGGTCGTGGATCGCCTCGCGGACCAGGGCGTGGCGGAACGCGTAGGCCGTGTCGTCGACCACGAGCACGTTGCCGGCGATGGCCTCGCTCGCCGCGGCATCGATCGCGTCGGGGGACTCGTCGCACACCGCGACGAGCAGCTCGTGCTCGACGCGCACCCCGCCGGCCGCGATCAGCCGCAGCATCCGCTGTGTGGCGTCGGCGAGCTGGTCGTAGCGTGCGAGCAGGATGTCACGGAGGGTCTCGGGGAAGCCGTCGAGGCTCTGCACCCCGCTGCAGCAGACCAGCTCCTCGACGAAGAAGGGCACACCGTCGGTGCGCAGATAGACCTGCGCGAGCTCCTCCTCGTCGGGCGGTCCGTCGAGGATCGCCGTCGCCATCTCGCGCACCTGCCGGCGGTCGAGGCGGGCGAGTTCGAGCCGTGTCACGCGGCGATTGCGGTCGAGTTCCGGCAGCCACGCGCGCAGGGCGCTGCCGCGTCCGAGTTCGTCGCTGCGGAACGTCAGGACGATGAGCAGGCGCGAGTGCTCGATGACCCTGACCAGAAAGCGCAGGAGGCCCAGGCTCGCCTGATCCACCCAGTGCAGGTCTTCGATCACGAGGACGACGGGTCTGACGGCCGCGACGTTCTCGAGCACCTCGGCCACCGCATCGTAGAGACGCTCGGCGCTGCCGCGAACGGGCGCCTCGGTCATCGACGCGCTCAGGCTGAGATCGGGCAGCAGCAGGGCGAGCGCGTCGCCGGCCGGTCCGGATGCGGCGAACAGCGCCTGCTCACCGACCTCCTGCGCGAGGGATCGGAGCACCGAGAGGATCGGCGCGTACGGCGGGGCGTCGCGATCGAGGTCGATCGACTGGCCGCGCAGCACGATGGCGTCTTCGGGAAGCGTTCGCAGGAACTCGTCCACGAGTCGGGTCTTGCCGATGCCGGCTTCGCCGCCGACCAGCACCGCGCGGCTGGAGCCTGCGGCGCTGTCGGCGTAGGCGTCGTGGAGCGCCTCGAGGTCGTCTTGACGACCGACGAGGGACGGGCTCACGACGGCGCGCATAAGCACATCGTCCCACTGGCCTGCGACATCCGGGGCGGCCCATCGCGGCCCCCGTATCGCCGTCAGCGAACCCGCCCTCGAGGTCATCGAGAGGGCGAGAGGACCGACGCTCCGGTGTGCGCCGGGCGGCGGAGGCGACGCACGGTGTCCCGCACGACGTGGCCGAAGTGCGTGGCCGCCGATTCGCGGTCGACGCCGCGCTCGCGCGCAATGCGGCGGTACTCCAACTCCTGCCGGAAGCGCTGCTCCTCGGCCTCGCGAAGGTGCTGGAAGAGGTACTCGTTGGCGATCATGATGACTCCTCAGGTGGTTCGTCCTGGGAGACGTTCGTCCCTAAGGCGGGGTGCCGCCATCCGGAAGTTGCCTTATTTCGGTCGGCTGCAGCTCCTCAGGCAGGTGCGGCGGCGTGGCAGGCTCAGCGGGAGACTGCGGATTCCGCCCAGTTTCCGCCCTCTCCGGGCACGATGGCGACGTCGTCGGCATCGACGATGCGCTCGTCGTTCCCGCGGAAGGCGACGTGCACGAGGGCCCCGTCGCTCGCGTCGACGATCTTCGATCCCGGGCCTGTCGGCGCGGGATCGAACCGGTCGTTCCAGTCCAGGATGGCGGCGATGACGACCTGCAGGCCGCGTCCGGCCTCGGTGAGGTGGTAGCTCGAGCGCTCGCGGCTGCCGGCCTCACGATAGGCGCGCTTCTCGAGGATGCCGGACTCGACCAGAGACGCGAGCCGCGCCGACAGGATGTCGGACGGTGCGCCGAGCGAGTGGCGGAATTCCGAGAACCGGGTGCGACCACGCAGGGCGTCGCGCACGATCAGCAGCGACCACTTCTCGCCCACGATGTCAAGCGTCCGGACGACCTGGCACTGCGGCTCGGGCGTGCGGTGGCGCGGACTCATGGATCCAGGCTACGTCGAAATCCTCTGAATTGGAAATACCAAGTCAGATGGGTATGCTGACGGAATGACACGCCTCAGCGATCTGGTAGACGTCCGCTCCGCCTCCACGCGTCGGGCGATCCTCGGGTCGCGGGGAACGTTCTGGTCCGCGGCCGCCGTCCTCGCGCTGTGCCTGTGGTCCAGCGGCGCACCGAGCGTCCTGTATCCGCTCTACGCGCAGCGCTGGGAGCTCACACCGGCCGTCACCACGGCCGTGTTCGGCACCTATCCGCTGGCGCTGATCGTCACGCTCGTCCTCTTCGGCGGGATGTCGGATGTCGTCGGCCGCCGCCGCGCGATGATGACGGGCGTCGCCCTGATCGCGGCATCCGCTGTCGTGTTCGCCGCCGCGAGCGGGGTCGGCTTCCTGTTCGCTGGACGCGTGCTGCAGGGCATCGGCACCGGGCTCGCGCTGAGTGCAGCGAGCGCCGCGCTCGTGGAGCACAACGTGTCGGACAACCCTCGGTTCGCGAGCTCGCTGGCGACCGTCTCGACCTCGACCGGGCTGACGCTCGCGCTCGTGGTGTCGGGGATGCTCGCCCAGCTCACACCCCTGCCGCTGGTGTGGAGCTACGTCGTGCTGCTCGGGCTCGGGACCGCGACGTTCATCGCACTGGCGGCCACACCCGACGATCGTCCCGTCGACGCCGTGCAATGGCGGCCCCAGCCGCTGCGGGTGCCCGCCGGCATCCGACGGATCTTCGTCATCGCCGCCATCTCGGTGTCGATCGCCTACTGCGTCGGCGCGATCTTCCTGTCGCTCGGAGCGCTCATGGTGCGCCAGTTCGCGCACACCACCGACATGATCGTGATCGGCGCGCTGCTCGGCGTCTCGTCGCTCGCCATCGGGGCGACCGCGCTGCTGCTCGCGCGGGTGCCGGCGCGCATCGCCGTGTGGGTGGGGGCGAGCCTGTCGCTCGTCGGCCTCAGCCTCATGGCCGCCGTCGCCGCCAGCGGATCGATCGCGCTCTTCCTGGTGTGGTGCCTCGTCGGCGGAGTCGCCTACTCGTTCTCGTTCACCGGGGGACTCGGGTTGATCAACCGTGCCGCGCCTGCGCACCACCGGGGGGCGACGCTCTCACTGCTCTACCTCTTCGCGTATCTGCTGCAGGCGCTCACCGCGATCGGCGCGGGCGCGCTTGCGACCGCATTCGGCCTCGGGCGGGCGGTAGACGTGATGGCCCCGATCCTCGGTGCGCTCTGCGTGGCGGCGCTCGTCCTCGCCGGCGTGGACATGCTCGTCGTGCGGCGGGTCGCGCGGGCCGGCTGAGCACGCACAGCTGCGCGCCTATGTCGGCATCTATGGCACGGTGCTGGCGCGCGGGCGCATGTGCCTCTGCGGCATGCTCGCATCCGACTTCGAGACACTGCCTGCGGCGGTGCAGCAGCGGGTGTCGGAGTTCTTCGGGCGCAGCTATGTGTGGCTCGAGGGCGTGATCGACCAGGGCGTCGCGGACGGGCGGATTCCGGCCCCGGTGTCGCCGCGCGCGACCGCCGAGGCCCTCGTCGCCGGCCTCGAAAGAGCGATGCTCGTTTCACGCCCGTCGCATGGCAGCGAGCGCTTCGAGGCCATCGCCGACGCCCTGCTGGAATCGATGGGAGTCAATTCGCGGGGCTGAGCTGAAGGATCGGTCGGGCCGCCGCGGCGACGCTGATCGCCGAAGCGCTATGGACGGTGATGGTCCGCCGCGACATCGCCCGGCGTCCTCACGACAGCCGCGGCGACCTCATCAGGTCGTTGAACCATGTGGTGATCCCGATGTCGTCGACGCGCTGCGCGTCCCGTCGCTCGCGGGCACGGGCGACGTACGCCTCTGGCTCGCCGGCTTCGATCGCCGCGAGCGTCTCGGCGATGAACTCCTCGAGCGGCATCGCGCGCGGATCGGTGAGGTTGACCGCCTGCAGTGCCGTCTGCGTGTACGGCGGCGCGATCTCGATCACCTCGGGCCCGGCGTCTCCCGACCGGTAGCGTAGGGACAGGGTGTAAGAGTGCATGGCGGCCTTCGTCGCCGAGTAGAGCGACGACCGCGCGAGCGGCGCATATCCGAGCATCGAGGTGATGTTGACGATGGCGGCATCCGGAACCGAGCGCAGCTGTGCGATGAACGCCGAGACCATCCGGATGGGCCCGAGCAGATTCGTCGATACCACCCTCATGAGCTCGTCGTCGTCCACCGGCGCCGTCGGATCGTCGTCGATTATCACGCCGGCGTTGTTGACGAGGACGTTCAGCTCCGGATGCCGCGCCAGCACGTCCGCGGCGGCTGTCGCGATGCTCTCGGCATCCGAGACATCGAGGGCGAGCGTCTCCATGCCGGGGCGGCCTGCCGCGACTTCGGCGAGCACGTCCTCGCGGCGGCCGGCGATGATGACCGTGTTAGCGCTCGTGGAGTGCTTCCGCGAGGCCGCGGCCGATCCCCGTGCCTCCGCCGGTGATGAGGATGGTGCTGCCGGTCAGCTTCATCGGCGGGCCGCCGAGCAGGCGTTCCATTCGCGTCGCACGAACTGCTCGTACGACGTCGGCTCGCGGCCGAGCAGCCAGGTGAGGACATTGGAGTTCCCCACGAAGTCGTGGGCGCTGTAGCGCGCGCTGATCGAGCGCAGCACGGCGAGCTGGTGCGGAGCCGTCGCCGGATCGCGGTCGCCCAGCCACGCCGTGGCGTAGGTGTCGGCGTCGATCTCGCGGACGTCGATGGGCCGCCCGAGCACGCGGGAGATGACTTCGCCGAGCTCCGCAGCGGTGTACCGGCCGGGAGCGACGAGCTCGTACATCGCTGCGGCGTGGCTCGCGCTGTCGGTCAGGGCCATCACCGCGACATCCGTCACGTCGTCGAGGTCCACGAGGCTCTGCCGGCGCTCGAGCGACCACGACAGCTCGAACACGCCGCGCTCGAAGGCGGGCTTGAGCTTCAGCGGCAGCATGTAGTTCGACGGCTGCAGGATCGTGAACTCGAGGTCGGACGAGAGCAGGTGCTCTTCGACATCCCGCTTGATCTCGTGCTGAACAAGATCGGTGACGATCGAGTGCAGCACGGAGCTGAACACGAAATGCTCCACGCCCTCGGCGCGGCCGGCGTCGATGAGCCCGATGCCCATGGCGCGTTCGCCGGGGCTGAGCGTCGCGCCGACGTGATAGACCTTCGACACGCCCCGGACGGCACGGCGCTGTACGTCGGGATCCGCAAGGTCGCCCTCGACGATGTCGCTCACGCCGAGCGCGCGGAGACGGGCAGCGGATGCCGCCGACTGCACGCTGGCCCGCACCGGGATGCCGCGCTCGAGCAGCTTCGGGATGAGCAGCCGCCCCTGGTTGCCCGCGGCGGCGGTGACGAGGATCACGCGCTGCCCGCCAGGCGCTCGCCGGCGAGCCAGACGCCGCGGATCGAGCGTGTCGCGCTGATGTCGGCGGTCGGATCCGCCTCGAGCAGCACGAGGTCGGCCCGCAGCCCCGGCGCGATCGTGCCGCGGTCGGCGAGCCCGAAGTGTTCGGCCGCGACCGACGTCGCCGCGCGCAGCGCCTCGACCGGTGTCAGCCCGGCCTCGACGAGCAGCTCGAGCTCGTCGTGCAGGCTCGAGCCGAACGGCGGGGATGCCGGTGCCGCGGGCGTCTCGTTGGCATCCGTGCCCGCGAGGATGGGGACGCCTGCCTTGTGCAGTGCCCGCACGGACTCGCGCGCCGCCTGGTACGACGGGCCATGGACGCCGGCCGTGCGCAGGACGTCGGTGATGCCCCGCATCATGGTGAGCGTCGGCACCACCACGGTGCCCGCCGCGGCGAGCCGCTCGGCCTGCGCCGCTTCTACCGGCCTGTCCAGCGGGGCGTGCGTGAGCACATCGATCCCGGCCGCCTCCGCCATCGCGACGGCATCCGATCTCGACGCATGCGCGACTGTCCGCAGCCCTCGCGCGTGGGCGGCGGCTACGAGCGCGTCGACGGTCTCGGCATCGAAGCCCGGCAGATCGATGACGATCTTCAGGTAGTCGGCGCCCTGCGCGACTCGGAGGTCGACCGCCTGCTCGGCGTCGGCGGCGCTCGGGACAAGCGCTTCGCGAGCGGCGGGGATGTCCTTCATGCGCTCCGCGTGGGCGCTCACCGGCGACGTGGTCGCCATCATCGCGCTGCGGATGTCGGCCACACCGGCCCGTCCCCGCATGGCGTTGACGAGCGGAGCAGGCGAGCTCATATCCAGGCCCGTCGTGACTCCGGCGGCGGCGAGCAGCTCCTGGGTGTGCGGCCCGGCGAGGTGGATGTGGCAGTCGATGAGGCCGGGGACGAGATAGCCTCCGGCCCCGTCGACGATGTCGGCATCCGGCCCCGCGTCCTCGACCACCACACCGCCGGCCAGAGCGACATCACGCGGGTCGGAGAATCCGTCCCCGTCGAAGACGTGGACGTTGCGCAGGACCGTCGCCATGCTTCTACACCGTGGCCGTCTGCGCGCACGCCTTGGCGAAGACCAGCTGCGAGTCCTGGAACTCGGCGCTCGGCAGATGGAAGTCGATGCAGTGACCGCTGCCGAGCTGCAGGGCGGAGTCGATTGCCGCCGCGGACGTGAACCCCTCGCGGAATGTGTCGACTTCGTTCTGGTTCGTCACCCAGAGCGCGTCGAACTCGCCCTGACGATGGTGCACCGGCACCGTGACCTGGCCGCACACCTCGGCGCGGCGCTGGATCCATCCGCCTGTGATGTCGAGCAGCTCGGCTTTGGGCACGAGCGTGTTCGAGGGGTGGCTCGCGGCGGGCATGTCGTCGGAGTACGTGCCGGCCGGGCCGAACATGACCATGTCCTTCATGGGCACGGGCAGCTCGATCATCGGGATCGGGGGGAGTGCCTCCCATGCGCCGCGGGATTCTTCGGGGACGCGCACGAGGCATCCTGAGATCGCGAGTCCCTGCAGCGGCCACGACGGCTGTGAAGCGGCGATCGCGGTCGCGACGGCGGCTCCGATCGAGTGAGCGATGAGCACGATTCCGGATGCTGCGCCCCCGTGCTCCTCCCAGATCTCGCCGATCGCGTCCGTGAGGACGTCCGCGTTCGCGAGGATGATCGAGTCGTCGCTCTCGAGCGGGCTCGAGCCGACGTAGTTGGGACGGTCGAGGGCGATGACCGGAACGCCTGCCGCCTCGGCGCGGTCGAGCAGCGAATACCCGGAGATGTCGAAGTACTCGGACGTGTAGGTGCCGCCGTGCAGCGCGATCACGAGCGGGGCGCCGGCGGTCGGCTCGATGCTGTTGCGTCGGCCGGTGTAGGCGCGGCCGTCGGCGGAGGTGTGGGTGAATGAGGTGGACATCGTCGTCCTTTCGGTTGGGTGGGTGGCTGGAACGGTCAGGTGGTCGGCTGCGGGAGGAGCGCGTCGCGCACATCGGCGGCGATCGCGAGGGATGCGGGCAGGTCGCGGCCCGCTTCGCGGAGGCCGAGGATGCCGGCTCCGCGATGCTCGGGCGCCAGGTCGGATGGCCGGGCGGTCACGAGGAAGTGGAAGTGCGGGTAGTTCTCGCCGAAGCTCATGAAGTACACCGTGGGGGAGCCGGTCGCGTCGCGGATCGCCGCCGCGACCTGCTGGGACACCCCACCGAAACCCGCGGCCTCCGCGGCGGAGAGACCGGCCCAGCCTTCGGCGTGCCGGCGCAGCCGCAGGATGTACCAGCCCGGCACGTCGTACCCCGCGGCCACGTCGCACGACCAGGTGTCGTCGCGATAGACGATGGCTGCGGCATCCGCCTGCTCCAGGTCGCAGGGCAGGCAGGCGCTCACGCGTCCACCCCGGCCGGCGCGAGGGTCTCGTCGAGGTAGGCCTCGACGGTCCTCGGGGGGCGCCCCGTGACCTGCTGCACGGTGTCGGTGACGAACTCCGATTCGCCGGCGCGGAACAGCTCGTACATTTCGGCGAAGTGATCCGCCTCCCACTCCTCGGTGCCCCGGGCGACGAGCGAGGTGCGCACATCGCCCGGGGTGATGTCGACGACGTCGACGGCCGAGCCGGTGCGCGCCGAGACCAGCTGAGCGATCTCGGGGTAGGTGATCGCGCGGGGGCCGGTGAGCGCGAGGGTCTGGCCATCCCAGTCGTGGCCTGTGAGCACTCGTGCCGCAACGGCGCCGACATCGCGGGCGTCGATGAGGCTGATGCCGGCCGAGCCGAGGGGGTTCATGATCCTGCCGGTCGCCCGAAGCGCGGGAAGCATCAGCCGGCCGACGAGCACCTGCATGAACGAGTTCGGGCGCAGGATGACGAAGGGCTGCCCGCTCGCCTCGAGGACGCGCTCGATCTCCCAGTGCTGACGGCAGGCATGGGGTCCGTCGGGGGTGATGGCCGAGCTCGTGCCCGACAGCTTCACGATCCGGATGCCGGTGCGCCGCAGCTCGCGGATCACCCGGAGCTGGAAGTCCGACATGTCGAACGCGTGCGGGGTGAGCAGGAAGACGCTCTCCACGCCATCGAGGGCGCTCGCGAGCACGGCGGGATCGGTGGCATCGCCACCGATCACCTCGGCGTCGTCGCCGAGCAGCGCGCGGGCTCTGCCGGCGTCGCGGACGAGGACGCGTACGCTCTCGCCGAGTGCGTCGAGTTCATTCACGACGTGCGGGCCGACGTTGCCGGTGGCGCCGAGCACGAGTACGGGCATCAGGATCTCGCTATTCGCTAGGATATATTCTGCATGGTAAGAGGTGATCCGCGACCGCGCAAGAGCGGTGGGTCAGTGGGCTTGCGGGTGGGGTTCGAGGGCTCGGATGTGCGTGAGGATCCGCTCCTCGTTGCGCTTCAGGTGCTGACGCAGGGCCTGGGTCATCGCAGCGGCGTCGTCGGCGACCGCCGCTTCGCGCAGGATGCGGTGGGTCTCGTAGCGGCGGGCCCGCTCTGCCTCGGTGATCCGCGTCGGGTCGAAGACGAGATGCGTGTATCGCTCGGCAGCCATCCACAGCGTGTGCAGCAGCCGGTCATCCCAGTCATTCGACGCCGGATGAACGAGCGCCTCGTGGAAGTCGTAGTGGCCCTGCCATGCGACCTCGGGGTCCTCGTCCCGGCTCAACTCGAGAAGCTCATCCAGCCGGGCGATCTGATCGGCCGAGCGGGTGCCCGCCGACGCGCCGGCCAGCGGGAGTTCGATGAGGTAGCGCAGCCGGTAGATGGCTTCCAGGTCGCTGCTCGAGAGGGGCGCCACGCTCGCGGCGCGAGCCTGTCGCAGCACGATCAGCCCCTGGGACTCGAGCCGGCGAAGGGCCTCGCGGATCGGGATGTGGCTCACGCCGAGCTGGGCGGCCAGATCCTGGATCGAGAACTGCTGACCCGCGGGGAGAGCGCCCGTGAGCACGGCTCGCCGGATCTCGGCGGTCACGAGATCGACCGCCGAACTGTTGGCGGCCGCAACGGACCGGACTCGGCCTTCGAGCGCCATGCACCCTCCTCGGTGTCTGCGTCCATCGTGGCATGTGCTTCACTCTGAGCACTTGACGTGATGGTGGCAATCGCTACTGTATAGAATATATCCTGATGGGACAAGGAGGTTTCCGATGACGGCATCGACGCAGTCCGAGGCGGAGCGGGCCGCGCTCCGCGAGCTCGACATGGACCTCCTGGCGGAAGTCGAACGCAAGGTGCTGTGGCTGTCCACCGCCATCATCGACGCGGCGAACTCCCCCTCGCGCAAGGATCCCGACGGTCTGAAGATCGGCGGGCACCAGGCATCCAGCGCCTCGATGACCACCATCATGACCGCGCTCTGGTTCACGCAGCTCACGAGCGAGGATCGCGTGTCGGTCAAGCCGCACGCTTCGCCGGTTCTTCATGCGATCAACTACCTCCTCGGTGAGCTGACTCCGGAGCAGCTCGGCACCCTCCGCGCCTTCCACGGTCTGCAGAGCTACCCGAGCCGGTCCAAGGACCCCGATACGGTCGACTACTCCACCGGCTCCGTCGGCATCGGGGCGACCGCGCCGATCTGGGGCGCGATCGCGCGTCGATACGCCGCGGACACCGCGAGCGTCCCGCGCAGCGCGGGCCGTCAGTACAGCCTCGTCGGCGACGCGGAGCTGGACGAGGGCGCCGTGTGGGAGGCCGTGCTCGACCCCAGCGTGACCGACCTCGGCGAGCTCGTGTGGATCGTCGACTTCAACCGCCAGTCGCTCGACCGGGTGGTGCCGAACATCTCCGCCACCCGGTTGCAGGCGATGTTCGCCGCCGCCGGCTGGCAGGTCATCACCCTCAAATACGGCCGTTTCCTCACGGCCCTGTTCGATGCACCGGGCGGCCATCACCTGAAGGACCGCATCGACGGGATGTCGAACCCCGAGTATCAGCGGCTGCTGCGCTGCTCGCCCGCCGAGCTGCGCGAGCGCCTGCCGGGCGAGGGACCGGGAGCCGGCGACATCCGCGCTCTGCTGGATGGCCTCGACGACACGCAGGTCACCCGCGTCATCCGGGGACTGGCGGGTCACGACATCCCGAGCCTGGTCGATGCGTTCGACCGGATCGACGACAGCCGCCCGACCGTGATCTTCGCGTACACCATCAAGGGCAACGGCCTCCCGAACGCGGGCCACCCGCAGAACCACTCGAACCTGCTCAAGCCCGATCAACTCGCGCTCGTCGCGCAGCAGCTGGGCGAGGACGTCACGGAGCCGTGGCGCGGGTTCGCCGAGGGGTCGGATGCCGCGCTGCTGTGCACACGGACCGCTGAGCGGCTGCGCCGCCGCCCCGTCGCGGTCGCCGAGCCGCCCACGGTTCCCGCCGACTTCGGCCGCGAGATCAAGGGCCACAGCTCCACGCAGCAGGCGCTCGGGCGGCTGCTGCTCGACCTCACCAGGCTCGCGCCGGCGGCCGCGCGGCGTGTCGTGACCGTCGCACCGGATGTCGCGTCATCCACCAATCTCGGCGGCTGGGTCAACAAGGCGGGCGTGTGGTCGTCGACGGCGAAGCGCGACTGGTTCGCCGACGATGCCGAGACGATCCTGCACTGGGACGAGCGCCCCACCGGCCAGCACGTCGAACTCGGCATCGCGGAGGTCAACCTCGTGTCACTGCTCGGTGAGCTTGGCGCGACGTGGAGCCGCTGGGGCGAGCCCTTGCTGCCGATCGGCACCCTCTACGACCCCTTCGTGACGCGTGCACTCGAGCCCTGGTCGTTCGGCGTCTACGGCGGCGGCCAGTCGATCCTGATCGGCACGCCGTCGGGCGTCACGCTCGCCGCCGAGGGCGGAGCGCACCAGTCGATCATCACGCCCTCCATCGGCATCGAGCAGCCCGGAGTGGTCTCGTTCGAGCCGGCGTTCGTGCAGGACTTCGAATGGTGCATGCTCGACGCGCTCGGCCGGCTCGGTCGCGCCGGCGGATCCTCCAGCTACTTCCGCCTCTCCTCGCGCGTGCTCGATCAGAGCATGGCCGCTGTGCCGGTCGATCCGGCGGCGCGCGAGCGCCGTCGCAGGCAGGTCGTCGCCGGCGGCTACGCGCTGCGCCGTGCCGCGGCTCCGGCCGTGACGCTCGTCGGAATGGGTGCGGTCCTCCCCGAGGTGCTCGTCGCCGCCGATCGACTCGGAGAACTCGGCATCCCGGCCGACGTGGTGTGCGTGACGAGCGCCGACCGGCTGTACCGAGCCGTGCGCGCGCGCACCGGGCACGGATCGCGGGATGCCGGGGCCGGCGATCCGGCGATCGTCGACCAGCTCTTCCCCGCCGATCGTGCCACCCCCATGGTCACCATCCTCGACGGGCACCCGCACACCCTGGCGTTCCTCGCCGCCGTGCACGGCGTCCGCAGCATCAACCTCGGTGTGACCGAGTTCGGCCAGACCGGAACGCTGCAGGAGCTGTACCGCCTCCACGGCATCGGGCCCGACGCCCAGGTGGGGGCGGCCCTCGACCTCGTAGACCCATCCCCGCGTCACTGACGCACCTCAACCCCCATCACTCGAAGGAGAGAGATCATGCCCGAGAACAAGGCGACCAACCGGCCGGCGAACCCGCCCAAGCTGCACCACACCACCTTCACCACCCTGCGCATGAACCAGATGGTGGAGTGGTACGGACTCGTGTGCGGACTGAAGCCCGTCTTCCAGAGCGACGAGGCGTCGTGGCTCACGAACGACGAGGCGAATCACCGCATCGCGTTCCTCTCGCCCCCCGGACTCAAGCACCCCACCGACAAGGGTCACGAGACCGGCATCCACCACACCGCATTCGAGTTCTCGACGTTCGACATGTGGATGAACAACTACATCCGCCTCCGCAACCACGGAATCCTGCCCTTCCTGCAGCTCGACCACGGCATCACGATGTCGGTCTACTACCAGGACCCCGACGGCAACGGCGTCGAGATCCAGGTCGACGGGTTCGGCGACTGGGCCGACTCGAGCGAGTGGATCGCCAACGCCAAGGAGTTCGCCGAGAACCCCATCGGCACGTGGTTCGATCCCGAGAAGCTCGTCGCGGCGCGCGAGGCCGGGCTGTCCTTCCAGGAGATCCACGAGCGCACCAGGGCCGGCGAGTACCTGCCCGAGGTCATCCCCGCCGACATCTTCCTGCCCGAGGTCTGGTGATCGCAGCGTGCTGAGCGGGATGCCTCGCTCCCTCGCCGCGGAAGGGCTGACGCCATGACGGATGACGCCGCCGCCGCCGTGCCGGTGCTGATCGCCGGTGGCGGCCCGGTCGGGCTGACCACCGCGCTCGAGCTCGCGCACCACGGTGTGGCCGCCCTGGTCATCGAACCGCGCGAGATCGTGGAGCACTCGAGGCCGCGCGCGAAGACCACGTCGGCGCGGTCGATGGAGCTGTTCCGCCGCACCGGCGCGGCAGCCCAGATCCGCCGTCGGGCCGCGTTGCCGGTCGAATGGTCGCAGGCCGTCCGGTTCTGCACGACGGTGTCCGGCATCGACATCGCCTGGTTCGACGGCGTGCTCGGGCTCGACCTCGTGGACTCCGACCTGACGTCGGAGGCCGCGCAGCAGGTCACCCAGCCCGTGGTCGAGGAGGTGCTGCGGGCGCTTATCGCGCAGCATCCGCTCGCCTCCACCCGCTTCGGCAGCCGCGTCTCCGGGGTCGATCTGTCGGGTCCGCGACCGCGCGTGACGGTGACGGATGCCGGGGGCGCGGCATCCGTCATCGAAGCCGAGTACGTGGTCGGCGCCGACGGCTCCCGAAGCGTCGTGCGCGAGGCGCTCGGAGCGCACTACGAGGGCGCCGCGGGTGGGCGCAAGAACGTGAACATCACGTTCCGCTCGTCGCAGCTGGCGGGCCTGCTGCCCACTCGGACTGCGGTGCACCACTGGGTGCTGAACCCGAATGCGCCCGGCGTCGTCGGCCCGCTCGACCTCCACGGCACCTGGTGGGCCATCGCGACCGGCACCGAGTCCGTCGCCGACGACGCGGAGGCCGCGCGGCTCGTCCGCGCCCTCGTCGGAGCGGACATCGACGTCGAGGTGCTCGCCACCGACCCATGGCAGGCGCGGCTGCTGCTCGCGAATTCCTACGGCTCGGGCCGCACCTACATCGTCGGCGACGCCGCGCACCAGAACCCGCCGTGGGGCGGGCACGGATTCAACACCGGAGTCGGCGACGCCGTGAACCTCGCGTGGAAGCTCGGCGGCGTCATCAACGGCTGGGCGCCGCCCGCACTGCTCACGTCGTACGAGTCCGAGCGTCGCCCCGTGGCGCAGCAGACGATCGACCTCGCCGTCCGCAACATGAAGGTGCTCTCGAACGATCTCAGTTCCCCCGAGCTGCTCGACGACAGCGCCGACGGGGCTCGGGCGAGGGCGGCCGCGGCGGACGCCGTCGACACCTTCAAACGCGCCGAGTTCTTCAGCCTCGGCCTCGTGCTGGGCTACGGCTACGGCTCGGATGCCGCCGCCCAGGCGCCGGCATCCGACGTGTACAGGCCGATCCCGCGTCCCGGCAACCGTCTGCCGCACAGCCGCAACGACTCGGGCGGGTCGCTCTACGACCTGCTCGGACAGGAGTTCACCGTGCTGGGCGGCGATGCCCATGCGTGGACGGATGCCGCGGCCCGCCGTGGCGTGCCGCTCGTCCACGTCGATCCCGCGGCGCATGGATTCGCTCCCGTCGCGGGCGATGAGGTCGTGCTCGTGCGTCCCGACCAGCACATCGCCTGGGTCGGATCCGCGTCAGCCGACCCGTCCGCCGCACTGGATGACGCGCTGCGGGGCCTCCCCGCGAGCGCGCACTGACACCCCCACCGAAAGGAGCGCCTCGTGCGCATCGCCAACCTCTCCCAGCGCCTCGTCCTCGTCGCGGACGACCTCGCCCTCGACGTGGAGCGAGCGAGCGGGGGGACGTTCTCCGCCGACCCCGCCGCGGTGTTCGCCCGCTGGAATGAGTTCGCCGCGTGGGCGGACTCCGTCGATGTGACCGGGCATGCGGCATCCGCGCCCTTCTCCGCGGCGGATCTCGATGCGCCGTCACCGCGCCCGCGTCAGGTGATCGGCGTCGGCCTCAACTACGCCGACCACGCCCGGGAGTCGGGGCTGCCGATCCCGGAGCGTCCGGTGGTGTTCACCAAGTTCGCCTCATCGGTCGTCGGCCCGGATGTCGATGTGCACCTGCCCGGTGACACCGTCGACTGGGAGGCCGAGCTCGTCGTGGTGATCGGAGCGGGCGGGCGCGACATCCCGGAGTCGGAGGCGCTTTCGCGCGTCGCCGGCTACACCGTCGGACAGGACCTGTCCGAGCGGACGGTGCAATGGCAGGGGCAGCCCGCCCAGTTCAGCATGGGGAAGTCGTTCGAGGGCTTCGGTCCGACGGGCCCGGTCATCGTCTCACTCGACGAGTTCGCCGATCCCGGCGTTCTGGGGATCTCCACGACGATCGTCGGAGCCGACGGCACCGAGGACCGGGTGCAGGACGGCTCGACCGATCAGCTGATCTTCACCGTGCCGCAGCTCGTCAGCATCCTGTCGCAGACGCTCGAACTGATTCCAGGAGACCTCATCTTCACGGGAACCCCGTCCGGCGTCGGTGCGGGGATGGAGCCCAAGCGATTCCTCGTCGACGGCGAGTCGCTCGTCACCGAGATCGAGGGGATCGGGAAGATCACGCAGCGCTTCCACCGCTGAGCCGCGCGACGGGCGCTTCTCTCCTTTCGGCGAGCTATCGTCGGACGATGCGCGACCCCATGCATTTCGACGCGGATGCCGCAGGCTACGAGTCGGCGCGTCCGCCCTATCCGGACGCACTGTGGGCCTGTCTGCACGAGCTCGGCGCTCTGCGCCCGGGCCTGCGGGCGCTCGATCTCGGTGCGGGGAGCGGACAGGCCACCGGTCCTCTCCTCGAGGCGGGACTGACCGTCACGGCAGTGGAACCGGGAGTCCACCTCGCGGCGAGGCTGAGTGAGCGGTTCCCCGAAGCTGTCGTGCTCGTCTCACGCGCAGAGGACGCGGTGCTTCCCACCGGCTCCTTCGACGTCGTGGTGGCTGCGACATCCATCCACTGGATGGACCTGGCGGTGGTGCTGCCGAAGGTGCGCGCAGCGCTGGTGGACCGCGGCCTCCTGCTGGTATGGGCGAACGAATACGGCGACCCATCCGTGCCCCGCACCCCGTTTCGAGAGCGCGTGGAGACGATCGTGCGCGCACGTGCACCGCTGCCGCCGGATGACCGCCAGGCGCTCGATCCGCCCCGATGGGCCGAGACATTCACCCGAGGGGGACACTTCCGCGTCGTCCGGCAGGAGCTTTTCCGGTGGGCGATCGACCTGGATGCCGCGCAGGTGCGGGCGCTGTTCGCGACCTTCAGCAACTGGACCGCTGACGAGGCGAACGAGGCCGCGGATGCCGTCTGCAGCCTCGGCGGGACCGTGCACGAGCACTACACCACGCCCCTGATCGCGCTGGAAGCCGTCTAGCGACTCGGTGTCGTCGCCGGCTTCAGCTGCCGGACACGCGCGCGACGAGGGGCCCGACACGCGGTGTCAGCTCGCCCGGCACCGTGAGGTAGGAGATGCCGGTCGCCTCACGCAGCTCTGCGAGGGCGTCGGCGTCGCGGTCGACATCCCCCGACAGCATGGTGGCGGATCCTGCCTCGCGCAGGCCGTCCGGCGTCAGCCCCTGCTGGTGGCGCAGCCACGCGGGGATGTCGTCGCCGACCCCGGTGAGCTGCACGGCGAGCTCGATGTCTCCTGCGTGAACCCGTGCCCGCTCGGCGAGCGCCGCGAGTGTCGCGAGGTCAGCGGTCGGCGGAGTCGGCAGCGCGAGGGTGTCCGCCATCCGGGCCGCGATTCCGAGCATCCGATCTCCGCTGCCCGCGATGACGATCCGGGGAACCGGGTCGATGCCGCCGCGCACCGCCGTGACGGTCGCCTCGACCTGCGTGACCCGTGCGCCGGCGCTGCCCCACTCGACACCGAGCGCCTCGGCATCACGTTCGCCGCCGGGACGACCCGCGCCGATGCCGAGCTCCACCCGCCCGGCTGACAGCTCCTGCAGCGTCTTCACCTCGCGCACGACCTCGGCCGGTCGGCGCAGCGCCGACGCGATCACCCACGTCCCGAGGCGGAGGTTGGTCGTGGCCGCGGCGACGGCCGCGAGCACGAGGAACGGCGATGGGGTCCAGAGCGTGTCGGGTACCAGGAGGGTCGAGTACCCGTCGTCCTCGAGGCGGCGCGCGCCATCGGTCCATGCCGATGCAGGACCGCGCACGCCGGCCACGGCTCCGAAGCGGAAAGGGCGTCGTGATGTCGTCATATCGCCATGCTCGTCCGTCGAACGAATCCGCGCATTCCCCTCGCGGAGGTTCTTGGCGTACTCCCGGCGGGGTATGGCCGCAGGATTCCCCGCTATGCGGCTTCGAGGATGCGCTTGGCCTCGACGAGAGCGGCGACCTCGGCATCCATCGACCTCTGGACCGCGCCGCCCATCAGAAGCTTCTTGACTCCGGACAACTCCGCGGACAGCGTGAACTCGACCCGCGTGTGGTCGCCCTCCGCACTGAAGCGGAAGTCGCCGGACGGACGCACCGGCCCGGCGACCACCGTGAACGAATACCGCGAATACGGTTCGCAGCCGGTGACCTCGATGTCGGCGGGGATGGTTCGGCCGCCTGGTCCGGCGACCGACTGCGAAATGCGGCTTCCGACCGCGACCGGTCCGTCGGCGCTGATGGAGATCACGTGGGTGCGCCACCGCCGGTCGTTTCCCGGAGTCGTGAAGAACGCGAACACGTCCTCGACCGGGCGATGGATGAGAACCGTGTTCGTCGAGCGGGCCATGGCGTGATGGTACGCCTGCGCCGAAGGTCAGAGCCGTCCGGCCGCGCTGAGCACGGCGAGGACGTCCGAAGTGACCCACTCGTCGATGCCGCGAGGCACTGCTGACCCCCACGAGACCGCCTCGATCCCCGAACGATCTTCTCCGCGCCTTCGTGACCCGAGACACGTCGATGTCGGTCAGGTACATCGGTGCGAGCCAACGACCGAGCATCACATCGCGCATCGCGACGAGACGCTCGTCGCCCGCGGGAAATCCGAGTGCGGCGAGGGACTGCAGCGCCCAGTGCGGACCCCGCCACTTCGCGAAGGCCGGGAGCCGCGGCATCCGTCGATGATCCCCTTCGCGCGGTCGGAGCGCCGGATCTGCTCCTGCAGCGCCCGCACCGCCGGCGCGTCGTGCGGTTCCGCCAGCACGGCGGTGCGCCCCCGCCATCGGATGGAGGGTTCGTCGCTGGCGAGAAGCTGCGAGACGATGTCACCCATCGGGCTCAGTATGGCCCCGAGCCGCGTGTGGGTGGTGCCGGGTACCGTGCCAGCCATGGCGGAACGGGTCGAAGCGTGGTGGGCACGCCGGCAGTTCTCGCGGGGCGCCGACGTGCCGTATGCCGTCGGCACCTATCGCGAGGCGTGGGCGGCGTTTCCGATGCTCATCCGGCAGTATCACCCCGAGCTCAACGCCGGCATCACCCTGACGCAGATTCCCCCCGCCGCGGACGTGCTGCTGCTCTGGCAGTGCGAGGCCGGGCACCTGTTCGCGGCGACGCCGAGCGAACAGCGCGCGCGTCCGGGGCGCGAGCGCCGCAGGTCCGCGTGGTGTCCCGAGTGCGCAGGGCTCGCGCAGCCGCCGCGAATCCGGCCGGCCGGCGAGCCGAGGCCGTCCGTCACGCGGACGCCGCCGCCGCTGTGCGCGAAGACGCCCGAGCTGCCGGTGGGCGAGCCGTTCGTGAGCGAATGCGCCCCGCGGCCCGCGTCCGCCGTCGAAGCGCGCCTGCGCGCCGACCTCTTCGCGCGTCTCGGTGTCACCGATGGTTTCAACGCGGTGCGGGTGAGCCGACCGTTCTTCGACCATCTCGAGGTGTGGCCCGACATCCTGCTCCCCGAGCTTCGCATCGCGCTGGAGTACGACAGCCCCGGCCGGTTCGGGCTCGAGCACGTCGGCAAGCGCGAGGAAGCCGATCGGCGCAAGGACCGGGTGCTGCGCGCCGCCGGATGGGAGATCGTTCGGATCCGCACCGGCAAGCTCGAGAAGCTCGGCCCGTATGACGTTCAGCTCTCGTCTCTGGGCCGGCGCGGCGTCGATCGACTGCTCGACGCGTTCCGCGACATCCGAGGATCGCTGCTGATCGACGCGTATCTGCGGTGACCGTACGCGCGCCGGGTCAGCTCAGCGACGCGATCTCGGCCCGGGCGGCCAGCACCAGCTCCTCGTTGGTGTGCGCGATGCCGCCGAGACCCCAGCCGCCGGGGATCGCTTCGGTCAGCAGCACCCACGTGCGGTCCTTGAGGCCGGCATCGCCTGCGGCATCCGCCACCAGCTGGGTCAGCTGGGCCGTCACAGCAAGCTGCTTGTCGCGGTCGAGCGCTCCGGCGTTGGTGAGCACCTGGATCCGGACGTAGTCGCTCGCTCCGGCGACGTTCGAGAGCGCGCCGTCGGCGAGCTCGTGCACGAAGGCGGCGGTGTTGTTGCGGAACATCGGGATGTCGGGCACCTGCTCGACCCGCATGACCACGGCCGCGGCATCCCGGGCGAGCGCGTGCACGTCGGGGAAGGTGCCGGCAGTGGCGTAGATGTCGATCATGGGCATGGCGGGCTCCTTGTTCGAGGGACGTGACAACTATGGACTATGATGATCGTCATAGTCAAGACCCGGCGATCTGGAGGGGGCGGTCTATGACAGCGGGAGTCCGCGGCCGCATGATCGACACCGCCGTCGTTCTGCTCGCCAAGCACGGATATCAGGCGACGTCCTTCAGCACTGTGCTCGAGGCATCCGGTGCTCCTCGCGGCTCGATCTACCATCACTTTCCCGACGGCAAGGATCAGCTGATCGGCGAGGCCGTGCGGGTCGCCGGCGACCGGGCGATCGCCCTGCTCGATTCGCTCGAAGGACGCGGGCCGATCGACATCGCGCACGGATTCCTCCAGATGTGGCGCGCACTCCTGGTCGCCACGGACACGAGGGTCGGATGCTCGGTGCTCGCGGTGACGGTCTCGGCGCCGACGGCGCAGCTGCGGGATGCCGCCGGCGCCGCGTTCGCGGGATGGCGAGGTCGCCTCGCGGAGCTTCTCGTGGCGGGCGGTGCCGAGCGGTCCGAAGCCGATCGATTCGCCGCGCTCCTCATCGCCGGGTCCGAGGGCGCGGTCGTCATGGCGCGGGCGTCGGGGAGCCTCGAGCCGTTCGACACGGTCGCCGACCAGCTCGAGCAGGTCGCGGCCCGGCTGTCGCCCGACCCCCGCCGGCCTTAGACTCGCCGCGGCGGTCGCGGTCGTACCCGTCGGTCCGCGCCCCGAGGAGGGCTCATGTACAGCGTCCCCGATCAGAGCGGTCGCCGCTTCGTCGTGACCGGCGCCAACAGTGGGACGGGGCTCGAGGCCGCCACGCGCCTTGCCGGCGCCGGTGCCTCGGTGCTCATGGCGGTGCGAGACATCGGCAAGGGCGAACAGGCGCGTCGCGACATCCTGAGCGTGCATCCGGATGCCGATCTCGAGGTGCGGCGTCTCGATCTCGCCGATCTGGCCAGCGTGCGCGCGTTCGCTGAGTCTGTCGACGCCGACGGCGCTCTCGACGTGCTTGTCAACAACGCCGGGGTGATGGTGCCCCCGAATCGGATGACGACCGTCGACGGGTTCGAATTGCAGCTGGGGACGAACTTCCTTGGCCCGTTCGCGCTGACGGTGCGGCTGCTGCCGGTGCTGCTGCGGGGCTCGGCGCCGCGTGTCGTCACCATGAGCAGCATGGTTGCGAACTACGGCCGGATCCATTTCGACGACCTCCAGTCGGTCCGCAGCTACCGACCGAGCCGCGCCTACTCGCAGTCGAAGCTCGCCGACCTGCTGATGGGCGTGCGGCTGGCGACCGTGGCCGTGGAGCGCGACTGGCCGCTGCTCAGCACGATCGCGCACCCCGGATTCACGCGCACGAACCTGCAGACCTCTGGTCGCAACCTCGCGCGCGAGACACCGCTGCCGCCCATCCGGCGGTCGACGCTCCCGTCGCAGGAGCCCGAGCAGGGTGCCGAGCCGCTGCTGTTCGCCGCTTCCGATCCGGACGCGGATCAGGGCGCGTACTACGGCCCGAGCCAGTGGGGCGGTCTTGTCGGTCCGGCCGTCCGCGTCGATCTGCCGCGAAGTGCCCGAGGCGTGGACCTCCCCGCCTCGGTGTGGGCGATCGGCGAGTCGCTCACGGGCGAGCGGCTGTCGCCCTCCTGACGGACCGGCCCGACGTCAGAGGTGCGCGACGCCTTCGCCGCGTCCGTCGATGATCGGCGCGGTCATCCCCCGGGCCGACGGCCGGATCCGTCGCGGCACGGTCGCGCGGTGGCGGACGTACAGCCAGACCACATCGCGGCCGAACGACTCGATGAGCAGGACGAGGCAGCCGAGTACCACGACGGCGTCGAACCACGTGGGCGCAAGCCCCGACGCGGCTGACGCGAGCGAGATGCCGGTGACGGCCGCGACGACTTTGCCCCAGTACCGGGGCGGCACGGCGCCGCGCAGCCAGGGGAGCAGCCACCCCGCCACGACGTACGCGTATCGCATGAGCCCCAGCATGAGCACCCACCATCCGAGGTCCTGCGCGACGAAGGCGCTCAGGACGAGGATGAGGAAGGCATCCACCTCCATGTCGAAACGCGCGCCCAGTTCGCTCGCGGTGTGCGTGCGCCGGGCGAGCCAGCCGTCGACGGCATCCAGCGCGAGCGCGGGTGCCGTGAGCCCAATGAGCAGGGGCACCGAGATCTGGGTCGTGAAGGAGGTCGCCACCAGCGCCGTGATCACTCCGACCAGCGTGGAGCGGATGGAGGTGGCTGCGTTCGCGGGACCGAAACGTGCCGCGCCGCCGCGAAGCAACCCCCTTGTCAGCAGAAGGTTCGAGACGATGAGGTAGAGGCATCCGGCGATCCAGCCGGCGGGGGAGAGCCCGTCTGACGACGCGACGATCACCAGGCCGACGAGGCCGCCGACGACCGACGAGAGCGGAGCGAGGTGAACCATTTGCACGATGAGATCCGTTCTCTCCTCATGGGTACCACTCATGACACGTACGCCGCGTGCGCGAAGGTTCAATCGGGGGGTGCAGCGCAGTGACGCAGGCCACGGCATTCTGGGTGGAGACGCCGGGCCGGGGGGCGCTGCGGACCGGCGAGCTGCGCGATCCGCAGCCCGGCGAGGTCCGGGTGCGGACGGTGTACACGGGCATCAGCCGGGGAACCGAGTCGGTGGTCTTCCGGGGTGAGGTGCCCACCGGTGAGCACGAGCGGATGCGCGCACCGTTCCAGGAGGGCGACTTCCCCGGGCCGGTCAAGTACGGCTACCTCAATGTCGGCGTCGTCGAAGAAGGTCCCGCCGATCTGCGGGGTCGCGCCGTGTTCACTCTGTTCCCGCACCAATCGACCTTCGTGGTGCCCGCGTCGGCGGTCACCGTGGTCCCCGATGGCGTCCCCGCCCACAGGGCCGTTCTTGCGGGGGCGGTCGAGACCGCGGTGAATGTGCTGTGGGATGCCGCGCCCCTCGTCGGAGACCGCATCACCGTCGTCGGGGCGGGGATGATCGGATGCGCCGTCGCGCGGCTGGCGCGCGAGATCCCCGGCGTGGACGTGAACGTGGTCGATGTGGACCGCTCGAAGGCGTCTGTCTGCGAGCGGCTCGGAATCGCGTACGAGCATCCCGAGGACGCACCGCTCGATCGGGATCTGATCGTGGACGCGAGCGGGTCCGAGGAGGGTCTGCAGTTCGCGCTGCAGGCCACGGTGGTCGAGGGGGAGATCATCGTCGCGAGCTGGTTCGGCGACCGCCCGGTCCGGCTCAACCTCGGCGAGGACTTCCATTCCCGCCGATTGACGATCCGTTCGAGCCAGGTCGGCATGGTCTCGCCGCGGCGACGCGCGAGCCGGACGACCACAGATCGGCTGGAGCTCGCCCTGCACCTCCTGCGCGACAAGACCTTCGACGCCCTGCTCGATGAGACCTCGTCATGGCGAGATCTGCCCGAGGTCATGGCATCCGTCGCCGCGGGAACCTCGCCAGGTCTTTGCCACACGATCGACTGGAGGGATGCCGAGTGACCTACTCCGTCACGGTCCGGGACCACATGATGGTCGCCCACAGCCTCGTCGGCGAGACGTTCGGCCCCGCCCAGCGGCTGCATGGCGCGACCTATGTCGTCGACGCGAGCTTTCGCGCCGAGAATCTGGACGGTGACGGTGTCGTGGTCGACATCGGACGGGCCTCGGACGCGCTTCGCGGCATCCTCTCGACTTTCTCGTACCGGAATCTCGACGACGAGCCGGAGTTCCAGGGGATCAATACGACGACCGAGCGGCTCTGCGGCGTGATCGCTGAGCGGCTCGTCACGGCTGCACGTGACGGCGATCTCGGGGTGGGGGGCTTGGGGCTCACCGGGGTCGCCGTCACGTTGCATGAGTCGCACATCGCGTGGGCGACGTGCGAGGTGACACTGTGAATCCGGGCGGGGGCGGCGTCGTCCACTTGGTCGTCCCCGACGACATCGACGATCAGGCCCGGGTGAGCGGCGGCAACGTCTGCGACCGCCGTGTGAGGGACGGCCTGATCGGCCTCGGCTGGACGGTGCGGGTGTCGCCGGTGGCGGTCGACGCGCCCGCCGCAGCCCATCAGGTGCTCTCGCACGTGCCGGACGGCGAGCTCGTGCTGATCGACGGGCTGGTAGCCACCCGTTCACCGGCGGCGGTGGAAGTGGCCTCTGAGCGCCTGCGCATCGTGGTGCTGGCGCACATGGTGTCGGCGGCCTTCCCTGACGCCGATCCACGTGATGTCGACGGCGAGCGAAGGGCGCTTTGGGTCCCGCGGGCGGTGATCGCGACGAGCGCCTGGACTCGGTCCGAGCTCCTGAGCCGCAACCTCGTGCCGTTCAGCCCGGTCGTCGTCGCCCTGCCGGGTTCGGACGACGCCGTCGCGGCCACCGGAACGCCGAGCGGCGGAGCCCTCTTGTGCGTCGGCGTGGTCGCGCCGCACAAGGGCCAGGACACCCTGGTCGAAGCACTCGCGAACCTCGAGCCGGGGGCGCCGTGGACGTGCACGATCGTCGGCTCGCTCGAGAGCAGCCCGGAATTCGCGGAGCGGGTAGCACGACTGGCGGAAGAGGCCGGGCTCGGCGACCGGGTCCGGATGGCGGGAGTGCTCGGCGCGGACGAGCTCGATCGGGCCTACCGGCGGGCAGATCTGCTCGTCGCGCCGTCTCGTGCCGAGAGCTACGGCATGGCGATCGCGGACGCGCTGCGGCGCGGCATCCCGGTCGTGGCCAGCAGCGCGGGAGGGATCCCGCAGACGGTCGCCCGCAGCCATGCGGCGGTGCTGGTGCCTCCCGGTGAGCCGCGCGCGCTGAGCACGGCACTGCAGCGGTGGATGGTCGATCCCGCCCTGCGAGCACGACTCGCGGACGAGGCGCGGCGCGGACGATCGGACCTGCCTCGATGGGATGACAGCATCCAGCGGATCGCGAAGACCCTCGCAGGTGTGCGATGACCGCCGTCATGCCGAAGTCGGCGGAGTGGCAGGCGCTGCGCGAGCACGCGGACGGGCGGTCGCGATCACGGGCGCTGGCGGTCGCGGCGGCGAGACTGACCCGTGGCCCGATCGTCGTGCACGACCTCGGCAGTGGCAGGGGGTCGATGCTGCGTTGGCTCGCCCCGTTCCTCGGCGGACGGCAGACCTGGGTGCTCCACGACGCGGATCCGGCCCTGCTCGCGGGTAGCCCCGAGGATCCCGCCGGGCTGTCGAGCCCCCCGGTCGTGATCCGCGCGAGCGAAGCGGATGCCTCGCCCCTGAGCGACGACGCACTCGAAGGCGCCTCGCTCATCACGGCGTCGGGTCTGCTCGATCTCATCACCCGCGAAGAGGCGCAGGCGATCGTGCGCGCGTGCGTCACCTCGGGTGCGCCTGCGCTCCTCACGCTCACGGTCACCGGGCGTATTCGCCTCGAACCGGTCGATCCCGGGGACCGCGTCTTCGAATCGACGTTCAACGACCATCAGCGACGGATGGCGGGCGATCGCCGCCTGCTCGGGCCGGATGCCGTCGGCACGGTGGTCGATCTCTTCCGCGATGCCGGCTGGTCGGTGCGGGTCGCCGACTCGGCCTGGCAGCTGGACGCGACGGATCAGCGGCTCATCCAGGAGTGGCTGGAGGGAAGGGTCGCCGGGGCGGTCGAGGAGCGGCCGGCACTCCAGGAATGGGCGGACGAGTATTCGCGCACCCGCGCCCGGCAGCTCGCCGACGGCACGCTCCGCATCGTCGTCGACCACCAGGACATCCTCGCGTGGTCGCCATGACCGCCGCCGTCGGGGCACGGCCGGCGCGCGCGGCGCCGAGTGCCGCTCGCCTGCGCGCATGGGGGCGGGGCGCTGTCGGCGCCGTGATCCTCGTGGCGATCATCCTTCAGGCGGGCGCTGCGCCGTTCGTCCGCGGACTCGCCGCCGTCTCGGTTCCCTCGGTGGTGGCGGCACTGCTGCTGACCGCGGCGGCCACGGCCGCGGCGGCCTGGCGGTGGCGGATCCTCGCCGGCCGGCTCGGCCTGGCACTGACGTGGCCGCAGGCCGTGTCGGCGTACTACCGATCGCAGTTCCTCAACACCGTCCTGCCCGGTGGCGTCGTCGGTGACGTGCACCGCGCCGTCTCGCACGGACGCAGCGTCAGCCAGGTCGCGCAGGCGTCGCGGGCAGTCGTCGCCGAGCGCACCGCCGGGCAGGTCGTGCAGATCGGGCTGGCCGTCATGGTGCTGGTGGCGCTCGGGATGTCGGCCTACGCTCCCGCTGTGGGCATCGTGCTCCTCGCGGTGGTCGTCGCCTGCGCCGGAGTGGTCGTCGCGGCGGCTGTCAGCACGCGTGCGCGCGATGTCGTCCACCGCGAGCTCGACGCCGTCAGGACGGCGTTCGGGACCGTCGGCACCGTCGCCAAGGTGGTCGTCGCCTCCCTGGTCGTGGTCGCTGGCCACGTCGCGACCTTCGTGGTGGCCTGCCTCGCGGTGGGGGTCGATGCGCCGCCCCAGCGACTGGCCGCTGTCGCGCTCATCGCGGTGCTCGCCGCCTCCATTCCCTTCAACATCGGGGGATGGGGCCCGCGCGAGGGGGCGGCGGCCTGGGCGTTCACGTCGGCCGGACTGGGCGCGGCCACCGGGCTCGCCGCGTCGACCGCCTTCGGCGTGCTGGCCATGATCGCCGTCGCACCCGGCGCGGCGGTGGCGGCGGCATCCGCTTTTCACCGTCGCCGCGCGACCCGTGCCGCAGCGGTCGAGGAGTCGTCATGAACCGTCCGTACGTGACCCTCAGCTGCGCCATGTCGCTCGACGGCTACCTCGACAGCGCCGCACCCCGGCAGCTGTCGATGTCGAATCCCGCCGATTTCGACCGCGTCGATCAGCTGCGTGCCGAGAGCGACGCGATCATGGTCGGTGCATCCACCGTCCGCCGCGACGATCCTCGGCTCCTGGTCCGCAGCGCCGACCGCCGGCTCATGAGGATCGCCGCGGGGAGGCCTTACTCTCCGATGAAGGTGACCGTCACCTCGAGCGGCGATCTGCCCCCGCATGCATCGTTCTTCGCCGAGGGCGACGTGGCGAAGACGGTCTACTGTCCGGAGGGCAGCGTGCGCCGCGTCGCGGGCAGGCTCGACGGTGCTGCGACAGTGGTCGGCCTCGGCGCCTGCGTGACGATGACAGATGTCGTCGACGATCTCTCGTGCCGCGGAGTGAGACGGCTGATGGTCGAGGGCGGCGGACGACTGCACACTCAGTTCCTCGTCGAGGACCTCGTGGACGAGCTGCAGCTGGTGATCGCCCCGTTCTTCGTCGGGGAGGCTCGCGCGCCGCGATTCGTCGAGGCGGGGCGCTTCCCCTGGACCGCAACACGACGGGCGACCCTCGCCGAGACGCGACCGATCGGAGACGTCGTCCTCCTGCGGTACGCGCTGTCCGACCGCTTCGAGCCCGCCGTTCGCGAGGCCGAGGGCGCCGGAGGCCGCTCTGCGCGATCGTGAGGGCAGACGGTGAACGACGGGTTCGATGAACGGCGCGCACCACGCCGCGGTGCACGGGTGGCGACGATCGTCGCGTTCGCGGCGCTCGTCGTGGCTCCGCTCGTCACGGGGGCACTGACCGCGGGCACCCCGGCAGCCCTGCTCAGCCTGCCCGCGGAATCGATCGCGGTGCTGCTGATCCTGCTCGCAATCCCCGGCCGGCGGACCCGGTGGCTCGTCGCCGGGGCGTTCGGCGTGATCGTGGTCACCGCCACGGTGGTGGCCGCCCTCGACCTCGGATTCGAGGCGACGGTGGACCGCGCGTTCAGTCTGGTCGACGACGGCCCCGCGCTGCTCAGCGCGTTCGGGGTGGTGGGCGATGCCACGGGAACTCTCAACGCATTCGTCATCCTGGGCGTCCTGGTGGCGCTGCTCGTCGGCGCCGTGTTCGCGCTCGCGCGCGCCGCGCTGCGGGCGGAGGAGGTGACCGTGAGATCCGGGCGTGCCGGACGCCTCGTGGCGGCGACCGTGACCGCAGTGTGGATCGTGTGCGCGCTCGCGGGGGTCCATTCGCTGCCCGGCATCCCGTTCGCATCCGCCGACGCCGCATCGGCGCTCGCCGCCACCTCTGCGCAGACCGCTCAGAGCATCCGCGACCAGCAGACCTTCGCGGCCGCGGTCCGCACCGATCCCTATCGCACCGTTCCCTCCGACCAGCTGCTCAGTGCTCTCAAGGGAAAGGACGTCGTCGTCGCGTTCCTCGAGAGCTACGGCAAGGTCGCGGTGCAGGACTCCACCTTCTCGCCCGGCGTCGATCGGGTGCTGCGGGCCGGTGGCGCGCAGCTCACCGAGGACGGGTACTCCGCGCAGAGCGCGTTCCTCAGCTCACCCACCTTCGGCGGAGTGAGCTGGCTTGCGCATTCGACGCTCCAGAGCGGCGTCTGGATCGACTCCCAGCAGAACTACGACCGGCTGACCGCGGGCACGCGGCTCACGCTCACCCGGGCGTTCGAGAACGCGGGATGGCGCACGGTCTCGGTCGTGCCCTCGAACAGCGAGCCCTGGGCGCTCGGCAAGCAGTTCTACGGGTACGACGCCATGATGAACTCCCTGAACATGGGCTACCACGGGCCGGTGTTCAGCTACGCGCGCATCCCCGACCAGTACACCTGGCAGCACTTCTACGACGAGGAGCTCGCCGCCGCACACGCCCCGGTCATGGCCGAGATCGACTTCGTGTCGTCCCACACACCGTGGACCCCGCTGCCCCGCCTCGTGCCGTGGTCGGCCCTCGGCGACGGCTCCATCTTCGATCCGCAGCCCGCGCAGGGTCTGGCCCCGGTGGCGGTGTGGCCCGACCCGGAGCGCGTCCAGCGCGTCTACGGGCAGTCGGTCGAGTACACGCTGGGCGCGATGTTCTCGTTCCTGCACACGCACGACCAGCGGAACCTCGTGCTCATCGTGCTCGGCGACCACCAGCCCGCGAGGATCGTCAGCGGCGCGGCCGCGAACCACGACGTGCCCATCTCGATCATCTCGAAGGATCCCGGGGTGTTCGACAGGATCGCCTCCTGGCGGTGGCAGAGCGGTGTGCTCCCGACGCAGTCGGCCCCGGTGTGGCGGATGGACCAGTTCCGCGACCGGTTCTTCGAGGCGTTCACACCTTGACAGCCCGGGTCCCCGCGTCCCGCTCTGGATGGGAGCCGGCACGCTGCGCGGAACCTTCGCGCTAGATTCGCCTGGCGGGGGTCGGCCAGCGCCGCGAAGCGAGGTTCGCGTGAAGATCGGGATCATCGGCGGGGGCGCCGCCGGTCTCACGAGCGCGTGGCTGCTCGCTGATCAGCATGACGTGACCCTGTTCGAGGCCGAGGATCGGCTCGGCGGTCACGCCCACACGATCGACGTCGAGACCGATGGCCGGCGAATCGAGATCGATGCCGGCTTCCAGTTCTTCGGCGGGGGCCAGTCCTACCGCCGGTTCAACCGGCTGCTCGACGCCCTGAACGTCGCCCGGTCGTCTTACCCCGCGACGTTGACGGTCTTCGACGCACGCGACCAGCACGCGGTGGTCCTCCCGCCCTTCCGCGACGGGCGACCCGTCCAGTCGTCGCTGACACCTTCCGCGATCGGTTCGATGCTCCGCTTCCGCCGGTTCCTGGCACGCATCCCCGCCTTCCTCGGGCAGCACGACAAGACGATCACGATCGAGGACTATCTCGCGCAGGAGCGGATGCCGAAAGCCTTCGTCGATCGATTCCTCTACCCCTTGCTGCTGTCGTTCTGGTGCGTCGAGCTGTCGGAATTCCGGGGGTTCGCCGCATACAACGCGCTGTATTACCTCGGCGCGAACATGCCGTCGGGCCTGACGCCGCCGCCGCAGAGCGAGGTCGCCGGCGGACTCAAGGTCTATATCGACGCTCTCGCGAATGGGATCGGGCGGGAAGGGATCCGGTTGGATGCCGGCATCCGTCGTATCGATCAGGAGGGGGACGGGTACTCGATCGTTGATTCCCACGGCCGCCGCGACACGTTCGATCACCTCGTCCTCGCGACGAACGCGCGTCAGGCGCTCGCTCTGATCGAGTCCATTCCCGTGCTCGACACGCGCAGCGAGCAGCTGCGGCGATTCCGCTACTTCGACACGACGATCGCCATCCACGGCGACCGGCGCCTGATGCCCCGCGACGAGCGGGCGTGGTCGGTCGTCAACGCGCGCTGGGATGGGCGCCACAGTTCGCTGTCGATCTGGAGTCCCGCCCGTGGTCTGCCGATCTTCAAGAGCTGGATCACCTTCGACGAGGCGATGCCCGAGCCGCTGCATGCGATCGCGACCTATCAGCACGGCATGATCGACCTCGAGTACTTCGATGCGCAGCAGCGTCTGAAGCTGCTGCAGGGTCAGCACCGGCTGTGGCTGGCGGGCCTCTATGCCGACGACGCCGATTCGCACGAGAGCGCGATCCGCTCGGCGATGACGGTCGCGCGATCGCTCGCTCCTCATTCCCGTCGCCTGAAACTGCTGGAATCCCCCTGAACCGGTACGAGGCTGCCCGCGCTCGTCTACGACGAGACGCAGGCGATCAGCGACGTGATCAGCCACCTCGTCGAGCTCGGCCACGAGCGGATCGCCCAAGTGGTCGGCCCTCAGACCGGCGCGCAGGCGCGGCTGCGACGCGCGCTGTATCAGCGCGTGCTTCGCGATCACGGCCTGGATGACTCGTGGTGGGCCGAGGGGGACTGCACGGCGGCCGGGGGCCGTGTGGCCACCCGGACCCTGCTCTCGTCGGTCGACCGGCCGACGGCGATCGTGTACTCGAACGACCTCATGGCGATCGCGGGGAGCGCGAGGCTCGAAGGTAGGAGTTCACCGTTCTGAGGATAGGGGCCGCCGCCAGCTCCTGCTCGCGTCCCTCGGGGACGCCGATCACACGGATGTCCCGGCTCTCGCCCGGCAGCAGGGTCAACAATGCGTCGTCCGATTCGGCGGCGGGCGAGATGCGATCGGCGAAGATGCAGACATCTCGCACGACGGTGTCCGCTGCGAGCGTGAGCACGACGGTCTCCCCGTCGCGCCGCAGGGATGTGCGCAGCGCCGGCTCGGTGAGGTCGAGGTCGCGATCGACGGCGAAGAACCGGTGGGCGACGGCGGTCCCGCCGGGTTCCAGGGCGACCAGAATCTCCGCGTGCGGGTCGGTGGCGACGCACACCTCGGCGGGCAGGGTCAGAGTCGCGACGCCCAGCGGCTCGACCTCGACCCGGAGGGGCTCCTCGGCGAGGACCTTGCCGTCGAAGCTCAGCCGGCGCACGACCACATCGAGGTCCCACTCGTCGCGCTCATCGTTCACCGCCACCAGAGCGAGTGCGCCGTCCTCGCCGCGAGGCTGGAGGGTGAGCAGCCGCGGGGCGTAGGCGTTGCGCAGGGCGTACCAGAGCGGCTTCCGGCGGCCGTCGCCGTCGATCGCCGCCCAGCTCGTCACCGGCCAGCAGTCGTTGAGCTGCCACACGATGGTGCCGCTGCAACGGGGCCGGAGCGAGCGGAAGTGCTCGATGCCGAAAGCCACCGCACGGGCCTGGTTCAACTGGGTCGCGAAGTGCCAGTCCTCGGTCGTCTCAGGCGCCGGCAGATGAGGCTCGAGGCCGCGACGCAGCTTTCCCGCTCCGTCGTTCGCCTTCTGGTGCGCGAGCATTCCCGGCGACTCCGGGGTGAGCGGATCGTCATGGATGGCGCGTGTCATGGTCGACCACGTCGGCGGACCCTGCCAGCCGAACTCGGCGACGAAGCGCGGCCGGTAGTGCGCATACACGGAGTAGTCGACCTCGTTCCAGACATCCCAGATGTGCTTCGGACCGTGGTCGTCGTCGTTGGGATGGATGGCGGGATCCCCCGAGTAGGGACTGCCGGGCCAGTACGGCCGAGACGGATCCACCGCGGCGACGGCCTCGGGAAGCATCTCCAGGTAGTACCCCGCGCCCCACGGTCTGCCGCCGAGCGTCTCGCGCCAGTCCCAGTCCAGCATGCCCCAGAAGTTCTCGTTGTTCCCGTTCCACAGCACGAGGCTGGGGTGGGGCATGAGACGTGCCACGTTGTCGCGCGCCTCTGCGCGGATCTCGGTCGCGAGTCGGTCTTCTTCGGGATAAGCGGCGCAGGCGAACAGGAAGTCCTGCCAGACCAGCATCCCCGCCTCATCACAGGCACGGTAGAACTCGCGGCTCTCGTACACACCGCCGCCCCAGACCCGCAGGAGGTTGATGTGCGCCCCCAGAGCCTGCCCGATGCGGGCCTGCAGCCGGCTCGCGTCGACGCGCGGGAGGAAGCAGTCGTCGGGGATCCAGTTCGCGCCTCGCACCGGAACGGGGATGTCGTTGACCACGAGGGTGAACGGCGTGCCCTCGGCATCGGGCGCGGTGTCCAGGCGCACCGACCGGAAGCCGAGCCGCTCGCGCCACTGGTCGTGGAGGTCGCCCGACTCGGTGCACAGCCGCACCGACGCGTCGTACAGCGCGGCTTCGCCCAGACCTGCCGGCCACCAGCGGCGCACCCCGTCGAGGTCGATCGCCATGCGGACACTCAGGACCCCGGGCTCGACGACGCGGCTCACTCGGGCGTCGCCGAGGGTGATCTCGACGACGATGTGCTCCTCGCCGGTGTCGGTGTCGGTGCCGGTGATGTCGACCTCGAACACCGCGTGTCCGCGGTCTCCTTCGACGGTCAGGGTCGGGCGGACATCGCCCAGACGCGGCTCGTCGCCCGTCACGAGCAGGACGTCACGCCAGATGCCCGCGGTGACGAGTGACGGACCCCAGTCCCAGCCGAAATTGCATGCCGACTTGCGCATGTAGTTGAACGGGGCTGGATACTGACTCGGGTACGCGCCAAGACGGGCTCGCTCGGCCTCGCCGAACGCCGTCGCCGACGCGAACTCGACCCGCAGCGTGTTCGGTCCGTGGTGGAGTGCGTCGGTCACATCTACGTCGTAGCGGCGATGCTGGTTCTCGCTGCGCAGCACGACGGGCTCGTTCACAGTCACCGTTGCGACGGTGTCGAGCCCATCGAAGTGCAGCACGCGGCGGCGGCGCGGATCGACGATGTCCAGGCTGCGCTCGTACACCCAGTCGACCCACCCGATCCATGAGACCAGGTCTTCGTTGCGGTCGAGGTAGGGGTCCGGGATGAGACCCGCAGTGAGCAGGTCGGTGTGGACGGTGCCCGGCACGGTCGCGGCGATCGGGAGCGCCTCCCGCACCGCCGCGGGGACCACCGAATCCGAGGCGCCGTTCGCAAGGCGGAGCGTCCAGCCCTCATGCAGGGGCGTGCGATCGATCATGGGTCTCCCGTCGGCGCGGAGGCGGTCGGTGCTCGACACTGCGCACCACCATCATCCTTGAACCGGTTCAACACGATCGTTGCCGACCCCACGACAGCCGAATCGTACGGCGATCCGCAGAGAACCCGTCGAGCCCACGGACGGCCCTGCACGCGGGCGTTCACGCCGGCCGCGCGACGGCGGCGATGCGGTCGGCCATGACCTTGGCGCCGCCTGAGGACGTGAACCCGCCGTCGACGGGGATCTCGGCGCCGGTGATGTAGGAGGCGGCATCCGACAGCAGGAAGGCCGTCACCATCGCAACCTCGTCCGCCTGTCCGACCCGCTCGAGCGGCGTCAGCTCCAGCTGCGCCGCGCGCATCGCGTCGGGGGCGGATGCCGTCATCGGCGTCTCGATGAACCCCGGGTGGATGATGTTGACCCGGATGCCGCGGGGTCCGAACTCCGTCGCCGCCACGTGGGTGAGTCCTCGAAGCCCCCATTTGCTGGCCGTGTACGCGGCGGGCTAATGGCCGGTGAGCGCCGCGGTCGAGCCGACGTTGACGATCGACGATCCCGCGACCATCAGCGGCGACAGCGCCTGGATGCCGAGCATCGCCCCGCTGAGGTTGACCGCGATGACGCGGTCCCAGTCCTCCCGGGTGAGGGCACCGAGGCGCGCACGGTGGGTGATGCCTGCGTTGTTGACGAGGCCGTGGACAGCGCCCGAGTCGACGAGCTGCTCGGCCAGCGCGGTCCAGTCCGCTTCGGAGGAGACGTCCAGCCGCCGGTAGCGGATGGCGGTCCCCTCGAACGCGGCTGGGACGACGTCCCCGAGGTCCGTGGCGACGACTCGCGCTCCGAGCTCGTGCAGCAGCAGGGCCGCCGCCGCGCCCTGTCCCGCAGCGGCGCCCGTGACCACGATCGTGCGTCCGGCGAGCGACCCACCTGCGCTCGTCATACGGTGACGCCCGCTGCGGGATGCAGCTGCGAATCGACGATGCGCGCGGCCTCGGCGAAGATGCCGCGCATCCACACGTGCTCGGGGTCCCGGTTGTGAACCGGATGCCACCACAGGGCATTGAGCACCGGGGTGGCATCGAACGGGGCGGCGAGGATCCGGATGCCCCCGACCTGCTGGGCGAGTGGTGCGAGGCCGGCCTGCAGGAGCCCGAGCCTGTTCGTGCCGGTGATGAAGTGCGGCAGCGCGAGGAAGCTCTCCACCACCACCTCGACACGTGGTTCGATGCCCAGCTGCTGCAGCTGCCGTGCCGCGGAGGTGAAAGCGGTGCGCGACTGATACGTGAACACCCAGGGCATCTCGCCGAGGACCTGCATCGACAGCTCCTCGCCGATGGATTCATTCGACTCGGACGCGACCACCACCCACCCGTCCCGCCACAGGTCGACGTACGGCAGATCGGTGAGGTAGCCGTGGGGGATCATCATGCCGTCGACCGCCCGCAGGCGATTCGCCACATCGTCGACGATGGCGGGGTTGTGCAGCATGAACCGGAAGCGCACCCCCGGCGCACGCTCGGCGGCCAAGCGCGACACCGCCGTCCCGACCGTGGCGAATCCGTAGTCGGACCCGTACACCGAGAACTCCCGCGTCGAATCGAGGGGATTCCACGTCGCCTGGCTCTCGAAGACGCGGCGTGCGGCCTCGAGGGCGGTCGTGGTGTGCTCGGTCAGCCGGATGGCCAGAGGCGTGAGCTCATAGGTGTTTCCGCGCCGGGCGAGGATCGGGTCGTTGAAGTGCGTGCGCAGTCGTGCGAGGGATGCACTCAGCGCGGGTTGGCTGAGGTGCAGGCGCTCGGCCGCGCGGGTGACGCTGCGCTCGGTCAGCAGCGCGTCGAGGGCGACGAGCAGATTCAGATCCAGTCGGGAGAGCAGCGGTTGGTCGGACACGTCGGTGTGTTCTTTCGCGGTCGGGATGCCTCGGCCCAGTGTATCCGCGCGGTCTATGGGGTAGGTAGCGACCATCGCTCAGGACGATGGGCGCACGTCGAATGGTTATGCGCGCATTCGTCTTACTTATGTGGGAAACGCACCTAAAGCTGATAGCGTGAATCCTGCCTGCCGCTGCGCGATGCGGCATCCCGAACCAGAGAGCGAGCATCGATGCTTCTCGAGCGAGACCTGATCCAGTCCGTCGGCTTCCGCAACGTCCGCGAGGGCGGCGTCGTGACCGGATTCCAGTTCCGGGTGCGGATGCCGTCATACCGTGGCATGGCGGCATCCCTCATCGACGGCATCGCCGTCCGCGTCGGCGATCTGGTGGATGTCGGCCCCGACGTGCCGCGCTGGACGTTCGGCGGCCGCGAGTACTCCCTCGCCGAGCTCTGGGACAGCGACGGGGTGCGGTGGCAGCTCGAAGATGCCGGGGTCGTCACGGTTCCGTTCCCCGGGGGCCTGCCCGAGGGCGTGCACGAGGTCTCGGTGGAGCTGCGGCTGCGGATGTCGTACATCCCGATCGAGCATCAGCCGAGCGTGTTCCGTGCCACCGAATACATCACGCTCACGTCCGAAGCGAACGGCGGACCGTTCCAGTACGGGGTCTCGCTGTACAGCTTCATGCACGACTACGGCACGGTCCTGGACCTCGAGACAGCGCTCGCCGCAGTGGCGGATGTCGGCGCCACCGGCGTCGAGATCCTGGGCGAAGGGCACGTGGCGAACTACCCCGAGCCGTCGACGGCGTGGATCGATCAGTGGTTCGCGCTGCTCGAGAAGTATTCGCTCGAGCCGACGAATTACGGCTCGTGGATCGACACGCGGCTGCATCCGGGCCGCACCATGTCGGTGGCCGAGGGTGCCGCCGCTCTCCAGCGCGATCTCCGCCTGGCGGGGCAGCTCGGCTTCCGATTCGTCCGCCCGAAGATCGGCGTCGTCTCGAGCGATCTGATCCCCGACCCGATCTGGACCGAGGCGGTGGAGCGCAGCCTCGACCTCGCTCACGAGCTGGATGTCGTCATCTGTCCCGAGATCCACTCGCCCACGCCCATCAGGCATCCTGTCGTCGACGACTACATCGCTCTCATCGAACGCACCGGCACGCAGCACTTCGGGCTGCTGATCGACACCGGGATCTTCCAGGACCGACCCATCCCGCTGCGGTCCGGCGAGACGCGCGAAACGCGACCCGCGTTCCTCGACGGCATCGGCGTGGACCCTGCGGACCTCCTCGACATCGGCAAGTACGTCGTCTTCGTCCAGGCGAAGTTCCACGACATCGACGAGCACCTCGTCGATCAGCAGATCCCGTGGGAGCCGGTGCTGCGCGGGCTCCGGGATGCCGGCTACACCGGCTACCTCTCCAGCGAGTACGAGGGCGAGCGCACACCCTGGCGTTCGCTCGAACAGGTCCGCCGCCAGCACTCGCTCATGCGCCAGGTCGCCGCGCGACTCTGACACCCCTTCTCGAAACGAACCGGAGCCGATCATGCCCAACGGACTCATCCACGACGACAGCCTGCGCGTCCACCCCGACGGGCTCGCGCTGTCGCTCACCATCCCGTGGTACCGAAGCCTCTGGCTGTCGTCGGTGGGCACGCTCCAGGTGACCCTCGACGGCGAACCCGTCGACTCCGCAGACCTCTCGCTCGAGCTCGCGGGCGTTCGGTACGCCCTTGAGGACCTGCCCGCACAGAGCGATGTGCTGTGGTACCTGCAGGAGCACCCGCTGCTGATCGTGAGGCGCGCCGAGCTGATAGCGCTCGGCGAGTCCCACGAGGTCGCGATCCTCGGCGAGCTGCGGCTGCCGTACATGCAGATCGCCCCGGGCCAGGACGGCGGACCGGGTATGTACGTGCCCAACGTGGTGCGCCAGACGCTGACCCTCGTCGCCACGGATCGGGATGCCGCGCCCCCGGCCCTGGTGTCGGACGTGCCGCCGCCTCCCGCCGCGACCGAGGAGGATCCCTTCAAGCTGGGTCTCACCCTCTACTCGGCCAGCGCCGAGTTCCGCGCCGGGTGGTACGACTTCGACGGTCTGCTCGACCGGGTCGCCGAGCTAGGGATCGGGCCGGGGATCGAGATCGTCGCATCGCAGGTGCTTCCCACGTATCCGGTCGTCTCCGACGAGTTCGTCCGCACCTGGCGTGCCTCGTTCGACCGGCACGGGTTCGACGAGAGCTCGTTCGGGGCGAACCTCGACATGGGCAGGCGGCGCGACAGAGACATGAGTCCCGACGAGGAGTTCGAGTTCAGCGAGCTGCTCTTCCGTGGGGCGAAGAAGCTCGGCTTTCCGCTCGTGCGCATCCAGAGCGCCAAGCCCGACCTGCTGCGGCGGCTGCTGCCGGTCGCGGAAGAGCTCGAGCTCGCGCTCGCGTACGAGATCCACGCTCCCATGGGCCAGAATGCGCCCGAGATCCTGAAGGTGCGGGACGTATACGAGCAGCTGGACTCCCCGCTGCTGGGGTTCGTCGCGGACTTCTCGTCGACGATGCACTCGATGTCGCCGACCCTGCTTCGGGCGGTGCGCCGGGCGGGACTGGATGATGACGCGGTGGAGCGCCTCCAGCAGATCTGGGCGACGGATGCCTCGATGCGCGACCGGCAGCAGGAGTTCATCGCCTATCTCCAGAGCCGCGACTTCGATCCGGGCCGCCTGGGATCGTTCGCCCATCTCGCCTTCAACATGCACGGGCACGTCGATCCCCGCGAGTGGGGGGACATCATGCCCCAGATCCTGCACGTGCATGCGAAGTTCTACGACATCGACGAGGACGGCCAGGAGCCCGCGATCGACTACCCGGAGCTCGTGCGCGTGTTCGTCGAGGGCGGCTACCGCGGCTACTGGTCGAGCGAGTGGGAGGGTCACGCGTTCGCCGAGATCGGCGAGGTCGATCCGCTCATCCTCGTGCGCAGGCAGCACGATCTGATCCGCAAGTCGATGCGCGAGCTGCAGCCGGCGTGAGGCCAGGTCGCATCCGAAGTTCGGAGGATGGACCGAACTTCGGAGCAATCGCGAGGATCGGTCCGAGGTTCGCGCGATTCGCCGAAGTTCGGATGAGCGGATGCTCGCCGGTGCGGGAGTGGACGTACGCTGCATCTCGAGCCCGGCGCCGACCACGCGCACATCAACGAACCGTCCGGCCCCACCGCGTTGCCGACGATCGAGGCCATCGCCGAGTGGATCGTCGCTCGGGCGTGTCCTTATCCGCGCCGCTCGACGGAGAGACCGAGGGAGCACCATGAGGCAGATCGACGAACTCGTCCGCGCGAGCCTGCGCGGAGCGGTCGACGGGGAAGTCCGCCCGACCGAGCGGTTCGCCGAATCCTCGATCGTGTCCACGTGGGTCGAACAGGCGCGAGAGAGGACGGCCGCGATGTCGACCAACCAGATCCACGCGCCAAGAGCCCGAACCATCCTCGGCGCTGAAGTTGCCGGCGGTAGGGCGGTGACATGAAGGTCGCGGTGGTCGGGGGAACCGGCAACATCAGCACGAGCATCGTGCGCCTTCTCCTCGACAAAGGCCACGAGGTCACGTGCGTCAACCGCGCGATGACGGCAGCGCCGGCCGACGATGTCGAGACGCTGGTCGTCGACAGACGCGACCAGGAGCGGTTCGAGGCCGTCGTCCAGAGCCGGTCGTTCGACGCCGCGATCGACGTGATCGCGTTCACGCCGGACGACGTGCGGTCCAGCATCCGAGCTTTCCGAGACGTCCGCCACGTCATCCACACCTCGACGGTGACTGTGCTGGGGGAGCAGTTCGACTGGATGCCGGTCACAGAGGATCACCCGGTGCGACCATCGGTTCCGTACGCCGCGAACAAGGCCGCGGCTGAGCGCGTGCTCCTCGAGGAGCACTATCGGTCGGGGTTCCCGGTGACGATCATCCGGCCGTCGACCACGTATGGACCGCGCCGCGCGCTGCGCCAGATCGGCATCGACAGCACCTGGGTGCACCGCATCCGAGCCGGACAGCCGATCATCAAGGTCGGCGACGGCAGTGCGACACATCACCTGCTGCACGTCGATGACGCTGCGGCCGGATTCGTCGGAGCGCTGGGCCGAGAACGGTGCGTCGGCCAGACATACCACCTTGTGCATCCGCACCACACGACCTGGGAGGAGTACCACCGAGCACTGATGCGAGCGGTGGGACGCGAGGTCGACCAGGTGGGCGTGCCCGCAGATGTGCTGCAGTCGATCGACCCGCAGCGGTTCCTCTTCGCCACCAGCATCTTCGCGCACAACATGCTCTTCAGCGCGGCGAAGATCCTGCGCGACGTCCCGGAATTCTCACCGCGGGTGACGCTCGACGCCGGTCTCGCAGAGACCGTCGCATACGTCGACGAGCATGGGCTGGGCCGGGATGCCGACGATCTCGAGGACCGGATCATCGACGCCCAGCGCTCGGTCGCAGGCGCTGTGGTTCGCTGACGCCGAGACCCGACTGGGCGACTTCCGGTGTCGCGGACGCGCATGCCGGGCTGGCTTATGCCGCATATCGAGAATACTTATGTGCATTTCTGGCACATGCTGGTCATACTGAAACGACAGCACGGTGATTCGATCAACGAGCCACCGACAACGAAGTCAGAAAGGCTGGACATGACACAGCACCGTCGCTCTCGCGTCATCCGCACCGGCGTATTCGCCGCCGTGGCCGCGGGCGCCCTCATCCTCGCAGGCTGCTCCGGTACCGGAGGCGGCGGCAGCAGTTCCGCGGGAGGCAAGGAGGAGTTCTCTCTTGCGTATGGGGTGGTGAACAGCGCCACCACAACTTCATTCAAGGCCCTCGCCGAAGCGTACATGCACGAGAACCCGAACGTCACGATCACGCTCAACGAGATCCCCAACGACTCGTACGCTCAGACGCTGACGACACAGCTCAACGCAGGCAACGCATCGGACGTCTTCCAGACGGGACCAGGCTCAGGTCAGGGAAGCAGCATCCTCACTCTCCAGAAGGCCGGTCTCATCGCCCCAGTCCCCGCTGGCACCAATGTCATCCCGGCCGGCTCCGAGAGCCAGTTCCAAGTCGACGGCAAGACCTACGGCGTCGCGCTTGGACTGACGTACGTGGGCGGAATCCTCAACGACACCACCGCAAACACCGCGGGCGTGACCTACCCCACGGATTGGGACACGCTGATCTCGGACTGCAAGTCGATCGCAGGCGGCGGCAAGTCCCTGTACGCGCTCGCCGGCGCCATGGCCCCGAACACGGGCCTCACAGCGCTGATCCTCTCGGCAACGCGCGTCTACGCCGACAACCCGAACTGGAACCAGGATCGGACCGACGGCAAGACCACGTTCGCCGGCTCCCAGGGCTGGAAAGACACTCTGCAGGCGATCGTCGACATGAACAAAGCCGGCTGCTTCCAGAAGGGCGTGGAGGGCGCCGGATTCGACGCGATCACGAATGGACTGCTCCAGGGCACCGCGCTCGCAGCGTTCGTACCGAGCGGAGCGGCGGCCGACCTGAACCGGCAGGCGCCCGATCAGAAATTCAGCATCCAGACGGTTCCGCCGGCACCGGGTGGCAAGGACTTCGGAATCGTCGGCGCAGACTACGCGATCTCGTTGAACAAGGCCGCTAAGAACGCCGACGCGGCGAACAAGTTCCTCGACTGGGCCGCGTCCGACGCGGGCCAGAAGGTCTTCGCCGACGCTGCGGGTTCGGTGCCTATCGGCTCGGATCTCTCGAAGACGATCTATGCCCCGGTCGCCGACATCATCAACAACGGCGACTATGTGCCGCTTCCTCTCACCGGCTGGCCGAACCCCGGCGTCTACGACGCCCTCGGCAGCGGAGTGCAGGGACTTCTCACCGGTCAGAAGAGCGTGGACGATGTCTTGAAGGCCATGGACACCGCCTGGGGCTGATCCGCCGGCGCGCCGCCCAGGGAGGTCTTATCCCTGGGCGGCGCGCTCCCTTCCCCACGACGAAGCAACGAAGACAGGACACCATGAGCACCACCATGTACTCCGAGACCGAGGCCCTAGTCGTTCCCAAGCGCACCCGGCAGGGCCGCCGACGCGACTCGAGCCCCCGGCGCTCGGGCGTCCTGTCCTTCGGTCACTGGTGGTGGGCGCTGCCCGGCATCCTGATGGTGTTCGCGATCCACTACGTCGCCACGGCGATCGGAGCGGCCTTCGCCTTCACGAACTGGACTGGAATCGGGTCGTTCGAGTGGATCGGCTTCCAGAACTTCGTCAAGATCGCACAGAACCCGGTGATGGTCGGCGCCGTCATCAACACGCTCTTCCTTGCGGTCATGTCGGTCATCCTCGTGAACGTCGTCGGCCTGGCGCTGGCGCTGGGTCTGAACCGTCTCGTAAAAACGCGCTATGTCCTGCGCGTGCTGTTCTTCATGCCGGTCGTCCTGAGCCCGCTCGCTGTCTCGTACATATGGAAGTTCATCTTCGATTACAACGGGCCGCTGAACGCCTTCTTGACCGCGATCGGACTGCAGTCCTGGGTGAAGCCCTGGCTTGCGGATCCATCACTCGCCATCTGGGCGATTCTCGTCGTCATCGTCTGGCAGCAGACCGGATTCGCGATGGTCATCTACATGGCGGGCCTCGCCTCGGTCCCGCCGGAGATCGAAGAAGCCGCCGCGATCGACGGCGCCGGACTGTGGCAGCGGTTCTGGCATGTGGTGCTGCCCGCGATCCGCCCCGCCGTGGCGATAGCGACGACGCTCGGCATCGTCAACGGTCTGCGGATCTTCGACCAGATCATGGCGCTGACGGGCGGTGGGCCGGCCGGTGCCACCGAGACACTCGCAACGCAGGTCTACAAGCAGGCATTCGCTCTCAGCAATTTCAGCTACGGCGCGGCACTCGCGCTGATCCTCACCCTCATCATCCTGGTCTTCGCGATCCTGCAGCAGCGCGTCACCCAGAGCCGGCCCGAGGAGGCCTGAGATGTTCCGCTACACGAAGTTGACCCTCCTGCGCGAGGTCCTCCTCTGGGTGCTCGCGGCGGTCTTCCTGCTGCCGTTCTACTTCCTCATCGCGACGGCGCTGAAACCCGACAGCGAGATCTACACCACCTCGCCGGTCGCGTGGCCTAAGAGCCCGACGCTGGCGAGCTTCGGCTCGGCGTTCACAGGACAGGGCAACGCCAACATCGTGACCGGCCTCATCAACAGCGTGATCATGACCGCCGGGTCGATCCTGGGGCTCGTGCTGCTCGGCGCACTCACCGGCTACGTCCTCTCCCGCAGCACCCGCCGCTGGAGCCGAGGCGCCTATTACCTGTTCCTGATCGCCATCGTGCTGCCCACCCAGCTCGGCACGGTGCCGCTGTACATCGGCGCCCGAACCATCGGGCTGACCGGGACCCTGTGGGGCATGATCATCCTCTACACCGGCATGCTGCTGCCGCTGTCGATCTTCCTCTACGCCGGCTTCTTCCGTCAGCTCGGCACGGAATACGAGGAGGCCGCAGCGATCGACGGTGCCAGCAAGACCCAGATCTTCTTCAGTATCGTGCTGCCGCTGATGTCGCCGGCGACAGGCACCGTCGCGATCCTGGCGGGCCTCATCGTGTGGAACGACTTCTTCACCGCCCTCATCTTCCTCGGCGGCTCGCAGAACCAGACCCTGCCGGTATCGATGTATTACTTCATCGGCTCGCTCGTCTCGAAGTGGAACTCCATCTTCGCGATCGTCATCATCTCGATGATCCCGATCCTGGCGTTCTACCTGTTCGCCCAGAAGCGCTTCATCCAGGGCTTCGCCGGCGGGCTCAAAGGCTGATGGGCACCGACAACCGCGCTGCATTCGAACGATTCGTCCACCTCTTCTACACGCAGAAGCGGGTGGCGGATGCCTTCGCCTACCTCGTCGCGGACGACTACCGGCAGCACAATCCGACCATTCCCGACGGCCCAGCAGCCGCGGTGGAGATGCTGACGCCGAAGTTCGACGGATCGCCCGACGCCCGGTTCGAGGTGCAGCGGATCCTGGTCGACGGCGATCTCGCGATGGTCCATGTGAAAGCCTCCCGTCCCGGCGCTCCCGACGCCGCGGTCGCGGACATCTATCGATTCGAGGACGGCCGGATCGTCGAGCACTGGGACGTGCTTCAGCAGGTTCCCGTGCATGCCGCCCACGACCATCCGATGTTCTGACCACCGAAGGACGCCCCGTGTATCAGCTATCACCCAACATCGAACTCCTCTTCACCGAGGCCGGCGATTACCACGACCGCGTGCGCGCGGCCGCGGCATCCGGATTCACCGCCGTCGAGATGTGGGGGCCGACCGGCGTCGACGCACCCGCGACGCCCAAGGACCTGCCCGCACTGAAGGCCGCGCTCGAAGAGACCGGCACCCAGCTGACCGCGCAGCTGGCCGAGCCGCGCACGCAGTTCATGATCCCGCCGTGGGATCACTCGGAGTTCTACCGCAAGCTCGACGAGGGTGTGGAGATCGCCCACTTCCTCGGCACTCCCCGCCTCGTCGTCGGCAGCGGCACCGGATTCGGCGGCTGGAAGCGTCAGGTGCAGCTCGACAAGCTCATCGAGATCTACCAGAAGGCGATCGCGCAGATCGATGGCTCAGGGATCACCCTGGTCCTGGAACCGGTCAACGTGCGCGTCGACCACCCCGGATCGCTGCTGGATCGCACAAGCGAGGCCGTCTACATCGCGCGCGGTGTCGACTCGCCGTTCTTCGGCGTGCTCTACGACCTCTACCACTCCACCGTCGAGGGGGAGGATGTCGCGAGCGAGCTCGCGAACGCGGGAGACCTCATCCGCTACGTGCAGATCGCCGACGCACCCGGGCGCGGCGAGCCCGGCACTGGCTCGATCGACTGGCCCTCCTCGCTCGCGATACTGCGCTCGTCGGGGTACGACGGGCCGATCGGTCTCGAGTACTACCCGCAGACCGCGTCGGAGGAGTCGGTGGCCTACATCCGAGGGTTGGCTGAGACCGCATGAGCGGACGGGACTATCCGGATTCCGTCGATGTGGCGATCGTCGGCAGCGGTCCGACCGGCGCCGCGTACGCCCGCATCCTGAGCGAACGGGCACCTGGAGCGACCATCGCGATGTTCGAGGTCGGACCGACCGTGTCGGACCCGCCTGGCGCCCATGTGAAGAACATCGAGGACCCGGCTCGCCGTTCGGAGGCGCAAAAGGGTTCGCAGGGTCCTGGCTCCCACGAGGCGACGGTGGCCTCGCCAGGCGCCGTCAAGAGCGGCCAGCGCATCGGGCGCCCTGGTACCTTCCTGCTGCCGGAAGGCTACCGGTTCGAGGGCGAGGACGGCCTGCCCGTCGCAGCGATGTCGAGCAACGTCGGCGGGATGGCCGCGCACTGGACCGCCGCGTGCCCGCGGCCGGGCGGCACCGAGCGGATCGAGTTCCTCGACGATCTCGACGAGCTGCTCGACGAGGGCGACCGACTGCTCGACGTGACGACCGATGCCTTCGACGGCTCGCCGTTCGGCGGGCTCGTCCGCGACCGGCTCTCGGCCGCGGTCGACGAGGGCCGTGATGAGCGGTTGCGCGTGCAGCGGATGCCGCTCGCCGTCCATCGACGCGACGACGGCCGCCTGGTGTGGTCGGGGTCGGATGTCGTGCTCGGCGACGTCACCCGCGCGAATCCGAACTTCGGGCTGCACGACGAGTCGCTGGTCACCCGGGTGCTCGTGGAAAACGGGCACGCGGCCGGCGTCGAGGTGCGGGACCTCCGGACCGGCGACTTGCACCCCGTGCGGGCGCGCTTCGTCGTGGTGGCCGCGGATGCGCTGCGCACCCCGCAGGTGCTGTGGTCGTCCGGAATCCGGCCAGACGCGCTCGGCCGATACCTCAACGACCAGGCGCAGGTCGTGTTCGCCACACGCCTGCGCGACCTGCCTGACCTGGAGACCGAGCTGCCGGCGAACGGCACACTTGCGGAGTACAGCGGTGTCAGCTGGGTGCCGTTCACCGACGACATGCCCTTCCATGGACAGGTCATGCAGCTGGACGCATCGCCCGTTCCGCTCGCCGAGGACGACACCGTTCAGCCGGGCTCGATCGTGGGCATCGGACTGTTCTGCGCGAAAGACCTGCAGCGCGAGGACCGCGTCGTGTTCGACGACGAACACCCGGATGCGTATGGGATGCCGGCCATCGGCATCCACTACCGCCTCACCGAGCGCGATCACGCCGTGCTCGACCGCGCGCGCGAAGAGATCGTGCGGCTCGGTGCCGCGATCGGCGACCCGCTCGACCCCCGTCCTTTCACGATGCCGCTCGGCGCCTCACTGCACTATCAGGGCACCACACGCATGGGCGAGATGGACGACGGTCGGAGTGTCTGCGGGCCCGACAGCGAAGTGTGGGGGGTGCCGGGTCTGTTCGTCGCTGGAAACGGCGTGATTCCCACCGCGACCGCGTGCAATCCGACGCTCACGAGCGTGGCGCTCGCCGTGCGGGGGGCGAGGCGCATCGCCGCGGAGCTGAATGGCCGAAGTCGTTGAGCGACGCTTCGACTCGCTTCGCTCGCCCAGTGCGGGTCTTCCCGACACGAACGCACTGGACCTTTCGCACACATATTGCTTATGTCTAAATCAGACATTAGACTGTAGAAACACGGACAAAGTAGTCAAGGAGGCGGATGTGATCCCCGACCGCATCATCGAGCAGGGCACGCTCACGACGGACGGCGACAGGGCCGCCGTCGAAGTCCGACTGCCCTGGTACCGCGCCCTGCCCGGCTCCTGCATCGCCGGGGCCAGGCTGAGCGTGGATGGACACGAGGCTCCTGCGGAGTCGCTGCGATGGAGCATGAACGGCCGCGAGTTCCGCTTCGACGAGCTCGTGGACGAGACGGGCGAGTGGTGGTTCCCCACCGACTCCGCGGTGCTCTCCGGCGATCTGCCGGTCGACGACGCGGCCGAGCACGAGGTGCGCGTCGACCTCACGCTCTACATCCCGTACATCATCATCGGCGACGGCGAGACGCTGCACATCGAAGAGCACGACACCAAGACCATGAAGGCGGCAGCAGCATGACCGGCAGCACCGTGAAGGGCACGCCCATCCAGGGCGTCACGCTCTACAGCTTCACCCGTGCGTTCCACGGCCGCGAGTACGACCTCGAGGGGCTGATCCGCAAGGTCGCTGCGGACGGCTACGGCCCCGGGCTCGAGGTCATCGGGTTCTCGAGCTTCCGCGGATTCCCCGAGATCGAGGACTCGTTCGCCGGCTGGTTCCGAGACCTCGTGGCAGAAGTCGGACTGGTCACGACCTCTCTCGCCGTGAACGCCGATATCGGCATCCATCGCGATCGCCTGCTCACGCAGGACGAGCTGATCGAGTACATGACCCGGCAGATCAAGGCGGCCGCGAAGCTCGGCTTCCCGATCGCCCGCGTGCAGATCTCCATCGAACCCGACTCGATGGAGGCTCTCGCCCCGATCGCCGAGGAGCACGGCGTCACGCTGGCACTCGAGGTCCACGCCGATCAGTACGCGTCGCACCCGCGCATCCTCGCCCTTCGCGATCGCTTCGAGAAGGTGGGATCGCCGTTCCTCGGCTTCACCGCCGACTGGGGCGCCACCACCGTCGGCTTCGCGCCGTCGCTGGTCGAGGCCTACCGGCGCCGCGGCGCGTCCGAGGAACTCCTCGGCAAGGTCGTGGATCTCTGGAACAGCTACTACGAGCAGGGTCCGCCCGCCGACCAGGCCGACCACGGCCAGCGGTTCGGCTCGTTCATCGGTCTTGCGGCCCAGAACGGTCGCCCCGACCTCGGCATCGACTTCGCCATCAACGGCACCGGCTTGTTCGGCCCGGCGCGGGTGGAGGACTGGCTCCAGATCATGCCGTGGATCCGCCACGTGCACGGCAAGTTCTTCGGCATCGACGAGCACGGCGAAGAGCCGTCGGTCCCGGTCCGCGACCTCATCCGGCTCCTGGTCGAGAACGGCTACTCCGGTGCGATCTCCAGCGAGTACGAGGGCTGGCACTGGAACCACTGGCAGAGCCCATTCGAGATCATCGCCGGCGAGCAGGCCGTGCAGCGGTCAGCGGCCGCCGACGCCGGCTCGCGCATGATCACGGATGCCGCCGAGGCTCGCGCGCAGCTGGCGGGATGGCTCGCCCCGACATCGGTCGTTGAGCGGGCCGAAGGCGAGTCGAAACGCAGAGACGAAACGCAGGGAGCAATCGCATGACTGACGACAACGGCATCGCCGGCACCGGCATCAAGCTGGGAATCACGCTCTACTCGCTGACGAGTGAGTTCGCAGCGGGGATCTACACACCCGAGACCCTCATCAAGGCGGCGGCCGACCATGGCCTCGGCCCTGGCATCGAGTTCAACATCGCCCAGATGCTGCGCTCGTATCCGGATGTCGACGACGAGTTCGTGAAGATCTGGTTCGACAGCATGGATCGCTACGGCCTCGAGCCGAGCGCGGTCGGCACGAACCTCGACATGGGGCGTCGTAAGGACCGCGACATGACACCCGACGAGGAGCACGACTTCCTCGCCCGGCAGCTCAAGACCGCGAACACGCTCGGCTTCAAGAAGATCGTCATCCGCTCGGCGGGCAAGGAGCTGCTGCGCAGCCTCCTCCCGCTCGCGGAGAAATACGACCAGAAGCTCGGCTACGAGATCCACGCCCCGTCGGGTCCGAACAATCCGCAGGTGCTGCAGATCCGCGAGCTGTACGCAGAGCTCGACAGCGACCGGCTCGGCTTCACCGCGGACTTCTCGTCGACGATGCACAGCCTCTCGCCTACCCTGCTGCGCACGCTCGGTCAGATGGGGATGCCGGAGGAGTACTTCGGCGTGATGGACGAGATCTGGCACGAGCCGACGCCGATGCATGTGCGGAACCAGAAGTTCGAGGACTTCCTGACCTCGGAGGACTTCGACTTCGCGCGGCTCGGGCCGTTCACGCGCCTGGCGTTCAACATGCACGGACTCGTGCCGCCGGAGGAGTGGCTCGACATCATGCCGCAGATCTTCCACGTGCACGCGAAGTTCTACGACATCGACGAGAACGGCGACGAGCCCGCCATGGACATCCCCCGGATCGTCCGGCAGTTCGTCGAGGGCGGGTACCAGGGCTACCTCTCCAGCGAGTGGGAGGGTCACGCGTTCTCCGACCTCGGCGAGAGCGACCCGATCGATCTCGTCCAGAAGCAGCACCTGCTGATGCGCCGTGCGATCGAAGACACCGTGGCCGCGGCATCCGCCACGGTCTGAGACTGCCGGAGCAAGGGAGCGTGCCCATGTCGGAAACCATCACCGAGCCGTCCTTCGCCGACCTGCGCGCCGAGCTCGAAGAACTGCGCGGCGCGCTGGCCGAGGTCACGAGGATCGCGCGGTCGGCTCAGGACCGCGGCGCCGTCGAGAACGTCTTCAGCCGGTACATGTACCTGCACAACGCGTTCCAGGACGAGCAGATCATTCCGCTCTGGGTCAAGCGCGGCACCGAAGGCATCCGCGCCCGCTACACGAACGCCGGCGAGTACACCGAGTACGACAGCGTCATCCGCTACCACCAGGGTCGCCCGTCTCCGGTCGGCAAGCTCATCCTGCACGCCACAACGACGCCCGTCATCGAGGTGGCCGGTGACGGCGATACCGCCAAGGGCGTGTGGCTCATGGCCGGAACCGAGTCGGGCCTGACGGATCCCGAGGTCGCCAAGGAGTTCCCCGACATGTACTCACCCGGCGAGGTGCTGGGCAAGAGAGTCTGGGCGCACTGGGTCTGGTGCAAGTACGCGATCGACTTCCTCAAACAGGACGGCGAGTGGAAGATCTGGAAGTTCCGCTGCTACGAGCTGGCCCGCGCACCGTTCGAGGAGAACTGGATCAGCTTCGGCCTGAAGAACCAGGGCGCATTCGATCTCGACCTGATGTACTTCGGCGACGACGGCAAGCCCGTGTTCATGCCGCCCGCCGACCAGCCCGTGGTCTCGAAGAACCACCCGTACAGCCCGTCGACCGTGCAGACGCTCGAGCCGGTCCCGCCGGTGCCGCACGACACGTTCACCGACACCTTCCACTGACCTCTCTCCCGATCAAGGAGCCTGCCATGGCCACCCACAACTCCCTCTTCTCCGACAAGGACGTCCGTCGTCGCGATGACGCCATCGCCGTCTCGGTGCAGCTTCCCTGGTACCGGAGCCTCTGGCTGTCCGCCGTCGACGATGTCGCGGCATCCGTCAACGGCGTCGCAGTGCCGAAGGAGGATCTGCGCTTCGAGCTGAACGGCACGAGCTACCGCATCGAGGAGCTGCCCGAGCAGTGGGACACCCTCTGGTTCGTCGCCGACAGACCCGAGGTCGTGATCCCGCTGGACCACACCCCCGAGACCGGTGAGAAGCTGACCGTGGAGGTCGTGCTGACCATGCGCCTGCTCTACATGCAGATCATGCCCGGCGTCGACGGCGGCCCGGGACGCTACGTGACCAACCGCGTCCCGGTCGAGCGCGAGGTCGTGCTCGCATGACCCTGCGTGTGGCGATGATCGGCTACGGCTTCATGGGCGCCACCCATTCGGTCGGGTGGCGGCAGGCGCCTCGCATGTTCGATCTGCCCGACGCCGTCGAGATGACCGTGGTCGTGGGCCGGAGTGCGGATGCCGTGGCCGCAGCCGCCGAGAAGTGGGGCTGGGCCGAGTCCGCCACCGACTGGCGAGAGGTCATCGCGCGCGACGACATCGACATCGTCGACATCGTCACGCCGGGCGACTCGCACGCCGAGATCGCGATCGCGGCTCTGGACGCCGGCAAGCACGTGCTGTGCGAGAAGCCGCTCGCGAACACGGTCGAAGAGGCCGAGGCGATGACGGATGCCGCCGCCCGAGCCACTTCGCGCGGCGTGCGCTCGATGGTGGGGTTCACGTATCGTCGCGTCCCCGCGGTGACCTTTCTGCGTGACCTCATCGCCGAGGGTGTCGTCGGCACGGTCCAACAGGTGCGCGCCGCATACCGGCAGGACTGGCTCGTCGATCCCCAGATGCCCCTGGCCTGGCGCCTGCAGAAGGAGCACGCCGGTTCCGGCGCACTCGGCGACATCGGCGCGCACATCATCGACATGACGCAGTTCGTGACGGGGCAGACCGTCGACGCCGTCTCGGGAACGATCGAGACGATCGTCAAGGAGCGCCCACTGCTCGGCTCGGGTTCCGGATTGTCCGGCACGGCCGCGGAGGGGTTCGGCGAGGTCACCGTCGACGACGTCGCGATCTTCACGGGGCGACTGTCCGGCGGCGCGCTCGGCTCATTCGAGGCGACTCGCTTCGCGACTGGTCGCAAGAACGCCCTGACGATCGAGGTGTCGGGCGACAAGGGCGCGCTCGCCTTCGATCTCGAAGACCTCAACAGCCTGCAGTTCTACGACCGCACCGCGCCCGATGATCGCCAGGGTTTCACCAAGATCCTGGTGACCGAGGCCGTCCACCCCTACGTGTCGGCATGGTGGCCGGCCGGCCACATGCTCGGGTACGAGCACGGCTTCAGCCACCAGGTCGTCGATCTCGTCACGGCGATCGCCGAGGGCGGCGACCCGCACCCGAATTTCGCGGAAGGCCTCTCTGTGCAGCGCGTGCTCGACGCGGTGGAGCGGTCGAGCGAGAACGATTCCGCCTGGGTCCGCGTCGCCGCGGATGTCGCTCTCGGTCGTTGAGCGAGCCGCAGGCGAGACGAAACGCCCACCCGAAGCGCACGAAGGAGTCAAGAATGGCGCGTCCTGTCACCCTGTTCACCGGCCAGTGGGCCGATCTGCCGTTCGAGGAGGTGGCCCGTCTCGCCGGCGAGTGGGGCTACGACGGCCTCGAGATCGCGTGCTGGGGCGATCACCTCGACGTCTCGCGCTGGGATGACGACGGCTATGTGCAGAGCCGGCTCGACATCCTCGAGCGCAACGGCCTGAAGGTGTTCGCGATCTCGAACCACCTCACCGGGCAGGCCGTCTGCGACGACCCCATCGACGAGCGCCACCGCGACATCCTGCCTCCCCGCGTGTGGGGCGACGGCGACCCCGAGGGCGTGCGCCGGCGCGCCGCGGAAGACCTCAAGAACACCGCTCGCTTTGCCGCCAAGCTCGGGGTGAAAACGGTGAACGGCTTCTCGGGCTCGTCCATCTGGAAGGCGGTCGCGATGTTTCCGCCGGCCTCCGACGAATTCATCGCGCGCGGCTACCAGGACTTCGCTGACCGCTTCAACCCGATCCTCGACGTCTTCGAAGAGGTCGGCGTGCGGTTCGCACTCGAAGTCCATCCCTCCGAGATCGCGTACGACTACTGGACCGCGAAAGACACCCTCGACGCCATCGGCCACCGCCCGAGCTTCGGGTTCAATTTCGACCCATCGCATTTCGTGTGGCAGCAGCTGGACTATGTGGCGTTCGTCCTCGACTTCGCCGACCAGATCTTCCACGTGCACGTCAAGGAATCGATCACGAATCTCGACGGCCGCAACGGTGTGCTCGGATCGCATCGGCCCTGGGCCGACCCGCGCCGAGGCTGGACGTTCGTGTCGACGGGTCACGGCGCCGTGCGATGGGAGCCGCTCTTCCGTGCGCTGAACGCGGTCGGCTACGAGGGTCCTACCAGCGTGGAATGGGAGGACGCCGGAATGGATCGGATGATCGGCGCGCCGGAGGCGCTCGCGTTCGTGCGCAGGCTCGCCGAGATCACTCCACCCGCAGCCGCGTTCGACGCCGCGTTCTCGACGAAGTAGCTGCTGCGCCCCACCCCCTCGTATGGGGTTTGGGGCGGAGTCGGTCCGTTGGGGCGCGATGATCACGCCCCAACGGACGAGATGCGCCCCAGATCGACTCAGGATGCGTCGCGCTGCGCGATGAGCTGGGCGCGAACGAGCTCCATCGTCTCGAGTACCTCGATCGTGGCAGACACGGGGTGGAAGGGATGCTCCCGATCTCCCGCGAGGATCGCCTCGCAGGCGGCTCGGAACATCGGCACATACCCTGCGCCCTCTTGCTCGAACTCGATGTCTTCGATGCGGGGCGGCTGCGGTGGGGTCCCGGTCATGAGTCGCAGGCTGCGGGGAGCGAACAGCATCTCGCCGAAGGCGATGCTGCCCGCTGTGCCGCCGACCGAGCCGCGTGGCGGGATCGCGTAGGTGATCGAGGTCGTCAGCTGTGCCGTCGCCCCGTTCATGTACGACAGGGTGTACGACTCGTGCAGGTCGACGTCATCGGGTCTGATCTCGCCGATCGTGCTGACCGCGTCCGGGACTCCGAGGAACAGGTGCGCAAGTGCGATCGTGTACACGCCCATATCGAACAGCGCGCCGCCGCCGAGCTCGGCGACCCAGAATCTCTCCGGGCCGTCCCCGGGCACAGGATAGCCGAGCCCCGCCTGCACGAACATGGGCGTCCCGATAGCACCGGACTCGACGAGTTCGAGGGCGCGGCGCATGCTCGGGGCGAACTTCATCCACATCGCCTCCATGAGGAAGACGTCCTGCTCGACCGAGAGACTCTTCAGCTCGCGCGCTTCGGCGGCCGTCATGGTGAGCGGCTTCTCGCACAGCACGTGCTTCCCCGCGCGCAAGGCCTCGCTCGCGTAGCGGAAGTGCGTGCCGTGCGGGGTGGCGATGTAGATCGCATCGACGGTCATGTCGGCGCACAGCGCGGTGAAGTCGGCGTATCCGCGCTCGATGCCCCACTCGGCCGCGAAGGCATCCGCGGACTCCTCGCTGCGCGAGCAGACGGCGACGATCTCCGCCCGCGGGACCAGGCGCAGGTCGCCCAGCGTCCTTCGGGCGATTCCGCCGGTGCCTACGATGGCCCAGCGAACAGTCGAATCAGCCATCAGCTCACCCCTCGTGGTTGTAGTAAGGCCAGGGAAGGAACCGGCGTTCGCCGCGGCGATCGGGCCCCGTCAGAGTGACCCGTCCCGTCGCCGCCCACTCGACCCCGCGCGGGAACATTCGGATGAACTCGATCCGGCGGAACGTGTCGATGTCGTGCCCGATTGTGATCGTGAATGAGCGGCCGTCGCCGTACTCGTTGATCCAGGCGATCGGCTGGTCGGTATCGATGCCGGGCATGCCGGCCAGTCCTTCGTCCGGGATCATCACGGGGTAGTGGGACATCGGCCATACCGGCGCATTCCGGTACGACTCGAGATCGTCGAACGTCGTCAGCAGCACTTGCGCTCCAGCGTACAGCTCGACCCCCACGAGGATGTCGTCACCGGTCACGGTCCATGGCTCGCCGATGCCATCGGTGATCGGGTGATCCGGCTCCGCGATGCTCAGCAGCGCCTCGCCCCAGGGCCGCGGACGGATCCCGGTCGGCACGCTGAGCTTCGCCCCCCGCATGATGTTGTACTCCTCGGGGTAGCCCCAGTCGTCCTCCTGCACGGACGAGCCGTGGAACCAGACGATCCCCTTGCCGTCGTCGTGCACGAAGCGCAGCAGCGCGGCGTCGGTCTCGGCGCCGAAGCCGACGGCCTTCTCGTGATACCCGTCGCGACCTTCGAACACGACGATCACCACGTCGTACTTGGCGATGATCTCCGCCGTGAGCCCGCGCGGGTCTTCGACCACCCGCACGCGAAAGCGCCCGGTGTCTTCCAGGAGTGTGGTGATCCATTGATTGTGCACCCGGAAACTCCGGTGCTCGTTGTCGTGCTCGCGGGTCATGTGGCCCGAGAGGATCAGCGCATGGAGCACGTCGGTCATGTCTCTCCTGTCGTCGGAGTCGCCGGAAGCTCAGACTCGATCGGCGAGTCGGGCGGCCACCGACGCCCCCGAGTTGAGCTCCCTGCGCGCGAGTTCGAGGTGCGCACGAGTGGTGTCCGCGGCATCCGCGTCGATCCATTCGTGGCCGCCCCATTCGCTGCAGAGCGTCCCGCGGAAGTCCGTGCGCGCCAGCTCCGCGCCCAGGTCGCGGATCGGCTGCGACACACGGCCATCGGCGTCGTCGAGGTCCCAGAATTTGAGATGGAACGCGCCGACCAGGGGGAGGATGCCGCGCAGGTCCGCGGCCTCCGATCGGCCGAATCGCACGAGCAGGTTCATGTACAAGGTCTGTACGGCAGGGGGGACGCCGCCGGAGCGCAGCACGTCGAGGACCGCCGCATTCGTCGCCGGGTCGCGCCAACCCGAGGCGAGTCGCTCCAGCAGGCTCTCGGGCACGCCGCCCGCACGCAGCCGGTCGAGATAGCTCTGCGGCAGCGCCGGCATCAGCATGCTGATGTCCACCAGCAGTCGCACGTGTGGGTCGCTCATGCCGGCGATCGTCTCGATGGCGCCGCGCGCCGCAGCGGATTCCGGCGTCTGCTGGCCCTGGATCTCTTCGTAGAGCACCAGGTCGAGCTCATGCAGCACCGGGAGCAGCTGCCGCAGCAGCGGCTCACCGGCCTGGCCGATGGGCAGCCGTACGCCCGCGGCGCCGACACGCTGTGCGGCGTGCAGCTGCGGCAGGAGGAACGCGAGGCGCTCGCCCTCGGTGCGCCGCTGCGTGGGAGTGAGCCAGTCGTCGAGGCTCGCGCCCACGATGCTCACGCTGCCGCCGGCCGCATCGAGCGCGTCGCGCAGCGCATCGACCTCGCCCTCGGCCGGCTCGGGGAACGAGCGCCACAGCTGCCCCGGTTCGAGTTCGATCACGGGGGCCACACCGCCCGCCACGATGCCGACCGCGATCTCGGGCGCGGCACGATCGGCGCGGATCACGTCGGGAGTCCAGTTGAACGCGGATGCCGCCAACGTCCACCCGGCCGGGAGCGTGTCCTCTCGCGGCTGCACGACGGCCTCGACGACCGGGGGCACCGCATGCCCCGTAACGGGCGGGGCTGAGTCGGCGCTCAACGAGCGTCCCACCGCGAACGGCAGGGAGAGCGGGCCGTCCGGCCCGGTCTGCAGGTACGGAACGACGAGCCCGAACGACAGCGACACGTCGTGGGCGCCGGGGGCCAGCATCCGCTCTCCGCGGATCGTGACGCGATCCTGAAGGAACCACCAGTCGCTCTCCTGCGCAAGCGCCGCGGGCTCGACCCGACGGCCGCCCAGTTCGAGCCAGATCCGCTCGACCGGTACGCCGTCGATCTCGAGCATCAGGTCGTGCAGGCTCGCAAGCGGGAGCGAGCGGATCCATGGGAGTCCGAGCCGCAGCGCGAATCCATCCTCGGCGGACCGAAGCGCGTCGTCGCGCAGCGCGATCAGGCTCATGGCTTCCTCACGTCGTGTTGCCGAGACACTCCGGCTTACGACCAGAACCTACACGCTTATGTCGAAAAACGGAAGAAGAATCAGGATGCCGCCAGCACACCCGAGATCGACGGCCGGCCATCCCCGAACCAGCGGGGGAAGGTGATGTCGAACAGCTGCTCGCGCACCATCTCCACGCCGCCACGGAGCGGCTCTCGAATGTCGTTGGCGGAGGGCGTGATGGACAGGTCGCGGGTCGCGAGGGGGAGCGAGAGCTCGTAGACCCGCTGGCGCACTTCGGCGAGGTAGATCTCCCCGGCGCCCGCCATCGCACCGCCGATGACGATGAAGCCAGGGTTGAACATGTTGACGAGGGCGGCGATCGACTCGCCGACGACGCGCGCCGAGCGCTGCAGCAGCGCGATAGCGACCGCGTCCCCGTCTTCGGCGGCGAGAGTGATCGCCTCCGGCGTGAGCGCTTCGCCATCGGCTCCGCGCTTGGCCAGGTACCCCGTCGCGCCGCCCGCGATCGCCGCCTCGGCTTCACGGACGAGCGCCCAGCCGCCGGCCACCGCCTCGAGGCAGCCGATCTTGCCGCAGCGGCAGATCGCAGTCGACTCGGGCACTCGGACATGCCCGATATCGCCGGCGGCTCCATTGACGCCGCGATGGATCCGCCCCTGCGACAGCAGCCCGGCGCCGATGCCCGAGCCGATCTTGCAGTAGATCAGGTCGATGTGGTCATCGCCGCGGCGGGCCCGCTCGCCGAACGCGAGCAGGTTCACATCGTTGTCGACCCAGACCGGCGCCTCGTACTTCTGCTCGAACCGCCGCCGCACATCGAACCCGTTCCATCCCGGCATGATCGGGGGAGCGACGGGTCTGCCGGTCTCGAAGTCGACCGGACCGGGCACGCCAACGGCGATGCCCCATACCGGGACGTCGGGAGTGCGGGCGAGCAATTCGTCGACCATGGCCAGTGCGGTGTCCAGGGTCTCGGCAGGACCGCGCGCGATGTCCCACGTCCTGTGGTTCTGATCGATCACGTCGCCCTCGAGCATGGCCACGCCGATGTGGATGTGCAGCGCGCCGAGCGCGCACACGACGATCCGGCCTCGATCACCGCGGAACCGCAGCGTCCGAGGTGCGCGCCCGCCCGAGGATGCCCCGAACTCGCCGTCTTCGAGGTAACCCATCTCGATCGCGTGGTCTACTCGCTGAGTCACGACGCCGCGGCCGAGGCCGGTCACCCGGCCGATCTCGGGCCGCGTCGAGGCTTCGCCGGTGCGCACCATGTTCACGATGCGCAGGAGGCTCGTCACCTCGTCGGTCTGCGCGCCGAAGCGCAGTGTGGACTCCCTTGCCATGCGTAGATTTTTGCACAAGCTGGGCACGAGGCAGCGCATTTCGCGTCATCTATGGTCGATTGTGGTTCGACTTAGGTACTATTCATGCGCAACCAGCGAACGGAGAGAGGATGCCCTACGGCGTCGGCATCATCGGAGCGGGGCCAGGGGTCGCAGCTCTGCACTCGCCGACCCTGGCGCGCCTCCGTCGAGACTTCCGGGTCGTCCACGTCGCCGATGCCGGAAGCGGACGCGCCGAGGACATCGCGCGGCGCACCGACGCGCGGTGGTCCACCGGCATCCGCGAACTGCTGGACGATCCAGCGGTGGATGTGGTGGCGATCTGCAGTCCGCCCGCCGAACACGCCGAGCAGGTCCTCGCCGCTGTCGCCGCGGGCAAGCGCGCGATCCTCTGCGAGAAGCCGATCGCGACGACCGAGGCCGACGCTGTCGCGGCGATCGAGGCGTGCCGTGCCGCGCGCGTTCCCCTCCTCGCCGGCACGAACCACATCTTCGACGCGGCTTGGGGTCGCGCCCGCCACCACCTCGCCGCCGCGGGCGGCACGGTGCGCGCGGTGTCGGTGACCATGGCCCTGCCGCCGAACGGTCGTTATCACGGTGCCGTCACCGAGTTCGCGCCGGTCTCGGCGATGAACCGCGGCGCACCCGATCTGCGCGAGCCGGCGGTCGCGGCATCCGTCGTCCGGCAGCTGCTCACCGGACTCGCGGTCCACGACCTGCCGCTGCTGCGCGACCTCGCCCCCGACTTCGAGCGGGTGGTCTATGCGCGCGCGGTCGCGCCGATCGGGTACGTCCTCGGGTACGAAGCATCCGGGGTGCCGATCCGGCTCGCCACCGTGATGCTTGCGGACGGCGCGGACGCGCTGTGGCGCATGGACATCACGACCGACGACGAACGCGTCGAGGTGCTGTTCCCGCCCGCGTTCGTGCATGACGGCAGCGCGACCGTGCGAGTGCGGTTCGCCGACGACCGAGTGACGGTCTACCCGCAGGAGGACGAGGACGGATACGTGGCGGAGTGGCGCGCGCTCGTGGCTGCCATGCGAGGAGACGTCGAGGTCGAATACGACGAGCTGCTCGGCGACGCCCGCTACGCGCTGCGGCTCGCGCAGGCGGCATCCGCGGCGATCCTCGAGGGGGCGGACCGATGACCCCGCCCGTTCCCGTTGTGACTTCCTCGGAGCGATACGCGACGGCGCTCGCCGAGCTCCCGCTTCGGACACGGGCCGCGGATGCCGCGCATGGCGCGATCGTGGTCGTCGACGGCGGCCGCGACCGTTGGTGCGACGATGCGCGTGCGGCCGCGGCATCCGGCGCGATCGCGATCGTGGTGGCACAGCCGAATGCCGTGCCGGCCACCGGGATACTCGCGCTCATCGAGGATGTCGGCGAGGTGCCGATCGTGCTCGAGCGGTCGTTCCTCCGCCCCGACGCGACCGCGGACGCGGTCGCCGCGCGAGACAGCCATGGCGCACGCGCAGTGCCGCGACTTCTCACCGGGGACTGCGTCGCGACGGCCGACGAACTGGGCGTCGCGACACGCGACGCGATCGGATGGCTTCGGGTGCTCTCGCAGGGCGGCCTGTCGATGCGCACGGGGCGGGCGGGAGTCGGTCTTCTCGAGTGCCGTGACGCCGACGGCGCTCCCTCGGCGCTCACGGCCGTGATCGTGAAAGGCGTGAGCCGAGTGCGCATCGCCGTGCTCGGCGAGGTGCTGTCCGAGATCGAGGTCTCGGACAGGCGCACGCTCGTCTCCACCTCGACGTCGGCGGGACGGATGCTGACGTCGCCGCGTTACGAATCGCCCCAGCGGCTCGCACTGCGGCGCGCGCTCTCGGCGCTTTCCGGCGCGGCGACGGTCGATGATCTGGCGGAGCTCGCGGCCGATGCCGCGCTCGCCGAGACCGTGTCAGTGCCCGAGCGGGCATAAACGCCACTGATCCGCCGGATCGGCAAGTTGGGATTCCTGGATACGTCTGTCTTGGGCGAAAGTGGATTCCGGGAACCCCCGCACGCTTCATCTGGAAAGGATCGAAGATGATCAAGCTTCTCTCCCACCTCTCGTACGTGGCCATCACGTCGCCCGACGTCGAGGCGTCGGTGACCTTCTACGAAGAGCAGGTCGGGCTGACCGTCGTCGACCGCATCGACGGCGCCGTCTACCTCCGCTGCTGGGGCGACTACTACTCGTACTCGATCGTCGTCATTCCCGGTGACGAGCCGTCACTCGACACCATGGCATGGCGTACGTCGAGCGCCGAGGCCCTCGACGAGGCAGCCAAGCGCATCGAGGCCGCCGGCGCCGAGGGCGAGTGGATCGACGACGTGCCGCACATCGGTCGCGCCTACCGCTTCACCGGCCCCTGGGGCCACAGCATGACGCTGCACTGGGATGTCACGCGGCACCACGACACGGAGGGGGACGCGGCATCCATCTACCCGGACCGTCCCTCGCGGCGATCCAAGGTCGCCGGCGCTCCGCGCCAGCTCGACCATGTCACCATCGCCTCCAGCGACGTCGATGCGTTCGCTCAGTGGTACAACGACGTGCTCGGGTTCCGGATCATGGCCCGGACGCTTCTCGACGAGGCGCCGATCTCGGTGTTCTCAGTGCTGACGACGAACGAGAAGTCGCACGACCTCGGCGTGGTGCTCGACGGCTCGAGCCGCGCCGGGCGCATCAACCACTACGCGTTCTGGGTCGACACGCGCGAGGAGCTGCTCATCGCCGCCGACGTGCTCATGGAGAACGGCATCCCGATCGAGTACGGGCCCTCGATCCACGGCATCGGCGAGCAGAACTTCCTCTACTACCGTGAGCCGTCCACCCTGCGCATCGAGCTCAACACCGGCGGCTACCGCAACTACGTGCCCGACTGGGAGCCCAACACGTGGCGCCCCTCACTGGGGTCGAACAACTTCTACCGCAACAGCGCAATGCCGATGTCGATGACCGAGTCCTTCCCGCCCGCGGACGGGCCCAGCGCCACCGAGGAGGGCGTGCCCGACGAGATCAAGGACGCCCTGCTCAACCCGTACGCGAAGCACGGCCGGGGCTGACAGCTCTGGTGGGGGATGGCGGGTCGGATGATTCAGCCCGGCCCGCCCAGCCGCCGCCGACACGACGATGCGCGGAGGAGAATCCATGACGACGATGTCTCTCGATCCCGACACCCCATTCGCCCTCGCGCGCTACCGCGCGGGCGACGAGACGCGGGTCGGGCTGGTCGTAGGCGACCGCATCCGGCCGCTCGGTTCGGACATTCTTGGCCGTGACGGGCTGAACGGCTTCCTCGGATCGCCGGACTGGGACCGCCTCGGCGCCGTCGTTTCGGCCGAAGGCGAGTGGATGCCGCTCAGCGGCGTCACGCTCACCGCTCCGGTCGAGCCTCGCCAGGTGCTGCAGGCCGGCGCGAACTATCGGCAGCACGTGATCGACCTCGTCGTGGCGGGACTCACCCAGGATCAGACGCGGACGCCCGAGGAGGCACGCGTGTTCGCCGCCAAGATGATGGACGACCGCGCGGCGAACGGCGAGCCGTACTTCTTCATCGGGCTGCCCGCATGCGTGGTGGGCGACGACGTGCCGCTGGTGCTGCCTTCGTACAGCGACGTGCACGACTGGGAGCTGGAACTGGCCGTCGTCATCGGCGCCGAGGCATTCCGTGTCACCCGCGACGACGCCATGTCCCACGTCGCCGGGTACACCATCATCAACGACATCACCACCCGCGACCTCGTCTTCCGCAAGGACATGAAGGAGATCGGCACGGACTGGTACCGCGCGAAGAACGCGCCCGGCTTCCTTCCCACCGGGCCGTTCCTGGTGCCGGCGCCGTTCGTCGACCCGAGCGATCTGAACGTGCGACTCGAGCTCAACGGAGAAGTGATGCAGGATGCCTCCACCAGCGACCTGCTGTTCGGCATCCCGGCGCTCATCTCGGGCGCGTCGCAGACGATGCCGCTGCTGACCGGCGATGTGCTGCTGACCGGCAGTCCTGCTGGAAACGGCCAGCACTGGAAGCGCTTCCTGCGCGACGGCGACGTCATGACCGGCACGATCCAGGGCCTCGGCACTCAGGTCGTGCGCTGCGTCGCGGAGGAGTCCCGATGATCCGTCTGGGTTCGGCGCGTTTCATCCGGGGGCTTTCGGTCGTTGAGCGAGGGAGCGCAGCGACCGAGACGAAACGGTCCGGACGTTCGAGGATGGCCGGTTCGGCGGGCTCCGTCTCGCTTCGCTCGCTCAACGACCGGGAGGGGCGAGCCGCATGACCGAGCCATCCGAGATCCCCGCCGACCTCGACCGGAACGAGCCCGAGCGCGAGATCGGCGCCCGCGCCGAGGCGTACCGCAACTGGGGTCGATGGGGCGAGGACGACGTGCTCGGCACGCTCAACTTCATCAGCCCCGAGAAGCGCGTGGATGCCGCGGCACTCGTGCGCGAAGGTCGGGTCGTCTCGCTGTCGCAGTCGTTCGACACGAACGGGCCGCAGAAGGGATGGCGCCGCCGCACCAATCCCGTGCACACCATGATCGACACCGGGGTGGATGCGGAGCGCGGCAACCAGGGCTTCCCCCACGGCATCGGCGGGGCGGATGACGTCATCTCCATGCCGCTGCAGTGCTCGACGCAGTGGGACGGCCTCGGCCACATCTTCGACCACGGCATGGCCTGGAACGGGCGCCGTGCGGGCGACGTCGTCACGAGCGAGGGCGATCTCGTCACGGGGATCGAGCACGCGGCATCCGTCGTCGTCTCGCGCGGAGTGCTGCTGGACGTCGGCAGGCACCTCCAGCCCGGCACCGGCGAACTGCCCGACGGGTACGCGATCACCGTCGCCGATCTCGATGCGACGATCGCCGCGCAGGGATCGACGAGCGCGATCGGCGGCGGTGATATCGTGCTCGTCCGCACCGGCCAACTCGCCCGGGCCCGCCGCGACGGCTGGGGCGACTACGCCGGAGGGCCCGCACCTGGCCTGAGTCTGACCACGGCCGGCTGGCTGCACCGCAGCGAGATCGCCGCGATCGCCACCGACACGTGGGGCTTCGAAGTCCGGCCGAACGAGTTCGACGCGCCCGCCTTCCAGCCCCTGCATCAGGTCGTCATCCCGAATCTCGGCCTGACGATCGGCGAGATGTGGGACCTCGACGAGCTCGCGCGCGTCTGCGCCGAATTCGGACGCTTCGAGTTCCTGCTCTCGGCCGCACCGCTCCCCATCACCGGTGCCGTCGGCTCGCCCATCAACCCCGTCGCCATCCTCTGACAACCCGACACAGAACAGGGAGGTTCTGACATGACCGCTGTGAACAAGGTCGCGATCGCCGGCAGCGGCGTCGCGGCGCTCGCCGCCGCCATCCAGCTCGCCAAGGCGGGCGTAGAGGTCGACGTGTTCGAGGCGAAGCCAGAGCCCAGCACCCTCGGCTCGGGCATCTCGCTGCAGGGCAACGCACTGCGCGTGTTCGACGCCCTCGGTGCCTGGGACGAGATCCGCGCCGCCGGGTACCCCTTCGAGGGGCTCAACCTGCGCGCGCCCGGTCCCGGTGCCCCGATCGTCGCCGAGCTGCCGGACGTGAAGACCGGCGGGCCGGACTACCCAGCTGCCATGGGGATGCCGCGCCCGGAGCTGGCGCGGATCCTCCTCGAGCATGCCACCGCGGCTGGTGCGGACATCCGGTTCGGCGCCAAGGTGACGTGGCTCGTGCAGGGCGACGACCACGTCGAGGTCTTCGTCGACGACGAATCCGCCGGCGTGTACGACCTCCTCGTCGGCGCGGACGGCCTGCACTCGACGGTGCGCGACATCATCGGCATCGACGTGAAGCCCGAACCGACCGGGATGGGCATCTGGCGCTCGTTCGTCTCGCGGCCCGCCGAGGTGGTCCGCAGCGAGCTGTACTACGGCGGTCCGGTGTACATCGCCGGCTACACGCCGACCGGCGAGAACTCCATGTACGCGTTCCTGGTGGAGAAAGCCCAGGACCGCTTCGGCACGACCGACGACGAAGCCACCCGGATCATGCTCGACGAGTCACGCGCCTACGACGGGCCGTGGAACTCGATCCGCGCCGACCTCGAAGGCGGGGCGCACGCCAACTACACCTGGTTCACGCAGCACATCGTGCCCGCGCCCTGGAACCGCGGGCATGTGGTCGTGATCGGGGATGCCGCGCACAGCTGCCCTCCGACGATCGCGCAGGGCGCGGCCCAGGCCCTGGAGGACGCCCTCGTCCTGACCGAGCTGCTCGTGGACCGCGACCACGTCGACCAGGACCTCTGGGACGCCTTCCACGCTCGCCGCCTTCCTCGCGCCCAGCGCATCGTCGAGGCATCCGTGCAGCTCGGCCAATGGCAGCTCGACGGCGTGCGCGACGCGGATGTCGCCGGTCTCATGTTTGGCGTCGCCCATCAGATGTCGGAGCCCGCATGAGCGACACCCCGATCACCGACGTCCACGCGCACATCCTGCTGCCCGGCCTGCATGCCGAGGTCGAGCGCCGGGCGCCGGAGCTCGTCGAAGAGGCGGCCGCGCTCGAGCTGAAGCGCAACGGCGCCGAGAGCCTCGCGGTGTCCGGGCCCATGGTCGGCGCGCGGGTGCCGAAGCTCACCTCCGTCGCCGAGCGCCTCGCCGCCATGGATGCCCAGGGCGTCGACCGGCAGTGGGTGAGCGCCTCGCCCAACCACTTCTACCCCTGGGCGCCGGAGGGCCTCGCGGTGTGGATCGCGAACGAGGCGAACCGGCTCATCGCGTCGCACGTGGCGCAGGCCCCGGAAAGGCTGACCGGGCTCGGTCTCGTGCCGTTGCAGCATCCGAGCCGCATGCTCGAGTGCCTCGATGACGCCGTGCTCGGACGCGGACTCGCCGGCGTCGAGATCTCGTCCTTCGCGGGGGACGTCGAGCTGTCAGACGAGCGGCTCGAGCCGTTCTGGGCGCGCGCCGAAGAGCTCGGCGCGGTCGTCTTCCTCCACCCCTTCGGGTGCAGCCTGGACGAGCGGCTCGATCGCTTCTATCTGTCCAACTCCGTCGGACAGCCCACCGAGAACGCCGTGGCGCTGTCGCATCTGATCTTCTCGGGAGTGCTGGACCGGCATCCGGGGCTCAAGCTCGTCGCCGCCCACGGCGGCGGATACCTGCCGTTCGCCATCGGACGCTCCGACCGCGCGTGGCGGGTGCGCCCCGAGGCGCATCGCTGCGAGCACGAGCCGTCGAGCTACCTGCGGAGGCTGTGGTTCGACACCGTCGTGCACGACGCGCATGCGCTCCGCCACCTCGTCGAGGTCGCCGGCGGATCGCGGGTGCTGCTGGGCAGCGACTTCCCGTTCGACATGGGCCTCGACGACCCCGTCACCGAGATCCGCGCGGCGGGCCTGCCCGACGAGATCACGCGCCGCATCCTCGGCGGGAACGCTGATGCCCTGCTCGAGACCCGGGTGCGGGCATGAGGATCGCGCGCTGGGAGGAGATCCCTCGCGTCGATCGACCCGAAGGCGAGACCCCGGTCGCTGGGCGAGGGAGCGAAGCGACTGAGACGAAACGGGGCGAGGGCTTCGTCATCGGCGACTCCGTCGTCCCTTTTCCTGACGGTCTGACGGTCGCGGACGTGCTCGCGCGGGGACTGGATGCCGCGCACAGCGCGTTTCGTCTCGCGAACACCCGCACTGAGCGAGCGAATGCGAGTCGAAGCGTCGCTCGACGACCGGAGGAGCGTATCCCCCTCGCGGACGTGCGGCTGCTGGCGCCGGTCGTGCCGGCCGCGATCCGCGACTTCGTCGCGTTCGAGGAGCACGTCGAAGGGGTGAGCGCGTCGGTCGACGGCAGGAGCGAGGTCGTGCCGGAGTGGTACCAGGCGCCGACGTTCTACTTCACGAACCCGCACACGGTGCTCGGTCCGGGCGAGCCGGTTTCGCCGCCCGTCACGGAGCGGCTCGACTTCGAACTCGAGATCGCCGCGGTGATCGGCGGCGTCGAAGGCTCCGACGGAGCGAACCTGACGGTGCAGGGGGCGGCATCCCACATCTTCGGCTACACGATCATGAACGACTGGTCGGCGCGCGACATCCAGTCGCGAGAGATGAAGGTGCGCCTCGGCCCCGCCAAGGGCAAGGACTTCGGCACGAGCCTCGGGCCGTGGATCGTCACGGCGGACGAGCTCGCGCCCTTCCTGGATGCCGACGGATTCCTCGCGGTGCGCGCCGAGGTCCGCGTCAACGGCGAGCTGATCGGCGAGGACCTCGTCTCGAACATGGGCTGGCCCTTTCCCGAGCTCGTCGCGTACGCCTCGCGGAACTCGCGGGTGGTACCGGGGGATGTCCTCGGCTCGGGAACGGTCGGAAACGGGGGATGCCTCGGCGAACTGTGGGGTCGCGCGGGAGAGCTCGTACCGCCGCCGCTGCGCGAGGGCGACGAGGTCCGCATGCAGGTGGAGGGCATCGGCGAGCTCGTCGCCCGCGTCGGCGCAGCGGTCGTCGCGCCCGCTCTGCCGCAGGCTCGGGTCCGCAGTCGCGCCCGGACGCGCTGAGCCTGGTGTCCGGCTGTGCGCGGCATCCGTCCCAGCCCGCTTTGGTTGTTTTTCGACCAAAGAATGAGTAGAATCGACCTGACGTCGGGGCTCTTGAAGGAGCCCGTCTCCCGGGTCGCAGCGGCCTCGAGAGCACACCCCGTCGCGTCGACGACCCGATCGTTCGGGTGACCCCAAATGCCGCTCTCACCGCTCAGGCTCCGCCTCCTCGTCGCATCCCTCCTCACCGTCTCGTTCCTCGGCGCGATGGATCACACCGTCGTCGCCACCTCCCTCGCCACCATCGCCGGCGAGCTCGGCGCGGTCCAGCAGATGAGCTGGGTCATCGTCTCGTACACGCTCGCGAGCACCGTCCTGCTGCCCGTCCTCGGCAAGCTCGCCGATCTCATCGGTGCGCGGCTCATCTTCCTGTCGAGCCTCGTGCTCTTCCTCATCGCGTCGCTGCTCTGCGGGTTCGCCCAGGACATCGCACAGCTCACCCTCGCGCGGATCGCCCAGGGCATCGGGTCGGCCGGCCTGCACCTCATGCCGCAGACGATCATCGGCGAGGTCACCACGCCTCGCGAGCGGCCGCGGATCCTTTCGATCATCGGCGCCGCCTTCCCCGCCGCGATCCTCGTCGGCCCCATCGCCGGGGGCCTCATCACCGACGCGTGGGGGTGGCGCTGGGTGTTCTGGATCAATATCCCGCTGGGTGTGGTCGCGCTCGCGCTCGCCGTCGTCGCCGTCCCGCACATCGCGGGTCGCGCCGGCCGGAGGTTCGACGTGGCCGGAGCCGTCACGCTCGGCATCTCGGTCATCGCGTTCGTCCTGGCTGCAGCGTGGGCGAGCGCCGGGGGAGCCCAGCGGGGTGCGCCCGTGCTGATCGCCGCGACGGTCGCGATCCTCGGAATCGCGGCGTTCATCGCCATCGAACTCCGCGTGAGCGAACCGCTCGTGCCGCTGCATCTCTTCTCGCACCGCACGATCCTCGTGTGCATCGTGCTGTCGACGGTGATCGGCGTCGGACTGTTCTCGGTGGTGTCGTACGTGCCCACCTACATCCAGATGGCGTACGGCGCGTCGCCGACGGTGTCGGGTCTCGTGCCGATCGCGACGGTGTTCGGGATGCTGGTGAGCACCCTGGTGACGGGATGGCTGGCGAGCCGGTCGGGCCGCTACCGGATCTTCCCCCTGCTCGGAACGTCGGCTGCGGCCGCGGGGCTCCTCGTCATGGCCTTCCTGCCGACCGGCTTGCCGCTGTGGGTCCCGATGCTGGCGATGGCGCTCGTCGGCGTCGGCACCGGCGGGTTCATGAACATCATCATCGCGGTCGCCCAGAGCGCCGCGCCGCGCGAGGACACCGGCAGCGTGACCGCCGCGGTGTCGCTCGTGCGGCAGATCGGATCGACCGCGGCCACCGCCGTCGTCGGCGGGCTGATCGGCGCGGGTGTGACCGCGGGGCTTCCGCCGACGCTGGATGCCGCGACGCTCACCCCCCTCGCCGTGCGGAATGCGTCGGCCGCAGTTCAGGCACAGGTCGCCGACCTGTACTCGAGCGTCATGGCACCGATCTTCATCGGCCTCGCCGTCGCCTACGGTGTCGGCATCCTCGCGTCGCTCCTGCTGCCCGACGGTCGCCTGTCGGACCAGCTCGAAGCCCCTGCCAGCCGCGCCGCCGAGGCGGCCGCCGCATGATCCCCGCGACCACCTCTCCCGAAGGAGACGACATGTCCCATCGTCCCACCATCGTCATCGTCGGCAGCGGGCCGATCGGATCCGCGTACGCCCGGCTCCTGCTGGAAGGGCTGCCGACCGCTCGCGTCGTGATGTTCGAAGCGGGTCCGCAGCTCACCGGGATCCCCGGCGAGAGCGTCCGCAACATCGCGGATCCCGACGCGAAGGCGCGGGCCCGCGAGATGTCGCAGGGTCCTCAGGCGGGTCGATTCCGCTCATCGCTCGGGCTGCCGGAAGGCGTCTCGGTGGAGGGCATGTTCACGGCGCGCGAAGGCACGCACCTCATCGACTTCGGCGGTGAAGGCTCGGGGCACGCTCCGACGTTCCCCGCCGCGGCGGCCTCGACGAACGTCGGCGGGATGGGCGCCCACTGGACCTGCGCCATTCCGCGGCCGGGGTTCAGCGAGAAGATCCCCTTCATCGACGACGCGGAGTGGGACGGTCTCATCGCCACCGCCGAGAGCCTGCTGCACGCGCAGAGCGCCGCGTTCGCCGATTCGGCGGTCGGCGGTGCGATCCGCTCCCTCCTCGAGGAGGAGTTCGGCGGCGAGCTGCCCGACGGCTACGGCCCCGGCACCCTCCCCGTCGCGGGGGACCCCCAGCCCGACGGCACGATGAGATGGGCCGGCGCCGACGCGGTGCTCGGGCCGCTGATCGATCCGTCATCCCCGCTGTCGGCGCGCTTCACGCTGCGGGATCTGACACTCGTCCGCCGGGTCGAACACGAGGGTGACACCATCACCGGGGTCACGGTGGAGGACCTCTGCACCGGAGAGATCTCGCTCCTGCCCGCGGATGCCGTCGTCGTCGCCGCCGATGCCTTCCGGTCTCCGCAGCTGCTGTGGGCTTCCGGCATCCGGCCGCAGGCGCTCGGGCACTATCTCACCGAGCATCCCGTGGTCATCTCGACGGTCGCGCTCGACGCCGAACGGATGAGCCGATTCGCCAGCGAGGCCGAGCTCGACGTCGAGCTCGCACGCCGGGCGCACAACGCCGCGGATCCGGTCGCCGCCGTCAACCGCATCCCCTTCTCGGAGCCCGACCATCCGTTCTCGCTGCAGGTGATGTACTCCGAGACGACGCCGTTCCGGATGGATCCCGGCGCAGCCTATGCCGAGAACCGCTGGGGGTACGTCAACATGGGCTATGGCATGCGCAAGTTCCCGCGCTACGAGGACGCTGTGACCTTCGACGATGAGGATCCCGACTACCGCGGGCTGCCGAACATGACGATCACGTACGCGCTGACCGACGCCGAGACGGCAGAGATCGAGGCGGGCACGCAGCATCTGCGTCGTGCGGGCCACGCCCTGGGGGCGTTCGTGGCGGAACCGCGGCTGCTGCCGAACGGGTCGAGCCTGCACTATCAGGGGACGATGCGGATGGGCCGCGCGGATGACGGCACCTCCGTCGCGGATCCGTGGTCGCGCGTGTGGGGCTACCGCAACCTGTACGTCGGCGGCAATGGGCTGATCCCGACCGCGACCGCGATGAATCCGACGCTCATGAGCGTCGCGATCGCCGCACGGGGCGCGCAGAGGCTCATCGACGAGCTCAGCGATGAGTGACGATACGCGGGACGCCCGATGAGCGGGCTCCGGCTGGCGCCCGAGCGCCTCTTCTCGTGCGCCGGCCAGGTCGCGATCGTCACGGGCGCCGCGAGCGGAATCGGCAGAGCCTGCGCCGAGGGGCTCGCCGGCGCGGGCGCGCGCGTCATGCTCGCGGGGCTCGGCGACCTGGAATCCGTCGCCGACGAGCTCACCGCGCAAGGCGCCGAGGTCGGGCACTTCACGTGCGATGTGACGGATGCCGAGCAGCTCGCCGCACTCGTGCAGGCGACCGTCGCCCGCTGGGGTCGGATCGATACGGTGCTGGCCAATGCCGGGGTCGCGCTCGACCAGCCCGGGGGCGTGGATGCCGTGGCGCACCTCGACCGGATGTTCGACCTGCACGTCCGATCGGTGGCGCGTCTGGCGGAGCTCGCCCTGCCGGTCATGGCCGAATCCGGAGGGGGAGCATTCCTCGTGATGTCGAGCCTGTCCGGTCTGCGCGGCAATCAGGTCCTCGCGGGCTACGGAGTGACCAAGGCGGCGAACGCTCAGCTGGCGCGGAACCTCGCCGTGCAGTGGGGACCTCGGGGTGTGCGCGCGAATTCCCTCTCACCCGGCGTCATCGCGACCGATTTCGCGCGGCCCATCACGGCGGACGCCGATCTGGCCCGCGCCCGGCTGGCCAAGACCCCGCTCGGGCGCTTCGGCACTCCCGAAGAGGTGGCGGGTGCGGTCGTATGGCTCGCCTCAGGCGCCGGTGCGTTCGTGAGCGGACAGAACATCGTGATCGACGGCGGGACGCTCATCTCGGACTGAGCGTGAGCAGGTGATGGGATCAGCACCGCGGGGCGCCGATCCCATCACGTGAGGGCGGAGCTGCGACTCTACGGCCGGTCGTCCTCCTCGTCCTCCTCGTCCTCCTCGTCTTCGTCGTCCTCCCAGTCGTCCTCGTCCTCGTCGTAGAGCTCGGCGACCTCGAGATCGGCGAGCGCGACCTCGGCGGCGAGCGCCTTGACGATGTTGCCGGTCGCGGCGGCGACTCTCGCCGTCCCCACGATGGGGGCGATGGCGGTGAGCACGCCGCGGATGGAGTCGATGTCGAGCCCGCCCTCGGCGGCGGCCTCGAGGTTCAGCGCGTAGGAGACGGGTGCCGCGTCGACCGCGACCAGCGCGGCGATCCGCACGAGAATGAGGGTCTCGCTGTCGAGGCTGGATGCCGCGAGCGAGTCCGCGGTCATACGCGCGAGCAGGTCGAGAACGGGGGCGTCGTTCAGGGTGTCACTCATGTCGATGTGTACCTTTCCTGTTTAGGTGTCGCGGTCGATTCGCATGGCCACGCGGATGCCGAAGACCCATGTCAAGTAGACCCGCGCGAGCGGAGCACATCATCACCCCCATGGGGTGATTGGGCCGCACATCAAGTCGGCGCACTTGAGGGATCGGAGCTTCCGGTATACCTTGTAGCTCTAGGTACATAGCACTATCAGGTATGGAGCGGACATGCGGATCGGCAAAGACCTCGTCGCGGCCGCCGCGACGCCCATGGTGCTCGGCATCCTCGCCGAGGGGGAGTCGTACGGCTACGCCATCATCCAGCGGGTGAGCCAGCTCTCCGACGGCGAGCTGGAGTGGAGCGACGGCATGCTGTATCCGCTGCTGCATCGGCTCGAGCGCCTCGGGCACGTCGAGTCGGCGTGGGGGGCTTCCCCGACGGGGCGGCCGCGCAAGCACTACCGGCTGAGCGCGGCGGGTGCGTCCGCCTTCCGCGAGCAGCGCAACCAGTGGGATGTGGTGAGCCGCGCGCTGCAGAAGGTGTGGACTGATCGACCGGGCGGTTCCGGCGCCCCCTTCGCGCTCGGGACGGTGTGACATGACGACCGGACTGGAGGAGCAGATCGGCGCGTGGCGCGAGTTCGTGCGCGCCCGTGCGGTCATGGCAGGCGACGTCGCCGAGCTCGAATCACATCTGCGCGACCAGATCGAGGGCCTCGAGGCATCCGGGCTCTCTTCCGACGAGGCATTCCTCGTCGCAGTCAAGCGCATGGGCCGGCTGGACGACCTCTCTCGCGAGTTCGCGCGGGAGCACTCGGACCGGCTGTGGAAGCAGCTCGTCGTCGGAGGATCGGGGGCTCCCGATCGGGTCTCGACGGGGCTGACGCTCGCCGTGGGGCTCGCCATCGCGGCGGCGCTCGCCATCAACCTGCCGAAGCTCTTCGGATTCACGCTCGCCTCGAACCCCGACGTCTATCTGCGCAACGCACCTGTGCTCGTGCTCCCGTTCCTCGCCGCCTTCTTCCTGATCCGTCGCCGCGCGCGCCTGGCGACGGTGATCGCCGTCGCGGCGCCGTTCGTGGTCGCCGGCATCCTGCTGAATGTCTATCCGTTCGCCTCGGGCGGGGTGACCGAGGTGCTCGCCGCCATCCACGCGGGGGTGGCCTTGTGGATCGTGCTGGGCATCGCCTACATCAACGGCAACTGGCGATCCGACCGCGCCCGGATGGACTTCATCCGCTTCACCGGCGAATGGTTCGTGTACTTCGCGCTGCTCGGGCTCGGTGGGGGCGTGCTCATCGCCCTCACCATCGGCCTGTTCAACGCGATCGGGCTGGATGTCATGTGGTTCGTCGATGGGTGGATGCTGCCGTGCGGGGTCGCGGGCGCGGTCGTCATCGCCGGCTGGCTGGTCGAGGCCAAGCAGAGCGTTATCGAGAACATCGCTCCCGTCCTCACCAAGGTCTTCACGCCGCTGTTCACCTTGCTGCTGCTCGCCCTGATTGCCGCGGGTCTGGTGCAGGGGAACGTCATCGACTCGCAGCGGGATCTGCTGATCCTGTTCGACATCACGCTGGTCGTGGTCCTCGGCCTGCTGCTCTACTCGATGTCGGCCCGGCAACCCGCCGATCCCCCCTCGTGGTTCGACCGGCTCCAGCTGCTGATGGTGCTGGCGGCGCTGGCGATCGATGTGCTGCTGCTCATCGCGATGATCGGCCGGATCGGGACGTACGGCGCCAGCGCGAACAAGCTCGCATCGCTCGGGCTCAATCTGATCCTGCTGGCGAACCTGGCCGGGGCGGCGTGGCTGCAGTTCGGATTCGTCCGCGGTCGCGTCGCGTTCGGGCGGCTCGAGCGCTGGCAGACGTCCTATGTGCCCGTCTACCTCGCGTGGGCGATCGTCGTGGTCGTCGTCTTCCCGCCCGTCTTCGGTTTCGTGTAGTCCGCCCGGGTTCGCTCCCGAGGGAGCGGGATGGCGATTCCCGGGGCAGACTGGAGGGAGACACCTCGAGGAGGGACGTGGACACCACGATCCAGGCGGCCCGGCGGGTCGGCGACATCCGCGCCGACTTCCCGCTGCTGAGCGCGCACCCCGACCGGGTCTATCTGGACTCGGCTGCCACGTCGCAGCGGCCGGAGGCGGTGATCGCGGCCGAGACCGCGTTCGTGCGCGAGTCCTACGCGGCGGTCCACCGGGGCTCGAGCGTCGCGACGGGCGAGGCGACCATCGCGTTCGAGTCCGCGCGAGAGACGATCGCGGCGTTCGTGGGCGCGGCGCCCAACGAGATCGTATGGACCGAGAACGCCACGGACGCGCTCAACATCGTCGCGCTGGGCATCTCGGACGCGTCCCTCGGGCTCGGCGCCGAGCGATTCGCCCTGAAGCCGGGCGACGAGGTGCTCATCACCGAGGCGGAGCACCACGCCAACCTGATCCCGTGGCAGCGCCTCGTCGCGCGCACCGGCGCGACCCTGCGGTGGGTGCCGGTGGACGAGCACGGCGAGTGGTCCATCGACGCGCTGCGCGAGCGCGTCGGACCTCGCACGAGGATCGTGGCATTCGCCCACGTCTCCAACGTCACGGGAAGCATCGCGCCGGTCGCGGACGTCGCCGAGATCGCTCGCGGGTCCGGCGCCCTCACGGTGCTGGATGCCTGCCAGTCCGTCCCCCACCGGCAGATCGACGTCGGGGCGCTGGGCGTCGACTTCGCGGCGTTCTCGTCTCACAAGATGCTCGGTCCGACGGGAATCGGCGCCCTGTGGGGACGCGCCGAGCTGCTGGATGAGCTTCCGCCCGCGCGCACCGGCGGATCCACCATCACGACCGTCACGATGGAGAAGTCGGAGTTCCTCCCCTCGCCGCAGCGCTTCGAAGCCGGCACCCAGCCGGTGAGCCAGGCCGTCGGCTTCGCGGCCGCCGCGGACTACCTGACCGCCCTCGGCCACGATGCGATCGGCGCGCACGAAGAGCAGATGACGGGACTCCTGGTCGAGGCCGTCGACGCGACTCCTGGTGTGACACTCGTGGGACCGCGACCGGGCAAGCCGCGCGCATCATTGGCGAGCTTCATCGTCGACGGCGTGCACGCCCACGACGTCGGCCAGTTCCTCGACGATCGCGGCATCACGGTGCGCACCGGCCACCACTGCGCCCAGCCGCTGCATCGCCGGCTCGGCGTCGCGGCGACCGCGCGAGCAAGCGCCTACGTCTACACCACCCCCGAAGACATCGAGCGGTTCCGCGTGGCGCTTTCCGAGGTCCGCGGATTCTTCGGAGCCGGCGGATGAGCGAACTCGAGAACCTGTATCGCGAGGTGCTCCTCGACCACTCCCGGCGACCCGAAGGCCGAGGGGACACCAGCGGATTCGCGGTCACCCACCACGAGCTGAATCCGTCCTGCGGTGACGAGATCACGCTCGGGATGTCGCTCCGGCCTGACGGTGCGATCGAGACGATCGCGTGGCAGGGGCAGGGATGCAGCATCTCCACCGCCTCGGCCTCGGTGCTGACCACCCTCCTCGAGGGTGAGGATCCGGCGACCGCTCGCGACATGATCGACGAGTTCCGTGCGATGCTGCGCAACCCGGGCGCCGAGCCGCCCGAACGACTCGGCGATGCGGCCGCCTTCCAGGGCGTCGCGCGGTACGTCATGCGGGTCAAGTGCGCGATGCTCGCGTGGGTGGCCGCCGAGGCGTGCCTGCTGCAGCTCACCCCCGCCGTCGACTCCTGACGTCGGCCTCACGCGTCGTGACGGCCGCCGGCGGAGCGTCGAGACGGCCGTCGCGCCAGAGCACTAGCCCGTCGGACGTTGCCGGAGGACGATAAGGGTCACCACTTCGAACCCGAGGAGGTCCCGATGACGTCGCTGTGGATGCAGACCGCTCCGCCCATTCCGCAGGACGACGAGCCGCCCCCCGCCGAGACCCAGGTGGTGATCGTCGGCGCCGGGATGACCGGGCTTTCGCTGGCCGTCATGCTCGGCGAGGCCGGCGTGCCCGCGACTGTGCTGGAGGGACGTCAGATCGGCGCCGTGGCGACCGGCAACACGACGGGCAAGCTGTGCCTGCTGCAGGGCCGCGTGTTCTCCGAGATGCGGGAGCACGCCCGAGACGACGTGCTCCGCGCCTATGCCGATGCGAACCGGGCCGGGCAGGAGTGGCTGCTGGCGCAGGTGGCCGACGAGCCGGGGTGCGCCGAGCCGAAGGTCGCCATCACCTGGGCGGACACCGAGGACGGCGTCGCCACGCTCGCCCGCGAAGCCGAGGCGATGGCGGCAGCAGGCGTCGAGGTCGAGCAGATGGCGTCACCGGACCTCGCCGAGCTGACTCTTCCGTTCACTCCGACCGCCGCCCTGCGTCTGGGTGGCCAGGCGCAGCTGCAGCCGGTGCGCGTACTGGCGGTGCTCGCGCGCAGGGCACGTTCGGCCGGAGTGCGGATCGTGGAGGGATGCCGCGTCACCGCTGCCGATGTCACGGGCGAGGGCGTCGTCCTCGAGACGTCGCGCGGACAGGTGCGGGCGCAGACCGTGGTGCTCGCCACCGGAACCCCCGTTCTGAATCGGGGCCTGTATTTCGCGAAGCTCCTCGCGGAGCGGTCGTTCGCGGCGGCGTACGCCCTCGGGGACTCGCCGCCGCTCCCCGACGGGATGTTCCTGTCCGTCGACCCGGTCGCCCACTCGCTTCGGACGGCCGAAGGAACGGACGGCGGCCGCGTGCTCGTCGTCGGCGGCGGCAACCACCGAACCGGCCGGGACGGCGACACCGCCGCTCTGGTGGACGAGATCGACGCGTGGACGAAGACTCATTGGCCCGGAGCCCGCCGGGTGACGTGGTGGGCGGCGCAGGACTATCGCGCCGTCACGCGAGTGCCCTATGCGGGCCCCATCCCGCGAGGCGGCGGCCGCATCCACGCCGCGACGGGATATCACAAGTGGGGCATGACGAATGCGGTCGCCGCGGCGCTGCGCATCGCATGGCACCTCGAGATCCCCGGCCATCTCGCAGGTTCGGAGGCGGCGTGGGCGCGAGTCCTGGCGGATCACCACGCGGGCGTGACGGATGCCGGGGACGCCGTCGTCGTGAACGCCGAGGTCGCGGCGCATCTGACCGGCGGATGGGCCCGGGCTGAGGCATCCGGCCGTCACGATGATCCGCCCGCGGAAGGCGCGGGGCGGATCGTCAGGTCGGGAGTCAGCCCCGTCGCGGAGTCGACGGTCGACGGTGCCACCTGCCGTGTCTCCGGAGTCTGCACCCACCTCGGCGGCATCCTCACGTGGAACAGCGCGGAACGGTCGTGGGACTGTCCACTGCACGGCTCGCGATTCGATGCCCGCGGCCAACGTCTCGAGGGCCCGGCGCTCGCCGACCTCGCTCCGGCCTAGCCCGAAGCCGGCCGGGCAGCCGGACTGCGGTTCTCGGCAGAGACCATCCACGCGAACTGCTCGAGGCTCTCGAGGATCGCGTGCAGGATGTCGGAGCTCGTCGGATCCTCGTCATCCACATCGTCGTGCACCTGACGGCAGGTCCCGATCACTGCCTCGAGGCGCTCCGTGACGAGGTCGACGACCTCAGCCGTGTCGATCTCGCCCTGCGGGAACTCGGGAAGGGTCGTCGTCTCGGCGACGGTGTCGCTGCGCCCGTCCGGCAGCGCGTGCAGGGCGCGCATCCGCTCGGCGACGGTGTCGCTGAAGGTGCGCGCGGCCTCGATGATGTCGTCGAGCTGGCGATGCGTGTCGCGGAAGTTCTTGCCGACGACATTCCAGTGCGCCTGCTTGCCCTGCGACGCGAGCTCGATGAGGTCGACCAGAACGCTCTGCAGATGCTCACTCAGCTGCTGCGACGCGGTGAACCCGCTCTCCGCGTTCTGCTCCTTCGTGAGCTCCGCGCCGCCGCGGGCGGGTCGCCGCTTGTTGCGGCTGGGTGTGGGGGGCTTCTTGGTCGCGGTCGCCATGGGGAATCTCCTCTGTTCTCCGATGAGGGTAGGAGCCTCGCCCTGGCGCGATGAGGGGATTGCCCTGTGCTCAGGCGCGTGCTATCCCCGGTCGGTCGAGTCCCGACCGAGCTCGGGGGCGGGTTGGGGGGCCGAAGCCTCGAGCGCGCGGATCAGCGACTGCGCGTCATACGGACCCACGTGACGGCGGCCGTTCACGTAGAACGTCGGCACCGCGGTGATGTCCATGGCCTCGGCATCCAGCATGTCGTCGCGCACGCGCCCGGTGATCTCGGAAGAGCGCAGATCCTCCTCGAACCGCGCCATGTCGAGTCCGAGTTCCGATGCCCGGCGCATGATGTCCGAGGGCAGCTGGCGCTCCTGGTCGGCGAAGAGGCTCTTTCCGAACGCGATGAATGCCCCCTGCCGCGCGGCCGCCTCTGCCGCTTCGGCGGCCGCGAGCGCGTTGGGGTGATAGCTCGTCAGCGGCGCGTGCCGCCACACATAGCGCAGCCGGTCGCCGAGCTCGGCTCGCACTTCGTCGATCGATCCTGATGCCCGAGAGCAGAACGAGCACTGGTAGTCGCCGTACTCGACGATCGTGAGCGGTGCTTCGACGGGCCCGATGATGTGGTCGCGCTGCGGGTCGACCGGGCGCATGAGCGTCTTCGTGCCGTCGTCCGGCGGGCGGACGGCATCCGAGATCCGGAAGACCACCGTCGCCAGCACGAAGGCGAGGATGGATGCCGACAGCACGCCCACGCGCGCTTCGTTGCGCATCGCCGGATCCACCGCGAGTTCGACGATGAACAGCGAGATCGTGAAGCCGATCCCGCACAGCGCCGCACCGCCGGCGATCCGGTCGAGTGAGAGCCCGGCGCCGAACGATCCGATCCCGGTCACCCGCATGAAGGCCGCAGAGCCGAACACGCCGACGAACTTCCCGATCACGAGCGCGGCGACGATGCCCCACGTCAGCGGCGAGGTCGCGGCGCGGGCGAGGATCTCGGGGCTGAGGACGACGCCGGCGTTCGCCAGCGCGAACAGCGGAAGGATCACGAACGCGACGTACGGCGCGTAGGCAGCCTGCAGCCGCTCGTTGATCGAGATGGATTCGCGCAGGCTGTTGGCGGCCGCCCGGGCGTACTGGGTGTTCGGCGACTGCTGGAAGGTGCGGGCGAGTTCGAGCGCCTGCTCGACCGCACGGCGGTCGGGCCGATAGACCGGGATGAGGAGTGCGACCGCCACTCCGGCGAGTGTGGGGTGCACGCCCGAGGCGAGGAACGCGAGCCACACGACGATCGAGAGACTCACATAGATCGGCCCGCGGCCGCTGCGCACGTACCGGGTGAAGTAGATGCCGACCAGGCCCACGGCCGCGACGATGAGCGGCAGCGGGTTGAAGTCCGCGGTGTACACGAGCGCGATGATGCTGAGCGCCCCGATGTCATCCACCACGGCGAGCGCGAGCAGGAAGACACGCAGCCGCCCCGGAGCCTTCGGACCCACGAGCGCAAGCGCACCGACGAGGAAGGCCGTGTCGGTGGAGATCACGACGCCCCAGGCGTGGGCCTGTCCGGAGTCGCGGTTGAAGAGGACGAACACCAAGGCCGGGATGACGAGCCCCGCGATGGCGGCGAGCACCGGCACGACGGCACGCGACCAGCTGGTCAGCTCGCCGATCGCGAACTCCCGGCGCACCTCGAGCCCCACCGTGAAGAAGAAGATCGCCATGAGCGCGTCGTTGACGAGGGCGTGGAGGGTGAACTCGAGCTGGAAGTCCTCGATGCCGAAGACGAGGTGGGTCTCCCAGAACCGGTCATAGCTCGCACTCGAGACGTTGACCCAGACGATGGCCGCGATCGTCGCGAGCACGAGCGCGAGTGCGGCCATCCGGGTCATCCCGACGTTGCGGATGCGCTCCGCGATCGACGGGCGAGGACGATCGGCCGGTCGCTCCGGGTCGGGTGATCGCTCGATGAGCGTGAGATGCGTCATCCGTCTCCTCGAATGTCGTGCGCGGGGTCGCACTCGTTCGTGTCTCAGTATGGAGCGCCCACCGGGGTGGAGGGCGCGGAGCGCGCGACTACGCTGAGCGCGTGGACCCCGTCGTCGCAACGCTCGCCATCCTCGGACTCGCGATCGTGGCCTTCGTGAGCAACCGGATCCCGCTCGGCATCGTCGCGATCGGCGTCTCGCTCGCCCTCTTCTTCACGGGCGTGCTCACGCTGCCACAGGCGCTCGCAGGATTCGGAGATCCAACCGTCATCTTCATCGCGTCGCTGTTCGTGGTGAGCGAGTCCCTCGATTCGACGGGTGTCACCGCCTGGGCGGGCCAGAAGGTCATCGCGCGCGCCGGCTCCCGGCGCACCTCCCTGCTCATCATCGTCTGCGTGCTCGTCGCCGCCACCACGGCGCTGATCAGCATCAACGGCGCCGTCGCGGCACTGCTGCCGCTCGTGGTGGTCGTAGCGGCCCGCGCGGGGATCAAGACCTCGCAGCTTCTCATGCCGCTCGCGTTCGCGGCATCCGCGGGATCGCTCCTGCTGCTCACCGGGACGCCGGTCAACATCATCGCCTCGGAGTTCGCGGCCGAGAACGGCGGCCGTGCGTTCGGGTACTTCGAGTTCGCGCTCGCCGGCATCCCGCTCGTGATCGTCACGATCGCCTTCATGGCGCTGCTGGGCAGCCGGCTGCTGCCGAAGCGCGACGGCGGCCGGATGCCGCTCGACCTCGTGCGGCACGCCCGGCTGCTGCGCCAGCAGTACTCGCTGAGCCTCGACACGGCGATGATCATGAACCCTCGAAACGGCGTGACCGAGGTCGTCGTGCCGCCCCGATCGCCGCTCATCGGCACCCAGGTCTATCCCGGCATGGCCACTCCCGAGGGCGAGCTGGTGATCCTCGCCGCCCGGCGCGGAGACAGCGAGCTCAGGGGACAGGCGATCACCGTCCAAGCCGGCGATGCGCTGCTGCTGCAGGGTTCCTGGGACGACCTGACCCGCCACGCGGAGTCATCCGGCGTGCTGGTCGTGGACTCGCCGACGCGGCTGCGCCGGTCCGTTCCGCTCGGGCGCGGCGCCCGGAGGGCGCTCGTGATCCTCGCCGCGATGGTTGCGCTGCTCGCGACCGGCATCGTCCCGCCCGCCGTCGCGGGGCTGCTCGCGGCGGGCGCGCTGGTGCTCACGCGCACCGTCGCCCCGGCCCAGGCGTATCGCTCGATCTCCTGGACGACGGTGGTGCTGATCGCGGGCATGATCCCGCTGTCGACCGCTTTCATCCAGACCGGCACCGCCGATCTGGTGGCGGCATGGCTGCTGTCCCTCATCGGCGACGCCAGCCCTTATGTGGCCCTGGGCATCCTCTGCGTGCTGACGCTCGTGCTCGGTCAGCTCATCAGCAACACCGCGACGGTGCTCATCCTCGCCCCGGTGGGGATCTCCATCGCCACGGCGGTGGGCGTCTCCGTGCAGCCCTTCATGATGGCCCTCACCGTCGTCGCCGCAGCGGCGTTCCTCACGCCGATCGCCACGCCCGCGAATCTCATGGTGATGGAGCCGGGCGGATACCGGTTCAGCGACTACTGGAAGCTCGGGCTGCCGCTCGCCGTGATCTTCCTGCTGTTCGCGGTGTTCTACGTTCCGCTCATCTGGCCGCTCTAGCGAAGCGTCGTTGAGCGAGGAGCGAAGCGACGAGACGAAACGCGTTCGATCGCGACTACGCGGCGGACCAGCCGTTGTCGCTGGCGAGCACGATGCCGTTGACATTGACCCCGTCATCGCTCAGCAGGAAGGTGATGGATGCCGCGAGAGCTTCGGCCTCGGCGGCGTCCGGCAGGATCGACATGCCGAACTGGATGCGCTCGGCGCCCAGGGGGGAGCCGAAAGTCGCCTCGATGTTCGTGATGGTGGGTCCGGGCGCGACCGCGTTCACGCGGATGCCGCTCGGGCCGTACATGAAGGCGCTCGACTTGGTGAGTCCCACGACGGCGTGCTTCGATGCCGTGTAGGCGGCGCCTGCGGCCGAGCCGCGCAGCGCTGCCTCGGAGGCGGTGTTGACGATCGAGCCGCCGCCCTGCGCGAGCATCGCGGGGATGACGGCGCGGGTGAGCTTCATGGTGCCGGTGACGTTGACGCGCATGACGCGCTCCCACACGGCATCCGACAGATCGCCGACCGGGCTCATGTCGTCCATGATCCCGGCGATGTTCGCGAGCGCGTCGATGGTGTCGCCCGCCGCCTCGACGATGCGGGCGATGCCGGCCTCGTCGGTGATGTCAGCGGTGAGCGAGACGATGTCGGCATCCGCGTGCTCGGCGACGAACTCGTCGAGGCGCGCCTGGCTGACGTCGACCGCGATCACGCGGCCGCCCTCGCGTGCGACGCGGGATGCGGTTGCGCGGCCGATGCCGGAACCTGCGCCCGTCACGATGACCGTCTTGCCGGTGAAGCGGCCCTCGCTGATGCGCTCGGTCCATTCCCGCACTTGCACGGTGGGGGTCACGTCGTCCTCGAGGTCGTCGGAGCCGGCGACGTCGACGGTGAGCGTTCCGGCGGGGACATCGCCGTCCTGGGCGCGGCGGACGAGCTCATCGAGCATCTCCTGCGTGAATGCGCCCTGGCTGAGCTTGACGAGGCGCTTGATCGCGAGGCGTCGGACGGGCTTGAACACCTCCGGCGTCTGCCCGCCCTGGGCCAGCATGTCGGTGAGAATCGCGCTGCCCGCGGGGTCCGCGAGCCAGTCGGCGATCGAGGTGTCGCCCGAGAGCGGCTTGGTCTTGGCCATGGTTTCTCCCTCTTGTGTACCGGACAACTATGTCCGGAACAACGATACCATGATACCGGACAAAGATGTCCGGTACTAGGCTACAGCCGTGCCCACCCTGCCGAGTCCGATGCCGAAGACCAACCGCGGCCCTGCCGCCGGTCCCGCCAACCGGCAGGCGCTGATCGCCGCCGCCCGCGAGGTCTACGCCGAGTCGGGGCTCGGCGCCCCGTTCAGCGCGGTCGCCAAGCGCGCCGGCGTCGGACAGGGCAGTCTCTACCGCCATTTCCCGGACCGCACGGCACTCGCGGTCGCGGTCTTCGAAGAGAACGTGGCCGATCTCGAGGAGTTCCTCACATCCGAGGACCGCACGGTCGACGACCTGTTAGGCCGGGTCGTCGACCAGGCGGTGGCATCGACGGCATTCATCGAACTCGTCACCGCGGACCTCCACGACCCGCGCATCGTCCCGCTGGGCGAGCGGTTCAACCGCGTCGTTACGCGATTGGTGGTGCGTGAACGCAGCGCCGGACGCATCGGCGCACACGTCGAGCCCGAGGACCTCGCGATGGCGACGAGCATGCTCGCGACCGAGCTCGCCCGCACCGAACCCGATCAGCGGGCCGACGTGGCAAGGCGGGCCCGGGCACTGTTCCGTGCCGCATTCGCGCCGCGGTGACTCGCCACGTATAGTCCTCGCATGGGGCGCTTCATCTACGACACTGCGGGCAACTCGGTCGATATCGACGACCGGACGCTCGCGCACCTGCGCATCGTCGTCATGAACAAGCTCCGTCGCTCGGAGTCGTTCATGTTCGATGTCGAGATGGGCGATGGCAGTGGTCGCAGGAGCTTCTGGATGCACCCGTCCGTGCCGCTGCAGTTCCACTTCTTCGGAAGTCGTCAGCCTCGGATCAACCGGGCCTGGATCGAAGACCTCATGCAGGCTGCCAGCGGCCCCAACGGACTGAGCATCGTGCCCGAGCCGACCGACGAAGCGCCGCCCCTCGAAGGATGATCGGCTCGCGCGACGGGACGCTCAGTCGTCGTCGCGACCGCCGGACATGTCGGCCCCGGCGACGCTGAGCTTGTCGATCTCGAGGTTCTCGACCTCCACGGTGCCGAGGACGACGCCCTCGCTGCTGTCGACCGGGCTGCCGTCCTCGTCGAGCATCGGGATGGGCCCGGTGTCGAAGTGCTCCGCGACCAGCATGATGCCGCCGGAGGAGTTCGCCGAGTTCGCCAGCTCCTCGATCCATTCGCGGCTGAGCTCCGTCGGCTCCGGGTCGTCGAAGACGAATCGCAGCGGGATCGAGGGATGAAGCCACAGAGTGCTGCGCCCGCGCGGCTGGTCCTCGGGATGCTGCCAAGACACCGTGAAGCTCTCGTTGCGCCGGAGCTTGGTCGCGATGACGACTTTGAGGTGCGCGAGGGCGCGATCCTCGATGTGGATCGGAGTGGCCGATCCGCCGTAGTAGATGGTGCCCACGCTCTCACACTAAGCCCCTCGGGATCCCTCGCCGATCACCCGGCTCGGTTGCGGCGGTGGTCAGCGCGTCGCGCGGGCGAGGTTCGCGACGAGTTCCTCCCGGTTCTGGGGAACGACATAGGCGGGCTGGTCGCGCTCGACGCGCCAGCTTTCGGCGAGCGACCCGATGTCGACCGTGTCGAACCCGAAGGCGTCGTACCATGACGCGACCCACGCTGCGGCATCCGGATGATCGCTCGCCACGGCGAGGGCGTGGCGGTCCGGAGTGCCGGCCGGCGCACCCGTGGTGAGGATGTCGCTGGAGCGGATGTGGTTGAAGGCCTTGACCACCTCGGACTCGGGCAGGTGCCGCTGCAGCAGCCCGGTGACCGTGGTCTGCTTCTCGTCCAGCTCGGCGATGTGGCCATCGCGCTCCCAGTAGTAGTTGTTCGTGTCGAGCACGATCTTCCCGGCGAGCGGACCGGCGGGGATGTCCCGATAGGCCTTGAGCGGCACCGAGACGATCACCACCTCGCCTGCGGCGGCGGCATCCGTCACCGTCCCTGCGGAAGCGTTCGCCCCGAGGCCCGCGACCAGCTCCGTCAGAGTCTCGGGCCCGCGCGAGTTGCTGATCACGACCCGGTGTCCGCGGTCGACGAGACCGCGCGCGAGGGTGGATCCGATGTGTCCTGCTCCGATGATTCCGACTCGTGTCATGCCGGGGGGAAACGCGTCACGGGATGCCGCATTCCCTCGGCGAGCGGCGGGGCTCCGAAGCGGTCGGAGTCAGAGGCGGGACCAGGCCTCCGTCAGGACGCTTCGGAGGATCTGCTCGATCTCGTCGAACTCGGCCGGGCCGATGGTCAGCGGCGGCGCGAGCTGGATGACCGGGTCGCCGCGGTCGTCCGCACGGCAGTAGAGCCCGGCGTCGAAGAGGGCCTTCGAAAGGAAGCCGCGCAGCAGTCGCTCGGACTCGTCGTCATCGAATGTCTGCTTCGTCGCCTTGTCCTTGACCAGTTCGATGCCGAAGAAGTAGCCGTCCCCGCGCACGTCGCCGACGATCGGCAGATCGGTGAGACGCTCGAGCGCGGACCGGAAGACGGGCGAGTTCTCGCGAACCCGGGCGAGGAGGCCCTCCTCCTCGAAGATGTCGAGGTTCTCGAGGGCGACCGCTGCCGAGACCGGGTGGCCCGCGAACGTGTAGCCGTGCGGGAACGATACGTGGCCGTGCGAGAAGGGCTCATAGATCCGATCGCTGACGATCGTGCCGCCGAGCGGCGAATACCCGCTCGTGACGGCCTTGGCGAAGGTGATCATGTCGGGCTGGTATCCGTACGCGTCGCACGCGAAGTACTCGCCGATGCGCCCGAATGCGCAGATCACCTCGTCCGAGACGAGCAGCACGTCGTACTTGTCGCAGATCTCGCGGACGCGCTGGAAGTAGCCGGGGGGCGGCGGGAAGCAGCCGCCGGAGTTCTGCACCGGCTCGAGGAACACCGCCGCGACGGTGTCGGGGCCTTCGAAGTTGATCATCTCCTCGATGCGGTCAGCGGCCCACAGCCCGAACTCCTCGGGCGACCCGCCGCCGAATCCCATCTCGCCGGCGCGGTAGTAGTTGGTGTTCGGGACGCGGAACCCGCCGGGCGTCACCGGCTCGAACATCGACTTCATCCCCGGCAGGCCCGTGATGGCGAGAGCGCCCTGCGGGGTGCCGTGATAGGCGATGAAGCGCGAGATGACCTTGTGCTTCTGAGGCTTGCCCTGCAGCTTCCAGTAGTGCTTCGCGAGCTTGAACGCGGTCTCGACCGCCTCGCCGCCGCCCGTGGAGAAGAACACGTGGTTGAGGTCGCCGGGTGCATGATCCGCGATCCGGTCGGCCAGCTCGATCGCGGCGGGATGGGCATACGACCAGATGGGGAAGAAGGCGAGCTGCTCGGCCTGCCGCGCGCCGGCTTCCGCGAGACGCTTGCGGCCGTGTCCCGCATTGACGACGAACAGACCCGAGAGGCCGTCGATGTAGCGGCGGCCTGCCGAGTCCCAGATGTGATGGCCCTCACCCCGCACGATGATGGGGACTCCGGGCCCCTCGGTCATCACCGACTGCCGGGCGAAGTGCATCCAGAGGTGGTCCTTCGCCATCTGCTGCAGCTCGGACTCGGTGCGGGTCGGGCGTTCGGTCGTCGTCGACATGTCGTGCCTTCCGTCGGGCGTGCTCCCGACGATACCCGCGCGCCCTCGTCGCGGCCACGACGGTTCGTCCGGTTCGCCGCGCCGATGCGGCGGTCCGTCCGCGCCGCGCCGAACGGCGAGTCAGCGAAGGCCGGGGTCGCCGGGTCCGGGAGGCGCCTCGGGGGCGCTCGGCATGCCAGGCACGGGTTCGCTCGGCGCGGGAGTTCCCCCCGGCCCCGGAGGAGCCGGCGACGGTGCGGGCGGGATGCTCGGCTCGGGCGGGCTCGGCACCGTGGGCTCCTCAGGGGCAGGGAACGTCGGCTCCTCCGGCGTCGGGGCGAGGGGCTCGTCGGGGCCCGGCGCGAAGGGCTCCGCCGGCGTCGGCATCGGAGTCTCACCCGGTCCGCCGGGCGGCACCGGCTGCTCGGATGCGAGGGGACGGTCGGGGACGGTGTTGGGATCGCTCATGGAAGGCCTCCTGAGCTCTCAGCCTGCGCCGAAGCGCGGCATCCGTCTCCCGGGTTGACCGGGGGCCATGGCCGGTGTACCCGTCAGAGCGACGACTGCACCGCCGCCGCCACGGCGACCGAGACCGCTCGGGCGTCGGCTGCCGTCACCTCATGCACCGGCCCCGTCAGTCGCATCGTCGACCGCGTCTCCTGATCGTCGCAGGATGCACCCACCCAGAGCTCGATGTCGCCGGGCTCGACGATCCGCGTCCCCCGCCGATCCGCGAACGCGAGTCGCGCAGAGGGCACGTCGAACTGGACCACGGTTCGCTCGCCGGGCTCCAGCGCGACCCGCGCATAGCCCACCAGCTGGGCGACCGGGCGGGTCACACTCGCGTACGGATCTCGCGCATACAGCTGGACCACGTCGACTCCGGCGCGTCCGCCCGTGTTGTGGACCTCGACGCTGACGGTGAAGTGCGCGCTCGTCGCGGACTCGCTCGGAGCCGCCAGCCGGGTGTGCTCGAACGTGGTGTAAGTCAGGCCGAAGCCGAACGGGAGGGCCGGACTGCTGTCGGCGCTCGTGATCTCGGACGGGCCTCCCAGGATCGGATGCAGGTACGTGTACGGCTGCGCGCCCGCCGAGCGGGGCAGTGAGACCGGAAGGCGTCCCGATGGCGCCGTGCGACCCGAGACGATCTCAGAGATCGCCACGCCCCCTTCTTCGCCGGGGAAGAAGGCCTGGAGGACCGCGGAAGGTGCCGCAGGCCCGTCGAGCGCCCACCCGATCGAGTAAGGGCGGCCCGACAGCACGACCATCACCGTCGGCACGCCGGTGCTCACGACCTCTTCCACCAGCCGGCGCTGCAGGCCGGGCAGCTCGAGGTCGTCCACGTCGTTGCCTTCGCCCACCGTGCCGCGTCCGAACAGCCCGGCCCGGTCGCCGACGACGACGACGGCGACCTCGGCGGCGCGTGCTGCTGCGACTGCGGCGGGAATGCCGCTCGCGTCGTCCCCGGTCACATCGCACCCGGCAGCGACGTCGATCGCGGCATCCGTCAGCTCTGCGCGCAGGGCATCGACGAGGCTCGGGATCTCGAGGCCGAGCGGGACCTCGGGGTGGTGCGCCAGGACGTGATTGACGAAGGAGTAGCAGCCCATGAGCGCCTCCGGCGAGTCGGCGTTCGGACCGATCACCGCGATTCGCGCGTGGGCAGCCGGATCGAGCGGCAGCGTCCCGTCGTTCGAGAGCAGCACGACCGACTCCGCGGCGAGGCGACGTGCGACCTCCCGATGAGCGCGGGTGTCGAGATCGATCTCGGTGGGGGGCTCGTCGAACCTCTCGTCGAGCAGCCCGAGATCCTCCTTCTGGGCGAGCACCCGGAGCACCGCGCGATCGACGAAGGATTCGTCCAGCCGGCCCTCTCGCACGGCATCGGCGAGTGGGGCCGTGAATGCATCACCCGTCGGAAGTTCGACGTCGATGCCGGCCCTGAGGGCGAGCGCAGCGGCGGCTCCGAGATCCTCGGCGACGGCATGCATCGTGTGAAGGAACGCGACCGAGAAGTAGTCGGCGACGACGACCCCGTCGAACCCCCAGCGCTCTCGCAGGATGCCTGTCAGCAGTTCCTCCGACGTCGCGACCGGTACGCCGTCGATCTCCGCGTACGAGTTCATTATCGAACGGGCACCGCCGTCGCGCACGGCCATCTCGAACGGTGGGAGCAGCACGTCTGCGAGTTCGCGTCCGCCGGCATGGACGGGCGCGTGATTGCGCCCCGCCTGCGACGCGGAGTACCCCACGAAGTGCTTGAGCGTGGCGTGGATGCCGGCATCCTGCAGTCCGCGCACATAGGCGGTGCCGATCGTGCCGACGACGTAGGGGTCCTCGGCGATGCACTCATCGACACGTCCCCAGCGCGGGTCGCGGATGACGTCGAGCACGGGCGCGAGTCCCTGATGGATGCCGAGCTCCCGCATCGAGTCGCCGATGAGCCGGCCCATCTCCTCGACGAGGGCAGGGTCGAAGGACGCGCCCCACGCGAGGGGAGTCGGGAAGGTGGCCGCCTTCCACGCGGCGAGACCGGTGAGGCACTCTTCGTGCACGATCGCCGGGATCCCGAGCCGTGTCTGCTCGCGCAGCCGTCGCTGCTCAGTCCACAGCCACTCCGCGCGCTCGACCGGATCGACCGGTCGGGTCCCGTACACGCGGGTCAGATGCCCGATGCCGTGCGCGGTGGCATCCTCGTACCTCGTCGAGGTCACCATTTCGCCCGCCATGGGCGCCACGAGCTCATCACCCTGGTCGACCCAGTACCCGACCAGCTGGGCGATCTTCTCGTCGAGGGTCATCTGCGCGTGCAGGGACCGCACCCGCTCGGATACCAGCGGGAGTCCGATATCGCTCATCCCTTGACCGCCCCCGTCAGGCCGCCGACGATCCGACGCTCGAAGAGACTGAAGAAGGCCAGTGCGGGGATCATCGAAAGCGACGTGAAGGCAAGCACCTTCGCGGTGTCCACGGAGTACTGCGACGAGAATGCCTGCACCCCCAGCGGCAGCGTGAAGTTCGCATTGTCGCTCAGAAGGAACAGTGGCAGCAGGTAGCTGTTCCAGCTGCCGATGAAGGCGAGGATGCCGACCGTGATGACACCCGGGACCGCGAGCGGCAGCACCATGCGCCAGAAGAATCCGAGTCGACTGCACCCGTCGATGAACGCGGCCTCCTGGATCTCGTCCGGGATCGCGCGCAGGAACGGCACCAGGATGATGATCGTCGTCGGCAGCGCGAAGGCGATCTGGGGCAGGATGACGCCTCCGAGCGAATTGATGAGCCCGAGGTTGCGCACGACGATGTACAGCGGCGTGATCGCGACGGTGATCGGGAACATGAGCCCGGCCGCGAACAGTGCGTACAGCGCCCCTCGACCCCGGAATTGGTATCGAGCCAGGACGTAGCTGGCCATGAGGCCGAGTACGACGACTCCCAGCGTGGTCGTCACTGCCACGATCGAGGAGTTGAGCACGGCGGTCCAGAACGCTCCGCCTGTGAGCACTTCGAGGTAGTTGGTCCAGACCCACGGGTTGGGCAGCGCTGCGGGGTCCGTCGTGATCTGCGAATTCGTGCGGAACCCGCCCAGGATGATGTAGAGGACGGGACCCAGCATGAGGGCGATCACGATGAGTGCGACGAAGTACACGGCGGGCGAACCCGCCTTCAACCCCTCGCGTCGGGGCGGCGGCAGCTCAATGGTCGCCAGGGCGGCGGTCATCGGGTGATCCTTTCGGTGAGGGCGCCCGCGGTGTCGCGGCGCAGCACGAAGCGCTGATAGATCAGGGCGACGACAAGGGAGATGAGGAAGATGACGACGGCGACGGCGTTGCCGTAGCCGAAGTTGCCCGAGTTGCGGCCGTTGGTGACCATGTAGGTCGCCATCGTGGATGTCCCCGCGACGGGTGCGATGTACTGGCCCCAGATGATGTACACCAGGTCGAACAGCTGCAGCGCCCCGATGATGGACAGGAACGCCCAGATGCGCAGTGTCGGGCCGAGCAGCGGGATGGTGATGCTCCGTTGGATCTGCCAGTAGCTCGCTCCGTCGATGGCGGCCGCCTCGTGGAGCTCGTCCGGGATGCCCTGGAGCCCTGCGAGGAAGAGGATGACGGCGAAGCCGACATACTTCCACGTGAGGATCGCGATGAGCGTCCAGATCGCGATGCTCGGATCCGAGAGCCAATCTCGCGTGAGACCGGACAGCCCGAGGTCGTTGAGCAGCCCGTTCAGGGCGCCATTGGTCGCAAGCATGAGGCTGAAGCCGGTGCCGACGACGACCTCGGCGATCACGTAGGGCACGAAGATGAGCACCCGGATGACCGACTGCCCGCGCATCTTGCGGTTGAGCAGCAGTGCGAGCAGCAGCGCGACGGGTCCCTGGATGATCAGTCCGACCACCAGGATGAACGCGTTGTGGCTCAGCGCCGCCTGGAAGTCGGGGTCGGTGAGGATCGTGACGTAGTTCTTCAGGCCGATGAAGTCCGTCGCGGGTCCATACCCGTGCCAGTTGAAGAAGCCGTAGTAGGCCGCCATGATCACGGGGAAGATGACGAAGCCGATGAAGAAGATCATCGCCGGCCCGGCCAGCAGGGCGATCTCCCAACGGCCCGACCGTCCGATTCCCTTGCGTCGGAGGCGCGGCGATGCCGAGGGCGGCGGTGTGACGCCACCGCCCCCGGCGCGCTGCGCGAGACCCGTCTCAGGGTCGCGCTGCGCGAGACCCGTCTCCGGGCGATCGTCCGTCTTCGGTGTCTCGCTGATATCCATGCGCGGTGTTCCTAGCCCTTCGCGCCGGCCTTGTTGGCGGCGTCGATCATCCCTTGGGGTGAGCTCTGACCGGCGAGCATCGAGACGACCGCCACGTTGAGCGCGTTGCCGACGTTCTGACCCAGCACGGTGTCGAGCCACTGCGAGACGAACGGCGCCTTGTTGTAGGCCTCGAGGATCTGCTGCAGGTAGGGCTCGGTGACCGCCTTCTGCGCCACGGAGTTGACCGGGGGTGACGCGTACGCCTTGTAGTACGCAGTCTGCTGGGCGTCCGAGCCGACGAAGCTGAGGAAGTCGGCGCACTCGGGGGGCGCCTGCTTCGAGCAGGAGTAGCCGTCGACGCCGCCCATGATCGAGCCGGGCTCACCCTGTCCGCCTGAGACCTCGGGGAACGGGTACCACGCGAGGTCCGCCAGCGGCTTCTGGTCGGGCGTCAGCGAGGCGATCACGCCCGGGTCCCATGCGCCCATCAGTTCGCCGCCCGCCTTGTGGTTGGCTACGAGGCCGGCTGAGCTGCCGGCGCCCTGCTGTGCGGAGGTCGTGAGGAAGCCCTTGTTGAACGGCTCGGTCTTCGCGAAGTCTTGCAGGTCCTGCGCGGCCTTCAGCCAGCAAGGGTCGCTGAAGTCCTTCGAGTCACCCGTCTTCTCCATCGTCTGGGCGGAGCACTCGCGCAGCGCGAACCAGTAGAACCAGTGCGCCGCGGGCCATGCGTCCTTCGCACCGAGCGCGATCGGAGCGACGCCCGAGGCCTTTAGCTTGTCGTCGGCGGCCTGCAGCTCGTCGATCGTCGTCGGTGTCTGCGTGATACCCGCGGCCTGATAGAGGTCCTTGCTGTAGAAGATGCCGCCGGGCAGCACCGACAGCGGAATCGCCCACACCTTGTCCTGGTAGGTCTCCGCCTTGAAGGAGCCTGCCGAGATGTTGTCCTTCGCCTCGCCCGTGATCTTGCCGGTGAGGTCCTTGAGTTGGTCGGCCTGCACCATGGCCGCCATCTTGCCGCCGCCTCGCTGCAGGAAGATGTCCGGCGGGTCGCCGGCGTTGAGCGACGTCTGGAGCTTGCCGTCCAACTCCTCGTTCTGGATGGACTGCATCTTGATGGTGACGTTCGGGTGGTCCTTCTGGTACGCGGTGACCGCGTCCTTCCAGAACTGCACGCCCGGTCCGGTGGTGGAGTTCTGCCACAGCGTCATCGTGACCGGGCCGCCGCTGCTCGCGGTGGAGCCGCCCCCGCCGCTGCAGCCGGCGAGCGCCAGCGCGCCGATGACGAGTGCGGCGGACCCAGCGAGGATCCTGTTTCGCTTCATGTGATTCCCGTTCTCTTCTTTGAGGGCACCCCTGCTCCGGGGTGCGATGATCCGCGCGGTCGGGACCGCGCAAGCTCGGCGTGCGAACCGAGTAGGGAAAGTCTGCGTTCACAACAAATCAGATGTCAAACGTTTTCGAAAACGTTTTTTAACCGTTATGCTTCCAGATCATGGAACGACGCCCGACCATCATGGATGTCGCCGCTGCGGCAGGCGTGTCTGTGGCCACCGTCTCCAAGGCTGTCAACGGGCGCTATGGGGTTGCCCCTCAGACCGTCGATCGCGTATTGGCGGTCGTGGCCGATCTCGGCTACGAGTCCAGCCTCATCGCGAGCAGCATGCGCTCGCGGACCACGGGGGTCATCGGCGTACTCGTGGCGGACTTCGAGCCGTTCAGCGCCGAGATCCTCAAGGGCGTCGGGCAGGCCTTGAGAGACTCGCGGTACGACCTGCTCGCATATTCGGGCTCGCACGGGGCCGCGGAGGGCTGGGAGCGGCGCTCTCTCTCGCGGCTGAGTGGAACGCTCATCGACGGCGCGATAATGGTGACTCCGACGGTCGTCAATGTCGGCACCGAGGTGCCCGTCGTGGCGATCGACCCGCACACGGGGCCGGCCGACCGCCCGACTGTGGAGTGCGACAGCTTCGGCGGCGCGATCCAGGCGACCCGCCACCTCATCCAGCTCGGTCACTCTCGCATCGGCTTCATCGCCGGCAGAACCGACTTGCGCTCGTCGATCGCACGGGATGCCGGGTACCGGCGGGCGCTGACGGATGCCGGGCTCCACGTGGACCCCGCGCTCATCGGATCGGGCAGCTACCGCCAGGACGCGGTGCGGGTCGCCGCCCTCGAGATGCTCAGTCGCGTCGACAGGCCCACGGCAGTCTTCGCCGCCAACGACATCTCGGCGCTCGAGATCATGAAGGTCGCTGCGGAGCTCGGGCTCCGGGTTCCGCAGGATCTCTCGATCATCGGGTTCGACGACGTGCCCGAAGCGTCGGCCGCCAACCCCCCGCTGTCAACGGTCCGTCAGCCCATGCAGACGCTCGGCGCCGAGGCTGCCCGGCTGCTGGTCTCGCTCATGCAGGGCGAGACGCCCGCGGCGACGCACCTCACCCTGCCGACCCGACTCGTGCCGCGCGCGACGACGGCGCCGCCCGCCTGACGTCGTCGCAGCCGCGTTCACCGCAGCGCGAAGCCGGCGGGGTCCCGCAGCAGCTCGGCGAACGCCGCCTCGGCGGCGCCGATGAGAAGCCGATCCTCCCCGAGCGCCGCCGGGAAGATCTCGAGGTCCTCGCCGTTCGCGTGCATGGCGTGTGCCACGACGGCGCTGCGAAAGCCATCGAGATCGTGAGCGGCCAGCATCCCGAGGAATCCGCCGAGGATCACGACAGCGGGATTGAGCACGTTGACCGCATTGGCCAATGCCGTTGCGAGGATGCGGCGCTGCCGCGACATCTCGTCGAGAACGTCGGCGGAATGCGTCGTGCGCAGCAGCTCGGCGAGCGTGGGCTCGTCGACGTTTCCTCGGCCGAGCGCTGCGAGCAGGCGCAAGCGGCTGACCTCGTCCTCGAGCACGCCATCGTCGGCGCGACGATCGGCCGGAGACGGGATGCCCGGCCGGTTCTGGCCGAACTCTCCTGAGTAGCCCGACGCGCCGGCAACCGGCATCCCCTGCACGATGAGACCGCCGCCGATGCCGCTCGCGCCGCCATTGAGGTAGACGACGTCATCGATGCCCTGGGCGGCGCCGAACAGGTGCTCGGCGAGCACGCCCATCGCGGCGTCGTTGCCCACGACGGTGGGGAGCCCTGTCGCGGCCTCGATGAGTTCGCGGATCGCGACGTCGGTCCACGACAGGTGGGGGGCGTGGCGCACGAGCCCGTCCGACGCGCGCACCAGACCCGGCACCGCGACACCGATTCCGGTGATGGCTGCGTCGGCGAACTCATCGCTCCGCCACTCCTCGACCCGCTCGCCGATGAGTTGAGCGGTCCGCTCGGGGCCGATGAGTCCTGTCATCTCGATGCGCTCGCGCCGTCGCAGGGTGCGGTCGAGCCCGACGGCGCCCAGCGTGAGAGCGTCGACTTCGGGATTGACCGCGATCGCCACGACCCCGGGGTGCGCGCTCACCAGCGGGGAAGGCCGGCCCACACGCCGGCTGGGGTCGGGTGCCCGTTCCTCGACGAGGCCGAGCGCGACGAGGTCCCCGACGAGATCCGCGATCGTCGAGCGGTTCAGACCCGTCACGACGGTGAGCGTCGCGCGAGAGACCGGTCCCTCGAGGTGAACGAGGCGCAGCAGTCGCGACAGATTGGCTTGGCGGCTCCCGACCGTCTCGTTCATGGCATCACTGTACGGGGGTCTCGTCGAGGCGGCCGACCGGGACAGGAAACGCGGACGGTATACGTTGTAGTCGACAACAATCCACCGCCATGCGTCGATCGTAGCGCTCGAAAGCATCGGAACCGGTGGACGCGGCATCCATCATGCGATAGGTTGTCTTTAACAACATTTCGTTCATCGTCGAACTAGGAGCGTCATGCCCACCCCCACACCCGCCGACAAGTTCTCGTTCGGTCTCTGGACCATCGGCTACAACGGCACCGACCCCTTCGGCGGGCCTACCCGCCACCCGCTCGACGTCGTGCACGGCGTCGAGAAGCTCGCCGAGCTGGGCGCGTACGGCCTGACGTTCCACGACGACGACCTCTTCGCCTTCGCGTCCACGGATGCCGAGCGCCAGACCCAGATCGACCGGCTCAAGGGCGCGCTCGCCGACACCGGCCTGATCGTGCCGATGGTCACGACCAACCTGTTCTCGGCTCCGGTCTTCAAAGACGGCGGCTTCACCTCGAACGACCGACAGGTGCGGCGCTTCGCGCTGCGCAAGGTCTTCCGCCAGCTCGACCTCGGTGCCGAGCTCGGCGCGAAGACGTTCGTCATGTGGGGCGGCCGCGAAGGTGCGGAGTACGACTCCGCCAAGGATGTTCGCGCAGCCCTCGAGCGCTACCGCGAGTCGGTCAACCTTCTCGCGAACTATGTCACCGACAAGGGCTACGACATCCGCTTCGCGATCGAGCCGAAGCCCAACGAGCCGCGCGGCGACATCCTGCTGCCGACCCTCGGCCACGCGATCGCGTTCATCGACTCGCTCGAGCGTCCGGAGCTCTTCGGTGTCAACCCTGAGGTCGGGCACGAGCAGATGGCGGGCCTCAACTTCGCCGCGGGCATCGCGCAGGCGCTGTATCACGGCAAGCTCTTCCACATCGATCTCAACGGCCAGCGTGGCATCAAGTACGACCAGGACCTGGTGTTCGGGCACGGCGACCTGCACAACGCGTTCGCGCTGGTCGACCTGCTCGAGAACGGCGGCCCCGGCGGCGTCCCGGCATACGACGGCCCGCGCCACTTCGACTACAAGCCGAGCCGCACCGAGGACGAAACGGGTGTCTGGGACTCGGCATCCGCCAACATGAGCACGTATCTGCTGCTCAAAGAGCGTGCCGCGGCCTTCCGCGCCGACCCCGAGGTGCAGGAGGCGCTCGCCGCGGCGAAGGTCGATCAGCTCTCGGTGCCGACGCTGAACCCGGGGGAGTCCTACGACGACTTCCTCGCCGACCGCTCGGCGTACGAGGACTTCGACACGAGCGTGTACCTCGGCGGCAAGGGCTTCGGCTTCGTTCGGCTGCAGCAGCTCGCGACCGAGCACCTGCTCGGCGCCCGCGGCTGACGGCGTCCGGCCGCCATGGCTCTGGTCGCAGGAGTCGACTCGTCGACGCAGTCGTGCAAAGTCGTGATCACGGATGCCGCGACCGGTGCGGTCGTGCGGTCCGGACGGGCGTCCCATCCCGACGGCACGGAGGTCGATCCCGCCGCCTGGTGGGTCGCGCTCCAGTCGGCGCTCGCGGATGCGGGCGGGCTCGCGGATGTCGACGCGTGGGCGATCGGCGGCCAGCAGCACGGGATGGTCGTCCTCGACGATGAAGGCCGCGTCATCCGTCCTGCGCTGCTGTGGAACGACACGCGCTCGGCGGGCGCCGCGGCCGCGCTGATCGCGGAGTTCGGCGCCGACGCCCTCGCGAAGCGCACCGGCCTGGTGCCGGTGGCATCCTTCACGATCACGAAGCTGCGATGGCTGCGTGACAACGAGCCCGTCAACGCGGCGCGGGTCGCGGCCGTCGCGCTGCCGCACGACTGGCTGACGTGGCGGCTGCGCGGCTTCGGGCCCGCCGCCGAGTCGCCGCGCGGGCCGGTGCTCGACGAGCTCATCACCGACAGATCGGATGCCTCGGGCACCGGCTACTGGGATCCCGCGAACAGCGGCTACGACCGTGGGCTTCTCAGCGCCGCGCTCGGGCACGACGCGGTGCTCCCGCGCGTGCTCGGAGCCTACGAATGGGTCACGGACGAAGCCGGCCGCAGAGTCGGCCCTGGGGCGGGTGACAACGCCGGCGCGGCGCTCGGGCTCGGCGCCCAGCCGGGCGATGTCGTGGTGTCGATCGGGACCAGCGGCACGGTCTTCGCGGTGAGCGAGGAGCGCACGATCGATCCTTCCGGCACGGTCGCCGGCTTCGCCGACTGCACCGGGCGGTTCCTCCCGCTCGTCGCGACGCTCAACGCGGCGCGTGTGCTCGACGCGATCGCGCGCCTGCTCGGCGTCGACCATGCCGAGCTCAGCAGACTCGCACTGCAGGCGCAGCCGGGAGCGGGCGGCCTCTCGCTGCTGCCGTACTTCGAGGGTGAGCGCACGCCGAACCTCCCCGACGCCACGGCCGCGCTCACCGGCATGACCCTCACCTCGACGACACGCGAGAACCTCGCGCGCGCCGCCGTCGAGGGGATGCTGTCGGGGCTGGGCGCCGGGCTCGAGGCGCTGCGGGCACTGGGCGTGCCCCTCGAGCGTGCGCTCCTCATCGGCGGAGGAGCGCAGTCCGAAGCCGTGCGGGTGATCGCCCCGGCGGTGCTCGGCGTCGAGGTGAGTGTTCCCGAGCCGGGCGAGTACGTCGCGCTCGGCGCGGCGCGGCAGGCCGCGATCGTCGCGACGGCGTGAGCCTCCCCGGGCGAGTGGGACTGCGGCGCATCATCCCGGTGGCCGACCACGGCACCGTCGAGTGCCTCGCCCCTCCCGCTCTCACCGCGTGGCTCGACCGGTGGACGATCGGCGACGCAGCTCACAGAGGGTTCGTAGCCAGCGTCCGTACGGTGGAGCAATGGCGTCCTCGCTCGATGAGCAGCAGATCACCCTCTCGCCCGCCGAACTGCGCAGCGCGCGCGACGAGCTCCAGCGATTCCTGCTGGAATACCGCTTCGGGATGCAGGAGATCGAGACGAAGATCGGCATCCTGCGCGACGAGTTCCTCCACAACCACGACTACAACCCGATCGAGCATGTCTCGAGTCGCGTCAAGTCACCCGACAGCCTCGTCGACAAGGTCATCCGAAAGGGGATCGACGCCGACTTCGAGTCGATCCGCACGAACATCCTCGACATCGCGGGAGTCCGGGTCACCTGCAGCTTCATCCCCGACACCTATCGCCTGTTCGACCTGCTCACGGCACAGGACGACATCACGGTCCGTGCCGTGAGGGACTACGTCGCCGAGCCGAAGCCAAACGGCTACAAGAGCCTGCACGCGATCGTCGAAGTTCCGGTCTTCCTCTCTACCGGCCGTGTGCAGGTGCCCGTCGAGGTGCAGTTCCGCACGATCGCCATGGATTTCTGGGCGAGCCTCGAGCACAAGATCTACTACAAGTACGACCGGCAGGTGCCGGCACGCCTGCTCTCCGAGCTCAAGGGCGCCGCCGACACCGCCGCCGAGCTCGATGCCCACATGGAGCTGCTCCACCGCGAGCTGCACGGGTCGCGGGGCGACAGGGGCGGTCTGCTCTCGACCTGAGCGCACTCGCGGCGGCCGTGCCCGAGGGCGAGAATGGGCGAATGAGCGCCGCCGAAGAAGCGATCGACGCAGTGGATGCCATCGCCGTCGAGCTCTACGCCCTGCCGCCCGAGCAGTTCACCGCCGCGCGCAACGCTCGGGCCGCCGGAGACCGCGAGCTCTCGGGGCGTGTGAAGGCGCTGCGAAAGCCCACTGTCGCAGCATGGGCGGTGAACCTGCTCGCACGCGAAGGCCAGCTGCGTGATGCGCTCGAACTCGCCGCGGCACTGCGCGAAGCACAGGACGATCTCGATTCCGCAGAGCTTGCGCGGCTGAGCCGGCGGCGCCGCGCGCTGGTCTCCGCCTTGGCGACCCAGGCCGTCCAACTCGCGCACGATCGCGGTGTGACCGTGAGTGGCGCCGCGCGCGACGACATCCAGAAGACGGTCAACGCTGCGGTGATGGATGCCGCCGCCGCCGCGGCCGTGATGTCCGCGCGGCTGGTCCGGCCGCTGGAGGCCAGCGGGTTCGACGCCGTCGATGTGACGGATGCCGTCGGCGGGAGCCTTCCCGGACTGCCGGACACTCCCGCCCCCACAAGGGACGACCTGGCCGAGCGGCGCGCCCGAAAAGCGGCGGAGCGCGAGGCGCGAGAGGCGGAGCGCGCCGCGGGCGAAGCCGGACGTGAGCTCGACAAGATCGAGGCGCTGCTCGCGAAGACCCGCGAGCGGTCGGGTCTGCTGCGCGAGCGCATCGAGGATGTGCGCGCCGACCTCGCGCGGCTCGAGGCCGAGGAGGCGAAGGCCGCCCGCGAGACCGAGCGGCTCGACGAGGAGTTCGGGGCCGCGGCATCCCGCGCCAGGGCAGCGACCAAGCGCGCGGATGCGGCGCGCGCCGCCGTGAGCGCGGACTGATCCGCCCGGTGATGGCCGCCCAGACTGCCCCGACCCATCGCTAGGGTGAGTGCGTGGACTCGCTCGAGCCGACGCTGCTGATCGTTCCCCTCCTCGCCGTCCTCGCCCCCCTGCTGGCGCGAGGGCTGAGCCGCTGGGTGCGCGTGCCGATCGTCGTGTTCGAGCTGCTGCTCGGCATGATCGTGGGGCCGGACATCCTGGGATGGGCACACCCGCACGAGTTCCTCGCGACGCTATCGCAGCTCGGGCTGGCGATGCTGTTCTTCGTCGCCGGGTCCGAGATCGAGTTCGCCGTCTTCCGCGGCAGAACGGGCCGCAACGCCATCGTCGGCTGGCTCGTCAGCATCGGCGTCGGCGTCGGCCTGGGATGGCTGATCGCGCCGGGCGAGGAGGCGATCATCATCGGCATCGCACTGTCGTCCACGGCGCTCGGCACGATCCTGCCGTTCCTGCGCGACTCCGGCGAGCTGAAGACGCCGTTCGGCCGCGCGACGAGCGCCGTCGGCGCGGTCGGCGAGTTCGGTCCCCTGATCGCCATCTCGATCTTCCTCGGGGGCAGGCAGCCGGGCGTCTCGACGATCGTGCTCGCCCTCTATGCCGCGATCGCTGCCCTTGCCATCGGGCTCGCCTTCAAGCTGCCGCGGGGGGCGATGCACAGATTCGTGAATGCGAGCCTGCACACTTCGGGTCAGTTCGCGATCCGGGTGGTGCTGTGCATCCTCGCAGTCCTGCTGTCGGTGAGCATCTTCCTCGACCTCGACATCCTGCTCGGCGCGTTCACCGCCGGCATCGTCTGGCGTCTCATCATGCGCGACGCCGACGAGTCCGATCGCGAAGCGGTCGAGAGCAAGGTCGAGGCGGTCGCGTTCGGGTTCCTCGTGCCGATGTTCTTCCTGTACACGGGGCTGACGTTCGATCTCAACGCCCTCCTCGCGCAGCCGGTCCTCTTCCTGCTCATCCCCGTCGTGCTCGTCGTGCTGCTGGTCGTCCGGGGGCTGCCGTCGACGCTCGCCGCACCCGAGGGCTCGACGATCCGGGACCGTGCGTCACTCGCGCTGTTCGGTGCGACGGCGCTGCCGATCATCGTGGCTGTCACCGCCATCGGCATCGACCAGAAGATCCTCTCGAGCTCGAACGCCGCGCTGCTGGTCGGCGCGGGGATGCTGTCGGTGCTGCTGTTCCCGTTCCTTGCCGCGACCATCCGCGGCGAGCGGAAGGCCCTGACGGCGCAGCCTGTGGAGGACGACCTGGCGTGAGCTTCGCCTCGCTCTTCGACGACGCCCGCGGGGCGCTCGCCGGGGTTCCGCGCGAGCCGCTCGGCGAGCTGCGAACACCCCGCCGGGTGCTGGGGATGCCGCGCGCCACGCGGATCGTCCGCGTCGGATCCGCGTGGCACCTCGGCGTGCTGCTCCTCGGTGATGACGTCGTCTACGCCACCGGCCAGATCGTTCGCGCCCGGCAGGAGGCTCCGCGCGGGTACACCGCCGAGTCGCAGCGAGCCCGGGCCGACCTCGCCGCCGCGGCGCGGCGCGGCGGATTCGCCGAAGGAGAGGCGCTGCACATCGGCTGGCGGATGCTGGACCTCGAGGCGGTGGCCGCGGGTGCGGCATCCGGTCCGCTGGCGCAGATCGAGGGCATCCCGAGCGTTCGATGGAGCGCGGCGGCCGCGCACGTGCCGCTCGATGCCTACCTTCGCGAGCGCGTGGCGCTGCTGCGGGATCCGCCCCAGGGAGCCTGAGCACCGCGCCTCACACCGAGACGGGTCCGAACATGCGGGCGAAGGAGCGAAGCAGGCGGACGGGCTCGGTGATGGATGCCGCGCGCACGCGTCCCGCGATGAGGTCGTAGTCGTTGGCGGCGAAGTAGCCGTCGTCTCGGTACACCGCCATCCGCTCGGTGAACGCCTCGCCCGTGGGCTCGGGATGGAACTGCGTCGCGTACAGCCGGTCGCCGACGCGGTACGCCTGAACCGGGCATTCGGCGTTCTCCGCCAGCAGCGTCGCGCCGGGCGGAGTGAGGGCAGCGCCTTCCTTGTGCGCGGTGAGCGCCGTGAACCTCGTCGCGAGGCCGCCGAACAGGGCGTCCGAACCGGCGTCGGGCCCGAGTTCGATGGTGACGGGGCCGGTGTTCTCGGGGTAGGCGCGGCTGACGGTGCCGCCGAGCAGGCGCGTGACGATCCCGATGCCGTAGCACGTGAAGAGGGCCGCCGGGGCATCCGCGCGCGTCGACGGAGCGCATTCCGTGGCGATGCGCTCGAGGTCCGCCTCGAGCCTGCGCTGGACGTCGGTCTTGGTCGACTCCGGATCGGTGACGTTGAACGGGCTGCCTCCGATGAGGAAGCCGCTGCAGCGCTCGAACACGCCGTCCGGCAGGGGCTCGCGCACCAGGTCGTGTTGGGCGAGGTCGGCTTCGTCGAGCCTCATGGCGGTACGGAAGGAGTGGTACTCCGCGGCGGCCGCGCCCTGCTGGGGTCGCACGCAGACGTACAGCAGCGGGGCGGTCATGGCGCGAGTCTAGGCGGGGTGCCCGGCGGGCGCGAGCGATCCGTCACGCAGCGAGCGGCCCCGCGCGCGCGCGCCGAGCCACGCATGCCGCCAGGCGTATTCGAGGGCATGTATCAGGCCCGGCCTATCGCTCTCTGCCCAGTGTGGACACAATGGGCGCTATGACGCATGCGGGCGCTGAGGCCTCCGTCGACTCCGTCGAGCCGCCGAGGTGGGAGCGTGCCGCTGCGCTGTTCGTCCGGTGGCGGGAGGGCGACAGCCGGGCGATGGATGAGCTCGTGCGCACGATGACGCCCACGCTGTGGCACGTCGTGCGCGCGTACGGTCTCGACTCCGCGCTGGCGCAGGATGTCGTGCAGACCACGTGGCTGACGCTCGTCCGCCGGCATGAGTCGATCCTCGATCCGCAGGCGATCTCGGGATGGCTGACCATGTGCGCGCGGCGCGAGGCCTGGCGCGTGGGGAAGCTGCACCGCCGGGCCGATGCCACGGACGTCGAAGCGCTCGAGCCGCATCTCCCGGTCCAGGAGTCCGCAGAGCAGACGGCTGCGACCGACGATGAGTCCCGCCGGCTCTGGGTCGCCGTCGGCACGCTCAACGAGCGATGCCAGCGCCTGCTGCGGGTCGTGGCGTTCGAAGAGCGCCCGGACTATGCGCGCATCGCAGAAGACCTCGCGATGCCGATCGGGTCCATCGGACCGACACGCCAGCGCTGTCTCGCCAAGCTTCGCGCCTTACTCGAGGGCGACGGATGGGGAGGAAGTGATGACGATGGATGATGACGACTTCAGCGCCGACGCGGCGCTGTTCGCACGCCTTCGTGCGGTATGGCAGGAGGTCGACCCGGTGCCCGCCGATCTCGTCGATCGGATGGTGGCCGCCGTCGCGGTCGAAGACCTGTCGCGTGAATACGCCATGCTGACACTCGTCGAGGGGTCGAGTCTCGCCGCGGTGCGCGGCGAGACCGATACCGCGACGCTGCAGTTCAGCGACGGTGAGACCAGCGTGCTGCTGCACGTGACCGCGACCGAAGACGGCGGGCGCCGCATCGACGGATGGGTGGATGCCGAGACCCTCGCCATCCGGCTCGTCCAGGATGACCGGGATTGGGCGGCCGAGGCGGGCGAGCACGGTCGCTTCGCGTTCGATTCGATACCTTCCGGAGTGTCGAGGCTGCGCATCGTCGTGCGCGGCGCCGACGGCGATCTGCATGACTTCCAGACACCGCGATTCGAAGTGTGAGTGAAGAGCGGATGCCGCTGCCCCTGGCCGAGGCATCCTGTCGATGAGACGAAGGGGATCATCCATGGCCGATGAGCAGACGTGGCGCGAGCGCGAAGTCGAGGACGAGGAGAGGGGAGTCTGGCTCGATCCGTCACGCGACCCCGTTCCCGGCCTTCAGGCGTACACCACCATGTACGCACCGGGACACCTGCTGATCTCGGGCGACACGGCGCGCGCGGAGAGGGCCCTGTTGGCCGCCGGCGCAGAGCTCGGGTGGGATCTGGAGCTGGAGCCCATCCGCGGGGCGAAGGACGGCACCGAGCCGCTGACCCGCGCCCGGATCATCCAGCTGCCGCGTCCGGATCGCGACGATGAGCCGGTGCCCGCCGTGGACGCCTGGCGGCTGCTGCAGCTCGCGAGGCGCAAGGCGCTGCTCGCCGAGATCGTCGGTCCACCGGGCGGCACCCCGCTGTCCGCCGCGTCCGTCGAGGCGGAGCAGCTCGATCCCGACGCCGAGAGAGAACGTCAAGCGGAGATCCAGCGGGTCAAGCGCGACATCGCGATCGAGGCATCCGCCTCCGTCGATCGCTTCCATCTCGGGGTTCCGCGCGAGACCACCCCCTACCAGCGTCCCGGGGGGGACGACCCCGCGCTTCGCGGCGTCGGTCTCGACCACGTGCTGAGCGTGGATCCGATCGGGGTGAATCCGCACGGACGGACCAATCCCCACGGCCGCACCAATCCCCACGGCCGGACCAACCCGTCGGGGACCGACGGGTATGGGGCTCCCGGAACCGGCGGGCTGGAGCTCGTCTCGTACGTCGGGCCGGCGCCGGTGCGCTCCGAGGTGGGGGACGGCGGCCGCCGCCCGGTCGTCGCGGTCGTCGACACCGGATGCGGAGTGCATCGGGACTGGCTCCCCGAGGAGACGGGAGCGGACGACATCGTACGCAGACGGGTTCCGTCTCCGACGGGGGTCGGCGTGATCGGCGTCGAGGACCCGAAGACCGATCCGGAGGTGTACGGCGACCAGGCGGGGCCGCGGGATGGCTTCATCGACGACGCCTCCGGTCACGGGACGTTCGTCTGCGGGATCGTCCGCCAGGTATGCCCCGACGCCGACCTCATCGCCGTCAGGGTGGCCGACAGCAGCGGGAATGTGCTCGAGAGCGAGCTCATCTACGCGCTCGAGGAGCTGGCGGAGCTGGTGGAAGGCGCCGGCGGACACGAGCCCGGACACATCGACGTGCTCAATCTCTCGCTCGGCTACTACCACGAGACACCCGAGGACGGCCGATACAGCACCCGGCTGCACGACACCCTGTGCCGGCTCCGGGCGAAGGGGTGCATCATCGTGTGCTCCGCAGGGAACGACGCGACGGATCGCCCGACGTTCCCGGCCGCGCTGTGGCAGTGGCCCGGCTCCGACCTGAACCTCGTGGAAGCGCCCGGGCTGGCACGGCACCTTGCCGCCGGGGCGTTGAATCCGCAGCGCACATCCGTCGCCCTGTACAGCAACATCGGGGCCTGGGTGAGTCACTTCGCGCCGGGGACGTCGGTGCTCAGCTCGTTCCCGTCCTTCGAGGGGGGCGTGCAGGCAGGATCGCGGTTCGACCTGTACGGCCGCTGCCGGCAGGGGATCGATCCCGACGACTTCAGCGGCGGCTACGCGATCTGGAGCGGGACCTCGTTCGCGGCGCCGTACCTGGCCGGGAAGGTCGCCCTCGCGCTCGCGCCGACGTTGATGAACGCGGCGACGACCGTGACGGACCCCGACCCGGTCGGGAGGGCGCTGGACGACGTGGATGACTTCGACAAGTCGAAGAGATAGCCGTTCGCTGCCGTCCCGCGCGCGGCCGGTCGCAACCCGACGTCGGGAGAGCCATCATGGCTGAATGACGACCAGCGCAGCAGGGCTCTACGAGCGCGGCGTCGAACTCGCCAACCGCGGCCGGTACGCGCAGGCTCAGCGCGCACTCGCATCGGCGCAGCAGGCAGCCGCGGAGGCTCGCGACATCGAGCTGCTCGCCCGCATCGCGGGCACCACCGCGTACGTGCTGGCCCGGCTGGGGGATGTCGACGCCGGCGAGCGGCTCTGCCTCGACGCGCTGGCGCGAGAGGGCCTCTCGCCGGCGGCCGTCGCCCAGTTGCAGGGTCAGCTCGGCGCGCTCGCCCTGGAGCGAGGGCTGCTCGATGAGGCGGCATCCTGGCTGACGAAGAGCATCCGAGGTCTGGCGGGCGAACCGGTGCGGGAGGCCAACATGCGCATGAACCGCAGCCTGGTCGACATGCAGCGCGGCCATCTCGCCGACGCGATGGCGGATCTGGAACGCGCAGAGGCTGCCTACCGGGATGCCGGGCTGGTCGCCGAGGCGAACCAGGCCGTCCACAATCGCGGCTACACCTGGATGCTCGCAGGGGACCTCGTGACCGCGCTGAACATGATGCAGTCGGTGCGCGAGCCGCTCGACGAGGAGTCCGACCTGTGGGCGGCCATCAACGAGCTCGACCATGCCGAGGTCCTTCGCGAGGCCGGACTCGTCACCGAGGCCGAGCGGACTCTCGCGAACGTGTCGGTGGCGCTCGGTCGGCATCACGCTCCCCGCGAGCGGGCGACCGCCGACTACCAGCTCGCGCGGTCGCTGCTCAGCCACGACCCGGTGCGGTCGGCGACCGTCGCCGGGGCATCCGCCCGGCGCTTCCGGCGGCTGGGCAGTCATGGCTGGGCGGTGCGGGCCGAGGCGATCCGGCTGCGGGCACAGCTCGCGGTCGGGCGGATCGATCGCGCCGGAGTGCCCATCCGTCCGCCCGGCCGGCTGCCGTCGAGGCAGCAGGTCGAGGGCATCGTCGACGAGCTGGGTGCACGGGGGTTCTCACCCGAAGCCGATGCCCTCCGGATGACGGCGGCGATCGCCCGGCTCGGGCGCGAAGCGGACAGCGCCATCCCCCGTCTGCGCGTCAGTGAGCGCACGCCGCTCGAGGTCGCCCTCCTCGTCTACGAGGCGCGCGCTGCGCGCGCGGCCGCGCACGGGCGCGAAGCCCAGGCGCGAGGACAGGCGGCGCGGGGGCTGCGGGTGCTGGAACGCACCCAGCGCGCCACGGGAAGCCTCGATCTGCAGGGCTCCTCGGCGATGCGCGGCTCGGGGCTCATAACAGCCGGCCTCATCTCCGCCGTGCGGTCGAGACGCCACGACCTCGTGTTCGAATGGTCCGAGCGTGCGCGGCTCATGAACCAGCAGATCGTGGCCGTGCGCCCGCCACCGGATCCCGCCATGGCCGCCGACCTCGCCGAGCTCCGAGTGCTGCGCTCAGCCGAGCCCGACGGAGACTGGCTGGCCAGCCCGCGGGCCGTGGTGCTGCGACACCGCGCGCGAGAGCGTCAGTGGTCGGGCACACACGCGGGCGAGCTGCGCAGCCGCGCGAGCCTCGAAGAGGTGCGGGCGGCGCTTGCTCCCGGCGAGGCGCTGGTCTCGTACGTGTTCGACGGCCGAGGCCTGGTGGCGCTCGCCATCACGCCTGCGCGGACCGAACTCGTCGACCTCGATTGGCGGGCCATCAGCGCTGCCCTCAGCGGGATCCGCGCGGACCTCGATGTGTCCGCCTCGGTCACATCGGGCCCGATGGCGCGCGTGGTGCGGGCAAGCCTGGAGGGCCGCCTGTCAGCGCTCTCGAGGCTGCTGATCTCGCCGCTGGATACCCCGCTCGCCGACGCGGAGCGCATCATCCTGACCGCGCCCGGGGTGCTCTCGGCGCTGCCGTGGACCATGCTCCCGGCGATCGCGCAACGGCCTCTGACGGTGGCGTCGTCCGCGTCCGGATGGATGCGCGAGCGGCAGGAGCCGTTCGCCCGGCCCGCATCATCGGCCTTCGCCGTCGGGCCGCGGGTGGCTCGGGGCGACGAGGAGGTGACGATCGCGGCATCCGCGTGGGCGTCCGCGAGCGTGCTCCAGGATCGCGCCGCCTCGGTGGATGCCGTGACCGCACTGGCTTCGCGCGTGCAGGTGCTGCACATCGCCGCTCACGGTCGCCACGCCTTGGACAACCCGCTGTTCTCGGGGCTCGAACTGACCGATGGCGCCCTGTTCGGCTACGACATCGATCTGATGGAATCCGTCCCCGAGACGGTCGTGCTGTCTTCCTGCGAGGTCGGCCGCTCGGCGGTGCGCTGGGGCGAGGAGGCGATCGGGATGGCGCGCATCTGGCTCCACGGTGGTGCGCGGTGCGTGATCGCGGCTCCGGTCGTCGTCGCGGACGACGTCGCCTGCGAGTTGCTCGGCGCCATGCACGAAGGCCTGGCGGCGGGAGTCGCGCCCGCCGTCGCGCTCGCCGGGGCCGCAGAGCGTACCGGAATCGTCTCGCCCTTCCAGGCTCACGGAGTCGGATTCTGAGGCTCCATGTATCACCGGGCCTGGAGCGCACTCCTGTGCTTCGGAACGACTCCAGAGCAGCCGGGTATCGGGGGATCGCCGGGCGCTGGGGGCGGAGACTCGCTGGGGCAGTTGGGGAGGGGAGTCTCCGGAGTCGGATCCACGGGGGATGCCGCAGTGACCGAAGTCAGCGGCATCCCCCGATCATCGTCTCCATGAGCCGTCAGCGGGACGAGTTCGCGGTGCGGCCGCGCACGATCCCCACGAACGCTTCGACGGCGGGCGTCGTCCGATCCGCGGGCCAGGCGAGGGCCACCGTCGAGACCGGTCCGTCGCGGAGGGTGCGGTAGTCGGCGTCCTTGCGGTGATGAAGCCGTGCGAGCGACATCGGCACGACGACGAAGCCGACCCCCGATGCTGCGATCGCAATCGCCTCCTCGGTATCGTGCGGCGGGGCGAAGGATGCCGCGACGGCGCCTGGCACCTCCACTCCGAGCACATCGTCCTGCGGCACGACCACGATCTCGCCCGCCAGATCGCGCAGGCTCAGTTCGTCGGCGGCCATGAGGTGGGATTCCACCGCCGCGACGACCACCGGCACCTCGTCGTAAAGCGCGATGACGTGGAGGGCCTCGCGGTCGAGCGGCAGACGGACGAGGGCGGCATCCAGCCCACCCTCCAGCACCGCCTCGCGCTGGCCGGCGACCGGGATCTGCCGCAGCTCGAGGACGACGTCCGGCATCCGCTCGTTCCAGGCGTCGATCCACTTGCCGGGGGTGGCCCCGGGGATCACTCCCAGCACGAACGGACCCTCGATCGGCTCGGCGCCCTGGCTCGGTTCTGGCGCCGCCCCGGCCGACTTCTCGGCCCCGTCCCTGGCGGTCCCGGGTCTGGCGGATCGGCGTGCAGGGGCATCCCGCACCGGCCGTCCCGGTCGCCTGCGTGAGCCGCCTGCACCACCGGGCTTCGCCATTCCGCCAGCGTAGCCCGGGCGCTATCGTTCGGACATGACCCCGATCCTCGCCACCGTGTTCGGCGCGCTGGCCGCGCTCCTGCACGTCTACATCTTCGTCATGGAGAGCGTGCAGTGGTCGCAGCCGCGCATCTGGAGGCGCTTCGGCGTGCCCGATCAGGCCACCGCAGACGCGACGAAGCCGATGGCGTACAACCAGGGGTTCTACAACCTGTTCCTCGCGATCGGGGCGATCCTCGGGATCGTGCTGTTCTGGGCGGGTGGGGGCGATGGAGCGGCGGCGGATGTCGCCGGTCGCGCCCTGGTGCTGTTCAGCCTCGGATCGATGGTCGCGGCGGCTCTCGTGCTGCTCACGACCGGCATGAAGTATCTGCGGGCGGCGCTCATCCAGGGCACGCTGCCACTCATCGGGTTCGTGCTGTTCCTCTTCGCCTGAGCCGCTCGCGCCCGGCTGTCAACCGGGATGTGCCACGTCGGCGGCGGTGGGTATCGTGTCGATCGTTGCCGCCCGACGGCCGTTCGACGAGTTCGAGCCGCGGAGAGCGGCTCGAAGGGGGCCGATCATGACGGATCACATCTCGCGCGCGCAGGCGGACATCGAGGCACCGCCGGAACGGGTGTGGCAGCTGCTGACCCAGCCTGGTTCCGACCCCGACATCATGTTCGGCGCCGAGGTCGTCAGCGACTGGCGCGTGGGGTCGTCGATCCGCTGGAAAGGCGAATGGGAGGGCAAGGCCTTCGAAGACAAGGGCGAGGTCGTCGAGATCGATCCGCCGTCACGCCTGGTCGTGACGCATTTCAGCCCGATGTCGGGTGAAACCGACTCGCCGGACAATTACCACCGGCTGTCCTTCGAATTCGAGGAGGCGGGCGCCGGCACGCACGTCGTCCTCACCCAGGGAGGAAATGCGACCGAAGAGGCGGCGGAACACTCCACTGCGAACTGGCAGCAGATGCTCGAGGGCCTCAAGCGCGCCGCGGAACGTGAGTGAGCTGACGCCCGAGTACCTCGACCGCTCGCCGGGATCAGGCCGCGAGTCGCAGGCCGCGCCGGTCGGTGGCGACCCGCTCCCCGTCGCCGATGGTCTCGTCGTCGCCGATGAGCGATCCCACCGCGACGCGAGCGCCGGTGCCGACCTGCGTGCGCACGCCGATCTTGACGCCGGCGCCGATCGCGGCGCCGGACCCGATGTGGGCGTGCGGGGCGATGTCCGCGTCAGGGCCGATCACGGCATCCGATTCGATCCACACTCCGCGCCCGATGTGGGCGCCCGCGGCGATCTGGACACCCGGTTCGACATACGACCCGGCTTCGACGATGGCGCTCGGGTGCACCTTGGCGCCGTGCGCAACGAGACCTCGGCCGTTGGCGTGCTTGCGGTAGCGCAGCATCTCACCGCGGTCGTTCTCGATGTCGACGTAGTTCTTGCCCACTGTCCCCTCCTGCGGCACCATAACGTGCCGAGTAAAGGATTAACCGACTTCTCAGGTGATTCATTCCCTCACGCGACCCGCTCATGCACCTGTTATTCGAAGGTGACACGAGTTCGGATTCCCTCAGGTTCACCTACCCGTCGATGCGGGGGATTCCCAGGTGGGGCGCGGTGTGCGAACGAGGCTGCGCGAACCGCTCAGACGACGTGCTCGTCGGCGACCGACAGTGCCCGGTCGATCACCTCGAGGCCGCGCACGAGCTCCTGTTCGCGGATCACGAGCGGCGGCGCGACGTGCACGCGGTTGAAATGCGTGAAGGGCCATACACCCCCGCGCTTGCACGCCGCCGCCACCGCCGCGACGGGCGCGGCATCCGCCCCACTCGCGTTGAACGGCACCAGCGGCTCTCGCGTCTCGCGGTCGCGGACGAGCTCGATCGCCCAGAACAGGCCCATACCGCGCACATCGCCGATCGACGGATGCCGCCTCGCCATCTCGCGCAGGCGAGGTTCGACGATCCGCTCGCCGAGATCGCGCACGCGCGCGAGGATGCCGTCGCGCTCGAACACCTCGAAGGTCGCGACGCCTGCGGCGCATGCCAGGGGGTGACCCGAATAGGTGAGGCCGCCGGGGAACGACAGCGTGTCGAAGTGCGCCGCGATGCGGTCCGAGATCACGACGCCGCCGAGCGGGACGTAGCCCGAGTTGACGCCCTTCGCGAAGGTGACGAGGTCGGGGACGACGTCGAAGGCCTGGAACGCGAACCACTCCCCGACCCGCCCGAACCCGACCATGACCTCGTCGGCGATGTAGACGATGCCGAACCGGTCGCACAGCTCCCGGACGCCCGCCAGGTAGCCCGGCGGGGGCACCAGCACGCCGTTCGTGCCGACGATCGTCTCGATGACGACAGCCGCGATGGTGGAGGCGCCCTCGAGGATGATCGTCTGCTCGAGGTGCTCCAGAGCTCGCTGGGTCTCCTCCTCGGGCGATGCGGAGTGGAACGCGGAGCGGTAGGGGTAGGGGCCGAAGAACTTCGCCACCGAGCCGTCGGCCGGCTCGTTCGGCCAACGGCGCGGGTCGCCGGTCAGCGCGATCGCCGTCGACGTGTTGCCGTGGTAGCTGCGGTACATCGACAGCACCTTGCGCCGGCCCGTGACGAGGCGGGCCATCCGCACGGCGTTCTCATTCGCGTCGGCACCGCCGTTCGTGAAGAACACCTTCTCCATGCCGTCGGGGGCGACCCCGGCGATGCGCCGCGCAAGCTCGCCGCGGACGTCGTTGGCCATCGACGGCTGGATCGTCGCGAGCCGGCCGGCCTGCCGCTGGATGGCGGCGACGAGATCCGGATGCTGGTGCCCCAGGTTCAGATTCACGAGCTGCGAGCTGAAGTCGAGGTATGCGTTACCCGCGTAGTCCCAGAACGTCGAGCCCTCCCCCGCGGCGACCGGCATGGGGTCGATCACGGCCTGCGCGCTCCACGAATGGAACACGTGGCCGCGGTCGTCGGCTCTCACGAGCGCATCGGCATCGAGATCGGGAAGCGTGCGGATGCCGCCCGCGGCGTCGGTGTACACGGCGGCCGAGGAAAGGGTGTCGGTCATGGGTGCTCCTTCATCATCGACGCTCGTCTCGGCTCCCCGTTCGACGGCCGGGAGCCGACGACGCTCAGCAAGGCTGAGGTCGCGTCCGGACAGATCGACCGGGGTCGACTAAGCTGGCCGCGTCTCAGCATGTCAGACCCGAAGAGGGGTTAGCGGTGCGTCACCGTCACGAAGATCGGACGAACCATACGGATCGTCCGGCTCCGGCATCCGCCTCGGGAACCCTGCCGACGGTGCGCGATGTGATCGCCCTGGACGCCGTCGCACACGGGGTTCCCGAGGTGCTCGTCGGCGACGACGCGCTCGATGCGCGGGTGCGCTGGCTGCACGTGTCCGACAGCGCCGGAGTGGCGCGGCTGCTGGACGGCGGCGAGCTACTCCTCTCGACCGGCTCCGCGTGGCCGGCGGACCCCGCGGACCTGCGTCGCTTCATCGGGGAGCTCGCGGATGCCGGTCTGTCGGGCGTCGTGCTCGAGCTCGGCGCCCATCACCGGTACGTTCCGAGTGCCGTCGTGGAGGCCGCTACGCAGCGACACCTGGCGCTGATCGTCCTGCATCGCGAGGTCAAGTTCGTGACGCTCACCGAGGCCGTCCACAGCATGATCATCGCCGGGCAGAACGACGCGCTTCGCGCGCGGGACGAGGTGCGCGAGCGGTTCACGGCGCTCGTGCTGCGGGGTTCTCCTGTCGACTTCATCGTGCACCAGCTGGCGCAGACGCTGGGGGCGCCGGTGATCCTGGAGAACCTCGCGCACGAGGTGGTGGCAGCCGAGGTGCCGCTCGCCATGGAAGAGGAGCTCTTCACGGATTGGGAGCTGCGCTCGCGGTCCGCGCACCGGCGTTCCGAGCGCCGGCGCGAGCCCGAGGGGCCCGGCGACGACGAGTGGCTGATCGTGCCGGTCGAGGCTCGCGGCATCCGCTGGGGAAGCCTCATCGCGCTTCCTGGACCCGATCACCCCGCCGGGCGGACAGCAGTCCTCGAGCAGGGGGCGATCGCGCTCGCGGTCGGGCGGCTGGCCGACGGCGATGCGGACGAATGGGGACGGATCGGCCGGAGGCGGCTGCTCGACGGACTGCTCGCCGGGCGGTTCGCCGGTGTCGGTGGGGCGGCGGCGCGGCTCGAGGCGGCGGGGCTGCCGCTGCGCGGCGCGCGGCTCTACGGGGTGGTCGTCTCGGGTGCCCCGGTGTCGGCGGAGTCGGCGGCTGCGGCGGCGAAGACGCTGCGCGGGCGGGCGATCGTCGGCACCGCGCCGGACGGCATCGCGCCGCCGGCAACCGCGATGCTGCTGTCGATTCCCGCGGATGCGTCGTTCGATGACCCCGCCGCGCTCGCGTTCTCGCGTGCGCTGGTGGAACCAGGTGAGGCCTCCGAGCGCGTCGTCGTCTCGGTGGGACGCGGCGCCGAGGGCGTCGATGCGGCGCTGATCTCGCTCCACGAGGCCATCGACCTCGCTCGCGGGCGTCGGCGGCGAGCCGGTCGCGGACTGCAGCTCCGACGCGCCGAGAACCGCCCGCTGGTCCAGCTGGTGACAGCGCTGCGGGACGACCACCGCGTGCTGGAGCACGCCGAGCGGATGCTCGCGCCCATCATCGAGCATGACCTCAGCCGAGGCGGTGACCTGCTGGACGTGCTTGAGGCGATGCTCACGCATCCCGGCAACCGCACGGCCGCGGCATCCGCTTCGCATCTGTCCCGGTCGGTGTTCTACCAGCGCATCGCGCTGCTCGAGGAGCTGCTCGGGGTCGACCTCGACGACGGTGAGACGCAGACCGCCCTGCACCTCGCACTGCTGGTTCGCCGCAGCGCCGGTCGCTGAATCACGGATCCGTCGAAACGGGATTCCCGCGGCAGCGTGGGTGCGGGGCCGCACCTCGTTCGAGGGTGCGTTCAGACGGGGTGGCGGCGTCCGTGACCGGTGCTACCGTCGAATCATGAGCCCGCAGGAGATCGAGACCCTGACGTACCTGCGTCGCGCGCGTGATCTGATCGACCGCGAGTACGCGAAACCGCTCGACGTGCCGACCATGGCGTCGCGGGCGCTGATGTCGCCCGCGCACTTCTCGCGCCGGTTCCGCGCGGCATACGGCGAGACGCCCTACAGCTATCTCATGACTCGCAGGATCGAGCGCGCCATGGCGCTGCTGCGCGAGGGCGCGACCGTGACCGATGCGTGCATGGCGGTGGGCTGTACCTCGCTTGGCTCGTTCAGCTCGCGGTTCACCGAGATCGTCGGAGAGAGCCCGTCGGCCTACCGCAGCCGAGAGCATCGCGCCGTCAAGGCGATGCCGGCATGCGTCGCCAAGGCGCGCACTCGACCGGTGCGCAACGCATCGAGCAGGATCGAAGAAGCAGCCGCGTAGCCGGGGTGCCTAGAGTCGGATTCATGACCATCGCACTCCAGTACACCAACATCACCGTCAGCGACGTCGACGAGTCGATCGCGTTCTACAGCGACGCGCTCGGCCTCGAGGTCAAGAACGATGTCGCCTCCGGCGACTACCGCTGGGTCACGCTCGGCAGCGACGCGCAGCCCGGGCTCGGGATCGTCCTGTCGGAGCCGCACGCCGGCCGTTCGCAGGCGGACGGCGACGCCCTTCAGGAACTCCTCACCAAGGGCGTGCTGCCGATGCTCGTCTTCGCCTCCGACGACGTCGACGCGACGTTCGAGACCGTGCGCGCTTCGGGCGCCGAGGTGCTGCAGGAACCCATGGATCAGGGTTGGGGGCCGCGTGACTGCGCGTTCCGCGACCCGTCGGGCAACACCGTCCGGATCTCGCAGGCCCCGCCCGTCTGAAGGTCACGGCGGCGGCGTTCACCGCGCGCGGGCTGACCCGCGTTGAGGGCTTGTCCAAGGCCTTGGGTGGCGGCATCCATGACCTGCCCTCATGCGGCAGGGTTCAGGAGTCGAATCCGAGACCGAGCGCATCCAGCGTCTTGAGCAGGATGTTGCGGCGCCCCCGGTCGTGATCGGCGCGATCGAGCGACCAGCGTGTGACGTTGATCCCCGCGGCAGCGACGGGCTCGGGCGGGAAGGGGAGTGGACGCTTACGCACCATCTCGAGCTCGGTCCGCTCGGTCGGCTCTCCCGCGAGAAGGTCGAGCATCACCTCTCCTGCGAATCGCGTGGCAGCGACGCCGAGACCGGTGAATCCGGCTGCATAGGCTACGCGGTTGCGCCGGGCGGTGCCGAAGAACGCGCAGAACTGCGTCGACGTGTCGACCGCGCCCGCCCAGCGATGCGTGAAGCGCACGCCCTCGAGCTGCGGAAAGGTCGTGAAGAAGTGGCTCGCGAGCTTCTCGAACGTCTCAGGACGGTTCTCATAGCCCGAGCGGACCCGTCGGCCGTAGTGATAGACGGCGTCGTAACCGCCGAACAGGATCCGGTTGTCGCGACTCATGCGGAAGTAGTGGAACTGATTCGCGAGGTCGCTGATGCCCTGCCTGTCGCCCCAGCCGATGTCGTCGAGCTGATCGTCGGTGAGGGGCTCCGTCATGAGCACATAGTCGTAGACCGGGACGGTCATCAGCCGGTTGCGCCGCAGCAGCGACGGGAAGACGTTGGTCGCGAGCGCCACTCGTCGCGCGATTATGCGGCCATCGGCCGTCACGACCGCCACTGCGTCTGCCTCGTCCTCAATGCGGCGCACCGGTGACGCCTCGAAGATCTCCACGCCGGCCTGCTCGGCGGCGCGCGCGAGTCCCGCCGCGAGCTTGCCGGGATGGACGAGCGCCGTGCCGTGGGCATCGCTCACGGCACCGAGGAACGTGGGCGAGGCTACGGAGGCCCGCACCTCGGCCTCGCCCAGGCGCGTGATCCCGTCGTCGCCGCGGGAGGCGGCATCCGTCGCCCATTCGTCGAGCCACGCGAGCTGGTGGGGCTCGGTGGCGACCGTGAGGCTGCCGACGCGCTCCCAGTCGGCGTCGATGCGATGGGCGGCGATGTCTTCGCGCATGGCGTCGAGGTTCTCGCGACCGAGACGCTCGAGCCGGTCGATCTCGCCCGGCCAGCGGCTCAGGCCGTTGTCGCGGCCGTGTGTCAGGCTCGCCTCGCAGAATCCGCCGTTGCGGCCCGAGGCCGCCCAGCCGACCGTGCGGGCTTCGAGCACGATCACCCTGGCCGCCGGGTCACGCCGCTTGGCGTGCAGCGCGGTCCACAGGCCGGTGTAGCCGGCCCCGACGATAACGAGGTCGACGGAGACGGTACCGGTGAGCCCGGGTCGAGCCTCGCGCGGGCCGAGATCGTCAAGCCAGAACACGCGCTGCTGCGTGCCGATGAGGCTTTCACGGATGACGGATGCTGCCGGCCGCTGTCGTTCGAAGACGGTCGTGCCCACGGGTATCACTTCCCTCTCGCTCGGTGCTGTTCCATCTTTCCGGCGAGTGGCTGCCGCCGCGAGGGCTCCGTGTCGCGAGTTCTGCGGGATCCGGACACGCTGTCGGTTCGGTGCCGCCGGGTTCGGGGCGGCGTCCGTCCGTGGGGGCGCATACCGTGAGCCCCAGCGGACCAGGTCCGCCCCAAACCCAGGCGTGTCCGGCGGCGCGGCCGGGGAGGCCCGGCTGCGGCGGCCGGGGAGGCAAACCCGCTGAGGCCGAAGGGCGCGGCCGGGGCGGCGGGTTCGGGGCGGGTTCCGTCCGCTGGGGCGAATCCTGGGCACCCCAACGGACCTAGCCCGCCCCAAACCCGCTGAGGCCGAAGGGCGCGGCCGAGGCGGCGGGTTCGGGGCGGGTTCCGTCCGCTGGGGCGCATGCTGTGCGCCCCAACGGACCAAGGGCGCCCCAAACCCGGGGAGGCCGAGCGCCGCGGCCGGGGCGGTGGGTTCGGGGCGGGTTCCCTCCGCTGGGGCGCATGCTGTGCGCCCCAACGGACCAAGTCCGCCCCAAACCCGGCGGCAGGCCGAGCGCCGTGGCGGGACGGTCGGATGCCGGCGGTCAGCCGGCGCTCGCGCCCGGAGCGGCCTGGCAGACCGGGCACCAGAACACGATGCGCTCGCGCCTCTGGGCCGCGCCGAGCGAACCGCCCCGGATCAGCGTGCCGCAGCGCCGGCACGGGCGGCCTTCGCGCCGATAGACCCATGTCGTCCGGCCGGGCCTGGTGTCGCCCGTGAACGTGCGATCCGGGCGGTCCCGGTTGGCGCGGATCATGCGCGCGCCGAGGTCGACGAGGGCTGCGGCATCCGTCTCCCGCGCCGGGGTGGTGGGGAGGATGCCACGCACGAACAGGATCTCGTTCGCGTACTCGTTGCCGAACCCGGCGATGTTGCGCTGGTCCTGGATCGCGACGTGGACGGGCCGCTCATCCGCCGCCAGTCGTCGCGCGGCCTCGACCGGGTCCCAGTCCGCGGACAGCGGATCGGGGCCGAGATGCCCAACGAGCCGCGATTCGTCGGCCGTGGCGACGACCGCGATGCCGGCGAGGTCGAAGCCGACGGTCTCCCACTGCGACGTGCCCACCACCGCCCGTGCCGTGAAGGCGGGTTTGCGCCATCGCTCGCCCGGTCGGTAGACGTGCCATTCGCCCTCCATCTTGAGGTGCGAGTGGAGGGTGTGCTCGCCGATGCGATGCAGCAGATGCTTGCCGCGCGGCACCACCTCGTGCACGACCCTGCCGCGCAGATCGACGGTGGCCGCCTGCGGCACCCGCAGCTCGAAGCGGGTCACATCGGCGCCGGCCAGCACATCGTTCAACCGCCGGGCGACGCGGTGGACGCTGTCGCCCTCAGGCATGCATGCTCCGCGCGCCGGCCGTCGGTCCGGTCCTGCCCCGGGCCGTGCGAGCCTCAGCCACGCGCGACCCCCGACCCGGCGGCGGGGCCCTGCGTCTGGCGGAGCGCGCGAGCCTCATCGCCGGCCGTCACGCGGCGCAGGGTCAGCCCCCGCGGTGACTCGACGAAGCCGGCATCGCGCAGAGCGCGGCCGACAGCGGTGCCGTAGACGAAGGCGCCGTTGACCTGCTCGATCGTCAGGGTGTCCAGACGCCGTGCGCGAGCGGTCGCCGCGAGGTCGCGGGTCGCGGCCGCGAGCATCCCTTCGTCGCCCGTGAAGGCGAGCGCGGACTTCCCGCCGCGCTCGAGGTACAGAGCCAGCATGCCGTCGACGAGCACGACGAGCCCCCCGGCCTTGCGTCCGGGCCGATGCGGGACACCGTCGAGGCCGGGCCAGGCGAGCGCGGCGCCGTAGGGATTGGCCGGATCGGTCGCCGCGAGCGTGACCGCCCGCAGCGGCGGCGGATCGGCGAGACCGGCGAACTCCCGCAGCCTGTCGACGGTGGCGGATGCCGCGAACTGCGCCGCGCCGAGCTTTTCGATCACGTATCCGCGCCGGCAGTGCCCGGCCTCTTCGAAACCCGCCAGCACCCGGTAGGCCTGCGCGAACCCGCCAGGGAGGCCCTCGGCCTGTACCGCGCCGCGGGTGACGACGCCGTAGCGGTCGAGGATGAGGCTCGCCGCCGCGGTCGCGCGCATTGCAGCGTCGGGCTCGGTCTCGGGCAGCAGCGACCAGCGACCGCCGATCGAGGCTGGTCGCGGCGGGACGGATGACGTCACCGTGCGCACCGCGGCGCCCCGGTAGAGACGGGCGCGGGGCGTCTTGCGTGCCACGCGGTGCGCCTGCGACCCGCCGCCGACGAGAGCGCGCACCGGAGCGAACGTGTCGTTGGTGACCCGGCCCGCCCAGGTCAGCGCCCAGAGCGCCTCGACGACCGACTGCTCGTTCTCGGCCCCGGTGATCTGGCGCAGCTGGGCGGCGAAGTAGGCTCCGCCGGCCGAGAGGGCGGACAGCAGCTGCGACTCGAGCGTGCCGGGGGCGACGTCCTCCTCGGGCGGCGAGAGCGTCAGGCTGACGGCATCCGCGGAGTGCAGCGCGATCCACCCGTCCTGGCCGGGAAGGCTCCCGTGCCCCGACCAGACGACCTCGCCGGTCGCGGTCAGCTCGTCGAGCATGCCGGGTGTGTAGTCCGAGACCCGTGCGGGCAGGACGAGCGACTCCCACGCGCTGGCGGGGATCGGCACGCCGGCGAGCTGCTCGACGACAGCCACGACCCCGTCGATGCCCTCGAGCGGCCGCGTCACGTGCTGCCAGACCGGCAGGAACCTCGCGTACGCGTCCTGCGAGACGGGCTCCACGCTCCCGCGGATTGCCGCGAGCGAGCGCATCCGCAGGCGTCGCAGCACCTCGGCGTCGCACCACTCCCCTTCGTCGGCGCCATTCGCGCCCGCCCCGGCCCCCGAGGCGGCACCGGTCTCTGCGCCGGTCTGCGGGGCCGGGAGGAAGAAGCCGCTCGCGAGCCGGCCGTGCGACTCGAGCCGCTGGAGCGTATGCCGCGCGACGGCGATGCCGATGCCGAGGCGGTCGGCCGCGGCATCCGCCGTGAACGGACCGTGCGTGCGCGCATACCGCGCCACCAGATCGCCGAGCGGGTCGGCGAGCGGCTCGAGGAAGGCGGTCGGGATGCCGACGGGCAGCGCGACGCCGAGTGCATCGCGCAGTCTGCCGGCGTCTTCGATGGCGGCGACGCGGGGGACACCGGCGATCGTCACCGGGATGGCTCGCCGCGCGTCGATCAGCGCTGCCAGCAGGGCCGCCGCCTCGGCATCAGGCGCCACGAGGTCGTCGGGCCCGGACGTCGAGCGAGGGGAGCGGGACGACACGTCGTCGGAATCGGGAGCATGGTTCGCCTCGTCGCGTCGATCCTCGGTCAACGACGAGATCGCGGCGGGCTGCAGGCGCGCGGCGACCTCGGATGCGTCCAGCGGACCGAGGATGCGCAGCAGATCGGCGACTCCCTCGACTCCGCGAGCACGACGCTCGGGATCGAGCCGCTGCGCCTCGCGCTCGAACTGCGCGATCACGTCGGGGTCGAGCAGCTCGCGCATCTCGACCTTGCCGAGCAGCTCCGACAGCAGCGCCGGATCCACTGACAGCGCCGCCGCCCGGCGCTCGGCCAAGGGCGAATCGCCCTCGTACATGAACGCGCCGACATAGCCGAACAGGAGATCCCGCGCGAACGGAGACGGCTGCGAGGGTGTCGTCTCGATGAGCCTGATCCGTCGCTCGCCGATGCCGCGGGCGATGCGCAGCAGAGCGGGCACGTCATACACGTCCTGCAGGACTTCGCGCAGCGTCTCGAGGATGATCGGGAACGTCGGATACCGGCGGGCGACCTCGAGCAGCTGCGCCGATCGCTGGCGCTGCTGCCACAGCGGGCTGCGTCGGCCGGGATTGCGGCGGGGCATGAGCAGCGCGCGGGCCGCGCACTCGCGGAAACGCGACGCGAACAGCGCGGACCCGCCCACCTCGTCGATGACGATCTGCTCGAGTTCGTCGGGATCGAACACGAAGAGCTCCGCCCCCGGCGGTTCGGCCGCGGCATCCGGGACCCGAGCGATGATGCCGTCGTCGCTGGCCACGGCAGACCCGTCGACACCCAGCCGCTCGCGGATGCGAGCGTTGACGGCCAGAGCCCATGGCGAGTGGACTTGCATGCCGTACGGGGAATGCAGGATCACACGCCAGTCGCCGACCTCGTCGCGTCCACGCTCGACGGTGAGCGCACGGTCGGTGGGAAGCGTCCCCGTCGCCTCGCGCTGCTCGCTCAGGTACGCCAGGAGGTTGCCTGCCGCGTTGTCGTCCAGACCTGCGTCGCGCAGGCGCTCCTCGGCTTTCTCGGCGGCGGCCGTCGAGACCTCGCGTGAGAACCTGCCGAGCGCCTCACCGAGCTCGGCGGGCCGGCCGATGCCGTCGCCGTGCCAGAACGGCACCTTGCCGGGCTGGCCGAACGCGGGCACCACGTTCACGCGGTCGTGCGTGATCTCGACGATGCGCCAGCTCGTCGTGCCGAGCGTGAACACGTCGTTGACGCGGGATTCATACACCATCTCCTCGTCGAGCTCCCCGACGCGGGCGTTCTGCGACTCACCCGCGACGAAGACCCCGAACAGGCCCCGGTCGGGAATCGTGCCGCCGCTCGTCACGGCGATGCGCTGCGAACCGGGGCGACCGGTAAGGGTGCCGTGGTCGCGGTCCCACACGAGCCGGGGCCGCAGTTCCGCGAATTCATCGGACGGAAAACGCCCCGCGAGCAGGTCGAGCGTCGCCTCGTACGCCGAGCGCGGCAGTGTTCGGAACGGCGCACTGCGCTTGAGCGTCTCGAACCAGCCCTCGACGTCGACGGGACCCAGCGCGCTCGCTGCCACGGTCTGCTGCGCCAGGATGTCGAGCGGGTTCTGCGGGATGGCGATCGCCTCGATCTGTCCCGCGAGCATGCGCTCGGTGACGATCGCGGTGTGCAGCACGTCGCCGCGGTGCTTCGGGAAGAGCGCTGCCCGGCTGACCTCGCCGACCTGGTGCCCGGCTCGTCCGATGCGCTGGAGTCCCGAGGCCGCGCTCGGCGGCGCTTCGACCTGGATGACGAGATCGACAGCGCCCATGTCGATGCCGAGCTCGAGGCTGCTGGTGGCGACGACGCAGCGCAGGATGCCCGACTTCAGCTCTTCCTCGACCTGTGCGCGCTGCTCCTTCGAGACCGATCCGTGGTGGGCCTTCGCCAGCACCGGGTCGGCACCTGCCGTCGTGCCCGCCTGCGCCATTTTGGCTGCCGGGACGAGCGGGTCGGGCAGTTCGAGTCCCAGCCGCTCGGAGTAGATCTCGTTCAGCCGTGCGGTGAGCCGCTCCGCGAGGCGCCGTGAGTTGCAGAACACGATCGTGGAGCGGTGCTGCACGATGCGGTCTACGATCGCCTCTTCGACATGAGGCCACACGGATCCGGTCATCTCGGTCGACTCCGGGCGGCGACGGCCGTCGCCGGTGCCGGAACCCTCTGCGAACCAGTCCTCGTCGATCACCTCGCCCGTGGCTTCGTCGGCGTCGACGAATGCCGGTTCGGTGCCCGGAGGGGGCGGGGGATTGAGCATGTCGTTCACCGGCACGATCACGCGCATGTCGAACGCCTTGGTCGCGCGAGGGGCCACGATCTCGACAGGAGCGGCGCCGCCGAGGAACCGCGCGACCTCGTCGATGGGCCGGACCGTGGCAGAGAGCCCGATCCGCTGGGCGGGCCGCTCCAGCAGCGCGTCGAGGCGTTCCAGGCTGACCGCGAGATGCGCGCCGCGCTTGGTGGCCGCCACGGCGTGGACCTCGTCGACGATGACGGTGTGGACGTTCTTGAGCGTCTCGCCGGCCTGACTCGTGAGCATGAGATACAGCGACTCGGGGGTCGTGATGAGGATGTCGGGCGGTGCCGTGACCAGCTTGCGCCGGTCGCTGGAGGTCGTGTCGCCGGAGCGGACCCCGACCGTGACCTCAGGCACCGAGATGCCGAGCCTTCGGGCCGACTGCCCGATGCCGACGAGGGGTGAGCGGAGGTTGCGCTCGACGTCGACGCCGAGGGCCTTGAGCGGCGAGATGTAGACGATCCGTGTGGGGGAGGGAGCGGCATCCGTGGACCTGCGCTTGCGCCCGGCGACGGGCCTCGGACGCGAGTCCTTCTCGTGGAAGACCCGGTCGATCGCCCAGAGGAACGCCGACAGCGTCTTGCCGGACCCGGTCGGCGCGACCACGAGCGCGTGCCTGCCGGCCGAGATCGCGTCCCACGCGCCGACCTGGGCGTCCGTGGGCCGGGGGAAGGCGCCTCGGAACCAGTCCTGCGTGGCGGGTCCGAACCGCTCGAGCACGTCGCTCATCCCCCCATCTTCGCCGGTAGGTGCGACATCGGGGCCGTCGGTCGAGGCGGGAGGCTGTGGGACGGGCGCGCGGTCAGCGGCGGCGGCAGGTAGATTCGCCGCAAACGCAGCGGAAGGACAGTCCATGAGACGCTCGCGCCTCGCCATCGGTGTCGCTGTTCTGCTGTCGGCGCTGGCCGGCTGCGCCTCGGCGCCGCCGGAGCAGGATGCCGAGACGCCGACCGCTGTCGTGACGTCGACGCCGACTCCGACTCCCGACGTCCTGAACGTCGCGCCCGGCGGCATCCCACCGGTCGCGTTCGGTCACGACTGCGCATCGGTCCTGACCGAGGCTCAGCTGTCGGATGCCACCGGCCTCGACCTCCAGTCACAGTCCGCCGACTCGAGCGGGACCATGGCGAACGTCGGCGGACTGGTGTGCGCCTGGCGCGGGGACTCTGCGACAGTCGTCGTGGAGGTCATCCCGCAGTCGGGCGTCGGGGATGCCGTCCTGCCGGCCGACTCCGAGAAGTACTACTTCGAAGACTGCGACCCGCAATGGGTCTGCGCGTGGAAATGGGAGTCCCACGAGCTCTGGGTCGCGGGGACATTCCAGTTCGCGCCGGACATGACGCGCGCGAACGTCGACGCCTGGGGCGCGGCGCTCGGAGCCCAGATCGGAGCGAACTTCGCGGCCCGACCGGACGAGCCGTGGACTCGCGATCGCACGGGATGGTGGCCGACTCTCGACTGCCAGAGGGCGGCGGACGCGATCGGGGGCGCACTGGGAGCCACCCTCACCGGACAGGCCACGAGTCTCGGCGACCCTCCCACTCCCGGCTACGCGATGGCCGGTGTCGCCTCCCATCGATCGGAATGCGGCATCGCCGAGCGCGGAGCTTCAAGCATCTTCCTCTACCTCGACACCCTGGCGGGCACCGGCGCCACGACGCCGGACGGCTACCAGGCCATCGACCTGGGCGTCGACGGCATCCAGGGCTCCGCGGGCGGGACGGGGTCGCACGGCGGCGCGCTGTACCACCTGGCGGATGGCGTGAACTCCGCGTGGATCGAAGTGCGCGCAACGGCCGCCCTGCAGCCCGAGATGGTGGCTGCGGCGGTCGCGCGGGCTGCGGCATCCGGATTCCACTGATGCCGGGCCGCCGACGTCAGGTGCGGCCGAGGGGAATGAGCAGCCAGAGGATCACGTACAGCCAGATGCCCAGGCCGAACAAGAGCACGGCGAAGACCATGAGCGCACGCACGACCGCGACGCTCATGTCGAAGCGGTTCGCGATCGCAACGCACACGCCTGCCAGGACGCGCCCGCTGCGGGGACGGAGGAGTTCGGCCATGTGCCCATCCTGCCCCCATCCACGTCGCGCGTGAAGGCACGCGTTCGAGGCGGTCCCTGAGCCCGTCGGAAGGTCCGGCCCTTCGGCGGGCTCAGGTTCGTCGCTCGCTCAGTCGCGCGTCGGCCGCGAGTTCGAGCGTGAGGTCGATGCCAAGCCGCGCGAGGAACGCGTCGTCGTGGCTCACCACGATGACGGCGCCCCGATACGCGCCGAGGGCCTCAACCAGCTGATCCACCGTGTCGAGGTCGAGGTTGTTCGTCGGCTCGTCGAGGACGATCAGCTGCGGCGGCGGATCGGCGAGCAGCACCCTCGCCAGCGCCACCCGGAAGCGCTCACCGCCGGACAGCGTCGCCACCGGCCGATCGACGGCCGCTCCACGGATCAGGAACCGGGCGAGTCGGTTCCGCAGGTCGGCGGTGGTGATCGTGGATGCCGCCGCCCGAACGTTCTCGAGCACGGATGCCGCGTCATCCAGTCCGTCGATGCGCTGCGGGAGGTAACCCACCCTGTCGGTGTGCAGCACGGCCGTGCACGATTCCAAGCGCGGAGCCGGCATCTCGCCCAGGACCTCCGATACGTGAGTCTGCCGGCCGATCCCCGTCCCGACTGAGCCGGAGTCGGGTCCACGTCCCGACGGCAGGCCGACCAGTCGCTCGAGGAGGGTCGTCTTACCGACGCCGTTGGCGCCGATGAGCGCCACGCGCTCCGGACCCTGGACGATCCACGAGTGCTCGCCGTCGCCGATCGTCGCGATGCGGCGACCGGCCGCCACGCCCGGGTCCGGCAGGTCGATTCGCACGGAGTCGTCGTCCCGTACGCGGCGCTCGGCCGCGTCGAGCGCCGCACGGGCGCCGGCTTCCTTGTCGCGGGCCTCGGTGCGCAGCTTTCCGGCCGATACCTGCGCCGAACGCATGAGGTTGCCGGCGACGATCGGCGGGACGCGCTTCTCCAGCTGGGCTTTGCGGCCCATCGCCTGCCGGTGCGAGATCTTGATCTCGGCGTCGATGCGATCCCGCTTCTCGCGCCGCAGTGCGGCGGCGGCGGTCACCTCGGCCTGCCGGGCGGCCGACTGCTCGGAGTCGAACCATGCGCGCCACTGCGAATACGGACCGCCGAAGACACTCAGCTCGTTGCGGTACAGCTCGGCCGTGTCGTCCATGAGCTCGAGCAGGGCGATGTCGTGGCTGACGACGATGAGCGTGCCCCGCCATCCCCGGACCATCTCGCGCAGACGCGCACGGGCGTCGCGGTCGAGGTTGTTCGTCGGCTCGTCGAGCAGGGCGATGGATGGCGCGCGCAGCCGGATGCCGGCGATCGCGGTGAGCACGGCTTCGCCGCCCGACAGCTCGCCGACGTGCCGGTCGAGCATGCCGGGCGCCAGGCCGGCCTCGGCGAGCGCGGCGTTCGCGCGCGCCTCGATGTCCCAGTCGGAGCCGACCGCGTCAAAGTGGTGCGGATCGACATCGCCGGATTCGATGGCACGCACCGCGCCGAGGGTGTCGGCGATGCCGAGCAGCTCGGCGACCGGCCGGTGCACGTCGAGCGTGAGTCGCTGGGGGAGGTGCGCGACATCCATCGACGTCGTGATGCGGCCCGCGGTGGGCGAGAGCTCTCGGCCGATCAGGCGCAGGAGGGTGGACTTTCCGGAGCCGTTGCGGCCGACGAGTCCGGTGCGGCCCGCGCCGAAAATGCCGGAGACGCCGTCGAGGGCGGATGCGCCATCGGGCCAGGTGAACGAGACGCGGTCGAGGACGACGGATGGGGTGAGGGTGGGAGCAGGCATGGGACCTCCGAGATGTCAGATATGCGCTGACATCGAGGCCGCGATGCGCCCGACGACCGGCAGAGCCGGCAGAGGCCGAGGGAAGAAGCGGCAGAAAATCGACGGTCAGCGCGGAATGAAGCGCTGAACTCGTCGGACGACGACGCTCAGCGCGATTACAGCGCGGTCGCGACGATCTGCCTCAACGGACTTCCTCACACTCGGGACAAGGTCGACAGCCACGATAGCGGATGCCAGGCCCTGTCGGGTGAGTGCGACCTGAGCGTTCTCGTAACAGATCGATCGCAAGGGCGGTTGCTTCAGCGCTCACGTCGTGGGCGGAATCCGATCCGATCCGACCGGAATAGCGTCGAGCTGCTTCTCGAGGAATGTGCGGACGTCGACGACCTCTTGGTCCGAGACGCTGTGGGTGAGTCCCGGATAGACCCGTCCGCTGAGGTGGGAATGTGCGGGCAGCCATTGCGTGGTGTGGGTCACGAGGAACTCGGGGACCACGTCATCACGGGTGCCGCGTCCCCAGAACACGGGGAGTCCGCGCTTTGCGAGCGCAGCGTCGCCGGGCAGCTCCCCCGGGGTGGCGTACCCGCTGAGCACGACGACGAACGCGAAGCGCTCGGGCTCGAGCCGCATCGCCTGGATTGCGACGGCACCTCCCTGCGAGAACCCCAGGAGTCCGACTGCGGCGGCCGGCGCGATCGCGTCGAGCCATTCGAGCAGGCGGGACGCGGCATCCGTCACATGCACCGGATCGCGGCTCTCCAGTCCTTCGATGGGGTACCAGGAATAGCCCGGCGCGGGCCACGGCGGCGGGAGCGGGGCGCGCACCGCGGCGACGTCGAACCGGTCCGGCAGCACCGGCGTCAGGCCGAACAGGTCGTGCTCGTCGGCGCCGTAGCCGTGGAGCAGGACGAGCAGCGGTTTGTCGGATGACTCGAGGCGGGCCGCCGACCACAGCACGGCGTCGGCATCGAGCGGCGGAGTCGTGGGCATACCACCATCATGCCCCGATGGCTCCGACGCTCCGAGGATCACTTGAGCTGGCCGCGCACCTCCCCACCGGGGTACTTCGGCGTGTGCACGTTCACGTAGTAGGCGCGCGGGTTCGCCTGGATCGCGGCGAGCAGCATCGGGTCGGCGGTGGTGCATGCGGCGACGTCGAACGATGATTCGTTCGGCACGGACAGCGGGATCAGAACCGGACCCGCGACGTGGCGCGCAGCGATGTGGACGTGGGCCGCAACCGCCCCACCGGTCAGACCGGTGACCGAGAGGGTGTAGCAGAACTGATCGCCGCCGATCGTGTAGCCGAAGAAGCCGTGGGCGCCGCCGCGGGCGTCCGTGGTCTCCTGACCGGTGTTCAGTGGGATCGCCGGGGCGGCATTCGCTGCGACGCTGCCCCCCAGAGCGAGCAGCGCCAGCGATGCGACGGCGATCGAGGCGCGAGTGACGCGGTGCATGATGAGTACTCACTTCCTGTGGTTGCACTCCCGCGCCGCACGGCGCGCCGCGGGCAGTGGGTCGGGTAAGCACTGCAGAGGACCCCTCCCGCGACGCAACGTACGCCCACCGCACAGACTCTTCAAGGGTGTCGCGGTGGCGGAACGGAGGTTTTCGCCGATCGGCGGACGGGGGTATACAGGACACATGCCTGTCCGCACTCCAGACCCCGACCCCAATGAGCGCGACGACGACGGCACCCCGCGGGATCCACTCGAAGGGATCGGCGCCTCGTTCGGCCGCGGCGGTCATCCGCTCGGAGACGGGACGTTCGGATCGCCGACGCCCGCGAGCGCGTCGAACCCGGGGTGGCTGAGCGACATCGAGCTGGCCGAGGCACGCAGGCGCATGCCGATGCTGTACGTCGAAGCTGTGCCGGTGCGCACCGACGGCGTGGGCAATGTGACCGAGGTCGGCATCCTGCTGCGGGCCACCCCGCTCGGCGAGATGACACGCACGATCGTGAGCGGCCGGGTGCGCTACGGCGAGACGGTGCGCGACGCACTGTTCCGGCACCTCGAGAACGACCTCGGGCCGATGGCGTTCCCCCTCCTGCCCCCGCAGCCGGTGCCCTTCACCGTGGCGGAGTACTTCCCGATCCCGGGGCTGAGCGCCTTCCACGACGACCGCCAGCACGCCGTCTCGCTCGCGTTCGTCGTGCCGGTCACCGGCACCTGCGAGCCGCGTCAGGACGCGCTCGAAGTGACGTGGATGCCGCCGGCGGAAGCGGCATCCGATCTCCTCGCCGCCGAGATGGAGGGTGGAAGGGGCACGCTGATCCGCCTGGCGCTCGCGAGTGTGGGCGCCCTGCGCTGACAGCTGGATCCGCGCACTCGACGCGCCGCGTGGAGCGGTCCGCGAAACCGTGAATCCGATGGCGATCGCGCTCGGCTGGGGAAGGTATTATTCGGGCGTACCCGAGGCGCATTCCCGCGCCGAATCCCCCCAGCGGTGTCGCAGCAACGCGACGTCCTCCGCCCCGAACGCCGCCGATCCGCTCGCGCCGACTCATGGGGTGGAGCCGTCCGTCTGCCGCGCCCGCCGTGATCAGGAAGCGAAGAAGCAGAGCCAGATGTCCGATCAGCCCATTCCGGCCCGAAACGCCGGCGCCGAAGGTGTCTCTCCGTTCGACGAACTCATCGGCGCGGGCCAGCCGGTTCCCGCCAACGTCCTGCCGACCGCCAGCGACACGTCTTTCACGACCGCGTTCCGCGGCTATGACAAGGACGAGGTCGACACCGCGATCGCCCGGCTCACCGCTCGGCTGCGAGCCGACGGCGACAAGATCCTGTTCCTCGAGCGGCGCTATCGGCGGGTCAGCGAAGCGGCGGACTCGCACAGCCGCGACGCGGTGGAGCGGCTCGGCGCAGAGTTCGACGCGAAGTTCGAGGCCGCTCAAGCGCGCAGCCAGGAGACGATCGAGAAGCTGAAGTCCGACCTCGCCGCAGCGAACGCGCGTGCGGCCAAGGCCGGACAGCAGGTTCAGGTGCAGGTCGCGGCCGCGGACGCCAAGAGCCGCGAGGACATCCAGCGACTGGAAGCGGAGCTCGCCGCGGCGAACGCCCGCGCCGGGGCCGCCGAGCAGCGCGTGCAGACGCTCGGCGAGCAGCTCGTCGACGGCACGTCCGAGGCCACCAGCCGCCCGCAGTTCGAGGAGATCCTGCGCGTCGCGGAGGACCAGGCCAGCCTCATCATCCGCAACGCCAGCGTGCAGGCCGACCGCCTGCTCGAAGCCGCGCGCGAAGAGATCATGAACCGCCGCAAGGAGGTGCAGACCGAGGCCGAGTCGATCCTCTCTCAGGCCCAGGTCGACGCCCAGCAGGCGCGGCTGCGAATCGAGACCGAGGTCACGGCTCACGAGGCCCGCGTCGAGCGCGAGGCCGCCCACGCCGCCGAGAAGGTCTCGCAGGCCGAGCAGGAGGCCGCCGCCATTCGCACCGAGGCCGAGAAGGGTGCGGCCGCGCTGCGTTCCATGGTGGCCCGCGAGACCTCGCTCTCGAGGGCCGAGGCCGAGGAGGCCGTGCGCGAACTCCGCGTGCGTGCGCTCGAGTTCGAGGAGTCGCTCACCCGGCGCCAGGACGACGCACAGCAGGAGTTCCTGCTGCTGCACAATCAGGCGGTGGCGCACGCCGAGCGCATCACTCAGGACGCGAATGACCAGGTCGCGGCATCCCTCGAGCACGCGCAGCGTCTCGGAGCGAAGGCCGACGACTTCGACAGGCTCATGCGTGCACAGGCGCAGCAGGTGGAGGCGGACGCGAGCGTGCGTGCCCGCGAGATCCTCGATCGTGCGCGTGCCAAGGCGCAGAAGATCATCGACACGGTCACCGTGCACTCGCAGGGCGTGCTCCGCGACGCGGAGGACCGGACCCGTCAGCTGCGCTGGCAGCAGCACCAGCTGACCAGCTTCATGGCCGAGGTGAAGGAGCTCATCCGCCCCGAGACGTCGCTCGCGGCGTCAGATGACGAGTCCGCGGCCGATGCCGCCGAACCGGCGGATGCCGCCGAGCAGACGGATGCCGCCGAGCCCGGCGAGTTCGCCGAGCAGACGGATGCCGCCGAGTCGGACGCCGCGGGCGACGCCGCCCTGTTGGAGGACGAGACGCCTGTCGAGCACGTCCTGCACACAGAGGACGTGGATGCCGCGCACGATGAGCACGAAGACTCCGAACAGATCGAACCGGTCGAGTCCTGAGCCACCCGTCCGCCGGGTTCGGGGCGGGTTCTGTCCGTTGGGGCGGACGTTGTGCGCCCCGACGAACGGGCGACGCCCCGAACCCAGGTCGGTGGGTCTTTGAGCTCGGTGGGGAGCGCCCGCCGGGTTTCGGGGGGTCGCTGAGCCCGACCGAATCCCGAACAAGGGATCCCGCCCCGAACCTAGGTTCCGTGAGTCGCTAAACTCGCCGAACATCTCCGCGCGAGGGGTTCGGGGCGCGTTCTGTCCCTTGGGGCGTGCGAAGTACGCCCCACCGGACGGATGACGCCCCAAACCCTCGCGCAGCGCGCTGAAACTCAGACCGTGGTCTCGCGGGCGATCGCCGCCACGAATGCGTCGATGTCGTCGGGCCGGGTGTCGAACGAGCACATCCAGCGGACCTCGTTCTTCGCGGCATCCCAGTCGTAGAACCGGAAGGACTCGCGAAGGCGGTCTGCGACGCCATCGGGAAGGGTCGCGAAGACCCCGTTCGCCTGCGTCGGCTGAGTGAACGCGACCCCCTGGATCGAGCCGTCCGCGACCCCGGCCTCGACGCCGTTGCGCAGGCGCTGCGCCATCGCGTTCGAGTGCGTCGCGTTGCGCAGCCACAGGTCGCCATCGAGCAGGGCGATCAGCTGAGCCGACACGAACCGCATCTTCGACGACAGCTGCATGTTGAGCTTGCGGAGGTACTTCAGGCCGGTCGACGCCTCGGGGTTCAGCACCACGACGGCCTCGCCCAGCATCGCACCGTTCTTCGTGCCGCCGAAGCTCAGCACGTCGACGCCGACGTCGCGCGTGAACTCCCGCAGCGGCAGGCCGAGGGATGCCGCGGCGTTGGAGATGCGCGCGCCGTCCATGTGCAGGTGCATGCCGTGGCCGTGGACGTGGTCGGCGATTATGCGAAGCTCGTCGACCGAGTACAGCGTGCCGAGCTCGGTCGACTGCGTCACCGCCACCACGAGAGGCTGCGCGCGATGCTCGTCGCCCCAGCCCCACGCCTCGCGGTCGATGAGCTCGGGGGTGAGCTTGCCGTCGTCCGTCGGCACATTGAGGATCTTGATGCCTGCGACCCGCTCGGGTGCACCACCTTCGTCCACGTTGATGTGGGCGGTGGATGCCGCGATCACGGCGCCCCAGCGAGGGAGCATCGACTGCAGCCCGACCACGTTCGCGCCCGTGCCGTTGAAGACCGGGAACGCCTCGACGCCCTCGCCGAAGTGGTGGGCGAAGACCTCCTGCAGCCGAGCGGTGTATTCGTCGTCGCCGTACGCGACCTGATGGCCGTCGTTGGCCGCTGCGATGGCGGCGATCACCTCGGGATGGATGCCGGAATAGTTGTCGGACGCGAAGCCGCGGATGTTCGGGTTGTGCAGGGTGGTCACGAGGATCAAGCCTACGGCCGCGGCATCCGGTCGCTGTTCGCCCGCGGTCGACAGCGTCGGAGCCCGCCGCTAGCGTCGGTGGTGGCCGAAGCCGACGACGGAAGGACACGAAATGTCGGAACCGACATTCGACGTGCACGTCGAACGCGAGTTCGACGCACCCATCGAGCGGGTGTGGGCGGCATGGACGACGCCCGACGACCTCCGCGCCTGGTGGGGACCCACCGGATTCACCTGCCCGCACGCCGAGGCCGACGTCCGCCCCGGGGGCCGGATCCTCGTCACGATGCGTGCCCCCGACGACTGGGGAGGCTTCGAGCAGCACTCCGCATGGGACATCACCGAGGTCGACCCGCCGCATGCGCTGCGCTATGTCCACAGATTCGTGGATGCCGCCGGCACGCCGATCACACCCGCCGAGGCGGGAATCCCGGCCGCGGGGGTGCCGGCCGAGGGACACCACGAGGTGCTGCTCACCGCCCTCGGGGATGGCCGAACGCGCCTCGAGATGACCGAGCACGGCTACACGACCGCAGCAGCCCGCGACATGTCACTCGGCGGCCTCCAGCAGTGCCTCGACAAGATGGCCGGCCTGGTCGCGGCCGGCGCCCCCTGATCGCGCCGGAACCGCCGGGCCACGCGCGACCGCGGATGACGGCCGGGAGCGATGGCTAGAGTCGAGAGATGCTCGCCGACCCTCTCGACGCAGACGTCGTCGCCGCCGCGCTGCGCGCCGTTCTGAGACCCGAACAGGTGCTCTCCGGTCCCGCCGAGCGGGACGCGTACGCGCACGACGACGCCGAGTGGGCGGACTTCCACCGGCCGCTCGCCGTGGCGCTCCCGGAGTCGACGCCCGACGTCGCCGCGATCGTGCGGTTCGCCGGGCGAGCGGGCGTTCCGGTCGTGGCGCGCGGCACCGGCACCGGGCTCTCGGGCGGCGCGAATGCCGTGGAGGGCTCGATCGTCGTCTCCCTGGAGCGCATGACGAGGATGCTCGATCTCGACGTCGCGGAACGCGTCGTCATCGCCGAGGCGGGAGTGATCAACGACGACCTGCGGCAGGCGGTGGCCGCCGAAGGGCTGTGGTATCCGCCGGATCCGGCGAGCTACCGGATCTCGACGATCGGCGGCAACGTGGCGACCAACGCCGGCGGCATCTGCTGCGTGAAATACGGCGTCACCCGCGACTACGTCCTGGGGCTGACGGTCGTCCTCGCCGACGGCGAGATCGTCCGCCTCGGCCGTCGCACCGCGAAAGGGGCGACGGGCTACGACCTGACCGCCCTCATGGTCGGCTCCGAGGGCACGCTGGGCATCATCACCGAGGTCACCCTCAGGCTCCTGCCCCTCGGCGGTCGCGAAGAGCGTGCAATCGTCGGCTCGTTCCCCTCGCTCGAGACAGCGGGAGTCGCCGTCGCCGCGATCGGAGCCGCCGGCATCATCCCGTCGGCGCTCGAGCTCGTAGACGAGATGTGCCTGCGCGCGGTCGACGAATGGCGGTCGCTGGGGCTGCCGCACGACGCGGCCGCGCTGCTGCTGGCGACGGTCGATGAGCCCGGTGAGACGGGTGCGGGGGCTGCGGCATCCATCGCGCGTCTCATGACGGATGCCGGAGCCCTCGGCGTCGAACAGGCGGCCTCACCCCAAGAGGTCGAGAGGCTGTTCCTCGCCCGCAGACTCGCGTATCCCGCCCTCGAGCGACTCGGGCCGGTGCTCACCGAGGACATCTGCGTGCCGCGCCGCGCGGTGCCTGAGATGCTCGGGCGGATCCGCGACACCGCGGCCGCGCATGACGTGGTGATCGCCACGATCGCCCACGCCGGCGACGGCAACCTGCATCCGCTCATCATCGTGGCCGAGGGCGATCAGCGGGCCCAGGACCGCGCGAAGGACGCGTTCGACCGCATCGTCGACGACTGCCGGGCGCTGGGCGGCACCGTGACCGGCGAGCACGGCGTCGGGCTCCTGAAGCTGTCCGGGGCACGGCTCGAACTCGGATATCGCGTGATCGCCATGCACCGCGACATCAAGGCCGCGCTCGACCCGCAGGGGATCCTCAATCCGGGAAAGGCCTTCTAGGGCGTTCGGCGCTCAGCCGGCGAGGAACCGGCCGAGCAATTCATCGAAGACCTTCGGCTGCTCGATGTTGGTCGCGTGGCCGGCCTTTTCGATGACCGCCGAAGTCCCCTTCGGGGCGAGGGATGCCGCGGCCCCGGCGTGCTCGCAGGGCCAGAACTCGCTCTCGCGCCCCGCGATGAAGAGCACGGGCACACGCGTTGCGGCGATGGCGGGCCGCCAGTCGCGTTTGGCGTGGTCGTTCAGAAGCTCGAGCTCGGCGGGCGTGAATCCGGCCCGCGCCGCTTTGACGTCCATGGCCTTCAGCAGCCGCGCGACCCGGACAGGACCCTTCGACGCGACGGGGTGCCGCCCGGGATCCGGGATGCCCGACGCGAAGTACGTGTCGACGTTGGAGTCGTCGTAGTCGTAGAACCCGTACTCCCAGTCATCGGAGTTGAGCATCTTGGGAGTCTGATCGACGATCACGATGTCGCGGATGCCGCCGCCGCCGCCGGCCGCCAGCAGCGCCCAGATCGAGTTGCCGCCTATCGACTGTCCGACGACTGTGACGTCTTCGAGCGCCAGTTCGCGGATCGCGTCGCCGATATCGGCGCCGTGCCGGTCCATCGTGTGACCGCCGTCGGGGCCGACCTCCGAGTCGCCGTGGCCTCGACGATCAAGCGCGATGACGCGACGTCCCGCCTTCTGCAGCGCGGTGAGCTGGGGCTTCCAGCTCGTCGCCGGAGCCTTGAAGCCCGCGACGAGCAGCACCGGGTGACCGGAGGAGGCGCCCGACTCGACGTAGCTGAGTCGAACTCCGTCGGAACTGGTGATGTGGGGCATCGTCGCCTCGTTCTGGTCGTCGAAGGCGCGGCGCGCGCCGACGATCAGCCTATGACGAGAGGTCGATCACCGAGTCGTTCACCGACTCCGCGTCGCGCGCGAAAAGCCCGATGTAGGCGTCGGCGAGGGCGTCTTCGAGGCCGTCCAGGGTGGTGACGCGGAAGATGACGGATGCCGCGCGCAACGGCTCGCCGGCATCCCGAGCCGCTTTCGCGAATCCGTGGGCGAGGGCGCGCGTCCACGCCTCGCTCGCAGCCTTCACAGCCGCGTAGTTCGCGCCGCCCGCGAGCGGACGCACCAGCGCGGTCGAGGAGACGATGGCCTCGCGGCCCGCCGGCGAAGCACGTACGTCGGCGTCGAACGCCCGGCTCACATGCCTCAGGGCGGTCAGCGATCCCTCCAGGAAACGGAAGTCCTCCTCGGTCTGTGCCGCGAGGCCACCGCCGCCGCGCCATCCGCCCACGAGATGCAGGATGCCGTCCACCGGCCCGCCCGTCGCGTGCACCCGCTCCGCGAAACCGTGCACCGCGGACTCATCGGTCAGGTCGCACACCTCGGTGACGAGCCCCGGGAGGTTGCCGGCGAGCACTTCGAGCTTCTCCGGATCGTGCGCAGCGACGATGACGTGGGCACCGGCGGCGAGGAGCGCGCGCGCCGCGGCACGCCCCGCCGCGCTGGTCCCGCCGGCGAGAAGGATGGTGCGCCCGTTCAGGGAGTTCGTCATGCGCTCATCCTCGCACCCGGGGTGCCGCGCGGCGGGGGGCGCCGGGACGTCAGTCCTCGGCTCGGATCCCTGCGGTGGACTCGATGACGGGACGCATCTTCTTCTCGAGGGCCTCGTAGAACATCGACAGCGGGAACTCGTCATCCATCACAGCGTCGGTGTACCCCTTGGGGATGCCCGCGAGCACCTCGTCCGGCAGCCCGCGGGCCCAGACCGACGCGGGGTTGGGGGTCAGCGTGCCGCGCACGAGCTCGTACGCCGCGAGCCAGTGGGCCGACTTGGGACGGTCGATCGAACGCCAGTACAGCTCGTCGATGGCGTCGCCGAGCGCGACGACCACAGCAGGAACCCCGTCCCAGTCGAAGGCGAGCGACGTGTCGGTCCAGTGCAGCACGCCCCGCTGGTGCAGCCACGCGAACAGCAGCTGGCCACCCAGACCGTCGTAGTTGCGAACCCGGGTCCCGGTGATCGCGAACCGGAAGATGCGGTCGAAGATCACGGCGTACTGCACGAGCACCGCGTGCTCGAGCATCTCGGCTTCGACCGGTTCCAGCGCCTCGCCGGCCTCGACACGCGCCCGCAGCCGGGCGGTGATCGCGACGCACTCGCGGAACGCCGTCAGATCGCAGCGCAGCTCTTCCAGCGAGTACAGGAAGTACGGCATCCGCTGCTTGATCATGAACGGATCGAAGGGCAGGTCGCCGCGCATGTGCGTGCGGTCGTGGATGATGTCCCACATCACGAAGGTCTGCTCGGTGAGCACCTGATCGTCCAGCATGCGCACTGCCTCGTCGGGCAGGTCGAGCTTCGTGATCTCGGATGCCGCGCGCACCACGCGCCGGTAGCGAGCCGCTTCGCGGTCCTGGAAGATCGCACCCCAAGTGAAGGAGGGGATCTCTCGCATCGCCACCGTCTCGGGGAACAGCACCGCGGAGTTCGTGTCGTAGCCCGGCGTGAAGTCCACGAGCCGCAGCGAGACGAACAGCCGGTTGGTGTACTGGGTCTCGAGCTCGGCGATGAACTCGGGCCAGATGACCTCGACGATCAGCGCCTCGACGAAGCGGTTCGCCGATCCGTTCTGCGTATACATCGGGAACACGACGAGGTGGCGGATGCCGTCGACCCGGTGCTGCTGCGGCTGGAAGGCGACGAGCGAGTCCAGGAAATCGGGCACGCCGAACCCGTCCGACATCCACTTCTCGAAGTCCGCGACGAGCGCGGTGAGGTACTCCGCATCATGCGGGAACCAGGGCGCCAGGGCACGGACCGACTCGATGATCGCCTCGACGCCGGCCCGCGCCTGACCGGAGTCGGACGCGTCGGGCACCGAGCCGTCTTTCGCCTGGAGGCTCTGCAGTGCGATCACGGCGGCCTTCAGACCTGCCCATGCCGCAGTGTTCTCGACCCCGCGGGCGCGACCGTCCTCCACGACCTCGGGTTCGCCGACGATGACCTGGACCGCACTGTGGGTCTGGCTGAAGGGCATGGGAACCTCCGATCTGCGGGAACTGCGAGGGATGGACGGCGGGATGCCGGATACCTCACCATCATACGAGAGGAAATCCTGTGAAAACATCCTCACGCAGGAGGAATTCCGGTTCACCGCGCGTGGATCCTGATACGCTCCGGGCATGTCCGTGTTGGAGGATGCACCCGGCGACGGCGGCCCACGCGCGGGAGCGCACCTCGACGATCCGATCGACGCGAAGATCGTCCAGGAGATGTCGCTCGATGCCCGCGCCACCCTCTCGCAGGTCTCGCAGGTCGTCGGCCTGTCGGTGTCGGCCGTGCAGACGCGGTTGCGTCGTCTGGAGGCGCGCGGTGTGATCACGGGGTATCGGGCCATCCTGGATCCGGAGGCCGTCGGCAAGTCGTTGTCGGCATTCATCGAGATCACGCCGCTGGACCCGTCGCAGCCCGACAACGCTCCAGAGCTGCTCGAACACCTCGCCGAGATCGAGGCGTGCCACTCGATCGCCGGCGATGCGAGCTACATCCTGTTCGTGCGGGTCGCCACACCGCGAGATCTCGAGGCTCTGATCCGCGACATCCGCCTGGCCGCGTCGGTGCGCACCCGCACGACGGTGGTCCTGCAGACGTTCTACGAGAACCGGCCGATCTCACTCCCGGGATAGCAAGGCGCGTTTCGTCTCGCTTCGCTCGCTCAACGGCCGGGGCGCGAGCCGGGTCAGCGGAGTCCCGGTCGTTGAGCGAGGAGCGGAGCGACGAGACGAAACGCGCCGAGCCTCCCGATTCAGTCGTGCTGCGGGAAGCCCAGATTCAGCCCGCCGTGCGACGGGTCGAGCCAGCGCGAGGTGATCGCCTTCTCCTGCGTGAAGAACTCGAAGCCGTGCGGGCCGTACGCTTTGGCGTCGCCGAAGAGCGAGGCCTTCCAGCCGCCGAACGAGTGGTAGGCCACCGGGACCGGGATCGGCACGTTGATGCCGATCATCCCGACCTGCACCTCGCGCTGGAAGCGCCGGGCGGCGCCGCCATCGTTCGTGAAGATCGCCGTTCCGTTGCCGTAGAGGCTCGAGTTGATGATGCCGAGACCCTCTTCGTAGCCGTCCACGCGCACGACCGAGAGCACCGGGCCGAAGATCTCGTCCTTGTAGACGGCGGATGACGTGGGCACCTTGTCGATGAGGGTCGGGCCGAGCCAGAACCCGTCGGGGTCGCCGTCGGGCTCGACGTCACGTCCGTCCACGACGACGGATGCCCCGTCGGTGCCGGCGACATCGATGTACGACGTCACCTTGTCGCGGTGCTGTCCGGTGATGAGGGGTCCCATGTCGCACCCGCGGGTACCGTCGCCCGTTCGCAGCGTGCCCATGCGCTGCGCGACCTTCTCGACGAACTCGTCGGCGATCGTGTCGACCGCCAGCACGACCGAGATGGCCATGCAGCGCTCGCCCGCGGAGCCGAAGCCCGCGTTGACGGCGGCGTCGGCGGCGAGGTCGAGGTCGGCATCCGGAAGCACCAGCATGTGGTTCTTCGCACCGCCGAGCGCCTGCACGCGCTTGCCGTGACCGGTCGCGGTCTCGTACACGTAGCGGGCGATGGGGGTCGAGCCCACGAACGAGATCGACCGCACGTCCGGGTGCTCGAGGAGCGCGTCCACCGCCTCCTTGTCGCCGTGCACGACGTTGAGCACGCCGTCGGGAAGTCCCGCCTCCTTGAGCAGGGCCGCCATCCAGTTCGCGGCGGTCGGGTCCTTCTCCGAAGGCTTGAGGATGACGGCGTTGCCGGCAGCCAGGGCGATCGAGAAGAACCAGAGCGGAACCATCGCCGGGAAGTTGAACGGGCTGATGATGCCTACGACGCCGAGCGGCTGGCGGAGCGTGTAGACGTCGATGCCGGTCGACACGTTCTCGGAGTACGCGCCCTTCGTGAGGTGGCCGAGGCCGCAGGCGAATTCGACGACCTCCATGCCGCGGGCGATCTCGCCGAGCGCGTCCGAGAGCACCTTGCCGTGCTCCGAGGTGAGGATCTCGGCCAGCTCGCCCTTGCGGGCGTTCAGCAGCTCGCGGAAAGCGAACATGACCGTCTGGCGCTTCGCGATCGAGGCATCGCGCCAGCCGATCCACGCGAGGGATGCCGAGTCCACCGCGGCGGCGACATCCGCCTTGGAGGCGAGCCGCACTTCTTTCTGGATCGTTCCGAGCGCGGGGTTGAAGACCGGTCCGGTGCGTTCGGATTCACCCGCCCACGTGGCTCCGTCCACCCAGTGGTCGAGGATCGTGGTGGCGGACGGCGTCGTCCGCTCGAGGGTCGTGGTGTCGGTCATGATGCTTCCATTTCTTCGCGGTGAGATCCCCTTGTGAGGGAGCATGCACGCGTCAGAGGGGGCGCATTCGTTGTGGTCAGTGCCCTGCCTCGACGCTCGTCAGACCTTCATCGTAAATCGCCAGAGCCCGGGATGCCTCGTCGTCGGTGACAACGCACGGCGGAACCACGTGGATCCGGTTGTCCGCCGTGAAGGGCATGAGCCCCCTCGAGGTGACCGCCGTCTTGAGCTTTCCGATGACGTCCGCGCCCACCGGCTCGCGCGTCTCGGGGTCCTTCACGAGCTCCATGGCCCAGAAGACCCCTTCGCCGCGCACTTCGCCGATCAGCGGATGCCTGTCGGCGAGTGCCCTCAGTCCCGGGCCGATCACCTCGGCCCCGACCCTGCGTGCGTTCTCGACGATGCCCTCGTCCTCCATGGCGCTGATGGAGGCGACGATGGATGCCGCGGCCAGCGGGTGCCCGCTGTAGGTGAGGCCGCCGGGGAAGACCCGGTCGTCGAAGGTCGCCGAGATCGCGTCGGAGATGATCACGCCGCCGACCGGCACGTACCCCGAGTTGACCCCCTTCGCGAACGTGATGAGGTCGGGCACGACGTCGTAGCCCTGGAACGCGAACCACCGGCCGGTGCGGCCGAACCCGCACATCACCTCGTCGAGGATCAGGATGATGCCGTACCGGTCGCACAGCGCTCTGACCCCGGCGAGGTATCCGGGCGGTGGCACGAGGATCCCGGCGGTTCCGGGGACCGACTCCAGCAGGATCGCGGCGACGGTCGCTGGTCCTTCGGACTGGATGACGCGCTCGAGGTGCCGCAGCGCCCGGTCGGACTCCTCCTCGGGAGTGGTCGCCCAGAATTCGCTCCGATAAAGGTAAGGGCCGAAGAAGTGGACGTGTCCGCGGGCGTACTGGTTCGGCATCCGTCGCCAGTCCCCCGTGGCGACGATCGCCGCCCCGGTGTTGCCGTGATACGAGCGGTACGTCGACAGCACGGTGTCTCGCCCGGTATGCAGCCGCGCCATCCGGATCGCATTCTCGTTGGCGTCGGCGCCGCCGTTCGTGAAGAACACCTTGCGGAAGGCCGCCGGCGCCTTGGAGAGGATCCGCTGGGCGGCGAGGCCCCGCGTGAGGTTGGCGGTCGCCGGGCCGATCGTTGCCAGCAGTTCAGCCTGCTCCTGGATGGCCTTGACGACGGCCGGATGCTGGTGCCCGATGTTGACGTTGACGAGCTGGCTGGCGAAGTCGAGGTAGCGGTTGCCGGCGTGGTCCCAGACCTCGGTGCCCGCGCCGCCCGCGATGACCGGAAGATCGAGCGCCGCCTGTGCCGACCATGAATGGAAGACGTACTCGCGGTCGAGGGCCGTCGTCCTTGCGTCAAGACCGGCGGCGGTGGAGATTTCGGTGGTCATGGATCTACCTCGTATCGGAACCGGGATGCGGCGACTCGAGGAGGTCGCATCCCGGTGCCATGTCGGAGTCTTTCGCCTTCTGCGGCGGCTAGTTGCCGCCCTCCTTGAGTTCGACGGTCAGCGGTGTGAAGCCGGCGCCGTCGACATCCACACCCTCATCCTTCAACTCTTTCAGTGCCTTTTCCACATACTGGTTCGAGTAGGCGGTCGTCGGCGGATCCTTCGTGATGATCGTGGAGCCCGTGTCGTTCTTCGTGTCCAGCGCGATTCCGACCGTCTGGTCCCATGCCGCCTTGTCGATCATGCCTATGCCATTCGTGGAGGGCCAGATCAGTTTGTTGATCTCATTCGTCATCCACAGCTGGTGGCTCGTGCCGAGGGTGGAGCCGGCGTCCGTCACGATCTGGGCCGCCTTCTCGGGATTGTCCCGCGCGTAGATCCAGCCCTTGATCGAGGCCTTGATGAATTTCACCGTGGTGTCGGCGTAGTTCGCGTCGCCCGTCAGACGCGACGCGTCCGCCCAGATCGCATCCTGGAGCATTGCGGTGCCCTCGTCGTTCCAGTTGATGACGTTCAGGTCATCGGGCTGGTAGAGCTTGCCGGTGTCGGGATTGACCGTCTCGAGCACCTGCGCGTACTCGTTGTAGGTCATCGCCTGAGCTGCGTCGATGTCGCCCGCGAGGAAGCCGTTCATGTCGAACGCCTGCTGCACGAGAGTGATGTCCGACGTCGTGTCGATGCCGGCCTTCTGCATGCCGGCGAACAGCTCCCACTCGTTGCCGTAGCCCCAGCTGCCCACCTTCTTGCCCTTCAGGTCGGCCGCCGTGGTGATGTTCTTGTCCTTGAATGAGATCTGGGTCGTGGCCGACCGCTCGAAGATCTGCGCAACGTCGGTGACATTCGTGCCCTGCTCTATCGAGCCGAGCACCTTCGGCACCCACGAGATCGCGTAGTCGGCGTCGCCCGAGGCGAGGACGTCGATCGGCACCGTGTCGGTGCCCGCTTCCTGAATGGTGACGTCGAGACCCTCGTCCTTGTAGTAGCCCTGGGCGACGGCGGCGTAGTACCCGGCGAACTGCGCCTGGGCGACCCACTGCAGCTGAAGGGTGACGGGCGTCAACGCCGCGCCGCCCGACGAGCTCTCGGACGGTGTGCCCGACGAGGAGCAGCCGCTCAGCACGAGTGCGGCGGCTGTGACCGTCGCACCGATGCCGAGCGACAGTCGTGTGCTGTGCTTCATGGTGCTTCCTCCTGTGTGATGGTCCTCGTGATGTGAGGTGGTGCTGTTTTCTTCCGACCGGGCGCAGCCGGCAGGTCTGGGTGCATCGTCGTCAGGTGCGGGTCCGTGCGAGGGCGAGGGCTTCGAGGGCATACGTGGCGCTGTAGAAGACGAGCCCCGTGAGGATCGCGCCGAGCACGAACGCCCACGCGAGGGGATAGTTGCTCGACGAGACAGCCGAGGTGATCGCCTTTCCGAGGCCCGACACCGGACCGCCGAAGTATTCGGCCACGAGGGCCGAGATCACCGCGAGGGATGACGCGATCCGGAGCCCGGTGAAGAAGTACGGCAGTGCGCCCGGGAGCGTGACGGTGCGTGCGGTCTGCCAGGACGTCGCCGCGTAGGCGCGCATGAGGTCGCGGTGGATGGGCTGGGCCTGTCGGAGCCCGCGGAGGACGTTGAAGAAGATCGGGATGAACACCGCGATCGCCGCGACGATCTGACGACCCGTCTCGACGCTGGCCCCGAACATCGCGTAGAACACGGGGGCGAGCGCGACGATCGGGATGACGGCGAGCGCGGTGATGGTCGGCGCGCTGATCTCGTCGAGCGGGCGCCACGCAGCCGCCAGCAGCGCCCAGACAACACCGGCGACGGTGCCGACGATCAGCCCGACCAGCGCGTTGCGGGCGGTGCCGAGGCTCGCGATCCAGATCACCTCGAGCTTCTGAGCGAACTGGTCGCCGATCGCGATCGGCCCGGGAACGACGAAGGGCTTGAGCTGGAAGACGGTCACGGTGAGCTGCCACAGCACGATCGCGACGATCCCCAGCGCGATCGGTGCGACGAGGTCGCGCCAGCGTGCGGCGGTCATCGCGTCTCCACCCCGCGGGCGCCGGTCTGCGGCGCGCCGTGCAGTGCTTCGCGTACAGCGCTCACGCGCTCGAAGAAGGCGGCGTCTTCGCGCAGCTGCGCGGTTCGGCCGCCGCGCAGCCCCATGTCCAGGATGTCGCGGATGCGGCCGGGCCGCGGGGACATCACCACGACCCGGTCCGAGAGGAACACGGCCTCAGGGATCGAGTGGGTGACGAAGACGACTGCCGCTGCCGTCTCGGCGCAGATACGGGCGAGCTCGGTCTGCATGGTCTCGCGCGTCATCTCATCGAGCGCGCCGAACGGTTCGTCCATCAGGAGCAGCCGGGGCCGCTCGGCGAAGGCGCGCGCGATCGCGACGCGCTGCTGCATTCCGCCGGAGAGCTGATCGGGGTGGCGATCCGCGAAGTCGGCGAGCCCGACGAGGGCGATCAGCTCGTCGGCGCGGGCGCGGCGGGCGGCGCGGTCGACTCCGTGCAGCTCGAGTGGCAGCTCGATGTTCGCGCGTACCGTCCGCCAGGGGAGCAGCCCCGACTGCTGGAACGCGATCCCGTAGTCCTGGTCGAGACGTGCGCGCCGCGGTGTCTTGCCGAACACCGTGATCGCGCCCTCGGTCGCCTCGTCGAGGTCGGCGATCAGACGCATGAGCGTGGACTTCCCGCAGCCGCTCGGCCCGATGAGCGAGACGAACTCGCCGGACGCGACATCGAGGTCGATGTCCTCCAGAGCCTGCACGGTGGTGCCTTTGCCGGTGCGGAACGTCTTTTCAACGCCCCGCACGCGCACCGCGACATCCGCGAGGGATGCCTGGGGCGCGCGCGTCGAGGGAGTGGTCATGCCTTCACCTCCCCGCGACGGTAGCGGCGCAGCAACACGCCGATCAGAGCGACGACACCTGCAGCGGCGAGCCCCATCAGGATGGCGCCGAAGATGGGGGACCACTGTTTGGCGGGATCCGAGCTGCCGCTCGCCGCGAACTCGACGATCGATCGGCCGATTCCGCCGCGCAGCCCGATGGACACCTCGGCGACCACCGTGCCGACGACCGCGTTGATGGCGGCGAGGCGCAGCGCAGGCAGCAGGTAGGGAACGCTCGCCGGCAGTCGCAGCGTGATGAAGGTGCGCCACCATCCGACGCCGTACGACCGCATGAGGTCGAGGTGCGCGGCATCCGGAGATGAGAACCCGCGCAGTGCGCCGATCGACACCGGGAAGAAGGCAAGATAGCTCGCGATCACCGCAACGGACATCCAGTCCTGCCAGTGGAAGGTCCCGATCTCGAGCTGCGCGCCCCAGCGCCGCACCAGCGGCGCGAGGGCGATCAGCGGCACGGTCTGGCTGAGCACGACCCACGGGAGCAGTGCCGACTGTGCGGTGCGGAGTCTCTGCATGAGCACCGCCATCCCGAACCCCACGGTCACCCCGATCGTCCACCCCACGGCAGCGATACCGAGGCTGAACGCGGCCGCCGCCAATGCCACCACCCACAGCGGCGGTGAACCCGGCGCGCGCGTGACCGGCTCGAGGGCGCGCGCGATCATGTCCGAGATGTGCGGCATCGCGATGTCGGTCGTGCGGGGAAGGACAGTGACACCGGCGAGGATCACACCGGTGTCTGGCGCCAGCCACTTGTACAGCTCCCAGATAACCGCGATGAGGAACACCCCCGCGATGCCGAGGACGACCGAGCGGACGCGTCGGCTCATGCCTTCGCCGTCACATGCGCGGACATTGCCGGGATGACGGTCTCGCCGTAGACACGCATCGTCTCCTCCTTGCTGTCGTGCTGGAGGTATCCCGCGAACTGCGTGACGCCGAGGTCGCGCAGGTGCTCGAGCTTCGCGATGTGGTCCTCGGCGCTGCCCAGGATGCAGAAGCGATCGACGATCTCGTCGGGAACGAAGTCGACGTGGTCGTTGTCGGCACGTCCGTGGGTGTTGTAGTCGTAGCCCTTCCGCCCTTCGATGTAGTCGCTCAGGGCGTCCGGGATCGCGCCGTGGTGACCGTACTTCGCGACGATGTCGGCGACGTGGTTTCCGACCATGCCGCCGAACCAGCGGCACTGGTCGCGCATGTGCGCCCAGTCGTCGCCGATGTACATCGGGGCGGCCACGCAGAACGCGAGCGAGTCGGGGTCGCGGTCGGCCGCGGCTGCGGCATCCTTCACCGTCTTGATCATCCAGGCGGCGATGTCGACGTCCGCGAGCTGCAGGATGTAGCCGTCGCCCACCTCGCCGGCGAGCTTGAGCGCCATCGGGCCGTAGGCGGCGACCCAGACCTCGAGTTCGGAACCTCGACTCCACGGGAAGCGCAGTGTCGCGCCCTTGTACTCGACCGGCCGCGAGTTCGCGAGTTCGCGGATGACGTGGATCGACTCGCGCAGCTCGGCCATCGACACCGGCGACCCGTTCGTGACGCGCACAGCGGAGTCGCCGCGTCCGATGCCGCACACCGTCCGGTTGCCGTACAGCTCGTTGAGCGTCGCGAAGACGGATGCCGTCACCGTCCAGTCGCGCGTCGCCGGGTTCGTCACGAACGGCCCGACCGTGACGCGCCTGGTCTGGGCGAGGATCGCCGAGTGGATGACGTACGGCTCCTCCCACAGCAGGTGCGAGTCGAAGGTCCACACGTGGCTGAAGCCGTGGGCCTCGGCGAGCGTGGCGAGCTGCACCGTCCGGGCGGCGGGCGGATTGGTCTGGAGGACGACTCCGAAGTCCATGCTGTGTTCTCCCTGCTCGTTCGCGTTTCGTCTCGGTCGCTTCGCTCCCTCGCTCAACGACCGGTGGCTGGTGCCGGGTCGTTGAGCGAGCCGAAGGCGAGACGAAACGCGCCGGAGCTCCGTCTCGTCCTGCTTCTGTCGCTCGACGACCGACGTTTCATGCCAGATACTGGCTGAGGCCGCGCTTGAGGAACCGGCCGTCGCCCTTCGCGCCGAGGTACTCGCCGCCGTCGACGATGACCTTTCCGCGTGACACGACGGTGTCGACATGGCCGTCGATCTCGAACCCCTCCCACGCCGAGTAATCCATGTTCATGTGGTGGACCCTGCCCGTAGGCGAGCCGTCCGGCCGCAGGCCCAGACCGATCGAGGTGTGGCCGTTCGGGTCGTACACGACGACGTCGGCGTCGGCGCCGGGCTGGATGACGCCCTTGCGGCCGGAGAGCCCGAACATCCGGGCGGGAGTCGTGGAGGTGAGTTCCACCCAGCGCTCGAGGGTGATCCTCCCTGTCACGACCCCCTGGTACATGAGGTCCATGCGGTGCTCGATCGAGCCGATGCCGTTCGGGATCGCCCGGAAGTCGCCGCGCCCCAGCTCCTTCTGATCCTTCATGCAGAACGGGCAGTGGTCGGTCGACACCATCTGCAGGTCGTTGGTCCGAAGCGCCTGCCACATGTGGTCCTGGTGGCCCTCCTCGCGGGAGCGCAGCGGAGTGGAGCACACCCACTTCGCGCCCTCGAACCGGCCCCACTCCTCGCTCGACGCGCCGAGCTGCTCCTCGAGCGACAGGTACAGGTACTGCGGGCAGGTCTCTCCGAAGACGTTCCATCCTTTGTCACGGGCTGCGGCGAGCTGCTCGACGGCCTGTTTGGCGCTCACATGCACGACATACAGCGGAGCCCCGGTGAGGTTGGCCAGCATGATGGCGCGGTGAGTCGCCTCCTCCTCCATCTGCCACGCCCTGGCGATGCCGTGGTAGTACGGGTCGGTCTTCCTCTGCGCGACGAGCTGCTCTGCGAGGACGTCGATCGCCGGCCCGTTCTCGGCATGCATCATCGTCAGCAGCCCGGTGTCGCGGGACACCTGCATCGCCTTCAGGATCTGCGCGTCGTCGGAGTAGAACACGCCGGGATACGCCATGAACAGCTTGAAGCTGGACACGCCCTCGTCGAGGAGTCCGCGCATCGCCGCGAGCGAGTCGTCGTCGACGCCGCCGACGATCTGGTGGAAGCCGTAGTCGATCGCGCAGTTGCCCTGCGCCTTGGCGTGCCAGGCGGCGAGGCCATCCTGCACACGCTCGCCATAGCGCTGCACCGCGAAGTCGATGATGGATGTCGTGCCGCCCCACGCCGCCGCGCGTGTGCCGGTCTCGAACGTGTCGCTCGCGTTCGTGCCGCCGAAGGGCAGCTCCATGTGCGTGTGCGCGTCGATGCCGCCCGGGATCACGTACTTGCCGGTCGCGCCGATGACGGTGTCGACGGATGACGCGACATCCGTCCCGAGAAGCTGCGAGCCGGGCGCCAGCACGGCGGCGATCGTCTCACCGTCGATGAGGACGTCGGCCTCGCTGCGGCCGGTCGCGGACACCACGGTGCCGCCGGTGATGAGTGTGGTCGTCATGGTGTTCTCCTACCCCCCACAGGTCGTTGAGCGAGCCGAAGGCGAGGCGAAACGCGCCGAGCCGGCCGTGCACGGATGCCCCGAGCGTTTCGTCTCGGTCGCTGCGCTCCCTCGCTCAACGACCGGAACCGGATGCGTCTCCCTCCGGTCGTTGAGCGAGCGAAGCGAGACGGAACGCGCCGAACCCGCGCGACCGGCCGGTTTGGTCTCGGCGACATGGGCGCGACTCGTCAGCATCACGGCTCCACGATCTCGCCGTAGGTGTCGGGCCGGCGGTCCCGGTAGAACTGCCAGTCGTCGCGCATCTGCCGCACCATCTCGAGGTCGAGGTCGCGCACCAGCAGCTCCTCGTGCTCGCCCGATCCCAGTGCCCCGACATAGTTGCCGCGTGGATCGACGACCTGGCTGGTGCCGTAGAAGTTCACGGCCTGGTCCCCGTATTCGTTGTCTTCGAGCCCGACACGGTTGGGTGCGAGCACGAAGTAGCCGTTCGCGACGGCCGCGGCCGGCTGCTCGATCTCCCACAGCCGGTTCGACAGTCCGGGCTTGGTCGCATTGGGGTTGAACACCATGTGCGCGCCGTTCAGGCCCAGCTCGCGCCATCCCTCCGGAAAATGCCGGTCGTAGCAGATGTACATGCCGACCTTGCCGACCGCGGTGTCGAAAACGGGGTAGCCGAGGTTGCCCGGGCGGAAGTAGAACTTCTCCCAGAACTTCTCCACGTGCGGGATGTGGTTCTTGCGGTACTTGCCGAGGACCGCGCCGTCCGCATCCACCAGCACTGCCGTGTTGTAGTAGACGCCCGTCTGCTGCTCTTCGTAGATCGGCAGCACCATGACGGTGCCGAGCTCCTTCGCGACCGCCGCGAAGCGCTGCACGATGGGCCCGTCGGCCGGCTCGGCATAGGCGTAGTACTTCTTGTCCTGCGTGATGCCGAAGTAGGGGCCGTAGAACAGCTCCTGGAAGCACACCGCCTGCGCCCCCTGGGCTGCGGCATCCCTCGCGAACTGCTCGTGCTTGTCGAGCATCGACGCCTTGTCGCCCGTCCACGTGGTCTGGGTGATGGCCGCCCGTACGGTCGTCATCGTTTCTCCGTTCGTCCTCGCCAGTGCCTGTGTGTGCGACGGTAAAGCCTTGCGACCCCGCGGGGCAATGGGGGAGCCCGATACATCGCGGGACGGATGCCGCGGCAGCTGCACCTACATCGCGGGACGGATGCCGCGGCATCCCGTCTCCCGTACCGTGAAGAGGATGTTCCGCCCGCTCCAGCGCTATCAGGTCGTCGTCGACGTGTCCGTCGCGGCGGTCTTCCTGGTGATCGCCGCGTCGATCGAGCTGGATGTGATCCGGGGCATGATCGGCTCCACGACCGTGCTCGGCGCCCCGGTCACGGCGTTTACCTCGCTGCTGATCGCGGTGATCTTCAGCACGAGTCTCGCGATCCGGCGGCTCTCGCCCGGACTGGCGCTCGCCGTGGCGTGGACCGGGGCCGTGCTGCAGATGGCGCTCGGCCGACCGCCGTCGCTGTCGGACTTCGCGATCTTCGGCGTGCTCTACGTCACCGCCGCGTACGGGACGACTCGCGTGTACTGGGCGGGCCTCGCCTCGGCGCTGTTCGGGGCCGTCGTCATCACTCTGTACCTGTTCCTGGGTCCGACCTTCGCGGCGGGCGGGCTCACGTGGCGATCACTGCCGATCGCCTTCGTCATGCTGATCGCCGCCGTGTTCGCCCTCGGCCTGTCGTGGACGATCGGAGCGCTCGTGCGCGCCGCCGTGCGGGCCCGCGAGAATCGGCTGGCTCAGCAGCGCGCCGAGCGGGAGGCGGCCGTCGAACAGGAGCGCGTGCGCATCGCGCGTGACATGCACGACGTCGTGGCGCACTCCCTCGCTGTGGTGATCGCGCAGGCGGACGGCGCACGGTACGCCGCAGCGACGGATCCTGCGGTCGCGGCGGATGCCCTCACCACGATCTCCGCCACCGCGCGCTCCGCTCTGGCCGACGTTCGCCTGCTGCTCGGCCAGCTGCGCCACAGCCAGGGCGATGGGCCGCAGCCGAGCCTCGCCGACCTCGAGGCACTCTATGCCCAGGTGCGGGCCTCGGGAGTCGACCTTCGGATCACCATCGACCCCGCGCCCGCGGCCGAGCCGCCCGCGGGGGTGCAGCTCGCGGTGTACCGGATCCTGCAGGAGGCACTGACGAACGCGCTCCGGCATGGTGTCAGTCCTGTCGAGGTGACGCTCGCCTGGCAGCCCGACCGAGTCGAACTCGTGGTGCGCAATCCACTCCCGCAGTCGGCGGTGCCCGCAGTTCCGCTGTCACGGGACGCCGACGATGCTGCGCGAGCCGGGCGAGTCGCGACGGGAGAGCGTCTCTCCGCGGGCCACGGGATCATCGGCATGCGCGAGCGGGCGCAGCTGGCCGGCGGCACCCTGAGCGCCACCGCCGGGCAGGACGCGTTCGTGGTGCGCAGCACGCTGCCGATCGGCGGCGGCCGATGAGCCTTCGCGCGGATCGGCCGACCGCCGCGGCGATCCGAGTTGCCCTCGTGGACGACCAGGCGCTGTTCCGTGCCGGCATCCGGATGCTGATCGATTCGCAGCCCGATCTGCAGGTCGTCGCCGAGGCGGCCGACGGGAGCGAGGCGCTCGCGGTCGTGCGCGAGACCCACCCGGATGTCGTGCTGATGGACATCCGGATGCCGGTCATGGACGGTCTCGCGGCAACGGCCGAGCTGCTGCGCGACGTGGACCCGCCGCGCATCGTGATGCTGACGACCTTCGACCTCGATGAGGCCGCCGCCCGCGCGATCCGCCAGGGGGCGAGCGGATTCCTGCTGAAGGACGCCGACCCCGAGTTCCTCCTCGCCGCCATCCGCACGGTGCATGCCGGATCGGCCGTGATCGCGGCATCCGCCACTCGCGAGCTTTTCGCCCACTTCGCGGATGCCGCCCCCCGTCCGGTTCCCGCCGCGTACAGCGAGCTCACCGAGCGCGAGCGCGAGATCTTCGCGCTCGCCGCGCGCGGGCTGTCCAACGCCGAGATCGCGGCGCGCGAGTACCTGAGCGAGGCCACCGTGAAGACGCACATCAGTCGCATCCTCACCAAGCTCGCCCTGCGCGATCGGGTCCAGTTGGTGGTGTTCGCATTCGAGCACGGGCTGGCATAGCCGCTTTTCGCGCCGATGTGGGCTCAGCGGCCCTCGAGCGCGGCGCGGTGCTTGAGGTAGCGGGGGCGGCCGATGACCCGCCACAGCAGCCGGACCGGCGCGGGCAGGTTCTTGCGCTGCCAGGCGTCGCCGCCGTCGGGCTGGGACTCGATGATGAGGCCGAGCGAGTTCCAGGACTGGCCCTTGGGCGTCGCCTTGCGCCCGTGATCGGAGAACCATTCGATCTCGGGCTCGGTGATCACCGTCTCCATCACCGGGACGATGTTCGCCTCCTCGTCGGGGAGGTGCTCATTAAGGGCGGCGTTGACGCCGTCGAGCGCTGTGAGGACCGGTTCGGCGTCGGCGGCCGTCGCGGACGAGCGCCACGCGGGCACGGCGGCGTCCAGCGCCTCGAGGTGCACGAGCAGCTGCGCATGCTGCGCCTTCATCCGCTCGACATGGCCCGCACACGCGGGGGCGCGCTCTTCGAGGGGTCCCCACAGCCGCTCGTCCTCGCCCTCGTGGTGCGCGTGCACCGCTACCGAGAGCAGGTCCAGCTCGCGGGCGACGACCTCGGCGTGCGCCGTGTCGCCCGCTGCGACACCCTGCACGAGGCCGGGCGCCTTGCCGAAGCCGAACGTGAACATGCGATGGATCTCGGCCATCCCGCTGGCGTCGCAGGTCTTCGGCGCAGCGGCGGGGACACCGCCGCTCGACGGAAGCGGTATGGCGGGCATCGGGTCTCCTTCTCGCAGCGGTCGCTGAGGGAACGCTAGCCCGACAGACGGAGCGAACGGAAGAGCGCCGCAGCGAGATCATCCTTGCGATGTACGGGGATGCCTCGCACGGCCGACGCGGCGAGCCGGGGCGCGTCCGTAGCTTCGAAGAATGGAACTCACATCGACCGCCCTGGGCCTCGCCGCCCGGGTGCAGCAGCTCACCAGGACCTACGGCGCCGGCGGAAGCGAGGTGCACGCGCTCGACGGCGTGAGCGTCGGCATCCGTCGCGGCGAATTCACCGCGATCATGGGCCCGTCCGGATCCGGCAAGTCGACCCTCATGCACATCATGGCGGGGCTGGATGCCGCGACCTCGGGTCGCGTGTGGATCGGCGACACCGACATCACCGGGCTGAGCGACCTCGAGCTCACGATCCTGCGCCGGCGTCGCGTCGGGTTCGTGTTCCAGGCCTTCAACCTCGTGCCGACCTTGGACGCGGGCGCCAACATCCTGCTGCCGTTCGACCTCGACGGCCGTCGCCCGACGGCGCTCGAGCGCGCCCGCATCGACGGTCTCATCGAGACCCTCGGCCTCACCGATCGCCTTCGCCACCGCCCGCACCAGCTGTCGGGCGGCCAGCAGCAGCGCGTCGCGATCGCCCGGGCGCTCGCGACGGCGCCCGACCTGGTCTTCGCCGACGAGCCCACCGGCAACCTCGACTCGCGGAGCGGCCGCGAGGTGCTGGGCCTGCTCGCGGCCGCGAGCCGGCACCACGGCCAGTCCATCGCGATGGTGACGCACGACCCCATCGCCGCGAGCCACGCCGATCGCGTGATCTTCCTCGCCGACGGCCGGGTGGTCGCCGACAAGCCGCGCCAGTCCGCCGAGGAGATCTCGGCGTACATGCTCGCGTCCGAACTCGATGCGCCGCCCGCCGGCGCCACGTCGCTGAGAAACCAGGATCCCGCCGAGACATCGCGTGGCGTCGTGGGTCTCGGTGCGAATGTGGTTTCTCGCGATGGCGCCGCCCCGGGGGGAGCCCCTGCGACCGAGGACGCGGTGCCGACGGAAGCCGAGGGGGCGCGGGCATGATCGCCGAGACCCTCGCGGGGCGCGGTGTTCGCGGGAGGCGGGACGCGGCATCCGCCCCGTCCTCGTGGCTGCGAGAACGAGGGATGGGCGCCAGCATCCTCGTCGCGGCGATCTCGACGGCGTTCGGCGTGGTGCTCATCTCCGCGACCGCCTACATCGACGCGATGCTCCGCGCCAACCCCTACATCGGGGCGAGTGGCACGCTCGGGTTCGTCAACAGCTTCCTGACGGTGCTCCTCGTCGGCGTCGCCGTGTATGTCGCATCGATCGTGACCGCGAACACGTTCGCCACCGTCGTCGCGGGGCGCACCCGCGCCATCGCACTGCTGCGGCTGATCGGCGCCTCGGCGCGGTCGCAGCGGTCGGAGATCGCCCGCCAGGGCTTCGTCGTGGGTGTGATCGGCGCGGGCCTCGGACTCGTCGGCGGGACGGCTCTCGCCGCGGTCGGCGTGTGGCTCGCGGGCCGGATGCTGGATCTCGGCGACGTGCCGTTCGACCTCGTGCGGGCGGATCTGCTGCTGCCCGCCGCGGTCGTGGCCCTCACGACATGGGCCGCCGCTTGGGCGGGTTCGCGTCGGGTCCTCACCGTGACGCCCCTGCAGGCGATCGGCGGATCCGTGGAGCTGTCGCACGAAGCGGTGGTGCGTCGCTCCGGACGCAACATCGCGGCGCTCGTGCTGTTCGTCGTCGGCGGAGCGCTGCTCGCGCTCGGCGTGATCGGCGGGCTCTTCAGCCCGCTCGGAGTGGTCGTCGCGTTCGTGGGCGGCATCCTGTCGTTCACCGGGCTGGCGCTCGGTGCGACCTTGGTGATGCCGCCGGTGCTTCGGCTCGTCGGCCGGATCTTCGGTCGTTCGGCCACCGCGCGGCTCGCGGCCGAGAACGCGCTGCGCCACCCGGAGCGCTCGAGCCGCATGGCGATCGGCGTGGTCATGGGCGTCACGCTGGTCACGATGTTCGCCGTGGCCATCCAGTCGACGAAGGCCGTGATGACGGCGGCGGCGGGAGGCGCACTGCCGCCCGAGCTCGGCACGATCCTCGACTCGTTCGCCGCGATCATGATGGGGCTCGTCGCCGTGTCGGCGGTGATCGCCGGCGTCGGGCTGGTCAACCTCCTGACCCTCGGAGTCGTGCAGCGTCGGCGCGAGCTCGGCCTGCTGCGGGCGCTCGGCGTCTCGAACGGGCAGATCCGGGCCATGGTGCTGCTCGAGGCCGCGCACATCACGATCGCGGCGACGGCAACGGGGCTCGTGCTCGGCGTGCTCTACGGCTGGGCAGGCGCCCAGTCGCTTCTCGGGTCGATTCCGACGAACCCCGACGCCCCTGTCGTCGGCACCTTCGTGGTGCCGGCCGTACCGCTGGGGCCGGTGCTGGTGATCGTCATCGCGACGGCCGTGCTCACCCTGGTGGCGGCAGTCGTCCCCACGCGGCTCGCGACGCGGGTCGCGCCGGTCGAGGCGCTCGCCGAGTAGGCCGCCGGCGCGCTGAGTTGCCGCGATCGGCCGTTTCCCTTGGTGGGGAAGCGGCCGAGCGTGGCATGTGGCGCCTGGGTCCGCGCAGTACCGGCCGCCGCGGTGGGCTCGGCGCGGTGGGCTCGGCGCGGTGGGGCTCGGCGAGGCACGTCGGGCTCGACCTTCGGCGTCGGGGCCTCAGCCGGCCGGCTGAGCGGGACGCACCAGCCGCACCTCGCGCACGGGCTCGCCCCAGCGATCGTCGTCCTTCACGGTGCCGTCGGGACGGAAGCCGTTGCGGGCGTAGAACGCGCGAGCGCGTGGATTGTCCTCGAGGACCCAGAGGGATGCCGCCTCCCGGCCGATCGCGGCATCCAGGAGTGCCTGCCCGGCGCCCGAGCCGTACCGGTCGGCGAGCACGTAGATCGCGAAGAGCTGCCGGCGGCCCGGCACACCGTCGTCGTCCCGATCGGCGCCGCTCGACGCGAACCCGACGACGGCGCCGTCGACTTCGGCGACCCAGACCTCGCCGACCACGCCCGCGTGGCCATCGTCGAAGAAGCGCTCCCAGCCGTGGGACGAGCTCTCCACATCCAGTCCGTCGAGGATGGATTGCGGCATCCGGCCGGTGTAGGCCTCATGCCACGCCTGAACCTGCACGTGCGCGATGGCAGCGGCGTCTGCGGCCCGAGCGGGGCGGACGACGACCTCAGCCATCGGTGTCGGAGGCAGCCGCGGGTTCGGGGTCGAAGGCCCAGGTGGGCGCCATGGCGCGGATGCGGGTGGCGCGCCATTGCCACACCGTCCACAGCACCGGCCAGAGCGCGGCGGCGGTCGGCCCCCCGATGACCAGGCGGTCGCGCCACAGCGTCTTCGACGGATCACCGGGTGCCGGCGCGATCGCCATCTGGTGGTCCCAGACGTCGAGGCTCGCGAGGGGTCCGGACAGCGGAATGCCGCTGTCGCGGAAGATGCGCACCCGGCCGGCGGGCTCGTCGACGAAACGTTCGCTCACGTGGATGAGCTGGCGACCCATCGGCAGCGCGCTCACCGCGCTGAGCTGCACCGGGATGTCATCACCCGGCGTCCACGTCGGAGGGAGGCCTTGCGGATCGAGGGGGTCCATGTCGAGCACCGGGCCGTAGAGTTCGGCGACCGCCCGCGGCGAGTGGATGGCCCGCCACGCGGCATCCGCATCGCAGTCGATGACGAGCTTGAGCAGGATGCGCATGCTCCAGTCTCGCACCGCAGCCTCCGCCGCGATGACGTGCATCGATGTGCGGGGGCCCGACGTTCCACGAGGGGCGCGGCGGGAACCTCGATGCCGGCGGCGGCGCGGCGGGAACCTCGATGCCCGCGGCTGGGCATGCCGGAACCTCCATGCCGGAAGCTCGATGCCGGGCGGCTGCCGAACGCGCCCCTCGAACAGCCTCCGGCGCCGAGCCGCGGGCGACGCGCGGCTTAGGCTGGACGGATGCCCGGGCATCCCTTCGACCAGTCCTCCTACCAGGTCCGCCTCGACTGGGGAGTCGACGGGCTCGCCCGACTCGCACCGTCCGAGGTCGTCGTCGTCGTCGATGTGCTGCGGTTCTCATCGACGGTGATCCAGGCCGTCGAGCGTGGCGAGGATTTCCCGCTGGATGCCGCCGCCCGCGCGGTCTCGATCAACGGCGCGACCGTCGCCGAGCGGGCCCCCGAGACCGCCGCGATCGTCCTGCTCGGCGGGCTGCGCAACGCGGCGGCTGTCGCTGAAGCGGTGCTCGCTCTGCAGCAGGACCGCCGGGTGCGCACCAGCGTCGCGATCATCGCCTGCGGTGAGCTCGTCTCGGGCGCCCCCGGTGGGCCACTGCGGTTCGCCGTCGAGGACCTGCTCGGCGCAGGGGCCATCGTCAACGCTCTCACCGACCTCGGGATCGACCACTCGTCGCCCGAGGCGGCTGCGGCGGGGGAGTCCTTCCGAGCTCTGCGCGGCGCGACGAGGCATCTCGTCGCGGCGAGCGGCTCGGGCCGCGAGCTGGCCCTGCGGCACGCTCAGCGCTCCGAGCGCAGGACGGCCGATCCCGACGCCGTTCGCTCGCCGAACGGACCTGGAGGGTCTGGCGCCGAAGACCGCGCGACGGAGCACCCCACCCGGGCATCGCCCGCCGAAGAGTTGCACGCGGCTACGGCGGTGGACGCGGCATCCGTCGTGCCCATCCTTCGCGACGGGGTGTTCGTCGCCTTCTGAGAGGGGCTATCGCGGCGTCATCGCGGCGAGCCGGGTCGCCGGGGAGATCTCGCGGCGGCGCCATGCGAACACGTACCGCTCGTCGAAGCGCGGCGCACACTTCGCGCACGACGTGGGACGCGTGACGCGGCGATGGCGGTACGCGAGGTGCCCGGCAGGGCACACCCCGATCCAGGGTGCGAGCTCTGTCGCGGTCTCGCCCCGATGCGTCGCGCCGCCGACATACCCCAGGTCGCGGGCCACCGCCTTCCACCGCGGACCGTGGCCCGCCGACGCCCCCGCCAGCGCGTGGGCCACCTCGTGCAGCAGCGTCTGATGATTCACGTCGTCGTCGTACCGCGCGGTGAGGTAGCGCGACACGCTGATGCGCTTGTTCGTGTAGTCGCACAGTCCGGCGCGCCGCTTGGCGTTGTCGAAGCCGAAGGTCCACGAGTCGTCGAGGTGGGACGTGATGAGGGCCTCGGCCCAGTGGCGCACGCGATGAAGTTCCGTCATGGGGGGAAAGCTAGAACGTACCTACGACACTCGGCTGATCATGGGGCTGACAGCTCAGCTCGCGACGGATGCCGCGGCCCGGCGCCGGTCGACGGCATCGATGGCCATCAGCGTCGACTCGAGCTGGTCGTCGGGCACCCCCGACTCCTGGCGCAGGAACAGCGCGCGCTTGAAGTCCCGTCGCGCGGAGTCGAGGTTGCCCGAGTCGTAATGCACTCTGCCGCGATGCTGGTACGCGAAGGCGGCGATCCCCGCCCACCCTTGGCCTTCGGCCTCGTCGGCGCACATCGTGAGCTCCTGATCGGCTGCCGCGAACGCCCCGCGCACCTGCTGCACCGACGCATGGAGGATCCGCGCCCGCATGAGGTCCTTCCGGGTGCCCGCCATCCGGGCGACGCGAACGGCCTGCTCGGCGAGGACGAGCGAGTCATCCGGCTTGCCCAGCACCTTCAGCAGCCACACGCGCTCGAGCAGTGCGGGAAGGCTGCGCTGCTCGCCGATCTCGTCGAGACGCTCCCTGCACTGGCGAGGGTCGACCTTCTCACGCAGCGTCTCGGGGTCATACCCGCGGATATAGCTCATCAGTGACTCCCCTCGACCGCGCACCGGATCGAGCTCAAGTCTGCCTCGCCCGAACAGGCGACGAGGCGGGGCACGCCGATGTCCGACGGCTCGGATCGCGATCGGCGTCGACTGACGCGCTCTACCACCTGCGCCGCACGCCGACGGTGCCTGTCCTAGGCTCTCGATGTGAGACTGGACGGCGGCGTGCGCGTGGCGGTGCTGGGGCCGGTCATGATCGCCACGGCGGACGGCGCAGCGGTGCCGCTGCCGGGCGCACACACCCGCAGCCTCATCGCGGCACTGGCGGTGGGCGGACAGACGGTGCACTCCGCCGACGCCCTGGTCGAGGACATCTGGGGAGCGGCGCCGCCCCGGAACCCTCGCGCTTCGCTGCAGACCCTCGTATCCCGCGTGCGGGCCGTTGCCGGGGCCGATCTCGTTCGGAGTGACCCTGCCGGGTACTCGCTCGGCATCCCCTCCGACGCCGTCGACCTGGAACGCGCGCGCCGGCTCGTCGACGCCGCGGCGGGCATCGACGAGGGCGATCCGACAGGCCTCGCCCTCGTCGACGAGGCGCTCTCGCTATGGCGTGGCGAGGCGGGTGCCGACCTCGGAGACAGCGACCTCGGAGGTATCGTCGCGGATGTCGCAGGCGCCATCCGCGACCGCGCGGAAGCCCTTCGCGCCCGGGCGCTGTTGTCCGCGGGCCGCACAGGCGAGGCGGTCGTGATGCTCGCGGCGCTGTGCGACGCTCGGCCGTACGACGAGTCGATGCACGCGGAGCTCATGGGCGCACTCGCCGCCGACGGGCGCACGCAGGAGGCGCTCGCCGTCTTCGCCGGACTGCGAGCGCGTCTGCGCGACGATCTCGGCGCTTCGCCGGGCGCAGCCGTGACAGCCCTCAACACCCGGCTGGTCCGAGGGGATGCCCCCACTCGCGCGCCCAGCCGGCTGCGCATCGGTCTGCGTGCGGCGCACACGCCGCTGCTGGGCCGGGACGCCGACGTCGCGGCACTCCCCCCACTGCTCGCCCGTCATCGCCTCGTGACGATCCTGGGCGCCGGAGGTCTCGGCAAGACCCGGCTGGCGCAGGCGGTGGCGGCGGCATCCGATGCCCCCGGCGTACTCATCGTGGAACTCGCCTCCGTCCGCGCCGGCGATGACGTCGCATCGGCGATCGGCGCGGCGATGGGACTCAACGAGAGTCCTGCCGGGGGTCGGATCGCCGACGCGCTCACCCGCCCCGATCTCCGGGCCCGCGTCGTCGCCTTCCTGGCGGAGCGGCCCACGCTGCTGGTCCTCGACAACTGCGAGCAGGTGATCGACGCCGTGGCCAGATGGGTCGCGGACATGCTCGCCGCCGTTGCGTCGCTGCGGGTGCTGACCACCAGCCGGACTCCGCTGGCCATCGCCGCAGAGGCGGTCTACCCGCTCGCGGTCCTGAGGTCCGAACCCGACGATCCCGACTCCGTCGGACCTGCGGCTCAGCTGTTCCTCGACCGCGCTCGCGCCGTGCGCCCGGACGCCCTGCTTCCAGTGGATGTCGTGGTGAGGCTGTGCCAGCGACTGGATGGACTGCCGCTCGCGATCGAGCTCGCCGCCGCGCGGGTGCGCAGCATGACGCCCGAGCAGATCGAGGTCCGGCTGCGCGACAGATTCGCCCTGCTCACGACCGCCGACCGGGCGGCGCCGGAACGGCACCGCACGCTCCAGGCCGTCATCGAGTGGAGCTGGGATCTCGTCGACAGCGAGGCGCGGGGCGCTCTGACGACGCTGTCGCTGCTGCCTGCGGGATTCACCGCGCCCACCGCGGCGGCGGTCCTCGGCATCCCGTTCGCAGAGGACCTGCTCGACCGCCTCGTCTCGCAATCGCTGCTGATCGTCGCGGACGATGCGGACACCGGTGCTCTGCGGTTCCGGATGCTGGAGACCGTCCGCGAATTCGGACAGTCCCGCCTCGTTCCCGGCGACCGCGAGCTCGACGCGTGGAATGCCGTTCTCGGCTGGGCACGCGGCTATGCCACGGACCGCGTCGACCACGTGCTCGAGCCGTCGGTCTATCGAGCGCTGCACAGCGAGCACGACAACCTGCTGTCGGTGCTTCGCTACGCCATCGATCACGACCGTGCTGCGGATGCCGTGGCGATCGCCGCCGTCCTCGGCCAGGCCTGGATCGTCCGCGGCTCGTTCTCGGAGCTCATCACCCTGGCCCCCGCCGTCCGGCGCCTGGAGGCCGCCGCGGCGGTCGAGGACGTCAGCCCGGATGCGCGTGCCGTCACGCTCATCCTGGGGGTGATCGCCAGTCAGGCGCTCGGCGGCACCGGCATCCTGCGCAGCCTCGCTCGGCTGCGCATGACGCTGCGTCGCGGTGGCGTGAGCGATCGGTGGGCGGCCTTCGCCCGGGCGATCACCGCCAGTGCCGACGAGGAGCGGTTCGCCGTCGTCGTCGAGGAGCTGCGCGGGTCACAGAAGCCGGCGATCGCGCTCATGGGTGAGCTCATCGCGGCGCAGTACGCCGAGAACGAAGGCGACGCGGCATCCGCGATGGTCGCGGCTCGTCGCGCATGGGAGATCGCCGATGAGGCAGGCGACGTCTGGGTCGCGGCGACGGCCGCTTCGACGGCCGCGACCCTGGCGAGCCAGTCCGCCCGACCCGCCGAGGCGCTCGAATGGCTCGACCGGTCGGTCGCCGGGTTCCAGGCCTTCGGCGCCGAGAACGAACTGCGCCAGCAGGCGTGGGCGCGAGGAGGCAGTCTCGTGAGCCTCGGACGCCTCGACGAGGCGCGCGCGCTCTTCGGCGAGCTGGCGGGTCTTCGGGATCGCACCGACGACGGGCTCGAACTCGCCTCGATCGGATGGTTCGGGCTCGCCGAGGTCGACCGAGCGTCGGGGGATGCCGCGGGCGCAGCGGTCCGCTACGAGCGGGCCATGGAGCGGTTCACCACGAACGACCAGCGCGAGTCGCCATGGTTCCTCATGGCGATGGCCGGGCTCATCTCGGCCACGTCGTTCGACTCGTCGCTGCCGCCGGAGCGGATCGCCTGGTGGGCCGGCAGGCTGCGCACGAGAGCGATCGCGCTGCGCCGCGCCCGGCCGCAGTTCGTGGACAAGCCCGTCGTCGGCACGGTGCTGAGCGGCTGGTCGGCGTGGGCGATCACGCAGCCTGAGCTGCGCGACCGGGGTATCGAGACGCTGGCCATCGCAGCGCTCCTCGGTGCCCGGCAGGATCTGCCGAGCCTGCACCTGTCGGAGCATTTCGCGCAGGCCGAGGCCCTCGCGGGTGCCGAGGCGTACGCGCGCGGCGTGGCCGCGGCATCCGCTCTGCCTCCCCAGGATCGCGTGGACCGGGCCTTCGCGCTGCTCTCAGGTTCGCGATGACCTGCGTGCGTCTGGGCGATGGTGGGGGTGAAGCCCGTCAGGCCCGGCGCATGTACGCCCGCACCGTCAGTGGGGCGAACACCGCCACGATGACGAGGGCTCCGATCAGGGTCGAGACGACGTCCGCGCTCGCGTCGGCGCCCGACGTGAGCAGCCGCGCGGCCGTAACGAGGTGCGAAACCGGGTTGATGCCCACGAACCACTCCAGGGCAGGCGGCAGCGTGTCGGCGGGGACGAAGGCGTTCGACAGGAACGTCAGCGGGAACAGGATCAGGAACGAGATCCCCTGAACGGATGCCGCAGACCGCGCGATGACTCCGAAGAACGCGAAGATCCAGCTGATGGCCCAGGATGCCGCGATGACCAGCAGGCCCGCGGCGATCACTCCGGCGAGGCCGCCGGCGGGGCGGTAGCCCATGATGTAGCCGGTCGCGAACGTGATCGTGGTCGCGATCGCGTAGCGGACGGTGTCACCGAGGAGCGCGCCCGCGAGCGGCGCCACCCGGGCGATCGGCAGCGACCGGAAGCGGTCGAACACGCCCTTGTCCATGTCTTCGCGCAGCTGGACGCCGGTGACGACCGACGTCGTGATGACGGTCTGGACCAGGATGCCGGGCAGCAGGAAGGGCAGGTAGTCCGCCACGCTCCCGGCGATCGCGCCGCCGAAGATGTACGTGAACATCACGGTGAAGACGATGGGCTGCACAGTGACGTCGATGAGCTGCTCGGGCGTGCGGCGCATCTTGATCAGGCCGCGGGCGGCCATGCTGAGCGAGTTGCGGACCGACTGTCCGATGCTGACGTGGTTCTTGAGCGACCGCGCGGACGCGGGCTCGATGGCGATGGTGGTCATGCGAGGCTCCCTTCGAGCTCGGCTTCGGTCGCGGTCGCGCCCTCGGCGGACTCGACACCGTGACCGGTGAGGGTCAGGAACACCTCGTCGAGCGTCGGCTTCTGCACGCTGAGCTCGCTGAGGTGGATGCTGGAGTCCCGCAGCTCGAGGAGCAGGTCGCCGACGCGGTCGGCGTCGCGCATCGGGGCCGTGAGCCGGCCGGCTTCGGGTGAGACCACGGCGGTCACCCCGAGCACCCGCTCGATCGCGGCGCAGGTCTGCGCGATGTCGGCGGTGTCGGCGACTCGCAGCTGCAGGCTGGATTCGCCGATCGACGCCTTGAGCTCGTCCGCGGTGCCTTCGGCGACGACCTTGCCGGTGTCGATGACGGCGATGCGGTCGGCGAGCTGGTCGGCCTCGTCGAGGTACTGCGTGGTGAGCAGCACCGTCGATCCGGTCGCGACGAGCTCGCGGATCGTGTCCCACATCTGCCCGCGGGTGCGGGGGTCGAGGCCCGTCGTCGGCTCGTCGAGGAAGATGAGCGGCGGCTGCGCGATGAGGGATGCCGCCAGGTCGAGGCGCCGCCGCATCCCCCCGGAGAAGTTCTTGAGCGGGCGCTTGGCGGCCTCGGTGAGCCCGAACTGCTCGAGCAGCTCTGCCGCCTTGCGGCGCGAGTCAGCGCGCGAGAGGCCGAGCAGGCGGGAGAAGAGCATGAGGTTCTCGTTGGCCGACAGGTTCTCGTCGACGGACGCGTACTGTCCGGTGACTCCGATCAGCTGCCGCACGATCTGCGGCTCCTTGATGATGTCGTGGCCGAAGATGCGTCCGGTGCCGCCGTCGGGACGCAGCAGCGTCGCGAGCATGCGGATCGCGGTGGTCTTGCCGGCGCCATTGGGTCCGAGCACACCGTAGACGGTGCCGGTCTTGACGCGGAGGTCGACGCCGTCGACCGCCCGATTCTTTCCGAACACCTTCACGAGCCCCTCGGCCTCGACGGCCCAGTCAGTGGAGGAAGTTGTCATGTGACAACCATCGGCTCGACCGCTTTCACCGTGCTGTCGTCGCACTGTCGTGGGTCTGTCGCGCGCTGTCGCCGGCGTCGCCGGTCGTCGCGCGCCGTGGCCGGCGGCTGCCCGGCCATCCCGGATTTGGGGCGTCCTCCGTCCGTCGGGGCGGATGTCGTGCGCCCCGACGGACAAGGTGCGCCCCAAACCCGGCGTGGCCGGGCCCGTACCGGGCTGCCGCGGGAGTCAGCGCTCGAAGAGGGATGCCGCAGGCTTCGGGGACGGGGTCGAGTCGGCGTCGGTCGCGACCCGGGCGCCTCGCGCGAACTCCTCGATCTCGGCCCCCTGGGCGACCTTCGCCGGATGCGGCCCCGCTGCCATCAGCCGCGGCAGCCACGCGGTCGGAAGCGGCGCCGCGGATGCCACGATCACGAGGTTGCCGAATCGCCGGCCCTTCAGCGTCTGCACCTCTGCGAGCACGATGACGTGCTCGAGGACGGCGCGCACGGTGGCGACCTGCCGGCGGGCGAAGGCGAGCCCCGCGCCGTCGGCGACGTTCACGAGCAGCACGCCGTCTGATGCGAGGAAGCGCGCCGCCTCCGAGTAGAACTCCACCGTCGTGAGGTGCGCCGGCGTCTGGGCGCCGGAGTACACGTCCGATACCAGGAGGTCGACGTTGCCGACCAGCCCGGCGGGCAGTCGAGCGAGACCTTCGCGGGCGTCGCCGATCCGGACTCGCAGCGACGCGCCCTTGGGCAGCGGCAGCTGCTCGCGCACGAGGTCGACGAGCGCAGGCTCGAGCTCGATCACCTGCTGTCGCGACCCCGGCCGGGTGGCCTCTACATAGCGCGGGATCGTCAGGGCCCCTGCGCCCAGGTGCACGGCGGTGAGGGGCTGCCCCGGCATCCGAAGTCGGTCGATCACCGCGCCCATGCGCGCGATGTACTCGAAATGCAGGTGGGTCGGATCATCGAGGTCGACGTGCGACTGCGGGGTGCCGGCCACCACGAGCTCCCACCCGCCGCCGAACGTCGACGGGACGACCCGCGCCAGCGTCCCGTCCGAGAGCCTCACTTCGCGGACGTCCGGCTCCCTGCGTGCTCGCGCCATGGGCCAACGGTACTGCCGGCGAAGGGGGTCGCCAGTACCGTGGAGCCATGGTGGCGATCGATCTCAACGCCGACCTCGGCGAGACCGTCGAGGGCGTGCCGACCGCCGATGACGAGGCGATGTTCGCTGTGATCTCCAGCGCCAGCATCGCCTGTGGCGGGCATGCGGGGGATGCCGCATCCATGCGGGCGGCGGTGGAACGAGCGGCTCTCCGGGGCGTGGCCGTCGGAGCACACCCGTCGTACCCCGACCCGGCGAACTTCGGGCGCCGGGCGATGGACCTCGACTCGGCGGAGCTCACGGCGACGATCGCCCGCCAGCTCGCCGCGCTCAGCGCGGCGGGGGCCGACATCCGCTATGTGAAGCCGCACGGCGCGCTGTACAACCGGATCGTGAGAGATGTCGCGCAGGCCGAAGCGGTAGCGGATGCCGTCGCGGCGTTCTCCGATCGGCTCGGCCGGGCGCTCCCGGTGCTCGGTCTCGGCGGCGCGGTCTCGCAGGCGGCAACCAGCCGTGGCCTTTCGTTCGTGACCGAGGCGTTCCTCGATCGCGGATACCGCGCCGACGGGTCGCTCGTGCCCCGCGACGAGCCGGGCGCGCTGCTGGAGGATCCCGGTGCCGTCGCGGAGCGGGCGCTGCGACTGGCCGGCGAGGGCTTCGTGATGACCACCGACGGCCGCCGCATTGACATCGCGCCCGCGTCGTTGTGCCTGCACGGCGATTCTGCGGGCTCCGTTGCGATGGCGCGAGCCGTGCGCTCAGCGCTCGACGCCGACGGTATCGAGGTGCGGGCGCCGTGGTGAACGCGCGGCTGCTGCCGATGGGCGACCGGGCGATCCTGCTCGAGGTAGCGTCCCTCGACGACGTGCTCGCCCTGCACGCGCAGCTCGACGGGTCGCGACCGGATGGGGTGATCGACATCGTGCCCGCGGCGCGCACGGTGCTCGTGCGCGTCGATCCGGCGGTGCTCTCACTCGCGGCCGCAGGTGCGTGGGCGCAATCGGCCGCTGCGGCGACGGCCGCCGAGCGACGTGCGTGGTCCGACGAGGTCGTGCTCGACATCGCCTACGACGGCATCGACCTCGCGGACACTGCCGCACTACTGGGCCTGTCCGCCGCCGAACTCGCGGAGCTCCACGCGGGCGCGCGGTGGACAGTGGCCTTCACCGGGTTCGCGCCCGGGTTCGGCTACCTCGTGAGCCCCGACTGGCGGCATGACGTGCCGCGTCTCGCGTCGCCCCGCACGCGCGTCCCGGCGGGCGCGGTCGGTCTCGCCGCGGGATTCACGGGCGCGTATCCCCGCGAGTCCCCAGGCGGCTGGCGCTTGATCGGCACCACATCCGCCCGCCTGTTCGATCCGGATGCCGCATCCCCGGCCCTGCTCACGCCGGGAGCGCGAGTGCGCTTCCGGCCGGTGCGCGAGATCGTGCGCGTGCCCGGGGAGTCGGCCCGGTCCGCCCTCGGTTCGGGGCGCGATCTGTCCGTCGGGGCGGACGAATCACGCCCCAACGGGCCACATCCGCCCCAAACCCAACCCGAGCCCGGTTCGGCCCGGCCCGAGGCGGGTGCCGCCTCGCCTCAGCCCGGTCCCGCCCATCCCGATCCCGGCGCGGCGCGGCCCGCCCTCGGTTCGGGGCGCGATCTGTCCGTCGGGGCGGACGAATCACCCCCCAACGGGCCACATCCGCCCCAAACCCAACCTGAGCCCGGTCCGGCCTCGCCTCAGCCCGGTCCCGCCCATCCCGATCCCGGCGCGGCGCGGCCCGCCCTCGGTTCGGGGCGCGATCTGTCCGTCGGGGCGGACGAATCGCGCCCCAACGGGCCACATCCGCCCCAAACCCAACCCGAGCCCCAACCCCCAACCCAACCCCAACCCCAACCCCCAACCCAACCCCCAACCCAACCCCAACCCCCAACCCAACCCCAACCCCCAACCCAACCCCAACCCCAACCCCAACCCCAACCCCAACCCCGAACCGAGACCTCGAGCGGGCTTCGCATCATCGAGCCCGGGCTGCTCGCGACGGTGCAGGATCTCGGGCGGCCGGGAGCGGCATCCCTCGGCGTCTCGCCGTCCGGAGCACTCGACCGCGCCGCCCTCCGCACCGCCAATCGCCTCCTCGGCAACTCCGAGGCGGCCGCAGCCATCGAGGTCACGATGGGCGGCCTGCGCGCGACCGCCGAGCAAGACCGCTGGTTCGCGGTCACCGGCGCATGGGGGCGGATCGTGCTTGCCGGTCGCGAGGTCGATCCCTACGAGGCGCACCGCTGGCGTGCAGGCGAAGAACTGCACCTGGATTGGTTCTCGCACGGCACACGCGCGTACCTCGCGATCCGCGGCGGCGTGGACGCACGCGTGTCGCTCGGCTCGCGTGCGACCGACCTGCTCGCGGGGCTCGGCCCGCAGCCGCTGCGCGCGGGCGATGTCATCCTGATCGCCGGGGAGATCGCGGGTCCGATCCCGGTGGCGACCGTCGCACCGTGGGGTGCTCCGCACGACGAGGAGCTCGAGATCGCCCTCGCCGCCGGTCCCCGCGCGGACTGGTTCACGGCATCCGCTCATCGGACCCTCTTCGACGCCGTCTGGACCGTCTCGAACGCCGCCGACCGCATCGGCATGCGGCTGGACGGACCCGTCCTCGAGCGTGCCGTCGACGGCGAGCTGCCGAGCGAGGGCATGGTGCCCGGCGCGATCCAGGTGCCGCCGACGGGGAGGCCGACGATCCTGCTCGCCGACGGCCCGGTGACCGGCGGCTATCCCGTCATCGCGGTGGTGGCGGATGCCGCGCTCGACCTGCTCGCGCAGGCGCGGCCGGGCACCCGCATCCGGTTCCGGCACGCTCGCTGACCGTTCGCTTCCGCCGCTCCGCGCTGTGCGGCCCGAGCAGAGGGAGCCGACGGATCACCACTCCACGAGTGTCTGGTGCACCGCCCCGCTCTCGGCTTCGGGAAGTGCGAGCTCCACGGCCTCGGCGACCGTCAGGTCGGCACCCCGTCGCTCGCCGGCGGCCACGGCATCCGGATCCACCGCTCGGAGGGCGTCGAGCTGCGGGGTGTGGACCCGGAACGCCTCGGCGTCGAACACGCCGATCCGATGGCGGATGGCGGCCGCCACCGCCGACAGGGTGCCGGCGCGCTCGCCGTCGCCACGAGCCGCGGCGACGGCGCAGAGGCCTTCCAGCCCGTACGCGATGCCCTCTTCGTGGTGCAGCCGGATGGAGACCAGGAGGGTGCGGATGCAGTCCTCCTCGGCTTCGTCGATCTCGCCGCGCAGGAGCAGCAGCCGGGCCTGGTGGTTTCCCGCGACCGACAGGGTGAACAGGTCGGCGCTCGCCTCGGCGATCTCGGTGGCGCGGCTGAAGTGGGCCAGTGCCTCGTCGCGGGCGCCGAGGAGCCACGCGAGCCGGCCCCGCGAGACCTCGGTGATGGCTTCTGCCCAGGTGTTTCCGAGCTCGTGGAGCCTGTCGACCGCCTGGGTGAGCTCGAGTCCAGCGGTACGCACATCGGGCATCGGCAGTGTCAGCCTCGCGGTCGCCCGCGCCGCGAGTGCCATCGTCGAGGCGTCGTCGTCGCCGCTCTCCGCGAACAGCCGCACGCACTCGCCGAGCCCGGCGACCACGCCATCGGACGGGCGCTGCCACATCTCACCCCACAGCGCGAAGAACCAGGCGACAGCGCGGGTGTGCTGGGTGATCGGGCGCTCCTTGCCGAGCAGCTCCAGCATCCACACCCGCACCTCGGCGAAGAATCCCGCGATCCACCAATAGATCAACAGGCTCCACGCGAAGTCGCCGGCGTCGTCGAGGCGGTCGGTGTAGACGAGGTGGCGCACGGCGGCGCGGAGGTTCGGGAGCTCGAGGCCGAGCTGCACGACCGAGTCGGCCTGACCGACTCCGCGCAGCCCCGGCGCGACGCGGGCGACGAACCCGCGGTAGTAGTCGGCGTGGGCGGCTCGCACGACGTCCGCATCGTTGCGCGCCTTGAGGCGTCCGATCGCGTATTCGCGCACGATCGCCAGCAGCGAGAACACGGCGCGCCCGGCGATCTCGGTCTGCTTGACCAGCGAGGCGTCGACGAGGGCCGCGAGCCCCTCGAATCCGGTTCCCTCCCAGGAACGGCCGACACCGACCGCTTCCACCGCCTCGAGGGTGAATCGGGTCGCGAACACGCCGAGGTCGTCGAGCAGATCGCGCTGGTCGTCGGGAAGCAGACCCACGCTCCAGTCGATCGCGGCGCGCATCGTCCGATGGCGCTCCGGCAGATCCCGCACCGCCGCGGTCAGCAGCGGCAGGCTCTGCTCGAGGCGCTCCGCGATCCCGCGCGGATTCAGCAGCCGCACCTTCGCGGCGGCCAGCTCGATCGCGAGCGGCAGCCCTTCGAGGCGACGGCAGATGTCGATGATGTCCGCGGCGTTCTCGTCGTTGATCGAAAAGCCGGGCTTGACCGCGGTCGCTCGGTCGACGAACAGCATGCAGGCCGAGGACCGCAGCGCCCGATCGAGGGTGGGCGAGGCGGTGACATCGGGCGTGCGAAGTGCCGCGACGTCGTAGACCTGCTCGCCGCGGATCCGCAGCACGATCCGGCTGGTGACCAGGAACTTCGCGAGTGGCGCGGCGGCGGAGAGCCGCGCGACGACGGTCGCGGCGTCGACGATCTGCTCGAAGTTGTCGAGCACGACGAGCACACGGCGGCCCGCGAGCGCGTGGGCGATGCGCTCTTCGAGTGCGGCTTCGCCGTTGTCGCGGATGCCGAGCGCGTACGCGATCGCCGGTACCACCAGTCCGGGCTCGAGGACCCCTTCCAGCAGGACGAAGTACTTCCCATCGGGGAAGAGGTCGTCCGCGAGGCGAGCCGTCTCGATCGCCAGCCTGCTCTTGCCGATGCCCCCGGGCCCGATCAGGCTGAGGACGCGGGTCTCGTCGCGCGCGAGGAGTTCGCGGATGCGCGTCAGATCGTCCTCGCGCCCGATCGTGGCGGTATACGGAACCGGGATGCGCGCGGCGGGCGACGACGTCGCCGGCATGAGGGCGGCGTCGCCGGAATCGCGTGTCTCGTCGAAGCGCTCGGCGAGAAGCGTGGACAGATCGCTCGCGATCTGCTCCTCGAGCTGCTCGGGCGTCTCGAACGGAAGGTATGCCGCGGTGTCGTCCGAGCGGATGCGATCGATGAGCTCGCGGAGCCGGTCATCGCGACGCTCGGCGGCCTTGATGTAGATGAGCTTCGGCATCGACGCCGGCGCGAGGTTGTATTCGTCCTCGAGGCCGGAGACGTCCTCGTCCGGAGCCACCCATCCGTAACTCTCGGCGTAGATGCCGACGAAGACATCCGACTGCGCCAGGTACGCGCGGTACAGCGCACGGGGGGGATGCGGCCGGGCCCCGAGCTCGAACATGACGGGAGCGAGGCGCAAGCGCTCGATCGCCGATCGTGCCGCACGGCGTTCGTCGGCGAGTTCGCGCAGCGTCGAGCTCACGAACACGCGGAGCCGCTGATCCGGCGTGCGGATCACGGGCCGATCCATTGCGGTCATGAAGCCCTCACGGCGATAGCGTCCTCCCACTCGGTGCTCTGCGCCACCCGTCGAGCCGCATCACTGCTTCGCGAGCGGCTCTCGCACGGCGTCCTGATCCTCGGGGAGCGCGAGAGCGACGGCTTCGCCGAGCGAGAGATCGGCTCCAGCACGCTCACCTGCCGCCAGCCCCTCCGGGTCGCGTTCGCGCAGGGCTGCCAGAGGAATCGGGTGCACCATGAACGCCTCGACGTCGAAGACGCCGATCCGCTGCCGGATGCGCGCCGCGGCCGCCGCCAGCGCACCCGCCCGCCAGGAGTCGCCCCGGATGGCGGCGACGGCGCACATGCCCTCGAGGCCATATGCCATCCCCTCTTCGTAATGCAGTCGTGTGGACAGCCGCAGCAGCTCGCCGAACTCGTCCTCGGCCGTGGCGACCTCTCCGCGGAGGAAGTCGAGCCTCGAGCGCAGCACGCCCGCCACGACGACGGTGAAGAGGTCCTGGCCGGCCCGCGCGATCTCGGTCGCGCGATCGAAATGCGCCAGGGCCTCGTCGATCTGTCCGGTGGCCCATGAGATCCGGCCCAGCGACACCTCGGCGATCGCCTCTCCCCAGGTGTTGCCCAGTTCGTGAAGCGTCGCCACTGCGGTGCTCAATTCGCCCACGGCGGCGGCTACATCGAGGTCGGGGAACTGCATCCGTGCCGTCGCGCGCCCGGCCATCGCCATGGCTGCGGCCTCCTCGTCGCCGCTCTCGGTGAACAGCCGCACGCATTCGCCGAGGCCTGCCACCATCTGGTCGGAGGGATGCTGCCACAGCTCGCCCCACAGCACGAAGAACGTCGCGGCCGCACGCGTGTGGGCCGCGATCGGCTGCTGCTTGCCGAGCAGCTCCTGCATCCACAGCCGCACTTCGGCGAACGAGCCCGACAGCCACCAGTAGATCAGCAGGCCCCACGCGGCGTCGGCGGCGTGGTCGAGGCGATCCGTGTAGATCAGGTGGCGGACGGCGGCACGGATGTTGGGAAGCTCGACTTCGAGCTCCATCACGGCATCCGCCTGACCGCGCCCTCGAAGCTGGGGTGCGAGGCGCCCGACGAAGCCCGCGAAGTAGTCGGCGTGCGCGGAGCGCATGCGATCGGCCTCGCCGCGCTCCTTGAGGCGGGCGAGCGCGTACTCGCGGACGAGAGCGAGCAGCGAGAAGGATACCCGTCCGTCGACCTCGCTCTGCTTGACGAGCGACCCATCGACCAGCGCGCTGAGCGCTTCGAGAGCCTGGCCGTCCCATGATCGGCCGGCGCCGAGCGCTTCGACGGCGTCGAGGCTGAAGCGCGTCGCGAACACGCCGAGGTCCTCCAGCAGGTCGCGTTCGAGGTCGGGAAGCAGGCTCACGCTCCAGTCGATCGCCGCGCGCATCGTCCGGTGGCGTTCGGGGATGTCGCGCGCCGCGGCCGTCAGCAGCGGCAGGCTCTGGCCGAGACGCTCCGCGATGCCTGCCGGCGTCAGAAGACGGATCCTCGCCGCCGCCAGCTCGATGGCCAGCGGCAGTCCTCCGAGTCGACGGCAGATGTCGGCGACGTCGGCCGCGTTCTCCGCGGTGACGTCGAAGCCCTGCTTGATGGCCTGGGCACGACTGACGAAGAGCGCGACGGCCGACGAGCGCGTCGCGCGATTGAGGCTCGCCGGCATCTCGCCCGGCGGGGTCGTCAGCGGCTCGACCTCGTAGACCCGCTCGCCGCGGATGCGCAGCACGATGCGGCTCGTCACGAGGAAGGAGGCCATCGGCACGATCGAGAAGAGCTGGACGAGCACCGGCGCGGCCTCCACGATCTGCTCGAAGTTGTCGAGCACGATGAGGACCCGCCGGCGGTCGAGGGCGGCCGCGAGCCGCTCGAGCAGGCCGGCTTCGCCGCTGTCCCGGATGCCGACTGCCGCCGCGATCGTCGGCAGCAGCAGGTCGACGTCGAGCACCGCTTCCAGAGCGACGAAGTAGATCCCGTCCGGGAAGAGATCCGCCGCCGCGCGCGCCGCCTCGACGGCGAGCCTGCTCTTGCCGATGCCTCCAGGACCCGCCAGCGTGATGACCCGATCGGTCCCCTGGGCGAGCAGTGCTCTCACCGCGGTGATGTCATGCTCTCGCCCGATCGTCGGGGTCGTCGGCTCGGGAAGGCGCGTCGCGGCAGGAACGCCCGGGTCGTCGGCATCCGCCCCGTTCGCGCGTGGGCGAGACTGGTCGAATCGTTCGGCGAAGAGGGTGGCGAGGTCGTCGGCGAGGCGGTCCTGCAGCTCGTCGGCGGTCTCGAACGTGAAGTAGGCGGCGGTGTCGTCGTCGCGGACCCGGGCGAGGAGCGCGGTGAGCCGTTCTTCGCGGTGCGTGCTGGCCTTGATGTAGATCAGCTTCGGCATTCCGCGCGGGGCGAGGTTGTACTCGTCCTCCAGCCCCGAGACGTCCTCGTCGGGAGCGATCCAGCCGTAGCTCTCCCAATAGATCCCGACGAACACGTCGCTCTGCTCGAGGTAGGAGCGGTACAGCTCGCGCGGCGGGTGCGGGCGCGCGCCCAGTTCGAACATCACGGGCGCGAGCTTCATCCGCTCGATGGCGGTGCGCGCCGCGCGCCGCTCGTCCGCGAGCTCTCGAAGGGTCGAGCTCACGAACACCCGGATCCGCTGGTCGGGCGTTCGGATCACGGGGTGCCGAACCTCGCTCATATGCCCATCATGGCTCCCTCCGCGCCGCATCTGACGCGCCGCCCCGCCGCGCGGCTCACCATGTCGCCGGCACCTGTCCGCCCTCGGCATCCGTATCCGGCAGCGCGATGGCGTACGCCTCGGCGATGCTCATCTCCGCGCCGGCGCGCTCGCCGCCCGCGACCGCCTCCGGGGCCGTTGCGCGGATCGCGGTCAGAGGCTGCACGTTAGCGGCGAAACCGTCGACGTCGAACACGCCGACCCGCTGTCGGATGGATGCCGCGACTGCCGCCAGAGCGCCCGCACGCCATGCGTCGCCCTGCAGCGCGGCGATCGCGCTGATCCCCTCGAGCGAGTACTGCGCCCCCTCGTCGTAGTGGAGCAGCGCCGACAGTTCCAAGGTGGTGCGATAGTCGCCGCTCGCCGTCTCGATGTCGCCGCCGAGCAGGCGCACCCGCGCGACGTTGTTCCCCGCCACGACGCGCGTGAACGCGTCCTGCTCGGCCACGCCGATGGCCGATGCCCGTTCGAACCGCTCGAGCGACTCGGCGAATGCGCCACGCGCCATCGCGAGCAGTCCGAGTGCGACCTCCGCCAGAGCCTCCGCCCACCAGTCGCCGAGGCCGTGCAGGGCATCGCGGGCCTCCACCAGTTCGGCCTCGGCGGCCGCCATGTCGAGATCGGGGAAGCGCATCCGGGTGCTTCCGCGGGCCGCGAGCGCCATGGCCGCGGCATCCGCATCGCCGCTCTGTGCGAACAGGCGGGAAGCCTCGCCGAGACCCTCGATGACCTGGTTCGAAGGGCGCTGCCACATCTCGCCCCACATCGTGAAGAAGACGGCGATGGCATGCGTGCGCGTCGAGATCGGTCGTCCGCTGCCCAGCAGGTCCAGCATCCACAGCCGCACCTCGCTGAAGAAGCCGGAGATCCACCAGTACACGAGCAGGTTCCAGGCGAAGTCGCCGGCGTCGTCGAGCCGGTCGATCTGGACGAGGTGGCGCACGGCCGCGCGCAGATTCGAGAGCTCCAGGCCGAGGGTCCGGACGGCCGCGGGCTGCGCGGGTCCGCGCAGATCCGGCGAGGTGCGTCGCACGAGCCCTGCGTAGTAGTCGGCGTGCGCGGCGCGCATGACATCGGCCTCGCCGCGGGCTCCGAGACGCTCGACGGCGTACTCCCGCACGATCGCCAGGAGCGAGAACGTCGACCTGCCGCCGAGGTCGGCCTGCTTGACCAGCGACGCGTCGACGAGGCCGCCGAGGGCGTCGAGCACCTGATCCGCCCATGACCTGCCGGCGGCGACAGCTTCGACGGCATCGAGTGCGAATCGGGTGGCGAACACGCCGAGGTCGTCGAGCATCTCCCGCTGCACGTCCGGCAGCAGGCTGACGCTCCAGTCGATCGCGGCGCGCATCGTGCGATGCCGTTCCGGAAGGTCCCGCGATGCCGCTGTCAGCAGTGGCAGGGTCTTCTCGAGGCGCTGGTCGATCGCTGCGGGATTGAGCGCTCGTATCTTCGCGGCGGCCAGCTCGATCGCCAGCGGGAGCCCGTCGAGCCGGCGGCAGATGCTCGCGACATCCGCGACGTTGCGGTCGGTGAGCTCGAAGTCGGGCCGGACCGCCTGTGCCCGGTCGACGAAGAGCGCGACCGCCGGCGAGCGCAGCGCCCGGTGCACGGTCGCGGGCTCGGTCGCGCCAGGAGACGACAGCGCCTCGACCTCGTAGACCTGCTCCCCGCGTATCCGCAGCACGACGCGACTCGTGACGAGGAAGGTCGCGAGCGGCGCGGCGGTGTAAAGGCGCACCAGGACGGGTGCGGCATCCACGATCTGCTCGAAGTTGTCGAGGACGATGAGCACGCGCCTGCCCTCGAGCGCGCGGCCGATGCGGTCTTCGAGGTCGACGTCGCCGCTGTCGCGCACCCCCAGCGCGTACGCGATCGTCGGCAGCAGCAGGCCGGGCTCGAGCACACCCTCGAGAAGGACGAAGTACACGCCGTCCCGGAAGAGCTCCGAGCTCTCCCGCGCGACCTCGATCGCGAGGCGGCTCTTGCCGATGCCGCCGGGTCCGACGAGGCTCACCAGCCGATCCGCGCCGGCGGCGAGCAGCTCGCGCACGCGATGTACGTCTTCCTCGCGCCCGATCGTCCGCGTGTACGGGACCGGCACTCGCCCTGCGAGCGCCTCAGCGGGTTCGCCCTCGTCAGAGGCTCCGCGCCGCGAGGCGTCGAAGCGCTCGGCAAGCAGCGTGGCCAGGTCGTCGGCGATCCGCTCCTCGAGCTCGTCTGCGGTGCGGAAGGGCAGGTACGCCGCGTGATCGTCCGCCTGGATGCGCGCGATGAGCGCGGTGAGCCGCTCGTCGCGACGATCGGATGCCTTGATGTAGATGAGCTTCGGCATCGAGGCCGGCGCGAGGTCGTACTCGTCCTGGAGGCCGGAGATCTGCTCGTCGGGCGCGACCCAGCCGTAGCTCTCCCCGTAGATGCCGACGAAGATGTCGCTCTGGGCGAGATACGAACGGTACAGCTCGCGCGGTGGGTGAGGGCGCGCGCCGAGCTCGAACATCACGGGGGCGAGTCCCATCCGCTCGATCGCCGCGCGGGCGCCGGCCCGCTCAGCGGCGAGTTCGCGCAGAGTCGAGCTGACGAACACGCGGATCCGCTGATCGGGTGTCCGGATCACGGATGTCGCCCCGGTCATGTCCACATCCTGGCGCCCAGATCCGCCTGGCGCGCCCGCCGCCGACGCCGGGGTCATGACCGGGCTCCGGATGACGTCTCGAGGGTCGCGCCGGTGTCGGCGGTCGGCCCGGCGGCACTCCCCAGTGCGTACTCCGTGGCCTCGTGCACGGTCATCATCCGTCCGCGCGCGCGGGCCGCCTCGAACGCCGGCGCGGCGGCGGTGGCCAGTACGGAGGCCACGAACGGCTCGAAGGTCACGATCGTCGCCTGCTCGCCCATCCCGGTCAGCCGCCTCACGGATTCGGCTGCGCCCGCGATGACGCCCGCCCGCTCGATGTCGCCGCTGAGCACCGAGATCGCGATCAGACCTTCCAGGGCGTAGGCGGCTCCGTCGACGTTGCCGAGTTCGGTCGCCAGCACGAGGTTGCGTTCGAAGAGGTCGCCCCGCGGCGCCCCCTGTGCGATCCACATCCATGCCCGATTCGTGATCGCCAGCGTCGTCGCGAAGGGATCGCCGATGAGCTCGGCCTGCTCCAGCGCCTCGTCGAACCATCGCGCGGCCTGCGCGACATCGCCGCGGACGACGAACACGCGTCCGATCGCCACCTTCGCCATCGACTCGATGGTCGGCATCCGGCCTTCGAGCATCGAGAGCGAGGCACGTCCGGATTCCTCCGCGCGATCGAGTTCGGGGGGAACCTCGGCGAGATACGCGAGCGCGAGGGAGCCCAGCGCGAGCGCCTCGCTGTCCCGGTCCCCGATCGAGCGGAACAGCGCGACGCTCTCCTCGAACGGGCCCGGGCCGACTCCGCCCCGCTGCTGCCAGAGGCTCACCCACGACGAGTAGCCCAGTGCGATCGCCCTGGTGGCGTCCGACACGGCGACTCCGGTTGCGAGGATCGCGTCCATCCACGCCCGCGCTTCGGGCATGAGCCCGCGGATCCACCAGTACAGGAACAGGTCCCACACCACGCGCGAAAGCATGTCGACCGCCCCCATCTCCAGCAGGTGCCGGCCTGCGGTGCGCAGGTTGTCGCGTTCGGCTCCGAGTCTTGCCAGTGCGCTGAGCTGGGTCCTCCCCTGAAGCTTCGGTGCGATCTCCAGTGCCAGCCGCGTGTAGTGGTCCGCATGCAGGCGCCGCACCTCCGCGGCATCCGGAGATGCCTCGAGCAGGGCGAGCGCGTACTCGCGGACCGTGGCGAGAAGGCCGAACACCGGCACTGCGGCGAGCTCCCGAGGGCGGACGAGGCTGTTGTCGACGAGCTCGGTGAGAAGCGAGAGCGTATCGGCATCCGCCGACAGCCCGGCGCCGACCGCCTCCACAGCGTCGAGGCTGAAGTCACCCGCGAACACTCCGAGGCGGATCAGCAGAGCGCGCGGCGCCGGCTCGAGAAGCCCTGCGCTCCAGGCGATCGTCGTCTCGATCGTGCGCTGCCGGTCGGGCAGATCCCGCGTGGAAGCGACGAGCAGGGGAAGCCGCCGCTCGAGCCGCTCCAGCAGCGCTGACGGCGTGAGGACCCGGATCCGGGCAGCCGCGAGCTCGAGCGCGAGGGGCACGCCGTCCAGGGCGGCACAGATCCCGGCGACGGCGGCGACGTTGTCCTCCGTGATGTCGAACGCCGGATTGGCTGCGCGAGCGCGGTCGCGGAACAGCCGGATCGCCCACGAATCCAATGCGGTGCCGGCGTGGATCGCCCTCGTAGGGTCCGGAAGGGGGAGCGGCGGCACGTCGTACACGTGCTCGGGGCGGACGCGAAGCCGAGCCCGGCTCGTCACGAGGAAGGACGTGCCCGGCAGCGCCTCGGAGAGCGCCACGAGCACGGGTGCGGCGTCGAGCACCTGCTCGAAGTTGTCGAGGACGACGAGCATGCGGCGATCGCCGAGCGCCCTGCCGATGTCGTCGGCGATGCTGCCGCGGCCAGAATCGCGCACGCCGAACTCGGCGGCGATCGTGGGGATCACCTGTCCGGGATCGGTCACGTGCTCGAGCAGGATGAAGGCGACGTCCCGGTCGCCGACGGCGGCGGCACGGAGTGCGACCTCGATCGCGAGCCTGCTCTTGCCGATCCCGCCCGGCCCGACGAGGGTGACGAGCCGGACGGTGTCGTCGGCGAGGAGGTCCAGCACAGCGGCGACGTCCGCATCGCGACCCAGAGTCTCGGTGTAGGGTGGCGGGATCTTCGTCGCCAGGGGCGAGACGGCGTCGGCCTCCTCCGGGGCTCGACTACCTTCGAACCGCTCGGCGAGCATCGTCGCGAGGTCGCCGGCGACCCGTTCGGCGAGCTCCTCGGCGGTCGCGAACGACACGTACGAGGCGGTGTCGTCGCCTCGGATCCGGTCGATGAGGTTGTTCAGCCGATCCTCGCGATTCTCGGCTTCCTTTATGTAGATCAGCTTGGGCATGGTGGCCGGCGCGAGCAGGTACTCGTCCTCGAGGCCCGAGACCTCCTCTCCGGGCGCGATCCAGCCGTAGCGCTCGCCGTAGATCCCGACGAACACGTCGCTCTGCTCGAGGTAGGAGCGGTACAGCTCCCGCGGGGGATGCGGGCGGGCGCCGAGTTCGAACATGACGGGCGCGAGCCGCATCCGCTCGATGGCGGCGCGGGCCGCGCGGCGCTCGTCCGCGAGCTCCCTCAGTGTCGAGCTCACGAAGACCCGGATCCGCTGATCGGGGGTGCGGATCACGGGATGCCGGGCTCCTGTCACGGCGACACCAGCCGCCTCGCGTCACGCTCGGCGAACCGCGCCGCCTCGAACGAGCCGAATTCGAGCCCTTCAGCCTCGCCTTCCGCCAGTTCCGCCGCCGCATCGGTCGCCCGCAGTTCGTCGAGGAAGCGCACGTGATAGACGAACGCGTCGGCGTCGATCGCGGCGGTGCGCCGGCGGATGCTCGCCGCAGCACCGGCGAGCACGCCCGCGCGCCTCGCATCCCGCCGCCGCGCAGCGACGGCGCTGAGGCCCTCCAGACAGTACGCGATGCCCTCCTCGTGCCGCAGGGCGACCGATCCGGAGAGACTCTCGAGGTATGCGTCCTCCGCGTCGTCCAGGCGGTCGGAGAGCAGCATCATCCGCCCCACATGGTGAAGCGCGACGGTGCCGGCGAATCGCTCGCCGCAGGCGCGCGACGCCTCGGCCCCGCGGCGGAACAGCTCGGTGGCGTCGTCGTGGCGTCCCATCAGCAGGGCGATGCGACCGAGCGCGACCAGCGCGAGGCACTCGCCCCAGCCGACGTCGGCCCGGCGGAATGCCTCGGCACCCTCGCTGAGCCAGCGCGAGGCGGCGGCGACGTCAGGTGCGGGGCTGTTGATCTCGGCGACGCCGGCGGTCGTCGTGGCCATGGCGACACCGAGCATGTCGCCTTCGCTCTCGAACTCCTTCGCGGCGTCGAGCAGGATCGGCGCGATGCCCGGTCGGTGCGTCGTCCACGCGTCGCGCCATCCGGCGTAGAAGGCCACGATCGCCTGCTCGCGCGAGGAGGCCACGGCGCCGGTGCGGTCGAGGATCGCCTGCAGCCACACGGCCACCTCCAAGAGGTACCCGCCGACCCACCAGAACACGAACAGCCGCCAGGCGACGTCGCATGCCGTCTCGGCGTCGGCCCGGGCGGCCAGGTGGCGCACCGCGCCGCGCAGGTTGCCGCGCTCGAGGGTGAGCCGGGCGACGGCTGCGAGCTGGTCGCCGGTGCCCAGGTTCTCCGCCTCTGCGCGTGCGACCGCCGTATAGACGGCGGCATGCGCGTCGCGGACGGCATCCTCCTGCCCCGTCGCTGCGAGGTCCTCCACGCCGTACTCGCGGACACTCACGAGCAGCGAGAAGGCCGCCTGGCCGTCGACGTCGTCCTGATGGACGAGCGACGAGTCCACGAGCGTCTCCAGCGACTCGAAGACGTCGAAGTCCCACTCTCGAAGTCGCCCCATGGCTTCCACCGAGGCGAGGGTGAACCCCGGTGAGTACACCGCGAGCTCCATGAGCAGCCGGCGTGACGATGGGTCGAGCAGCTCGGCCGACCACTCGATCGTCGATCGGAGCGTGCGCTGGCGGAGGGGGACGTCACGTGAGGCGTCCACCAGGAGTGCCAGCTGCCTGTCGAGCCGCCGCAGGATGTCCGCCGGCCCGAGGAGGCGGATCCGCGCGGCGGCCAGTTCGAGCGCGAGCGGCACACCCTCCAGCACGCGGCAGATCTCCACCACCGGGGCGAGATTGGCGTCCGTGAGTTCGAACTCGGGGTTCGCCGCCCGGGCGCGCTCGGCGAAGAGCTCGATGGCGGCGGCGTTCCGGGCGCGGCCGATCGAATCGGGCGATTCGGGATCGTTCGTCGGAAGCGGGTCCACGTCGAATACGCGCTCCCCCCGTATCCGGAGCACGACTCGGCTCGTCACGAGGAACGCCGCGTCCGGGGCGATCGTGAACAGGCGCACCAGGATCGGGGCGGCGCTCACGATCTGCTCGAAGTTGTCGAGGACGAACAGCAGCCGCCGCTTGTCGAGGGCGAGCGCCAGACGCTCCTCCAGCTGCAGCCCCGTCGTCTCCCGGATGCCGAGCGCGTACCCGATCGTCGACAGCAGCAGCTCCGGCTCGAGGACGTTCTCGAGGGGCACGAACACGATGCCATCCGGGAACAGCGGTGCGGCCGCTTCCGCGACGGCGATCGCGAGCCGGCTCTTGCCGATTCCGCCCGGCCCGCAGATCGTCACCACCCGAGTCGCGCGATCCCTGAGAAGGGAGACGACCTGCTCGATCGCTCTGTCGCGGCCGATGATGCGCGTGTAGGCGGCGGGCATGCGGGTGACCGCCGAGTCCTCGGATGCCGCAGCCGGCTGCTCTGCGCGAGATTCCTCGAATCGTTCGGCGAAGAGGGTGGCGAGGTCGTCGGCGAGGCGGTCCTGCAGCTCGTCGGCGGTCTCGAACGTGAAGTAGGCGGCGGTGTCGTCGTCGCGGACCCGGGCGAGGAGCGCGGTGAGCCGTTCTTCGCGGTGCGTGCTGGCCTTGATGTAGATCAGCTTCGGCATTCCGCGCGGGGCGAGGTTGTACTCGTCCTCCAGCCCCGAGACGTCCCCGTCGGGAGCGATCCAGCCGTAGCTCTCCCAATAGATCCCGACGAACACGTCGCTCTGCTCGAGGTAGGAGCGGTACAGCTCGCGCGGCGGGTGCGGGCGCGCGCCCAGTTCGAACATCACGGGCGCGAGCCTCATCCGCTCGATGGCGGTGCGCGCCGCGCGCCGCTCGTCCGCGAGCTCTCGAAGGGTCGAGCTCACGAACACCCGGATCCGATGATCGGGCGTTCGGATCACGGGGTGCCGAACCCCAGTCATGTGCATCATCATGAACCTATGCGTGGGCATGCGTCCATGGTTCGGACCGGAAAACCGCGGTGGGGCAGGGTTATACCGCAGCATCCGGAACTCGTCAAGAATCCGACTGGACATATCTCGACATCCGCCGTATAGTAGGTAGTTGCGCTCTTGGATTCCCCCTGCCCTCATATGGTGGTCGGCTGTGCCTGCGTGCCCCCGCTTCTTCGCCGTGCGTGCGAAGCGGAGTGTGGCGCCAGGTTTCGGGGACGAATGAGCACTCCACCCTGACGACAAGGAAACGAGCCCCGCCCCGGGCCCACGGAGGTAATCCCCTTGGCTGCTGCGCGCAACGCAACCACCACCACCACCAAGAACGGCCGCGGAGCTTCCCGCCTCTCGTTCGCCAAGATCTCCGACACGCTGACGGTCCCCGACCTGCTGGCGCTTCAGACCGAGTCCTTCGACTGGCTCGTCGGCAACGACGGCTGGAAGGCTCGCGTCGAAGGCGCCAAGCAGGTCGGCCGCACGGATGTGCCCGAGATCAGCGGTCTCGAGGAGATCTTCGAGGAGATCTCGCCGATCGAAGACCTGAGCGAGACGATGCAGCTCTCGTTCACGAACCCGTATCTCGAGCCCGAGAAGTACTCCATCGAGGAGTGCAAGGAGCGCGGCAAGACCTACGCCGCCCCGCTCTACGTCGAGGCCGAGTTCATGAACCACCAGACCGGTGAGATCAAGACGCAGACGGTCTTCATGGGCGACTTCCCGCTCCAGACGGACAAGGGCACGTTCATCATCAACGGCACCGAGCGTGTCGTCGTGTCGCAGCTGGTCCGCTCGCCCGGCGTCTACTTCGACCGGACGCCCGACAAGACCAGCGACAAGGACATCGTCTCGGCGCGCATCATCCCCAGCCGCGGCGCCTGGCTCGAGTTCGAGATCGACAAGCGCGATCAGGTCGGCGTCCGCATCGACCGCAAGCGCAAGCAGTCGGTCACCGTTTTCCTCAAGGCCCTGGGCCTGACCAGCGAGGACATCCTCAGCGAGTTCGCCGGCTTCGACTCGATCGAAGAGACGCTGTCGAAGGACACGATCCTCTCCAAGGAGGACGCGCTCCGCGACATCTACCGCAAGCTCCGTCCGGGCGAGCAGGTCGCCGCCGAGGCCGCCCGCGCGCTGCTGGACAACTTCTACTTCAACCCGAAGCGCTACGACCTCGCCAAGGTCGGTCGCTACAAGATCAACCAGAAGCTCGGTCTCGCCGGCCCGCTCTCGGACTCGGTGCTCACCGTCGACGACATCGTTGCGACGATCAAGTACCTCGTCCGCCTGCACCGCGGCGACACCGTCTTCGAGGGCCTGCGCGCCGGCAAGACGGCCGACATCCGCCTCGACATCGACGACATCGACAACTTCGGCAACCGCCGCATCCGCGCCGTCGGCGAGCTCATCCAGAACCAGGTCCGCACCGGTCTGTCGCGCATGGAGCGCGTCGTCCGCGAGCGCATGACCACGCAGGACATCGAGGCGATCACGCCGCAGACCCTGATCAACGTGCGCCCCGTGGTCGCCGCGATCAAGGAGTTCTTCGGAACCTCGCAGCTGTCGCAGTTCATGGACCAGAACAACCCGCTCGCGGGTCTGACCCACAAGCGTCGCCTCTCGGCGCTCGGCCCCGGCGGTCTGTCGCGTGAGCGTGCCGGCGTCGAGGTCCGTGACGTCCACCCGTCGCACTACGGCCGGATGTGCCCGATCGAGACCCCGGAAGGCCCGAACATCGGCCTCATCGGCTCGCTCGCGTCGTTCGCCCGCATCAATGCGTTCGGCTTCATCGAGACGCCGTACCGCAAGGTCGTCGCCGGCCGGGTCACCGACCAGATCGACTACCTCACCGCGAGCGAAGAGGACGACTTCATCGTCGCCCAGGCCAACGCGCCGCTCAAGGCCGACGGGCACTTCACCGAGGACCGCGTCCTCGCCCGCAAGAAGGGCGGCGAGGTCGACCTGTTCCCCGCCGACGAGATCGGGTACATGGACGTCTCGCCGCGCCAGATGGTGTCGGTCGCGACGTCGCTCATCCCGTTCCTCGAGCACGACGACGCGAACCGCGCCCTCATGGGTGCGAACATGCAGCGTCAGGCCGTCCCGCTGCTGCGCAGCGAGTCGCCGGTCGTCGGCACGGGCATGGAGGGCTTCGCGGCCATCGATGCCGGTGACGTCGTGACCGCCGAGAAGGCCGGTGTCGTCACCCAGGTGTCGGCCGACTACGTGACAGTGCAGCTGGACGAGGGTGGCACGCAGGACTATTTCCTGCGCAAGTTCGACCGCTCGAACCAGGGCACCAGCTACAACCAGCGCGTCATCGTCAGCGAGGGCGAGCGGGTCGAGGTCGGCGAGGTCATCGCGGACGGACCGGCGACGGAGAACGGCGAGCTCGCGCTCGGCAAGAACCTCCTCGTCGCGTTCATGACATGGGAGGGCCACAACTTCGAGGACGCCATCATCCTCAGCCAGGACCTCGTGAAGGACGACACCCTCTCCTCGATCCACATCGAGGAGTACGAGGTGGACGCCCGCGACACGAAGCTCGGCAAAGAGGAGATCACCCGTGATCTCCCGAACGTGAGCCCCGACCTTCTGAAGGACCTCGACGAGCGCGGCATCATCCGCATCGGCGCCGAGGTCCGCCCGGGCGACATCCTGGTCGGCAAGGTCACGCCCAAGGGCGAGACCGAGCTCTCCGCCGAGGAGCGCCTGCTCCGTGCGATCTTCAACGAGAAGAGCCGCGAGGTGCGCGACACGTCCCTGAAGGTGCCTCACGGCGAGCAGGGCACGATCATCGCGGTCAAGGAGTTCAACGCCGAGGACGGCGACGACGAGCTCGGCTCGGGCGTCAACCGCCGCGTCGTGGTCTACATCGCCCAGAAGCGCAAGATCACCGAGGGCGACAAGCTCGCCGGCCGCCACGGCAACAAGGGCGTCATCGCCAAGATCCTCCCGATCGAGGACATGCCCTTCCTCGCCGACGGCACGCCGGTCGACGTCATCCTGAACCCGCTCGGCATCCCCGGTCGCATGAACTTCGGCCAGGTCCTCGAGACCCACCTCGGCTGGATCGCCCAGCAGGGCTGGAAGGTCGACGGCAACCCGAAGTGGGCCGCGCGCCTGCCCGACGAGGCCCGCGAGGCCGCCCCCGGCACGAAGGTCGCGACCCCGGTGTTCGACGGTGCGTTCGAGGAGGAGATCGCGGGTCTGCTCGACTCGACGAACCCCACGCGCGACGGCGTCCGGCTCATCGACTCGACGGGAAAGACCCAGCTGTTCGACGGCCGCTCCGGCGAGCCGTTCCCGGCGCCCATCTCGGTCGGCTACATGTACATCCTGAAGCTGCACCACCTCGTCGACGACAAGATCCACGCACGGTCGACCGGCCCCTACTCGATGATCACGCAGCAGCCACTGGGTGGTAAGGCCCAGTTCGGCGGCCAGCGCTTCGGCGAGATGGAGGTGTGGGCGCTCGAGGCCTACGGCGCCGCGTACGCGCTCCAGGAGCTCCTCACGATCAAGTCCGACGACATCCTCGGCCGCGTCAAGGTGTACGAGGCCATCGTCAAGGGCGAGAACATCCAGGAGCCCGGCATCCCCGAGTCCTTCAAGGTGCTCATGAAGGAGATGCAGTCGCTCTGCCTGAACGTCGAGGTCCTCTCGGCCGACGGCACGCCTGTCAACCTCCGCGACACCGACGACGACGCCTTCCGCGCTGCGGAAGAACTCGGCATCAACATCTCCAGCCGCTTCGAGTCCTCGTCGATCGACGAGATCTAAGTCGCCAGGCAACGAACAGAATTCCGACACAGGAGAACTGAGAACTAGTGCTCGAATCAACAACTTTCGACCAGCTTCGCATCGGCCTGGCCACTGCCGACGACATCCGTCGTTGGTCGTACGGCGAGGTCAAGAAGCCCGAGACCATCAACTACCGCACGCTCAAGCCCGAGAAGGACGGCCTCTTCGGAGAGCAGATCTTCGGGCCCTCGCGTGACTGGGAGTGCGCGTGCGGCAAGTACAAGCGCGTCCGGTTCAAGGGCATCGTCTGCGAGCGCTGCGGCGTGGAGGTCACCAAGTCCTCCGTCCGCCGCGAGCGTATGGGCCACATCGAGCTCGCCGCGCCCGTGACCCACATCTGGTACTTCAAGGGCGTCCCGTCGCGCCTCGGGTACCTGCTGGACATGGCGCCTAAGGACCTCGAGAAGGTCATCTACTTCGCCGCATACATGGTGATCTCGGTCGACCAGGAGGCGCGCCAGCGCGACCTGCCGACGCAGGAGAACAACATCCGCCTCGAGCTGAAGACGCTCAGCGACCGCCGCGACGCGCGCATCGCCACGCGCCTCCAGAAGCTGGAGGAGGAGCTCGCCGCGCTCGAAGAGGAAGGCGCCAAGGCCGACCAGAAGAAGAAGGTCAAGGATGCCGCCGAGAAGGACATGGCGGGCATCCGCAAGTCCTTCGACGACCAGATCGTGCGTCTCGAGAAGGTGTGGGAGGACTTCCGCACCCTCGAGGTCGGCGCTCTGAAGGGCGAGGACGAGATCTTCCACGAGCTCCAGGACCGCTTCGGTCAGTACTTCGAGGCCTACATGGGCGCGGAGTCGATCAAGCGTCGCCTCGAGGCGTTCGACCTGGCGTCCGAGTCCGAGAGCCTGCACCTGCAGATCTCGGAGGGCAAGGGCCAGCGCAAGATCCGCGCGATCAAGCGCCTGAAGGTCGTCAACTCGTTCCTGCAGACCGGCATGAGCCCGGCATCCATGGTGCTCGACGTCGTCCCGGTGATCCCGCCGGAGCTCCGCCCGATGGTGCAGCTCGACGGTGGCCGCTTCGCGACATCCGATCTCAACGACCTGTACCGCCGCGTGATCAACCGCAACAACCGCCTCCGGCGCCTCATCGACCTCGGCGCTCCCGAGATCATCGTGAACAACGAGAAGCGGATGCTGCAGGAGGCCGTCGACGCGCTGTTCGACAACGGCCGCCGCGGTCGCCCCGTCACGGGCACCGGAAACCGCGCGCTCAAGTCGCTCTCCGACATGCTCAAGGGCAAGCAGGGCCGGTTCCGCCAGAACCTGCTCGGCAAGCGCGTGGACTACTCAGGCCGTTCGGTCATCGTCGTCGGTCCCCAGCTCAAGCTGCACCAGTGCGGTCTGCCCAAGCAGATGGCTCTGGAGCTGTTCAAGCCGTTCGTCATCAAGCGCCTGATCGACCTCGGTCACTCGCAGAACATCAAGGCCGCCAAGCGCGCCGTCGAGCGCACGCGTCCCGAGGTGTGGGACGTGCTCGAGGAGATCATCCGCGAGCGCCCTGTGCTGCTGAACCGTGCGCCCACGCTTCACCGTCTCGGCATCCAGGCCTTCGAGCCTCAGCTCGTCGAGGGCAAGGCCATCCAGCTGCACCCGCTCGTGTGCGCCGCGTTCAACGCGGACTTCGACGGTGACCAGATGGCCGTGCACCTGCCGCTGTCGGTCGAGGCCCAGGCCGAGGCCCGCGTGCTGATGCTCGCGTCGAACAACATCCTGAAGCCCTCGGACGGCCGTCCGGTCACCCTGCCCTCGCAGGACATGATCATCGGCCTGCACCACCTGACCACGGTCAAGGAAGGCGCCAAGGGCGAGGGCCGTGCGTTCGGCTCGGTCTCCGAGGCGATCATGGCGAAGGACGAGGGTGAGCTCGACCTGCAGGCGAAGGTCCGCATCCGGGTTCCGGGTCTGACCTTCCTCGAGGGTGAGGCGCCCGAGGACTACGACCGTCATGGACTGCTGGATGCCTCGCTCGGCCAGGCGCTGTTCAACGACACGCTCCCCAAGGGCTACCCGTTCGTGCGCGAGCAGGCCGACAAGGGCAAGCTGTCGCAGATCGTGAACAAGCTCGCCGAGGAGTACCCCAAGGTGGAGGTCGCCGCGACGCTCGACCGCATCAAGGACGCCGGCTTCTACTGGGCCACGCGTTCGGGTGTGACGGTGGCGCTCAGCGACGTGCTGACCCCGCCGAACAAGGGCGAGATCGTCGGCCGCCACGAGAAGCGCGCCGCGAAGGTCCAGGCACAGTTCGAGAAGGGTCTCACGACCGACTCCGAGCGTCGCCAGGAGCTCATCAAGATCTGGACCGAGGCCACCGACGAGGTCCAGGTCGCGATGCGCGACAACTTCCCGGAGGAGAACACCATCAACCGCATGGTGTCCTCGGGCGCTCGAGGCAACTGGCTGCAGATCCGGAACATCGCCGGCATGCGAGGCCTGGTGAACAACCCCAAGGGTGAGATCATCCCTCGTCCGATCATCTCCTCGTACCGCGAGGGTCTGTCGGTGGCGGAGTACTTCATCGCGACGCACGGTGCCCGCAAGGGTCTGGCCGACACGGCCCTCCGTACGGCTGACTCGGGTTACCTCACGCGCCGTCTCGTGGATGTCTCGCAGGATGTCATCATCCGCGAAGACGACTGCGGCACGACCAAGGGTCTCGAGCTGCCGATCGCGGCGATGGGTCCCGACGGCTCGCTCGTCAAGGACGCCAACGTCGAGAACTCGGTGTTCTCGCGCACGCTCGCATCCGACGCGGTCGACGCTCAGGGCAACGTCCTGGCGCAGGCCGGCGAGGACGTGGGCGACGTGCTCATCGACAAGCTCATCGAGGCGGGCGTCGAGACCATCAAGGTCCGCTCGGTCCTGACCTGCGACTCCGCCGTCGGCGTGTGCGCGCAGTGCTACGGCCGTTCGCTCGCGACCGGAAAGCTCGTCGACATCGGCGAGGCCGTCGGCATCATCGCGGCCCAGTCGATCGGCGAGCCCGGCACGCAGCTCACGATGCGCACCTTCCACACCGGTGGTTCGGCCTCGGCCGACGACATCACGCAGGGTCTTCCCCGCGTGCAGGAGCTCTTCGAGGCTCGCACCCCGAAGGGCGCCTCACCGATCGCCGAGTCCGACGGACGCATCACGATCGACGAGACCGACCGTTCGAAGAAGGTCATCCTGACCCCCGACAACGGCGACGAGCCGCACGTCTACCCGGTGCTCAAGCGCGCGACACTGCTGGTCGAGGACGGCCAGCACGTCACGGTCGGCCAGCCGCTCCAGGTCGGAACGCTCGACCCCAAGGAGGTCATGCGCGTGCAGGGTGCTCGCGAGGTGCAGCGTTACCTCGTGGGCGGCGTGCAGGGCGTGTACCGGTCGCAGGGTGTGCCGATCCACGACAAGCACATCGAGGTCATCGTCCGCCAGATGCTCCGCAAGGTCACGGTCGTCGATCACGCCGACACGAACCTGCTCCCGGGTGAGCTCGTCGACTTCAAGCGCTACCAGGCCATCAACCGTGCGACCGTCGCCGAGGGCAAGCGCCCGGCATCCGGTCGCCCGGAGCTCATGGGAATCACCAAGGCGTCGCTTGCGACCGAGTCCTGGCTGTCGGCCGCCTCGTTCCAGGAGACTACCCGCGTGCTGACCCAGGCGGCCATGGAGGGCAAGAGCGACCCGCTCCTGGGCCTCAAGGAGAACGTGATCATCGGAAAGCTCATCCCCGCCGGAACCGGACTTGCGAAGTACCGCAACGTCACGGTCGAGGCGACGGAAGAGGCCAAGAGCGAGCGGTACCCCAACCGCATCTTCGCCTCGGACGGCGCGTACAGCGACGCCGACCTGAGCTACGTCGACTTCGACAGCTTCTCGACGGACGACTTCACACCCGGCACGTACAACTGACGCGAACCCGCGTCGCACGAAGGGCCCCGGTTCGCCGGGGCCCTTCGTCGTGCCCGGCGCATGCGGTCCCCGGTCCGACCACTCCGGGTTCGGGGCGCCGTCTTTCCGCTGGGGCGCGCAAGGTCCGCCCCGACGGACAGGACGCGCCCCGAACCCGGGAAAGATGGGGAACACCGGCCCGGGTGCGGGATGCCGCGGCCCAGCGCGCCGCAGGGGGGCACCGGCATCCGCGATCTACCGTTGAGGGGGAGGCGGGTGATGGCGCGGATCGGGGGTCGCAGCAACTGGATCGCCGTGCCCGCGGGGATGCTGTGCGCCGCCGTTGTGGCAGGTCTGGTGTGGCTCGCGCTGCCGATGTTCCCGGTCACGGTCGCCTGGGTCGGCGACACGCTGCGCGCCGCATCGGCGCCCCGGCCGACCTCGGTCGCAGCCCCGACCCCCGCGGATCGCGCAGCCGCGGCAAAGCCTCTTGACTGCAGGGCGCTGTATCCCGACAGCCTGTGGTCCGAGCTCACGTGGCGCGGCGGGGTGCTGCTCACCCAGACCGCAGGGCCTCCCGCCACCGCCGTCGCGTCCCTGGCCGACGCGCTCGAGCCGAGTTCGCGGGTGACGTGCGCGTGGCGGCTCCAGGGTGGCGGTGGGATCGTCACGACCCTCGCAGCCGTTCCGGAGGATGCCGCGACGATCGCCGACGCCGCGCTGCGCGGGCAGGGGTTCACGTGCACCATGACCGGGGGCGTGGTGCAGTGCATCCGCGTCCGCGGGGTGGTGATCGAGGAGCACACGGTTCGCGGCGGGCTGTGGCTGTCGAGCATGGAGACGGCGTGGCACCCGAGCGATTACGGCGTGCGCGTCGCAGCCCAGGTCTGGAACCCGGCACCGGGGTATTCCTCCGCAGCAGGTCACTGACCGCAGGGGCCGGGTTCGGCGGCCTCAGCCGAAGACGCTGGCGATGATCGCGGCCGTGTAACCGCTCGGCGCCAGGTTCGAGAAGCGAGTGTCGATGAGGATGTCGTCCCGCCAGAACACCGTCCGCCCGTCGGTCACGGGGTAGTCCTTGTCCTTCCAGGTCGCCTCGCAGCGCGTGCCGCCGTCGGGCGTGTAACAGGTGAACTTGTGCTCGCCGTCGAGGCCGTTGAGCAGCTCGAGGGCGGGTCCGCGCGACATGACGCTGATCGTGGTCATCAGCTTCGTCGTGTCGGCGGCCGGGTCGGCCCAGATGCACACCAGGCTGCCGTCCTCTTGAACGCCCGACGGACCGACGGCGGGATCGTTGAGCGGGATGCCGTCGAGTTCGGCCAGCACCCGATCGGTCAGGATCGCCCGGCAGTCCGTCGGCAGCAGAGCATGCGCCGCCGGCGTCGCGCCGGGGCTGCGGGTGGCGATCGGGGTCGGCGACGGGGTCGTCGCGCTCGGGGTGACCGAGGGCGTGGCGGTGGGCTCGGGAGCGCACGCCGCGAGCGCGGTGAGCGCGATGGCGACGGATGCCGCGGCAGCGGCGATGCGGACGCCTCGATGTGACATGCGCCCACCTTAACGGCGAGTGCGGGCTCGCCACCGCGGCGCGCCCCGGGAATCCATGCGGCACGCCTCCACGAGGTCGGCCGGAGCGCGGGTTACCCTCGCAGTGCGGGGACGTGCCCTGCGTGAGGAGTGCATCCGATGAGTGACACCACGTCGTCCTACGGCGAACCCGTCGAGGAGCCCGCCGTCCCCGACGATGTCGTCGGGCACGCCGAGGCGGGGCTCGCGGATGCCGAGGCTGCCAGACGCGTCGCACCAGGCGACGGGATCGTCGCGGGTGAGCCCGACCAGAAGGAGCCTGTCGTGGAAGAGCCCGTCGAGGCCGCATCCGTTCCCGTGGACGGCGCGGCGGAGGTCACCACCGCCGCAGACTACGAGGCCGCGTATCGCGACACCTCCGACGAGACGCCTGTCGCCACGACGGCGGAGCCCGTCGTGGGCACCCCCGTCGTCACGACCGCCGAGCCCCTCGCCGAGACCCCTGTGGCGGCGGCGGCACCCGTCGTCGCGACGGCGCCTGCCGTGCAGCCGATCTTCGTCCAGGCGCCCGAGGCGCCTCGGCCGCGGGGCAACCGCGCCGCTGCCGGCGCGATCGGGATCGTCGCAGCCCTCGCGTTCGCCGTCCTCTATCTGGCCGCATGGCTCGGGTTCGATGCGCTCTCCGGCAAGGTCACGCTCGACAACGCCGGCGGGGCCCTCGTCAGCGCCCTCGGCACCTGGTCGCTCTGGGTGACGGTTGTCGTCTTCTTCCTCGCCTTCTGGCTGCTGGGCGCCATCATCAACCGCGGTCGCTGGGGAGCCTGGGTGGTCTTCGGCCTGCTCGTCGGCTTCGCGTCGTACGGCGGGCACCTGCTCGGTCAGCTCTTCCAGGCGCCGTTCTGGATGCTCACGGCCACTCAGGCGGAGCAGCTGATCCAGGCTCAGCTGTACACTCCGCTCGCCATCGCCGCGTTCATCATCGGTCGCGAACTCACCATCTGGTTCGGCGCATGGGCGGCGGCGCGTGGTCGCCGCGTGACCGAGCTGAACGTCGAGGCGCAGCGAGAGTACGAGCGCACGCTCGAGGCGGGCCCGCAGCTCGTCCGTCAGTAGGTGACCGCGCGCCCGGGGCAAGGCGGCGGCACCGTCCGCCCGCTCACGGCGCTCGCCTTCGCGACGGCGACCTTCGTCGCGCTTCTGATCTTCGGGCTCGGCATGGTGAGCCTCGCCCTCGGCGAGGACGTCATAGCGACGTCCGGACTCGGGCAGGCACCCGGCATCGTCGCGACCGTCTTCGCCACGATCGCCTTCGCGATCGGGCTCTGGCTGGCAGTTCGGTCGCATCGATCCGCCGCCGCATCCGAGGGCGACTCTCCTCGCTTGTCGCCGTCGTACTGGGGCGCCGCATGGACCACAGCGGCATGCTTCCTCGCGTACGTCGGCGGGCTGTTCGTCGGGGCGGTGACGACCGGGGCGGACCTCGCGGCCGCCGCGGCCGCCGCAGGCCGGATCGCGACCACCTGGTTCGGGGTGGTCGTCGCGGCCGCGGCGCTCGTCTCGGCATGGGGCGGGATCGCCCTGGTGCGCACCCGGGCCAGCCGCCCGCGCTGGCCCTGGGAGGACGAATTCGACGAATAGGACCGGAATCCCGAGTATCCTGCCGTCCCGGCATGCGGGTGCGAGGGTGCGTGCGGTACTACCGTTGTGCTCGTGGAGCGATCGCTCGAGACCCAGGTGAGCCAGGCGGTGGATGCCTGGCTCACCTGGCTGCCGCGTTGGGAGCCGTCCACCCATCGGGGCCGGGTCGCTCCGTGCCGCCGATGCTTCGGATCTCCGGTGCTCTCGGCCGCCGGCCTCGGCGCTGACGTGCCGCACGGCGTGCAGCACGGACTCTCGACCCGCGTCAAGACGATCGTCGACCGCTCCGTCGCCGAATACACCGCGCTGAACCTTCCGATGCTCCAGGCCGAGCTCGACCAGCAGGCGGCGCGCAACCGTGCCCGCAGCTATCGCCCGACCGAGGGGCTGGAACCGGAGTTCGAGGGGCTCCCGCTGGATCCCGACCCGGTGCCCGGCGCTCCGTTCCTGTTCACGATCTCAGGACTGGCTGAAGCGGCGGATGCCGACATCCCGGCACTGCCGCCGTTGACCGACGAGGCGAAGGCGGCGCTTCGTCAGGAGGTCGGACTCGCCGACGACTACGCCAACATGGTCGGCCGTGAAGTCTGCACGATCCTGCTGCACCATCGACTGCGCATCCAGGCCGCCATCGGCGAGTACGTGGAGCCTCAGATCGAGGCGATGCTCGAGGAGCTGACCCGCTCTCTGGATGTGCCGTTCGACCCTCACGATCCACCCGCCGGCTGAGCCGGCCCGACACACCTTTCCAGCCTCCGACGGCACACGGCGCCGTCCAAGGCTGGTTTGTTAGCATGACCGAGTTTGCGGGCGCCGCCGCGCGCCAACCGCCGCACCACGGCGGATCGACCCTGGGGGAGGTACGGTGACCACTCGCCTTCCCTCGGCGCCCCCGATCCTCCCCGGCCTCGCATACATCCGGCCGCTCGGCTCGGGCGGCTTCGCCGATGTCTTCCTCTACGAGCAGGACATGCCGCGGCGCAACGTGGCCGTGAAGGTCATGCCGAGCGACGTGCGGGATCCGGATCTGCGGAGGATGTTCAACGCCGAGGCCGATGTCCTCGCTCACCTGTCGGCCCACCCCGCCATCGTCACCGTGTACCAGGCGGGCATCTCGGCGGACGGACGGCCGTACATCGTCATGGAGTACTGCCCCGGCTCGCTCGCGCAGCGCTACCGCATCGAGCGCATCCCGGTGGAAGAAGTGCTCACCGTGGGCGTGCGAATGGCGAGCGCCCTGGAGTCCGCGCACCGTGCCGGACTGGTCCACCGCGACGTCAAGCCCAGCAACATCCTCATCACGACCTTCGGAACTCCGGTGCTCGCCGACTTCGGCATCTCGTCGTCGCTGGCCCGTGCGACCGCCGACGAAGTGCTCGCGATGTCCATCCCCTGGAGCGCGCCGGAGGTGATCGCCGAAGAGACCGCCGGCACCATCTCGAGCGAGGTCTGGAGCCTCGGCGCCACCGTCTACTCGCTCCTCGCCGGACGCAGCCCGTTCGAGCGGCGCGACCGCGGGCAGAACACCAAGGAGCAGCTGCGCCGTCGCATCGCGCGCGCGAGCTACACCGCCATCCCGCGGACGGATGTGCCGGAGTCGCTGCAGACCGTGCTGGCGACGGCGATGAGCCGCGACCCCTCGCGGCGGTGGGCGTCGGCGCGCGAGTTCGCCGAAGCGCTCCAGCGGGTCCAGACCGAGCTCGGTCTGGCGGCGACGCCGGTCGAGATCCCCGATGACGAGTGGTCCGCGGCATCCGGTGCGGTCGATTTCGGCGATACCGCGCTGCGCGGTCCCACCCGCTCCCGCGTGGACCACGAGGATCGGCGCAAGACGCGCGGCGAGTCGGGCATCGCCGCGCTCGTCCGCGACGAGGACACCGACTTCACCACGCCGGCGCGATCGCGCGGGCCGGTGTGGATGATCGCCGCCGTGTCCGCCGCGGTCGTGGCGATCGCCGCGGTGCTGGCGGCGCTCTTCGCGACGGGTGTGCTCTGATGCGGCCTCGGACGATCGCCGCAGTCTCGGCCGCCGTCGTCTTTGCGCTCGTGATCGGCGTGAGCATCCTCTGGCCCGGGCTCGACGCCCAGGAGACGCCGGGGGTCGACACCGGCGTGTGGGCGCTGCAGACGGGTGACGGACGCCGCTACGCGCGGGTCAACACCGCCGTCGGCGAGCTGGACACGGTCCGCAGCATCAGCAACCCCGACCGGGTGGTGCAGTCGCGGGATGCCGTGTACCTCTTCAGTGACAGCTTCAGCAAGGTCACCCGCATCGATGAGGCCGCGCCGGCGGACCTGGACGAGCAGGCGCTGCGCGCATCGCAGTCGACCCCCGCCGGCACGACCGACGTCGCCACGGCCGGCGACTACGTCGCCTACCGCACCGACTCTGGCGCCGTGTTCGCCGGTCTGCTGGACGGCGGTCCCGCCACCCAGCTCGATCCGTTCCCCTCCGGCGATGAGAACGCACGGCAGTACACGGCGGACGCGATCGCGGTCGACAGCCGCGGCATGCTGTTCAGCTACTCGCGCGCCGACGGATCCGTCCTGAGGTACGACATCCGCGCCTCGACCGTGCGTGGGCGCGATCCCGTCGATGTCGGCGATGCGCTGTCGACGCCCGCCATCACCGCGGCGGGCGACACCTGGGCGCTGGTCGACACGGACGACGGGGACGTGTGGCTTCGAGGGGCGGATGCCGTCTCCCACGCGCCGACCACGGGACCCATCGTGGTCGGCGAGCCCGACCCCGCGGGGAAGGACGTCTACGTCGCCGACCAGACCGTTCTGGTGCGCATCGCGGTCGACGGGTCGGGCATCGACATCGTCACCGGCACCGGGACGACCGAGCTCGGAGCGCCTGCGCAGCCGATCGTGCACGACGGGGTCGTGTACGCCGCGTGGCTCGGTCAGGGCAGGGGCGGCGGGGTGCTCTGGAGCTCGCGCGACGGTCCGTCGTCGCTCGGCTACGCGAACGGCGAACTGCAGGACGATCGGCGCCCGGTGTTCGTCGCGAGCGACACGGCCCTCATCCTGAACGACACCAGATCGGGATGGGCGTGGGCGATCCCCAGCGGTGCGCTCATCGCCTCGAGCCAGAACTGGTCGCTCGACGACAGGGTCAACAGCGATGCGGTGCAGAGCGACGAGCAGCTCGCCGTGGTCATCGACCCCAAGCCGCCGGTCGCCGAGCCCGACGAGTTCGGGGTGCGCGCGGGCAGCCTCGTGAGCCTGCCCGTGCTGATGAACGACCACGACCCGAACAAGGACGTGCTGAGCATCGATCCCGCGTCGGTCACCGGCCTCGACCCCGGATTCGGCACGGCGTCGATCACCGACGACGGGCAGCGCATCACGGTGCGGGTCGCTCCCGGCGCGCACGGCTCGGCGTCTCTCGGCTACGCCGTGTCGGACGGCACCGCCGAGGGCGGCCTGATGTCGCCGCCCACGTCGGTGACGCTGACAGTCGCGGATCCGGCGGTCGACTCGGCGCCGAAGTGGTGCGGCGTGAAAGGCTGCCTCGTCCCGTGGCCAGAGCCCGAGGTCGCCCGTGGCGGCACGGTCACGGTGCCGGTGCTGCCAGGATGGGTCGATCCCGAGGGCGACCCGCTGCTGCTGCTCTCGGTGCAGAACATGTCCGGCGTCGGGAGCGTCGCCGCGACGCCGGGCGGCGAGGTCGTTTACCAGCACAGCGACAGCGGCGGGAGCGGCGAAGAGGTCATCGAGCTGATGGTGACCATCGCCGACACGACCGGTCGGACCGTCCGCAAGCCACTCGTCGTCCGGGTCTCGCCGCACCCGCAGCTCACCGTCCAGTCGTTCGCGACGATCGACACGCTCGACGCCGGGATCACGGTCGATGTCGCACCGCACGTCACCGGGACGAGCGGCAGGATGTCGCTCGCATCTGTGCGCGTGCTCGACAGGGCCGCGGCGACGGCGACCATCGTCGACGGAACGACCACGTTCGACTTCGCGGCATCCAGACCCGGCACCTTCCGTGTCGACTTCACCGTGACCGACGGCACCAGCGACGCCACCGGCACCGCCCGCATCACCATCCTCCCGCCGGACGCGCCGCCGCAGCTCGCGACGGCTCCGGTCGTCGCGTTCGTCCATCCTCAGGAGGATGCGACGCTCGACGTCTTCGCGGTGGTCTCCAACCCGACTCGCCGCGTGCTGCTGCTCAGCGACGTGGTCGCGGTCCCGGATGCCGGCGCCTCGCTCTCGGTGGACGCGGTCGGTCAGAGCAACCTGCGCGTGTCGGGGACAACGGCCTCGGGCGGGCCCGGGCGGCTGGGCACCGTCTCGTACGTTGTCAGCGACGGCACCGAGGATCGTGGTGCGCGGGTCGAGGGCGAAGCGACCGTCTACCTGCTGCCGCCGGCACCCGAACTCGCCCCGATCGCCGTCGACGACACCGTCGTGGTGCGCGCCGGAGCGCAGATCGACATCCCCGTCCTCGACAACGACCTCTCCCCGGCCGGCGGGCGGCCGACGCTCAACCCCGCGGCGGTCCGGTCATCCAGCAAGGACGCCCTCGCCTTCGCGTCAGGGGATCTGCTGCGCTATCTCGCGCCCAGCAAGCCCGGCGATTACGGCATCGACTACTCGGTGTTCACGACAGGCACGCCGTCCCTCGCCGACACGGCTACGGTGCACGTACGGGTGCTGGGGCAGGACGCCAACCGCGCACCGGCGCCCGAGACGCTCGAGGGCCGCGTGCTGAGCGGGCAGTCCACCGTCATCGAATTCGACGGGTTCGGGATGGATCCGGACGGCGACGTCGTGACCCTCGACCGCGTCGTCACCCAGCCGCAGCGCGGGTCGGCCACGATCTCGGCCGACGGCACCTCGCTCGTGTATGCCAGCGTGCCCGGCGACCACGGCCAGGTCTCGTTCCGGTACCGGGTCGTCGACTCGTTCGGCGCGACGGGCGAGGGGACGGTGCGCATCGGCGTCCTCGACGGGGAGGCCAACCCCAGCCCGATCACCTTCACCGACTACGTCCAGGTGCAGGCCGGCGCGGGCAGCTCCATCCGGGTGAGCCCGCTGTCCAACGACGTCGACCCGACAGGCGGCGCGCTGCGGATCACCGCGGTGAGCCCGGACTTGCCGCAGACTCTCGCCGACGGCACCGTCAACGACGAGTACACCCGGCTCGACCGCCGGATCGCGTCCACGGACGATACGACCGTCGTCGTGGACGCCGGGACCGAGCCCGGCACGATGTCGTACCTGTACGACGTGGAATCGAGCTCCGGCAACACCGGTCGCGGCCTCATCGTCGTGAAGGTCGTCCGCGAAGCGGTGCCCGACTACCCTGTCGTCGCCGACACGGTGCTGACCGCCGAGACGCGCGAAGAGTTCCCGCACGGGATCGACGTGCTCGCAGGCAAAGCCACCTGGTCGGGCGGGGACGTCTCCGATCTCAAAGTGTCGCTGTGGGGCGAACCGGACGGGGTCTCCGTCGACGGCACGTCGCTAAGAGGCCCGCTCCCCGCCCAGACGCGCATCATCCCCTTCGCCGTTACCGGGGAGGGGCCTTCGGGCAAGGTGAAGACCTACGCGTTCCTGCGGGTTCCCGGCGACGACGATCTCGCCCTCGCCATGCGCTCGGGGGCCAAGCCTCAGCGGGTGACCGAGCTCGAGTCCGTCTCGTTCGACATGGCGGATCTCGTGGCGATGCCGCGCGGGACCAGGCTGGAGGTCGGCAGCGACATCCGCGCATCGGGCGCTCGTCCCGACGCCTCCTGCGTGGTCGAGTCCGGCACCACCGTGCGCTACGACTCCGGAGCCGGTGCACCGTGGGTGGATGCGTGCCAGGTGCCGGTGCGGCTCGCAGGCCAGCATGACTGGACCTACCTGTCGGTGCCGATCCTGGTGCGAGCGCTCGACCCGCAGCCGCAGCTGCGTGCCGGGTCGATGACGGTCGGGCCGGGGGAGACGGCGACATTCGATCTCCGCGACATGACGACTTGGCAGCTGCGCGACGACTGGGCCGGGATCCGGTATGCCGTGGACTACTCGGGCTCGGCGTTCGACGTCTCACTGGACGGCTCCGTCGTCACCGTGACGGGTGCCGACAGAGCCGTGCCCGGCACCGAAGAGGCCGCGATGGTCTCGGTCACCAGCCACAGCGGGGTGGCGCCGGTGCGGCTGATCCTGCGTGTCGGCTCGGCGCCCTCGACCCTGCCCCAGGGCGGATCACTCACGCAGCAGTGCAGCCAGGCGGCAGGATCCTCGTGTTCGATTCCCGTCATCGGGGCGCCGGGCGAGGTGAACCCGCTTCCGCGAACGCCGCTGGAGGTGTTCGAAGTGCGTCCCGCAGGCCAGTGCACGGGCGTGACCTTCACCGTCGGGTCTGCGAAATCCGTCGTCGCGACCTGGACGGAGGACGCGCCCGGCGCGACCTGCTCCGCGACCTTCTCCGTGCGCGACGCGCAGGGACGCCGTACGAACGCGGAGCGCGACGGCACGCTGCTGCTCGATCTGCTCGGCTATCCGCAGGCTCCCGCGAGCGTCGCCGAGACCGCGTACGCCGACGGCACGCTCACCCTGCGCGTCGACCCCGGAGACGCCCGGCTCGCCTACCCGGCACTGAGCGGATTCGTGATCCGCTCGAGAGGAGCCGTGGTGGCGCGGTGCGCTGCCGACGGCACCTGCCCGGTCATCGCGGCGCCGAACGGCGAGCCCCGCACGTACGAGGCTTTCTCCGAGAACGCCGTGGGCCAGTCGCGCACCGGCGTCAGCACCGTGGCATGGGCCTACAACCCGCCGAAAGTGCCGTCCTCGGTCCAGGCGCAGCCGGTCGTCACGACCGGGGAAGGCGGCGTCGTCGCGCTGTCGATCGACGGGATCGATCCCGACGAGACCGGCAGCCTCGAGATCACGAGCGCGACGGGCGAGACCGTACGGGTGCCCGTCGGAGCCGGACAGACCAGCCTGCAGGTCCCGTCTTACCGCGTCGGGACGAACTCGGCGACACCCGTCACAGTGAGGCCGCTGTCGAGGTTCGAGGTGCCGCCGGGGATCGGCGGGGGACCGACCGGAGGGGTCGTCACCGTGTCGGCCAACGGGATCGGTGCGCCGACGGACGTGAAGCTCGTGCTGACGTCCGCGTCCAACGGCGACGGCACGTCGACGGTGACGGCTCATGCCGACGCCCGCTCGGGCGGCGACGGCTCCACGCTGGAGTACGGGATCGTGCGCGAAGGCGCGCGCTGCGACACGCGCGTGGGTGGCGGGGACGCCACGTTCTCGGGGCTGCCGGACGGCGAGGAGTATCGGTTCACAGCCTGCGCCGAGTCGTGGTACGCCGGCAGCTCGTTCGGCCGGGCGACCGCCACGGCGTCGGTGCGCGCCCAGCAGACGGGCAGAGCCCCGACCGGCTGGACCTTCGCCGTGGACGGCACGCCCAGCGTCTCGAGTTCCCGCGCGGAGTGGATCATCCGCGACGACCCGACCTCGGGCGAGCGGGTCCCCAACAAGAACCGTGTCGAGTTCTCGGGATGGGGGCCGTCCACGACCGTGTTCGACCGGGATCCCGGCATCCAGGTCCGCTACGTGCATCGCGTCTGGGGCACGGCCACGCCGTGGGCGGCGGTCGTCCCGCGCGCCGGCAGCGCGCCCTACCAGGTGCAGGCGCGGTGGTCGGCGCAGAGCTGCGTCGGCGGTTCGGATCTGGCGCTGCGAGCGGACTCGACCAATGGCCTCGCGAGCATCACGTTCGACAGCGCCGGGCTCCACTACTTCGACGCGGCTGGAGTCGAGCTGCCCCACACGGTCGGCACCTGGACGGTGCCGGTCGGCACGGCGCGCGTCGACGGCATCTCGGTCTCGGTGGACTGGTCGGCGCAGGGCTGGGGGCTGTCGCCCGCGACCGCGACCTTCTCGGCGACCTGCGAGCCGAATCTGCCCCCGCAGCCGTCTCCGACCGTCCCGCAGCCGACTCCGACCGCCGTGCAGCCATGACCCGCCCCGCCGGACCCACGACACCCGTCACAGCTAAGGAAAGCCCGATGACCATCACGCAGGAGCAGGCGACCTGGTTCGCGCAGACGTTCGGCCGGCTCGCCGACAACGTCGAGCGCGCTGTCCTGGGCAAGCGCCATGTGGTGGAGCTCGTCCTCACCGCCATGCTGAGCGACGGCCACGTGCTGCTCGAGGACGTGCCCGGCACCGGCAAGACCTCGCTCGCCCGCGCGATGGCGCAATCGGTGCAGGGCACGAACACCCGCATCCAGTTCACGCCCGATCTTCTGCCCAGCGACATCACCGGCGTCAGCGTGTACGACCAGAAGGAGGGCGTCTTCGAGTTCCACGCGGGCCCGATCTTCGCCAACATCGTGCTCGCCGACGAGATCAACCGGGCGAGCCCGAAGACGCAGTCCGCGCTCCTCGAGGTGATGGAGGAGGGCTTCGTCACGATCGACGGCGTCTCGCGTGCAGTCGGCGTGCCGTTCCTCGTGCTGGCGACGCAGAACCCCATCGAGCAGGCGGGAACCTACCGTCTCCCCGAGGCGCAGCTGGATCGATTCATGATGCGCACCTCGCTCGGATACCCCGACCACGCCTCCACCGTCCGGATCCTCGACGGCGCCGCCGTGCCCACCGCGGACCTGAGCCCGATCATCACCCCCGAGGCCCTCATCGGCATGGCGGACCTCGCCGCCCAGGTCTACGTCGACGCGCTCGTGCTCGACTATGTGGCGCGTCTGGTCGACAGCACGCGGTCGGCTGACGAGGTGCGGCTCGGCGTCAGCATCCGCGGCGCACTCGCACTGACGCACGCGGCGCGCACCCGCGCGGCCTCGCTCGGCCGCACGTACGCGACGCCGGACGACGTGAAGTCCCTCGCCACCGCCGTGCTCTCGCACCGGCTGATCCTGAATCCCGAGGCGGAGTTCGACGGGGTGTCGCAGGAGGCCGTCATCGGACAGGTCCTGCTGGATGTCGCACCGCCGAGTCGCCGCGAGGTCGTATGAGCCTCACCGACTCCCGACTCACCCGCACCTCGGCTGCGACCGGCCCGGATGCCCTCACGCAGGTCACCGCGACCGCGGTCACGTCCGCGCGCCGCGACCGCGCCCTGGTCCGCGGGGTCGTGTGGTGGGCGGGGGTATGGCGTGCCTGGCGGGCTGCGCTCGCCGCAGCCGCGGCCTGGAGTGCACGCACGGTGCGGCCCGCGGGGGTCCTGGTCGCCCTCGCGGCGACGGTCGGGCTCGCGGTCGGTGTCGTGTTCGGCTGGGTGGAGTGGATGGTCGCCGGATCGGCATCCCTCCTGCTGCTGGCGGCCAGCGTCCCGTTCCTGTTCGGCGCGCGCTCGTACGACGTGGAGCTGTCCCTCGCGCACGAGCGCGTGGTCGCCGGCGACGGCGTGACCGGCGAGATCGTGGTCCGCAATCACGGCCGGCGCATCGCGCTGCCCGGGCGCATCGATCTTCCGGTGGGCCGGGGCCTGGTGGAGTTCGGCGTCCCGCTGCTGCGGCCGGCGCACACCGTCGCGCAGCCCCTGGTCATCCCCGCCCTCGCCCGCGGCGTCGTCGCGGTGGGGCCGGCCACGACGGTCAGGAGCGATCCGATCGGCCTCCTGCGTCGAGAGCACGCCTTCGCCGACGTGCACCAGGTGTACGTGCATCCTCGCACGACGGTGCTGCCGTCCACGAGCGCCGGGATGATCCGCGACCTGGAGGGCAGTCCGACACGCCGCCTCGTCGACTCCGACATGTCGTTCCACGCGATCCGCGAGTACACGGCGGGGGACTCCCGCCGGCAGATCCACTGGAAGTCGACCGCGAAGACCGGGCGGCTCATGGTGCGCCAGTACGAGGAGTCCCGACGATCCCGTATGGCGGTCGTGCTCGCGGTCGCCGAGGCGGAGTACTCGGATGCCGACGAGTTCGAGCTCGCGGTGTCCTGCGCGGCATCATTGGGCCTTCGGGCGGTGCGCGACGCCCGGGATGTCGCCATCGTGACCGGATCCGAGATTCCTCGCGTCGTGCGCGGCCGGCTCCGAGCGATCACGAACCTCCCCTCGGGCTCGCCCCGGCCCATGCTCGACGCCTTCAGCGGCGTCGACCGGCTCGAGAACACCATGCCCGTCGCGGAGGTGTGCCGCCTCACCGCAGAGTCGGGCGACCGTCTGTCGATAGCATTCCTCGTCGTCGGCTCGCGGGTGCCTCTCACCCGCCTGCGGCAGGCCGCCCTCACCTTCGCCGTCGACACGACGGTGGTCGCCGTGATCTGCGACGAGCACGCGCATCCGCGCATGCAGACGCTCGCCGGACTCACGGTGCTCACCGTGGGCACCATCGACGATCTGTCGGGCCTTCTGGTGCGGGGGGCCACCGGATGAGCGCGCGGGATGCCGGCACGCAGAGTTCCCCGGTGCCGCGGATCGTGCCGCGAGTGGTCGCGGGGTCGCTCTACAGCGCATTCGTCGTGGTGCTCGCCGCCGTCGCAGCGTGGCCCGTCTACCAGTACTGGTCGCTCGTCGTGCTGGTCGCGGTCAGCGCAGCCCTAGCCACCGCGATCGCCGTCGTCGCCCGGCGTCGCCGCTGGCCCGGCTGGCTGACGGCCGGCGTGGTCGCAGCGGCGTTCCTCGTGGCCGGGGTGCCGCTCGCGGTGCCGTCGCGCGTGGGGGCGCCCGCCGACATCCTCCGAGGGGTCGGCGAGCTCACCACAGGCGTGCTGCTGGCGTGGAAGGATCTCGTCACGGTCGACCTGCCCGTCGGGTCGTACCGAAATCTGCTGGTTCCGGCTCTGGTGGTCTTCCTGGCCGGCACGTGCGCGATGCTCCTGCTGTCGTGGCGGCGCGACGCGTTCGCATACGCTGCCGCACCCGTCGGGATCGCGATGGTCTCGTTCGGCCTGTTCTTCGGCCGCACCACGGTCAGCGACGACTGGACGGTCGGACCGATCACGCTGTACGCCCCGGTGGAGACCGCGCTCGGCCTCGCGACGCTGCTCACGAGCCTGCTGTGGCTCGCGTGGCGCACGCACGAGGAACGCTTCCGTGCCCTCCAGCGGGCCGCGGCGTTCAGCGGGGTCCGGGTGTCGCGACGGCCGTCGACCGCGGATCGCCGACGCACCGCGCTCGGCGCCGGGATGATCGCGGTGGCGCTCGTCGTCGTGGTCGCGCTGGTTCCCGCCGTGGCGCGGGGCGCGCAGCGCGACGTGCTCCGCGCGGCCGTGGGGCCCGAGGTCGATCTCGCGGCCGCGGTGAGCCCGCTCGCGGAGTACCGCGCGCTGTTCGCCGACGCACGCGCCGATGACGTGCTGTTCACCGTCGCGTCCCAGGGGGTCCTTCCCGAGCGCGTCCGCCTGGCGACCCTCGACTCCTATGACGGCGAGACCTACCGCAGCGGCGGGTCCGACTCGCAGGAGGCCGGCCGCTTCGTTCGAGTCCCCTCGGAGCTCGACGCGGGTCCGGGCGCGCCGGTGGAGGCGCAGGTCACGATCGAGGGTCTGAACGGCATCTGGATGCCGACCGCCGGCCGGCTGTCGTCGGTCGACTTCATCGGGGCCCGGGCGTCGTCCCTCGCCGATCGCTTCTTCTACAGCGCCGCCGCGTCGGCGGGCGTCGAGACGGCGGGCAGCGGGCTCGAGCGGGGCGACTCCTACATCCTGCACGGTGTGGAGCCGGCTCGCGTCGACCTGTCGGCGATCGACGCACCCGGCGAGGTGAGCAAAGGCGTCGCCGCACCCGAGAGCCTGCGGACCTGGGTCAAGAAGCACGTGACGGGCTCCGGCGGCGGAGCCCTCGCCGGTCTGGTCTCGCTGCTGCGTGAGCGGGGCTACCTGAGCCACGGACTTCCGTCTGCCGGCAAGCCCGCGCTCTGGACGCAGTCGCTGCCGGGCTACCGGTTCCAGCCCAGCGCCTCCGGACACTCCCTGGCGCGCATCGACGCCCTGTTCACACGCCTTCTCGAGCGTGAGACGGATCCGCGGGCCGCGGCATCCGGGAACTATGTCGCCGCCGTCGGAGACGACGAGCAGTTCGCCGTCGCAGTGGCCATGATCGCCCGGGAGCTCGGATTCCCGGCCCGCGTGGTCGTCGGCGCCCGCCTCACCGCCTCGGACCCGGACCTGCCCACGTGCCGGAACGGGGCGTGCCGGGCGCAGGATCTCGCGGTGTGGACCGAAGTGGAGTCTTCCGAGGGGGAGTGGATCCCGGTCGACGTCACGCCGCAGTACGCGCAGTCGCCGAGCCTGGAGGTCACCCGGCAGCGCGACCCCGAGAACGTCACCGAGGTGCGACCCGACTCGGTGCAGGCGGTGGTGCCGCCGCAGCCGGTGCAGGACGATTCCGGCGCCGACACGCCGCCCGACCAGCCGGCGGGAGTCGACCTCGCCTGGCTCTGGCCGGTGCTGCGCACGGCCGCCATCGTGCTGCTGATCGCCGTGCTGGCGCTCGGTCCGTTCCTGGTCGTGATCGGCGCGAAGGCGGTGAGGCGCCGGGCGCGCCGCCGCAAGGGCGATCCCGTCGTGCGGATCGCGGGGGGCTGGGAGGAGTACGTGGATGCCGCCGTCGACGCGGGTCGCGATGCACCGCGAGCGAGCACCCGGCCGGAGCTCGCCGACGACCTCGCCACACCCTCTGCCGCCGAGCTCGCCGTGGTCGCCGATCAGGCCGTGTTCTCGGGCGCATCGCTCGCGAACGAGGACGCCGTGGCATTCTGGCGGATCGTGGACGACGAGCGCCGCCGGTTCGCACGGGATCGCGGACTCTGGCGAAGGCTCGCCGCGACCGTATCGTTGAGATCGTTCATCCGTCACGTGGCGCCCGACCCGGGTGCCCGCAAGCGCTTCGCCGAGAGGGGGAAGCGCCGGGCCACCGAGCCCGTGCGCCTCACACCATGACAGCCACCGATGGTTCCACGTACTTCGCTGTCACGACGCTCGCCGTCGTGGGATTCGTCGTGTTCTACGTCTGGCTCGCGCTCGGACTTACGGCGGTCTTCCGCAAGTCGGGCGAGGAGCCCTGGCGAGCCTGGGTGCCGGTGCTGAATCTCGTCGTGCTCCTGCGGCTGGGCGGCCTGTCGGGCTGGCTGCTGCTGCTCGCGCTGATCCCGTTCGCCGGCCTCATCGCGGTGTGGGTCGCCGTGGTGATCGCCTGCCACCGCATCGGCGCGGCATTCGGATTCGGACCCGGGATGACGGTGCTCGCCGCCCTCCTGCTGCCGGTGTGGGCATCGGTCATCGGCTTCGGAGCCAGCCGCTGGGTCGGCGCGGAGGCACCGGTCGGCACGCGACGCACGTCGGCCGAAACGGACGACGGCCTGGCGTTCCTCGCCGGGATCACCGATCAGGCCGGATATGCGCCGAAGCCCCCGTCCGCGGGCCCATCGCGGGCTTACGCGGCCGGCGACGTCGCCTCGCCGCCGCCGAAGCCCCCGCTTCCCGCCGCGTCCACCACGGGCTGGGTGCCTCCGCCTCCGCCCCCGCCCCTTCCGGCTCCCGCGATCCCGACCGTCTCGGCTGCGGCATCCGCCTCTCCGCCTGTGCCGCCGAGGCCGTCGTACACATCCTCGGCGCAGCGGTGGGAGGGACTTCACCCCGCCGACGAGCTGACCGGCGAAGTGACCGGCGCCGTCCCCGGTGCGCCGAGCCCCATCTCGGCGATCCCTGTGGCCCCTGACTACGCCGACGAGGAGGTGGCCGCGGGTCCGCTGGGTGCGGGACCCCGCAGGGGAGCGCAGGCACCTGCCGCCGATCCTCCTGTCACCCACGTCCCGGCGCCGGCGCCGGCGCCGGCGGCGCAGCCCGCCGAGCCGTGGGCGCCGATGCGATCGCCGATGGCCGAGCCGGGGGCGTTCGCCGAGACCTCCGGACCCGTGTCCGCGATCGTGGGAGCACCGGATGCCGGATCCCCGCGTTCGGCGCGCGGCTCGGTCTCGGCGCTGCACTCGCGGCCCGAGATCCCCGAGGAGGCGATCGAGCAGACGGTGATCACCAGCCGGCGCCGCACCGCCTGGTCGCTCGTGCCTCCTTCCGGCGAGGCGATCCCGCTGAGCACCGAGGTGGTGATCCTCGGACGCCGCCCCGTCGCGGATCCCGAGTTCCCGGGCGCGCAGCTCATCGCGATCCAGGACGGCACCGTCTCGAAGACGCACGCACGTCTCGAGCTCCGTGACGACGCGTGGTACATCACCGACCTCGACTCGACCAACGGAGTGCTGTTCGCGACTCTCATGGGCACCGAGGTCGAGGCCACTCCCGGCGTCGCGGTCGAGGCGGGCGACAGCTTCCTGCTCGGGGATGCCGAGGTCCGGCTGCAGCGGAGCGATGGGTGACGGACGCATCCGACGCCACTGAGCGGATCACCCGCACCGACGGCGTCGACGAGTCCACGACCCCCCGACGGTCTGCGCCCGACGACCGCGATCATGCCGAGGGCTTCGCCGCGGATCTCACCGACGACGGCTCGACCGTCATCGCGCGACGCGAGTCGCGTCGCCGCCAGGGGCGGGCCGAGGCCCCCCGACCGACCGCAGCCGCTCCGCAATCGGCAGCGGCTGCGCGGGCCGCTGCCGCGCCCACGCGCGCGGTCTCGGCGGTGAGGCCTCCCGCACCCGTCGTCGTGCCGCGCACGACCCCCGTCGCCCGCACTCCCCAAGCCGTGGTCGACACGGCCGCCGAGGACGCGGCCCGGAGGCGGCGCAGCCGCCGTCTCGCCCTGCTCGTGCTGGTCGCGGCATCCATCGTCATCGTCGTCGCCGGAGCGGCGCTGATCGTGCTGCTGGCAATCGGCTGAGGCGACTCGGGCTCGTTTGACCACCCCTCCACCCGTCGCGTATCATTGACCGCGTGTGCGCTCGCGCGCGCCCTCTGACGTGCCTCGGCAATCGGCAGGGTGGCGAGCACCACATCTCAGGGAACGATCTGCGAACAGATCACCCCCACGGCATATCCACCACACAACGGCGCGACACCATCATGTCTCGCCGGTGGATGAATGTGAGCCCGCAGCGTCACGAATCGCAAGATCCGGATGCCGCGGGGGAGACACGACCGCTGTCACCGTGCAGCACCTGTGCGGAACCCCACAGAACCGCGCAGCACAACATAGGAGAGAACGTGCCAACCATTCAGCAGTTGGTTCGCAAGGGTCGCTCGCCCAAGGTCTCGAAGACCAAGGCACCGGCGCTCAAGGCGAACCCGCAGCAGGCGGGTGTCTGCACCCGTGTGTACACGACCACACCGAAGAAGCCGAACTCGGCGATGCGCAAGGTCGCCCGTGTCAAGCTCCGCAACGGCACCGAGGTCACCGCGTACATCCCCGGCGAGGGCCACAACCTGCAGGAGCACTCGCTCGTGCTGGTGCGCGGCGGCCGTGTGAAGGACCTTCCCGGTGTCCGCTACAAGATCGTCCGCGGCGCGCTCGACACGCAGGCCGTCAAGAACCGTAAGCAGGCTCGCAGCCGCTACGGCGCGAAGAAGGGTTAAGGAACATGCCTCGTAAGGGACCCGCCCCGAAGCGCCCCGTCGTCAACGACCCGGTCTACGGCGCACCGATCGTCAGCCAGCTCGTGAACAAGATCCTCGTCGACGGCAAGAAGTCGCTCGCCGAGTCGATCGTGTACACCGCCCTCAAGGGTGTCGAGTCGAAGAACGGCCAGGACGCCGTCGTCACCCTCAAGAAGGCGCTCGACAACGTGCGCCCCACCCTCGAGGTCAAGAGCCGTCGCGTCGGCGGCTCGACCTACCAGGTGCCGGTCGAGGTCAAGCCTCACCGCGCCAACACGCTGGCACTCCGCTGGCTCGTGAGCTATGCGAAGGGCCGTCGCGAGAAGACGATGACCGAGCGTCTGCAGAACGAGATCCTGGATGCCTCGAACGGCCTGGGTGCCGCGGTCAAGCGCCGCGAGGACACCCACAAGATGGCCGAGTCGAACCGCGCCTTCGCGCACTACCGCTGGTAAGCCGTTCCGTCTCGCGGCGATGCCGCTCGCTCAACGACCGCATTCCAAACGGTCGTTGAGCGAGCGAAGCGAGTCGAAACGCAGAGCGAAGCGAGACGGAACGCCTGAAACCGCTCCAAAACCACAAGTAAGGACACCCCGTGGCACAAGAAGTGCTCACCGACCTCAACAAGGTCCGAAACATCGGCATCATGGCGCACATCGATGCCGGCAAGACGACGACGACCGAGCGCATCCTGTTCTACACGGGCACCAACCACAAGATCGGTGAGACGCACGACGGCGCCGCCACCACCGACTGGATGGAGCAGGAGCAGGAGCGCGGCATCACGATCACGTCGGCCGCCGTCACCTGCTTCTGGAACAAGAATCAGATCAACATCATCGACACCCCCGGCCACGTGGACTTCACGGTCGAGGTCGAGCGCTCGCTGCGCGTCCTCGACGGCGCGGTCGCCGTGTTCGACGGCAAGGAGGGCGTCGAGCCCCAGTCCGAGACGGTGTGGCGCCAGGCCGACAAGTACGACGTCCCGCGCATCTGCTTCGTCAACAAGATGGACAAGCTGGGCGCCGACTTCTACTTCACGGTCGACACCATCGTCAACCGACTGAAGGCCAAGCCGCTCGTCCTGCAGCTGCCGATCGGCATCGAGAACGACTTCGTCGGCGTGGTCGACCTCATCGAGATGCGCGCACTGGTCTGGCCCGGCGACGCCAAGGGCGACGTGACCATGGGCGCCAAGTACGAGATCCAGGAGATCCCGGCCGACATGGCCGAGAAGGCCGCCGAGTACCGCGAGATGCTGCTCGAGGCCGTCGCCGAGACCGACGAGCACCTGCTCGAGAAGCACTTCGGCGGCGAGGGCCTGACGGTCGCCGAGATCAAGGGCGCGATCCGCAAGCTCACGATCAACAGCGAGGTCTACCCCGTCCTGTGCGGCTCGGCGTTCAAGAACCGCGGCGTGCAGCCGATGCTCGACGCCGTCATCGACTTCCTGCCATCGCCCCTCGACGTGCCCGCCATCGAGGCGCACGACCCGAAGAACGAAGAGATCGTCATCCCGCGCCACGCCGACCGCGAGGAGCCCTTCACGGCGCTCGCGTTCAAGATCGTAACGCACCCCTTCTTCGGCCGCCTCACCTACATCCGCGTGTACTCCGGCCACCTGGACTCGGGTGGGCAGGTCGTGAACTCGACCAAGTCCAAGAAGGAGCGCATCGGGAAGATCTTCCAGATGTACGCCAACAAGGAGAACCCGGTCGACTCGGTCACCGCCGGCCACATCTACGCGGTCATCGGCCTCAAGGACACCACGACGGGCGACACCCTCTCGGACGCGAACCACCAGGTCGTGCTCGAGTCGATGACGTTCCCCGAGCCGGTCATCGAGGTCGCGATCGAGCCCAAGACCAAGGCCGACCAGGAGAAGCTGGGTCTCGCGATCCAGAAGCTCGCCGAGGAGGACCCGACGTTCCGCGTCGAGCAGAACTCCGAGACCGGCCAGACCGTCATCAAGGGCATGGGCGAGCTGCACCTCGACATCCTCGTGGACCGCATGAAGCGCGAGTTCCGCGTCGAGGCGAACGTCGGCAAGCCCCAGGTCGCGTACCGCGAGACGATCCGCAAGGCCGTCGAGCGCCACGACTACACGCACAAGAAGCAGACCGGTGGGTCGGGCCAGTTCGCGAAGATCCAGTTCGCGATCGAGCCGCTCGAGGTGACGCCCGACACGACGTACGAATTCGAGAACAAGGTCAGCGGTGGCCGCATCCCGCGCGAGTACATCCCTTCGGTCAACGTCGGCTTCCAGGACGCGATGAACGTCGGCGTGCTCGCCGGCTACCCGATGGTCGGCGTCAAGGCGATCCTGCTCGACGGTGCGGCGCACGACGTCGACTCGTCCGAGATGGCGTTCAAGATCGCGGGCTCGATGGGCTTCAAGGAGGCCGTCCGCAAGGCGAACCCCGTGATCCTCGAGCCCATCATGGGCGTCGAGGTGCGTACTCCCGAGGAGTACATGGGCGACGTCATCGGCGACCTGAACTCGCGTCGCGGCCAGATCCAGTCGATGGAGGATGCCGCCGGCGTCAAGGTCGTCCGGGCCCTCGTGCCGCTGTCCGAGATGTTCGGCTACATCGGCGACCTGCGCTCGAAGACCTCGGGCCGCGCGGTCTACTCGATGGAATTCGACAGCTACGCCGAGGTTCCTCGCAACGTGGCCGACGAGATCGTCCAGAAGAACAAGGGCGAGTGATCGCCCCGGATGCCGGGGGCCAATGCCCCGGCATCCGTCCCACAACTTCACACAGACACCTCTACTAAGGTGGAAACCAATCCCCGTAGAGAACCGGTCGCAAACCAGTGCCCGGAAGATCTACACGACCGTCCTGAGGAGGACCCAGTGGCTAAGGCCAAGTTCGAGCGGACCAAGCCGCACGTGAACATCGGAACGATCGGTCACGTCGACCACGGCAAGACCACGCTCACCGCCGCGATCTCGAAGGTGCTCGCCGACAAGTACCCGTCGAAGACCAACGTGCAGCGCGACTTCGCGTCGATCGACTCCGCTCCCGAGGAGCGCCAGCGCGGCATCACGATCAACATCTCGCACGTCGAGTACGAGACGCCCAAGCGTCACTACGCTCACGTCGACGCCCCGGGTCACGCCGACTACATCAAGAACATGATCACCGGCGCCGCTCAGATGGATGGCGCGATCCTCGTGGTCGCCGCCACCGACGGCCCGATGGCCCAGACGCGTGAGCACGTGCTGCTCGCGAAGCAGGTCGGCGTGCCGTACCTGCTCGTGGCGCTCAACAAGAGCGACATGGTCGACGACGAGGAGATCCTGGAGCTCGTCGAGCTCGAGGTCCGCGAGCTGCTCTCCAGCCAGGACTTCGACGGTGACAATGCCCCGGTCGTGCGTGTCTCGGGCCTCAAGGCGCTCGAGGGCGACGCCGAGTGGACCGAGAAGATCGTCGAGCTCATGGACGCCGTCGACGAGTCGATCCCGGACCCGATCCGCGACAAGGACAAGCCGTTCCTCATGCCGATCGAGGACGTCTTCACCATCACGGGCCGTGGCACGGTCGTGACGGGTCGCGCCGAGCGCGGCACCCTCGCGCTCAACTCCGAGGTCGAGATCGTGGGTCTGCGCCCGACGCAGAAGACGATCGTCACCGGGATCGAGATGTTCCACAAGCAGCTCGACGAGGCATGGGCCGGCGAGAACTGCGGTCTGCTCCTGCGCGGCACCAAGCGTGACGACGTCGAGCGCGGCCAGGTCGTCGTGAAGCCCGGTTCGGTCACCCCGCACACCAACTTCGAGGGCACGGCGTACATCCTGTCCAAGGAGGAGGGCGGCCGTCACAACCCGTTCTTCACGAACTACCGCCCGCAGTTCTACTTCCGCACCACCGACGTCACCGGCGTCATCACGCTGCCCGAGGGCACCGAGATGGTCATGCCCGGCGACACCACCGACATGACGGTCGAGCTGATCCAGCCGATCGCCATGGAAGAGGGTCTCGGCTTCGCGATCCGTGAGGGCGGCCGCACCGTCGGCGCCGGCACGGTCACGAAGATCATCAAGTAGAGGCGCGCAGACACTCTGCAACCGACAAGGGGTCGGACCTTCGGGTCCGGCCCCTTCGTCGTGTCCCGGGGTGTTCACACCCCGGCCCGCGACAGCAGAATGACTGCGGACGTCCTTTTCGGGGCGATGAAGGAGTGGAGATGGGCATCGAAGATCTCGTGAACCAGGGCAAGGGATTCCTGGATCAGAACAAGGATCAGATCGGCGAGGCGCTGAAGAGCGAACAGGCCGAGGGCGTGAGCGATGGCGCGCTGGACGCCGCGTCCGGTTTCGTCAAGAAGGTCGCGCCCGACGGCATGGACCCGCAGGTGGACGGCGCGCGTGACGCGGCCGACAAGGCGATAGGGAACGAATAGCCCGAGAAGTCGGGGCGACCCCGGGGGAAACCCCGGGGTCGCGCCCGTACATCCCGCTGAACGACCGGAATCACGCGCTGAACGGGCTCATTGCGGCCGACCCGACGAGCCCGACGATGCGCAAACGTTGCATTGAATGGGCTTGACGGGCACATGGGCCGCCACTAGCTTGCGAGTGGGGCACGTGCCCGACCGTCTCGGGGGAGACGATGTTGTCGGCCAGGACACTGTTCCCGGATGTTCTGCGTGCAGAGCGTCCGGTCGGACGAGGCACTAGGGCGGGGTCATGTTCAACAACGCGCGTTTCACACGGTCGGATTCACCCGAGCTGGGGCGGGAGCGGGAACGCCTGCTGGTGCTCCGGCACCGCTGGTACGCAGGCGGCGTAGCCACGCTGATCTCGGCGGCGCTCATCTTCACCGGAGTCGGCAGCCCGGCGCTGGCGGACACCACGCCGACCCCCACTCCGACCGATACCGCGGCTCCGACGCCTCCGGCGGATGCCACGACGCCTCCCGCGGATGACACGGCGACGCCCACTCCGACCCCGACGCCCCCGGCCGATGCCACGACTCCCCCAGCCGGCGACACGGCGACGCCGACGCCGACTCCGACGCCTACGACCGACGGCACGACGCCCCCGGCCGATGCCACGCCCACTCCGACCCCGACGCCGACCGATCCCGCCGACTCGTCGGGCAAGACCACTGTGAAGTCCACCGCCGACGCGCTCGGCGACGTGGTGATCGCGACGGTGCCGGCTCCCGGGGCGACCACGGCCGTGATCACGGTCAAGGTCGGATCGGACCGCACGGGAATCACCGGAGTCACCCCCCTCGCCGGACGCGTGCTGCTGCTGAACACCGGCACCTCCGGCCCGAGCGGCACTCGCCCGGACGGCATCGCGGGCCTCGGCGCCGGCTGGGCATTGTGCACCTCGGACGCGCAGGGGGACTGCTCGTTCACCGTTCCGGAGACGCAGGCCGGCCCGCCCGCCGGCGTCAACCGCGACGCGCGCTTCTGGGTCGTGGGGTCGACGCTTCCCGCCGGCTACTACTCCAACCCCACGCTGCGCACCGGTGACTCCTCCGGCTCGTCCAGCACGGCATCGCAGTACACGTTCCGCACCGGCGACCAGCTTCGCGCGAACACCACGTACTCGTCGCAGAACGCCAACGACTTCATGCTCTCGTCGGGTGCGGTCGCGACCGCTTCCGGTGGAATCTGGCAGCAGTCCCGCAACAATCCTGTTCTGCCGGCATCCTGCGGTCTCGACGTCGCGCTGATCCTGGACCTGTCCGGCTCGGTCGCGCCGTCCCTCCCGGCCCTCAAGACGGCCGCGAACACGTTCGTCGACTCGCTACAGGGCACGCCGTCGCGGATGTCCCTCTTCTCGTTCTCTACCATCAGCCCCGCCGACGGCGCCACGGCCAACTTCCCGAACCTCACGCCGGTGACGACCCCCGCCCAGGGGACCGCCTTCAAGAACCGGTACGCCACGTGGACCGCCACCGGGACCACGAACTGGGACCGCGGGCTCGGCGTTGCCGCGGCTGCCAACAGCGTCGCCAACAACTTCGACATCGCCGTGGTCATCACAGACGGCAACCCGACCTCCTACAACCAGCCGTCCCAGGGCAATGGCAGCCTCAACCGGTTCCGCGAGACCGAGAACGGCATCTTCTCCGCGAACGCGCTGAAAGAGGGTCCGGTGGGAGCCCCGGCACCGACGCGTGTCATCACGTTCGGAGTCGGCGGCGGCGCGACGGGCGCGACCAACGCGCTCAACATCCGCGCCATCTCCGGCCCGATTGCCTACAACGGCAGCAACGGGGACGTCGCAGACTACTACCAGACGACCAACTACGCGGCTGTCGGCACGGCGCTGCGCAACCTCGCCCTCGGCAACTGCCAGGGCACGCTGACGGTCACCAAGCAGATCGTCCCGAGCTCGGCACCTGTCGGCAGCATCACAGGCGCCGTTCCCGCAGGCGCCGGCTGGCAGTTCACGAGCGCCATCAACCCCTCGACCATCACGACGCCTTCCGCAGTTCAGACGACGACGGCGGATGGCACGGGCACGGTGAACTACCCGCTCACCTTCCCGGGCGGCACCACGACCGGCGCGATGACGGTCACGGAGGCGCAGCAGTCCGGCTTCACGCTGCAACCGGTGACAGGGCAGAACGCCGTCTGCATGAACCTGAGCACGACCCCGGCAACCGCAGTACCGGTGGTGAACGTTGCCGACGGGTTCACGGTCGAGGTGGACAGCAGCCAGGCGATCAGCTGCACCGTGTACAACCGCGCGCCCAACCCCCCTGCCGATATCACCGTCAGCAAGACCTGGGTCATCAACGGCGTGACGTACGCGAACGGCGCACAGCCGAGCAACTTCTCTGCTCAGCTCCAGCTCACGGGGCCCGGCGCAGCCGGCGCCACCGACCAGGGCTGGGATGTGACCCGGACCGGATACAGCGTGAGCGACCAGACGACTCTCTCCGAGTCGGTGACGACACCGGACCCAGCGATGTGCTCGACTTCGTCAACCGTGACCAATATCAACGGCACCGCGACGAGCAACCCGGTCGGCGCTGGCTTCCCTGTAACGCTTTCTCAGGAGCACAACACCGCCACGATCACCAACACGGTCGATTGCCGGAGCACACTCACGCTGCTCAAGCAGGTCCAGAACGGCTCCGCTGCAGCGACTAGCTGGACGCTGAACGCTTCCTTCCTGGCCATCCCGCCGATCAACACTGGGCTCCCCGGATTCTCGGGAGCCTCAGGGAGCCCCGCGGCGACATCGCAGGATGTCACTCCCGACGCTCGCTACCAGCTGTTCGAAACCGGCGGCGATCCGCGGTATGTGCAGACCGACAACCGCACGAACCTGCAGTCGAACCCGCTGTCGACCGGGTCGGCCACATGTATCCGCGTCGATGCGACCGGGGCTCCGTGGCCCGGCAGCGGCTTCTCCGACGGCATCAACGGCGGTGTCAATGTGCCGCTCGGATATCGCGTGGCGTGCACGTTCGTGAACCAGACCGCGTCCCTGACGCTGCTGAAGAACGTCGTCAACGACAACGGCGGAACCCAGACGGCGAGCGCGTGGAGCCTCACCGCGACGCCCGCGACGCTGACCGGTCTGACTCCGACCACCGTTGCCGGATCCGAAGGAATCGTCCCGGCGAGCACGTTCGAGGTGCGTCCCGATCACGTCTACACCCTCACCGAGTCGACGGTGCCGGGCTACCAGTTCGTGAAGCTGCAGCAGTTCGTCGGCGGCACCTGGGTGGATGTCGTCGCCAACTCCGATCCGCTGGGCTATCCCCAGAAGGACGGGTCGGGCAACTGGCAGATCACGGTGGCGGGCCTCGACAACCCGGTCTACCGATTCGTGAACGACGACGTCGCGCCGATGCTGACGCTCGTCAAGACCGTGACGAACGACAACGGCGGCACAGCTGTGCCCACTGCCTGGACGCTGACCGCGACGACGCCGGGCGGACCGAACCTGACCGGCGCCACCGGCAGCCCCGCGGTCACGGCGCAGCCGGTGCAGGCGGGTGTCGTCTACACGATCGGCGAGTCCGGTCCGGCGGCGTACAACTGGACCAACCTGTCCTGCACGGGCCACGCGGGCGCGACGCAGGCTGCACCGACACTCACCCTCGCACCGGGCGAGAACGTCAGGTGCACGCTGAACAACGACGACATCCTCGTGCCGGTCACGATCGTCAAGAGCGACGGCGTGGTCCAGCAGCTGGCGAACGGCGACTGGAGCATCTCGTACGACGTCACCGTCACCAACACCAGCGCCACCCTGCCGACGACGTTCTCGCTCACCGACGTCCCGACGTTCGACTCGAGCTTCACGATTCTGACTCAGGGGTGGCAGGGCAGCCCCGACGTCACCGATGTTCCGATCGCAGGGGGCGGAACCGCCACCTACACGTACGTCGTGACCGCATCGACGAACAAGACACCGGTCGACCCCACCGCGCTGGTGTGCACCCCTGCGAGCGGCGGCGGGTTCTTCAACACCGCGACGGTCACCTTCCCGGGGGGCACGAACAGCGACACCGGATGCGCCATCCCGGCCAAGCCCGTGATCCAGAAGACGGCGCTGCCGTCGACGCAGAACACCACCACCGGTGCCTGGACCCTCAGCTACACGGTAGAGGTGTCGAACCCGTCGACGATCCCGCTCGCCTACACCCTCGATGACACGGCAGCAGCGCTTCCCGCCGGAGTCACCGGTGGTGCGTGGGCGGCTTCCGACCCCGTCGCAGTGGGCGGAGGAACGTTCGTACGCAACGCGGCCTGGGCCGGCAGCGGCGAACTCGCCACCGGAACCCTGCCGGCAGGCGCCTCGCACACGTACACCGTGTCGCGTGCCGTGATGGTCGCGGCTACTGTGCCGGTGAGCGCGCTCACCTGTGGATCGGTGGTCAATGAGGGCGGCGGCGTGTGGAACACCGCGACAGTGACGAACGGGCTGGCGAACGATGACTCGTCTGCGTGCGCCGACATCACACCGCCCGATGTGACGATCCAGAAGCACGTGACGAGCACCTCCCAGTTGGTGGACGGCACGTGGCGGGTCACCTACGACATCACGGTGACCAACACGTCAGCCGACCTCGCAGCTGTGTACAGCCTCAGCGACACGCTGCGGTTCGGCGGTGACATCGCCATCGTCGACGTGTCGTGGACCGGACCGACGACCGGGACGGGCAGCTCCGCCGGCCAGTTCGGCATCGCCACGAACCGGGTTCTCGCGCCTTCGGCGACGGACACCTACACGGTGACCGTCCTCGCGACGATCAACGCGGCCGGCTGGGACGGCGGCACTCTCACCTGTCAGACGGGCGCGACCCCGAACCCGGGCGGCTTCCTGAACATCGCCACGGTGACGGTCAACGGCACCACGATCCCCGCGAACGACTGCTCGGAGCCCGCGCTCCCGACGATCGCGAAGGCGGGCGTCTCGGCAGTGCAGGACGCCTCCGACCCCGACACGTGGGTGGTGTCGTATGACGTGACCGTCACGTCGGGCGGCCTCGACACGTTCTACTCGCTGTCCGACACACCGGCGTTCGCGGCGGGCATCACGCTCGGCGCGGGCACTGCCCAGCGCACCGACATCGCCGGCCAGCCGGTGGTGCCGATCACATCGGGCGCCGACTTCGCGACCGACGTGCCACTGCCGGCCGGCGCGACGCACGTGTACCGCGTGTCGTGGACCGTGGTGGTGACGAATGCCTTCAGCCCGAACCAGGCGGAGTGCACCGGCACGCCGGGCAGCGGCTTCTTCAACACCGCGACGCTGACTGTCGGCGACATCCCGATCGACGGCTCGGACTGCATCCCCGTCGCCAACCGGGTGTACCCGACGATCACGAAGACGGTGACCTCGACGAACCAGGATCCTGCCACGGGGTGGTGGACCACCACCTACGACCTCGTGGTGACCCTGGCTCCGCAGGGTCCGGCGAACCCCGACGGACTGTCGGCGAAGTACGACCTCGTCGACACGCTCGACTTCGGCGGTGACATCAACGTCATCAGCGCCATGTGGTCGGGCGAGTCGTCGGGCACGTTCGTCGGCAACACCGGAACGCTCGCCACAGGCAAGGCCATCGCGGCCGGCGCGACCCACACGTACACCGTCACGGCGGTGGCGGAGGTCACCGCTGCGGCGGTCACGGGCGGCACCACAGCGTGCGTTCCCGGTGAGACTCCGACCGCGGGCGGGTTCCTGAACACGGCGCTGCTCAGCTCCGGTGGCCAGGACACCCCGGCGGACGCGTGTGCCGAGCCGATCTTCCCGGAGATCGACAAGTCGCCGACGGTGGGCACGCCCACCGAGGATCCCGCAACGGGACACTGGACGGTCAGCTACGACATCACGGTGACGTATCCGGCCACCACGGTCGACCCGCAGCCGGTTCTCGGCTACGTCCTGACCGACACGCCGGCGCTGCCCGCAGGGGTGGAGCTCATCGGCGACTGGACGGCAGCGGCCGCGAACGGCGACACGCCGGCGCCCGACAACCCGACCTTCAATGGCACGGGCACGTGGACGATCGTCAACGCGTCGTTCGATCCGGCAGCGAACGGAGTGACGCAGCACGTGTACACGGTGACGGCCGAGGTGAACGTGACTCGGGCGCCGACCGCCGACGACCCCGCTCAGGTGTGCGACCAGGTCGAGACCCCCGGCTGGGTGGTCGTGAACACCGGGACCGTCACCTCTGGTGGCTTCAACGCGCATGACGACGCCTGCGAGGTCGTCCAGTTCGAGGACGTCGGGATCCAGAAGACGACGAGCGCCCCTGGCCCGTTCGAGTCCGGCGACACGTTCGACTACGTGCTCACCGTGACCAACCTCGGCACCGGCGACGCGACGGACCTCCACGTGAGCGACCCGATCCCGAGCCGCTTCACGGTCACCGCGATCGATCTGAGCGCAGCGCCGGGCTGGTCGAACGACAACTCGCCCGCGCTCGTCGGGACCGGGAACACGGTGAATCTCAGCGCCGCCAGCCTGGCATTCGGGGCGAGCGCCGAGATCAGGCTCACCGTGACGGTGAACCCGAGTGGGGTCGCGCCGCCGCCGGTGCAGAATCTGAATGCGGATGACCCGGTGCCGACCCCACCGCCGTTGCCCCAATCCGACCACGTCAACACGGCATGTGTCGAGGCGGCCATCGACGCCGACGGTTCGAACAACTGCGACAGCGTCACGGTGCAGACCAAGGACATCACCGCGGTCATGTACACGCGCTGCGTGGCCGATGCGCCGCTGATCGGGTTCGTCCTCGGCAAGACCGACAACCTGGCGAGCCTGCCGGTGAACTTCGCCTGGCAGCCGGATCCCTTCGACCCGGCGGCCGACCCGACGAGCGTCACGGTGACGTACCCCGGCGGGACGACGACGGTGGCTGACGAGTTCCCGTGGGTGGGAACGCAGTTCACGCCATCCGGGATCAGCACCGACTATCCGGGCTGGCGCCCGCTGCAGGCATCCGACTACGGTCCGGGCGGCGGGTACATCAACCCCGCCGACGGCATCGAGTATCCGCCTGACGTCGCCCTGTCCCCCCCGCTCGCCTTCGTGTTCAACGGATTGATCCTCGATCCGTCCGAGCTCGACTACGCGTGGCGGTTCGACACCACGGCGACGCTGTCGGTCAACCCCTCGATGACCTTCGAGGTCAGCTACCCGCCGGCATCCGAGGCGTGCGTCGTCGCTCGGCACTCCAACGTGCAGATCGAGAAGGACGCGAGTGTCACGAAGACGGATCCCGGCAAGTCCTTCACGTACACGCTCGCCACCCACAACGTGAGTGACGACTCGGCCGCCGACGGCGTGGTCGTGACGGATGCGATCCCGTCGGATATCAAGATCACCGACGTCACGTGGCCCGGCAAGGGCGATGCGACCGTGTTCCCGAACTGGACCACGTGCGCGGTGACCGGGCAGAACGCGTCGGGCTACGGCGGAACGCTGACGTGCGACCTGTTCGGTCCGCTGCAGCCCGTCGGCGCGAACAGCGGGGCGTCCGCGGCGCCGACGATAACCCTCGCGGCGACCGTCAATCCGGCGTCGAAGGCCAGCGTGATCACGAACGTCGGCGTTGTCGACTACTACACGTTCGGCCATCCCACCGACACCGGGCGTGACGCGGACGACGCGACCGTGGCGCTGTCGACGCTGCCTGCGACCGGTGCGAGTTCCGTCCTGCCGCTGGTGACCTTGGCGATCCTGGCACTGCTCGTCGGCGCCGGACTGCTGATCGTGGGCCGCCGCCGTCGGAGTGAAGCCAAGCCGACGCTGTAACGGTGAGAAGGGGCCGGCCGTCTGACGGCCGGCCCCTTCCCGTTGCACCGGCGCGCACTCGGTTCTGGGATCGCACCTGGGAATCTGCCGCGCACGCAGCGCCGCGACACGCCCGAGTTTGCGACACGCCCGGGCTGCACGTAGACTAGTGAGGTTCCACATTCCGGTGCCCCTTTTGGCGTGCGCCGGATCACTGCCAGGGCAGTGCATAGGCAGGTGCGCAAGCGCCGGGTCCTAGGCCGCGGGCAGCAGAACAATACATCCGAGACCACCTCCTTCACGGGGGCGCACGTGCGCGTGCGACCGGCGACGGACCGGATGCCGCGGCATCCGGATTGACAGCAGAACATGGGTGCAGCAGCACCAGCGCAAGCTGGTGGAAGTGCCATGGCGCGTGAGCGCCACTGTGCGTCCAATGCCCCCGGGGAGCCCGGGCAGGTAAGACGCGGAAAGAGAGTGAGCAGACAATGGCGGGACAGAAGATCCGCATTCGCCTGAAGTCGTACGACCACGCCGGACTCGACTCGTCGGCGCGCAAGATCGTCGACACCGTGACCCGTGCAGGCGCGACCGTCGTGGGCCCCGTGCCCCTTCCGACCGAGAAGAACGTCGTGTGCGTCATCCGGTCGCCCCACAAGTACAAGGACAGCCGCGAGCACTTCGAGATGCGCACCCACAAGCGTCTGATCGACATCATCGACCCGACGCCCAAGGCTGTCGACTCGCTGATGCGTCTCGACCTCCCGGCCGATGTCAACATCGAGATCAAGCTCTGAGGTTCGACATGGCTGACATCAACTCCAAGATTTCGAAGGGCCTGCTGGGCACGAAGCTCGGCATGACCCAGGTGTGGAACGAGCAGGGCAAGCTCATCCCCGTCACCGTCATCGAGGTGGCTCCGAACGTGGTTACCCAGGTTCGCACCCCCGAGAAGGACGGCTACAACGCCGTGCAGATCGCCTACGGACAGATCGACCCCCGCAAGGTGAACCAGCCGCTCACGGCCCACTTCGAGGCCGCCGGCGTGACCCCCCGCCGCCACCTCACCGAGGTGCGCACCGCGGATGCGGCTGACTACTCACTCGGTCAGGAGCTCACCGTGGATGCCACGTTCGAGGCCGGCCAGCTGGTCGACGTCGTCGGCACCAGCAAGGGCAAGGGCTTCGCGGGCGTCATGAAGCGCCACAACTTCAAGGGCGTCTCGGCTTCGCACGGTTCGCACCGCAACCACCGCAAGCCCGGCTCGATCGGCGCGTCGTCGACTCCGAGTCGCGTCTTCAAGGGCATGCGCATGGCCGGCCGTATGGGTGGCGAGCGCGTGACCGTCCTCAACCTCACGGTGCACGCCGTCGACGCCGAGAAGGGTCTGCTGCTCGTCAAGGGCGCCGTCCCCGGCGCGCGCGGCCGCATCGTCTACGTCCGCAACGCAGTGAAGGGGGCCTGAGCTTATGGCTGACTCGACTCTCGCGCTCGACGTCCGTGGCGCTGACGGCAAGAAGGCAGGCTCTGTCGAGCTGCCCGCCGCGCTCTTCGACGTCAAGACGAACATCCCGCTGATCCACCAGGTCGTCGTCGCACAGCGTGCGGCGGCTCGCCAGGGCACCCACTCGACCAAGCGTCGCGGTGAGGTCTCGGGCGCCGGCCGCAAGCCCTTCAAGCAGAAGGGCACGGGCAACGCCCGTCAGGGCTCGATCCGTGCGCCGCACATGACCGGCGGTGGCATCGTCCACGGTCCGAAGCCGCGCGACTACGCGCAGCGCACCCCCAAGAAGATGATCGCCGCCGCCCTGCTGGGCGCGCTGAGCGACCGCGCCCGGGGCGAGCGGCTGCACGTCGTCGAGACGTTCGGCATCGAGGGCGCGCCTTCGACGAAGTCGGCCGCGGCGTTCCTCGCCGAGGTCGGTGCGACCAAGAACGTGCTCGTCGTCATCGAGCGCGCCGACGAGGTCACCATCAAGAGCGTCCGCAACCTCGCGTACGTCCACGTGCTGACCTTCGACCAGCTCAACGCCTACGACGTGCTCGTCTCGGACGACATCGTCTTCACCAAGGCCGCCTACGACGCGTTCGTCTCGTCCAAGGCCGGCGCCACCGAGGAGGTTTCGGCATGACCGGCATCCACAAGGACCCGCGCGACATCATCCTGAAGCCGGTCGTCTCCGAGAAGAGCTACGGGCTCATCGACGAGGGCAAGTACACGTTCCTCGTGGACCCCCGCTCGACCAAGACCGAGATCAAGCTCGCGATCGAGAAGATCTTCGGCGTCAAGGTCGCTGCGGTCAACACGATCAACCGCGTCGGCAAGGCCCGCCGCACCCGCTTCGGCACCGGCAAGCGCAAGGACACCAAGCGCGCCATCGTGACGCTGAAGTCGGGCACCATCGACATCTTCACGGCAGTCGGCTGACGGTCGGGACAGAGGACTAGAGAACTATGGCTATTCGCAAGTACAAGCCCACGACCCCGGGTCGCCGCGGCTCGTCGGTGGCCGACTTCGCCGAGATCACCCGATCGACGCCTGAGAAGTCGCTCCTCCGCCCGCTGGCCAAGACCGGTGGTCGCAACAACCAGGGCCGCATCACCACCCGCCACATCGGCGGTGGCCACAAGCGCCAGTACCGCGTCATCGACTTCCGTCGCAACGACAAGGACGGCATCGACGCCAAGGTCGCTCACATCGAGTACGACCCGAACCGCACGGCGCGCATCGCGCTGCTGCACTACGCGGATGGCGAGAAGCGCTACATCCTGGCGCCGAACAAGCTCTCGCAGGGCGACGTCGTCGAGTCGGGTGCCGGCGCAGACATCAAGCCGGGCAACAATCTGCCCCTCCGCAACATCCCGACCGGTACCGTGATCCACGCGATCGAACTCCGTCCCGGCGGCGGCGCGAAGCTGGCCCGTTCCGCGGGCGCCTCGGTGCGTCTCGTCGCGAAGGACGGGCCCTACGCCCAGCTGCGTCTGCCTTCGGGCGAGATCCGCAACGTCGACGCGCGCTGCCGCGCGACCGTCGGCGAGGTCGGCAACGCCGAGCAGTCGAACATCAACTGGGGCAAGGCCGGCCGCAACCGCTGGAAGGGCATCCGCCCGACCGTCCGCGGTGTCGCGATGAACCCGGTCGACCACCCGAACGGTGGTGGCGAGGGCAAGACGTCCGGTGGACGTCACCCGGTGACGCCGTGGGGCCAGAAGGAAGGCCGTACGCGTCACGCCAACAAGGAGAGCGACAAGTACATCGTCCGCCGTCGCAACGCCGGCAAGAAGCGCAAGTAGGAGTAGAGGAAGATGCCACGGAGTCTCAAGAAGGGCCCCTTCGTCGACGAGCACCTGCTTCGCAAGGTCGTCGTCCAGAACGGGGCAGGCACGAAGAACGTCATCAAGACGTGGTCGCGTCGCTCGATGATCGTCCCGGCGATGCTGGGTCACACGATCGCCGTGCACGACGGTCGCAAGCACATCCCCGTGTTCGTGACCGAGACCATGGTCGGACACAAGCTGGGCGAATTCGCGCCCACCCGCACCTTCCGCGGCCACGAGAAGGACGACAAGAAGGGCCGTCGCCGCTAGGCGACTGAGGAGGAGAGAGAAATGGTGGAGTCCATCGCACGTGTGCGACACATCCGCGTGACCCCTCAGAAGGCTCGTCGTGTCGTCGCCCTCATCAAGGGCAAGCAGGCTCAGGAGGCCCTGGCCATCCTGAAGTTCGCGCCGCAGGGCGCGAGCGAGCCGATCTACAAGCTCGTCGCCGCAGCCATCGCGAACGCTCGCGTCAAGGCTGACAAGGATGCCGAGTACCTGGACGAGCAGGACCTGTACGTGGCCAACGCGTACGTGGACGAGGGCACGACGCTCAAGCGTTTCCAGCCCCGCGCCCAGGGTCGCGCTTTCCAGATCAAGAAGCGCACGAGCCACATCACGGTCGTGCTCTCGACGCCGGAGGTCGCTGACGCAGCCCCCGCAGCCAAGACCAGCAAGAAGGCGAGCAAGTAATGGGACAGAAGGTAAACCCGTACGGCTTCCGCCTCGGCATCACCACGGACCACGTGTCTCGGTGGTTCTCGGACTCTACGAAGCCGGGCCAGCGCTACGCCGACTACGTGGCCGAGGACATCAAGATCCGGAAGCTGCTTCAGACCAGCCTCGACCGTGCCGGTGTGAGCAACATCGAGATCGAGCGCACGCGTGACCGCGTCCGCGTCGACATCCACACCGCGCGTCCGGGCATCGTGATCGGCCGCCGCGGCGCCGAGGCCGAGCGCATCCGCACCGACCTCGAGAAGCTCACCGGCAAGCAGATCCAGCTGAACATCCTCGAGGTCAAGAACCCCGAGGCCGACGCTCAGCTCGTCGCGCAGGGCATCGCCGAGCAGCTCTCCGCACGTGTGGCGTTCCGCCGCGCGATGCGCAAGGGTCTGCAGGGCGCGCAGCGCGCCGGCGCCAAGGGCGTCCGCATCCAGGTCTCCGGCCGCCTCGGCGGCGCCGAGATGAGCCGCTCGGAGTTCTACCGCGAAGGCCGTGTGCCCCTGCACACCCTGCGCGCGAACATCGACTACGGCTTCTACGAGGCGAAGACCACCTTCGGCCGCATCGGCGTGAAGGTCTGGATCTACAAGGGCGACCTGACCAACAAGGAGCTCGCGCGCGAGCAGGCCAACGCGCCCAAGTCGACCCGTGACCGCAACGACCGTCCGCGTCGTGGCCCCCGCAACGAGGCCCCCGTCGCAGAAGGAGCACCGGCGTAATGCTTATTCCCCGCAAAGTGAAGTTCCGCAAGCAGCACCACCCTGGGCGGACCGGTCAGGCGACCGGCGGCACCAAGGTGAGCTTCGGCGAGTTCGGCATCCAGGCCCTGACGCCCGCTTACGTGACCAACCGTCAGATCGAGTCCGCTCGTATCGCGATGACGCGTCACATCAAGCGTGGCGGAAAGGTGTGGATCAACATCTACCCCGACCGTCCGCTCACGAAGAAGCCGGCCGAGACCCGCATGGGTTCCGGCAAGGGTTCTCCGGAGTGGTGGGTCGCAAACGTCAAGCCGGGTCGCGTCCTCTTCGAGGTCGCCGGCGTCAACGAGCAGCTCGCTCGTGAGGCCCTGACCCGTGCAATCCACAAGCTGCCTCTCAAGGCACGCATCATCAAGCGCGAGGAGGGCGACGCGTAATGGCGATCGGCACCAAGACGCTCGCACCGAGCGAGCTCGACACGTTCGAGGACCAGCGCCTCGTCGAGGAGCTGCGCAAGGCCAAGGAAGAGCTGTTCAACCTGCGCTTCCAGTCGGCCACCGGCCAGCTCGAGAGCCACGGCCGCATCCGCGCGGTCAAGCGCGACATCGCGCGGCTCTACACCGTCATCCGTGAGCGCGAGCTCGGCATCCGTGCCACACCCGCGCCGCTGGAGACCGCCACCAAGGCGAAGAAGACCAAGGCCAAGAAGGCGGATGCCGCTGACAAGGCCGTGAAGGAAGAGGCCGAGTGATGGCTGAGTCCACTGAAAAGAAGGCTGCCGCCAAGACCGAGGCCCCCGTGGCCGAGGTCGAGGTCACCGCGCCCGTCGAGGCGAAGGGCCACGAGAGCTCCGAGCACGACGTCCGTGACGCCGACGCCCGTGGCTACCGCAAGGCCCGCCGCGGCTACGTCGTCAGCGACAAGATGGACAAGACCATCGTCGTCGAGGTCGAAGACCGCGTGAAGCACCCCCTCTACGGCAAGGTCATCCGTCGGACGTCGAAGGTCAAGGCGCACGACGAGGGCAACGCCGCCGGCATCGGCGACCTCGTCCTCATCAACGAGACCCGCCCGCTGAGCGCGACCAAGCGCTGGCGCCTGGTGGAGATTCTGGAGAAGGCCAAGTGATTCAGCAGGAGTCCCGCCTCAAGGTCGCCGACAACACCGGCGCCAAGGAGCTGCTCACGATCCGCGTGCTCGGTGGCTCGCACCGCCGGTACGCCGGTCTGGGCGACACCATCGTCGCAACCGTCAAGGACGCGATCCCGGGTGGAAACGTCAAGAAGGGCGATGTCGTCAAGGCCGTCATCGTCCGCACCGTCAAGCAGACCCGTCGTCCCGACGGCTCGTACATCAAGTTCGACGAGAACGCCGCCGTCATCCTGAAGAACGACGGGGAGCCCCGCGGCACCCGAATCTTCGGACCGGTCGGCCGCGAGCTTCGTGACAAGAAGTTCATGAAGATCGTCTCGCTCGCCCCGGAGGTCATCTAGTCATGGCGAAGATCAAGAAGGGCGACCTGGTTCAGGTCATCGCGGGCGCCAAGCCCGAGCGCGGCGGCGACCGCGGCAAGCAGGGCAAGGTCCTCGAGGTCCTCGTCGAGCAGAACCGCGTCATCGTCCAGGGCGTGAACTACGTCACCAAGCACACCCGCGTGGGCCAGACCCAGCGCGGCACCAAGACCGGTGGCATCGAGACCTTCGAAGCCCCGATCCACATCTCCAACGTCGCCGTCGTCGACCCCTCCAGCAAGAAGCCGACCCGTGTCGGCCACCGCGTCGAGGAGCAGACGAAGGATGGCGTGAAGCGCACCGTCCGCGTGCGTTACGCGAAGAAGTCAGGCAAGGACCTCTGATCATGAGCACCACCACTGCCGTGGAGGCTGGCAAGATCCAGCCCCGCCTGAAGCAGAAGTACCGCACCGAGATCCAGCAGAAGCTGCAGGAGGAGTTCGGCTACGTCAACGTCAACCAGATCCCCGGCCTTGTCAAGGTCGTGGTGAACACCGGCGTCGGCGAGGCGGCTCGCGACAGCAAGGTGATCGATGGTGCGGTCGACGACCTCACCAAGATCACCGGCCAGAAGCCGGTCGTCACGAAGGCACGCAAGTCCATCGCGCAGTTCAAGCTGCGCGAGGGTCAGGCCATCGGCGCACACGTCACTCTCCGCGGCGACCGTGCGTGGGAGTTCCTGGACCGTCTCGTAAACCTCGCGCTGCCCCGCATCCGCGACTTCCGCGGCCTGTCGCCTAAGCAGTTCGACGGCAACGGCAACTACACGTTCGGTCTCCAGGAGCAGTCCGTGTTCCACGAGATCAACCAGGACAAGATCGACCGCGTCCGCGGCTTCGACATCACCGTGGTGACGTCTGCCAAGACGGATGACGAGGGCCGCGCCCTGCTGCGCCACCTCGGCTTCCCCTTCCAGGCGGACGACGCACAGGCGTGACACCCGCGGTCGTAGAGCGAGCGGAGCGAACGAAACGCGTTTCGTCTCGTCGCTTCGCTCCTCGCTCAACGACCGAAATCAGGAAGGTCGGCTGTCGTGTAACGGCATCCGAAACCGCATGAACAAAGGAAACCACTCATGACAATGACAGACCCGGTCGCAGACATGCTGACCCGTCTGCGCAACGCGAACTCGGCGCACCACGACTCCGTGTCGCTGCCGAGCTCCAAGCTCAAGACCCACATCGCCGAGATCCTCAAGCGCGAGGGCTACATCGCGGAGTGGTCCGTCGAGGACGCCCGCGTCGGCCAGACGCTCACGCTCACGCTGAAGTACGGCCCGAACCGCGAGCGGTCGATCGCCGGCATCAAGCGCGTCTCGAAGCCCGGCCTTCGCGTCTACGCGAAGTCGACCGAGATCCCCACGGTCCTCGGCGGCCTCGGCGTCGCCATCCTGTCCACCTCCTCCGGTCTTCTCACCGACCGTCAGGCCGAGCAGAAGGGCGTGGGTGGGGAAGTCCTCGCCTACGTGTGGTGATCTGACATGTCCCGTATCGGACGTCTGCCGATCGACATCCCCGCCGAGGTGACCATCGAGGTCGCCGGGCAGGATGTCGCGGTCAAGGGCCCCAAGGGCGAGCTTTCGCTCACCGTGGCGCGCCCCATCGAGGTGAAGGTCGAAGAGGGCCAGGTCGTCGTGACCCGTCCTGACGACGAGCGCGCATCGCGCTCGCTGCACGGCCTCACCCGCACGCTCATCAACAACAACATCATCGGTGTCACCCAGGGCTACACCAAGGGCCTCGAGGTCGTCGGCACGGGTTACCGCGTGGCGCAGAAGGGCGACTCGGTCGAGTTCGCCCTCGGCTTCTCGCACCCCGTGCTCGTCAACCCGCCCGCCGGGATCACCTTCACGGTCGAGGGCAACAACCGGCTCACCGTGAGCGGCATCGACAAGCAGGCCGTCGGCGAGGCGGCTGCCAACATCCGCAAGATCCGCAAGCCCGAGCCCTACAAGGGCAAGGGCGTGCGATACGCCGGCGAGGTCGTTCGGCGCAAGGCCGGAAAGGCTGGTAAGTAACCATGGCTGTGAAGTCGAAGAGCGACGCCCGCGCGCGTCGCCACGCCCGCCTTCGCAAGAAGGTCGTCGGCACCGAGTCGCGTCCCCGCCTCGTCGTGACCCGTTCGGCACGCCACGTGTTCGTCCAGGTCGTCGACGACGCCAAGGGTCACACTGTGGCCTCGGCATCCACCCTCGAAGCGGACCTCCGTTCGTTCGACGGTGACAAGACCGCCAAGGCCCGCAAGGTCGGCGAGCTCGTCGCCGAGCGTGCCAAGGCTGCCGGCATCGAGGATGTCGTGTTCGACCGCGGTGGCAACCGCTACGCGGGCCGTGTCGCGGCGATCGCCGACGGCGCCCGCGAAGGGGGACTGAACCTGTGAGCGAATCTGTGAACAACAACAACGTGGAGACCGAAGTGACCACCGAGCAGGCAGCTGCCGTCGAGGCCGCTCCCGAGGCGACGACCGAGCGTGAGCGCGAGCCCCGCCGCGGTGGCCGCGAGCGCAACCCCAACCGCGACCGCGGTTCGCGCGATGCCGACAAGAGCCAGTTCCTGGAGCGCGTCGTCACCATCAACCGCGTGTCGAAGGTCGTCAAGGGCGGCCGTCGCTTCAGCTTCACGGCCCTCGTGGTCGTGGGCGACGGCACCGGCGTCGTGGGCGTCGGCTACGGCAAGGCCCGCGAGGTGCCCCTGGCGATCTCGAAGGGTGTCGAAGAGGCCAAGCGCAACTTCTTCCGCGTTCCGCGCGTCGGCTCCACCATCCCGCACCCGGTGCAGGGCGAGGCGGCTGCCGGTGTGGTGCTGCTGCGCCCCGCCGCCGCGGGTACCGGTGTCATCGCGGGTGGTCCGGTCCGCGCCGTGCTCGAGTGCGCCGGCATCCACGACGTCCTCTCGAAGTCGCTCGGCTCGTCGAACACGATCAACATCGTGCACGCGACGGTCGCGGCGCTCAAGCAGCTCGAAGAGCCTCGTGCGGTCGCCGCGCGTCGCGGACTCGAGTTCGACCAGGTCGCTCCCGCCCGTCTCGTCCGTGCCGAGGCTGAGGCCGCGGCCGCAGCGAAGGTAGGTGCCTGATGGCCGCGCGTCTCAAGGTCACGCAGATCAAGTCCAAGGTGAGTGAGAAGCAGAACCAGCGTCACACGCTGCGAAGCCTCGGTCTCAAGCGGATCGGCGACTCGGTCGTCCGTCCCGACGACGCGCAGACGCGCGGCTACGTCAAGACCGTCGCCCACCTCGTGAAGGTTGAGGAGATCGACTAATGGCTGAAAAGGCCGAGAAGAAGAAGGACGAGGCGGTCGAGGCCGCTCAGCCCAAGAAGGCTGCGTCCAAGGGCAAGGCCGAGACCGCTGCCAAGCGGGCGCCGGCCAAGAAGGCCGACGTCCCGGCGCGCCCCGGCGTGCTCAAGGTGCACCACCTGCGTCCCGTCCCCGGGTCGAACACCCCCAAGACCCGGGTGGGTCGCGGTGAGGGCTCGAAGGGCAAGACCGCCGGTCGCGGCACCAAGGGCACCAAGGCCCGCTACCAGGTCAAGGTCGGCTTCGAGGGTGGGCAGATGCCGTTGCACATGCGCACTCCGAAGCTCCGCGGATTCAAGAACCCGTTCCGGGTCGAGTACCAGGTCGTGAACCTGGACAAGCTCGGCGAGCTTTACCCCAAGGGTGGAGAAGTCACCGTCACCGACCTCGTCGCCAAGGGTGCGGTCCGAAAGAACGAGAAGGTCAAGGTGCTCGGCACCGGCGACATCTCGGTGAAGCTCAACGTGTCGGTCGACAAGGTCTCGGGTTCCGCCGAGCAGAAGATCGTCGCCGCGGGCGGCTCCGTGGCGGCGAACGCCGTCACGGCAAACAGCACCGTCAAGTAGTGCACAGCGGGGGCCGGAGCTTGCTCCGGCCCCCGCTGGGTTACCCTGGATGACGGTACGCGAGTCCGTACCGGCATCCCTTCTGGAGGCAGCCTCTTGTTCAGCGCCATCGCGCGGGTCTTCCGTACACCCGACCTTCGTCGGAAGATCGCATTCACTCTGGCGATCATCGCCTTGTACCGGCTCGGTGCCCACATACCGGCCCCCTTCGTCGACTTCCCCAACGTGCAGGCCTGCCTTCAGCAGTCCTCCGGCACCGAGGGCCTGCTGTCGTTGGTCAACCTGTTCTCGGGCGGTTCGCTGCTGCGGCTGTCGATCTTCGCGCTCGGCGTCATGCCGTACATCACCGCGACGATCATCGTGCAGCTGCTTCGCGTCGTCATCCCGCATTTCGAGACGCTCTACAAAGAGGGCCAGTCCGGCCAGGCCAGGCTGACGCAGTACACGCGCTACCTCACGATCGCGCTGGCGCTCCTGCAGTCGACCACCCTGGTGACGGTCGCCCGCAGCGGTCAGCTGTTCGGTCAGAGCAGCGTGCCCGAGTGCCAGCAGCTGCTGACGAACGATGTGTGGTGGGCACAGCTGCTCATGATCATCACGCTGACCGCCGGCACCGGCCTCATCATGTGGTTCGCGGAGCTCGTCACCGAGCGCGGCATCGGCAACGGGATGTCGATCCTCATCTTCACCTCGATCGCCGCGTCCTTCCCGGTCTCGATGATGGCGATCGCGCAGACCAAGGGATTCGAGGTCTTCCTCCTCGTTCTCGCCATCGGAATCGTCGTCGTCGGTCTCGTCGTCTTCGTCGAGCAGTCGCAGCGGCGCATCCCGGTGCAGTACGCCAAGCGCATGGTGGGTCGTCGCACCTACGGCGGAACCAACACGTACATCCCGATCAAGGTCAACATGGCCGGCGTCGTGCCCGTCATCTTCGCCTCGTCGCTGCTGTACATCCCCGCCCTGCTCGCGCAGTTCAACCAGCCGCAGGCTGGGCAGACGCCCGCGGCCTGGGTGGTCTGGATCACGAACTACCTGACCAAGGGCGACCATCCGCTGTACATGGTCCTGTACTTCCTGCTCATCGTCGGCTTCACGTACTTCTACGTCGCGATCACCTTCAACCCCGTCGAGGTCGCCGACAACATGAAGAAGTACGGCGGGTTCATCCCTGGCATCCGTGCCGGCCGGCCGACCGCGGAGTACCTGGACTACGTGCTCACGCGCATCACCCTGCCGGGCTCGATCTACCTGGGCTTGATCGCCCTGCTTCCGCTCATCGCCCTTGCGACGGTCGGCGCCAACCAGAACTTCCCGTTCGGCGGCGCGTCGATCCTGATCATCGTCGGTGTCGGACTCGAGACGGTGAAGCAGATCGATGCGCAGCTCCAGCAGCGTCACTACGAAGGGCTTCTGCGATGAGGGCACCCCGGCTGCTCATCGTCGGACCCCAGGGTTCCGGCAAGGGTACCCAGGGCGTCCTCGTCGCAGAGGCGTACGGCATCCCGGCCATCTCGACCGGTGACGTGTTCCGGTCGGCCGTCGCGGCCGGCAGCGAGCTCGGGCGCCAGGTGCAGGCGATCATCTCCGCCGGTGACCTCGTGCCCGACGAGCTCACCAGCGCCGTGGTGCGCGACCGGCTGTCGCAGGCGGATGCCGCGGGAGGGTTCCTGCTCGACGGCTACCCCCGCAACCTCGCTCAGGTGCGGGATCTCGACGCGTTCCTTGAGGCGCGGGGCGGCGAGCTCGACGCCGTGATCGAGCTCAACGTGCCACGGGACGAGAGCATCGCGCGCCTGTCGCAGCGCGCGCAGGAGCAGGGTCGCACCGACGACACCGAAGAGGTCATCGCCAACCGTCTCGCGATCTACGAGCGCGAGACCGCCCCGATCCTCGACGTCTACCGCGACCGCGGAATCGTCGACGACATCGACGGCACGGGATCGCTGGACGACATCACCGATCGCGTCATCGCCGCTCTCGAGGCCCGCGGGCTGATCCGCTCGGCCGCGGCCTGACTCCGTGGCTCTGCGCCGCTCGATCTACAAGTCGCCCGCCCAGCTGCGGGCTATGGTGCAGCCCGGGCTCATCACGGCGGCGGCGCTCGACGCCGTCCGCGCGCTGATCGCGCCCGGTGTGACGACAGGCGAGCTGGATGCCGCGGCATCCGCGCTCATCACCGCCCGGGAAGCGAAGTCGAACTTCCAGATGGTGCGCGGCTACCGCCACACGATCTGCGCGTCGGTGAACGAGCAGGTCGTGCACGGGATCCCCGGGGATCGCGCGCTCGCGCCCGGCGACATCCTCTCGATCGACGCGGGCGCGGAGTACCAAGGCTGGAACGGCGACTCGGCGTTCTCGGTCGTGCTGCCCGATCCCGCCCGTCCCGCGGTGGTCGCCGAGCGGCAGCTCCTGTCGGACGTGACCGAAGGCTCCCTCTGGGCGGGCATCGCCGCGCTCGCCACTGCGTCGCATCTCGGCGAGATCGGCACCGCCGTACAGGGCTACATCGAGGCCAATGCGCCCGAGGGGGGCTACGGCATCCTGCGCGACTACGTCGGGCACGGCATCGGACGCAAGATGCACGAGTCGCCGTCGGTGTTCAACTACCGGGTGGCCGATCCGGGTCCGGAGGTGCGACCGGGTCTCGTCCTCGCGATCGAGCCGATGGTCGTCATCGGCGACCAGGCGACGTTCGTCGAGGACGACGGATGGACCGTCTCCACTATCGACGGCTCGGCCGGCTCCCATTGGGAACATAGCGTCGCCGTGCACGATGGAGGCATCTGGGTCCTGACGGCGCCCGACGGCGGTGCCACGGGCCTCGCACCGTTCGGCGTGACACCGCGAGAGATCGCGTAGGAAGAAGAGGACATGGCAGGGCAGCCGCGCAAGGTCAACTGGTTCGCGATCTGGGTGAGTGTCGGGGTCGTCGTGGCTCTGGTGCTGGTCGCCTGGCTCGTCATCGCGTTGAACAACCAGTCGCAGGGCGGCGGCGGCACCGGCGAGACGCCGAAGGCCTCGAACATCAACAGCGAGACGGGCGCGATCCTCGTCGGCACCGGCGCCTCGACCATGGACACCTACATCGACTTCATGTGCCCCATCTGCAACCAGTTCGAGCAGGCTTATGGCGACGCCATCCAGGGTCTGGTCGACGACAGCACGATCACCCTCGGCATCCACCCGATCGCGATCCTGGACCACTCCTCGCAGGGCACCAAGTACTCGACACGGGCTGCGAATGCGATGTACTGCGTGGCGGTGGCGGATGCCCAAGCCGCCGTGCCCTTCATGCGGGCGATGTACGCGAGCCAGCCCCAGGAGGGCTCGACGGGACTCACCGACGCCCAGATCCTGCAGATCGCCTCGACCGCCGGAGTCACCGGGATCGATGACTGCGTCAACAGCGGCAAGTACTCCGACTACGTGACGACGATGACCCAGAAGACCCCCGTGCAGCCCGGCGCGAGCGGCATCGGCACGCCGACGATCGCCATCAACGGCAAGGTCATCGCCAACTCGACGCTGCCGCAGCCCGCTGACCTGGCGTCGCTGTTCCAGTAGGCCGTCGCGGGCGGCGGCCTCGGGCTGCCGGGCGGCGGGGCGGCCTGGGCCGCCGCCATGAGAACCCACGATCCCGCCGAGAAATCGCATTCCCGCCGGGACATCACGCCGCGGGTGGGGAGTCGGCGGGTTTGTGGTTTCTCGCGGGCTGCACGGGAGTGCGAGCAACCATCGGGTAGCCCGGCGCATCCACTGGCCGCGGCCGCGCTCTCGACATCCGCCAGCCAGCGCTTGAGAAACCACCTCCCGGCGGAGGAACCACTCTTAGGCCGAGACATCACGCGGTCGACGGGGAGTCGGCGGGTTGGTGGTTTCTCGCGGGCGGTTGGGGAGCGGGAGGCAAACATGGGGGACGCCTGCGGCGTCCACTGGCCACGGCCGCGCTTTCGGCATCCCTCCGCTGCCGCCGCGCCTTCGGCATCCCTCCGCTGCCGCCGCGCCTTGGGCATCCCCTCGCGGCGGCCGCGCTTTCGGCATCTGCCCGCCAGCGGCCGCGCTTTCGGCATCCCCCAGCCAGCGCTGGAGAAACCACCTTTCGGTTGAGAAACCACTCGCGGGCCGGGACATCACGCGGTCGACGAGGTGTCGGCGGGTTTGCGGTTTCTCGCGGACGGGGCCGACCGCGGGTTGGTGCCGAGGGTCGCGAGCAGTGCGGGGCGCTGCGGCCGCATGCGGGGAACCCCCATGCTGTCGAGTCGATCCGTAAGCGGCTTGACGGCGACGGCGGCCGACCAGTCCCACCTGCCGAAGGCGCGACACTCGCGGCGAAGTCTGTCTTCGCGACGCTTCTCGTCGATGACGCGCGCGACCGTGTCGTCCGCGGACTCGCCGCGGTACTTCTCATAGCCGTCGGATTCACCCAGTGCGCGCACGGTGCGCCATCCGAAGTCGACGCGATCGCGGCATCCTTCTGAAACGATCTCGACTTGGAGCTCGGGTTCCTCGAAGCCGGCCCAGAGCATCACGGCGCGGCTCACCGACTCGCCGACCGACTCGGCACGCGCATCGACGAGAGGCCAGAGCACTGCCAGCTGCCCACGGCCACGGCGATCGGACTCCACTGCCGCGATCGCCCGGAGATCGTCGATCGTGTTCGTGCCGCCCTGGAACGGCGAGATCGCCGCATCGGCGACGGCAAGCGCGAATGCCGGAGGCAGCACCCGCATCAAGTCCACGGCGGTCTGCGCCGCCGAGGTGGTGTGAGCGAACCCGCGGCGCTCGGTCACGGGCGGGTCGACGCTGGTGTGGACGCAGACATCGCCGAATCGTCGCGACCTCGCCCGATCCGGATCGTGGATATGGATGTCGCGCGGTTCGCCGAAGATCGGAAGCCCCATCAACGCGGCAGACGACTCGTGTGAGAAGACGGCATCGGAATTGACAAGCGCATACGCATGAACTCGGGCGAGGTAGCGGTCCCACGGCGCGAGTGCCTGCCACGTGGAGTGCGGCGCGTACACGCCGGCGCGAACGCGGGCATAGCGGGGACCGTCGCGAAGGCGCTGGCCGGTCAGCGGTACGTCCGCGACGAGCAGGAGGTCCACGGGCGAGGGTCTCACCTGTCCCATCGGCATCACGGGCATCTGTTCATGGTGCTCCCACCGGCATCCCGCCGTATCACGAGCCCCGACTCTGTCGATGGATGTCTGAGCCCCACCGTTGGGGAGGAGCCGCAACCGTTAGGCGCCTTCTGCGCAACCGCTTCGCCCAGGAACCACCCACCCGCCGAGAAACCACCCACCCCTCCGCCAGAACCACCCACCCCTCCGCCAGAACCACCCACCCCTCCGCCAGAACCACCCACCCCTCCGCTAGAACCACCCACCCCTCCGCTAGAACCACCCACCCCTCCGCTAGAACCACCCACCCCTCCGCTAGAACCACCCACCCCTCCGCCAGAACCACCCCAGCAGCCCGCCGAGAAGCCTCATCCCCGCCCAGAAACCACCCCGCCGCCCGCCGAGAAACCTCATCTCCGCCCAGAAACCACATGCTCGCCGAGAAATCGAGCGTCGCATGAGGTCTCGTGGCGGATGTGGTTTCTCAGCGAAGGCGGTGGCGGCGCGTCGAGCAAACCGCAGGCTGATGCATACCCGGGCCCGGTTTGCCGAGGCATCCTAGATCACGTATGATTGATCCTTGGTGCGTCGCGCCTTCATCGGCGTGTCCGAGCACCGAAACCCCCATCAACCGCAGACCGACCGGTCTGCACAAGCGTTAGCGAGTGTATGGCGAAGAAAGACGGTGTCATCGAGATCGAGGGCACGGTGTCCGAGGCTCTGCCCAATGCGATGTTCCGCGTTGAGCTCACCAACGGCCACAAGGTGCTCGCCACGATCTCAGGCAAGATGCGGCAGAACTACATCCGCATCATTCCCGAAGACCGCGTCGTCGTGGAGCTCAGCCCCTACGATCTGACCCGCGGCCGCATCGTCTACCGCTACCGCTAGACCGGTCGAGAAGTAACGCCCCAGGCGATATCGCCTGCCCGGCGAAGACAGCGAAACAGGAAATCATGAAGGTCAACCCCAGCGTCAAGCCCATCTGCGACCACTGCAAGGTGATCCGCCGTCACGGTCGCGTGATGGTGATCTGCAAGGCCAACCCGCGCCACAAGCAGCGCCAGGGTTGAGCGAGGCGGCGCAGCCGCCGAGTCGAATCTCAGGAACGTACAACTCAATATCGCGAGAGGCGCTACGTCTCGCTTCGCTCGCTCAACGACCGGAAGGTCGACGGAGCGGCGATCACGTCTCGCTTCGCTCGCTCAACGACCGGAAACGGTCACTGAAAAGGCAGGATCAGAACCCGCAAGGGGGACACCTCGGGCTGGAGGCCCGGGCACCGATCCTGCTCCACACCTCCACCAACTCCTAGGAGAGCCGCATGGCACGTCTTGCCGGCGTTGACATCCCGCGCGACAAGCGCGTGGTGATCGCCCTTACCTACATCTACGGCGTCGGCCGTACCCGCTCGAACGAGATCCTCACCGCGACGGAGATCGACGAGAACCTCCGCGTCAAGGACCTGAGCGACGACCAGCTCATCGCCCTCCGCGACTACATCGAGGGCAACTACAAGGTCGAGGGTGATCTCCGCCGCGAGGTCGCCGCCGACATCCGCCGCAAGGTCGAGATCGGCTCCTACGAGGGCCTGCGTCACCGTCGTGGCCTCCCCGTGCGCGGTCAGCGCACCAAGACGAACGCGCGCACCCGCAAGGGCCCGAAGCGCACCGTCGCCGGCAAGAAGAAGGCCGGCCGCAAGTAACGCGGGCCCGGAAGGTTTAGGAGAGAGAACTCATGGCACAGGCCAAGACCGCCGCGCGCAAGCCGCGCCGCAAGGAGAAGAAGAACATCGCGCTGGGCCACGCCCACATCAAGTCGACGTTCAACAACACGATCGTGTCGATCACCGACCCGTCCGGGGCTGTCATCAGCTGGGCATCGTCGGGTGGCGTGGGCTTCAAGGGCTCGCGCAAGTCGACGCCGTACGCCGCCGGCATGGCCGCGGAGTCCGCTGCCCGCCAGGCGCAGGAGCACGGCGTCAAGAAGGTCGACGTCTTCGTGAAGGGCCCGGGCTCCGGCCGCGAGACCGCGATCCGCTCGCTTCAGGCCGCCGGCCTCGAGGTCGGCTCGATCAGCGACGTCACGCCGCAGGCCCACAACGGCTGCCGTCCTCCGAAGCGCCGCCGCGTCTGACCCTTTCGACGCCGCTCAGGACCGGGGACGCGTCTGCCGGTCCTGAGCGCGTCGGACTTTTCAATTGGCGGATGCCGCGGCCCGCGGCATCCCTGAACAAAACTCAACACACCTCACCCACTGCAAGTGTCAAATAGCGGGCACTTGACTGAAAGGAACACATAGTGCTCATCGCACAGCGTCCCACTCTGACCGAGGACAAGATCGGGGAGTTCCGCAGCCGCTTCGTCATCGAGCCGCTGGAGCCTGGCTTCGGCTACACGATCGGCAACGCGCTGCGTCGCAGCCTCCTGTCCTCGATTCCCGGCGCGGCCGTCACGAGCATCCGCATCGACGGCGTCCTCCACGAGTTCAGCACCATTCCCGGTGTCAAGGAGGATGTCACCGAGATCATCCTGAACATCAAGCAGCTCGTCGTCTCGAGCGAGCGCGACGAGCCCATCACAGCGTACCTGCGCAAGACCGGTGCGGGTGAGGTCACGGCCGCCGACATCTCGGCTCCGGCCGGTGTCGAGGTGCACAACCCCGAGCTCGTCATCGCGACGCTCAACGACTCGGCGAAGTTCGAGCTGGAGCTGACGATCGAGCGTGGCCGCGGCTACGTCTCTGCGACGCAGAACCGCAACGAGTACGCCGAGGCCGGTCAGATCCCGATCGACTCGATCTATTCGCCGGTGCTCAAGGTCAGCTACCGAGTCGACGCCACCCGTGCAGGTGAGCGCACCGACTTCGACAAGCTCGTGCTGGATGTCGAGAGCAAGTCCTCGATCGCCCCGCGCGACGCCGTCGCCTCTGCCGGTCGCACGCTGACCGAGCTGTTCGGCCTGGCCCGCGAGCTCAACGTCGAGGCCGAGGGCATCGAGATCGGCCCGGCACCGGTCGAGACCGTGCTCTCGAACGAGCTGTCGATGCCGATCGAGGACCTCGACCTGTCGGTGCGCTCGTACAACTGCCTCAAGCGCGAGGGCATCAACACCGTCAGCGAGCTGGTCGCCCTTTCGGAGACGCAGCTCATGAACATCCGCAACTTCGGTCAGAAGTCGGTCGATGAGGTGCGCGACAAGCTCGTCTCGCTCGGTCTGTCGCTGAAGGACTCGGTTCCCGGGTTCGACGGTGCGCACTTCTACGGCGGCTACGACGACGAGACCGTCTGAACTGCGTCCCACAGTCGCGACCGTCGGTTCATGACAGCGGCGCGCCTCCCCGACCCGATTTCACCCTGGAGTAACTGAGACATGCCCAAGCCCACGAAGGGTCCCCGCCTCGGCGGCGGTCCCGCCCACGAGCGCCTGCTGCTTGCGAACCTCGCCGCCGCGCTGTTCACGCACAAGTCGATCAAGACGACCGAGACGAAGGCCAAGCGCCTGCGTCCGCTCGCCGAGCGGCTCGTCACGTTCGCCAAGCGCGGCGACCTGCACGCGCGCCGTCGCGTACTGTCGGTGATCGGCGACAAGGAGGTCGTGCACGTCCTCTTCACCGAGATCGCCCCGCTGGTCGCCGACCGTGAGGGCGGCTACACCCGCATCACGAAGGTCGGCAACCGCAAGGGCGACAACGCGCCCATGGCGGTCATCGAGCTCGTGCTCGAGCCGGTGACGAAGAAGCCTTCGGTCAAGAAGACGTCGGCGAAGGCGGATGCCGCTCCCGTCGTCGTCGAGGAGGCGCCGGTCGAGGCCGACGAGCCGGTCGAGGCCGACGAGCCCGCGGTCGAAGAGGCTGCGGCAGACGAGGCTCCGGCAGACGAGGCTCCGGCCGCCGGTGCCGAGTCGCAGGAAGAGGGCGCTGCCGCCGAGGCCGCGGCGGAGGACGCCGTCGAGACCCCCCCCGGCGAGAAGTCCGAGTAATCGGACGGCCGGGCGTCGCTGCCCGGCCAGGTCGCGGCATCCGTGCCCGGCCATCCTTGCACCACGAGACCCGCGAGCCCTGAGGGGCCCGCGGGTCTCGCGCGTCTGCGGGCGACGCCGCGCGCTGCGGGATCAGGGGCGCCGGCGCCCGGGCGCGGGCACAGGCACGTGTGCCCGACGGTTCCTTCCGAATGCGCCCGGCGCTAGTCTGGGCGCAACCTCGCCGCGGCGAGGCCCTGGGGTTCTTGCTGCGCCACGGCGGCGCACCTGAGGAGCGGCAGATTGTCCGAGTCGACCACGCCGGCACCGGCACCCACCGAGTGGGTGGGCAGGCCGCGCCCGCGCTCTCGTGCGGGGCTGTCGATCTACTCCATCCTGCTCATCATGCTGCTGTCGGTCAGCGTGCTCTCCAGCATCGTCGTCGGGATCATCGGCTACGTCAACGGCACCGAGGCGCTCCGCTCGATCGCCTACCAGCGCCTCGTCGAGATCCGCGAGAACCGCAGCCGCGAGGTCTCCCAGCTGTTCGCGACGATCGAGAACGCGGTGCGGCTCGGCGCCATGAACGAGACGAGCAAGCAGGCGGTGCGCGCGTTCACCGCGGGATTCGACGAACTCCAGCGCCGGCATCCGACTCCCGCGCAGGCGGCTGCGCTCGACGCGTACTATCACGACACGTTCGCTGCTGACCTGTCGGCGGCGACCGGAAAGGATGTCGACGGGTCCACCTTCTCCCCTCGCGATGGCGCTCAGGCGTATCTGCAGTACAACTACGTGATCCCCTACAAGAGCTGGGAGGACGCGATCAAGACCGCCGACGCGGGGGATGGCAGCGCGTGGTCGCAGGCGCATGCGAGGTACCACGCCTACTTCCGGTCGATGACGCAGCTTCAGCAGTTCGAAGACGTCCTCGTGCTCGACACGGCAGGCAACGTCGTCTACTCGGCGTACAAGGGCGTCGACCTCGGCACGAATCTGTTCGATGGGCCCTACAAGCTGTCGAACCTCGCCCAGGCGTACCGCAGTGCGATGGATCAGAACGTCGTCGGCGACGTCGTGATCGCGGACTTCGCGCCGTACTATCCGAGCCTCGGCACGCCCGCAGGGTGGGCCGTCACCCCGATCGCCGACGGCGGCGAGGTGATCGGGGCGCTGGCGATCGAACTGCCGATCGACCGGGTCAACGAGGTGATGACCGTCGGCGGCGAGTGGGATGCCAACGGGCTCGGACGCACGGGTGAGACCTACCTCGTCGGCCACGACGGACTCATGCGGTCGATCTCGCGCCGGCTGGAAGAGGACCCGACGGCGTACCAGAAGGATGCCGTGAACGCGGGCCTCGCGCCGGCGGCCGCGGCGCTGAGCGTCCACAACGGCGACACCCTCATGCAGCAGGCGATCTCGGGTGACGCGGTCACGCGGGCGCTCGCCGGTCAGGACGGAACGCTGCTGGAGCGCGACTACCTCGGTCGCGACAGCCTTACGGCCTACGCCCCGCTGAACGTCGACGGACTGAACTGGGTCATCGTCGCGCAGGAGACGTCCGCCGAGGCGCTCGTGCCGGTCGAGGACTTCACCCGCAACCTGATCCTCTCCACCGCGGCCATGATCATCTTCGTCTGCCTGCTCTCGCTCGTGCTCGCGCAGATCTTCGTCCGGCCGCTCCGGCGACTCAAGTCGGCCGCGCAGCGGATCGCCGCCGGCGAAGAAGGCGTGCAGGTGGATGCCGGATCCAGCGACGAGCTCGCCGACGTCGCGAACGCCTTCAACGACATGAGCCGGAGCCTCGAGATCAAGTCGCACCTCATCGACGAGCAGGCGAAGGCGAACGAGCAGCTGATGCTGTCGTTCATGCCGGAGGGCATCGCCAGCCGCTACAAGCACGGCGACGAGGCGATCACGCAGGACAGCGACGACGTCACGGTGATCTTCGCCGACATCGTGGGGTTCGAAGAGCTCGCCTTGTCGATGTCTTCCGAGGACGCCGTCGCACGACTCAACGACCTGGTGCGCATCTTCGACGAAGCGGCCGAGCGCCACGGCGTCGAGCGTGTGCGGACGACCCGCCAGAGCTACCTGGCGAGCTGCGGGCTGGCGACCCCGCGCGTCGACAACGCGCGCCGCGCGGTGGATTTCGCGATGGAGCTGGAGAAGATCCTCGAGCGGTACTCCACCCACCAGGGGGTGCAGCTGGGCCTTCGCGCGGGCCTCGACTCGGGCAAGGTCACGAGCGGACTGATCGGTCGTGCCCGCGTCGTGTACGACATGTGGGGGGATGCCGTCAACCTCGCGTTCCGCGTCCAGGGCGACTCCAACGAGCCCGGCATCTACATCACGCAGCGGGTGGCCGACCGGCTGCCCGAGTCGGTTTCGATCAAGCCGGTCGGCGAGATCCAGACCCAGAACGGCGCCCAGCGGGTCTGGAAGGTCGACGCCCCGGTCCCGGTCGTCGAGGGCTGAGGCATCCTCATGGCGGACATCGTCTCGCAGCCGTGGTTCTGGCCCGCTGTCATCGTCTCGGTGGGACTGCCGCTGCTGCTGATCGGCCTGACCGAGTTCTACAACTCGCTCGCCCGTCGCGGCAGCCGCGCGGCGCCGATCATCCTGATGGTGCGCAACTACCTCGTCCCCGTCGCTGCCATCCTCCTTCTCATCACGCAGCCGGGAGCGTGGAAGGAGCAGGGGACCTGGCCGAAGGTCATCGCGACGGTCTTCGGCCTGCTCGTGATCGTGGTGGTCATCAACGCGATCAACCACCTCGTGTTCCATCGCGGCGAGAAGGGTTCGTGGCGCGACCGGTTCCCGGCGATCTTCAGCGACCTCATCCGCTTCGCCCTCATCGTCGTGGGCATCGCGCTGATGTTCTGGTGGGTCTGGGATGCCGACGTCGCCGGCGTCTTCGCGGCGCTCGGCGTCACCTCGATCATCGTCGGCCTGGCGCTTCAGAACGCGGTCGGGTCGATCGTGTCGGGGCTCTTCCTCATCTTCGAGGCGCCCTTCGAACTCGGCGACTGGATCGACACGGGGGGAGTCCGCGGCCAGATCGTCGAGGTGAACTGGCGCGCGATCCATCTCGACACCGGCAACGGCATCCTGGTCATGCCGACGGCCCATCTCGCGGGCGGCGCGTTCACCAACCTGTCGCGCAGCCCCGAACCGTACGCGGCAACAGCCGAGGTCGAGTTCGGCACCGACGACCCGCCGGGGAAGGTCCGCGACCTGCTCCTTCAGGTCGCGCGCGACATCCCGCTGGTCTCGCCGCTGCGCGAGCCCGCCGCGACCAGCCACCCCGCCGCCAAGTACTCGGTCTCGATACCTCTGCAGAATCCGGGCGACGCCGATGCCGTGATCGACATCTTCCTCACCCGGCTCTGGTACGCCTCGCGGCGCACCGACCTGCACCTGGACGGCGATGTCACCGACGACTGGCGAACACCGGCCCGGTTGCAGGATGCGCTGCGGCAGATCGCCCCGGCACTGAGCCTCAAACCGGGCGAGACCGATGCGCTGGCCGCCGACGCCCGCCTGGAACGGTACTGCGCAGGAGAGTCGATCCTGCGCCCCGGCACGGTGCCCGCCGTTACCCGGTTCGTGCTGAGCGGCACGGTGGTGCTCGGCATCCCGACGGAGGATCAGGGTTTCGTGCAGGTGGCGAAGCTGAGCACCGACGACGCCATCGGCATCACCGCCCTCTCGCGCACTCCGACGATCTCGCGGGCCATCGCGACGAGCGAGGTCGACGTGGTCGTGCTGCCGATCAACATCCTCGACGACATCGTCCGATCGCACCCGGTGGTCGCCCGCGAGCTCGTGCGCGAGAGCGAGAACCGCGTCCAGCAGGCGCGGATCGCCCTCCATGCCGTCGGCGAGCAGCTGCCGTTCGGCCGCCAGATGCTCGGCTGAGCCGCGGCGCCGGCGCTGACGCAGCGCGCGGTCCGCGGGATGACGGATGCAGCGGCAATAGGCTGGGGCGGTGCGCATCCGGCTCGACATCGCCTATGACGGGACGCATTTCCGCGGGTGGGCGCGCCAGCCGGGGCTGCGCACCGTGCAGGGCACACTCGAGGACGCGATCGCGCGGGTGCTCGGCGGAGACCCGAGGCTCGTTGTGGCGGGACGCACGGATGCCGGCGTGCACGCGACCGGACAGGTCGCCCACCTCGATCTGGACGAAGCCCAGCAGCAGCGGCTCACGGCCCGCCGTCCGCGCGCGCGAGCAGGGGAGGAGCCCGGCTCGGCTCTCGGACACGCCGGCGCCCTGGCGCCCCGGATCTCCGGCGTCGTCGGCGCGTACCCCGACGTCGCCGTGCGCCGGTCGTCCGTCGCCCCCGAGGGGTTCGACGCGCGGTTCTCGGCGGTGTGGCGCCGCTACGCGTACCGCGTCGCCGATCGCCGGTCCGGGTACGATCCGCTGGAACGGCATCGCACGACCAACGTCCGCGCGACGCTCGACGAGACGGTGATGGATGCCGCGGCCCGTACGCTCATCGGACTCCACGACTTCGCCGCCTACTGCAAGCCGCGCGACGAGGCCACCACCATCCGCACGCTCCTCGAGTTCGACTGGCGCCGCGACGCCGAAGGCGTGCTGGTCGCGAACGTCAAGGCCGACGCGTTCTGCCACAGCATGGTGCGCGCGCTCGTCGGCGCGTGCGTCGCCGTCGGCGAAGGGCGGCTGGACGCCGAGGATCTCATCGACATCCGCGACTCGCGCGAACGGATACCCGAGGTGAAGGTGCTCGCCGCTCGAGGGCTGACGCTCACCGACGTGGGCTACCCGGCCGACGAGCTGCTGGCAGGTCGCGCCGAGCAGACGCGCGCGCGGCGGATCGCCGACTGACCGTGCCTGGCTGAGCCGGGCCCTCGCACCGTCCGGGTTCGCAGGCGTGGGAGGCGCTGTTCAGGCCTGCGCGACGCGTACCGGCGCGGGCTCGGCATCGATCATGATCGGCAGATGGTCCGAACGGCCCTGCGGCAGCGTGGTGACGCGCGCGATGTCGAAGCCGACGGAGGTTGCGAGGTCGTAGTGTCCGCGGAAGAACCGGTAGCGCGTATAGGTGCGCGCATCGCTCAGGGTGAGCTCGTACCCCTGGTCCCGGACCTTCTGGCTCAGGTGCTCCTTGAAGACCGGATAGTTGTAGTCGCCGACCATGAGCGCCGGGAGGCCCGGACCGAGCTGCTCCAGCTCGTGAAGCGCGGAGCGGATCTGATGGCGCCGCAGCGAGTTGAGTGCGGTCAGCGGCGCCGCGTGGAACGAGGCCACGATGAGGTCGCGGTTCGCGTCGATGTCGTGCAGCAGCGCGCCGAGCATGCGTTCGTGGGCAGGCTTGAGAACGCGATCGTGCAGAGACTTCTTCAGTGCGATGGCCCGCACCTGCAGGGCGTGATATGTGCTCTCGCGGTAATACAGTGCGAGCCCCAGCCGATTGCCCTGGGTCGCTTCCGCGAGCCGCAGCCCGGCGAAGCTTTCCGGCAGGTCGTTGGTGTCGCACTCCTGCAGGCAGAGGATGTCGGGCGCATGGCGCTCCGCCAGGCCGGCGAGCTCGGTGGCTGCCCGGTGCTTGCGCAGGTTGTAGGAGATGACCTTCATGTCGCGACCAGCCTAGAACGGGCGGGCGGAGCCCGGAGAGGCGAAAGCGGATGCTGAGGGGATACCCAGCCTCGCCCCACGGCGTGGCCGTGCCCGGCCCGGCTTATGCGCGTTCGTCGTTGTGTCGTTCACCCGTGTTCGCGGTGTCACCGGCGTTCGCCGTGCCCGTGCTGTCCGGGTCACCGGTGTTCTCCGTGTCCGCGTTGTCTGGGTCACCGGTGTTCTCCGTCTCGCCCGCGCGATTCAGCCGGCGCCGGAGCCGGGCGAAGGGCCGATCCACGAACACGAGGATCGCCCACGATGCGAGAACGGTCGCCGCGATGCCGATGGTCGCGGTGGTCACCACCGGCGCGCTGATGGACGTCTCGGCGATGATCAAGGCGGGGCGGTGGATCAGGTAGATGGAATACGAGGCGATCCCCACCCAGACGACGGCCCGAAGGTTGAACAATCGGCCGATGACGGATCGTGGCATCAGGATCAACGGAACGAAGACCGCCGCGAGCGCGATGCTCTGGATCGTGTAGCCGATCGTCATCCCGAGCGTATCGGGCCAGCGGCTCACGAAGTACACGACCGCCACCCCGCCGAGGAGGATCGGGGTCAGCAGCCAGCGGCGCCTCGGAGTCCGCACCTCGCCGTACGCCGGGTTCGCGGCGATCGCGAGCACGGACCCCCACAGGATCGCGTCCGCCCGGGTGTCGGTGGCGAGATAGATCCGGTCGTAGCCGGCGCCCTGAGAGAGGAGATACACGCGCCACACCATGATCGCCGTGCACAGGGCGACCAGGATCGCGGCCTGCATCCAACGCCGCGGCACCCAGCGGCGGAGGGCGACGTACAGCAGCGGGAAGATCAGATAGAAGTGCTCCTCCACGGCGAGCGACCAGAGCGCGTTCATCCCGCCGGGGAGCCCCGCCCGGCCCGCCCAGATGATGTAGTAATTGGTCCAGAACGTGAACGTGGAGACCGCACCGAGTGCGGTCATCCGGTTCGCGATGGCGCCTGCGAGAGACAATGCCACGGCGACGATCAGCACGAGATACAGCGGAGGGAAGATCCGGAAGAAGCGGCGCAGATAGAAGTCCTTGATCGAGATCCGGTCCATCGCGTCGTATTCGCGCCGCAGGAGCGTGGTGATCAGGTAGCCGCTGAGGAAGAAGAAGATCGTGACACCCGTCGACTCCCGGATGAGCCGGTACGGGAGTTCGGCGTGCCCCCAGACGACGAGAAGGATCGCAAGGGCGCGGATTCCGTTCAGAGACGGAATCTCGAACTTGCGGCCACCGACGATTCCCAAGTTCGCCATGGCTGTCCTCGATTCGGGGGGAGACGTGTTAGGGCCTTCCCATGCCGTAGTACGTCCAGCCGGCGCCTCGCCACGCGGATGCGTCGAGGCAGTTCCTTCCGTCGACGATGATGCGCCCATTGACGAGTCCCGCGGCGTGGTGGGGCGACAGCTGGTGCCGATACTCGTCCCACTCGGTCACGACGACCACGACATCCGCTCCACGGAGCGCCTCGTCACGGTCTTCCACGTACGCCAGCTGCGGGTGGATGCGGCGGGCATTCTCGATCGCGGCAGGGTCGGTGATCGTCACCCACGCCCCCAGACCGTGCAGGCGCACGGCGACGTCGAGCGCGGGAGAGTCGCGGATGTCGTCGGAGTGGGGCTTGAACGCCGCGCCGAGCACCGTGATGTTCTTCTTGAACACCGAACCGCCCAGCGCGTTCACGACCAGCTCCACGGCGCGATCGCGGCGCCGGAGGTTGATGGCGTCCATCTCGCGCAGGAAGGCCACCGACTCGCCGCGACCGAGTTCCTCGGCACGGGCCGAGAACGCGCGGATGTCCTTGGGGAGGCATCCCCCTCCGAAGCCGATGCCTGCGCCGAGGAAGCGGCGTCCGATGCGAGCGTCGTGGCCGATGGCGTCGGCGAGCTGGGTCACGTCGGCTCCGGTGACCTCGGCGATCTCCGCCATCGCATTGATGAAGGAGATCTTCGTGGCGAGGAAGGCGTTCGCCGCGACCTTGACGAGCTCCGCGGTCGCGTAGTCCGTCACGATGAAGGGCGTCTCTTTCGCCACCGAGGGGTGGTAGACCTCGCGCAGCACGTCCGCGGCCCGGTCCCCCTTCGATCCGGATGGCACCCCGGCGACGAGGCGATCCGGATCGATGGTGTCCTGCACGGCCCAGCCCTCGCGGAGGAACTCCGGGTTCCACACCAGCGTCGCGCCGGCTTCGTGCACCCGGGGCGCCAGGGTCGCGGCCGTCCCGACGGGAACCGTCGACTTGCCCGCGACGATGTCGCCCTCGGAGAGATAGGGGAGCAGGCCGTCGACGGCGGCATTCACGTAGGTGAGATCGGCGGCATATCCGCCCGCCTGCTGCGGGGTCCCGACGCCGATGAAGTGCACGGCGGCGCCGGCGGCCTGCGCCATGTCGGTGGTGAAGCTCAGGCGGCCTGACTCGATGCCCTGCGTGAGGATCTCTTCCAGCCCCGGCTCGAAGAACGGTGCCCGTCCCTGCGCAAGCGACGCGATCTTCCGCACATCGACGTCGATGCCGACCACATCGTGGCCGATCGAGGCCATGGCGGCGGCGTGCACGGCACCGAGGTACCCACAACCGATGACTGACAGACGCATACTGCTCCTCATGTGGCGCGACGGATCGAACTCTCTTCCTATCAGAAGAGTGTTACCGGAATTGGTCGCGAGGATTGCCTCGCGCGACAGACCAGGTGCGGCATCGGCACGGGAATCGGCACATCAGGACACCGGGGAGGCATGAAGGGCCGCCGAAGGGATCGGTCCCCGCTGCGCATCGATCCAGATCGACTCGACGCGGGGGTAGACGGCGGTCGCCGAGAAGCGGGAGGCGAATCGCGCGAAGCCTGCGTCGGCGATCCGGCGCCGCTCGTCCTCGGCGGACATCGCGCGCTTCAACGCGACGAGGAGGTCATCGACGGAGGCGGGCGCGACGAGGATTCCGCAGCCGTCGGACAGCACGGCGGGTATTCCTCCGACCGCCGTCGAGATCACGCAGGCTCGACGGGCCATGGCCTCGAGGATGAACATGGGCATCGCCTCATCCCGGGAGGGCAGGACGGCGACCTCCGCCTTGTCGAGCAGCTCCATCAGGGCGCTGTGGTCGAGGCTGCCCACGAACTCGGCGCCGGGCAGGCCGTCGTCGACGAGGTGTCGATCGCGGATCGGCCCCGCGACGACGAGTCGCCACGGCTCGGCGGGCTCGGCTTCGCGCCACGCCTCCTGAAGCACGTCGATCCCCTTGCGGTACGAGACCACGCCGCCGAAGACGACGAGCTTCTCCTTCTCACGAGGGCGACCGCTCGGGATGGCGTTGGGGACGAGCTCGACGTTCTGTTCGCCGACATGGCGAGCGCAGATGGCGCTCGTCTCGTCGCTCAGGCTGATCACGCGCGAGCTGGCGGTCAGCACCTTCCGCACGATATCGGGGTTCTGGCGCTCGAACGCGGCGAACTCGCTGCCGTGCAGGTGCGCCACGACAGGGAGCCCCAGGCGTGCCGCGTAGCGCGCGATCCACCCCTCTCGAAGGAAGGATCCGCGTTCGCTCAGATGGACCACGATCGTGGCACGCTCACCCGATCGCGCGATGACGCGGATCCGGCGCAACGCACGCAGGAATCCCCGCGCCGCGGCCACGTGATCGCCTGGATCGCCTCGTGACTCGATCACGTCGACGTCCACTCGAGGAAACGGCCATGCCAGGTAGGCGTTGATGACCTGCGTCATTCCGCCGGGGATGTCTCCCGACCGGCCGACGTGATAGACGTGGGTACGCTGCTCAGCCAACGGCGACCATTTCCGCGGCGTCGGCGTGCGGTGCGTCGGCGAGCAGCTCGGCGAGCTCTTCGCGCACGGCATCCAGCCGTTCCCGGGCGACGACGAGGTGCCGCAGGTTCTCTGCTCTTCCCGCCGCGATCTCCTCCAGCGCGCCCGCCAGATCCTCGGCGGCCATTGCGCTGGTGTTGATCGCCACGCCATCGATGCCGATCGTGGCGAAATGACGCGACACCTTGTCGTCGTCATCCAGCTGCAGCCCCGCCGGCGCGGCGCCCTCGGTGAAGGCCGCGATGATGACGTGCAGGCGATCGCTCACTACGACGCGGGTATGGCGATAGAGCGCTCTCAGTCGCTGCTCCTGGGCCGCATGGTCGCTGAGCTCCGGCCACTCGAGGAGTTCGGCACCGAGGTCGCGTGCCAGTTGGCGCGACCGGTCGTTGTCGACGGACACTTGAGTGACGACCCAGACGGTGAGATCCTCGCGCTCCGCGAAGGTCGCGATCCCCGTGAACCACTCCTGCGGCGGGTATGGTCTCGGCGCGACCTCCACGTCGTTTCGCATCGAGACGACCAGCACGTCGCGGTGCGTGTCGTGGACCGCTGCGGCGAGAGCCTCGTCGGTCATGCCCTCCTCGAACCCGAGGTCGGGCATCGGCGGTCCGAAGCCGAGGTAGCGGGCGGTCCGGTCGTCACGCCATCGGGTGTACGAGCTCAGGGCATTCGAGGGCCACATGATCGCGCGGGGCAACCGGGAGAAGTTGCGTGCGCCCGCCCCGATCCTGCTGACGGAGCCTCCCCGCAGTCGCACGAGCGCCGCGGCAGGAAGCATGGCCAAGTGCTCCTTCATGCCGACCACGGTCAACTGGATCTCGCCGGGCTTGTAGATCGAGCTCGCATTGCCGCGCCACGCGGACTTCAGCAGAGCTGCGTACCACTGCCGGAAGGAGCGGTAGACGACATCCCCATGTCTCAGGCCCAGGCCTTCGTCGTATCCCTCCGGGGCGTTTCCGACGTAGACGTGCAGGCGGCCGGCGGCCCGCGCCCAGTTGAGGAGGGGCCTGCGGAGGATGATGTCGCCGATGTTCTCGTACTGTCCCCGCCCGACGGCGAAGACGTCGCGTTGCCGTGTCACGTCAGGCTCCCGCCATCGCGAGGGATTCCTGGCCCACGGTCAGCCCGTCGACGATCCGTCTCGACGCCGCGAGGCGAATGGTCTTCTCGGTGAGGTCCGGCCCCTCGACCGCAATGCCGATGCCCGAGCCGTTGACGAGCTCGGCGATCTGAAGCTGGTGGTCATCGACGTGCTCGTAACGGGTCGCGCGCCGCACAGCTTGGATCGGGAAGATCCCCATGCCCAGCAGTTCGAGCAGAGTTCCGACGCCGGCGTGAGTGACCACGACGTCGGCGTCAGCGGCCGCCGCGGCGAATTCATCGGGCGACAGGTAGCGGTTGACCGAGCCGGGCAGGCTGTCAAGACGATCCGTGTCACCGAGCTGCCACACGGTGTCTTCGTTCGCCATCCCGGTCGCGAGGAAGGCATCTATGATCGAGTCGAACCGGTATCCCCGGATCGTGCCGAGGGTGATGAACACCCGCAGCGGATCGCTCTTGACACCCCGCTGCTCGCTGCGATAGTCGGCGAGGATGCTCGGGTGCGTGCCCCAGCGGCCCTTCGCCCAGGAGGGATGCTGGGTGCGCACGTCCACGCCGCGCATCCGCGCCAGCATCCGGCCGGTGGCGGATGGCCCGCGGACGCGGCACACGCTCTCGACATACGTGGACGGCACTCCGTGCAGCCGCGCGAGCGGCAGCGCCGCTGTCGCGATCGCCGCGCCGGTGCTGATGGCGGCGTCGAACTTCTCGCGCTGCAGCAGACGTCTGAGCGTCGGCAGAGCGAAGATGGTGCCCTTCAGATCGCGTGGTCCGACGTAGGGCAGGTGGTGCACGCGTCGCCCGGCGAGCTGCTGCCGGCTCTGCTCGGTGTCGAACGTCACCCAGAGCGAATCCTCGTGGGCGCCGATGCGGGACTCGATGCGCAGCAGTTCCGTCAGATGCCCGCCGGTCGAGCAGATCATCAAGGCCTTGCCGCCGGCTCCGAGAATATTCGAATCGAACGATTCCTGCATTTCGCTGTGTCTCCACTCACTGCGGAGATCGCCGAATTCGGTCGATTCTCCTGGTGATCTGCGGCTACGACACGACGCTGGCGACAGCCCGTCCTCTGCCCCAAGCTACAGCGGTGCGGTCTGGTGGTCACGGTCTCCAGGCGGACCTTAACCCGCGTGTAACCAGTCTTCACGCGGTGTTCACATTCAGCACCGAGGAGCGGGCTTTTGCGGGGTTCGCAGGAGAAGTGATCTGGACCGAAGTAAAAGATCCGTTAACTCACGTGACGACTTATGGCATGCAATGCGAAAAACGGTTCACGGCATCCATAGTAGAAATGTGAAGTGGCATCAGTGACAGGGGGATCCAGGGCGGGACGCTGAGCGATCAAGGAGCGAAACGTGAAGAACAAGCGAATGGATCTGCCCGACGATTCCTCCAGCCGACGGTCATTCCTGCGCGGTTTCGCGCTCGTCGGCGCGGCGACCATCACTCGGGCCGCGGCGGGCGGTGTCCCGGCGCAGGCCGCCGAGTCCACTGCGCTGGCCGGGGATGGGATGACGGACGATGGGCCCGCCCTGCAGCGGATCTTCGATGCCGGGCGGCAGCCGGAGTTCGTATCGAATCGCACCTATCTGCTGAACTCGCCCGTCTTCCTGGATCGGCCGTCGTCGCTGGCGATGTTCGTCCTGGAACTCAACGGCGCGACCCTGCTGCTCGGACCGAGGCTCCCGACGACGGACGCATTCTGGCGCGACAAGGCGACTCGATGGGCGTTCTTCCCGAACACCGTCCGACGCGCCCTCAGCGACGGCCAGGTGAATGTGTCCCCTGGGACGCGCGCGAGCGGGACGGGCACCGGTGCCCTGGTCAGCCTGATTGTGCGCGACGGCACAGTCGAGGGGCGTGGAGCCAATGCGGGGTTCGCGTTCGCGAACCGCACCGGAGCCAAGTTCGAGAGCGTCGTTCTGCACGGCGCTCGGACGCTGCTCTCCTGGCACGACTACTCCGACGCGAACGTCTTCCTGCAGTGCCACAACCGAGAGGGCGGGAGGGCCGGCTCCGTGCTGGTCGAGCAGATCAGTCCCGGTGACGGTCTGCGCATGGAGAGCTGCAAATCGGATGCCGCGGTCGGCCTAGCGCGCCTCAAGTACTGCCGGGGCGCCGAGATCGTGGGCACGGTCACAGGACGCATCGAGCTCGAGGCGTGCTCCGCGATCCAGATCCGCGGCGGTCATCAGGAGACGCCGATCGTGAACGAGACGATCATCGACATCCGCAGCTCCGACGTCGTGATCGACACCACCGCCTTGTACCTGGCTCGCGGCCGGCCCGACGAGGCTCTTCCTCCCGCGGTGCGCATCACCGACACCGGCACGCCGGCATCATCGGTCGTTCTCAGGGACTGCACCGAGGTGCGCGCGCTCGTCACCACCGACGAGAAGCTGGGAAACGTGCTCTCGATCGACAGGGCCGTCCTGGGCACACGGGTCGAAGCGCGCGGACTGACGTCCGTCGTCAGCGTCCGCAAGAAGGGCGGAGTCTGGAGCAAGTCCGTCGGTTCGTCGATGGGAGGCTCCGGCGGTGTGTCGCCTGCCCTGGCCAGCTCGCTCGACACCGTCGCGACCGGAGACTTCCGGCTCTCGAACCCCGGCACCGGCTGGGTGGTGGCGCCGACGACGCCGACACCTTCGTTCACCGGCGTCGCGCCGACCATCTCGGGACTGGCGGCGACCGACGACATCGGCGGGACCCTGGGGTCAGCAGGGTACCGGTACCGCGCTCAGGGGCGCCTCCCGGGCGGGAAGCTGACGCCTGCCTCGGACTTCTCCCCGGTCGTGGCTTCCAGATCCGGGGCGCTGCGTTTCCTGGTCCTGCCCGGCGGAGGCCCCCAGGAACTGCGCATCTGGCGTTTCCTGGGCGCCTCCACGACGCCGAACGGGTATCTGGACGTCGCCGCGGCATCCACCACCCACACGATCTACGACACGGGGTCGAGTGCGAACGGGTTCCTCTGGAAACCGGGGACCGCCAAGGCAGCCCCCTAGCCGCAGAGCGCGGGTCTGCTCACAGGGACGACCACCGCTGGAAGGTCTTCAGCATGTCGGTGTTGACGGAGTCCGGCACGTAGTGACCTGTGGCGGTGCCGCCGCCGTCGTGCGTGATGAACGAAGTCTCGATCGCGACCGGCTTGGCGAGCGTCTCCAGGGCGATCGCGTGGAACTGCGGGGGAACGCGCGTATCGTCCGGATTGTAGGAGGCGCGGATGCGGGCGCCCTGCCATGCAGACTGCGGGAGCGTGGCGGCGTTGGTCGCCTGGATCGCGGCGGTGTCGTTGTTGTACGCCGGCCCGACCTGGGTGGGACCCCGCATGTACGAGTCCATGACGTCGTAGACGCTGCTCGCGAGGTACATGCCCTGCTGACGCGGGAGCATCCGATTGCCGAATGCCCAGCACATCAGCGCTCCGCCGCCGGAGTTGGCGCGCGCGAAGCTGTAGTAGATCCTCCACAGCGCGTTCATGTATGCGACCGCGTTCGCCTGTGCGGTGATGGCGGGGGGCGACACCCAGGCCGTCGGACCGGCGTAGTCGGGGCACACGCACACCGCTCCGCTGTCGATCGACGGCTGCGCGCCGTGCAGGAACGCGCTGCTGAGCGACGAATAGCTGCTGTTCGTCGCGTGATAGAACCAGATGACCGGGACCCATTTGGTCTTGTTGGGCGGTGCGGACTGAGGGACGAACAGCCGCGTCATATCCCCCTTGATGGATACGTCGATGCTCTCGTACAGCGTGCCTTTCGGAGTGCGCACGTTGCTGATGCGACTCACTTCGCCGGGGAGCTTCGGAACCTTGGTGTAGTCGGCCGCGTTCGCAGCCAATCCGCCGCCGAGCGTTCCGCTGGCGACCCCCAGCGCGGCGGCCGCGCCGGCCCCCAGGAAGACTCGCCGGCTCACGCCGCCGGGTGCTGATGATTCGGGTTTCATTTTCCCTTTGCCCCTTCCAGATTGTTCATGACGGTCGTGCAGTTGGCGGCGAGCTGTCGGACAGGCCTATCAGTCGGCTCGTCTGGTCCACACCACGCCGGCGACGTCGGCTCCCGCCTCGGTGAGGGCTGCGAGCCCCCGCGCGAGCTGGGTGCTCGTGGTGCGACCCTTTCGGACGAGCACCAGCGTGAGCATGCCGAGACGCCCGAGGATCGCGGCATCCGCCCGCTCGTTGGCCGGTGCCGCGGTCACGAAGACGATGTCGCTCTCCTTCGTCAGGTCGCCGAGGCGTTCCGGCGACTGCGCGCCGGCGAAGACGTCCGCGCGCGAATCCATCGTGCCCGGGCCGACGTAGGCGACTCCAGGGACCCTGGAGGTGTCGACGACATCGTCCGCAGTGGCCGTGCCGGCGAGGTAGTCGGTGATGCCGGGTGCGCCGTCGGGGGTTGCGGCCGTGGCGAGCAGGGTGGTCCGTTGTCCGATTGCGGCCATGGATGATGCGAGCGAGCGTCCCACGCCCTCGGAGCGGACGTCGCCGGCCGATGTCACCAGCCAGGTGGCGCCTTCGGGGGCGCGGGCCTGCAGGGCGGCACGCAGCGTCGCGGTGTCCTGCGCGCGCGGCGAGCCCCTCCTGCGCCCCGACCGGATCGCGAGCGAGCCGATGATCGGGTGATCGGTGGCGGCCCGGAGGGTGTCGAGGTCGTAGATCCGGTTGTCGCCGCGCATGCGCACAGCGAGGAAGATCGCGGCGGCGAGCGCGCCCACCGCGAAGGCGATGAGGCCGTTGATGAGAGGACTCGGGCTGAATGGCACGTCGGGCACGACCGGCGGAGTCACCGTGGTCAGCTCGAACGTGTAGACGGCCGATTTCGGGTCGAGGGGGTTCGCGATGATCTGCGCCTTCTCGGCGCTGGACCGCAGGACATCGATGATCGCACTGTTGAGGGCAGCCGCATCCTTCGGATCGTCGACGGTCACGGTGATGTCGAGCAGCGTCTGCTGAGCGACCGCCGTGACGCCGTCGGTCACCGTCTTGAGGGTGAGCGACTTGTCACCCACCTTCTTCAGCGCCGGGGTCAGAACGGTGGGCGTAGGCACCAGCTGGGCGTCGGTGGCGGCTCGCTGGATCGCCAGGTTGGTGGCCTGGATCTGGTTCTGCAGGGGTCCCTGCGAGTTCAGGGCGTAGAGCACGCGGGATGTTGCCTGGTACTGCGTGGGCATGATCCCGGTGACGAACCATCCGCCGGCAAGCGCGACGAGCATGATCAACACCACCCAGATCCAGTTGCGGCGGAAGGTACGACCCAAGGCGACAAGGTTCATGGTGCCTCTTTCATTTGTAGCTGAAGTGTTCCCTCGTGAGGGTGGGTGGCAGCGAGAGCTGCATTCGGGCGGAGAAAGGCGCCTGCCGGTATCGCAGGCGACAGGCGTCGCGTGATCGGCGGCGGGCCGAGGTTCACCGGCATCGCGGATGGCGCGAAGTCGAGCGTGCCGTTGCGGACGTCCGTCCGCAACGACGCTGCGATCGCGGATGCGGCGAACAGGAACAGATACGACGGCGGCGAGGTGAAGGCCGGGGCGGCGACGGAGTCGAGCATGATCAGGGTGAACCAGCAGACGCCGCTGAATCGGATCCATCGCACGATCGCAGGCTCATCGGGCGAGACGCGGATCAGGAGGATCCGCAGCGCCAGCAGAGCTCCGATCACGAACGCGACCGTGCCGAGCCAGCCCGTCTCGCCGAGCAGTGCCGGCCACTGGGTGTCGTTGAGGTACTTGCCCATCTCAGGACCGCTGCCGATCCCGTAGATGCCGTCGAAGCCGAGCTTGGTGTACTCGGGGCTGTAGTAGTCGGCCGCGGTCGCGCTGCCGTACCGGCCGAACCCCACGCCGAGCGGGAAGTAGTTGCTCGCGATCTGCCAGCCGCCGGCGGTGAGCCGCGAGCGTGCGGAGAGCTGACCCGCGCCGTAGTAGAGCTGGAGATCCCCGAAGACGGCGACGTAGATGCTGGGGCCGAGCAGAATCAAGGCGGCAGGGAGCGCGGCCGCGGCGACGGCCAGAACCAGCACGTTCCCCTTCCGCAGCACCAGTCCGGTCGTGACCACCATCAGACCTACCAGCGCCTTGGCGCGGAAGGTGAGAAGGGCCAGCCCGGTCAGCATGAGCGCGACGAGGTAGCCGAACCAGCTCGACTTCACGAAGAGCTGGTACGCCAGAATGGATGAAGCGAGGATCGTCGCCATCCGTCCATAGGCGGCCGGCTGCTGGAACGGCCCGATGATCGCCGGGATCCCGCCGTAGTACTGCACGGCCGATCCGCCGAACAGGCCGGTCCATGGACCGGGAATCGCCAGGTTCACGACTCCGGTCGCGATGAGCACGATCGCCAGCCCGAAGCCGGCCCTCGCCAGTGCGTGGAGGTCGGCGGGTCTCCAGTGCAGCTGCGCGACCGCGACCGCGAAGACGATGCACTTCGTGAGGAGCGTGGCGCCCTGCAGCGAGATCGCCACGGGCGTGCCGTACAGGATCGCACCGAGGGAGCCCGCGAAGACGAATACGGCGAACCATCCGCTGCCGGGCAGCCAGACGAGCGACCGTTCGACGATCGCGCGCCGGGCGACGATGATCGCGGCGGCGCCGAAGATCATGGCTTCGTCGGCGATGCCGCCGACGCTTCCGAGCGCGGCCTGGATCTGCCCGGAGATCGCCGCAATCACGAGGGTCAGACCCAGTGCGACCTTCGGGTAGGTCCAGGCGAGCGCGAAGAACCCGACCGCGGCGACGAGCCCGAAGAAGACGAGAGGCAGTCCCACGCCGACGACCGCGCTCACGAAGACCGCCGCGAGGACCGCCGCGTACGTGACCGTCGATCGCACGGCTCGTCCCGTCATCCGCAGCCACGGGTGGCCCGATTCGGTGATGTCTTCGGTGTGACGCACGGGTCCTCCGTCCTCTGTGCTGGTCACTTGCTCGGTCAGGGTTGGGATGTCGGCGGCTATGACTGGAGTCTCGCTTTCACGAAGTCGAAGATCGCGTTGCGCATCTTGTCGGTGAGGAGCGCCAGGCCATGCCGTTCGCCCGCCAGAACGGTGAGCTCGGTCGGCACGCCCGCCGCTTGCAATGCGTCGTGCAGCGCCTTGACCTGTTGCCGTGGCACCAGTTCGCGCGATCCCCCCGCGAGGAAGAGCGGGGCATCGCCCTTGGACACGGCCTTCAGGGGCGACGCCGGGACCGACTGCGGACAGTCGTCGATCTTGGTGCACCCGAGGTAGGCGAGGATCGTCGCGATCGCCTCCGGAGAGGGCGTCCCGAGGGTGAGCCCGCTCGGGGTCATGTCGGCGACAGGCGACAGCGCGACCCCGGCGGCGATCCCGGTGTCCGGCTCGGTGGCGACGGATGCCGTGATGATGGCGCCGGCGGAACTGCCGAGCATTCCGATCCGTGCGGGGTCGATTGCGTACTGCGCAGCGATGTCAGGCTGCTTGAGCCACGCGACCGCGGAGTTGGCGTCATCGACGGGCGCGGGATACGCGAAGTCGGGCAGCATGCGGTAGTCGATGGCGACCCCGACGACACCGCGTTGCGCGAACTGCTCGCACAGCTTGCGCATGCTGCTGCGGGAGCCCTCGGTGAACCCGCCCCCGTGCACGAGGATCATGGCCGCGCGATCCTTGTGCGCGTTCCGAGGAAGACAGACGTCGGCATCGAGCTTCTTGCCGTCGACTTCGTGGTACACGGTGGTCTGCACGTCGACCGCGGCAGCCGAAGTCGTGCTTCGGGGCTCGCCCGTGGAGGCGCAGGCGCTGAGGCCGACGAGGAGGATCGCGGCCAGGGCCGCGGTGGTGGCGCGTTGGATCATGTGGAAGCGTTGCCTACGGCTTTACTGATGCGACGGCGCGCGGTCCACGGCGGGACGTAGAGCCAGCGCACCTTGGTGGTGAGTTTGGAGAGGATCACGGCGAGGTAGGTGGTCAGGACCGCGGCCGCGGTCACGATGAGGGCGCCGATGACTCCGCCGATCGGCGGCAGCAGGAACTCGAGCAGCGCAGCCATGCTCACGATGATGAAGATGTGCAGCAGGTAGATCTGCAGACTCCACTCGCCGATCGTCCCGAAGATCGCGGCCAGCGGACGGAACATCGCGATGTACTTGCAGGCGATGAATCCGCCGGCGACCGCCAGCAGCTGCATGATCGTCACCGCGAAAGGCACCTCTCGCGCGTGCGGGATCGCGACGACCGCGACCGAGCCGAGCAGGTAGACGACCAGGATGCCCATGAGCGTCCACGGTCCCGCGCTCGCGATGAACGCGGCGATCTGCTTGTGGAACAGGGCGCCGAGCAGGAAGAACAGGAAGAGCGCCGCGGTGCGGTTCCAGCCCAGGTTGTTGAACGTCGCGAACCCCGAGGTGATGGCCGTGGAGATCAGTGCGGCCCCGGCGACCTTCAGCCAGATGGGGACGCGTCGGAGCGCCCATACCCCGAGCGTGAACCAGAACATCGCGTACAGGAACCAGTAGCTGTTGCTGGGCCAGACCAGCAGAAGCAGGAGGCTCCGCGGATCGGTGGCGGGCAGCGCGCCCAGGTCCCCGTTCGTTCCGGGGACGAGCACGTAGAACACGAATCGCACGACGGACCACACGACGTAGAGCCAGAGCAGCGGGATCAGACGTCGCTTGAGCAGCTGGGGGAAGCTCCAGCTCGCCACGCGGTACACGAACAGCCCCGAGATCAGGAAGAACGCCGGCATCGGGTAGGCCTCCAGGAACAGCTTGATGCGTCCCGGATAGCCGCTGATGTCAGCATGGCCGAAGTAGAGGGAGGTGTGGAACAGGACGACCATGAACATGGCCGTGCCCTTCGCGACATCCATCCACGCTTTCGGACGCGTCTCGCGGTTGATCAGCGATCGCTGACTGGTTGGCTCCGTCACCACGTTCCTCCTTCCACCCCAGGGAATGGGTTCTGCGTGTGCATCCACGTTATGCGGACCGCGTTTCCGGCCTGTGTCGCGCACGGATCCGGCCCGTGAATACCGAGAAGAGGTGCAGGCATCCCGTTCACAGTCGCCCTCCCGCTCGATCGAGGACGAGTTCGTAGGCGCGGGGAGTCAGCCAGCCCATCGTGTAGATCGCCGTGCGCGTCGCGTCGCCGCGGCGCACGAGGGCGCCGAGCTGGCGCAGCGACATCTGGCCGCGGATCTCCTTGACCAGTGCGCTGCGCTCATGCTCCGTGTACGCGCCGGATGTCGCATCCTTGAGCCGCGAGAGGGTGCTGAACCGGGCCCGGTAGTAGAGGTAGTGCTTTCCGCGGAGCTCTCGGGCGTCGACGCGTGCGACGCAGGACGCCATGACATCCCCGAGCTGGCGCAGCGAGTCCGCTCGCTTCGAGCCGGACCGGATGACCGAGCCTTCGCGGAGCCGGTAGGTGTAGACGGATCGGGGGAGGATCGCCACCCGGTCGGCTTCCACGAGGGATTGCGCGACCATGGCCTGGTCGGAGTGCTGACGGATGCGGGTGAACGTGATCCGGCCGAGGAGGTCCCGCCGGAACAGCTTGTTCCACAGATGACCGGTGATGCCTCCGACGAGCAGCTCGCGAAGCGCCTCGGCACCTGTCAGGACCGGCTCGTCCGGGAGCGTGCCGACCGGACGGTCGGGACGTCCCTCGGCATGGACCGTGGCACCGGCGCAGACCACATCCGCACCGTGCTCGAGCGCCGCGGCCGCGAGTGCGGATGCCGAGTCCTCCGGCCACGAGTCGTCGGCGTCGACGAACCACACGTAGGTGCCTGTCGCGGCATCCACGGCGGCCTCGCGCGCGGCCGCGACACCGCCATTGCGCGTGAGCAGCACCGCGTGGACGCGGTCCTCCTTCTCGGCGAGGCGCTTGATGATGCCGCGCGTCCCGTCGGTGGACGCATCGTCGACGACGATGATCTCGAGATCGACGTCCTGCTGGGCGAGCAGCCGCTGCACCGCGGACTCCACGTATTCCGAGGCGTTGTAGCAGGGCAGCACGATACTCACGAGCGGCGGGCTCATCTGTCGGCTCCCTTCGCCATCACGAGGTTGAGGACGCGCTCGAGGTCCCGGCCGCTCGCGTCGAGCGAGAAGCGGGTCAGCCAGGCGTCGATTCCGGCGACGGTGAGCTCGCTCGCACGGGTGACGGCGTCGGCGAGGTCGGCCGGCTCGTCGGTGAGGGCGAGCTCTCCCGTGATGCCGGGAACGATGGCGTCGGCGACGCCCAGTGCGCCCGAGACGGCGACGGACGGAACGCCCACCGCTGCCGCCTCGACGAGAACGTTCCCGAATCCTTCCCGGCTGGACGGCAGCAGGACGACCGCGTTGGGGCCGAAGTGCTCGAACCAGTCCTCGACCCAGCCGCGGTCGGTGAAGGCGACTCCCGCGTCGCGTGCCGCGACGGTCATCGCGTCCAGCAGCGGCCCGCCGCCGAACGACACGACTTCGGTGGGGATGCCGCGACGGCACAGCTCGGCGGCCGTAGCGATCGCCAGAGTCGGACGCTTCTGCGTGACGAGCCGGCAGGGAAGCACGATCTGAACCCCGGCATCGAGGCCCGGCACCCGAGGGACGGGTGCGCGGCCGGCGACCTTGGCGGTCGCTGGATTCGGGACGACCGTCAAGCGGTCGCCGCGTACCCCGAAGCCGGCCACGAGCTCTCCGGCGACGGGGTGGGAGATGGCGATCACGTGGTCGGCGCGACGATACAGACGCTTCGCGACCCAGATCTTGGCACGATGGGCCAGGTCGGCGTGGGCGAGGCCCAGGCTGACCAGATTGCGCTCGCTGATGACCACGCGCGGCGCGCGCCTGCCCGCCAGGAGGGCTGCGGTGAGCAGGATCAGGTTCGCGTGGGCCTGCAGGCTCACCACGACGTCCGCGTCGGTCGTTGCGAAGAGATCGCGGACGGCGCGGGCCTTCGCAAGGTGTCCTCTGGCCGCGCCGAGGCTGTGGGCGGCCACTCCCTCGGGCAGGTACCGATCGGTGTCCTTGCCGGATGTCGTCACCACCGTCACGCGATGGCCGCGGGCTGCGAGCCACTCCATCCAGGCGCGAGCGACGAACTCCGCCCCGCCGCCGTGCAGGGACAGCACGACGAAGACGATGGACAGCGGCGACGGGGCGGATGCCGGTGCGTCGATCTCGCCGGGAAGAGTGCGGGCATCGGTCATGGGCGGGTGTCCCCTTCGTCGTCGACCCGGAGGTTGGGCTTGCCGGCCGCGGCGGCCGCTTCGCGGCGCAGCTCCTGGTCCTCGAGGTCCGCGCGGAGCGCGGGGTCGGTCGGAAAGATGTCGAACTCGGCGTCGGTGTCCAGGCGTGGGATGCCGGCTGCCTCCGCACGCCCGCCGTCGGCGACCGGGCCGCTGCTGCGGGCTCGCCGGAAGAACCGGCGCGCCGACAGCAGATCGAGCACGTCACGCCGGAAGCGTGGCCAGACGAGGGCGACGAGCGCGACCCACCCGAGTACGACCATGCCGCCGACGATCACGCGCACGAACGGCAGCTCCTCGGGGATCGCGACGGTGGCCAGTGCCGAGACGAGGCATCCCGCTCCGAACACGACGACCGCACGGGCGCCGTTGGCGAACATGGCGCCCACCGGCGCATCGGAGACGCGGCGGATCCACAGCAGCGACAGCGGCCACATGACGACGATCGATGCGGAGTAGCCGATCGCGACGCCGTACATGCCCCAGATCGATCCGATCAGGATCGCGGCGATCATCAGGGGTCGCGTCACCAGCGAGTAGTAGAGGTTCTGCCGCATCAGCCCCTTCGACAGGAACACCCAGTAGACGGCATAGCCGGCCGCCTGGAAGAATCCCGCGACGAGCAGGATGCGGAAGACAGGCACCGTCCCGAGCCATTGGGTGCCGAGCATGATGCGCACGATCGAGTCGGCCTGCGCGCCGAGGAGTGCCAGCACGGCGCCGATCACGGTGAGCAGCGCGGACTGGCCGAAGGTGATGAACCGCGCGTACCGATCACGGTCGTCCTGCAGCCTCGAGAGCACCGGGAGCGCGACGCGGGTCGCCGGCGCATTCAGCTGCAGCAGCGGGAGCATCATGAGCTGGAATGCGCGGTTGTACAGACCCAGCGCGCCCGCTCCGGAACGGGCGCCGATCACGATCGAGTCGACGTTGGAGCTCGCGTAGATCAGCAGCTGGGTGCCGAACATGTTGACGCCGTAGCGCAGAAGGCCGCGCATCGGCTCGCGGCGCGACATCCATCCCGGGAACCACGCCGCGAGGAAGATGAGCAGCACCAGGGCGGCGAGCGCCTGCGCGACGGCCTGCCCGACGAGCGACCAGTATCCGGCCCCGGCGAATGCGAGGCCCAACCCGATCGCGAGGCCCAGGACCTGCGCACCCGTGTCGACGATGACGAGGCGCCCGAATTGAAGCGACCGCGACAAGTCGGCGCGGAACTGCGTGGACAGCCCGTTGAACAGGAAGGTCACCGACAGCGCGGCCGTGATGGGCTGGAGGCGGGGGTCGCCGTAGAAGTCGGCGATCGGCCAGGAAGCGCCGGCTGTGAGGAGGGCGAGGCCCACGCCGATCGACGCGTTGATCCAGAAGAGATTGTTCTTCTGCCCGCGGCTGAGGGTCGCCGCCTGGATGGCGGCGGAGCTGAGCCCGAAGTCGCGTACGAGCTCGCCGACGCCGATGACCGCTGTCACCATGGCGACGAGTCCGTAGTCGCCCGGCGTCAGCAGCCGCGCGAGGATCATGATGCCGGCGAGCTGCACGACGATGCGGACGACCTGCCCGGCGATCGTGATGCTCGCACCGCGCGACGCGGAGGCGCCGAGCGACGGTGCGCCGGTCGCAGTCATCGGTGCTTCACCTGGGCGATCGCCTGGCGGTATGCACCTTCGATGATCCGGCCGACGTGATCCCAATCGCGATCGGCGAGGTACGGCTCGGCCGAGCGCTCGCCGTGGCGCGCATCATGCAGCCCAGAGCGGATGACGTCGGGCGTCAGGTCGCCGTCGTACTCGATGATCCAGCCAGGACCGACCTCGTGGGACAGCGCAGAATTGCTCTCGGTTCGGGGGGCCAGCACCGGCCTACCGAGCGACATCGCTACCAGGATGGCACCGGAGTTGTGCATCTCGTGGTACGGGAGGATGACGAGCTCGGCACGGCCGACCTCGTCGACGAGCTCCGCGTCCGAGACGTATCGCAGCAGCGCCGAGATGCGCGGATCGCTTGCGCAGTGGGCCTCGACCATCTCGCGCTGGCCGGAGCTCGGCGAGCCCACGATGCGCAGTTCGAGGTCTTCGCCGTCCGTCCCCGAGAACGCGTCGGCCAGGCCGTCGACGTTCTTGTAGGGACGGATGATGCCGAAGTAGAGCAGCCGGCCGCGACGGGGCCGGGGAAGCGGGTGATGCGCGTACGCCGAGCGATAGTGGCCGTGCAGTGCGGTGACGACGGGACGATCGGTCGGCGGCGTCGTCGTCGGATTCAGTCGGATGTAGAGGTCGGTCGCTCGGTCGAAGCGCTCGAGCGAGCGCCGCTCCGCGGCATCCCCCGGCTCATGCGGCTGCACGTTGTGCAGGTGCCGCACGATGGGAGTGCGGGTCAGCCTGGCGCGCAGCAGGAACGCGTCGAGGCATCGGCGACGGATGAATCGTCGCATCCGCGAGCTGCCGCGGATGGTCAGTTCGGGCCAATGGGCGTGGAAGACGTCATAGCGCCCGAAGATGGCCCCCTTCCACGAGTCGAACCGGAGAACGACGCGCGGGTTGTCCATCCCGACCATCAAATCCACGAACTTCGTGTGGCCGTCGGGGGGCGCGAGGGTCTGCTGCACGATGATCGTCGCGGTCGTGGAGTCGATACGGGATGCCGTACTCGCACGTTCGGCAGTGGTCATCATGGTGGAGCTCTCTGTGCTTCGGCAACTGGCGATGACAACCCTGTCTCGGAGCAGGCTATGGCATCGGCACCGCGCCACCCCGTGATGTGACGAGCTCGGCACCGAGAGTTAACGTGCGCGAAACCCCGGTCACTGCACAGCGGAGTCGCTCGCGGGCCGAGGGACCGGCAGACGGGCGCCATCCATCCACAGCTCACGGGGGAAGCCCTGCAGGAGCGGCTGCGGGTCCCAGCCGGTCAGCGGAGGCGCCGGATGATCGAGCGCCTCCTCGATCATGGTGGCGGCATGAGGGAGTTCGCGCCCGGTCCCCCCGAAGTAGTCCCGGTACTTGAACAGGTCCTCGGCGCCCGGCAGCATCAGCGAAACGGGGACCCCGAATGTCTCGGCGACGATGATGCCGTGGAGGGATGACGCGACCACATGCGAGCTCTCCGCGATGGTCCGGATGCACGTCCACAGGCGCGCCGTCGGATCGAGGAATCCGTCGGCATGGCGCCACTGCGGCGCGTCGTGCATGTTGGGCACGATGGTGACGCCCCGCTTCAGGGGGACGACGCTCGCCGCGAACTCCGGAAAGACCGTCGGCAGGAGCAGGGCGGGATCCCCGTACACCCGAGGGGTGTCGATCCCGCGATCCAGAAGCCACGCCCGGGTGAGCGGCCCGCGGACGGCCCGCACATCGAGGTTCGCGAACCGGTGATCTTCGTCTGGGATCTTGCCGTTGCGGCCGGTTCCCCAGACGACGTCGCCGTCCTTGGCGAAATGCAGGATCGACCCGACAGCGAGCAGGCGCCGACCGTCGCCGCGTCCGGGTGCGGAGCGCGCCAGCCGGCGCACGACGAGGGGTCCGAGCAGGTCGCCGAAGTTGTCGACCCGGGGCACGCGGGGGAGAGCACGAGCCAGCCGGCTCGATCCCAGATGCCGGCGCGGGTTCCAATGGACGACCTGGACGCCGCGGATTCTGATCGTCGTCATGTGCCGCATCTTAGACAGCCCGTGTTGCGGGCTTTCGCACGGCGAGGTGCGCGCGAGCATTTGTCTTAGCTGTAACACCTCGGTAACCCGCCATCACCGAACGCCACCCATGATGGGACGTGGGACCGTCCCTGGGGAGTGACGGAGGGCGTTCCGTTCCGGACTCGCCCATTCCCGAGGAGAGCAACTCGGAGGCGTACCGCATGGCAGCCCAAAGCACGTTGGAAAGGGAGCGGATCGTCGAATCGCCATCGCGACGTCTCGCTCCGGCAGCCGCGAAGCAGTCTCCGCACGGCCCCGTCAAGTGGGAGCGCCAGTACATCCGGGCTCTCGTGGTGTCGGACGCGATCCTCATCGCTGCGACCCTCGCCGCAACGGTCCTCCTGGTGCCGCACCCCACGATGATCCCCGTGCACAAGCTCTCCTCGGCGGTTTCGGTCTGGCTGGTCGTCGGATTGATCGGGCTCGTGATCATCACGCTGCTGTCGCTCTCGGGAAGCCGCACCTCGCGTGTCGTCGGCGTCGGCAGCCAGGAGTACCGCGCCATCGCCCGGTCCTGCTTCGTCGCGTTCACATCCGCAGCGCTGTTCGCCTATCTCTTCCGCATGGGCGGGCTGAAATTCGTTCTCGCCGTGGGACTGGTCGCCACAGCCGGCGTGCTGGTCATGAGCCGGTGGGTGTGGCGACGATGGCTGGTGGCCCAGCGTCGAGAGGGCCGCATGGCCAATCGTGTGCTGCTGGTGGGATCGGAGGCATCCGTCGCCTCCACTGCTCGCGACCTGAAGCGCACCCCTGCCGCCGGCCTCCATGTGGTCGGTGCCTGCACGCCGTCCAGTCGGATCGGGGCTTACATCCCCGGCACCGACATCGCCGTCTCCGGCTCGGTCTCGAACGTCATGCAGGCGCTCGAGCGCGTGGCGGCCGACACCGTGCTCATCACCAGCGCGAACGAGCTGAGCGCCGACACGGTGCGTTCGCTCAGCTGGCAGCTCGAGCCCGGACAGCAGCACCTGATCGTCGCCCCGAGCCTCACCGACATCGGAGGGCCCCGGCTGCACGCGCGGCCCGTGTCAGGGCTGCCGCTCGTGCACGTGGAGACGCCTCGGTACCACGGCGGCAAGCTGCACCTCAAACGCGCATTCGACATGTTCGCGGCCGGCCTGCTGATCCTGCTTCTGTCACCGGTGCTGCTGGCGAGCGCGATCGCCGTGCGGTCCTCGAGTCCCGGCGATGTGCTTTTCCGCCAGGAGCGCATCGGGCTCAGTGGCCGGCGATTCGACATGCTGAAGTTCCGTTCGATGTACGTCGATGCCGAAGACCGCCTCGGCGAGCTCTCCGCCCACCCGAGGGACGGCGGCAACGACATCATGTTCAAGCTGAAGAGCGATCCCCGCGTCACCGACGTGGGCCGCATCCTCCGCCGCTTCAGCCTGGACGAACTGCCTCAGCTCATAAACGTGCTCCGTGGCGACATGGCTCTCGTCGGTCCCCGCCCCCCGCTCGATCGCGAGGTCCGACAGTACACGGATTCGGTGCACCGCCGATTCCTCGTCAAGCCGGGCATCACCGGTCTGTGGCAGGTGAGCGGACGCAGCGACCTCGACTGGGACGAGACGGTGCGCCTCGACCTGTTCTACGTCGAGAACTGGACGCTGACCGGGGACCTGCTGATCCTGCTGAAGACGGTCAGGGCCGTTCTCAAGAGCGACGGGGCGTACTGACGGCGGTCTCAGTACATCCGGCTTGTGAGCCGGTCGGGTCGTGAGCACAGCCGCCAGATGACGGCGCCGAGCAGACCGCCGAGCGAATTGGCCAGCCAGTCCAGGATGCTGGGCATGCGGGCGGGCACGAAGAACTGAGCGAGCTCACCTGCGGCGAACAGGGTGACGCAGATGACCACGGCGACCCACCACCGGCGCCGCGGCAGCATCATCGCGAGGAAGAGGCCGAGTGGTGCTGCGAACAGCACATTTGCGACGAACTGGACGAGGTTGTACGTGATCCAGCGCGGCAGCCCATGCCCATAGCCCTGATACAGCACGCGGTAGACCCCGAGCGAGTCGCCGTCCACGCGGTGGGGCCACAGCACGACCGCCGCGGCGAAGCCGAGGTAGCAGACCAGCAGAACCGCGCCGACGATCCGCGATCTTGCGAGCCGTCTGCGCGGCGGGCGTGTGGTCATCGCAGGAGTCTCCATTCCACGACGCTAGACGAATCGCGTTAAGGGGTGATTACGGCGGCGTGACCGCGGCGGGCCCGCAGTCGTCTGCGCGGCCGCGTCGAATCGGCCGGCGGCACCTGTCCTGCCGTCTGTCGTTCGGCTCGCGGTACACTCGGAACCCAAAAGCGCGGCAGGGTCGCGGCGCCCGACCTGGGGAGGGCTGATGCCGGCGAGCAGTTCGATCGCGGACACCCGACCGGTGGCGCCCGCCGCGCCCGGGCGAATCCTCCGTGACCCACGTCTGTGGCTGGCGCTCTACAGCGTCGTCCTCGCCGCGATCGCCTTCTGGCCGGTGCCGGTCGACCGCGGCAGCGGCGGGATGCTGCGAGCCATCTCGGCGGCGGTGCCGTGGCTCACCTACGACGTGATCGAGAGTTCGGCGAACGTGCTGCTGTTCGTCCCGCTCGGCATCCTCCTGGCGCTCGTCCTGCCCCGGCGGCGGTGGCTGGTCGTGCCGATCGCGCTGGCGGTGACGGTGGTGATCGAGTGCGGGCAGGCGCTGTTCCTCCATCAGCGCACCGCGAGCGTGCGCGATGTCGTCGCGAACCTGATCGGCGCCGTGATCGGCCTGGCCATCGTGCTCGCACGGTTTGGTCGCGGCACCCGGATGCCGTAAGATCGATCTTTGGTGCCCACGGCTCTGCTGGCCGGCACCGCGAACGTGAGCCCTCCACTGGCGTGTTCGAACCCCTTTCGGGGAGCGAACCACCCCGGAGTGGGATTCACGAACCTCTCCGTTCGATCAAGAAAGCAGCACTATTGTGACGCGCACGTACACCCCCAAGGCTGGCGAAGTCCAGCGCGAGTGGCTCATCATCGACGCGACCGACGTCGTCCTGGGCCGCCTCGCCTCGCACGCCGCCGCCCTCCTCCGCGGCAAGCACAAGGCGACCTTCGCCAACCACATGGACTCCGGCGACTTCGTCATCATCGTCAACGCCGAGAAGGTGGCCCTGACCGGCCAGAAGCTCCAGAAGAAGATGGCGTACCGCCACTCGGGCTACCCGGGCGGCCTGACCGCTGTCTCGTACGCCGAGCTGCTCGACAAGAACCCCGTCCGGGCCGTCGAGAAGGCGGTCCGCGGCATGCTCCCCAAGAACAGCCTGGGCGCCCAGCAGCTGCGCAAGCTCAAGGTCTACCGCGGCGCCGAGCACCCTCACGGTGCGCAGCAGCCCAAGACGTACACCCTCGACCAGGTCGCCCAGTAAGCGCCGCTTCCAGACTTAAGGACACACTCGTGGCGAAGATCGAAGAATCCACCGAAAGCAACTTCTCGACCGAGACCCCGGTCGACCAGACGGCTGTGGCCGTTGAGCGTCCCGTGCTCAGCGTCCCCGGCGCCGCGGTCGGCCGTCGCAAGCAGGCCATCGCCCGCGTGCGGCTGGTTCCGGGCTCGGGCACCATCACCATCAACGGCCGCACGTTCGAGGACTACTTTCCGAACAAGCTGCACCAGCAGCTCGTGACCGACCCCTTCACCGTGCTGAACCTCACGGACGCGTACGACGTGATCGCGCGCATCTCCGGCGGCGGCCCCTCCGGCCAGGCCGGCGCGCTGCGCCTCGGCATCGCCCGTTCGCTCAACGGCATCGACGAGGAGAACAACCGCGCCACCCTGAAGAAGGCCGGCTTCCTCTCGCGCGACGCGCGTGTCAAGGAGCGCAAGAAGGCCGGTCTCAAGAAGGCCCGCAAGGCTCCCCAGTACTCGAAGCGCTAGGCGAGCCCGCTCCGATGCCGCTGTTCGGCACGGACGGCGTGCGGGGGCTGGCCAACGGCCCCCTCACCGCTGATCTCGCTCTCTCCCTGGCCCAGGCGGCTGCAGTCGTCCTGGGCCAGGGGCGCACCGCCGACGCCCGGCGGGCCGCCGGCAAGCGCCTCACGGCCGTCGTCGCGCGTGACCCGCGAATCTCGGGTGAATTCCTCGCGGCGGCGGTGTGCGCCGGCCTGGCCTCGTCAGGCGTCGACGTGCTCGAGGCCGGCGTTCTGCCCACCCCGGCGCTCGCGTTCCTCATCGCCGACCACGACGCCGACTTCGGCGTGATGGTGTCGGCATCCCACAATCCGGCCCCTGACAACGGCATCAAGATCTTCGCCCGCGGCGGCGTCAAGCTGCCCGACGTCGTCGAGGAGCGCATCGAGCACGCGATGGCCGGCCCGAAGGTCCAGCCCACGGGTGCGGGCGTCGGTCGTATCCGCAGGTTCGCCGACGCCGAGGACCGCTATGTCGTGCACCTGCTGTCGTCGCTGCCGCACCGGCTCGACGGCATCCACGTCGTGCTGGACTGCGCGCACGGCGCGGCATCCGGCGTCTCGCCCGAGACGTTCCGCGACGCGGGCGCCCGCGTGACCGTCATCGGCGCCGACCCCGACGGCCTGAACATCAACGACGGCGTCGGCTCGACGCATCTCGCCTCGCTCGCCGAGCACGTCGTGCGCGCCGGGGCCGACGTCGGCATCGCTCACGACGGCGACGCGGACCGCTGCCTCGCGGTGGATGCCCACGGCAGGATCGTCGACGGCGACCAGATCATGGCGATCCTCGCGGTCGCGATGAAATCGCGTGGTCACCTCGTCAACGACACGCTGGTCGCGACCGTGATGAGCAACCTCGGGCTGCACCGTGCGATGGCCGACCACGGCATCCGTGTCGAGCAGACCGCCGTCGGCGACCGCTACGTGCTCGAGCGGATGAACGAGGGCGGATTCGCGCTCGGCGGCGAGCAGTCCGGCCACGTCATCATGAGCGAGTACGCCACGACGGGCGACGGACTGCTCACCGGGCTGCATCTGCTCGCCGAGATGGCCGCGCAGAAGAAGACCCTCGCCGAGCTCGCGTCGATCATGACCGTGTATCCCCAGGTGCTCGTGAACGTGAAGGGCGTCGACCGCTCGCGCGCCGCCACCGACGAAGGTGTCGCGGATGCCGTCGCGGTCGCGATCGCCGAGCTCGGCGACTCGGGGCGCGTGCTGCTTCGCCCGTCCGGCACCGAGCCTCTCGTGCGAGTGATGGTGGAGGCCGTGACGGCCGAGGTCGCGCAGGAGCATGCGGACCGGCTCGCCGGAGTCGTGCGGGAGCGCCTCGCCCTCTGACCCTCGCTACGGCTCGTGCACTTTCGCGCTCCGCAGCCGGAGCTCGCACCACAGCGTGAGCCATCCGTAGACCACGACCCCGGCCGTGACGAGCCCGATGAAGACCGGCGTCATCGGCCGATCCCACAGCAGCTCGGCGTGACCGCCGACGAGCGACAGGACGATGGCGGCGAGGCTGAGCAGCTGCGCCTGGAACAGGATGCGGAACGCGCTCCACCGGGCATCCCAGAGGAGCGCCGCGTTGACGACGCCGGTGAGGCTCAGCACGGCGCCGAGCGCTTGAGCGGTGAGCGGCGTCACCTGCCACGCCCAGAACGCCGTGGCCGCCTGGGGCGCGACGAACATGACCGCACCCGTGACGAAGGCGCACGCGCCGGTGACCGCGAGGCCGACCCGCATGAAGCCGGGGATGAGGACATCCGGGGTGTCCGCCGTGCCGGGATCGCGCGGACGCTGGACGATCGCCACGACGGCGATGACGAACGGCGTCGTCGCGTACAGGGTGAACCACACGATGAACGAGAGGTTCATCGAGAACCGATCGAGGTGCAGCAGCGTCGCCACGAGCAGGGCGGCCGCGAAGACGACGACGGCGGGATAGCCGTGCCGCACGTGGTGCCATCGCCGCGCCGTGGCCACGCGGACGAAGAACCAGATGCCGCCGAGGTACGCGGAGGCCAGCAGGTAGGCCGACAGCGACGGGGCGATCGGCCATGCGAACAGCTCCCCGGTGCGGGTCGGGAACCCGAAGAGCAGAATCACCGCCGCCACGAGGAACGGGATGATGAAGATCGCGACCCAGCGTGTCCCCGGGAGGATGCCGTCGTCGGCGCGTGTCGACAGCTCAGGCGCGGACATGCTCGAGGACATCCGCCACCGTGAGGTCGAGTCCCTCGACGATGGCCGTGTCGAGGGTGTCGCCGAGTCCTGCCGTGCGGAGCCCTTGCACGGGGATCATGTAGAACTCGAACGATCCGAGATTGAGCATGCCCTTGCGCCTCCGGAGCGTCTGCGCAGCGCCGAGCAGATGTCCGGCGGCGACGGCATCCCCCTGCAATGCGCGCAGCCCCGCGAACGCCTCCAGCCCGTAGGCGATGCCCTCGTCGTGATGCAGCGCGAGCGAGAGGTCCAGCGCATGCGCGAAGTCCTCCTGGCCACCCGCCACGTCGCCGGTGAGCACCCTTGTCCAGCCGCGCGAACTCGTCGCGATGACGATCCCGAGCCGCTCACCCTGGGATGTCGCGTGCCCGAGGCTCTGCTCGAACCGCTCGCGCCCGGCCGCCATGTCGCCTCTGGCCATGTCCACGCGGCCCAGCACGATGAGCGACATCGCCTGACCCCACGCGTCGCCGATGTCGGTGAAGCCGGCGAGGCTGGTCTCGAGCTCGCCGAGTGCCGCAGCGAAGTCGGGGCTCGGCCGTGAGAGGAGAGCGAGCCCGAGCGAGATCCCGGCCAGTGCCGCCCCGAACGTGTCGCCCGCCTCGCGGAAGAGGTCACGGCTGATGATGAGCCCGCCGGTGACGTCGAATCCCGGCTCCTGCCAGAACCTGACCGCGTTCGTGTAGTACTCGCCGATCGCCCGCGTCCGCACGCTTATCGGCACGTTCTCGTGGTCGGCGATCTCGAGGAGCTCCTCGGCCCAGGTGCGCACGACGCCCAGGTAGCCGCCTATCCACAGATACAGGTACAGCGACCAGAGGTAGGACGCCGCCGTGTCGAGGTCGTGCCGGCTGAACAGGACCCGGGTCACACTCGCCAGATTCTCCGTCTCACGCTCGAGGCGCTCGAGCCAGTCCAGCTGGTCGGGACCCCGCAGACCCGGCTGAGCCTGCACCGCCAGTTCGCGGTAGTTCGTCAGCCATGCCTCGGTGGCGGCTGCCGACGCCTCGGGCGACAGCAGCTCGGCGGCGAACGCCCGCACGAGCGAGAGGAGGCGGAACATCGTCGCGCCATGGCGATCCGCCGTGCCGAGGAGGCTCGCGTCGACGAGCGCTTCGAGCGCGGCGAGCGGATCCTCGGTCCCGGTCGCTCGGAGCACCGCTTCGGCGGATCCGAGGCTGAAGCTGCCGCTGAACACCGAGAGCGTCGCGAAGGCCGCCTGCGCATCGGGATCCAGGATGTCGGTGCTCCAGCGGATCGTGCTGCGCAGAGCCCGCTGCCGTTCCGGCAGATCTCGCGCGCCGCCCACGAGCAGGGTCAACGCGGAGTCGAGCCGCTCGAGGATCTGCCCGACCGAAAGCGAACGCACTCGTGCGGCGGCGAGCTCGATCGCCAGCGGCACGCCGTCCACCGCACGGCAGATCGCGATGACCGCGGGAACGGTCTCGGGCGTGAGCATGAAGCCCGGCCGCACCGACGCTGCGCGGTCCACGAACAGCTCCACGGCCGACGCCGCGGCGGCATCGCCCCCCGCGGCTTCGGAGGGAAGGTCCAGCGGGCCGACCTCGTAGATGTGCTCGGCCCGCACCCGCAGCGCGGTGCGGCTCGTCACCAGCAGCGTGAGTCGCGGGCTCGCGGTCAGCAGCTGCACGAGCAGGTCGGTGGCTTCGAGCAGGTGCTCCATATTGTCGACGACGAGCAGCACGTCGCGCCCGGACAGGGCGGCGATCACCTTGTCCTCGAGGGTTCCCGTGCCCTCGGCGTTGCGCACGCCCAGCGCCCGCGCAATGGCGACGAGTGCGCCGCTGGTCGTGGACACCGCCTCGAGCAGCGCGAACGCGACGTCGCGACCGCGAGCCGCGGCATCCATCGCGATCTCGATCGCGAGGCGCGACTTGCCGATTCCTCCCGGCCCGACGAGCGTCGCCAGCCGCACGCCGTCCTGGCCGAGCAGCTGCGCGACCTCGGCCCGCTCGCGCTCGCGTCCGACGATGGCCGTGTAGGGCGCGGGGATCTCGGTGGCGACAGCGCGGCGGGATGCCGCGTCCTCAGCTCGCGCCGCATCTTCGGCTCGAGCCGCGTCATCGGCACGTGCGGCGTCGAACCGTTCCGCCAGCAGTGTCGCGAGATCGCCGCTCACGAGCCGTGCGAGCTCCTCCGGGGACGAGAACCTCTTCCACGAGCTGCGGTCGTCGCTGCGGATGCGATCGAGCAGCTCGGACAGCCTGTCCTCGCGCGCAGGCGAGGGCTCCTTGATGTAGATGAGCCGCGGCAGGCCGTTGGAGAGGCGGTACTCGTCCTCGAGCCCGGAGAGCTCCTCGTTGGGGGCGATCCAGCCGTAGCGCTCGCCGTAGATGCCCACGAAGACATCGCTCTGAGCCAGGTACGACCGATAGACATCCCGAGGCGGATGCGGCCGGGCGCCGAGTTCGAACATCACCGGGGCGAGCCGAAGCTGCTCGATCGCGGCGCGCACGGCTTCGCGCTCCGGTTCGAGTTCCTTGAGCGTGGAACTGACGAAGACCCGGAGGCGCTGGTCGGGAGTGCGGATCACCGCGGGCCGTGAGGCCATGAGGGAATCATGGTTCATGCGACCGGCTCGCGTCTAGCATGCCCGGCTGCCCCGGGTCCAGCATGCCGGGTCCCGCATACGGGTACGCGTACGCTGGGGCTAGCGATCGGCATTCGCCTTTGGCTCCGCACGGCCCTTCCAGGCTGCCGATCGAGTGGGTGCCTCATCTCCTCCACAACTGCTCTCGTCGAAACCGTCGGTCCGATCCGCACCACGTACGCGCGCGCCGAGGACTTCCCCTCGATGACGCGCACCTACAGCGATGTGTCGAACGTCGTCCGTGACACCGGACTACTGGCGCGCACGCCCTGGTTCTACTCGATCGTCGGCACGGTGCTGGCCCTCGCCCTCGGCGGCGCGGTGACCGGCTTCATCCTGCTCGGCGACAGCTGGTTCCAGCTGCTGATCGCCGGAGCTCTCGGCATCATCCTGACGCAGGTCGCGTTCCTGACGCACGAGGCCTCGCACCGCACCATTCTCACGTCGGGTCCAGCGAACGACCGGCTCGCGCGCGTCCTCGCCGCAGGAGTCGTCGGCATCAGCCACTCCTGGTGGGTCAGCAAGCACACGCGTCACCACGCGAACCCCAACCGCGTCGGCAAGGACCCCGACATCGAGATCGACACCGTGTCGTTCATCGAGGAGGATGCCGCCAAGGCCAAGGGAATCCACGCCGCGATCACCCGGCGCCAGGGATGGCTGTTCTTCCCGCTCCTGACCCTCGAGGGCCTCAATCTGCACGCCCTGGGCCTGAAGCACCTCTTCGGACGCGGCCAGGTCAAGTCCCGGTACACCGAGCTCGCCCTCGTCGCGCTGCACTTCACGGTCTACCTCGGCGCCCTGTTCTGGCTGCTGCCGCTGGGCATGGCGTTCGCGTTCCTCGGTGTGCAGCTCGCGGTCTTCGGCCTCTACATGGGCGCGTCGTTCGCCCCGAACCACAAGGGGATGCCGATCATCGACCGCGATGCGAAGCTCGACTTCTTCACCAAGCAGGTGCGGACCTCGCGCAACATCTCCGGCGGCTGGTGGGCCACCTGGGTCATGGGCGGCCTCAACTACCAGATCGAGCATCACCTCTTCCCCAGCATGCCGCGCCCGCACCTTGCGCAAGCACGCGAGATCGTCCGCGAGCACTGCGCCGTCGTCGGCGTGCCCTACGTCGAGACGACGATGTGGCGCTCGTGGGGCATCGTCATCCAGTACCTCAACCGGGTCGGCCTCGCCGCTCGGGACCCGTTCGACTGCCCCATGGTCGGGCAGTTCCGCCGGGTCTGAGCCCCGGCATCCCACACCTGCCGACGACGAAGGCCGCCCCGCAAGATGCGGAGCGGCCTTCTTCGTGAATCAGACGGGGCGGATGTTCTCGGCCTGCGGACCCTTGGGGCCACGGGCGACGTCGAACTCGACGCGCTGGTTCTCTTCGAGCGAGCGGTAGCCGCCCGTCTCGACGATGGCGCTGAAGTGTGCGAACACATCGGGCGAAGAGTCATCGGGAGCGATGAAGCCGTAGCCCTTTTCGGCGTTGAACCACTTGACGGTTCCAGTTGCCATTTTCTATCTACTTTCGTTTGAGGTAATCCCGACCCGCGCAAAGAAGAGGGCGGGCGGTGTGATGGCGGCAGGTTAATGCCGCGAGGAGGGACGCGGGGCCGGGAGTTGACGCCGGCACGAACACGCGGAAACGACCAAAACGAGCGGATCTTGCTTTCGAGCATACAGGTCAGGCGCTGGGAGTGCTCCATGAGAGCGATTCGATGTAACGGAGCAGCACCCCTTCGCGCAGCGCCCAGGGCGAGACTTCGAGCTCGTCGACATCCATCGCCTTCATGGCTTCGTGCAGGACGACGGCCGCCGCGACGATCTGGAACGTGCGATCCGCGGTGATGCCGGGCAGTTCCTGCCGCGCGGATGCCGGGATGCGCGCGAGGCGCGGGATCCACGAGCTGAGCGATGCGCGGGGGAGGAGCATCCGCTCGATCCCCGACCAGCCCGGCACCGGATAGCCGACGAGCTTCGCGAGGGACCGGATCGCCTTCGACGATCCGACGACGTGATCGGGCCGGGCGAGCGCCCGGAAGGTCGAGGCGGCGGGCGCGAGCGTCGCCTTCGCATGATCGCGCAACCGTTCGACGGCCGCTTCGCCTGGCGGGTCGTCGGGGAGGTAGGCGATCGTCATGCGTCCGGCGCCGAGGGGGACGGATGCCGCGACCTCCGGCAGCTCGTCCGCACCGGCCGCGACCTCGAGGGAGCCGCCGCCGATGTCGAACAGGAGGATCTGGCCGGCAGCCCAGCCGAACCACCGCCGCACCGCGAGGAACGTGTAGCGGGCCTCCGTCTCGCCGCCGAGCACCTGCAGCGGCTGGCCGAGAGCAGCCTCGATGCGGGCGATCACATCGGCGCCGTTCGCCGCCTCGCGCACGGCCGACGTCGCCGTGGCGAGGAGCTCGTCGACGCGCTCCTCCGCCGCGGTGCGCCGCGCTTCGTCGACGGCGCGCTCGAGCGCGCGCACCCCGTCCTCCGAGATCGCGCCATCGGCTCCGACGTACCTCATCAGGCGCAGCACGGTGCGCTGGCTCGTGGTGGCGAGCGGCCGGCCGCCGGGTCGCACATCCGCGACGAGCAGATGGACCGTGTTCGAGCCGATGTCGAGGACTCCGAGGCGCACGGGTCGAGAGTACTCCGACCGCGTCGTTCGGCGCCTCCTCGCGAGGGGGCAGGTGCGCGCCGCCCGGTGACGCGCCGGTTCGGCGCTCTCCGCGGGAATCCGGCCGCCGGGCATCCGTCTCTTCGGCGCCGCGCGCGTCGCCCGCTACGATGAGCGGGATGTCTGCCGACCACGCGCCAGCCCTCTCACCCGCCCTCTCGCTCTATCGAGAGATCGACCGGGCCGAGTGGTCGCGGTTGGCCGCCGGCATGGCGCAGCCGCTGTCCGAGACCGAGGTCGTGCAGATCCGCGGCCTCGGCGACCGACTCGACATGGCGGAGGTCTCCGAGGTCTACCTCCCCCTCTCGCGGCTGCTGTCGCTCTACGCCGAGGACACGAAGCGTCTCGGCGCCGACACGAGCACGTTCCTCGGCGAGCCCGACTCGACGACGCCGTTCGTCGTGGGTGTCGCCGGCTCGGTCGCGGTGGGCAAGTCGACGATCGCGCGCCTGCTGCGCGAGCTCATGAGCCGCTGGCCGGGGACCCCTCGAGTCGAGCTGGTGACGACGGACGGCTTCCTCTATCCGAATGCGGAGCTCGAGCGCCGCGGCCTCATGAGCCGCAAGGGATTTCCGGAGTCCTACGATCGCCGCGCGCTCCTGTCGTTCCTCACCGAGGTGAAAAGCGGAGCGCCTGAGGTGCGGGCGCCCTTCTACTCGCACATGCGTTACGACATCGTGCCGGATGCGCACGTCACGGTGCGGCGGCCGGATGTCGTCATCGTCGAGGGCCTCAACGTGCTGCAGCCGCCGCCGACTCCGAACGACGTCGCGGTGAGCGAGTTCTTCGACTTCTCCATCTATGTGGATGCCGACAGCGACAACATCACCCAGTGGTTCATCGACCGCTTCCTCGCGCTGCGGCGGGGGGCGTTCAGCAACCCCAACTCCTTCTTCAACGTCTTCGCGCACCTCAGCGACGAGGAATCCGTCGCGACCGCCCTGGGGTTCTGGAACGAGATCAACCTTCCGAACCTCGAAGAGAACGTGCTGCCGACGAAGCATCGCGCGACGCTCGTGCTCGAGAAGGCGGCCGATCACGCGGTCGAGCGAGTGCTGCTGCGCAAGCTCTGATCCGCGGCAGGAGGACACGCCGACCTCTGCGAAGTCGCCTCGCCGTCGACCGGCGGCGACCCGCCTGTCGCGCGCCGCCGTCCCGGCTGCGACCTGCACCCGGTCGCGACCCCCGCCGCCACGCCGGTCGCGCACCGCCGCCGACCGAACGAACCGGGCGGCATCCGCAAACCGGCCGGCCGTTTGTACGGGCTCCTCGCATAAGCCTCCGCCTACCATGGGGGCATGTGCGGAATCGTCGGATACGTGGGCCCACGCCAGAGCCAGGCCATCCTGCTGGCCGGACTTTCGCGTCTCGAGTACCGCGGCTACGACTCCGCGGGCATCGCGGTCATCGACGTGGACGGCGACCTCGGGATGCGCAAGCGTGCCGGCAAGCTCGGCGTGCTGCGCGACGATCTCGCACTCGCGCCGCTGCCTGACGGAACGACCGGCATCGGCCACACCCGCTGGGCGACGCACGGCGGCCCCACGGATGCCAACGCGCACCCCCACCTCGCCGACGACGACAAGCTCGCGGTCATCCACAACGGCATCATCGAGAACTTCTCGGAGATCAAGGCGGAGCTCGTCGCGCAGGGCTACACCTTCCGCAGCGAGACCGACACCGAGGTCGCCGCGGTGCTTCTCGGTCGCGAATACCAGACCCACGGCGATGACCTGGTCGCCGCGTTCCGCGCGGTCGTCCAGCGCCTCGACGGCGCCTTCACACTGCTCGCCATGCACGAGGACCAGCCCGGCCTCGTCGTCGGCGCGCGGCGCAATTCGCCGCTGGTGATCGGCCTCGGCGAGGGCGAGAACTTCCTCGCCTCCGATGTCGCCGCGTTCGTCGAGCACACCCGCCACGCCCTCGCGATCGGCCAGGACGAGATCGTCGCCATCACTCCCGAGGGCGTCTCGGTCACCGACTTCGCCGGCAACCCCGTCGAGGTCGAGCCTTTCGAAGTGCTGTGGGATGCCGCGGCCGCCGACAAGGGCGGCTGGCCCTCGTTCATGGCGAAAGAGGTGTCCGAAGAGCCGGAGGCGGTCGCCAACACGCTGCGCGGCCGCATCCGCGACGGCCAGATCGTGATCCCCGAGCTGGACGGCCTCGACGAGCTCTTCGCGAGCATCAACCGCGTCATCGTGATCGCCTGCGGCACTGCCGCCTACGCCGGCATGGTCGGCAAGTATGCGCTGGAGCAGTGGACGCGCGTACCCGTCGACGTGGAGCTCGCGCACGAGTTCCGCTACCGCGACCCCGTGATCGGGCCCGACACGCTCGTCGTGTCGATCAGCCAGTCGGGCGAGACCATGGACACCCTCATGGCCGTGAAGTACGCGCGCGATCGCGGGGCGCGCACGCTGTCGATCTGCAACACCCAGGGCGCGACGATCCCGCGAGAGTCCGACGCGATCGTCTACACCCACGCCGGGCCCGAGGTCGCGGTCGCCTCCACGAAGGCGTTCCTCGCCCAGATCACCGCGCTGTATCTGCTGGCGCTTCACGTCGCACGCGTCCGCGGATCGCTCAGCGCGGACGAGGCGCGGCTGCAGGTGCTCGAGCTCGAGGCCATCCCTGCCAAGATCTCGCGCATCCTCGAGCTGGAACAGTCGCGCATCGAGCAGCTCGCGTACTGGATGGCCGACACCCGCTCGGTGCTGTTCCTCGGCCGCCACGTCGGATACCCGATCGCGCTCGAGGGAGCCCTCAAGCTCAAGGAGATCTCGTACATCCATGCCGAGGGCTTCGCCGCCGGCGAGCTCAAGCACGGACCGATCGCGCTCATCGAGCCCGGTCAGCCGGTCTTCGTGATCGTGCCCTCGCCGCGCGAGTCGGCGCTGCTGCACTCCAAGGTGGTGTCGAACATCCAGGAGATCCGCGCCCGTGGCGCTCGCGTCATCGCGGTCGCGGAAGAGGGGGATGTCGCGGTGCTGCCCTTCGCCGACGAGGTGCTGCGCATCCCGCTGGCGGATCCTCTCTTCGAGCCGCTGCTCGCCGTCGTGCCGCTGCACATCTTCGCGATGGGCCTCGCAACGGCGAAGGGCCTGGATGTCGACCAGCCCCGCAACCTCGCGAAGTCGGTCACGGTCGAGTAGCGGCATCCGCTCGTCCGCTCTGCGGTGCGGGCGTTTCGTCTCGCAGCGAGGAGCGCAACGACGAAACGTGGTGGGGCTCAAGTACGCCGGGTCCGGCGTTCCCCGGTCGTTGAGCGAGGAGCGCAGCGACGAGACGAAACGTCGTCGGGCGGAGCGCCGCGATAGTCTGACGGATGCCGCGGCCGCGGGCGGGAGGGAGCCAGATGATCGTCGGAATCGGCGTCGACCTCGTCGACATCGAACGCTTCGAGCGCACGGTCGAGCGAACCCCGCGACTCCTCGAGCGCATGTTCAGCCCGACAGAGAGGGCGCTGTCGCTGCGGTCCCTTGCCGCGCGCTATGCCGCAAGGGAGGCGCTCATCAAGGCGCTCGGCGGATCGGATGGATTGCGGTTCAATGAGGTGGAGATCACGCCCGAGGCATCCGGGCGCCCGTGGTTCACCCTGACCGGTTCGACGGCGGCGTTCGTCGCCGAGCGGGGCATCACGACGCTGCACCTCTCGATGTCGCACGACGCCGGTTTCGCGATCGCGTACGTCGTGGCCGAGGCGGGCACCGAGCTCCCGCGATCGGGCGAACCCGACGCCGCAGCCGCCGCCACTCGCACCAGCTCGACGCCTCGCCCCGACACGGAAGCACCGGCCGTCGCGAGCGGCGCGCCGACCGAGGCGGCCCGATGAGCCGTCTCCCCTCCGGCGTGATGCGGGAGGCCACGATCGACGTCGGCGCGATCACGGCGAATGTCCGGCACCTGCGACGGCTGACCGACTCCGAGGTGATCGCCGTCGTGAAGGCCGACGGCTACGGGCACGACGCCGTGCTGGCCGCCGTCGCCGCGCTCGAAGGCGGAGCCGCCCGACTCGGGGTCGCCGACGTCGCCGAGGCGCTCGCGCTGCGCCGTGCCGGGATCGTCGCGCCGATCCTCGCGTGGCTGCACGCGCCCGGGGCGTCGTTCGCCGAGGCGGCAGCGATGGGCGTCGAGCTCGGCATCTCGAGCTTCGACCAGCTGCAGGCCGCGGCCGCGGCATCCGGCACTCGACCCGCCGGCGTTCACCTGAAGCTCGAGACGGGGCTGGGGCGCAACGGCATCGCCCCCGACGACATGCGCCGCGTGTTCGCCGAGGCGGCGCGCCTCGAGCGCATCGGCAGACTCCGGGTGATCGGGCTGTTCAGTCACCTCTCGAACACGTCCGCCGACGACGACCGCGCCGCCCTCGCGCGGTTCGAAGAGGGGGTGGGAGCGGCGGCATCCGTGGGTCTTGCCCCGCCGCTGCGCCACATCGCGGCCACCCACGCGGCCATCGCGCTGCCGGCGTCGCGTCTGGGGTGCGTGCGGGTCGGGATCGGCATCTACGGACTCTCTCCGTTCGCCGACCGCACCTCGGCGGACCTGGGCCTGCAGCCTGCGATGACGCTGCGCGCGTCGGTGGCGGCCGTGCGCCGCGTTCCAGCCGGCCGCGGCGTGTCGTACGGCTACGACTACCGCACCGATCGCGAGACGACTCTGGCCCTCGTGCCGGTCGGCTATGCCGACGGCGTCCCCCGGCAGGCGTCCGGTGCAGGTCCGGTCGTGATCGCCGGAAACCGGTTCACGGTCGCCGGCCGCATCGCGATGGACCAGTTCGTCGTCGACGTCGGCGAGCATCCCGTGTCGGTCGGCGACGAGGTGGTCCTCTTCGGCGACCCGACCCTCGGCGCACCCTCCGCGGACGAGTGGGCAGGTGCCGCAGGCACCATCAACTACGAGATCGTGACCCGCATCGGCCCCCGCGTGCCTCGCCGGCAGGTGTCGGCGTGAGCGGTCTCGATCCCATCGCCGGGCAGCACGAGATCGCCTCTCCCGACGACATGGAGCAGCTCGGCGAGCGGATCGGACGGATGCTGCAGCGTGGGGACCTCGTCGTGCTCACCGGTCCGCTCGGGGCGGGCAAGACGACCCTCACTCGCGGCATCGCGGCCGGTCTCGGCGTCCGCGGTCCGGTGCAGAGCCCGACGTTCGTGATCGCACGGACCCATCCGTCACTCGTGGGCGGTGCGCCGCTCGTGCACGTCGACGCCTATCGCCTCGGTTCGGCGGTCGAGCTCGACGATCTCGACATCGACGTGGATGGGTCGGTCGTCGTGGTCGAGTGGGGAAGCGGCATGGTCGACGGCCTCCGGGATGCGTGGTGGGAGATCGAGCTCGAGCGCCGGCTCGGCGGGCGGGGGCTCGACACGATGTGCGGCGGCCCCTCTCCTGCGGCCGAGCTCGACGCCGACGCGCCGCGCGTCGTGAGGATCACGCGCCGCCCCTAGTCAGCTCGCCGATTCGCCGCGAGGGAGGGATGAGCGCGCCCTCAACTAACCTGGAAAGGTGATCCTGGGCATCGACACCTCGCTCGGCACCGCTGTCGCGGTTGTCGAGGTCGACGGCGTCGTGCGGTCGCAGGTCGAGAGCGCGGACCCGCGCGGCCACGCCGAAGCGATCGGGTCGCTCATCGAGCAGGCGCTCGCCGACGCGGCCGTCCAGGCATCCGACATCACCCATGTGGCGGCCGGCATGGGTCCGGGGCCCTTCACCGGCTTGCGGGTCGGGATCGCGGCGGCGCGCGCCTTCGCGCTCGGCCGCGGCATCCCGGTCATCCCCGTGGTGAGCCACGACGCCGTCGCGCTCGAATTCCTGCTGCACCTCGCGCTCACGGGCGGGTTCGAAGACGGGGCGAACGACCCGTTCGCCGTCGTCACCGACGCGCGGCGCCGCGAGTTCGCGTACACCGTGTATCGCGACCTCGACGACGACGGGCTGCCGGAGCGGCTCGCCGAGCCCGCGCTCGTGCCGCGCGAGGCTCTCGACGCGCTGCTCGCGGATGCGGGCGTGGCGCGGTACGACGCCGATCGCATCCCCGCGGCGATGCTCACGCTCGCGGCAGGTCGGGCGCTCGCGGCGCATCGCGCGATCGGCCCGGCCGACGCCCTCTACCTGCGGTCGCCCGATGTGACGCTCCCGACCGGACCGAAGCGGGTCACCGCCCGGGTGCCGGGAGGGGACGACACCCGCGCGCGGATCGGAGACGAATCGTGAGCACGCGCCCCGCGACCATCGACGACCTCACCGCGATCATGGCGCTGGAACGGGCGTCGTTCCCCACCGATGCGTGGTCGGACGCGATGATGCGCCAGGAGCTCGCGTCGCCCCACAGCTGGTACGTCGTCGTCGAGGAGGCCGGGCAGCTCGTCGGGTATGCCGGTCTGCGCTCGCCGAGAGGAGCACCGGATGCCGACATCCAGACGATCACCATCGCCGAGGGATCCCGCGGCCGAGGTCGCGGCCGCGCCCTGCTGAGGACGCTCCTGGCTGCGGCGGCGGACCGCGGCGCGGCGCAGGTGTTCCTCGAGGTGCGGGCGGACAACCCCGTCGCGCACGCCCTGTACGCGTCCGAGGGGTTCGTCGAGCTCGCCCGCCGGCCGCGGTACTACCAGCCCGACGACGTCGACGCGGTCGTGATGCGGCTCGATCTCGCGGGGTGGCTCGCGCGGCCCGGCCACGACCGGGATCAGGCGAATCCGCAGGACGCGGGAGCCTGCACGTGAACCGCCACGAGCCCCTGGTCCTCGGCATCGAGACGAGCTGCGACGAGACGGGCATCGGCATCGTGCGCGGCCGAACCCTGCTGTCGAACACCATCGCCAGCTCGATGGACGAGCACGCCCGATTCGGCGGAGTCGTGCCCGAGGTCGCGGCCCGCGCCCACCTCGAGGCGCTGCAGCCCTCGATCGAAGCGGCGCTCCGCGAGTCGGGGGTGAGTCTCGCCGAGATCGATGCCGTCGCCGTGACCTCCGGCCCCGGCCTTGCCGGAGCCCTCATGGTGGGGGTCGGCGCGGCGAAGGCGCTCGCGGTGTCGCTCGGCCGCCCGCTCTACGCGGTGAACCATCTCGTCGGCCACATCGCTGCCGACATCCTGGACTCCGAGGCTCTGCCGCTCGAGTACCCGACCGTGGCGCTGCTGGTCAGCGGCGGGCACACGTCGCTCCTCCTCGTGCGGGATCTCACGACGGATGTCGAACTGCTGGGCGAGACGATGGATGACGCCGCAGGAGAGGCGTTCGACAAGGTCGCGCGCCTGCTGGGGCTGCCGTATCCCGGAGGTCCGCACATCGACCGCGCTGCGGCATCCGGCTCCGCCGAGGCCATCCGGTTCCCGCGGGGTCTGTCGCGCGCGTCGGACCTGGCTGAGCACCGCTACGACTTCTCGTTCTCGGGGCTCAAGACCGCCGTCGCCCGCTGGGTCGAGCAGAGCGAGGCGGCGGGCGAGGCGGTGCCGGTCGCGGATGTCGCGGCATCCTTCCGCGAAGCGGTGGTCGACGTCCTCGTGACGAAAGCACTCGCCGCGTGCGCCGACTACGCCGTGCCGCGCCTGCTGCTGGGTGGAGGGGTCATCGCGAACAAGCGCCTGCGCGACGTCGCGATCGAGCGAGCGGATGCCGCTGGCGTGACGGTAAGGATCCCTCCGCTCTCGCTCTGCACCGACAACGGCGCGATGATCGCGGCGCTCGCGTCCGAACTGATCATGGCGGGGCGTCCGCCGTCCACACTCGGCTTCGGAGCGGACTCGACCCTGCCGGTGACCGAGATCCAGGTCGCGGAGTCCGAGGAGGCCGCGTGAGCGAGGACCGCGCCGAACCGCCGCGGCCCGACGACGCTTCCGCCGCGACACCCTCTCCGCAGGCGGCCGATGCGACCGCGGCTGTGGGGGCCGAGTTCAGCGCGATCCCTGCGGCTGTCGAGCTTCCCTCACCCGACGTCGCTCTCGCGGATGAAGCCTCCCCGCTTCCCGGGGCGCATCGCGGGGGTTTCCAGCGACTGCCGACGGCCCCCGTCGCACTGACAGTGGAGTCGGCGCCCACCGAGCCCGGCATCTCGGACGGAGGCCCGCCCGTCGCGGAGTGGCTTATACCGCCGTCCGCGCCGCCGCGGCGCGGACTCGCGAACTGGGCGCTCGTGTTCTCGATCCTGGGCCTGCTGGTGGCGCTGTTCGTCGGCTGGGGCTTTCCGATCGGCCTCGTCGGAGTGATCTCGGCCATCCTGGCCTTCCGCCGGCCCCTGGAGAATCGCGCCGTTGCCGTCTGGGCCCTCGTGCTCGGCATCGTCTCGGTGCTCTACAGCGCGGGCTGGCTCCTCTATGCGGCGGGTCGCGCCGATCTCTTCGGCTGACCGCGCCGCAGCTCAGGTCGCCGCACCCACGCGCTCCGCGAGGATCGCGACGCGCTTGGTGCCGATGCGCGTGAGGAAGAGGGTCGCCGAGAGGTCGCCGCCCAGCCCGAGCTTCGTCCGCAGAACGGCGGGATCGACATCCACTCCGCGCTTCTTGATCTCGAGCGTCCCGACGCCCCGCTCGCGAAGGGCCTTTCCGAGCGCCCTCGGCTCGGAGGGCAGCACCTCGCGCACGCGGAACGATGAGACGAACGGGCTCGTCACCGCGGCATCCGAGGTCAGGTACGCGATGTGCTCGTCGAGCATCCCCGCGTCGAGGCTGCGCGCGACGTCGCCGATCAGCCGAGCCCGGATCACGGCGCCGTCCGGCTCGTGCAGAAAAGCGCCGAGCGCTCGCGCGGGCTCGTCCGCGGCATCCGCCCGCCCGGTCAGCTCGTGGCCGGAGTCCCCGCGGATCACGAGCGCGGCGCGCCTGACCCCTTCGCGTGCGAGGACGCCCGACCAGAGGACGAGCTCGATCGTGGAGCCTTCGGCGCTCACCCACTGGGCTTCGAGGTCATCGGGGATGAGCCGCCGATCGAGTCCGGGCCCGAGCTTGACGCCGACCGGAACCCGCGAGGCGAGGGCGAGCACCCAGTCCAGCGACGGCGACCACTCCTCGGGACGGGTCCGCGAGGTCTCGCTGTGACCGGCCGTGCGCCGGGCGGGGTCCAGCCACACGGCATCCACGCCGAGGGTCCCGGATGTCCCCTCCGCGGCCTCGACGAACTGCTCGGCCGTGCCGTGCCCGACCGTGACGGTGTCGCCGAAGGGCGCGAGGTTGTAGGCCGCGATGGCCGCTGTCACCTCGTCGGCGTCGACCGCCTCGACCCGCAGCCCGAGCGCCGCGAGTCCGAGCGCGTCGCCGCCGATGCCGCAGCCCAGGTCGGCGACGGCGGTGATTCCGGCATCCCGGAACCGTGCCGCGTGCCGGGCCGCGACCGCCAGCCGGGTGGCCTGCTCGAGGCCAGCCCGGGTGAAGAGCATGCGCTCGGCGAAGTCGCCGAACTTCGCGTGCGCCCTGGTCCGCAGCCGAGCCTGGGTGACGACGGCGGACACGAGGTCGGGGGAATGCCCCTGCTTGCGCAGGCGCGACACGGCGGCCGCGGCATCCGTCGTCGACTCGATGGGATCCTGCGCGTCGAGCAGCCGCAGCCCACCGGGGGTGAGCAGGGCGGTGAGCTCGGCCATCTCCATCCGGCCAGCCTAGGGGGACCCACAGCGGACGGCGGGTGCGCGGCCGGGTCGTCTCTCGCAACGCCCCCGCTCACGAAGGGTCGGGACGATGATCCGAGGAATGATGCCCGCGTCAGACAGGCGGCGGCGGGTCCCCTCGCGGCGCCCGGCTGAGAGCCATGTGTCGCCACGATGCGACACGACTGGCACTCACGTTGCGAGAGTGCCAGCGGGTTGCCTAGACTGGAGTTAGCACTCTCAGTGTGTGGGTGCTAACCAGTCTTGAAGTTCAAGGAAAGCAGAGGTAGACCCGTGTCGGTTTCCATCAAGCCGCTCGAGGACCGCATCGTCATCCGTCAGGTCGAGGCCGAGCAGACCACCGCCAGCGGTCTGGTCATCCCCGACACTGCCAAGGAGAAGCCCCAGGAGGGCGAGGTCGTGGCCGTCGGACCCGGTCGCATCGATGACAACGGCAACCGTGTCCCGATCGACGTCGCCGTGGGAGACCGCGTGCTCTACAGCAAGTACGGCGGCACCGAGGTCAAGTTCGGCAGCGACGAGTTCCTGGTCCTGTCGGCGCGCGACGTCCTCGCGGTCGTCGTCCGCTAGTCCTCGCGCTTAGCGCGATCCGGGGGGGTCGGATGCTTCGGCATCCGGCCCTCTCTGCGCGTCGATGGCAGTGAACGCACGAAGGTCGGCAGTCGACGGATGCCGCGGCCGCGGCATCCGGGAGGCCGGTCCTCCCGGTCGCCATAGGCTGGACAGGTGATACGCGAACCTTCCCCGACGGCCGGTGGTGCGGGGTCCTCCCCGCCGGAAGCTGCCGCGGCGGACGGCTCGGCGACGGTGCAAGGGGCGGCATCCATCGCTCCTTCCGGCGATCCGGCCCGGGAGCGCCTGCTCGGCGGCGTGTACGCGTTCACCGCGTACCTGATGTGGGGAATCCTGCCGCTGTACTTCCTCGCACTGGCGCCGACCGGGCCGTGGGAACTCGTCGCCTGGCGGATCCTGCTCTCGCTCGCGTTCTGCGTGATCCTGCTGACCGTCATGCGCGGCTGGGGAAGGCTCGCCCGCATCATGAGGCAGAAGCGGCTGCTGGCACTCACCGCGTTCGCGGGCGCCTTGATCTACGTGAACTGGCAGATCTACATCCTCGCGACGCTGACGGGTCACGTGATCGAGACGAGCCTGGGGTATTTCATCAACCCGATCGTCACGGTGCTGCTCGGCGTTCTCGTGCTGCGTGAACGCCTGCGTCTCACGCAGTGGATCGCGCTCGGCCTCGCGGCGCTCGCGGTGCTGGTCATCGTGATCGGGTACGGCGCGTTCCCCTGGATCGCGCTGAGCCTGGCGGGATCCTTCGGCATCTACGGTCTCGTGAAGAAGAAGCTCGGCCCCTCGGTGGATGCCGTGAGCGGGCTCACCCTCGAGTCGCTGTGGCTCGCACCCGTCGCCACGGTGCTGCTCATCGTCGTCGCCGACACGAGCGGCCTGACGATCGGCGCGAGCGGAGCCGGGCACGCCGCGCTGCTCGGCCTCGCGGGCGTCATCACGGCGACGCCGCTCCTGCTGTTCGCGGCCGGCTCCCGCCGGGTGCCGCTCACCGTGATGGGGATGCTGCAGTTCGTGGCGCCGATCCTGCAGTTCGTGATCGGCGTCTGGGTGCTGGGCGAGTCGATGTCGCTCGAGCGCTGGATCGGCTTCGCATTGGTCTGGGTGGCGCTCGTCGTGCTGACGGTCGACTCGGTCGTCTCGGCGCGGCGTGCGCGCGGCGGGGTCGCCGACGTCGCCGATCTGACGTAGCTCGGCGTCGGCGCGCTCCCGCGGCAGGCGTGGTCCCGCGGCCCTCCGCTCAGCGGAGTGGCACCGCGCAGGGGAGGCCCCGGCGTCGTCGGGCGGCCCTCCCCTCGGCCCAGCCCCTCCGCGAGGCGGAGGTCACCCTCACAGGGTGCATCGAGCCGAGTTAGCGCACGAGCCGGGCGATCGCCTGCGAGGCCTCGGTGATCTTGGCCTCGGCGTCGGGACCGCCGAGTTTCGCGGCATCCACCACGCAGTGGCGAAGGTGGTCGTCGAGCAGACCGAGCGCGACGGCCTCGAGCGCGCTGGTCAGGGCGCTGATCTGGGTGAGGATGTCGATGCAGTACTTCTCGTCCTCCACCATCTTGTGGATGCCGCGCGCCTGACCCTCGATGCGCTTCAGCCGGTTGAGGTATCTGTCCTTGTCGGTGATGTAGCCGTGGGCGGCGTGGGCGCCGAGGTCGTCGTGGTCGGCGGCGAGCATGTGGTCGGTCATCGGGACTCCTCGAGAACAGCGGGCAGGGGATGGGCGGGGGCGTGACTGCGGTCGTGCGCCGCATGCGCCTCGGTCGACAGGCTCTGGGCGCCCGACAGGCTGCGGAACCGGCGCAGCCGCAGGCTGTTCCCGACGACGAAGGTGCTCGAGAAGGCCATCGCCGCCCCCGCGATCATGGGATTGAGCAGGCCGAGCGCGGCGAGCGGAATCGCCGCGACGTTGTAGGCGAAAGCCCAGAAGAGGTTGACCTTGATCGTGCGCAGGGTCGCGCGCGACAGCAGGATGGCGTCGACGACGCCCCGGAGATCTCCCCCGACGAGGGTGAGATCGGATGCCTCGATCGCGGCGTCCGCGCCGGAGCCCATCGCGATCCCGAGGTCGGCCTCCGCGAGCGCCGCCGCGTCGTTGACGCCGTCGCCGACCATGGCCACCACGCGGCCATCGGCCTGCAGAGTCCTGACGAGCTCGCCCTTCTGCATCGGCAGCACGGCGGCCGCGACGCGTTCGATGCCGACTTCGGCGGCGATCCGCCGCGCGATGGTCTCGTTGTCGCCCGTCAGCAGGATTGGCTCGAGCCCCTGCGCCCGCAGCCGATCCACCGCCTCGGCGCTCGTCGGCTTGACCTGGTCGGCGACGGCGAGGACTCCCCGGGCCGCGCCATCCCACACGACCACGACCGTCGACTGACCCCGGGCCTCGAACCGGGCGGCGGCATCCGCGAGCGCCCCCTCGAGCGGCGGTGCCGCAGCGGCGACCGCCTCCCCGCGCCCCACGATGACGGCGTGCCCCTCCACCATGCCCGACACGCCGGACCCAGGGAGGCTCTGGAATGCCGTGGGCTCCGGCAGACTCCCCACCTCGGCCGCAGCCGCGCGGGCGATGGCCCGCGCGATGGGGTGCTCGGATGCGTGCTCGAGCGCACCGGCCAGACGCAGCAGCTGCGCCGGGTCGACTCCAGGCGCCAGCACGACGTCGACGAGCGACATCCGTCCCGTCGTGACGGTGCCCGTCTTGTCGAGCACGACGGTGTCGACGGTGCGCGTGGACTCGAGGACCTTGGGTCCACGGATCAGGATGCCGAGCTGGGCGCCGCGGCCGGTGCCGACGAGGAGAGCGATCGGCGTCGCGAGACCGAGTGCGCAGGGGCACGCGACGATGAGGACGGCGACGGCGGCTCCGAACGCCGCGGCCGGGGAGAAGCCGAGCAGCAGCCATGCGACGAGCGTCACCAGCGAGAGGCCGATGACGACCGGAACGAACACGGCGGAGATGCGGTCGGCGAGCCGCTGCGCGGCCGCCTTGCCCGATTGGGCCTCTTCGACGAGGCGGGCGATGCGGGAGAGCTGCGTGTCGCGGCCGACCCTCGTCGCGCGCACCACGAGGCGCCCGCCCACGTTGACCGTGGCCCCGATGACGGCGTCGCCGGCAGCGACTTCGACGGGCACCGATTCGCCGGTGAGGATCGACCTGTCCACGGCCGACGTGCCCGAGACGACCACGCCGTCCGTCGCGATGGTCTCGCCCGGACGCACGACGAATTCGTCGCCGATGCGCAGGCGGTCCACCGGCATCCGCACTTCCTGGCGCGTGCCGGTGAGCAGATCGCGGCGCAGGACTGCAACGTCCTTCGCCCCGAGATGCAGCAGCGCGCGGAGGGCGGCGCCCGCACGACGCTTGGAGCGCACCTCGAACCAGCGCCCCGCGAGGACGAACATCGTCACCCCGGAGGCCACTTCGAGATACAGATTGGCCGAGGCGTCGGCCGGTGCGATCGTCCAGGTGAAGGCATGCGACATCCCGATCGCACCCGCTTCGCCGAAGAACAGGGCGTACAGCGACCATGCGTAGGCCGCGAGCACGCCGATCGAGATCAGGGTGTCCATCGTGACGGCGCCGTGCCGCAGATTGCGCCAAGCCGCCTGATGGAACGGCAGAGCGGCCCACAGCACCACCGGGGTCGCGAGCACGAGCGAGACCCATTGCCAGCCCGGGAACTGCAGCGCGGGGATCATCGACAGCAGGATCACGGGAACCGACAGGGCGACGGCGAGCACGAGCCGCCGCCACAGCGACGTCAACTCCGGTTCCGCGTGGTGAGCGTGCTCGTCCGGGGCGGGTAGGGGCAGGGATGCGGTGTACCCGGTCTTCTCGACTTCGGCGATGAGCAGCTGCGGATCCATTCCCGCGGGGGCGCTGACGTGTGCCCGCTCGGTCGCGAAATTCACGGATGCCTCGACCCCTTCGAGACGGTTCAGTCCCTTCTCGACACGCGCGGCGCATGACGCGCAGGTCATGCCCGCAACCTCGAGTTCGATGGGTTGGCGATGTCCTGTCATAAGTCCGCAGCTCCGTCTTCTGAATACCCCATGGGGGTACGTGGTGCAGATCTACTTTACCCCCTATGGGTATCGGCGGCTCCGGTGCTCGGATGGGGTGGAGGAGAGGGGCGCGGGACGACGGGTGCGGGTGGCACGGCCGGCCGGGTGCGTGCCCGCTCTTTCGCCCGCATTCCGGGGCAGAATCCCTTCGTAACGATTCCGTCGCAATCGCCGTGGATGAAACGTCAAAGCAACACTCGGCGGATAGGTTTCTCAACAATTCCGGCGATGCCACCCTGCCGTCGGGTCTCTTGCAAAGAAGGGTCTTCACACGTGTCAATTTCACGCACCCGCGGAATCACCGCGGCCGGAATGGCCGGGGTCGCCGCGCTCGCGCTGCTCCTCGCCGGATGTGCCGGATCGAACTCGGGCTCGCCCAGCGCGTCCGCGTCGGCCACCGAATCCGGTGCTCTCGCCGCCGTAAAGGCCTGCGGCTCAGGCGAGGACTCGTCGAGTGTCTTCGCACTCGGCTCGTTCCTCCCGCTCTCGGGCAGCCTGTCCTACCTGGTCCCGCCGGCTGTGGCCGGCGTCGGCGCCGCGCTCTCCGACATCAACGCGGCCGGCGGCGTCAACGGCAAGCCGGCGTGCCTCTCGTCGCAGGACTCGAGCGACGGCGACCACAAGGACGTCGGCGACGCGAACATCAAGTCGCTCGTGCAGTCGAAGGTCTCGGCCGTCGTCGGCCCCGAGTCCTCGACGGTCACGCTGAACATCCTGCCCGTCACGCAGGCGGCCGGCATCCCGGTGTTCTCGCCTGCGGCGACCTCCGATGCCCTGTCGGGTCAGAAGCACTTCTTCCGCGACGCCGCTCCGAACTCGGCTGAGGGCGACGCGCTCGCCAAGCAGATCCTGAGCGACGTCCCGAGCGCCAAGGTCGCGATCCTCGTCTTCAACGACGCATACGGCATCGATCTGCGCAACACGCTCGACGCGTCGCTCAAGGCCGGTGGCGGCACCGTCACGTACGGCGGGAAGGGCATGAACCAGGAGTTCTCGTCCACCGAGTCCTCGTTCGGCACGATCGTCGGCAACGCGCTGGCCACCAAGCCCGATGTGGTCGCCGTGATCGCCTTCGCGCAGTCCGAGACGATCTGGCAGGAGCTGGCCTCGTCCGGGTTCAAGATGTCGGACACGTACTACGTCGACGGAAACCTCGCCGACTACTCGACGTCCAAGAACGCGGGCTCCGACCCCGACATGACCGGCGCGAAGGGCACGCTCCAGGGCTCCGACCCCGCCGTCATCAAGGACAAGCTCGAGGCGTGGTACATGAAGAACGTCGGCAAGTCGCTCGACGGCACCTACTCGTACGGCGCCGAGTCGTACGACGCGACGGTCATCCTGGCCCTGGCCGCGGAGCTCGCGGGCAGCAACGACCCCGCCGCGATCGAGGCGCAGATCCGTCCCGTGACCGGCTCGACCAACGGCACCGAGTGCAAGAGCTTCAAGGAGTGCAAGGACCTCATCGCCGGCGGTACGAAGGACATCCACTACACCGGCCCCTCGGGGATCGGTCAGATCAACGACGCCGGCGACCCGTCGACGGCGTACATCGGCATCTACCAGGCTGACAAGCTCAACCTCGGTAAGAAGCTGCTGACGACCGTCCAGGCCACCATCGGCTGATCAGTTCCCAGTAAGGTGGCGGGGGTCGGCGCTGACCGGCCCCCGCCACCTGTCGGAGATTCGGAGTCCTCGTGCGTTCCCACGTTGCACACCCCCGATGGCGGGTGCTGCCGATCCTCTTCGCTTTCGCGCTCGTGGCGATCGCCCTCTTCGGCGCGGCCCTTCCCGCGCAGGCGATCGCTCCGACGAGCATCGAGGTCGGCGACAGCTGCACGGCGACGAAGACCGTCGGATGCCTGCAGGGCAAGGTGGTCGACGACAACCGGAACCCCGTGAAGGGGGTGACCATCTCGGTCGCGGGACCCGCGGGCACCGCCGAGGCCACCACCACCAAGCAGGGACAGTTCTTCTTCGCGGTCGACACCGCCGGCAAGTACACCGTCACGCTCGATGCGAGCACACTGCCCGAGGGCGTCACGCCCAAGGCGGCCGCGACCACCGTGACGGTCACCCTCGGCCAGCTCACCCCAGCGGGCTTCGCGCTGAACGGGCACCCGAAGGGCTCGGAGCGCGCCCAGTCCGCCGGTGCGAGCAACTGGGCCGAGCTGCTGTGGAACCAGATCTGGGAGGGCGTGCTCCTCGGCCTGCTCATCGCCCTCGCCGCGATCGGACTCTCGCTGATCTACGGCACCACGGGGCTTTCGAACTTCGCGCACGCCGAGCAGATCACCTTGGGCGGATTCCTCGCGTATGTCTTCGCGGTCCAGCTCGGACTCAACTTCGTCGTCGCGACGATCATCGTCGTCATCCTGAGCGGCATCTTCGGCTACCTCCAGGACTCCCTGCTCTGGGCGCCGCTGCGTCGGCGGGGCCTTGGTCTGACCCAGCTCATGGTCGTGACGATCGGCCTCTCACTGGCGCTGGACTACATCTACGCCCTGATCTGGGGGCCGGGCGTCGTGAAGGTGTCCACGGGCATCGAGCTCCAGACCGGGCCGCTTCGCCTCACTCCGTCTGCCTACTGGTCGATGCTCATCTCGATCGTCGTGCTCGTCGCCGTCGGTCTCGCCCTCCTCTACACGCGGATCGGGCGCGCGACCCGTGCCGTCGCCGACAACCGTCCCCTCGCCGCCGCGAGCGGCATCGACGTCGATCGCATCATCCGCATCGTCTGGACGGTGTCGGCCGCGCTCGCCGGACTCTCAGGCGTCCTGTACGCCCTGGTCAACGGCGGCATCAGCTTCCTGGCTGGAGCACCGCTGCTGCTGCTGATCTTCGCCGCGGTCACGCTGGGCGGCATCGGCACAGCGTTCGGCGCACTCGTCGGCTCGATCATCATCGGCCTGATATCGAGTCTCTCCACGCTGTGGCTGCCGCCGGACCTGCGTTACGGCGTCGCCCTCGTGATCCTCATTCTCACGCTGCTGTTCCGGCCCCAGGGCATCCTGGGCCGTCGCGAGCGGGTCGGCTAGGAGCGGACGATGGACTTCGGATTCTTCTTCTCGACGCTGGTCACCGATCTCGGTGGGCTCGTCATCTCGGCGCTGCTGATGAGCTACATGATCGCGGCGATCGGGCTCAACATCCACTTCGGCTTCACAGGGCTGCTCAACATCGGCCAGGCGGGCTTCATGCTCGTCGGTGCCTACGGGTTCGCGCTGACCGTGAAGTACACCGGCAATTTCTGGCTCGGCTTCGTCGTCGCCATCGCGGCCGGCATCCTGTTCGCGCTCATCCTGGGTCTGCCGACGCTGCGCCTGCGCGGCGACTACCTGGCCATGGTGACGCTGGCCGCCGCCGAGATCGTGCGACTGGTCGGCGACACGCAGACGCTGGCGCCGTGGACCGGCGGCACGATCGGCATCCCGAACAATCAGTTCTCGGCGCCGTTCGTGGCCCTCTCGCCCTTCCCCAGAGACGGCTCGTTCCAGATCGGCCCGTACAACTACACCTTCAGCCAGGGCGACAGCTGGTGGCTTCGGCTCTTCGCGTTCGGCGCGCTCCTGCTGGTGCTGCTGATCTCGTGGCTGCTGGTGCGCAGTCCGTGGGGCCGGCTGCTGCGGGGCGTCCGTGAAGACGAGGATGCCGTGCGCAGCCTCGGCAAGAACGTGACCATGCTCAAGACCCAGAGCCTCGTCATCGGCGGCGTCTTCGCGGCCTTCGGCGGAGTGATCAACGTCCTGGCGACGTCACTGTCGGCGGACGGCATGGGGCGAACGCTGACGTTCCAGCTCTATACCTGTCTGCTGCTCGGTGGGGCGGCCACCGTGTTCGGCCCGATTCTGGGGACGATCCTCTACTTCTTCGTCACGATCATCATCCGCGACTCGCTCAAGTTCTTCGGGGCCGGTGTGATCAGCGATCAGCAGGCGGCGCAGATCATCTGGGTGTTCGTCGGCGTTGGCCTGATGCTTCTGGTGATCTTCAGGCCACAGGGCATACTTGGCAACAAGAGGGAGTTGACGTTCGTTGCCTGAGTCGACCAGCACCTATCCGCACGACCGGGTTGCGCTGCGTGCGCAGCTGGCCGGAGTGGACGCGCTGCCCGGATCCCCGAAGCCGGATCCCATTCTCATCGTCGACCGCATCGTCCGCCGCTTCGGCGGGATGACGGCCGTCGACGTCAACCACCTCGAGGTGCAGCGGGGCGCGATCACGGCTCTCATCGGGCCGAACGGCGCGGGGAAGACGACGTTCTTCAACCTCCTCACCGGTTTCGACAAGCCGTCGGCCGCACGCAAGGACAAGGCGGACAGCGTGTCGGAAGGCCCTCCTGCCTGGGAGTTCGAGGGCCAGTCGCTGACCTCGACGAGCGCATACCGAGTGGCCAAGGCGGGCATGGTGCGCACGTTCCAGCTCACGAAGGCGCTCTCGGCGATGACGGTGCTCGACAACATGCTTCTCGGCTCGCAGACGCAGTTCGGCGAGAAGATGAGCCTGTCGATGGCGTGGCCCGCCTGGAAGCCGCGCGAACGCGAACTCACCACCAAGGCGGAGTCGATCCTGGAGCGCTTCAAGCTCCTCGACAAGCGCGACGACTATGCGGGAAGCCTCTCGGGCGGCCAGCGCAAGCTGCTCGAGATGGCCCGAGCTCTCATGAGCGATCCGAGCATGATCATGCTCGACGAGCCGATGGCCGGGGTGAATCCCGCATTGACGCAGTCGCTCCTGGGCCACATCGAGAGCCTGCGGGATGAGGGCACCACCGTGCTGTTCGTCGAGCACGACATGCACATGGTGCAGCGGATCTCGGACTGGGTCGTGGTCATGGCCGAGGGCCGGATCGTCGCGGAGGGTGTCCCGCGCGAGGTCATGCAGAACCAGGCCGTGATCGACGCCTACCTGGGCTCGCATCGCGACGACGACCTCGGCGACGACGCGCTGCTCGAGGAGGATCTCGCGCCGGTGCTGGCAGCCGAAGAGGACGAGCGGGCCGCGGCGCTCGCCGAGCAGGCGGCCTACATCGAAGAGGTCCGCGAGATGGAGGCGGACGAGACCGCGGCCGAGCCGGAGCCGCAGCCCGATTCAGCGGCGAAGCCGGAGCCTTACTCTGGGACCGAGCCGCAGCCCGATGCTGCGGCCCAGCCGGCGCTCGACGCCACGGCGAAGGAGGACGAGTCCTGATGGTCGCCTACCAGGGCACGGGCGGACCGCTCGTCGACGCGCAGAACATCGTCGCGGGCTACCTGCCGGGTATCAACATCCTCCACGGATGCTCGCTCACGGCGTATCCGGGGGAGCTCGTCGGAATCATCGGCCCGAACGGCGCCGGAAAGTCCACGCTGCTCAAGGCGCTCTTCGGGCTCGTTCCGGTGCGCGACGGCCAGGTGATGCTGGGCGGCGAAGACATCACGAACCTGAAGGCCAACAAGCTCGTGCAGGCGGGAGTGGGGTTCGTCCCGCAGACGAACAACGTCTTTCCCTCACTGACCATCCAAGAGAACATGCAGATGGGTCTGTTCCTGCGCCCCAAGAAGGTCTCGGAGCGCCTCGACGCGATGTACGACCTGTTCCCGGTGCTCAGCGAGCGGCGCGGCCAGCGTGCCGGCGGGCTCTCGGGTGGCGAGCGTCAGTCGCTCGCGATGGCGCGCGCGCTCATGATGGAGCCGAGTGTGCTGCTGCTGGACGAGCCGTCGGCGGGTCTGTCGCCGGTCCGCCAGGACGAGACGTTCCTGCGCACGCGCAAGATCAACCGCACCGGCGTCACCGTGATCATGGTCGAGCAGAACGCGCGTCGGTGCCTGCAGATCTGCGACCGCGGGTACGTCCTCGATCAGGGCCGCAATTCGCACACCGGAACGGGCCGCGAACTCGCCGACGATCCCAAGGTCATCGAGCTGTACCTCGGCACGCTGGCCGCCGATGTCCAGGCCGAGAACGCCGCCGGCGAGGCCAGGCCGCATCCGGAATAGTCCCAGCAAGCCGCGGCTTATCATTGGGGAACGGGCTGCGAGCCCGCCCCCGCCGCGACTCGAAAGGGAACGATGACCGAGCACGACCCCTTCGGCTTCGTCGGACTGACGTACGACGATGTCCTGCTGCTTCCCGGACACACCGACGTCATCCCCAGTGAGGCTGACACGTCGTCTCGTGTGACCCGGCGCATCACCGTCGCGACGCCGCTGCTGTCGAGCGCGATGGACACCGTCACCGAAGCGCGGATGGCGATCGCCATCGCCCGCGAGGGTGGGATCGGCATCATCCACCGCAACCTCGCCATCGAGGAGCAGGCGTCGATGGTGGATCGCGTGAAGCGCAGCGAGTCGGGCATGATCACCGACCCGATCACCACGACGCCGGACGCGACGATCGAAGAGGTCGACGGGCTGTGCGCCAAGTACCGGATCTCGGGCCTGCCCGTGATCGACGCCGAGGGCCGGCTCGTCGGGATCGTCACGAACCGCGACATGCGGTTCGTCTCGGGCTTCGAGCGCCAGAGCACCCTCGTCAAAGACGTCATGACCACCGAGAACCTCATCACCGCGAAGGTCGGCGTCGGCGCGAACGACGTCATCGCGACGTTCGCCAAGCACCGCGTCGAAAAGCTGCCGCTGCTCGACGACGAGGGCAAGCTCGCGGGGCTCATCACCATCAAGGACTTCGACAAGAGCGAGAAGTATCCGCTCGCGACGAAGGACGAGCAGGGGCGCCTGCGCGTGGGCGCGGCGATCGGGTTCTTCGGCGACGCCTGGCAGCGCGCCGAGGCGCTGCGTGACGCCGGGGTCGACGTCCTGGTCGTCGACACCGCGAACGGCCAGTCGGCCGGCGTGATCGACATCGTACGTCGGCTCAAGGCCGATGCGTCCTTCGCCCACATCGACGTCGTCGGGGGCAACGTCGCGACGCGCGAGGGCGCGCAGGCCCTCATCGACGCGGGGGTGGATGCCGTCAAGGTCGGCGTCGGTCCCGGTTCGATCTGCACCACTCGCGTGGTGGCAGGCGTCGGCGTGCCGCAGGTGACGGCCGTGTACGAGGCAGCTCTCGCGGCACGCGAAGCCGGCGTCCCGGTGATCGCCGACGGCGGACTGCAGTACTCTGGCGACATCGCCAAGGCACTCGTCGCGGGAGCCGACACCGTCATGATCGGGTCGCTGTTCGCCGGCACCGACGAGAGCCCGGGCGACATCGTCTTCGTCGGCGGCAAGCAGTTCAAGCAGTACCGCGGCATGGGATCCCTCGGTGCCCTGCAGACCCGCGGGAAGAAGACGTCGTACTCGAAGGACCGCTACTTCCAGGCGGATGTCCCGAGCGACGACAAGCTGATCCCCGAGGGGATCGAGGGCCAGGTGGCGTATCGCGGGCCGGTCGGCGCGGTCGCGTACCAGCTCGTCGGCGGACTCCGGCAGTCGATGTTCTACGTCGGTGCGCGCACCATCGACGAGCTCAAGGCGAAGGGCCGGTTCGTGCGCATCACGGCTGCCGGTCTCAAGGAATCCCACCCCCACGACGTCCAGATCGTCGTCGAGGCGCCGAACTACAAGCGCTAGCCGCCGCACGCCCGTCGCCCGATTGGCGGCACCCGAACTTCGGCGACTGGCGCGGAATTCGGATGCTGCGGGCGCCGCGGCGCCGATTTCGGGCGCGTATTCCGAGATTCGGATCGACCGAGGCGCCGCTCCCACGGTTCGGCGACGCGAGCGCGGGACGGGAGCCCAACGCCTCCGTCCCGCGCTCGCGAGTACGGCCGATCACACGCTCGTGAGCTCGGACTCTTGCGTGACGGATGCCGCGGCCTCGGCATCCGTCATCTCCTTCACGATCCGTGCCGAACGACCCGCCGGAAGCCACAGCGCGGCGATCGCGGCGGCGAACAGCACCGCGGCGCCGGTGAGCACCGCCGGCCGCGCGGCGTCGACGTAGAGGTCGGGCTGCAGCTGGCCGCCGGCGCCGACGAAGATCGCGGTCATGACCGCGGTGCCGAGCGCGATGCCGATCTCGCGGACCGTCGAGTTCACGCCGGAGGCCTTCGCATGGTCCACGACGCCGAGGGTCGCGAGCAGGGCCGTCGCCGAAGGTGCGAAGACGAGCCCCATGCCGACGCCCGCCATGATGAACGGCGCGATGAGCTGCGGATAGTCGAGGTCGGGCGAGAGCGTGAGTGCGATCCACGCCAGTGCCGCACTCTGCAGCAGCAGGCCCGTGAGCATCAGCGCACGCGTGCCGACGCGGGGCGCGATCATGCCCGCGATCGGCGCGACGAACATCGGCGCGAGCGTCCACGGCGTGGTCTGCAGGGCCGCCTCGAGCGGCGTGGAGCCCTGCACGACCTGCATGTACTGGATCAGGATGAAGACCGCCCCGAACGTGCCGAACGTGAAACCGAATCCGACCACGTTGGTGAGCGAGAAGGATCGGTCGCGGAACAGCCGCATCGGAACGAGCGGTGCCTTCGCGCGCAGCTGCCACAGGACGAATCCGACGAGCAGCGCGGTGCCCGCGACGATCTCGGCGACGACGTCGAACGACGACCACCCGTCGTCGTTGCCGCGCACGATCGCATGGACGAGCGCCAGTACTCCGACAGCGGCCAGCAGGGCGCCGACGAGGTCGATGCGCGCCCGCGCACCGAAGTCGTTGTTCAGCGCGAAGTAGGCGAGCGGGATGGCGATGATCGCGACCGGGACGTTGATCCAGAAGATCGCCTGCCAGTTCCAGCCCTCCATGACCGCCCCGCCGACGAGCGGGCCGACGGCGACGCCCAGGCCTGAGATCCCACCCCACAGGCCGATGGCCAGCGGTCGCCGCTCCGGCGCGACGCCGCCGGCGATCAAGGCGAGCGAGAGCGGCATGACACCCGCCCCCCCGAAGCCCTGCAGCGCGCGCGCCGCGATCAGCTGACCGGGGTCGGTGGACAGCGCGGCGAGCACTGAGCCGATCCCGAAGACGGCGATCCCGATCACGAAGATCGTTCGCCGGCCGAAACGGTCACCGAGCGCGGATGCAATCAGGATCGCGCTAGCGAAGGCCAGCGTGTACGCGTTGACGAACCACTGCAGCTCTTCGACGCTCGCGCCGAGCTGCGCGTGCAGCACCGGCAGCGCGTTCGTCATGACGAGGTTGTCGAGCGTCGCCATGAACATCGGGACGGATGCCGCGGCCACGACGAGTCCGAAGGCTCGCCTGCGTACCGGCAGGGGGGTGGTGACGTCGCTCATGCGAGGCTCCTATCCGGGTGTTGTAATCGGATGATTACTAAGTGTGGGATCGACTGTAGTAATCGACTGATAACATGTCAAGTGTGAACACGAATGCGGAATCGACGACGACGTCTCCGCCCGAGACGACTCGCCGGATGAGCTCCGGAGAGCGGCGCGAGCAGATCGTGGCAGCGGCCATGGCGGTGTTCGGTGCCAAGGGGTACGAGGGCACCACCACCGACGACGTTGCGCGCACCGCAGGCGTCAGTCAGCCTTATGTCGTGCGGCTGTTCCGCTCGAAGGAGAACCTCTTCCTCGCCGCGATGCAGGCGGCCCTCGATGAGCTCATGCGCGTGTTTCGCGCGACACTGGCGGATTCGCCATCCGATCGTCCTGTCGCCAAGCGGATCGGCGAGGCGTACGTCGATCTGCTGAGCACCCGGGGACTGCACCAGACGCTCTCGCACGCGTGGCTGCTCGGCGGCCACCCGGTGATCGGCCCCGCCGCACGCCACGGCTTCGCGCAGGTGTGGCAGTTCTTCCGCGACGAGGCTGGATTCGAAGCCGAGCAGGCGCGTTCCTTCCTCGCCGAAGGCATGCTCATCAACGTGATGATCGGAATGCGTCTCGTGGACGACTACGGCTCGGATGCTCGGATCACCGAGTTGTTCCGAGCCTGCTTCCCGACCGAGCTGCCGCACATCCTCGACATCGCCCCGCGGGGCGACGAGCCCTGGTAGTCCTCGCTCGCTGACGGATGTCCGGCGTATCGTCGAACCCATGTGCCGGAACATCCACACCCTCCACAACTTCGAGCCCGCCGCCACGTCCGACGAGGTCCACGCCGCAGCACTGCAGTACGTGCGGAAGATCGCGGGCACCACGAAGCCGTCGAAGGCGAACCAGGCCGCCTTCGACCACGCCGTCCACGAGATCGCCCACATCACCGGGCATCTGCTGCAGGATCTCGTCGCTACGGTCCCGCCGAAGAATCGCGAGGAAGAGGCGGCCAAGGGCCGCGCCCGCGCGATCGCCTCTGGGCGCTACTCGGCCCCCGCGGCCTGAATCCCCTGCTCGCCTCCCGGGTCGTTGAGCGAGGGAGCGGAGCGACCGAGACGAAACGGTCCGGGACCTGCGGTCATGGCCGTGTCGGGTGGGTGGGCGCGTTTCGTCTGGCTTCGCTCGCTCGACCACCGGGGGGACCGAGGACGACGTTCGGCCCAGCCCTGGGATAGGCTGGTCGGCTCCGTCGGCATCCGTTCTCTCGCGGAGCGAACAGGATCATCGTGGGTTACATCGACGTCAACGGCGTCTCGTATTCGCTTCCCGACGGAAGGCCGCTGCTCGACGACATCGCGTTCCGTGTCGGCGAAGGTTCGACGACGGCGCTCATCGGAGCCAACGGCGCGGGCAAGACGACGCTGCTGCGGGTCATCCGGGGCGATGAGGCACCGCACGCCGGCTCGGTCTCGATCGGCGGGGGACTCGGCGTCATGGACCAGTTCGTCGGCCACGGTGCGGCGGGCGAGACCGTCCACGACCTGTTGATCTCGGTCGCGCCCCGGCGCATCCGGAGCGCGGCGGTCGAGCTCGAGGCCGCCGAGGCCGCGATCATCGATCGCGACGACCTCGAGAGTCAGATGCGCTACGCCGGTGCGCTCGCCGAGTACGCCGAGGCCGGCGGGTACGAGCAGGAGACTCTGTGGGATGCCTGCACCGTCGCGGCTCTCGGCATCCCGTTCGCGCGTGCGCGCTTCCGCGAGCTCACGACGCTGTCGGGCGGCGAGCAGAAGCGGCTCGCTCTGGAGGCGCTGCTGCACGGCCCCGACGAGGTGCTGCTGCTCGATGAGCCCGACAACTACCTGGACGTGCCGGGCAAGCGCTGGCTCGAACACCGCCTCCGCGAGACGCCCAAGACGGTGCTGCTGGTGTCGCACGACCGCGAACTGCTCGCGCGAGGTGCAGACCGCATCGTGACGCTCGAGGTCGGCGGTGCCGGTGCTTCGGCGTGGGTGCACGGCGGAGGCTTCGCCACGTACCACCGGGCGCGCGACGAGCGGATGGCGCGCCTGGACGAGCTGCGCCGGCGCTGGGACGAGCAGCACGCGAAGCTGAAGACCCTCGTCGCCGATCTCAAGGTCAAGGCCGCGGCCAACGACAAGTTCGCGTCGCGGTATCGGGCGGCGCAGACGCGGCTGCGCTGGTTCGAAGAGGCCGGGCCACCGGAAGAGCGGCCGCCGGCGCAGGAGCTCGACGTGCGACTGCGGGGCGAGCGGACGGGCCGTCGCGCCGTCGTCGCGGACCGGCTCGAACTCACCGGGCTCATGGCGCCCTTCGACCTGGAGGTCTGGTTCGGCGACCGCGTGGCCGTGCTCGGATCGAACGGCTCGGGCAAGTCGCACTTCCTGCGCCTCCTGGCGCGCGGCGGAACCGATCCCGACGCGCTCCTCGGCCACGTGACCGCGGTCGGCGCGAGCCTCGAGCCGGTGGCGCACGCGGGGCGCGTCGTGCTCGGTGCGCGGGTCGTGCCCGGCTGGTTCGCGCAGACCCACCGGCATCCGGAGTTCCGCGGCAGGACGCTCCTGGACATCCTGCACCGCGGCGAGGATCGGCGGGTGGGGATGCCGCGGGATGCCGCGAGCTCTGCCCTCGACCGGTACGGGCTCATCCGCCAGGCGGAGCAGACGTTCGACACCCTCTCGGGAGGTCAGCAGGCGAGGTTCCAGATCCTGATGCTGGAGCTCTCGGGCGCAACGCTGCTGCTTCTCGACGAGCCCACCGACAACCTCGACCTCGTCTCGGCCGAGGCGCTCGAGGATGCGCTCGCACGCTTCGAGGGCACGGTGCTCGCCGTCACGCACGACCGGTGGTTCGCGCGCTCCTTCGACCGCTGCCTCGTCTTCGGCGGCGATGGCAAGGTGTACGAGTCCGACACGCCGGTCTGGGACGAAGCACGGGTCGCCCGTTCACGCTGACCACCGCGTGTCCGGTGCTCGTCCGCGCGATCTGCACGGGCGCTCGGCGTGTCGTGACCAGGAAGCGCCGGATGCCGGCCATCCGGGCGTCAGCGCAGCCGGAACGCCTCAGCAGCGCGCGCCGCGGGGTCCAGAGCGAGGTCCGCCAGCACGGCGCCGACGCCGGGCGCGAACTTGAAACCCTGACCCGAGAACCCCGCGCCGACCACGATCCGGCCGACGCGGTCCAGCACGAACGCCTCGTCGACGGTCGAGGTGTACGTGCAGCTGATCGGTGCGGCCGAGTCGGCGTCGAGACCCGGCATCCACTCCCGCACGTATTCGGCGAGCCGCGCCGCGTGCTTGTCGGTGCGGAAGGGCCGCGCGTCGGGGTCGACCTCGTCGCCGACGCGATGGAATCCGACCTTCACGCCCTCGCCCGGCGTCGGCATGCCGTAGACGGGCGCCGGCCACGTGCCGGGAGTCACGAAGTGGTTGAACGACGGCCAGGCGACGGCCGGGTCGCGCGGGGCGAAGTGTGCGGGGCTCTCTTCGGTCACCGTGAGCGAGGGGAGCGGGATGCTGCCGCCGACCAGTGCGGAGGTCCACGCGCCGGCGGTGACGACCACGGCGTCGGCGCGCACGGCGCCGGCGGGCGTGTGCACCGTGACGCCGTCGGCATCCTCCTCGATGCGCGCCGCTGGGGTCTGCCAGCGCACCTCGCCCCCGGCGGCGACGATCCGCCGCTCGAGCTCTTCGAGGGCGGCCGATGCGCGCGCGACGCCGGCATCCGGCGAGAACAGGACCGTCTGCTCGAACCGGATGCCGGGCCAGCGCCTCGACGCCTCGGCACTGTCGAGCAGGTCGGCCGCGATGCCCCGGGCTCGCAGCTGCTCGTGAATGGCCGTCAGTCCTCGGCCCGTACCCCCGAGCGCGGCACCGCCGCCATGCGAGACCAGGCCGTGCAGGCGGAGCAGCGGCTCGCCGCCGGGCGAGCCCAGCGCATCCCACCCGGCGCGGGCACGGACGAGCAGATCGAGGTAGTGATCGTCCGCGTAGGCGTTGTTGAAGTTGCGGGTCGCGCCATGCGACGCGCCGCGTGTGTGGCCGCGGGCGAACCGCTCGAGCACGAGCGGACGTTCATCCCGGCGACTCAGCTCCCAGGCTGTCGAGAGGCCCATGACTCCGCCGCCGACCACCACGAAGGGCACACGCTCGCTCATCCATCGATCTTCGCAGGCTCCGAACTTCGGCGAACGCGGCCGATCCCGGGCCGGTGCACGCCGATCCTCCGAGAAACGCGCGGATCCCCGAACTTCGGAGGCGACGACGCCAGTGCCCGCCACGGAAGTCGAAGCCGCCCGCGGGTAGGCTGAAGCCGTGAGCATGGAGATCGAACTCGGCCGCGCCAAGCGCGCGCGCCGCGCGTACACGTTCGACGACATCGCGGTCGTGCCTTCTCGGCGCACCCGCAATCCCGAGGATGTCTCGACCGCCTGGTCGATCGATGCGTTCCAGTTCGCGATCCCTGTGCTCGGAGCACCGATGGACTCCGTCGTGAGCCCTCGGACGGCGATCATGCTGGGTGAGCTCGGCGGCCTCGGCGTGCTCGACCTCGAGGGCGTCTGGACGCGCTACGACGATCCCGAGCCGCTGCTCGTCGAGATCGCGTCGCTCGAGAAGGCCGAAGCCACCCGCCGGATGCAGGAGCTGTACTCCGAGCCGATCAAGCCCGAGCTCGTCCGGGATCGGCTCGCCGAGATCCGGGCCGCCGGAGTCACCGTCGCCGGCGCCCTGACGCCGCAGCGCACGCAGGAACTGTACGAGACGGTCGTCGCGGCAGGCGTGGACCTCTTCGTGATCCGCGGCACCACGGTCTCGGCCGAGCACGTCTCGTCGGTCGAGCAGCCGCTGAACCTCAAGAAGTTCATCTACGACCTCGATGTCCCCGTCATCGTGGGCGGTGCGGGCACCTACACCGCCGCGCTGCACCTCATGCGCACCGGAGCCGCAGGCGTGCTCGTCGGGTTCGGCGGAGGGGCCGCATCCACCACTCGCGCGACCCTCGGCATCCACGCCCCCATGGCGACCGCGGTCGCCGACGTCGCAGGCGCGCGCCGCGACTACCTCGACGAATCGGGCGGCCGCTACGTGCACGTGATCGCCGACGGCGGCGTGGGCACGTCTGGTGACCTCGTCAAGGCGCTCGCGATGGGGGCGGATGCCGTGATGCTCGGCGTCGCGCTGGCGCGTTCCACCGACGCACCGGGTCGCGGGTACCACTGGGGTCCCGAGGCGCACCACTCCAGGCTGCCGCGCGGACGTCGTGTTCGGGTCGACCAGGTCGGCTCGCTCGAGGAGGTGCTGTACGGGCCGGCGCCCGTCGCCGACGGCACCGCGAACCTGATCGGGGCGCTCCGCAAATCGATGGCGACGACCGGCTACTCCGACCTCAAGGAGTTCCAGCGGGTGGAGGTCGTCGTCGCGCCCTACAGCACCGGATGACCGACGAGAACAGGTCCTCGAGCGAGCCGAGCGAGACCAAACGGCCCGAGCCGACGAGCGACGGTGGGTCGGACGCGTCTCCTCCCGGGCCTTCGCCTCTCGCCGAACGACCGGAGGCGGTGGTCTTCCCGCCGACCCTGCGCGAGGTCATGCTGCGGCCGTGGTGGATCTGGATGCTGCTGCTGTGCCTCGTGGTGGCGGGGGTGTTCGCGTGGCTCGGCCAGTGGCAGCTCGGTCGGGCGGTCCAAACCAGTCCGATCCCGCCCGGGGCGACCGAGCAGGTGCAGCCGATCGCGGAGGTGACCACGCCGGGTGCATACCTGCCGGAGCCGCTCGTCGGTCAGAAGGTGTCGGTGAGCGGCTCGTGGGTGAGCGATGACTTCCTCGTGGTCGGGTCGCGGTTCAACGACGGCGCCCAAGGCTACTGGGTGACCGGACAGCTGCGCCTGGCAGACGGACAGGCCGGTCCCGACGTGACCGGCCCCGCATCGCTCGCCGTCGCGATCGGATGGGCGCCCACGCGCGAGGAGGCCGAGGCCGCGGCATCCGCTCTGCAGGACGCCGTCTCGGCGGGCGACCAGGTCGATGCCCTCGAGCTGACCGGGCGACTGATCTCGGACGAGGATCCGGTGGTGCCGCCGCGCGGCTCGGACCCCCTCACGATGACGAGCATGTCGACCGCGGCTCTGCTCGGGCAGTGGCACAGCGTCGAGGAGCTGGGGGTCTACCGCTCGTACCTCGTCGCGGACGAGCCCGCCGCGGGTCTGACGGCGATCTCGTCGCCGGCGCCCGCCCAGGGGTCGAGCGTCAACTGGCTCAACATCTTCTACGCCATCGAATGGGCCGTGTTCGCCGGCTTCGCCTTCTACCTCTGGTACCGCCTCGCCCGCGACGCATGGGAGAAGGAGGTCGAGGACATCGCGGATGCCCAGGCTGCAGATCGCGAGGCCGGCGGCGACCGACCGGGTCGGACGATGACCGACGGAGCGGACTCGAGCGCCTAGCACCGAAGGGCTCGGTGCAACAGAGGGCTCGACGGTTTCGCGCGCCCGCCTACTCTCGTGATGTGACACAGAGTGTGAGCATCCTGATCCTCGGCGCCGGCGGAGACCTGACGAAGCGCCTGCTGCTTCCGGGCCTCGCGAGCCTGCTGTCGGTGCACGACTACGACGTGCAGGTCGTCGGAGCGGCCCGAGAGGAGCGCACCGACGAGCAGTGGCGGCAGCTCATCCGCGACAGCTTCGGGCAGATCACCGATCCGCACGATGCGGACCGCTACCTCGAGTCGGCTCGGTACATCACCGCGGACGTCACGGATGCCGGCCGGCTGCGCGACCTGATCGCCGCATGCGACCACACGCCCATCATCTACTTCGCGCTGCCCCCCACGGTCACGGCGAAGGTGTGCACTGCCCTCCGGCAGGTGGATCTGCCGGAGGGCACCCGCCTCGCCCTCGAGAAGCCGTTCGGCACCGACCTGAAGTCGGCCCGCGCCCTCAACCGCCTGATCGCGCGGCTGGTGCCGGAGGAGCAGGTGTTCCGCATCGATCACTTCCTCGGGATGTCGATGGTGCTCAACATCCTCGGCCTGCGCTTCGCCAACCAGCTGTTCGAGTCGGTGTGGAACAGCGAACGGATCGAACGGGTCGAGATCGTGTACGACGAACTGATCGGGCTCGAAGGACGCGGCGGCTACTACGATCACGCCGGCGCTCTCACGGACATGCTCCAGAGCCACCTGCTCGAGGTTCTCGCGCTCCTGGCCATGGAGGAGCCGCCGCGGCTGAATGAGGTGGAGCTGCGGTCCAATGCCGCCCAGGTGCTGCGAGCCACGCATGTCTGGGACGACGATCCGGTGGCCTCGAGCCACCGCGCGCGCTACACCGCCGGGCAGGTGGGCGATCGCTCGCTGCCGTCCTACGCCGACGAGCCGGGCGTCGATCCGGCCCTCGAGACGGAGACGCTCGCGAAGGTGACCGTCGAGATCGACACCGCCCGGTGGCGCGGTGTCCCGTTCACACTGCGCTCCGGCAAGGCGATCGGCCGATACACCACCCAGGTGCGCGTGCACATGCGTCCGGTGCCAGAGATCCCCGGCTTCGGAGGCGCGCCCGCGCCGGACTCGATCATGCTCGACGTCAAATCGGGGGCGGTCGAGCTGGGGGTGACGATGAACGGCAGCGGCGACCCGTTCACCCTCGAGCGCAGCACGCTCGTCGCCAAGAAGGAACCGGGCGACATGCTTCCCTATGGCCAGGTGCTGCGGGGCATCCTGGACGGCGACCCGCTGCTGTCGGTTCGCGCCGACATGGCGGAGGAATGCTGGCGCATCTTCGAGCCCGTGATCGCGGCGTGGCGCAAGGACGAGGTGCCGCTGGAGGAGTATCCGGCGGGATCGCTCGGCCCTGAGGGCTGGTAGCTCACACGCACCCGATCGAATTCGGGGACGGACGGCGTCGGGGACCGCACACGGCCGGGGCGCGCGAGCGCCCCGGGTAGACTGCAGGTATGCCCAGAGCCCCCAAACTCGCCAGTTTTCCGGCCATTCGGGGTGCGCTCCGGTTCTATCAGATCTGCTCGATCATCACCGGCACGATGCTGCTGCTGCTGGTCACCGAGATGATCGTGAAGTACGGACTGGGCTACGAGCTCTTCCTCGGCGGATCGCGCGGATTCCTCTCGTTCGCGCCCGTCATCGAGACGGCCGCCGGCCGTGAGTCCACCGGGGACGGCCTCAACCTGTCGCTCGGGATACTCATCGCGCACGGCTGGTTCTACGTCGTCTATCTGTTCTCCTGCTTCCGCATCTGGAGCCTCATGCGCTGGAGCTTCGGCCGACTGCTGCTGCTCGCGTCGGGCGGCATCATCCCGCTGCTGTCGTTCTTCATGGAGGCGCGGGTCGCGCGCGAGGTCAAGGTCTACCTCGAGGAGCGCGAGGCCGCCGAGCTGCACACCGACGCTGAGCACTCGACCCTCACGCACGCGATCCCGACGGAGAACCAGCGGTGACGGAGCAGACCGAGACGTCGCAGCGCCCGGTGCTCGTCGTCGACTTCGGCGCGCAGTACGCACAGCTCATCGCGCGGCGCGTGCGCGAAGCGGGCGTCTACAGCGAGATCGTGCCGCACACGGCGTCCGCGGCCGACATCGCGGCGAAGAATCCGGTCGGCATCATCCTGTCGGGCGGACCCTCGTCGGTCTACGAGGACGGCGCACCGGCGCTCGACGCCGGCGTCTTCGACCTCGGCGTACCCACGCTCGGCATCTGCTACGGCTTCCAGGTCATGGCGCAGGCACTCGGCGGCGAGGTCGCCAACACCGGCGTGCGCGAGTACGGGGCGACGGATGCCGTGCTCACGGGTGACGGCGGCGTGCTGCTCGCCGGGCAGCCGGCCGAGCAGAAGGTGTGGATGAGCCACGGCGATCAGGTCGCCGAGGCCCCGGAAGGCTTCGCCGTGCTCGCGTCAACCACGGCGACGCCGGTGGCCGCGTTCGGGAGCGACGAGCGTCGGCTGTACGGCGTGCAGTGGCATCCCGAGGTGAAGCACACCGACTACGGCCAGCGCGTCATCGAGAACTTCCTCCACAGCGCCGCCGGCCTCGCCGCCGACTGGAACAGCGGCAACGTCATCGCCGAGCAGGTCGACCGCATCCGCGCGCAGGTCGGCGAGGGCCGGGTGCTGTGCGCGCTGTCTGGCGGCGTCGACTCGGCGGTCGCGGCCGCCCTCGTCCACAGGGCCGTCGGCGATCAGCTCGTCTGCGTGTTCGTCGACCACGGGCTGCTGCGCAAGGGCGAGCGCGACCAGGTCGAGAACGACTACGTCGCGTCCACCGGCGTCCGGCTCGTCACGATCGACGCCCGGCAGCGGTTCCTCGATGCGCTCGCCGGCGTCCGCGACCCGGAGCAGAAGCGAAAGATCATCGGCCGGGAGTTCATCCGCACGTTCGAGGCCGCCGAGCGCGACCTCGTCGCCGAGGCTGCGGCAGACGGCGAGCCGATCCGCTTCCTCGTGCAGGGGACGCTGTACCCCGACGTCGTCGAGTCGGGCGGCGGCACCGGCACCGCGAACATCAAGTCGCACCACAACGTCGGCGGCCTCCCCGAAGACCTCCAGTTCGAGCTCGTCGAGCCGCTGCGGACCCTGTTCAAGGACGAGGTCCGCGCCATCGGGCGCGAACTCGGGCTTCCGGCCGAGATCGTGGGCCGCCAGCCGTTTCCGGGCCCCGGCCTCGGCATCCGGATCGTGGGTGAGGTCACCGCTGACCGTCTCGAGATTCTGCGTGATGCCGACGCCATCGCGCGGGAAGAGCTGACCCGCGCCGGGCTCGACCAGGAGATCTGGCAGTGTCCGGTCGTGCTGCTGGCCGATGTCCGGTCGGTCGGCGTGCAGGGCGACGGCCGTACGTACGGGCATCCCATCGTCCTGCGACCGGTCTCGAGCGAGGATGCCATGACCGCCGACTGGACTCGGCTGCCGTATGACGTGCTCGCCCGCATCTCGAACCGCATCACGAACGAGGTCCGCGAGGTCAACCGCGTCGTGCTCGACGTGACGTCGAAGCCGCCCGGCACCATCGAGTGGGAGTGAGCCGGAGGCTCACCGACCGCCGCCGAGCACGCCCGGCGCTCGCCCAATAGGCTGACGGCGTGACCAAGCGCTACGTTCGCCCGACGTGGTTCGACGCCGTGTTCAACGGCGCCGTGGGATGGTTCACGCGGATGGGTCTGCCGCTCGCCGGCAGCCGCGTCCTCGCAGTACGGGGCCGGACCAGCGGCGAGTGGCGCGAGACGCCCGTCAATCCGCTGCGCGTCGCCGGCCAGCGGTACCTGGTGGCCCCGCGCGGTCATACGCAGTGGGTGCGAAACCTCCGCGCGGCCGGCGCAGGGCGGCTGCGCAAGGGCCGCCAGGTCGAGCAGTTCACCGCTGTCGAGGTCGCCGACGCCGACAAGGCCCCCATCCTGCGCGAGTACCTGCGGGTGTGGGCGTGGGAGGTCGGCCGATTCTTCGAAGGGGTGGATGCCGGATCCCCCGACGACCGCCTGCTCGAGATCGCGCCCGACTTCCCCGTCTTCCTCATCAGTTCGACGGCCGCGTCATGACCGGGTTCCCCGACGCCGAGTACCTCATAGTTTCGAGCCGGCTCATCCCCGACATGGACGGCGGCTACACTCTCGCGACCCTGGCGCGGGCACGGCAGATGGCCCATGCCGGAGTCCATGGGGGCCGCGGGCCGCTGCTGCTCACCGTCGACCCGGGCACGCCGCAGGAGCACGCGCACCATCGTGCCGTGTTCGCCGGACGCGACCTGGTTCTGGATCCCTCGCGGATGCGAAACCTCTTCGACGAGGCCGGGGACCCGCGCGGCGGCGCCGCGGCGTGGCTGCGTGCGGCAGCGCATCCCGGCGAGCCTGATCCAGCGCTCGACTACCGCCCCGTCGCGGGCGCGGCGGGCCCGGTCGTCGCCCTGCCGGTCATCGCGGGGGATCCGGATTGGCACATCACGACCGCGCCCATCTCGGTCTACGGCTCATCCGCAGGCGGCCTCGGTGTGCTCGACGGGTTCGGCGACCTGTATCGAGCCTGGCTTGCGCACGTGGTGAGCGGGCTGCGCGCATCCGGCAGCGACCGGCCGATCGTGGTCATCTGCGAATCGCGGCAGCTCGGCGAACTGCTCGTGGGATGGGATGACCCGGACGTGCGCCTCGTCCACGCCATCCACACCGTCCACCTCGAGCCGCCCTACGAACCGGACGGGCCGCTCAACTCCCTGTGGACTCGCTGGTTCACGGTCGCGGAGCGGTTCGACGCCGTGCTGTGGCCCACTGCACTGCAGCGCTCCGAGGTCGAGCGGCGTTTCGGCGCTTCGCCGGTGCACGTCGTCGTTCCGCACGCGGTGCCGGCCGCGGCATCCGTCGCTCCTCTCTCGGCGCGTGACCCGAGCCGGGTCGTCATGCTCAACCGCCTGGCGCCCGGCAAGCGCATCGATCACGCCATCCGGGCGTTCGCCTCGGTCGTGCGCGAGGTGCCGGACGCGACACTCGACATCTACGGCGAAGGAGCCGAGCGCGACAGGCTGCAGGCGCTCATCGACGAACGGGGCCTCGGCGCTCGTGTCGTGCTGCGCGGGCGCACCGACGATCCGGATCGCGTGCTGGACGAGGCATCCGTCTTCGTCTCGACGTCGGCGTTCGAGGGGCAGGGGCTGTCGATGGTCGAGGCTCTCGCTCACGGCTGCCCGGTGATCGCGTACGACGTGCCGTACGGCCCGCGCGAGATCCTGGCGCGAGGGGGCGGATGGCTGCTGCCCGACGGCGACCAAGCCGTCCTGGCGACGATGATCGCGCGGCTGCTGACCGACATCGAAGTGCGCGCCCGGCTCGCCGAGGAGGCGGTGCAGGTGGCTCGCGAGGTGAGCCCCGAGCGGGTGATGGATGCTCTCGCGGCAGCGGTCACGGATGTGCTGGCGCGGCCGTCCCGGCGAAGCCCGGGCTGATCCGCCTGGAGCGGCGCCGCCGTGAGCGGATCCGGCCCCGGCGGTCCCGCGCGTCGCGCACGCTGGGACCATGACAGAAGAAGACACGCAGCACCGGTTCGGCCCGGACGCGCGACGCGAGCTGCTGCGCCAGCGGGTCCTCGTGCTGGACGGTCCGCTGGACGACGACAACGGCACGCTGCTGCTGACGCAGCTGCTGGCGCTTGCGGCCGAGGACGAATCGTCCGACATCGCGCTGTGGATCCACTCGCCGGGCGGGTCGGTGCCGTCGATGCTCGCCATCCGCGACGTCATGCGGCTCGTGCCGAACGACATCGCCACCCTCGCTTTAGGCCTCGCCTGCAGCGCCGGGCAGTTCCTGCTTTCGGCCGGGACGCCGGGCAAGCGGTGGGCGCTGCCTCATGCGCGGATCCTCATGCACCAGGGGTCGGCCGGGATCGGCGGATCCGCGGTCGAGGTCGAGGTGCAGGCCGACGACCTGCGTCACATGCGCGACACCGTGCTCGGCCTGATCGCCGCCGACACCGGGCAGCCGGCGGAGCGCGTCTTCGAGGACTCGCTCCATGACCGCTGGTACACCGCGGCCGAGGCGCAGGCCTACGGTTTCATCGACGGCATCGTGTCGGACTTCGCTCAGGTGGTGCCGCGGCGGCGCCGGCCCGCAGGCTTGGGAGTACCCCTCGGCACGGGTGTCGCGGGGGTCACGGCCGCGGAGGTGGCGGCGTGAGCGGCTACGCGATCCCCAACGTGGTGGCGCAGCATCCGCGCGGCGATCGCATCATGGACGTCTACTCGCATCTGCTCGCCGAGCGCGTCGTCTACCTCGGCACCGCCATCGACGCGGGTGTCGCGAATGCGCTGATCGCACAGCTGCTGCACCTTGATGCCGACAGCCAGGAGCGCGACATCCAGCTCTACATCAACTGCGAGGGGGGCGACCCGTCGGCGATGCTCGCGGTCTACGACACCATGAGGCACGTGCGGCCGGATGTCGCGACCACTTGCATCGGGCAGGCGGTCGGGGTCGGCGCCGTGATGCTCGCGGCCGGCGCTCCGGGGAAGCGGTCGGTGCTGCCGCATGCGCGCGTCGTGCTGCATCAGCCGGCAGGGCAGGGACGTGGTGCGATCCCCGACCTGATCCTCCAGGCGGACGAGCTCGTGCGAGTGCGCGCGGAGGTCGAAGGGATCCTCGCCCGGCACACCGGACAGGATGCCGTGAAGCTGCGCGCCGACACCGACCGAGCTCGGGTCTTCACCTCCGCCGACGCCGTCGCCTACGGCCTCGCCGACCGTGTGCTCGACGGGCGATGACCCACGGTCGTTGAGCGAGCGAAGCGAGTCGAAACGCGCTGGGCCGCCTCGCCGGGTTCGGCGCGCTTCGTCTCGTCGCTTCGCTCCTCGCTCAACGACCGGGGGGCGGCGCTGGGCGGCCTCGCTCAACGACCGGGCTGAGGGCCGTCGCCCGGCCAGGTCTTGCCGGCCCACGGGTCGTAGTCGGCCAGGAGGTGCTCTTGCGGTGGCCGTTCGGCTTCGGGCACGTGCTGCAGGTTCACCCGCACGCGGTACCACAGCGAACTCGAGCCTCGCATCCCGTCGACGAGCACATCGGCCGGGTGCAGGAGTGGCACAACGGACGGATGCCGCGACCGCCACTCGTCGAGAGCGGCGAGCGCCTCGGGCTTGGTCTTGGTGCGCGCCACCTCGATGAGCGGCATGGTCGACTGGCGGCGCCCGTCCGCGGTACCGGAGCCTCGCGGCGGCTTCTCGGCCGGCCCCAGCTCCTCGGCGAGCCGCAGCAGCCCGTCGAGGGTTCCGACCGCATCATCGATCCCCGCGTGCGGATCGCCGATCTCGGCGAAGCGCTCGAGCACCGTGGCCACGGTGAACCCCTCCGGGCGCCGCACGGCCACTTCGCCCCAGTCCATCGGCGTCGACACCCGGGCATCGGGCAGCGGGCGGATCGAGTACGCGGATGCCACGGTCCTGTCCTTAGCGTTCTGGTTGAAGTCGACGAACACGCTCTCGCCGCGCTCCTCCTTCCACCAGCGTGCCGTCGCGAGTCCGGGCGCGCGGTTCTCTATCTCCCGCGCGAGCGTCTCGGCCGCGAGCCTGACTTGCTTGAAGTCCCACTGCGGCACGATCCGCACCAGGATGTGCAGCCCCCTCGACCCGGAAGTCTTCGGCCAGCCGACGAGTCCGACATCGTCGAGCACCTCGCGCGCGACCATCGCGACATCCACGATCTGCGACCAGTCGACTCCGGGCATCGGATCGAGATCGACGCGCAGCTCGTCGGGGTGGTCGAGATCCTCGGCGCGGACCGGGTGCGGGTTCAGGTCGAGACACCCGAGGTTGACGACCCAGGCGAGGCCCGCGGCATCCCGGATCACCGCCTCTTCGGCCGAGGTGCCGCGTGCGTAGTGCAGGGTGGCCGTGTCGACGAAGTCGGGGTGGTTCTCGGGCACCCGCTTCTGGAAGAAGGCCTCCTCGCCGATGCCCTTCACGAAGCGCTTCAGCACCATCGGCCTGCCGCCCGCGCCACGCAGCGCGCCTTCCGAGACCGCGAGGTAGTAGCGCACGACGTCGAGCTTCGTCAGGCCCGGCTGCGGGAACACGACCTTGTCGGGGTTCGAGACGCGCACCTCGTGCCCGTCGACCTCGAGGATCTCGCCTGTGCTCTTCGAAGGGCTCACCGGCACCACGCTACCGGCCCGGGGTGACCTCAGGCAGTGCCGAGTTGCCCCGATCGGCCGTCTCGCGCTCGGTCAATCCGGCCGGTTCCGGCAACTCGCCGATCGAAGGCATTCCCGCAAACCGTGGGTCGACGGCGTCCGGCGACCCGCCGATCGACCGTGCGCGCCAGCCCGCAGAACACGACCACGCGGTCAGGCGGCGAGCGACAGCATCGCCCGGCTGCCGACGGCCGCCGGCTCCGCGGTGCGTGCGCGCAGATCGTCCACGACCGCCGCGGTGAGGTCGATCAGCGTGACCTCCAGCGCGCCGGCGACGGCGGCGATCATCTCGCTCGACGGCTCCTTGAGTCCGCGCTCGATCTCGGAGAGGTACTGCGGCGAGACCCCGGCGCGCTCCGCGGTGTCGGCGAGGCGCTCACCGCGATCGTGACGGATGCCGCGCAGCCGGTCGCCGAGCGCTTCGCGCCAGAGCGGCTCGGGCTGACGCGAGGGACGTGATGCCTTCGTCGGCAACGGGATGATCTCGGCCATGGGCTCACGATAGAACGTGGGGCCGCGGCATCCGAGGGCGTTCCGCTCAGAGCAGAACGGCCGCCCGATGCACCGGACCGCCGTTCTGTCACTCGGAAGCGAGAGGTCAGTTTCGCGCGATGGCGAGGATGCGCAGGATCTCGATGTACAGCCACACCACCGTCACCATGATGCCGAATCCGCCGAGCCAGCCGAAGTTGCGGGGAGCCCCGTTGCGCACGCCCCGCTGGATCAGGTCGAAGTCGAGCACCAGCGAGTACGCCGCCATGATCACGACGAAGACGCCGATGAGGATGCCCCACGGGATGCCGAACAGGAAGCTGGGCTGGCTGTAGATGCCGAATACGCCGCCTGCGATGGGCGCGCCGGTCCACATCAGCACCAGGTTGATCAGGGAGAACACCAGGTACCCGATCATCGCGATCATCCAGATCTTGGTCAAGCGCTTCGAGGCCCGGATCTTGCCGCTCGCGAAGAGAGCGAGGGTCACTCCCACGACCGACAGCGTGGCGAGCGTCGCCTGGAAGACGATCCCCGGCCAGAGGAACTCGAAGAACGCCGAGATCCCGCCGACGAACAGACCCTCGAAGGCCGCGTAGGCGAAGATGAGCGCCGGCCTGACCTTCTTTGCCGACGTGAAGGACACGATCAGGGCGAGCACGAAACCGCCGAGCATGCCGACGATCCACGGGATGGTCGTCGGTGCGGCGTTGCTGCTGACCGGGGCCATCGTCCAGAGCCAGCCCGCGACCGCGGTCACGAGAAGGACCGCGAAGAGGCCCATCGTCTTCCAGACGGTGTCCTCGACCGTCATGCGGTCGGTCTCGATGGCGCCCGCCGGGGGGGCGGCGTACATGCCCTCGAGTCGGGCCTGCGCCGCGGCGTCCACCGCCGCCTGCTGGGCCGACGCGGTCTGCGTCTGCCCACCGATGGTCGCGGCCTGCGGACCGCCGGGATACGACTGGACGGCGCGTTGATCCTGGAACGCCGGGTTGTTGAATGCGGGGTTGTTGAGGGCCACTGCTCTCACACTCCAAGGTCAAGGGGGTCGACAGCGCTGTGCTGTGGCTCCACGATATCCGACACCGCCCACGTTGCGGCAGAAAGCGCCTGTGAGAGCGATTTGAACCGGCGGCTCGCAGTCGTCCCCGCAGGCCCGGCGGATAGCCTGAACCGGTGCCTCGCACGCGACCGCTCGTCATCGGGCACCGTGGTGCGCCCGGCTACCGGCCCGAGCACTCCCGCTCGGCATATGAGCTCGCACTGGCGATGGGTGTGGATGCCGTCGAGCCCGACATCGTGGTCTCGCGCGACAGCGTCCTCGTGGTGCGGCACGAGAACGAGATCTCCGGATCGACGGATGTCTCGGATCGGCTGGAATACTCCCGCCGGCGCACGACCAAGACGGTCGACGGCGTCGACCACACCGGATGGTTCACCGAGGACTTCACGTGGGATGAACTGGCGACCCTTCGCTGCCGCGAGCGGCTGCCCGCGCTTCGGCCGTCGAGTGCCTCGTTCGACGACACGCAGCCCGTCCTGCGCCTTCGCGACGTCCTCGACCTGGTGCGCGAGGCCTCGATCGAACAGCACCGCGCCATCGGCCTGGTGCTCGAGATCAAGCACGCGACGTATTTCGAGTCGATCGGCTGGGATGTCGCAGCCCTCGTCGACACCGAGCTGCGCGGTGCGGGCTGGCAAGGGGATGAGGCCACGCTCACGATCGAGTCGTTCGAGTCGACGGTCCTCGGGCGCCTGCGGGATCGCGGCATCCGCGCGTCGTATGTCTATCTCATCGAGGCTGCCGGTCGCCCGTTCGACCTTGTTGCAGCGCGCGGCAAGGCGGCGCCGACCTACCGGCAGACGGCGCGACCCGCCGGGCTCGACGCGCTGGCCGGAGTCGTCGACGGGATCAGCGTCGACAAGCGGCTGATCCTCGCTCCCGACAGACTCGGGCGCACATCGGGTCCGTCGGCACTGGTGTCCGATGCGCACGAGCGGGGGCTCCGCGTGTTCACCTGGACGTGCCGGCCCGAGAACGAGTTCCTGATCCCGCAGTTCCGGGGCCGTGGCGGTGCGCGCGCGTTCGGCGACTGGCGTGGAGAGTGGAGCGTCATCCGCGATTCCGGGGTCGACGGCGTGTTCGTGGATCATCCGGACCTGGGCATCGAATTGTTCAGAACCTGACGGCAGCGTGGGTCGGACTCATTCCGCTCGAGGCATATGGCCCGCAGGGGCGCGATGCGTGGGCGCACCCCAGCTCGCCATCGGTCCGCCGCCGGGGCCGTGCGAGCGCAGGAACGCTCGATGCACCTTCTCGCACGCGAGCTTCAGCGACGTCGCCCAGCCGATCACGTCGTCGCGGAACATGACGCGGTAGCGGGTGTCGGTGCCGTTCATGACCCGTCGGAGCTCGATCGTGCCGTACTGCTTTCCGGTGCGGTCGATCATTCGCCAGGTGCCGGTCGGCCCCTCGACGGCCTCGAGGATCGGATGCCACTTCTCCACCGGATTCCCTTCTCCGGCCGAGAGATCCGATCGTACGGGCGCGAGCCGACATCGGAGTGAGCGACGTCGCCTCAGCTCGTCGGCGCGTCGACGCCCGTCTCGGCGTTCGCGGGCCGGCCCCGCTTCGGCATCTGGGCTGACAGCTCCAGCGCCATCGCATGCGCGGGTCGCTCCGCCAGCAGCCGCTCGCTGTGGTCCAGCCACCGCACCTCCGCCTCGATCGCGAAGACCATCGAGTCGACGACGAGTTCCCGTGCGAGATCCTCGATTTCAGCGGGATCCGCCGGTGGACGCTTCGCAAGCTGCAGTCGGCGCAGCTGCGCCAGCGAGGCGTCGCGCTCGGATCGGATGACCGTGGCGACGTCCACGCCCGGCAGTGTCGCCGCCAGCGCGAGCTTGATGGCCAGCGCGTCACGCGTCCCCTGGCCGCGATCGACGGGTGAGTCGAGCCAGGACGCGACCTCGAGGGAACCGGCATCCGTTATCGAATAGTAGACGTGGCCGTGCTCGTCGGTCTCACCCTTCTCGATGAGTCCATCTCGCTCGAGGCGGTCCAGGGTGCTGTAGATCTGGCCGACGTTCAGCGGCCAGGTGGATCCCGTTCGACGGTCGAACTCCGCGCGAAGCTGATACCCGTAGCACGGCCCCTGATCGAGGATGGCCAGCAGACTCTGGCGCACCGACATCATCGTCTCCTTGCCGTTGGGGGAGGGCGGTCGGACGTTTCGCCGCGGGTATATGCGCAGTATATGCATACTCCGTAGCCAAAGACGGGATGACGGGGCTGCGTGATCGCGAGGCGGACACGAGGATCAACGGCTCAACACGACTCATCCCCCAAACATCGAGGGAGAACTGTCAGGACCAAACAACGCCGAAACGTCAGGGATCTATTAATTCAGAACTGTCAGGGATGTCCTGAGACATGACACCGGACGATGGTCGCGGTGTGTGGCAACGTCGACCGAGAGTAGCGGGCTCCGAGCGCTTCCGTGTGGCGCTCTCGGGAAGAATCATCGCGCTGAGGACCGACTAGAGATCAATGGTGGTCATGCGTCAGCTCGTCATGGTCGTCCTCGAGGAGCACGCCGACTGAGGTCGCGCATGCATCCCCCCGCCACGCTTCCCGGCCTTCCCGGACCGCGAACACCGCGATGACCAGACCTGCGATCGCGTCCGCCCACCACCACCCGAACAGGCTGTTCAGCACGAGCCCGATCAGAACCGCGGCCGAGAGGTAGGTGCAGATCAGGGTTTGCTTGGAGTCGGCAACGGCGGTCGCCGAGCCGAGCTCACGGCCGGCGCGGCGCTCCGCGAACGAGAGGAACGGCATCACGATGACGCTCAGGGCAGTGATGGCGATGCCGAGGGCGCTGTGCTCGACCTCGACGCGAGTGAGCAGCGCAAGCAGCGACGTGACCGTGACGTACGCGGCGAGGGCGAAGAACGCGATGGCGATGACGCGGAGCGTGCCCTTCTCCCATCGCTCCGGGTCGCGGCGGGTGAACTGCCAGGCGACTGCGGCGGCGGAGAGGACCTCGATGGTGGAGTCGAGCCCGAATGCGATCAACGCGGTCGACGAGGCGATCGTCCCGGCGGTGACCGCGACGATCGCTTCGATCAGGTTGTAGCCGATTGTCGCGGCGACGATCCATCGGATCCGGCTCTGCAAAGCATCCTTGCGCGCTTCAGAGAGCGGCGACGTGGCGGTCATGTGCACGTGCATTCCGCTTCGCCGCAGCAGTCGGGCTCGACGAAGAGCACGATCTGCAGCAACTCGTTCAACGCGGGCGCGAGATGCGGGTCGGAGATTCGATACCAGGTGCGCCGGCCATCGGGGATCGCCTCGACCAGCCCGCAGCCGCGAGGACACGCAAGTTGGTTCGACATCACGACGTTCCCTCCGACGGCGAGAGTGTAGCGCTCGTCAGCGACTACGTTCAGGGCTTTCGCGGCATATCCTCGGTCCTCCGCTGCGCTCCGGCCCTCCGGTACTCCACGTCCCAGAACTCCGCCGCACCCGACTGCTCGAGAGGCCAGTGTCGGAGGTGCGGTGAAGACCGATCATGGCGAGCGATCGCTCGGCCTGGTGGCAACTGGCGCCGCAAGAGCTTTGGACCGCGAGTCACGGGACCCATCCATCCACAGACCTGCCCGGCACTTCCCGGCCCAGTCCGAATGCGGCGCCCTCGCGCGGTCGATGCAGACTGAGTTGAGTTGGTCTTCGACCTCATGTTTGGCTGATTTCGCACCACGCGTAGAGCGATCAGGTCTCCGCCTCCACGGGCACTGCTTGCCCTCGCCTCGCGCGCGGCGGTGTCAATGCGGGGAGGGTGAGGAGGGCGACCACGACCGCTGCCGCAGCCGTGGCGGCCGCCGCGAGCTGGGCCGCCTGCAGGCCTGCCTCCGCCGCTGCCATCGCCGTGCCACCCGCCTCCAGGACGACCGCACGACTGGCCGCATCGAGCGCACCGAAGACCGCGATCCCGATCGCGCCGCCGATCTGGGCTGTGGCGGACGCGAGGCCCGAGCTGACACCGGCGTTGTGGGCGGCGATGCCTTCGGCGATGACGAGGGTGGTCGGGGTGAAGCTCAGCGCGACGCCCGCCGCTGCGATGACCAGCGCAGGCAGGACGCGCAGTACATAGAAGTCGCCGTTGTCGACGGTGGCGAGCATGAGGTGCGCCACGACGAGCAGGAGGAGGCCGATGACGACCACACGCTGCGGTCCGAGCCTGTTCAGCGCCCTGGGCAGAACGAGGAGGCTGACCGCGAACCCGGCCAGTGAGGTGGGAAGCATTGCCAGCCCCGCGAGACCCGGCCCGTATTGCAGCACCTGCTGGAGGAGCAGGGCGACGAGCACGAAGCAGGCGATCCGCGCGGCACCACCCAGCAGGTTCACCGCTATGCCGCCCGCCACGCGTGCGTCGCGCAGCACGCTGGGCGGCAGGATGGCATCGGAGCTGCGCCTCTCGACGAACACGAACCCGATGAGGCACGCGATCGCGATCGCTGCGGATGCGATCACCTCGACCGAGATCAGGCCGCGGTGCGGCGCCGACAGCACTGCGAAGACCACCGCGAGCGCAGCCGCGGTGACCAGGCTCGCGCCGGTCGCGTCGAACGGGCGGCGCGCACCGGCCTCAGCGGGCGGGACGAGCGCCCATCCTGCAACGCCGATGGCTAGTGCGACGGCGGCGGTCACGAACAGCACGCTCTGCCAGCCGAGCACAGCCGTGAGCAGACCTCCGACGGTCACCCCGACTGCGCCCCCGACGGTGGATGCGGCGCCCCAGCCGCTCATCGCTCGTGCCCGCGCGGGGCCGGTGAAGCGAGAGAGGATCACAGACATCGCTGCCGGGCTGAGCATCGCCGCGCCCGCGCCCTGTGTCAGGCGGGCTGCGATCAGCTGAAGCTCTCCCGTCGCGAACCCGCCGATCAGGGAACCGACGACCAGCACTCCCGCGCCGATGAGGAACATGCGGCGGCGTCCGAACACGTCGGCAGCGCGGCCCGAGATCAGCAGCAGTGCCCCGAAGCTGAGGAAGTAGGCGTTCAGAACCCATGCGGTTCCGACGGGCGTCAGGTCGAGGTCCGCAGCGATCGATGGCAGGGCGACATTGAGGATGCTGGAGTCGAGCATCACGACGAACTGCGCGGCTACGAGAGTCAGAACGAGCGGCAGGGTCGAGCGGTTGTGCATGACTCGTTCCTTCCTGGCCATTGCGCGGTTCGGTGGGCGGCGGCGGTCATCGGTGTCGCTGGAGTCGACGGGCGGCGTACGGCATCGCACCCAGAGCCGCCGCGAGGAGCACGGCCGTCGCGAGGAGCGCGGGGGCACGCCACCGATCCAGGGTAGGCGCATCGACCATGGTGACGCGGTCGAGCGGGTACTCGAGCATCTTGCCGACGGACTCGGCGACGGCTGGGCCGGTCGTGCGCGAGAGCTGTTCGATCGCCGCATCGAATCCTCCGTATCCGGCATGTCCGGCGAAGCCGCCCGCGACGAGTGCGTCGCTGCTGTCGTCGTTCGCGCCCGCGAGTCCGGTGCGAATGGTGAGGCCATGGCGGGTGTGCACGGTTCCCGTCGTCGAGACGGCGTTCGTCGTGGCGGCTTGGGAGTAGGTGTACACCTCGAAGAGTGCGGCGACGTCGATCTCCCCGATGCCCTCGGACAGTTGGATGTCGACGGTTGGGCGCGACCACGGGAACGCGGTGTTGATCAGGACTCCGGCATCCATGGTCCCGAACGACTGTGCGGGGATCGCGGTGGGAGCGTCGAGGGACCAGCCGGGGTATGCGATCTCGTTGCCGACCCGAATCGCCTCCGCCGCGCCGGCCATATCGGCCATGACTTTGAGAGTGCCAGGGATACCGGAGGTGACCCCTGCCGTGGTCGTGATCCTTCCGTCCTGCACGTACCGCTCGCCACGGAGCCACGTCACCTCGGGGCGGGAGTCCTCGAGCGCGCCGATGCGCGACCAGTGCGAGGTCGCGGTGGTGCCGTCGAGGACGCCGGATGCTGCCAGCAGGCGGGAGCCTGCGCAGATGCCGAGCACTCGCGCACCGGCCGCATAGCGGGTGGCGATGAACTCGCGCGCGGCCTGCTCTTCGGGACCGTCGGGGAGGTTCACCGCGGGCACGACGATCAGATCCGGCGTTGGTGCGGTTCCCGACTCGACGTCTGCGAACGTGTAGTTGGAAGCGACAGCCATGCCGCCGTCGAACCCTGCCGGCTGCGGTGATGCGGAAACCGTGTAGACGCTGAAGGCGGGCGAGCTGGCCAGCACCTCGTACGGAGCCAGGGCATCGGCGGCGTCGGTGCCGGACTGACCGAGGACGATCGCCACGACGTGCCGCCCGGAATCCGCATCCGCGGCGCGGTGATTCGCGGTCCTCGAGGCCGGGCTCGGTGGTTGGGTCGCGGCTGGTGCCGGCTGGCTGGACTGCATGATGCCTGCGATGACGATCGCGGCGAACGAGATGACTGCGATGGTGCCGGACAGGGCAATCATGCCGACACGGCGGAGGATGTTGGCCATGAGACTCTCCAATTCGGGTGTAGTTGGCAACACGGATGCGTGGGACAGGTGAAACCCGTCCGCGGCGAAGTTCGTCGCGGCCGCGTGGCTCACGCCAGGTGGCCCCGAGAAGGCCGTGACGCCTCACTCGGGTGGCAATGACTCGCGTTCGCTCCGCCGCCGGCCGACGCCTTCGGCGATCGTTCGCGCGCGACCCTCTCGTTGCTGCGGAAGCGCCCGAACGCGATCACAACCGCCGTGAACGCGGCGGTGATGAACAGACAGAGCCACCGAACGTCAGCGCTGCGCATGTCATCTCGATTCGTGTTCATGGGGACGCAGTTCACGCTATGGGCGGGCGGGAGGGGCGCCTAGGACACGGTCTTGACGATCTCGGCCACGCGACCGAAATCGTCAAGACCGTGTCCTAGGCCGGCGCGCTGAGCCACTCCTACCGTGAACTCATCCCCTCAAGAACAGCCGGGGCGCTTGCGTGTCGCCCCCAAAGGAACGGAGCATGTCGTGACCACCGTCACCCCTCTCACCGCCACACCGACCCCCGAGGACGAGATCGGCTCGACGCGGTCCACCCCGGTTCGGAGGCGGCATGTCGGGCCGATCGCGGTGGGGTCGTTGGTCGTCGGCCTCGCCGCCGCGCTTGTTCTCGCCGCCGTCCCATTCGGGCCGGCGACGCAGAGTGCCGTCACCGGGTCGGTGCTTTGCGGGTTCGCTTTCGGCTGGGCACTGCTGGCCATCCTGTCCGTCCGCTTTACGGATCGACCGCAGCGATGGGCGTACGCCCCAGCGCTGCTGATGGGCGTCGGCGGCCTTCTCCTGGTGGCGTTCGGCCCCTCATTGCAGCAGGTTCTGAACTGGATCTGGCCGCCCGTCATGCTGGGGTTGTCGATCTGGATGCTCGTGCGCGTGCACCACGGCCTCCGCGATTCCCGTAGTCGGTGGGTGCTCTACCCTGTGGCTGGGTTGCTCGCTCTCACGGCGGTCGGCGGTGGCTATCAAACCATCGGTGAAGCCGCGGATGCGCAGGCGAACCCCATGCCGGGCCGACTGGTCGAGATCGGCGATCACGGCCTCCACGTGTACTGCGCCGGCTCCGGAAGCCCCACCGTCGTCCTCGAAGCCGGCGGCGGCGCGAAGGCGTCGGATCTTGCGCTGATCTCCACACGCGTAGCTGCCGACACTCGCGTGTGCGTGTACGACCGCGCCGGTCGCGGGTGGAGCGAGTCCGCTCCGACCCCTCCCCACGGCATCCAGATCGCGACCGACCTCCACACCCTGCTGCAGCGTGCCGGTGTGCCCGGACCCTATGTGCTCGCCGGGCACTCCTTCGGCGGGCTGTACGTGCAGACCTTCGCCGCCCGATATCCCAGCGAGGTCGCGGGCATGGTGCTGATCGACTCCACAGCCCCGAATCCCGCAGCCGCGCCCTACACCGCACGTCCCTTCGTTGTGGATCGTGTCTTCGCACTGGTCTCAACAGTTGCGCAGCTGGGACTCGGCCACCTGTTCGGTGCCACCCCCCGCGACCTCCTCAGCACCATCGACGAATACGCCGACGCAAGCGACGCAGTACGGCAGGCGGCATCCCTCACCGACTTGGGCGATATGCCCCTGATCGTCCTGACGGCAGGAAGTGGACACGATGCCGCATGGACGGTGGCGCAGGATCAGATGGCAACGCTGTCGACCGACACCGTGCACCGGATCGTCGAAGGCGCCACCCACGAGGCGCTGGTGGCCGATCCCAACGGTGCGGCGGCCACCGCTCACGCCATCGCCGAGGTGGTCTCATCCGTCCGCACGGGCGAGAGCGTGAACCGGTAGCCCGTCGACTGTCATCGTTCAGGTCGAGGTCACGCCGACCCGAAGTGGTGCCGGTGCTCGCCCGGGGTGGTGTTGAGGCGTCGCCGGAAGGCGCGGTTCATGGTCTCGGGGACGCCGAACCCACACGCCCGCGCAACCTCCTCCATCCCCAACAGCGTGGTCTCCAGGAGCCGGCACGCTGACTCCATCCGGACCGCCTCCACATGCTCGGCTGGGGTGATGCCGACCTCGGTCTTGAAGATCCGGCTGAACTGCCGATCGGATAGGTGGGTGCGTGCCGCCATCGCCGGGATGGAGAGGTCGGCGGTCAGGTTGTCGGGTATCCAGTCCAGCAGGTCGCGGATGGGTTCGTCGTTCGCAGACTGCGCTGCGAGCACCGCGGAGAACTGCGCCTGCCCGCCCGAGCGGCGAAGGTACACGACGAGCCGGCGGGCGACAGTCGCGGCCGCTTTGCGCCCGTAGTCGTCGGCGACCAGGGCCAGCGTGAGGTCGATTCCTGCGGTGACACCGGCCGAGGTCCAGACGTTCCCGTCCTGGACATAGATGGCATCCGGTTCGACGGACACTGCCGGGTAGTCGCGTTCGAGATCGGCGCATTCCGCCCAATGCGTGGTCGCGCGCCGGCCGTCCAGCAGCCCTGCCGCTGCAAGAAGGAAGGCGCCGGAGCACACGGACGTGACCCGCCGCGAGTGCGCCGCGAGGCGCCTGATGTTGTCCACCAGCTTCGCATCGGCGGCTGCTTCGTCCATGTCGCGGCCCCCGGATACCACCAGCGTGTCGATACCGCCGACCACGTGCTCGATCGGCTTCGTCGCGAACTCGAGGCCGCTCGTGGACAGGACCGGGCCCCCGTTGGTGCTGACGAGCTCGGTCGCGTACCGCGGTATCCGCAGGAACCGCGATGCCGTGGAGAAGACCTCCAGCGGCCCGGTGATGTCGAGGATCTGAGCCGAGGGGAACCCGACGATCACGATGCGCGGTTCGCTCATGGCCCTCCCTCGGTGGCCGAGATCGTCAAGAGCCTGTCCTAGGAGACACGACACCTGAACCATACCCTGGAGACATGCCCACAGAACCGAATCAAGACCAGTCCACCACCACAATCGACACCACCGGCACCGCAGAACCGTCACCCGCACCGCCCCTCGGAACCTCAGACACGATGCGTGCCATCGTCCAGAAGCGATACGGCGAGACCGACGTCCTGCACCTGGAGGAGACCTCCAGGCCGAAGATCGCCGCCGACGAGGTTCTCGTCCGCGTCCGCGCCGCCGGACTGGACCGCGGCACCTGGCACACCATGACCGGCCGCCCGTACTTGATGCGGATCATGGGCTTCGGCTTCCGCGGCCCGAAGAACCGAGTGCCCGGACTGGACGTGGCCGGAACGGTCGTCGAAGTCGGCGTGTCCGTCACGCGCTTCGCCGTCGGCGACCAGGTGTTCGGCATCAGCCGCGGCTCATTCGCCGCGTACGCCGCCGCCCGCGAGGACAAACTCGCCCTCAAGCCGCCGAGTCTGACCTTCGAACAAGCCGCCGTCGTCCCCGTCTCCGGCATCACCGCACTTCAAGCGCTGCGCGACGCCGGACGACTCCAGCCCGGCCAGCGAGTGCTGATCATCGGCGCGTCCGGAGGAGTCGGCAGCTACGCCGTCCAGATCGCCGCGGCGCTCGGCGCTCACGTGACCGGAGTTGCAAGCACCGCAAAACTCGACCTTGTCAGGTCTCTCGGCGCCAAGCACGTCATCGACTACACCCGCGAGGACTTCGCCGATGGCGCGGCGCACTATGACCTGATCCTCGACATCGCAGGCAACTCGACCATCGCACGACTCCGTCGCGTGCTCACACCGCGTGGAACTCTCGTCATCGTCGGCGGCGAAAACGGCGGACCCGTCACCGGCGGAATCGGACGCCAACTGCGCGCGATCGCCCTCTCGCCCTTCCTCCGGCACCGCCTCACCATGCAGACGACCAAGGAGCGCGCCAGCGACCTCGAACCACTCACCAACCTCGTCGAGACCGGTCGTATCGTGCCGACTCTCGAGCGGGCCTACCCGCTCGAAGAGGTGCCCCAAGCCATCCGGCACCTCCAGGCAGGTACTGTGCGCGGAAAGATCGCCATCGTTCCTTGACTCGCCCGCGCGGTTGACTCCACGTGGCCGCGTGCCCCTTGTCGGCGTCCCTGTATCTCTTGCGCGCAACCGACCGCGATGCTTCCTGCGGGAAGGGCGGGTCGCTCGAAGTGGGGACAGATCGCGGTGCGGGCAACTCGCCAAAGTGGGATTGATCCTTGGAGGAGTCAAGTCATGAGGCACGACCCCGCTGCAGCGGCGATGAGAGCCTGCTGTGCGATGGCGGCCCCGGCCTCGGTGAGAACCGCAACGGCGATCAGGTACGGCAGCGCGCAGCATCCGGAACAACGCGATCAGCGCGAGAGCGCCGGCCGCCGTGGTGCGCTTCGGGGCGCCGAACGGAACCTCCGCGGCGGGCACGCCCGGTCGGGGTTTGTCATGCCTGATCGCCGTGCGCGATGTCGACAAACGGAATAGGGCACTGCGGACAGGTGCATCCATCGATGCTTGTACAGCCGGCAGCCACGACCTGTTCGAGCGACTCACGGATGGTGACGAGGTCGTCGATCTTGTGCTGCACCTCGAGGATCTTCGTCTCCGCTCGGGTCCGCAGATCCGGTGTGATGTGCCCGCGCTGGCGGGTGTCGATCAGTTCCGAGACCTCGTCGAGGGTGAACCCGAGTCGCTGCGCCGCCTTGATCACTCTGAGCAGTTGGACGGTGTCCTCCGGGTAGGAGCGGTGCCCGCCCAGCGTGCGCAACGGCGGTGCCAGCAGACCCCGACGCTCGTAGTAGCGGAGGGTTTGCAGATTCACTCCTGCGCGCTCAGCGACCTCGCCGCTGCGCAGTGTCACGACACCCTCCCCAGGAGGCTGGTGAGCGCCGTGAGCACCTCGGTGTACTGGGACGGGACCCGGATCGTCAACGCTGTATGGTCACCGTCCGCCTCGACCGTGAAGTCGAAGAACGAACAGCACTCGGTCTCTCTCGCCGCGAGATCGCGAGCGGTATCGAGCAGCTCGCGTGGGAGCATCACCGTCGCGACGGTCGGTGACTTGCGCTCGATCTCGCCCAGCGCGGTCGCGAACAGGTCGGCGAACTGCGTCACACGCAGCGGACGCGCGACTGTGGGCAGTGTGCATGCCTCCGGCGCCCGCGCCAGAAGATTCTCGAACTGGGTCATGAGACCCACCGTAAACCTGTACCTGAGTACCGGATGCAAGTGAAATGAGGGCTAGACCCGATGACGGTCCCACGAATAGCGCTCCGCGCTGCAACCTCCATACAGCAAGCAAAACGACGCGCGCTAACGAAGAGAAGCGATCACTGAGACAACGCCTTCGACGGACCAAACAACGAGAACCAAATCATACAATTCACGTATGCACCATGCCTGGTGATGACACGACTACGCATGCACGCTCGACACATGCGAGGAAGGCTTCGGAGCTGGAAGAGGGGAAGCGACTCCCGCGGCATCCGCAATGCCCTCTCTTACGCCTTCGAGGGCACGTGCGATGCACCCAACCGGGCCTCGCTCGGTGCCTCGGCTGCCGAGCAATATGCCGACACGAAGTGCACGACGGTCACCAGGTACACCGTGGTGACCGGCACCATCGCTAGAGACGAATTCGATGCGCCCGCCCTGCGCCGCTGGATCCAAGGGGACAATCCAGCGACCGGTGAGCCTAGAGGGCTGGTGCACAGATCAGAGAACTCGGACCTGCTGCTCGATGGCACGATCAACTCGATCTCCTGCTCGACGATGACGCCAAGCCGCAGCACATCAAGGCACTCATGGCGTCCGACACGATCGTGCTGAAACTCCGCGTCGGCAACCGCTTCGCGGCACTCTCCGCACCCGGCGCCCTCCCGAGGCGCGAGGACATGCGCGGCGTGGCCGCGCTTCACGCACGCGAATCCGGCAACCTCGACGACGCTCAGCTGGCGGCCGCATCCGCAATCGCCGGTACGAGCAGATTGGTCTCGATCACCGGTCCCGCGGGCGGCGGCAAGACGATGCTGCTCCGCGTCGCCCGCACCGGGCTCGAACTGCAACGTCGCAGAGTGATCCTCGAGCGATCAGGCGGGGGGGACCGCGGACTCCCGTCGCACCAATGCCGGCTCGATCACGGTGTTCGCAGCCGGTGAGCCGGTGCGGAGATGCTCGAGGATCATCCTGAACGCGGATCGACCCAGTTCGAGGTGGTCGAGCGCGACCGTGGTCAGCGGTGGATGGAAGTGCGCGGCATCGGGCATGTCGTCGATTGCGATGACCGAGTAGTCCCTCCCCGCGCTCAACCCGCGTTCGTACATCGCGTGCTGGAAGCCGAGCGCGATGGCGTCGTTCGCGCAGAACGCCGCCGTCCACCTGCCCTCGATGGGCAACCGTCCGATGCGGTACCCCGACGTGCTCGACCAGTCCTCACAGGGCACGGTCACTTGCGCGTCGATGCCCGCCGCGTCAACGACGTCCCTGTAGCCGCGCTCGCGGTCACTCGACTCATGAAGGTTGCGAGGGCCGCGGACATGCAGGATGGCCCGGTGTCCGAGGTCCACGAGATGTTCGGTCGCGAGTCGACCTGCAGCGTACGAGTCGACGTAGGTCGCTCCCACCTCTTGCCGCGGATGATTCGACAACGTCACGAACGGGATGGTGTTCAGCAGTTCGTCCCACAGGTCCTCGAACCCCGGGTAGGGACTCGCCAGAACAATGCCGTCGACCTGATGAGCCAGAAGGCGCCCAGCCGCTCGCTCGATCTCCGCGGGCGCTCTCGGATCGTCGAGATCATGCGGCAGCTGAGCGGTGATCAACCCGTATCCCGCCTGCCGGCTGGCATCGTCGAGACCGCTGAGGACGGACGACGAGCCAAAGTCGAGGGGTCCCATCGAGAGCACCCCGATGGTGTTCGTGGTCTGTGTTCTCAGGTTCCTTGCGACCAGATTCGGTCGATAGCCGAGCTCGTCCACCGCGGACTGGATGCGCTGGCGCGCGTCCGCGCCCACATAACCGCGACCGGTCAGGTGTCGGGAGACGGTGCCGACCGACACGTTCGCGAGCGCGGCCACATCCGCCATGCTCGGCCGAGACCGCTTCTGCTGGGAGTTCATCTCGCGCTCTCAAATTGGGACTTGACAGAGTGTGTAATCGATCACACAATAGCACTTATCCCGCATGTGTGAACGATTGCCTACCCGTTTTCCCCGTGTGTAATCGATCACACAATCGGCGGACCGAAGTTTCATCCGCAATGACGCAAGGAGCAACGATGCGAACCGAACCGATGGCCGCACCGGCCAGCCCGTCGGGCACCGGCGTGGCGCTCGCCGGGCCGGCGAGCACGACGCCCATCCGACGTCGACGCGGTCTGCCCTCGGTCGGGCGGAGCCTGTGGTGGTTCGCGATTCCGGCGGCTCTGATCTACATCTACGTGATCCTGGTCCCGAGCGCGCGGGGCGTCTACTACTCGTTCACGAACTGGGCCTTCCTGGTGAAGGACCCGAAGTGGATCGGCTTCGAGAACTACGTCACGAACTTCCAGGGAGACGCCGGACCGGTGGCGCTCCGGACGCTCGGGATCGCAATCGCCGTCGTGACGATCCAGAACACGCTTGGTCTCGGCCTCGCGCTTCTGCTGAACGGCCGGATCCGAGGTCGGAATGTGCTGCGGACGATCATCTTCGCCCCTCTCGTGGTGTCCTCACTGGTCGTCGGATACCTGTTCAAGTACATCTTCGGGCCGCCCGACATCGGCGGCGTCAACACCGCCCTGCACGCATTGGGCCTCAGTCAGATCGACTTCCTCGGCAACCCCACGTGGGCGATCTGGATCATCATCATGACCGTCGTCTGGCAGTTCACGGGCTCGTCCATGGTCATCTACCTCGCCGGGCTCCAGGCCGTTCCGGTCGAGCTGGATGAGGCCGCCGCGCTGGATGGCGCGGGGTACTGGCAGCGCTTCTGGTATGTCACCCGGCCGCTGCTCGCCCCGGCGATCACGATCAACTTGATGCTGGGCCTCATCGGCGGCCTGAAGCTGTTCGACCAGATCTTCGCGATCACCGGTGGCGGCCCCGGCGGGCAGACCCAGACGATCTCCACCCAGCTGTATTTCCTGTTCTCCAACTTCGGCTACTACGGCCGCGCGGCTGCACTCGCCGTCGTTCTCGCGATCGGAGTCGGAGTGCTCTCGTTCATCCAGTTCTCGGTGCTTCGCCGACAGGAGCGCAACTCATGAAAGTCCGAACCAGCACCCGAGTCGGAAGCACCTTCCTCGCCTACGGCTCGACCGCGATCTTCCTGATCCCGGTGTACATCCTCGTCAACCTGTCCATTCGACCCGACGGCGACCTCACCCCCGGCTTCCTCCCCAGTGGGAAGGCGACGCTCGACCACTACGTGACCGCGTGGACGTCCTCGTCGCTGCCCGGCGCGATCGTGACCAGCATCATCGTCACCGTCATCTCGACCGCTGTCGTCCTGGCGTTGGCGACGATGGCGGCATACCCGCTCGCCCGGTCGATGTCGCGGCTGTCGAACGCGACCTTCTACGGCTTCCTCGTCGGCCTGCTGCTGCCGTTCCAGCTGGCACTGCTGCCCGTGTACTTCCAGATGCGCGACCTGCACCTGCTGGGGACGATCTGGTCGCTGGTCATCGTCTACGTCGGCCTGCAGATGCCCTTCTCGATCTTCCTGATCACCACGTTCCTCCGATCGAGCGTCCCGATCGAGTACGAGGAGGCGTCCCGGATCGACGGATGCAGCAACGTGCGCACGTTCTGGCACATGGTCGTCCCGCTGTTGCGCCCCGTTCTGGGAACCTGCGCGATCCTCAACGGCGTCGGGATCTGGAACGACTTCTTCACGCCGCTGATCTTCCTCACCGGCGGGTCCCAGGTGACCATTCCGATGGCGATTTACCAGTTCGTCGGTCAGTACACCAGCAATTGGCCATTGATCTTCGCCTCACTGGTGATCTCGATGATCCCGATCCTGGCCGTGTACCTGCTGCTGCAGCGATACGTGATTCAAGGCTTCGCCGGCGGTCTCAAGGGCTGAGACCGCGGGCAACAGATGTCCGGCGCCCGGCCGGGCAAGTCCACTGCACCCCACACAGATAGGAACAGATCGATGAAGATCCAGCATCGGATCATCGCAATCGGCGCGGTATCAACGATCGCCGTGCTCGTCGCCGGTTGCTCCGGCGGCGGCGGAACCTCTCCTTCGAGCTCCGGCGGCGAACTCAGCGGAACAGTCACCGGCATCTTCGACGCCCAGTACAAGGGCGCCGTCGAGCCGATCGTGAAGGCGTTCGAGGAGAAGAACCCCGGCGTCACCGTCAAATTCGATTACCAGGGCGGCGACCTCGGCCCCGCGATCCTCGCCCAGTTGCAAGCCGGCACCGCGCCGGACGTGCTCCTCACGTTCCCCGGTGGCAGCCCGAACGACTCCAGCGACAACGTGGTCCCGCTCGCCAACGCCGGGCTGATCGCGCCGTTCGAAGCCGACTGGAGCGGCGACGTGCCCGAGACCTGGAAGCCGCAGGTGTTCTTCAAGGACCAGCTGTACGCCTTCCCGGGGGCGCTGCAGCCGCTGGCGGCGATGTACAACCAGACCCTCCTCGATGAGCTGGGGCTGAAGGTCCCGACCACGCTCGACGAGGTCATGCAGCTCTGCACGGACGCTAAGGCGAAGGGTGTCTACGCCTTCGCGCAGGGACTCGGTGAAACCGCAGCAGGCCCTCAGATGCTGTCCTTCGGGCAGACCGCCTCGCTGATCTACGGCGCGGACCCGACGTGGGATCAAGGACTCGCGACCGGCAAGGTGTCCTACCCGGGTTCGGGCTGGCAAACCCAGTTCGAGATCTACCAGAAGATGTTCGACGCGGGCTGCTTCGGCGAGGGGTCGCTCGGTCGCTCCCGCCAGCAGGGACAGGACGCCGTCGCTCAGCGGCAGGCGCTCGGACTGGTCGATGTCGGCGCGGTTCTGGCCGGCATCCACGCTGCCAACAAGGATGACAAGTTCGTGGTGGCGGCGATCCCGGCCACCAATGACGGCAAGAACAGCATCACCGCCCTCCCCGGGTACACGCTCACCGTGAACGCCGCGGCGAAGAACCTGGACGCCGCGAAGGCGTTCGTGGCCTTCGCCGGCGAGCCCGAGCAGTCAGCGGCGTTCGCCACCGGGTTCGGCTCCGTGCCACTCATCCCGAACACGAAGTTCACACCCCCGGCCGAGCTCAAGGAGTTCAACACGCTCGTCGTGAACGGCCAGACCGCACCGATCGCCAGCCTCCAGCCCGAGGTGCAGAGCACTCTGAACACTGCGGTGCAGTCGATGCTGCTCGGCAATGACACGCCCGCCAGTGCGGCGCAGAAGATGCAGGACGCCTACAAGAAGTAGCAAGTCCGTTGCCGGGCTGCGGCGGCCGGGAGGCCTGGTCGCCGCAGCCCTGCTGTCTTCACCCCAGCCTGCATCCGCAGACCCCGCACCCAGAGGAGCCCGTCATGTCCACGTTCCACTCCCGGTCGTCGCTCGCCGGCGTCCTGACCCAGCCGCACGCGAGGGCTGTCGTCGAGGAGATCGCCCCGGAGGTGCTCGAGTCGGCACTCGCGCAGACGGAGGCGAGCTTTCCGCTCGCCCCGGTGCTCTCGATGATCCTTGATCCCGGTGATAAGCGGGTGCAGGTCCTGCTCGAGCGGCTGTACGCGCTCGAGGATCGCACCGAACGCTCTGCGGAGGAAAGCCCGATCACGCCGAGGCTCGACTACGAGGCCACGGACATTCCCCTCGCCAGTGCGGGCTTCGTCCCGCCGGAGAACGCGACCGCGAATCGCCTTGTGGAACTCACCTTCACCGGCCCGTCGCATGGCAACCCCTTCGTCGAGGTCGAACTCACCGTCCGTCTCGCCCTCGAGGACATCGTGATCGACGTCGGTGCGTTCTACGACGGCGACGGCCGCTACATCGCCCGGTACCTTCCCCCGCAGCCGGGTGTCTGGACCTTCAGCACCTCCTCGACCGCCCGCTCGCTCGACGGGATCACCGGGTCTATTGCGGTCGTCGCATCTGACGCGCCGGGCCCGGTCCGCGCCGACGGCTTCCACTTCAGGTACGCCGACGGGACACCGTTCACACCGCTCGGCACGACCGCCTACGCGTGGACCCACCAGAGCGTCGAGCTTCAGGAAACGACTCTCCGGGCGCTGTCCGAGGCGCCATTCACCAAGATCCGCATGGCGCTGTTCCCGAAGCACTTCATCTTCAACACCAACGAGCCCGAGAGATTCGTCTTTCCACGAGACGGCGACGGCTGGGACACCACCGGGTTCGACCTGGAGTACTTCCGTCAGCTCGAGACCCGGCTCACCCAACTCGGTGAGCTCGGCGTCCAGGCCGACCTCATCCTGTTCCACCCCTACGACCGGTGGGGATTCGCGAACCTCGGTCGAGCCGCCGACGACCGGTACGTCCAATACGTCGTGCGCCGCCTTGCGGCATTCCCCAACGTCTGGTGGTCACTGGCGAATGAGTACGACCTGCTGCTCGACAAGAACCCGGACGACTGGGACCGCATCGCCGGAGTCATCCGCGACAACGACCATGTCGGGCATCCGCTCTCGATCCACAACTGGCTGGAGATCTGGGACTACGAGTCCGAGTGGGCCACGCACTGCAGCATCCAGCACGGCGAACAGCTCGGCGCGCGGGTCCGTGAGTGGCGCGGCCGGTGGCGCAAACCCGTGATCGTCGATGAATGCGGCTACGAGGGCGACATCGACCAGGGCTGGGGCTTCCTGCCCGCGACGGACGAGGTCCGCAGAATCTGGGATGCCGTCATGGCCGGCGGCTACGCCACCCACGGTGAGACCTACCACCGCGAGGACGATGTCCTGTTCTGGGCGAAGGGCGGCCAGTTGCACGGCGAGAGCCCAGCACGCATCGCGTTCCTCCGGTCCATCATCGAGGACTCGCCCACCGGGAGGCTGGAACCGCTGCCGTCCGACTTCGATGCGGCCCACGCGGGCGTGGACGGGCAGTACCTGCTGATCTACTTCGGCGGGGGGCAGCCGGCATTCCGTGCCGTCAAGGTGCCGGCAGGGATGCGGGCGCGCATCGATGTGATCGACACGTGGAACATGACCATCACCACGCTGCCGGGCGAACACGTCGGCGAGGTACGGGTCGACCTGCCCGGGCGCCCCTACATCGCCGTCCGGCTTCGCTCGGTCATCCAGGCCGAGTCGACGTCTGCCTGAGTCCACGACGAGCCATGTCCGGCGTCCCTGAGAATGCGGTATGTGCGATGGCTGAATCTCTCAGCGGCGAGACCCACCCCATCGTGCCCGGATTCTTCCCCGACCCCACCATCTGCCGGGTCGGAGACGACTACTACCTCGCGAACTCGAGCTTCGAGTACTTTCCCGGCGCCCCGATCTTCCACAGCCGCGACCTCGTCACGTGGACGCAGATCGGCAACATCCTCACCAGCCGCACCCAGTTCCGCCGTGGCTCCCAGGGACCTTCCACAGGCATCTACGGATCGACCCTGCGGTACCGGGACGACCGATTCTGGTTCATCACCACCAACATCAGCGACTTCCACGCCGGACAAGTCATCGTCCACGCGGAAGACCCCGCGGGACCGTGGAGCGATCCGGTGTTCGTCGCGGAGGCAACCGGCATCGATCCCGACCTGTGCTGGGACGAGGATGGCACGTGTTACCTCACCTGGCACGTCCTCGACTTCACGACCGGCGGACAGGGCATCCGGCAAGCACCGATCAATCCTGAGACCGGTCGATTCCTGGAACCCGACTACCCGATCTGGCAGGGCAGCGGCATGTCGATGGCCGAGGGGCCGCACCTGTACCGCATCGGCGACTACTGGTACATGATGCTCGCCGAGGGTGGAACCGAGCGCGGCCACTGCGTGACGGTCGCCCGGGGCAGCAGCCCGCGCGGCCCGTTCGGGTCGTGTCCGCAGAACCCGATCCTCACCCATCGAAGCAGTGACCACGTCGTCCAGAACGTCGGCCATGCCGACCTGGTGCAGACGACGGCGGGGGAGTGGGCGGCGGTGTACCTCGGCGTGCGACCGCGAGGTTCGACCCCGGGATTCCACGTCCTCGGGCGGGAGACCTTCCTGGCGGGCGTGAACTGGACCGACGGATGGCCGACATTCGACGAGTCGCGGTTCGACATCCCGCAGGCCGACACGAGGTTCTCCGACGACTTCACGGAGGACCTCAATCCACGCTGGGTCGTGCCGGACGGCGAGCCCGCCGCGGTCATCGAGCGCGACGCCGGCGGGGGCGTCCGATTCCATTCGACGGACGACGTGCTGTGCGCTCGTGTGCGTGACTTCGACTGGCACACCGACGCGGAGGTCGAGAAGGCCGGAAGCGTGGGGCTGCGCCTAGACGACCGGCACTGGTACCACGTGCAGCTGTGCGACGGCATCGTTCGAGCCGTCATCCAGATCGGCGATCTCCGGCACGAGCTGGGTGGCTTCGCAACCCAGGAGCAGTACGTCACGCTGTGCGTCGAGACGGCGGCGCCCCGCACACCACCTGTGCCGTTCGGGCACGCCGGCCCCGACGACATCGTCATGTCGGTGGTGTGCGAGCACGGAACCACCGAGCTTGCTCGCCTCGACGGCCGCTACCTCTCCACCGAGGTCGCCGCCGGATTCACCGGCCGCATGCTCACGGTCGGCGCCCCGTCACCCGACGGCCGCATCCTGCGCGTGACCTATCGACCGCTCCCAGCCTGACCAGCACAGGGAACATGCGACCGATCGGACATTCCGACCCCCTGATTCACCATCGCCTTTCAGCTCAGAGGACCCTTCCGACGTAATGACCGCCACCACAACACCGACGGCGCTGGCCGGAGCGCAGTGGATCTCGAGGGCTGTGCCCGCCGCGCAGCGCATCATCCGCGCGACACGGCGGGACCGGATCCTTTGGGCCGCGCCCGGGTCGACACTGACGCAGACCTTCCACACCGACGGACCCGTGCGCGCGGTGAACATCGACCTGGCCGGTCCAGGTGAGGGAGTCGATCCATTCATCGCGGATGTCGATTTCACGATCAGCCTCGAAAGTGCCGACGGCAGCGAGGTCGCTCGGCGCCATGTCGCCGGCCCACAGCTGCTGTGGGACTACTTCGGCCAGCTCCTCGAGGTGTCGCCGCCCGCTCCGGCGGGCGAGTACACGGTCGTGCTACGCCCAAAGCGGGAGACCATCGGCTGGTACGCCGAAGACGCGGGTGCCGCGTGCCCCGACGACGGTGTGTCGCCGTTGCCCGTCGACGGCGACATCATTCTCGATGGACAACACCAGGCCGGGATACTGCTCATCGCCGTGGAGACCGACCCCGCGCCCAACCCGCAGTTCCGAGGATCGGTCCACGTCACGGGGGAATTGGAGAGGGCGACCCTCGCGTTCACCGCACTCGGCTCCGGGATCCTCCGCATCAATGGAGTCAAGGTCGGCGACGCGGCGATCGAGCCCGCCGTCACCGCCTACGACAAGACGGTGCTCTACCGCGTGCACGACATCGCCCACCTGCTGCAGTCCGGCGCGAATGAACTGCTCATCGAAGCAGGTCGTGAACGGTTCGCCGCCCGGGGAGGGGACATCTGGGGCTGGCACCTAGCGCCCTGGCATCGCGAACCCATGGCGATCGCAGCCATCGATCTGCTGTACACCGACCGACGTAGCGCGCGTGTCGTGACCGGCGACGGATGGGACGCCGCCGACGGCATCGTTCGCCGCGAACTGCTGTTCGGGGGCGAGACGTGGGTGCTCAGCGCCGACGAGCCGGATTGGAAGCCGGCAACGATGGTCGACCCGCCGCGAGGGGAGCTGCGTCTTGCCGTGCATTCGCCAATGCGTGCCGGCGCGCCCCGACCGCCGATCCTCTCCGAGGATCTCGGATCGGGTCGAGTCGTGTACGACTTCGGAGCGGTGATGACCGGCCGGCTGCGGTGCCGTGTGACCGGGCGCGCCGGGGCGGCCGTCGTCGTGACGTCGGGCGAACAGCGCAATGCCGTAGGCGAGGTCATCTGCGACAACGCTCTGGCAGCCGGAAACGGTCAGGAAGACCAGCTCCTGATCCAGCGCGACATCCACGACCACACCTGGGAGATCCAATTCGGCTACCGCGGGTTCCGGTGGGTCCAGATCGACACGCGCGGCGACGTCGAGGTAGCCGGCGTCCGCGCTGTGCCGATCTACACCGACCTCGAACGGATGGGCGAGCTCGCAGCCGGTGAGCCGCTGCTGGAGTGGATCAACACCGCGCTGGGGCGAACCTTCCGAAACAACCTGCACGGCATCCCCACCGACACACCCATCTACGAGAAGAACGGCTGGACGGCCGACGCACACCTGGCGACCGAGGCGCTGCTGCACCACTTCGACCTCCGACCCGCGTTCGACAAGTGGCTGCAGGACCACCGCGACGCCCAAGCCGACGACGGTGCCATCCCGCAGATCATCCCGACCCCGGGATGGGGGCGCGCCGCGGACCCTGCCTGGTCGTCCTCGGCGGTGCTCATCCCGTGGTATCTGTACTGCGAATACGGCGATCGTGACGTGCTCGAACGCAACGCCTCGATGATCCGGCGGTATGCCGACCACCTCATCGATCGATCGGGAGGCGGGATCTGGTCGCACCGCACCTGGAGCGACTGGCTCGCGCCCCAGTTCACCATTCCGCCGGAGGGCATGGCGCCGACCGGTACCGCGATGGCGGTCACCGTCCTCCAGCACACGGCGGCCGTGCTCGACGAACTGGGCAACCAGGATGCCCACGAATACCGGGCGGCCGCGGAGACGATCTCCGCCGCGTACCACGACGCCTACTTCGATGCCCACGCAGGGTGCTACGGGGTGCCCGGGGTGGGTTACCGACAGACCATGAACCTGCTGCCGCTCGCCTTCGACATGGTGCCCCGCGCCGCAGTCGGCACCGTGCAGGACAGCCTCATCGCCGACATCGAAGGCCGAAGCCGCGGTCACCTGGACTGCGGCGCCATCGGCGTCCGCCACCTCCTTCCCGTGCTCTCATCCGCCGGACGAGACGACCTTGCGCTCACGGTCCTGCTGCAACGCACCCGACCGGGATGGGGCGCATGGTTCGAGGCAAGCGAGAACACCCTGCTCGAGGCATGGGATGCGTCCGCCCGGTCCCGCAACCACTACTTCCTCGGCTCAGTCGCATCGTGGATCCAGCAACGGGTCGGCGGGCTCCGCTCGATCGCTGCGGGGTGGCGCGAGATCGAGATCGCTCCTGTCGACGACCCGCGCATCCGAGGTGCACGAATGCGCCACAAGACCCCGCTCGGTGAAGCGTCCCTGTGCTGGGAGCGGGGTGTCGGCGGGTGGCGCCTTGACGTCGTGGTGCCCAGCGGCGCGACAGCATATGTGCGCGTGCCTGGACACCATCATCAACTCGCATCCGGCACCCACTCGCTCGTTCTCCCCTCACCGCACGCACATGGCACCCCGGTGCTGACGTGAGGACATTGCGCCCCTGTCGCCGCCTCAGAACGTTCCGCGGCACTCGTCGACCAAGTCGACCGAAAACCCCTCGCACAGTTCACGGCGGCAGCCCCGCCATCTCCAGAAGGGAGCAGTCAACCGCCGCAACCTCCACGCCCGTTAGCCGTTCAATGACGCCGTGCACAACGAAGGCAATACAGAAATAGCCCCCACGCATTCGCCGCCACGCGTCATGGCCGCGAAGCCCTGCCGCCACGACGTCCGTGCCGACACAAACCATGAAGTTGGAGAAACCATGAAGAGATCCATCCGGCGCAGGTTCACCCCTGTCGCGCTCGGCGCCGCGGCTGCCATTGTTGTCGGGCTGCTGTCCGCAGCACCGGCCTCCGCCGCACCGCCCGACTGTGTGCAATCCGCACCGAACGCCCCGATGCAGATCACGGCGGACTGCATCGACCCGCAGTTCACCCAGCCCGTCATCGACTCGGAGACTGACGAGACCTTGCCGGTTCCTCACCACCGGGTATCAGGGCACTTCGAGGGCACCAACATCAAGTTCAACATCTATCTGCACGCGCAGGCGGACAAGGCGAAGTGGGATGGCCGGTTCTTCCAGTACACCTACCCCACCGTGTTCGTAGCGGGAGCAAGCACTGCCGTGGCGAGCGATCGAGCCATCGGGTTCGCGCTGGCGAGCGGCGGGTACGCGGTGCACGCGGGGAACGGCTCCGTCTCCCTCGGGTACCGGTACAGTGCCGCCGCGGCGAAGTTCGCGAAGACCCTCGCCGCGAAGTACTACGGCGGCGATCGACAGATCTTCGGTTACCTCTACGGGCCGAGCGGCGGCTCGTATCAGGTCATCGGCGCGGCCGAGAACACCGAGGGGATCTGGCAGGGATACGTGCCGATGGTGCAGGGCGTGCCGCAGCCGTCCAGCTACAACTTCGAGGGCAGATCCGCCGCGGAGCTGATCCTCAGCGGCAAGGCTGCCCAGATCCGCGACGCCATCCTGCCCGGTGGCAGCGGCAACCCCTATGCGACTCTGGACCCGGCTGAGCGAGCCATGCTCAAGGAGATGCTCGCACTCGGGATTCCGCTCAAGGCGTGGGAGAACGCCGACTACCTTCTCGGATACGACGCCAAGTACTACGGGGCGGGGCTCGCTTCCGACGATCCGCTGGCGTACGACCCGACGTATGTCGACGACTTCTGGAACTCGCCCGGCTATCTCGGGACCGAGAACAGCCCGCTCGGCCAACGCGTCCGGGAAAGGCTCGCCGAGATGGGCGACACCATCGGCCACCGCTGGAACATCGCCAAGCGGTTCGCGTACCGGTATCAGCTCCCTCCCGCCGGTCAGGGCTGGATCGGGCTGGACCAGTTCCGCAACCCCGACGGTACCCCGATCTACCCGCAGCGTCCGGTGGGCGAGCCTTCGTTCGCGCCCGTGGTTTCGGGCAACGCCGCTTTCGACGGCTCCATCAACGGCAAGGTCATCGTTGTCTCGAACCTCTACGACAGCGACGCACTGCCGTGGCACACCGACTGGTACCGTCACCGCGTCGAGGCGAGCCTCGGCGGCGCTGCCGCTGACAGCTACCGCGTGTACTTCACCGATCACGCCGATCACCAGGATGAGGCGCCGACGGGCCTGCGCGCCTCCACTCTCGTCAACTACTACGGGATGGTCGAGCAGGCGCTGCGAGATGTTGCCCAGTGGGCAGAACACGGTGTCCCCGCGCCGGCATCCACGCGCTACTCGATCAAGGACACGCAGATCTCGGTGTCCCCGTTCTCGCTGATCCGGCAGGGCATCCAGCCCACGGTCGACATCGTGTCGCTCGGCGGGACGATCAAGGCGAAGGTCGGCAAGCCGGTGACCATCGTCGCCACCGCCCGGACGCCGCTCGGCGGCGGCAAGATCATCGCGGCGGAGTGGGACTACGAGGGCGAGGGCACCTTCGTTCCCGGTCTGGCCGGAAAGCCGCAGAAGATCGAAGCGATCACCACGAAGTACACGTTCACCCAGCCGGGCACGTACGTCGTGAGCGTCAAGGTCACTGCGGAGCGTGACGGGAACGTCAACGCGAAGTACGCCCTGCTGCAGAACATCGACCGCGTCCGAGTGGTCGTCACGAAGTAGCGAACGATCGGGCGGACGGATGCGCTGGGTCGGCATCCGTCCGCTCGCCCCGTCGATATCGGTCGGAATACCAGGAAAGAAGCGATGTGGAGATCGCATCTCGAAGTCCGCGGACTCCGCTGAGTCCCACGCATCTGGGTCGGGGAACTCCCACTCCACCAATCGGCCGACGACCGGGCCGGGGAGCGCCAGCCCCGGATTCATTGTCACGACGACATCGGCGGACGCAAGGTCGGCTTCGATGACGAGACGCGGCGTGGCGTCCCCGGTATCGATCCCCCACTCGCCGAGCGCTTCCGCGACCCAAGGGATTGATCTCGTGTGCGGGTTTCAATCCGGCGCTCGTGGCGTTGACCCGCCTTGAGCAACGTGCGCGAGGAGGTGTGCCCGAGTTGGGACCTGCCGGCGTTGTGCTGGCGGATGAAAAGCACCGTTGGCGCACCGGTCATACCGTCACCACCAACGGGATGTGCGCGCGCGACCAGGCCTGCGTCGCCGTCTGCACGGCATCCCACGGGGATCCGAGCGGAGGCCTGTATGACAGGTCGAGATGGCCGACCTGCTCGACGCTGAGCCCGGCGAAAAGGGCGGTGGCGTACGTATCGACGCGTTTGGCTGACTCGGTGCCGAGGCGGCCGACGAGCTCCGCGCCGAGGAGCCGGCCTGTTGTCGTGTCTCCGGTGATGCGGATGCTGATCGGCGGTGCTCCGGGGTAGTACCGCTTGTGGTCGTCAGCGACGGCTTGTGTCGTTGCCGGGTTGAAGCCTGTGACGGTCGCTTCATGGTGGCGAAGGCCGGTGCGCGCGGCGACCAGGTCGAAGACCTTGACGACCTGCGTCCCCACGGATCCGGCGAACCGAGTGCTCCCGCCCAGGGCGTTCTCTCCGGCGACGCGGCCCTGCTCGTGCGCGGCGTGCCCAGCGGCAGGCAGGTCAGTCCGAGGAGCCGGTGATGGGTGACGACCCCGTCGCCGGCGGCGAAGACATGAGGGATGCCGGTGCGCATCTGTTCGTCGACGACCGCCGCGCGACCGGCACCGAGGGGCGGGCTGCCCGCTGCACGCGCTGAGCGCGAGAACCGCGGCAAGCACGGTTCCCGCCGTAACACCGGTCGTCGCGGCGCGGATGGCTACGCCGCCCGTTCCGGGAGCAGCTCTGTGATCAGCACTTCGATGCGGCGACGGATCTCGTCGCGGATCGGACGCACGGCATCGATGCCCTGGCCCGCCGGGTCATCGAGATCCCAGTCCTCGTACCGCTTACCGGGGAAGATGGGACACGCGTCGCCGCACCCCATCGTGATCACGACATCCGACTCCTTGACCGCCTCGACGGTGAGCACATTGGGGATGTTGCCGGCGATGTCGATGCCCTCCTCTGCCATCGCCAGGATCGCGACCGGGTTGATCTCATCCTTCGGCGCCGAACCGGCCGACAGCACCTCGACCGCGTCGCCGGCGAGCGCGCGAAGATATCCCGCGGCCATCTGAGAGCGCCCGGCATTGTGGACGCAGACGAACAGAACGGTGGGGGTGTCGAGGTCGGCCATATCCAAAGCATAGATCAACGTCTATGCTTTAGCGACCTGCTCTGGTGAACGTTCGGTGTCCAGTTCCTCAAGCAGGGCGCGCACGCGGGTGTCGATCTCGTCGCGGATGCCGCGCACTTCCTCGAAGGGCCTGCCGACCGGATCGTCGAGATCCCAGTCAAGGTATCGCCTGCCCGGGTAGATCGGGCAGGCGTCGCCGCAGCCCATAGTGACGACCACATCAGCGGCTTTGACGGCTTCGTCGGTGAGCGGTTTGGGGAACTCGCCGCCCAGCGGCACGCCGATCTCGTCGAGCGCCGCAACGATGCTCTGCCTCACTTCGCCTGCCGGGGCGGAGCCCGCGGTGCGGACGGTGACCCGCTCCCCGGCGAGGTGCCGCAGGATCGCGGCGGCCAGTTGCGACCGGCCGGCGTTCTCGACGCAGACGAACAGCACCTCCGGGGTGCCGATGACCGGGTGCCGGGCCCGTGCCAGGGCGTCGAGCCGGGACGCGCTGAACGATGCGGTGCGGGACGCGAGCCGGGAGACGGGTCCTTCTGCCGCGAGCAGCCGGTAGCTGTCGTCGACGTAATGCGCCACGGTCTCGGCGCTGAAGACGCCGTGGAACCGGGTCGCCAAGTCGCCGGAAATCCGTTCCAGGTCGGGTGCGGGGTGCGGCGTGGCGGCGCGGTCGCCGAGCACGGCGTCGACGCGTTCGCTGCTGTCCGGGGCGATCGAGTACCAGACCCGGCGGCCATCGGGCTCGCGTTGCACGACCCCCTGGTCCAGCAGGGCGCGTATGTGGTGGCTGACGGTGGGCTGGGTCAGCTCGAGGGTCTCCGCGAGTCTCCCGACAAGCGCGCGACCGTCGTCGGCGTCGCGGATCAGTTGCAGGATTCGGGCGCGGGTCGGATCGCCGAGCACCGTCAAGGCACGGTCGGCGGTCGCGGCATCCATAGACACGAGTCTATCGCCGAGGGCTCAGTCGAAGCCGTTGTGGGAACTGCGGCGTTCGATGAGGATCGTGTCGCGCCATTGCCCGGAGTGCGGTCCGGCGCCGGAGCGTGCGATCCGCTCTCTTCTCCCAACGATGCGGAAGCCCGCCGCCTGGTGGAGTCTCAGGCTCGCCGTGTTCTCAGGGAAGATGCTGGACTGGATCGTCCAGATGCCGGCTTCCTCAGCCGCGCCGATGAACGCGTCGAGCAGGAGCCGGCCGATCCCGCTTCCACGCGCATTCCGTTCGACGTACACCGAGTGCTCTACGACGCCCCGGTACGCGGCTCGGGATGAGATGGCGGATGCCGCCACCCATCCGACGACCGAGTTCTGGTCGTCGATGCCGACGAATCTCAGTCCCGGAATCTTGCCGGCGTCGAAGGCGTCCCAGGAAGGGGTCGTCGTCTCGAAGGTGGCTTCGCCGTCTTCGATCCCCTGCGCGTAGATCGACTCGACCGCGGGCCAATCGGCGGAGGTCATCTCACGAAGGCGGATCACGAGCAGCAGCCGCCTCCGTCGCCGAGATCAGTGGAGCAGACTCCCGTCGCAGGAAGGACGAGATCGACCTTGGATGCCGACGCCATGTCACCGGCGAGCCACGCTGTGACGGAGCGGACCTGCTCGTATCCGCTGGCGAGCAGGAACGTCGGCGCCCGACCATAGGACTTCATCCCGACGATGAAGAACCCGTGCTCGGGATGCGTCAGCTCACGGAAGCCATGCGGCTCCACCGTCCCGCACGAGTGGACGTTGGGATCGATGAGCGGCGCGAGGCGCTTGGGCGCTTCGACGATCTCGTCCAGTTCGAGTCGGATCTCACGGAGGATGTCGAGGTCTGGCCGGAAGCCCGTCGCATTGACGACCACGTCGGTGGTGTGGACGACGACCTCGCCGCTGCGGTGGCCGACCAGCTCGACGGCGTCGCCTGTCCGACGGCCGCGGATGATCTCGAAACCGTCGAGGAGGGTGATGTCGCCGTCGGCGACAGCACGGTCGACGCCCCTCCCGAGTCGAGCCCGATCGGCGAGCTCATCGTCAGGCGACGACGACACGCGCACGGCCTGCGCGTTGCGGATCAGCCACGTCACTCTGGTGTCGGGCTCCTGGCGCGCCAACTCGACAAGCCCAAGCAGCGTGTTCGCCGCTGAGTGGCCGGCGCCCACAACCGTGGCGCGACACCCGGCGAACTGGGCCCGATCGCGGCCGAGGACGTCAGGTAGGGCGGGCGTGACCCGGTCGGCGATCTCCGCCATGCCCAGCAGCTCGAGCCCGCTGGATGACAAGGAGTTGGGGGAGAGGTACGTGCCGGACGCGTCGATGACGGCACGCGCCGAGACATCTTCGACATCGCCGGAGGAGGTGCGGATACGGACGGCGAACGGCGTGCCGGTCCGACCATGCGAACGAGTCCGGTCCATACCTTCCCTGGTCACGCCGATGACTTCGACGCCGAGCCGGAGCCTTGATCCGATCTCCTCGACCTGTGCAAGCGGAGCGACGTAGAGCTCGACCACTTCAGCGCCGGTCGGTGCCCGGTCCGGATCGGGGAGCTGCCAGCCCCGCTCCTCGAGGAGTCGCCGGGACGAGGGATCCACAAGGTGCTTCCACGGCGAAAACAGCCTGGTGTGACCCCACGCCCGCACGCTCGCGGCCACCTCATCGCCGGCTTCGAACATCGCGAACTCGATGCCGCGCTCCACCAGGTTCGCGGCCGCGGCCAACCCGATCGGACCGGCACCGATGATCACGACGGGAAGAGTCGCCAGTCGGTCGTTCTCCACGACGCGGGGGGTCAGGTCGAGCAGGGTCACGGCGTCCTCCAATGGAATATCGATGAGTGTCGATATGGAAGTCTCACCCATCTATCGACATCTGTCAATATCGACTACTCTCAATATATGACCACCATGCTCGAGGTGACCGACGTCACCGCCGCCGGCACCTGTTGCACGCCCCTCGTGCGCGAACCCATCTCCGCCGACGAGGCCGAGCAACTGGCGCAGACGATGAAGGCCCTCGCCGATCCAGCACGCCTGCGTCTGCTGTCGATCGTCGCCGCCTCCGAGAACACCGAGGCGTGCGTCTGCGATCTCATCGAGCCCGTCGGGCTGAGCCAGCCCACCGTCTCGCATCACCTCAAGGTCCTCACCACCGCCGGATTCCTCACTCGCAGCAAGCGCGGCACCTGGGCGTACTTCAAGCTCGTCCCGGGCGCGCTGGACCGCATCTCGCAACTCTTCGTTGGATCGTGACCACAACCCTCCGCGCTGCCGTCGGCGAATTCCTCGGCAGCGCCGGCCTCGCCGCGGTCGTCATCGGGTCCGGCATCGCCGCGCAACGCCTCTCCCCGACGGATGTCGGCCTGCAACTTTTCGAGAACGCGTTCGCGACCGCGCTCGGCCTTGCCGTGCTCATTGTCGTGTTCGCAACGGTGTCCGGATCGCATTTCAACCCTGTGGTGACCATTGTCGACGTGGTGCTCCACCGACGGCCGTGGTCGATCGTCGCCGTCTACCTACCGGTCCAGGTGATCGGATGCATCGTCGGCGCCGTCCTCGCCAACCTGATGTTCGCGGAACCCGCGGTGGAGTGGAGCACGAAGGATCGATCCGGCTGGAACCTGCTCCTCGCAGAGGTCGTCGCCACCGCGGGGCTGATCTTGCTCATCTTCGCGCTCGCGCGCACCCGACGCTCCCACCTCGCGGGGCCCGCGGTCGGCGCCTACATCGGCGCCGCGTACTTCTTCACGTCCTCCACGAGCTTCGCCAACCCCGCCATCACGATCGGACGCATGTTCAGCGACACCTTCGCCGGCATCGCCCCGACATCCGCCCTCCCGTTCATCGGCGCTCAGCTGGTGGGAGCGCTGCTGGGGTGGGTGGTTGTCCGGTGGCTCGTCCCGGAGCAGAGCGCGGAATCGAGTTCAACTCAGCCAGCAACGAGTCGATGATCGGTGCGGTCGAACGCGCACCCTTCCATCCACTCGATGATCTGTGAGCGCCGATAGAGGATCGTCTTGCCGGAGAGTCGGTAGAAGATCGGCCCCCCGCCGCGATAGCGAAGCTGCGCGAGAGCGGCCTTGGAAAGATGCGTCAGCTCCGCCGCCTGCGTGAGCGACAGCCACTCTTCTTCGCCGTCCATCGTCACCCCGTTTGCGTTGTCGCGTCATCGATAGGCAAAGTCTGGGGTCGACTGCCTAGTCATGTCAATGAAGCGCACTGGGGTGGCAAGATGGGCTCATGGAGCAGTACGTCCGGCAATCGGGCAGCAGCATCGTCGTTCCTCCCGGAATCTCCGTCAAACCCGTCATCGATGCCACGATCCCTGTGGCCACTGGGGGGGTGGGTGCGCTGAGAGAGGGCGACCTCGCACATGCCACCTGCCGGCTCGAGTACTCCGAAAGCGCTGGGCGCTACGAAATCGCTGCGTTCGGACTGGATCGACGACAGGCCGAGATCGAGATCACCGGCGCACTCTGGCGGACCGTGCGTGTCCAAGAGATCATCCAGACGGTGATCGACATATCACTGCCCCTATGGACTCGTCCTATCAGCGACCTTCGTCGCGACCACAGCGTGACCGCCCGAGACATCCCGGGCCTGGAGGGCGGCAGTCCGGATGCCATCCTGCTCACCGCCGTCGCGTACCGAATCGCCGAGATCTCCAACGAGAATCCCGCTCTCGCCGTGGCGGAGACCCTTGGGCTCAAGCAGCGAACCGCAACCAACTGGATCCAGCGCGCCCGCACCGACGGCTACTTCAGCCGGACGGACCATGAGAAGCAAGCGCGGATGATCGCGAAGGCGATTGAGCCGCTCGTCGCGCCGCCCATGGCGACACGCGAGCAGGCCGAAGCTCAGCTAGAACTCATGAGGAAAGCCCATGGGCACCGTTGAGTCCTACGACACCGGGGCTGGCCGACGCTACCGAGTCCGCTACCGGACACCGGACCGCAAGCAGACGGACAAGCGCGGCTTCCGCACCAAGCGCGAGGCCGAGCTGTACCTCGCGACAGTCGAAGTCTCGAAGGCGACCGGGGAGTACATCGATCCGGCTCGCTCCCGCACGACTATCGGCGAACTGGGTCCGAACTGGCTCGCGGCCAAACGAACGCGGCTGAAGCCCTCCAGCTACAAGGCGCTCGAGGACGCCTGGCGCGTCTATGTGGCGCCCGGCTGGGGTGCGACCACCGTCCCCGCTGTCACGTACAGCGACGCACGAGCGTGGGTCTCGCAGCTGTCAGCGGGAGCCGCCAAAACGGACCGGCGGGATCACATCCGATCCAGAGGCCAAGGCGCGCGACCCAAGAGCGCCACAGTCGTGATCCGCGCTCACGGTGTCCTGGCGTCCGTGCTCGACATCGCGGTGAGAGACCGTCGAATCTCGCACAACCCGGCACGAGGGATCGACAACCTGCCGCGCAAGGAGCGCAAACCGCACCAGTACCTCACGCACGCCGAGATCCAGCGACTCGCGACAGCATCCGGCACCCACGCCACCTTGATCTACCTCGCCGCGTACACCGGACTCCGGTGGGGCGAACTCACCGCGTTGCGCGTACGAGACGTCGACGCCCTGCGCCGGCGCCTCGCGGTCACCGAGAGCGCGGTCCGGGTCGGGGCGGAGATCCACGTCGGGTCACCGAAGACGCACGAACTCCGGTCGGTGCCTTACCCCGAGTTCCTCGAGCTGCCGATCGCGAAACTCTGCGAGGGGAAGCCGCGCGACGCCCTCCTGTTCGGCGGCGGGCTCGACTACCTGCAGCGGCCGCGCGCATCGGGCAAATCGCGGTCCTGGTTCGTTAGAGCCCTCGACGACGCCGGCCTCGAGCGGATGACCGTCCACGATCTCCGGCACACCGCCGCTTCACTCGCGATCAGTTCCGGCGCGAACGTCAAGGCCGTGCAGCGGATGCTCGGACATGCCTCCGCCGCGATGACGCTCGACGTGCACGCAGACCTGTTCGACGACGATCTCGACACCGTCTCGGCGTCCCTCAATGCCGCGCGAGCCGCCTCGATCGCGAAAGCCTGAGGCTTGGCCGCAGGTTACGGATGCTGTTTGTGCCCTTGCTGCAGTTGGCGAACCATCTCGGCGATCCGGATGGGCCGTTGATCCGGTTGACGCTTCGTGGAGTCGATCCACCGCAGCCATGCAGTGCGGTAGAACTGCGCTAGCGAGTCGAAGAAGGCGGCAGCATCCGGAGCGGCGTCAAGTGCCGCGGCGATGTCCGGCGCGAGGTCGGCTCGCTGCGGTCCTTCCGGCTCGAGCGCCACCTCCACCTCGGTTCCGTCGCTCAGCGGGACTCGGCACCACGCCGGGCCGAGCACGATCACCGGTTCGCCGTTCCGCTGCTCGATGACACCTCGCATCGGGCGGTCGGCCACGGAGCCCGTCACATGGTGCCGCGGCTTGTCGCCCCAGACCTCGTTCGGGTCGAAGGGAATCGAGAACTGCGTCCGCCCCTGCCGGTCCACCGCAACCGCGGTGCGGAACCTCCGTCGCTCTCCCACGAGCCCCAGCCTGCCACCACCGCGCTCTGACGTTGAGAGGCCTGCTGCGACATCTATCCACAAGCCCATCCACGAAAGTGTGGGCAAATCGCGGTTCGCCGAGCAAGCTGAGAGCCGCGATCCCAGTGTTTACAAGGGATCGCGGCTCTCATTCCTTCGACGCGACGGCGGGAGTCGAACCCGCACCGCTGCCGGTTATGAGCCGGTGCCCGGGACCGCCCGGATCGCCGCGATGGCATGACGTTACCGCGCCGTGACCTCGGGCGGGAGGAGTGTTTCGTGTGTGTTCGCTGTGCGTCCTTGTGTTTCGCCGGCCGCCGCGATCGGGCCGCGAGAGCGCTGATCGTCGCCGAGGCGATCGGCGACGATCAACGGGCGATGATTGCCGTTTCGCACCGAATCGGACGCTCAGCTTAGCGGTCTGCTCAACCTGAGAGTTTTCTGTTGACCTTTCTTGAGTTCCCACATAACGTGCGCTCGTACGATCAATCCCCCTTGCACCGAGAAAGTAGGCCCTCTTGTTCCGACGTTCTCTGGCAGTGGTCGGCGCAATCGCGCTGGCGATCGCCACTCCCACTGCGGCGCTGGCCGCAGGCCCAGGCGACGATCCGTCGTCGAAATTCCAGAAGTCCGAGACCCGTGGAGCCGTCCCCAAGACCTTCCATCCCATGGGCGTAGGCGCTGACGGTCGGGTCACAGTCGTCGTGGAGATGAAGGGCGACCCCGTCGCCGTCGTCGAGGCCCAGGAGGGTCGAGACCTCACCACCGCCGAGCGGAACACGATCAAGAGCACGCTCAAGAAGGCGCAGGACGTCGTCACGGATTCGATCAAGAGCAAGGGCGGCCAGATCCAGGCCAGCATGCAGTCGGCCTACAACGGCATCCAGGCGACGATTCCCGCCGCGCAGGTCGACGCACTGGCCGCACTGCCCAACGTCGTGGCGGTTCACCCGGTCACGAGGTACACGGTCGACAACGCGGTCTCGGTGCCCTTCCTCGGCGTACCGCAGGTGTGGCAGAACACGGGCTACACAGGCAAGAACGTCAAGATCGCGATCATCGACACTGGTGTCGACTACACCCACGCGAACTTCGGCGGCCTCGGAACGGTCGCGGCATACGATGCAGCGCACGCCACCGAGACACAGCCCGCAGATCCGGCGCAGTTCGGTCCGGCCGCGCCGCGCGTGAAGGGCGGCTACGACTTCGTCGGCGACTCCTACAACGCCGACCCCACGTCCGCGGACTACCAGCCGGTTCCCCACCCCGACCCGAACCCCCTCGACTGCAACGGCCATGGCAGCCACGTCGCCGGCACGGCTGCCGGCAGCGGCGTCGCGGCTGGCACCACGTACCACGGCCCGTATGACGCCTCGACGCCGTCGAAGTCGTTCGACATCGGTCCGGGTGTCGCACCCCAGGCCGACGTGTACGCCTTGCGTGTGTTCGGCTGCGATGGCTCTACGGACGTCGTCGTCCCGGCGATCGACTGGGCGGTCGACCATGGCATGAATGTAATCAACATGTCGCTCGGCTCGCCGTTCACCCGTGGTGACGCCCCAGATGAGGTCGCCGCCTCGAACGCGATCGGCGCGGGCGTGGTCGTCGTCAAGTCGGCCGGCAACGAAGGTCCGAGCCCGTACCTCGCCGGGAACGGCGACGGTGTGATCTCGGTCGCTGCGATCGACAGCTCGGAAAGCTTCCCGGCCGCCGAGATCACCGTCGGCGGCGTCGCCGTCCCTGCGATCAACGCCAACGGTGCCAGCCTCGCCGGCCTCCCCAGCCTGCAGGTCGTGCGCCTCACGGACGATCCCAGCACGGCCGAGAATGAGCTTCTCGGCTGCTCGGTCGCCGCGTACACGAAGGCCGGAATCACAGCGGGTGGCAACCAACTGGCCGTCTCGACACGTGGCACATGCGGCCGAGTCGCAAAGGCGATCTACGCACAGCAAGCCGGAGCGGCTGCCGCGGTCATGATCAACAACGCCGACGCCTTCCCGCCGTACGAGGGCAAGATCACGACCAACCCCGACAACGGTGAGCCGTTCACGGTTACGATCCCGTTCCTTGGTGTGAAGTCGTCCGACGGTGCCAAGCTCGTGGCTGGTCAGCCGGCCACGATCGCCGCGGCCGGAACATTGCCGAACCCCTCATTCCGCAACTATGCGTCATTCAGCTCGAGCGGTCCTCGCAGCGGCGACAGCGCATTGGGCGTGGATGTCGCAGCCCCTGGTGTTTCGATCTTCTCGACTGGCGTCGGCACTGGCAACCTCCCTGCGAACTTCTCAGGGACGTCAATGGCCTCGCCGCACGTCGCAGGGGTGGCCGCACTGACGGTGCAGGCGCACCCGACGTGGAAGGCGAGCGAGGTCGCTGCGGCGATCGTCGCGACCGCCGACCCCGACAAGGTCGTCGGCCAGTACCTCGTCCGCGGCGGTGTCGGTCTTGTGGACGCGGCGCAGGCCGTGGGCGCTCAGGTCACGGCAACGGGTGACGCCTTCAAGACGGACAGCGGATGGCTGCGCGAATCCGCGCTCAGCTTCGGCTTCCAGGAGTCGTCGCTCGGATTCGCCGGAGTGAAGACCATCACCGTCTCGAACTACGGCAAGAAGGCCGTCACCTATTCGGTGTCGTCCACGCCGTCGCAACAGTCCGAGAAGGCGAAGATCGTGCTCAGCCACAGCAAGGTCACGGTACCCGCCGGCGGCAAGGCCAAGATCGTCGTGGGCCTCGCAGCGCCCACGAGCTCGGTGGGCACCTCACTTGCGGGAGCCGACCAGTTCTCGTTCTACGAGTTTTCGGGCGACATCGTGCTGACATCGGCGACGGACACGCTGCGCGTGCCCTACCTTCTCGTGCCTCGCTCGACGAGTCGCGTCGGAGTGGCCGGCGGCGACCCGCTGTTCAGGAAGAACGCGACTGTCGCGGACGGCCAGAAGTCGGTCAAGCTGAGCAACCCGCTCGGTGCGCTCCCGGCCAGCGCGGACTTCTACACGTGGGGTCTGAGCGACGCGAAGGATGTTGCGAAGTCCGTGGTGGACAGCGGGTACGACTTGCGCGCCGTGGGCGTCCAGTCGTTCCCTGCTGCGGCGGGCGATCAGATCCTCGCCTTCGCGATCAGCACGCACACGCGGTGGTCGAACGCGGCGAGCAATGAGTTCGATGTATACATCGACACCAACGGCGATGGCGACCCTGACTGGGATGTGTTCGCGGCCGACGAGGGAGCCACCCTCGCGGGCGACTACAACGGCATCACGGGAGTGTTCGGGGTCAATCTCAAGACGGGTGACGGCTTCGTGTCGGACTACTTGGCGCAGGCGCCGACTGACAGCAGCACGATCGTGCTGCCGTTCCTCGCGAGCAACATCGGACTCACGTCTGCAACCGGCACGTTCGGGTACACCGTCCGGAGCTTCTCGCTGGTCACAGGCCTGTCGGATGACTTCGTCGGTTCGGCGATATACAACCCATGGAAGCCCGCGCTGAGCAACGGCCAGTTCGAGACGGTGCCGCGCAACGGCAGTGTCACCGTCCCGGTCGACGTGAACTCCGCACAGGTCTTTGCCCAGAAGCCGCTCGGTGTCATGGTCGTGGTCGCGGACAACGCGTCGGGGGCCCGAGAGGCGCTCCTGGTCAAGACCACCAAGTAGCCCAGCTGCAGAGAGAAGTGGCGCCCCGTCGCAAGGCGGGGCGCCACTTCGTGCGCGAGAGCATCCGCTTCGCTCAGACCAGGAACCGGATGCCGCGGCCAGGGTCCGGTATCCCGAGCCCTGCTCAGCGCTTGCAGAGCTTCGGGGAATCGGACGTCCCGAATCGGTAGTCGTAGCGGACGGCGTCGACGGTCACGATGACCTGCATCCCGTCCACAAGCGCCTGGGTGTAGGACTGGCCGGGCTGCGGGCATCCGAGTGCTCCGCTGTTCCACGTCACCGCAGTAGCGGACACAAGTTCGGGAGTGCCGGTCACACCCTGCGACTCGAGGTTGGCGACGATCGCATCCCACCGGGCCGGCGGCACGGCGGTCGGCGAACCGCTCGGTGCGATGGGTCCGGGCGTCACTGTCTGGAACGGCGGGCGTCCTGACGGCTGCGGTGGTTGCGTCATGGGGGCTCCTGAACACGCGGTCAGCGAAAACAGCAGAAGCGCTCCGGCGGCGGTGATGAGATACCGGGCCATGTCACTCCTCCAGGTCGGGCTCAGCGTAGAAGACCGGCCTCCGAGTTGGCTTAGAGCTCGGCGAACGCGCGCCGAGCATGCGAGAGAACAGATGCGCGCTGATCGGCTGCGCGTCCGCCCGCGGGTATAGCCTCGACGCCAGGCCCGGCGACAGGAGGATCGATGGCGGAAGCCGTGCCCGACGGACACCCCACGACAGCGGATGACGTCATCCGGGCGATCATCCAGTTCGCGGCGGACCGGCTCATCACCAGCCAGCCGGGCGCGATCCAGGACATTCCCGACGGCGTGCATCAGCACCGGACGAGCGTGCGCCGGCTTCGGAGCGTCCTGGCAGCCTTCCGCGACTTCCTCGATGAACCCGCCGCACAGGATCTGCGCGTGCAGTTCGCAGAGTGGGGCCACCAGCTCGGCGTCGTCCGCGACGTCGAGGTCCGCGCGGATGTCGCGGCCGCGGCGATGGATGACCTGGGCATCGACGATCCCGTCATGCGCGTGCGTCTGGTCGAGACCGAGCACGAGGAGTACGCCAGGGCCCACGCCCGGCTGTGCGAGCTGTACGACGGTCCCCGTTCGAGCGCGCGGATGACGGCTCTCGAGGAGTTCGCATCTGATCCCGTCGCGGCGGTGGATGCCGACGCGCCGCCGGATCGGCTGCTCGATGTCGTCCGGCATGAGGCGCGGCGCGTGCGCAAGGCGGCGAAGCGCAGCGACGGCTCGATCGAGTCGCTCCACGATGTGCGCAAGGCGGGCCGGCGCCTGCGGTACGTGGCAGAGGCGCTGCACGAGGCCGACCAGGAGTCCTTCGGCGACGACTGCGAGGAGCTGGCCGCGGCGGGAGAGGAGGTCCATGACGCGCTCGGGAGCCACCGCGACGAGCTGATCTTCATCGAGCGGCTCGAGCTCGCCCGCGTCCAGGCCGGTCGTGCCGGCGAGCGGGTCGAGCACTACGACGCGCTGATCGAGCGCGCCTCGGAGCGTGCGGAGAAAGAGCTGGCCGGACTCGGCGACGCTCTGGATCGCGTGAAGGCCGCGGCCGCCGCGCTGTGACCGACGCGGTGTCCGAGCCGACGGATACCGTGTGCGCATGGCCGAGCTGAGGGTCCTACCCGCCCGGGACGCGGGGTGGCAGGCCGTGGACGCGGTGTTCCAGGCTGAGGCATCCGCGCGCAACTGCTGGTGCCAGTTCCACGTGCTGTCCAACCGTGACGCCGCGCGAAGCAGCCGCGACACACGCCGAGCGCTGCTGGCCGAGCAGATCGACATCCTCGACCCTCCCCGCGGGCTGGTCGCACTCGATCGCGACGAAGCCGTCGGCTGGTGCGGGGTCGAGCCGCGCGTTCGCCTTCACCACGTGCTCGCAAGCCGGCTGGTGCGGCAGCACAGCCCGTACGACGCGTCCGACGGACAGGTGTGGTCGGTGTACTGCATCCTCGTGCCGCCGCGGTACCGTCGTCGCGGAATCGGGACGGATCTCCTGCACGCCGCCATCGAGCACGCTCTCGCCGGCGGGGCCGAAGCTCTCGAGGGATACCCGATCGACACGGCCGCGCGCGGCGGCGTGCTGCCGCCCGGCTTCTCGACGGGCACAGTGGGCATGTTCGTCGACGAGGGCTTCCACGCCGGGGCGGCGCTGCCGAGCGGACGCACACTCGTCCACAGGTCGGCCCGCGCGGACGAGAGCGGTGGCCGCGAGCGGCTACCGTGATTCCATGACGACGGCGGCCAAGCGGGGGATCCTCGCTGTGGTCACCGCCATCGTGCTGGTCGCCCTCGGAGTGGGGCTGGGGGTCGTCGTCGGCGACGCGCTCGGCATCCGCACCGAGCCGGCGACCCAGATGAGTCCCGCCGCCCCCGTCGACACCGACATCGCGGCCGCCGTGCCACCGCCGCGGTTCACGACCGTCGACGCGCCGGAGGGACCCCGCGTGGACGCGGCGCTCGACGAGCTGCTGGATGCCGCGGCCGATGCCACTCACACCGCCGGCGAGGCATCCCTCACCGTCGTCTCGGGTGACGGCGACGGCGGCGACGACACCTACCGGCTGAGCGGGACGCCGACGGCGCTCAAGGTCGAAGCGTCGACCATCGCCGGTGCCGTCCGCGGGGTGTACGACCTGGCCGCGCAGATCCGCGCCGGCCGATCGGTGGCCGAGCACCTGGGCGAAGAGGTCGCCTCGCGCCTGCCGTTCCGGATGGTCGAGATGGGAGCCGTCGGGGTGGATCCGAACCCGGCGGAGTGGGCGCCCGGCACCGACTACTCGCACGCCTCGAAGGCGTTTGCGGATGTCTTCCTGCCCGAGGCCCCGTACATCGACCAGAAGGCGCTCGCGTCGGCGTATGCCGACTTCGACACCTTTCTGCGCCACTCGCTCGCGAACGGGTACAACGCGGTCGCGTTCCCCGGCTTCGTCGAGTTCGTGACGTTCGACGACGTCCCCGGCGGCCCGGTCTACGCGGGAGGCGACGACCATCGCGCCAAGGCGATCGCGCTGCGCGACGCGTTCGGACCGTTCTGGGACCACGCGCAGGAGCTCGGCATGAAGGTGTTCCTGCGCACGGACATGCTCACCCTCACAACCCCGCTCGAGAAGTACCTCACCGACCGCTTCGGCTCGCTCGATACCGAGAACCCCCAGCTGTGGGACGTCTACACCGCGGGCCTCGACGAGCTGTACGCCGCGGAGCCGGCGCTCGACGGCGTTCTCATCCGGATCGGCGAGGCCGGCCGCGTCTACGACGTGCCGGGCTGGGACTACTACTCCGAGCTCGCGGTGAAGACGCCGGACGCCGTGCGGGCGATGCTCACGTCGCTGACGCGCCAGGCCGAGGCATCGAACCGAGAAGTGATCTTCCGCACCTGGAGCGTCGGGGTCGGCGCCGTCGGCGACATGCACACGAGCACCGACTCGTACGAGGCGGTGCTCGGCGGCATCGACTCGCCGGCGCTCATCGTCTCGACGAAGTACACGCTCGGCGACTTCTACAGCTGGCTGCCGCTGAACAGCACGCTCGAGCAGGGCGACCAGCGCCGGATCATAGAGTTCCAGAGCCGGCGCGAGTTCGAGGCGTTCGGGGCGTTCCCCAATGACCTCGGACGCGAATACCAGTTCGCGGTGCAGAAGCTGCTCGCGGCGAACCCGCACATCGAGGGCATCTGGACGTGGACCCAGGACGGCGGTCCGTGGCGTGCGGGGCCCATGACGCTGTACCTGAAGGCCGGGTTCTGGCAGCTGTACGAGCTGAACACGCAGCTTGCGGCATCCCTCGCCCGCGATCCCGACGCCGACGTGGCGGCGGTGACCGCCGCGTGGGCTCACGAGTGGTTCTCGGATGATCCCGACACAGTTCGCGCGATCGTCCAGGCGATGAACGGATCGCGGGACGCCGTCGAGCACGGCCTGTACATCGAGCCGTTCGCCGAGAAGCGCGTCTTCGCGATCGGGCTCGAGCCGCCGCCCATGATGTGGATCTTCGAGTGGGACATCCTGACCGGCGACTCGGCGGTGCTCGACGTCATCTACTCGATCTCGCACGACCGCGTCGACGAGGCGATCGCCGACGGCAAGAAAGCCGTCGCCGACGTCGAGGCGATGCGGGATGCCGTGTCATCGACGGATGCCGCGACCTGGCACGACCCGTCGATGCGCGGGGCATTCCGGGGCACTCTCGACTACGAGGTCGACGTGCTGCGGATGCTGTCGGCCTACCGCGAGATGATCCTGTACCAGGGACAGTGGCATGACACCCTCTCGTCTGCGTCGTACGATGCGTGGTCGTCGGCCCGCGATGAGTTCACGACGCTCGCCGCGGCCCACACGGAGAAGTACGCAGGGGATGTCGACTACCCCGCGTACAACCTGACCGCTGCCGAGCTCGGGGTCCAGCGCGCGGACCGAGACCTCGCGATGGCCTGGATCGCGCGCGGGCTGCTGCTGCTCGCGATCGCCTGGCTCATCATCGGGATGTTCGCGGCGCGCACCCGCCTGATCCGCCGTCCCGGCGCAGCGGCGGCCCGGGCCTCCTGGCTCGCGTCGACGCGTCCGTGGCGGGCACGCGAGTCCACGCTCGGGATGCTCGCTCCCGATCGATGGCTCATGGTCGGGCTGCCCGCAGCCCTGCTCGTCGCGACGCGAGCGGTGCAGACCTCGTTCCTCTCATGGACTCAGCTCGCCATCGTCCTGAGCGCATGGCTGATCTTCGTTCTGGTCGTGCGGCTCCTCGTCGGACGCCGATCACCGTGGCCCGTGATCGCTGCAGTGGGGGGAGTCGTCGTGCTGCGCTGCGTCGTCACGCTCTTCGCGCTCTCGTTCACCGGGCCGGGCGGCTACTGGTACTCGTTCTGGACGCAGCCCACCGCACGCACGATCTACATCGCGATCGCCTTCGCCCTGTTCGTTTGGGTGTTCGTGGCCGCTGGCTGGGCATTGGTGGCGCAGGTCGGACGCCGTCGGGCGACCGGCATGGTGCTCGCGGCAGTCGGACTCGCCTTGGCGATACCGGCGGGGATCGTCTCGGCGATCGGTCTCGAGACGGCGCTCACGGTCTGGAACGACCAGATGGGGCTGCTGCCCTGGGGCCTGGCGCGCATCCTCGGGATCACGGTGTATCTCGACATCCCCGCCGACACGGCCCTCTGGGCCGCGGTGTTCGGAGCCGTCATCGCCGGCGTCGGCTTCGCGCTCGCCATCCGCTGGCGTCGCGGCGCGGCATCCGTCGCCTGAGAGTCCCGCTGCGGGTCACGCCTGCTGGTCGCCCCGGTGCGGGACTAGTCTTGCGCCAACGCGCGCCGAAGCGCGATGCACCACGGGAGACGCGGATGTCGAAGAAGCCCAAGAAGTCGGCCAAGCCCGATGGCGGTCTCAGCGGGAAGAAGTACGCCAAGGAGCTCAAGAAGCTGCACGTCGAACTCGTGAAGCTGCAGGAGTGGGTCCGCTACAAAGGCCTCAAGGTCTGCATCGTCTTCGAGGGTCGTGATGGGGCGGGCAAAGGCGGTGTGATCAAGGCGATCACCGAGCGGGTCACTCCGCGCGTCTTCCGCGTCGTGGCGCTGCCTGCTCCGAACGACCGCGAGCGCAGCCAGATGTACATGCAGCGGTACATGCAGCACTTCCCGGCCGCCGGTGAGGTGGTCATCTTCGACCGCAGCTGGTACAACCGCGCCGGGGTCGAGCGGGTCATGGGCTTCACCGACGAGGCGACCGCACGCAAGTTCCTGCAGCAGGTTCCGTTCGTCGAGCAGGCGATGGTCGACTCCGGCATCATCCTGCTCAAGTACTGGCTCGAAGTCACTCCCGAGGAGCAGACGCGGCGCCTCGAAGGCCGCATAACCGATGGTCGCAAGATCTGGAAGCTCTCGCCGATGGACCTGCTCTCGTATAACCGCTGGTACGACTACTCGCGCGTCCGCGACGAGATGTTCGACGCGACCGACACTCCGACCGCACCGTGGCATGTGGCCATCTCGGACGACAAGGAGCGCGCGCGGCTCAACATCATCTCTCACCTGCTGTCGCAGATCCCGTACGAGGAGGTGCCACGCGAAGAGCCGGTGCTTCCAGAGCGTCAGGATCCGGGCGACTACGTCGACCCGCACTACCCGTATCGTTACGTGCCCGAGAAGTTCTGAGGCGTGGATGCCGGGCCACGGAATCCGTTTCGTCTCCGTCGCTGCGCTCCGCCGGTCAACGACCGGGACGCTCGCGGCCGGCCGGTCCTTCGCTCGGCGACCGCGACCCGCTACTCCCCGGTCGTTGAGCGGACGAAGCGAGACGAAACGCGCTGTACCCGGCACTACGAGCGGACGACGTCGAACGCGCCCTGGCCGGTCGAGACGATCTCCTTGCCGAGCGGCATCAGTGAGATCGGCACGAGCTTGAAGTCCGCGATTCCGAGCGGGATGCCGATGATCGTGAGGCACAGCACCAGGCCCGACACGATGTGGGCGATTGCCAGCCACCAGCCGGCGAGGATCACCCAGACCACGTTGCCCAGGAACGAACCGACGCCCGCTGTCGGCTTCGCCACGATCTGCCGGCCGAACGGCCACAGCGAGTACATCCCGATCCGGAACGAGGCGATGCCCCAGGGGATCGTGAGGATCAGGATGCACAGCACCACGCCGGTGAGCATGTAGCCGACGAAGAGCCAGAAGCCGGCGAAGACGAGCCAGATGATGTTGAGGAGCGTGCGCACGCGTTCAGTCTTGCAGGGTGGCGCTGGGGGTCGGCCCGGAGTCCTCCGGTGAGCGGAGGAGGATCGGCCTGCGGAGGGGCGCACACCGCCGAGGGGACCTCCGCTCTGCCGAGACCCTCCGCTCGGCGGAGGAGCCCTGCTCGGCCGCGAGACACCCGCCCGCGCCCCACCCATCCACCGCGACCCACCCCACCCATCCACCACGACCCGCCGACGCTGACCCACCGCCACCCGCCCTCCGTACCGGCCGGTGGAAGCACCCGCCTCGCCCGCCCGACCTCGGCGCTAGAGTGAGCGCCAAGTGTGACCGGGGGAGGTGAGGGCGCATGACGCAGCGCGTCGTGGTGCTCGGGGCGGGGTTCGGCGGGTTGGAGGCCACCAGCCTCCTGTCGGAGGAGTTCGGCGACGAACTCGACGTCGTCCTGATCGACAAGACCGCCGGCTTCGTGTTCGGCTTCTCGAAGCTCGACGTGATGTTCGGGCGCAGCATCCCGGAGCAGGTGTTCCATCCGTACGCGAACATCGTGAAGCCCGGCGTGCGCTTCGTACAGGCCGAGATCACGGCGATCGATGCGGCGGCCAAGCGCGTCGAGACGACGGTGGGGGCGTTCGAGGCCGACTTCCTCGTGATCGCGCTCGGCGCCGACTACGACGTCGCGCGGACGCAGGGGCTCGCCGAAGCCGGTCATGAGTTCTACAGCGAAGCCGGTGCGTTCGCACTGCCCGACACGCTGGCGGCGTTCGAGGGCGGAGACGTCGTCATCGGCATCACGGCGGGTCCGTTCAAGTGCCCTCCGGCCCCCAGCGAGACGGCGCTGATGCTCGACGCGATGCTGCGGCAGCGCGGCATCCGGGACTCGTCGACGATCACGCTCGTCATGCCCTTTCCGCGTCCGATCCCACCGTCGCCGGACGCTTCGGCGGCTCTCCTTGCGACCTTCGAGGAACGCGGGATCACCTGGCATCCGGACACGGGAGTGCGGTCGCTGGATGCCGCGGCACGCGTCGCCCGCCTGGGAGACGGATCGACGCTTCCGTTCGACCTCTACCTCGGCGTGCCCGTGCATCGGGTGCCTGCGGTCGTCGAGGCGTCGGGGCTGACCGTCGACGGATGGATCCCCGTGGATCCGCGCACGCTCGAGACGTCATGGCCGGATGTCTACGCCGTGGGGGACTGCGCCTCGGTCGGCACGCCGCGCGCGGGCGTCTTCGCCGAACGCCAGGGTGCGACCGCTGCCCGGCGGATCGCCGCGCGGGTGCGCGGCGAGTCCGGCGACGCGCTCTACGACGGTCGCGGCGTCTGCTACGTCGAGTTCGGAGGCGAGGAGATCGGTCGTGTGGAGGTCGCCTTCTTCGAGGGTCGCCCGCACGGTTCGATGGAGGGGCCCTCGCTCGAGCTCGCCGCCGAGAAGCGCGAATTCGGCGCATCGCGGATCAAGCGGTGGTTCGGTCGCGAGTGGACGCCGGCCCTCGCCGAGTAGGCCGGCGCCGCCGTCTCGGGTTCGGGGCGGGTTCGCTCCCGTGGGGCGTGGATCCTGCGCCCCGACGGACAGAATCCGCCCCGAACCGGCAGCAGACACCCGCGCGCACGGGCCGACGGCGGCGCCGCGGTTGCCGGGGTCCACTGTCGGCCGGCCCGCCTAGACTTGACGAGCCATGACCGACGCCCGCACGCCCATCATCGTCGGCGGAGATCGCGGACCCCAGCCCAGCCTCGGTGCCGGCTCGCCCGCCGCGGCAGGCGGCCCGCGCGCCGACGAAGACCTGCTCGCGGGACTCAACCCGCCGCAGCGCGAGGCCGTCACTTACCGGGGCCAGGCGCTGCTCATCGTGGCGGGCGCAGGGTCCGGAAAGACGAGCGTGCTCACCCGCCGGGTGGCGAGCCTGCTGCGCAACAAAGAGGCCTGGCCCAGCCAGATCCTCGCGATCACCTTCACCAACAAGGCCGCGGGCGAGATGCGCGAGCGCGTCGAGCAGCTGGTCGGCGACTCGGCGCGCGGCATGTGGATCTCGACGTTCCACTCGGCGTGCGTGCGCATCCTGCGCCGCGAGGCCGAGCAGTTCGGCTTCACCAAGTCGTTCACCATCTACGACTCGGGCGATTCGCGGGCGCTCATCAAGCGGCTGGTGAAAGACCATGAGGCGGATGCCTACGGCCTCACCCCCGCGGGCACCCAGGGCCGCATCTCCAAGCTCAAGAACGAGCTGGCGGATGCCGAGTCCTATGCCCGCCAGGCGAACATGAGCGACCCCGCCGAGCGGGTCTTCGTCGACGTGTTCACGGACTATCAGCGCGAGCTCCAGCGCGCCAACGCCTTCGACTTCGACGACCTCATCGGGCAGACGGTGTACCTGTTCCGCGCGTTCCCCCACGTCGCCGACGTGTACCGCCGTCGATTCCGGCACATCCTGGTCGACGAGTACCAGGACACGAACCACGCCCAGTACGCGCTCATCCACGAACTGACCCGTCCGCCGGGCTCCGACGCGCCGCCGATCGCAAGCGGCGGCATGATGATCTTCGAACCCGAGCCGAGCGCCGAGGATGCGGCATCCCTCACCGTCGTCGGGGACTCCGACCAGTCGATCTACGCCTTCCGCGGCGCCGACATCCGCAACATCAGCGAGTTCGAGCGCGACTACCCGGGCGCGAAGGTGGTGCTGCTCGAGCAGAACTACCGCTCGACGCAGAACATCCTGAGCGCTGCGAACGCCGTGATCAGCCACAACTTCGACCGCAAGGACAAGAAGCTGTGGACGGATGTCGGCGCGGGCGAGAAGATCGTCGGCTTCACCGGATACTCGCAGCACGACGAAGCCCAGTTCGTCGCCGACGAGGTCGACACCCTGCGCCGCGAGGGCATCGACTACTCCCAGATGGCCGTGTTCTACCGCACCAACTCGCAGTCCCGTGCACTGGAAGAGATCTTCATCCGCTCGGCGGTGCCATACAAGATCATGGGCGGCACCAAGTTCTACGAGCGCGCCGAGATCAAGGATGCGCTGGCCTATCTCGTCGCGGTCTCGAATCCCGCCGACGAGATGGCGATGCGGCGCATCATCAACAAGCCGCGCCGGGGCATCGGCGATGTCACGATCGAGACGATCTCGCGCTACGCGCAGGACGAGCAGATCACCTTCCGCGACGCGCTCGCGAACTCGTCCGCTCTAGGCGTAGGGCCGAAGATCCAGGCGGCGATCGCGCACCTGGATGCCGTGCTGGCCGAGGCGACCGACCTCATGCTGCCGGCATCCGGCGAGCTCGCGCCGCCGACCGCGGTGGCCGAAGGACTGCAGCTGCTGCTCGGCAGGACCGGCTACACCGACGCGCTGCGCGCGAGCCGCGACCCGCAGGACGAGGCGCGTGTCGAGAACCTCGACGAGCTCGTCGCGGTCGCCCGGGAATTCGCGCGCAACAACCCTGAGGGCACCGTCATCGACTTCCTCGCCGAGGTGGCGCTGGTATCGGATGCCGACGACCTCGAGGACGCGTCCGGCTCCGTGTCGCTGATGACGATGCACACGGCGAAGGGTCTCGAGTACGACGCGGTGTTCGTCACCGGCGTCGAAGAGGACCTCATCCCGCACCGGATCTCCGCCGGCGAGCCCGGAGGGCCACAGGAGGAGCGCCGCCTCTTCTACGTCGGTCTCACCCGCGCTCGAAAGCGCCTGTACCTCTCGCTCGCGATGACCCGCGCCCAGTTCGGCGAGGTCTCCGTCGCCATGCCGAGCCGATTCCTGCAGGAGATCCCGCCCGAGCTGCTGCACTGGCGTCAGTCGCCGGGCGACGTCAACTCGCGCGGCGGCACGCAGTCACGCGCCCTCAACGCGCGGCGACCGGGCGGTGGCAGTGGCTTCGGCACCTCCGCGAGCCGATACGGCGACGACCTGGTGCCGAGGTCCACATCGATCGAGAAGTTCGCGAACCGCATCCCCGCGAAGGTGCGCGACAACGGCGACATGCAGCTCGCGCCGGGCGACCGCATCCGCCACGACGACTTCGGCGAAGGACGAGTGGATGCCGTCACCGGGGAGGGCGCGAAGCGCATCGCGCACGTCCGCTTCGACGCAGTCGGACCCAAGAAGCTGCTGATCAAGATCGCCCCTATCGAGAAGCTCTGATCCGAGGGCGCTCGGGCGCGCCACGGGACCCCAGGTTAGGCTCGGACGATGGCCCTCTTCTCTCGCCGCCCGAAGGGCGCACCCGACCCGTCCGCCTCTCAGCCGGCGCCTGAGGCCGACGAGGTCGCGCCCCCGGCGCCCGAGGCTGACGAGGTCGTGCCCCCTGCAACGGATGTCGTCGAGGTCGGCGCGACCGATGCGCCGGCGCCCGAGGTAGATCCAGCCCCGGGCGATGCGGAGCGGACCCCGGAGGCCGCCGCGACGCCGGAGGCTGCGGCATCCGTCGACATCTCGGTGTCGTCGTTCCGCGGACTGGGCTCTGCCGCGCCCGGGGTGCACCCGCCCGTTCCGGCCGAGGCGCCTGCAGAGACCGAGACGATCCCGGGCCTGCGGGACAACGTGCTCGTCCGCGATGCGCTCGCCGCGCTCTCGGAGCCGCCCACGTCGCAGCAGCTGCTGAATGTGACACGTCAGCTGCTGCAGGGGCACCTGTTCCTCCGCGTGAAGGGGGACGCGAGGGCGTTGCTCGCAGCAGGCGAGGAGCTGCCGCTGGCCGTGGCCGGGATCGGCGACCAGACGTTCATCCTCGCCTACAGCAGCGGATCCGCGCTGCAGGCGAGTGTTCGCGCGGATGGCGACACCGAGACGTCCGCGATGGGACAGCCGGTGCTCGCCGTCATCCGGCACCTGCTCGCGGGACCGTATCAGGGCCTCGTGCTCGACCAGTCGTCCGCACCGGCCCGCGCGGTGCTCTCGCGCGAACTGCTCGAGCGGCTCATCGCAGAGATCGACGAATCGCTGACGCTGAAGACCCTGCTCGCCGAGGAGCGCACACCCCAGACGGCTGCTGCAGTGGCGGAAGCGCTCGCGCGGGTTCCGCTGTGGGTCGCCGTGGGCGGCGTCCCAGGGGAACTGCCGGGGATCGCCGAGGGCCGATCGGAGGATGGATCACGGTTCCTCGAGGTGTATTCGCACCCGATCGAGGTCGCGGCGATGGGGCGCTCGGACCAGGCTGCGCCGCTGAGCGGCGCGCAGCTCGCCGGTGCCCTGCGCAGCGATGAAGGGCTGACCGGGGTCGTCATCAATCCGCAGGGACCGTGGATCCGCCTCTCCCGCAGCGACCTCGCTCCACTCCTCGCACTCGCGAACTGAAACGGGCCTTGACTCCTGTGCCCCATCGTCATATCGTGTTATCAACGTACTAGTTGATAAATGAGTGAGTTGATGAACAAGTCGGATGCCGCGCTCGACCGAGCCTTCGCTGCCTTGGCCGACCCGATCCGGCGGGCGATCGTCGCACGTCTGAGCAGGGGCTCCGCCACGCTCGGCGAGCTCGCCGAGCCGTTCGCCATCTCGCTTCAGGCGGTGTCGAAGCACATCAGCGTGCTCGAGGACGCCGGACTGGTGTGGCGCACGCGTGAGGCGCAGCGCAAGCCGGTGCACCTCGACGCCGCGGCGCTCGAGCGACTGACGTCGTGGATCGATCGCTACCGGCTCGAGGCTGAAGCCGCCTACCGGCGTCTGGACGCCGTGCTCGCGGCATCCGGATCGAGCTCCGGCGACCACCGCCCACCCACATCACCTGCGCCGCGCCGCAATGCCGGCGGCCGCGCCGTCCCTCGCACACCCACCGCCCCGGCCCCGGGGCTCAACCAGGAAGAAGGAGAAGCACCATGAGCACCGCAAACCCCGTCGTCATCGAGGCGACGCCAGGCCAGTCCTACGCCGACATCACCCGCGAGTTCGAAGCACCCGTCGAGGCGGTGTTCCGCGCTCACGCGGACCCCGAGCTCTTCAAGGTCTGGATCGGGCCCCGCTCGCTCCAGACCACGATCACGCACTGGGACTTCCGGACGGGCGGCGGCTACCGGTACGAGCAGACGGATGCCGATGGCAACACATACGCGTTCCGCGGCATCTTCCACACCGTCCGAGAGAACGAGCTGCTGATACAGACGTTCGAGTACGAGGGCACGCCCGACGAGGTCAGCATCGACGCGATGCGCTTCGAGACGCTGCCCGACGGGCGCTCGCGTCTGGTCGACCACAGTGTCTTCCCATCGATCGAGGTGCTCGAGGGCATGATGGCCGAGGGCATGGAATACGGGATGAACGAAGGCTACGAGAAGCTCGACGAGCTGCTGGCGGCGCAGGGCTGACATGGGCAAGGTCGTCTCGTCCGCATCGACCTCGCTCGACGGCTTCGTCGCATACCCGGACAACGACCCCGGCCCCCTCTTCGACTGGTACGAGGCAGGAGACGTCGAGATCGTCAATCATGGCGATCTGCCGCCGTTCCACCTGACCAGCGAGAGTGCCGACTACTGGACCGGGTGGGTCGGCGAGATCGGCTGCCTGGTCGTCGGCCGCCTGCTCTTCGACATCACCGATGGGTGGAAGGGCGAGCATCCGATCGGCGTGCCGTTCGTCGTCGTCACCCACGAGCCGCCCACCGATTGGAAGTGGGGCTCGACGGGCAACGGCCACTTCGTCACGGACGGCATCGAGGCGGCCATCGCGCGCGCCAAAGAGATCGCCGGGGACAAGTCGGTGGGGGTCGCCGCGGGCACGATCGCCGGTCAGGCGCTCGCCGCCGGCCTCCTCGACGAGGTCGCGATCGATCTCGTGCCGGTCGTTCTGGGCAAGGGGCATCCGTACTTCGCGGACATCGCACCCGCGGACGTCAAGCTCGGCGACCCGACGCTCATCATCCGGTCGAGTCGGGTCACGCACCTTCGGTTCCCGGTGGTGAAATGAGGTCGGCTTCCGAGGCCGGCGCGCGCTGTCACGGACAGGATCGACGAAACAGCGCCAGAAGTGCGTCTCGAACCCGGTCAGAGCGGATCAAGGCACGCGCGCGAGATTGCTGGCCGTTGTGTCGCGCACGTCGCACCCCACCCGTAGGGTCGGACCATGGCGTCGGAGCGCATCACCCTGACCGTGGCCGGACCTGACGGAGATCGCGAGGTCGGGCTCTCGAGCCCCAACCGCGTGCTGTGGCCCGACCTCGGCATCACCAAGCACGAGCTCGCAGAGTACCTGCTGGCGGTCACGGGACCGTTCCTCAACGCGAACGGCGACCGGCCGGTCTCGCTCGAGCGGTTCCCCGAGGGCGTCGACGGTGAGCGGTTCTACTCCAAGAACCCGCCGAAGGGGGCGCCGTCCTTCGTCGAGGCGCAGACCGTCACCTACAACAGCGGGCGGCGGCATCCACAGCTCATCCTCACCGAGATCGCCACGGCGGTGTGGGCGGTGCAGATGAACACGATCGTCTTCCACCCGTGGGCGTCGCTGACCGCGGACACCGACAACCCCGTCGAGCTGCGCATCGACCTCGATCCGCAGCCGGGGACGGACTTCGCCGATGCCGCGGACGTCGCGCCCGCGCTGCGCGACGTCCTCGCCGAGGCGGGCCTGACGGCGTTCATCAAGACGAGCGGCAACCGCGGTCTCCACGTCTTCTGCCCGATCGAGCCGTCGCATGAGTTCCTCGACGTGCGTCACGCCGTGATCGCCGCGGGCCGCGAACTCGAGCGACGGCTGCCCGACAAGGTCACGATGAACTGGTGGAAGGAGGAGCGCGGCGAGCGCATCTTCATCGACTTCAACCAGGCGAACCGCGACCGGACGATGGCCGGCGCCTACAGTCCGCGTGCCTTGCCGGGCGCGACGGTGTCGACGCCGCTGACGTGGGACGAATTGCCGGATGCCGATCCCGCTGCGTTCACGGTGCGGTCGATGCCGCAGCGGCTGAGCAACGTCGGCGATCCGTGGGCCGACCTGCTCAGCAAGCCGGGCCGCATCGACACGCTCCTGGAATGGTGGGAGCGCGACCTGGCGGAGGGCCTCGGCGAACTGCCCTTCCCGCCGGACTTCCCGAAGATGCCTGGCGAGCCGCCGCGCGTCCAGCCCAGTCGCATCAACCCCGAGAACTGGACGTGACGCGGGTCAGCCGACCTGCGGAAGGATGAGGTACTCGATCATGTTGAACGCTTCGTCGGTGTGGAACTGCTCGGCGAAGTCGGCTGGGTCGCGACCGTTGTAGTCCGAGACCACGACGACCACCAGGTCGCGCTCGGGCACTGCCGCGAGCATGAGTCCGCCGTATCCGAGCGCAAGGAACACCGGCCCATGGTCGGTGCGATCCACCCACCATCCGTACCCGTAGCCGCTCGGGCGCCGACCCGTCTCCGCATGGCTCCTCGTGGACGCTTCCACCCACTCCCGTGAGACCACGCGGCGGCCGTCCCAGACTCCGCCGTCGACGTACAGCCGTCCGAGGGCGAGCAGGTCCTCCGGCCGCAGCTTCAGGAGCCCGGCGCCCACCTGAGTGCCCCGAGGGTCCGTCGGCCAGGCGAATCCCGCGGCGAAGTAGCCTTCGGCGAGTACGGTGTTCCGCACCTCGACGCTTCGCACCGGGTGGACCCACGCCGGCTCCGATCGGATGCCGATCCGATCGAAGAGCTGCTTCCGCGCATCGTCGAGCACCGAGCCCTCGGTGGCCTCATCCAGGATGGCCGCGAGCAGGTGGGCCCCGGCATTGGAGTAGGCGAACGATCCGTCGCCAGGGCCGCGCGCCACGCGGTCGGCGATGATCGTGCCAACCCAGTCCGTGCTCGCGGTGAGGTTCAGCTGGTCGTTGTAGGGAGTGGATCCTCCCGGCGCGAAGCCGGCGGTGTTCGAGAGGATGGCGCGGAGCGTGATCGCGGCGACCTCGCGCGTCATCGCGCCGCGGTATGCCGGGAGCAGCTCTCCGAGCGTCGCGTCGAGACCGGATATGCGCCCTTGATCGATCGCGATGCCGATCAGGATGGAGACCACACTCCCGGTCGCCGATCCGACGTTGACGTAGTCGTGCGCGTGCTGTCCGCGCCAGAGCGCGAGGACCGTCTCGCCGCCCTGATCGACGAGCACCGCACGCACCTTGTCGTACTCATCGAAGCGCTGCAGGAACGACTGGACGTCGGAGCTCAGTTTCGCCGCCGACGCGGAGTCGTGATCCGACGGCGAACAGGCGGGGACGAGGATCAGCGACGCCGACGTCACAAAAGCGGCCGCTGCCGCCGCGACGCGACGGCCCACCGCGGTCAGACCCTGCAGGGCCCTCACGGCGGGGCGAAGATCCGACATCCCGTCCATCACGCGCTCGAATCGACGAAGTCCTGCTGCACGTCCGAGGCTAACCGTCCAGGTCGAGGGTGGCCAGGGCAGCAGCCTGACGCGATATCAGTCCAGCACGCCGCCGAGATCGTAGGCCGACACGGTCTCGAGCTGCTCGAACGTGCAGGACTCGGGGTCGCGGTCGGGACGCCAGCGCTCGAACTGCACGGTGTGGCGGAACCGCCATCCCTCGAGCTGGTCGTACCGCACCTCCAGGACACGCTCGGGGCGCAGCCGGACGAACGACGTATCGCGGTCGGCCGCCGAGAACCTCGACTTCTCGCCCTCGCCGGTTCTGGCCTGGCCGTCCTCGTTCCGCTCGACGAGTGGCGCGAACTCTTCGATCAGCTCTAGGCGCCGTGCATCGCTGAACGCCGAGACGGCGCCGACGTTGTGCAGCCGGCCCTCGTCGGTGTACAGCCCGACGAGCAGCGCACCGACTCCCTGCCCCGACTTGTGGATGCGATAGCCGAGCGCCACCACATCCGCAGTGCGCGCGTGCTTGATCTTGAACATGGTGCGCTTGTTCGGGGCGTAGTGCTGTGCCAGAGGCTTCGCGACGACGCCGTCGAGCCCGGCACCCTCGAATTCGGCCAGCCACCGGGCCGCGAGCTCAGGATCCTCCGTGGTCCGTGTGACGTGGACGGGATCGGGGAGCCCGCTCAGGAGGTCGACGAGCTCGGCGCGGCGCACTTCGAAGGGCTCCGGCTGCAGATCGCGCTCGCCTCGGGCGAGCAGGTCGAACGCGATGAACATCGCCGGGGTGGTCTCTGCGAGCATGTTGACGCGAGACGCAGCCGGATGGATGCGCTGGGTCAGCGACTCCCAGTCGAGTCGCTGTCTGCCGGGCTCACCCTTCGGGACCACGATCTCCCCGTCGATGAGGCAGGGCTCGGGCAGCAGCCGGGCGAACGCCGCGACGAGTTCGGGGAAGTAGCGGGTGAGCGGCTTCGCGCCACGGCTGCCGATCTCGACATCCGTGCCGTCCCATGACACCAGCGCGCGGAAGCCGTCCCATTTCGGCTCGAAGCTGAGCCCGCCCGGTGTCTTGGCCGGGTCGGGGACGGCGGGCACGGACTTCGCGAGCATGGGCGCCGGGATCTCATAGGGCATGCGTACATCCTGGCGCCACCCGCCGACCTCGTCCACGGGAACCGAGGACAGGTCGGCGCGCGGCGGTCATCCGCCCAATCTGGCGCCACTGACCGTGGCCTCGATGTCATCGAAGTTCTGCTGGTCGCCGGAGTAGTCGCTGAACGAGATCCACCAGTCCGTGCCGTCGGCGCGCACCCGCAGGAGCCAGTTGTCCGTCGCGCCCGGGCGCCTCAGGCGAAGGCGCCGACTCCCGTGATGTCACGGCCGATGAGCAGCGCCTGGACGCTCTCGGTGCCCTCGTACGTGTGGATCGACTCGATGTCGGCCATGTGTCGCATCACGCGATGCTCGAGCAGGATGCCGTTGCCCCCGAGCATGTCGCGCGCGACCGAGGCGATCCGGCGCGCCGCCCGCGTGTTGTGGTATTTCGCGAGCGACGCCTGCGTCGGCAGCAGTTGCCCGGCCTGTTCGAGGTCGGCGAGGCGGCGGCAGAACAGCTGCATGCCGGTGAGCTCGTCCAGCATCTGGGTGAGACGCTCCTGCACCATCTGGAAGCCGATGAGCGGCTTGCCGAACTGGACACGCTCCTTCGCGTACGTCAGCGCCGACTCGTAGCAGGCCGTGGCATGGCCGAGGGCCGACCAGGCGACCCCCGACCGGGTCGCATACAGCACCGTCGAGGCGTCCTTGAAGCTGTGCGACCCGGGTAGCACGGCATCGGCAGGGAGGCGCACGTCGGTGAGCGTGATGTGAGCCTGATGGATGGCGCGCAGCGACGCCTTGCCGAGGATCGGGCGTCCGTCATACCCGGGAGTGTCCTGCGGGACCAGGAAGCAGCGGACGGTGCCGCTACCGTCGCCCCCGGGCACGCGCGCCCAGACGAACGTGATGCCGCCGGAAGCGCCGTTCCCGATCCACTTCTTGGCTCCGTTGAGAACCCACTCGTCGCCGTCCCTCACGGCCTCGGTCTCAAGGGAGACCGAGTCTGACCCGTGGTCGGGTTCGGTGAGCGCGAAGGACGCGAGAACCTCGCCGCGAGCCACCGGCGCGAGGTACTGCGCCTTCTGCTCGTCGCTGCCGAACAGCGCGAGGGTGCGCAGCGCGAGGCCGCCTTGGACGGCGAGGATCGTGCCCATCGAGCCGTCGCCGCGCGAGATCTCCATGTTCACCAGTCCCGCCGCCAGCGGCGAGAGGTGCGTGATCCCGTCGTGCTCGATGCCGTCCGTGAACAGATCGAGCTCGCCCATGCGGCGCGCGAAGTCCAGGTTGTACTCGCCCCGATCCCAGTACTCGTCGATGACCGGGATCACCTCATCGGCGAACGTCTTGGCCCTCTCCCAGGCGCCGCGATCGGCATCCGGGACGTCGCGGAACACCGCATAGAAGTCGGGGTCGAGTCGGCGGGTGAGGTCGTAGCCTTCGACGCGCTGACCGGGGACGGGGGTGTAGCTCATGCTGCTTCTCTCGGATCGGTGCTCGTGCCGGAACAGTGTACAGCGGCGAGACTGAGTGTCTCCAATCGTGGTACCCAGTCTCACGGAGTGGACGCCCTCTCTCGTGATAGCCTGGCCAAACCGACTGGCCGGTATGCTGGCCGATCAGCGCATAAGGGCCGCTCGGACATCGACCGGCCCTTCCCCGCCCACACGAAGGAGTGCAGGTGCAGCGATTCGAAGACAGGGTCGCCCTGATCACCGGCGGCAGTCGCGGGATCGGGTTCGCCATCGCCCGGCGACTGGTCGACGAGGGCGCGTCCGTCGTCATCACCGGGCGCAAGCAGGAATCCCTCGATGCGGCTCTCGCCGAGCTGGGTCCGCGGGCATCGGCGATGGCGGGCAAGGCCGACGATCCCGATCATCGCGCCGAGGCCTTCGCGCATGTGGCCGAGCGTCACGGCCGCCTCGACCATCTCGTCAACAACGCCGGCATCAACCCGGCCTACGGCCCGGTGCTCGAGATCGCCCCCGGGATGGCACACAAGATCCTGGCCGTCAACGTGCTCGGGACGCTGGAGTGGACGCGCGACGCCGTCGCCGCCGGCCTCACGCGCTCGGTCGTGAACCTGTCGTCGATCAGCGCGCTGAGCGCGGCGCCGGGCATCGCGTTCTACGGCGTCTCGAAGGCGGCGATCATGAACCTCACGATCCAGCTCGCGCACGAGCTCGCGCCCGGCATCCGGGTCAATGCCGTCGCCCCCGCCGTGATCAAAACCGCGTTCGCGCGCGCCCTCTACGAGGGTCGCGAGGCCGAGGTTTCGGCCGGCTATCCCCTCGCGCGGCTGGGAGAGCCCGTGGATGTCGCCGGGCCGGTCGCGTTCCTGCTCTCCGACGATGCCGCGTGGATCACCGGGCAGACCATCGTTATCGACGGCGGAGCGAGCATGCGCTCGATCGCGTGAGGAGCGGCGTGAAAGCCACGAACGTCGCGGACGACGTCACCCATGCCGCGGTGCGGCTGTTCGCCGAGCAGGGCTACGCGAACACCTCCGTGCAGCAGATCGTGGAGGCCGCCGGCGTCACCAAGGGCGCGATGTACCACTACTTCGAATCCAAGGACGACCTGCTCTTCGCGATCTACGAGCGGATGCTGTCACTGCAGAAGTCGCATCTCGACGAGATCATCGCGCGCGGCGGCCCGGTCGAGGACGTCCTTCGCACAGCGTGCGTCGACGTCGTCGAGACGTCCATCGAGTTCCTCGCCGAGGGCACGGTGTTCTTCCGCAGCCAGCACATGCTGACCGAGCCCCGGCAGCAGGAGGTGGTGAGACGTCGTCGCGAGTACCACGACGAGTTCGCGAGGCTGATCCAGCGCGGGCAGGCCGAGGGACTCTATCGCGCCGACGTCCCGCGCGCCGTGCTGATCGCCAACTTCTTCAGCGACATCCACTATCTTTCCCACTGGTACGACCCGGCGGGGCCCGAGGACAAGACCCTGGTCGCCGAGCAGATCACCGATCTGTTCCTGACCGGGATCAGGAGGACGGATGCCTGAGCTCGAAGCCGCCGCCCTCCCGCCGTCGATGCGCGCCTGGCGTGTCACCGGCCTCGGGGAGCCCGCGCAGGTGCTCTCGCTCGACGCGGTCCCGGTGCCCGAACCCGGTCCGGGTGAGGTGCTGGTGCGGGTCGTCGCGGTCGCGGTGAACTTCCCGGATGTGCTGCTCGCCCGCGGACAGTACCAGGTGCGGCCGGAGCTTCCCTTCGTGCCGGGAGTCGAGTGCGTCGGTCGCGTCGCAGCGATCGGTTCCGGGGTGACGGGAGTCTCGGTGGGCGACCGGGTCGTCGGCTCGAAGATCGGCGTGCTGGCGGAGTACGCGGCGCTGCCGGCATCGGATGTCTGGGCGGCGCCTGATTCGCTCAGCGACGCCGAGGCATCCGGTCTGACCGTGGCGTACCAGACCGCGTGGTTCGGACTCCACCGGCGTGCAGCGCTGCAGCGGGGGGAGTGGCTGCTCGTGCACGCGGCAGCCGGCGGGGTCGGACTCGCGGCCGTGCAGCTCGGTGCAGCGGCGGGTGCGCGGGTGATCGGGGTCGTGGGTTCCGCGGCGAAGGCCCGGACCGCGATGGATGCCGGCGCAGAGGTGGTGATCGTCCGAGGCGTCGACGACGTCGTGGGCGCCGTCAAGTCCGCGACGGACGGGCAGGGAGCCGACGTCGTGTTCGACCCGGTCGGCGGCGAGGCCTTCGATGCGTCGACCCGGTGCATCGCGTTCGAGGGCCGGATCGTCGTGGTCGGCTTCGCCGGCGGCACGATCCAGAGCCTCGCCGCCGGGCACGTGCTCGTCAAGAACTACTCCGTGCTCGGACTCCACTGGGGCCTCTACCCGAGCATGCGGCCCGACCTCGTCGAGGTCGCACGCGAGGAACTGAGCAGGCTCGCCGACAAGGGCGTCATCCGGCCCGTCGTGGATCGCGTCGTGCCGTTCGCCGACGCGCCCGCCGCGTTCACGGCCCTGGCGGCGGGTGACACTGTCGGCCGGGTCGTGATCGAGGTGATGCCGTGATCGACCTCGGGGGAAGGGTCGCCCTCGTGACGGGCGGGGCGCGAGGCATCGGCGAAGCCTACGTGCGGGCACTGCACGCCGCCGGCGGCCGGGTGGTGGTGGCGGACATCCTCGACGACGATGGTGCGGCGCTCGCCGCCGAGCTCGGCGATCCGGCGAGGTTCGTCCACCTCGACGTGACCGACGCGGATCAGTGGGATGCCGCCATCCGCGCCGCCGTCGACGCGTTCGGCGCGATCGATGTGCTGGTGAACAATGCCGGGATCGCCAACGCGGCGCCCATCGAGCACTTCACCCTCGACAAGTGGAACGCCGTGATCGCGGTGAATCTGACCGGCGTGTTCCTCGGCTGCCGCGCGGTCGTGCCGCAGATGAAGGCGCGGGGACGTGGCTCGATCATCAACATCTCCTCGGTCGAGGGGATGCGCGGCAGCCCCGGTCTGCACGGCTACACTGCCTCGAAGTTCGGGGTTCGCGGCCTTTCGCAGTCCCTCGCCGTCGAGCTCGGGCCGTCCGGCATCCGCGTGAACTCGGTGCATCCCGGCTTCATCCGCACGTCGATGACGTCGCGCATCGACCCCGCGCACCTGGACATCCCGCTCGGGCGGGCGGGCGATCCGTCGGACGTCGCCGGCACGATCGTCTTCCTGGCCTCCGACGCCTCGGCATTCACGACCGGCGCCGAGTTCGTGGTGGACGGCGGCATGATCGCCGGCATCCCGCACCGATAGCCGGGACTGCGGGTGGCTCACACGCGCAGCTCGGCGCGGCCGAGGCTGCTCAGGTGCACCTCGTCGGGGCCGTCCGCAATGCGCAGCGAGCGGATGCCGGCGTACAGCTCGGCCAGTGGCGTGTCGGCGGAGACCCCGGCCGCGCCGAACACCTGGATCGCCCGGTCCACGATCGTCTGCACGGCGCGGGGCACCGCGATCTTGATCGCCTGGATCTCGGTCATCGCCCGGCGGTTGCCCACGGTGTCCATGAGCCACGCCGTCTTCAGGACGAGGAGGCGCAACGCCTCGAGCTGGATGCGGGACTCCGCCGCCCATTCCCGCACGACGCCCTGCTCGGCGAGCGTCCGGCCGAACGTGTGGCGCTCGTTCGCGCGTTCGCGGACAAGCGCGAGCGTGCGCTCGCCCATGCCGAGCGCACGCATGCAGTGGTGGATGCGCCCGGGGCCGAGGCGCGCCTGCGCGATCGCGAATCCCGAACCCTCGTCGCCGATGAGGTTGATCGCGGGCACGCGCACCTCGTCGAAAGCGATCTCGGCATGCCCGCCGTGGTCGCGATCGTCGTACCCGAACACGCTCAGGGGACGCACGATCCGAACCCCCGGGGAGTCGCGCGGCACGAGGATCATCGACTGCTGACGATGCCGCTCGGCCTCGGGGTCGGTCTTGCCCATCACGATGAAGATCGCGGCATCCGGGTTCATCGCACCGGTCGACCACCACTTGCGCCCCGTCACGATGCAGTCGTCGCCATCGCGGCGGATGCGCGTGGCGATGTTGGTCGCATCTGAGGACGCCGTGTCGGGCTCGGTCATGCAGAACGATGAGCGGATCTCGGCACGCAGCAGCGGATCGAGCCAGCGATCCTTCTGTTCAGGCGTGCCGAAGTCGTTCAGCACCTCCATGTTCCCGGTGTCGGGCGCGGCGCAGTTGAAGGCCGCCGGCGCGAGCCGGGGACTCCACCCGGTGACCTCGGCGACGGGCGCGTACTGAAGATTCGTCAGCCCCGCGCCGTTCTCGCCGGGAAGGAAAAGGTTCCACAGCCCCTGTGCGCGGGCCTCGGCCTGCAGCTCGCGCACGATCGGGCGCACGCCCCACTCGTGAGGTGACGCGGCGAGCTGCTCGTCGAGCACGGGCTCGGCGGGCATCACATGCTCCTCGAGAAATACGCGGGCTCGCTCGCGGAATTCGCGTGCACGCTCATCGAGTGCGAAGTCCATCAACGCGCCTCCAGTCCTCTGCGGGCGAGCGGCTCGACGAGCGCGCCCATTCGATCGAAGCCCTCGCCGACGGTCTCGCCGGCGCGGTAGCGGAAGTTGATCCCTTCGAGGATCACCGCCAGCTTGTAGGCCGCGAACGCGCGGAACCAGCTGAGGTCCGGGATGCCGATTCCCGCGCGATCGGCGTAGACGCCGACCAGCTCGTCGAACGAGGGGTAGCCGGCCGCCGGATCGACCGCGCTCGCGACGACGTCGGGCCCGCCGGGAAGCGCCGCGATGTCCCAGTAGAGCGCAAAGATGCCGAGGTCGACGAGCGGATCGCCGAGCGTCGCCATCTCCCAGTCCAGGATCGCGGAGACGCGGGGATCCTCTCGGCTGCCCACCACGAGGGCGTTGTCGAGGCGGAAGTCGCCGTGCACGATCCCCGCGCGCGCCGAGACCGGCACATCGTGCTCGAGCGAGGACTGCAGCTCGTCGAGCGCGGGAGTGTCACGGGAGCGCGAGGCGTCCAGCTGGCGCCTCCAGGTGGAGAGCTGGCGGACGAGGTAGCCGTCAGGGCGTCCGAAGTCCTCGAGTCCGACGGCTCGAGGGTCGACCGCGTGCAGGTCGGCCAGGTGCTCAACCAGCTCGAAGCCGAGGTGCCGCAGTCCCGCGCGGCTGTAGCCGGCGTTCTGTGCGGGATGCGCCAGGACCTCGCCCGGCGCACGCTCCATGACGAAGAACACCGTGCCGGTGATCCGCTGCCCGGCGGTGTCGTCGACCACATCGACGACGTTCGGCACCGGCACGGCGCTGCCGGCGAGTGCCGAGATCACCCGATGCTCGCGTCGCATGTCGTGCGCGCTCGAGAGCACGTGTCCGAGCGGCGGACGGCGGAGGATCAGCGGAACCCGGGCGCCTTCGACCGCGTAGGTCAGGTTGCTGCGTCCTCCGGCGATGACGCTCGCGGTCAGCGAAGCGTGGGCGAGGTCGGGATGCGTGTCGGCGAGCCAGTCCGTGAGCCCCTCGATGTCCAGGCCGGGAACCTCGGTCATCGTCGGCCCGCCTCCCCGGTTGCGCTGCATCGTCGCGGTCGGCTCAGCATACCGGATGGTCGGTTTGTCACCCGCCGAGGCCTGTCGGACGGGGGCTCTATGGTGGGCCGCGAGTCAGACACGACCGGGGAAAGAGGAGGGAACAACCTATGACGTCGAAACTCGGCAACATCACCTTCTACGCGGACGATCCCCGACGGCTCTCGCGCTTCTGGGCCGAGGTCTTCGGCTACCCGCCCGTCGACTGGGAGGAGCCCCTCAAGAGCGAGCTGCTCGCATCGGGTCTCACCGAAGAGGACCTCACGCACCGAGGCCTGGCCGAGGATCCGGACGGCGTCGGGCCGCGCCTGTTCTTCCACCATGCGTCGGCTCCGAAATCCAGCCGCAACAGGCTGCACCTCGACATCCAGGCCACCCCCGGCCGCCGTCCCACGCGAGACCAACTCGAGGCGGAGAAGGACCGCCTCGTCGCGCTCGGCGCCGAGGTTGTGCGCTTCGTCGACCAGACCTGGGGACCCTGGCCGGATGTCTACTATCAGCTGCGCGATCCCGAAGGCAATGAGTTCTGCCTGCAGTGACGGGGGCACAACGGCGCTCTCCGCGGTGGCGCGGCCCCCCCGTGTCGGGACTTCGACGCTCGCGGCGGTGGCGCGGCCACCCCGGTTGTGCGGCCGGTGACAGCCGTCGTCACGGACGAAGCAGCTGCACCTCGATGGCCGATCGCATCGCCGCCGGAACCGGCGTCGGGCGGCGGGTCTCGGCATCCACGAACACGTGAACGAAACGGCCTGTCGCGATGGGGTCGTCTTCGTCAGGACGCAGGATGCCGAGAGCCCACGTCACGCTCGTCGTGCCGAGCCGCTCCACCGCGAGCCCCACCTCGAGCGGTTCGGGAAAGGCTGCGGACGAGCGGAACTCGCACGAGGATGCGGCGCACAGCGCGATCGCGGCGTCTCCGAGGGGATCGAGGCCGGCGGCGCGGATCATCCAGGAGTTTGCCGCGGTATCCATCGCCTCGTAGTAGACCGCGTTGTTGAGATGGCCGTACTGGTCGTTGTCGTTCCATCGCGTGGCGAACGGCAGGCGCACGGGATAGGAAGTCATGGGTCTCCTCGCGGTTGGTCTGCGGGCCGTTCAGCCGTCGACGCGCAGCAGCAGCCGGAACGCGACGCGAGCGCGCTCCGCGCTGGGGTTGTCGCCTGAGATCAGATCGGCGTACGTGAAGGACTCGGACGTGCGGACCAGAAGGTATGCGAGGCCGGCGGGGTCGATCGCGCCGCCCAGCGGCGCTTCTCCGAGATCGCGGCGAACGAGCCACTCGGCGGTGGCCACATGGCGGCGCTGGATCGGGCTCTCCTTCGTCGTGAGCAGTCGCAGCGCCCGTGCCGGCTCGCGGCGCAGAAAGTCGCGGAAGTAGCGAGCTGTGATGAGGTCGTCCACGAAATGGGTCAGGATGCCGGCGACGCGCGGGCCGCCCGAATGCCATTCGTTCGCGTGGTCGGCCTGGACGAGCGTGGGCACTGCGAGCGACCACAGCACTTCGCTCAGGAGCGCGTCGCGGTTCCCGACCCATCGGAACAGCGACGTGCGATCGACGCCGAGCGAGGCGGCCAGCGCCCCCATGTCGATGCGGCGGGACGAGATGAAGGCCTCGCGTGCGGCATCGAACGCGCGGCGGGCGTCGTCGTGCGCGCCGTCGGCGAGCCGTTCGGACAGCCAGGAAGGAGCGGCCTGCACACCGGCCGTGGCGATCGTGACCACCGCGGGCATGGTCGTGGTCATAGCGGGAACTCTACCCAACGGCCGCTCCGGAGGTGCAACGTTCGCCGATTCGTTGCGCCACGGTCGTCGTCCCCGCTCGGTGACGATCTACCGGGCGGGGACGAACAGGCCGATCGTCTCGGCGACGAGCGCGGGGCGCGGTGAGCCTTGGAGCTCGACGGTGGTGTGCAGCGAGACCCGGTACCCCTTCGTGCTCGGATCGACTGCCGCGATCTCGGTCACGGCGCGCAGCCGGGAGCCGACGGGAACCGGCTGGAGGAACCGCACGCGGTCCAGGCCGTAGTTGACGATCATCTCCGTGCCGCCGACCGACAGCAGCCCCACGGTGAGGCGGGGGAGGAGCGAGAGTGTGAGGTAGCCGTGCGCGATGGTCGTTCCGAAGGGGCCGGATGCCGCGCGCTCGGCGTCGAGGTGGATCCACTGCCAGTCGTCCGTGGCGTCGGCGAACGCCGCGATCCGGGCGCGGTCGATCAGGAACCATTCACCCGCGGCGCGCCGGCCCACAGCATCCACGAGTCCTTCCGGCGAATCGACGACGATGGTCACGCTCGCGGACCGCCCGACACGTAGAGCACCTGACCGGAGACGAACCCGGCCTCGTCCGAGCAGAAGAACGACACCGCCGCCGCGATGTCGTCGGGGTGGCCTGCGCGGCCCACCGGGACCTCGGCGGCCCGCGCGGCGATGAAGTCGTCGAACCCCATCCCGACCCGCTCGGCGGTCTGGCGGGTCATGTCGGTGACGATGAAGCCCGGTGCGACGGCGTTCGCCGTCACGCCGTAACGGCCGAGCTCGAGCGCGAGGGTCTTCGTCAGCCCCTGCATGCCGGCCTTCGCGGCGGCGTAGTTCGCCTGGCCACGGTTTCCGAGCGCGGAGGTGCTCGAGAGGTTGACGATCCGGCCCCAGCCCGCGGCGACCTGGTGCGCCTGCACGGCACGCGACATCAGGAACGCCCCCCGCAGATGGACCGCCATGACCGCGTCCCAGTCGTCCTCGCTCATCCTGAACAGCAGGTTGTCGCGGATGATCCCGGCGTTGTTCACGAGGATCGTCGGGGCGCCGAGCTCGGCGTCGACGCGGGCGACGGCATCCGCCACGGCTGTCGCGTCCGCGACGTTCGCGCCGACGGCGATCGCACGGCCGCCCGCCTGTGTGATCGCGTCGACGGTCGCGGCGCAGGCATCGGCGTCGAGGTCGAGGACGGCGACGGCGTTGCCGTCTGCGGCGAGGCGGACGGCGGTCGCTGCGCCGATCCCGCGCGCGGCGCCCGTCACGATGGCGGTTCGGGTCATGAGGTGTTCCCTTCGAACCGGATGAGCTGGCGCAGCTCGCCGCCAGCGGCGAGCCGGTCCATGGCCTGGTCGATCTGCTCGAGTGCGACGTGCGACGTCACGAGGCGTTCGAGGGGCAGACGTCCCGCGCGCCAGAGGTCGACGTACCGCGGGATGTCTCGACTCGGGACCGCCGAGCCGAGGTAGCTGCCGACGACCGTACGTGCCTCGGCCGTCAGCTGCAGCGGCGACACGCTCGCGCGCGCGTCCGGAGCCGGCAGGCCCACGGTCACCGTCTTCCCGCCCGCAGCGGTCAGCGCGATCGCCGTCTCGAACGCGCGCGCCGAACCCGCCGCCTCGATCACGACAGGGGCCCGGATGCCGCGCTCGGCGGCCGCCGCCGGGCTGAAGGAATCCGCGGCGCCGAGCTCGTGCGCCAGCTCGAGCTTCGCCGCGACGGCATCCACGCCGACCACCTCATGACCGAACGCGACGGCGACCAGGAGCGCCGCCATCCCGACTCCACCGAGACCGACGACGATGACACGGTCACCCGGCTCGGGACGGCCCGCGTTGACGACGGCACCACCGCCGGTGAGCACGGCGCAGCCGAGGAGGGCGGCGATCTCGGGCGGCACGTCGGCGTCGACGGGAACGACCGACGTGCGGCTGACCACCGCGTGCGTGGCGAACGCGCTCACCCCGAGGTGGTGGTGCACGTCCTGCAACGTGCCGTCGCCGAGAGTGCGGTGCAGGCGCGTGCTGCCCGCGACGAGCGTTCCGGTGCTGTTCGCGGCGGTGCCGATCTCGCAGGGGAGGCGGCCGCCGGTCCGGCATCCGGCGCATTCACCGCAGCGGGGCAGGAACGTCATGACGACGCGGTCGCCGGGTGCGACATCCATCACCCCGTCGCCGACCTCCTCGACGATTCCGGCCGCCTCGTGGCCGAGCAGCATCGGCGTCGGACGCACCCGGTTGCCGTCGACGACGCTGAGATCGGAATGGCAGATTCCGGCGGCTTCGATCCGCACGAGCAGCTCGCCGCGGCGCGGCGGATCGAGCGTGAGCGCCCCTACCGTGAAGGGCCGGGACTGGCTGAAGGGCGCCGCCGCTCCGGAGCGTTCGAGCACGGCCCCGACGATCTGCACACGGTCCTCCTCATCGAGCGGTGTTGCGCTCGGACAGCATACCGACCGTGCGGTTTGCGCGGGTGGCTGGACGCCGGTCAGACCGGGCCGTCGTCTCCCGCGTCCGGCGGCGTCGCGTCGGGCGGGGTGTCGGCTGCCCTGGCCCGCGTGCGGCGTCGGTAGAAGACGAAGAACACGATGCCGGCGATCAACAGCACCAGCGCCACCAGCCATGGCCACCAGGCTGTGGCCGCCTGTTCGGCGTCGCTGCCTGCCTCCGAGGTGGGCGTCGGCGCGGGAGTCGTCACCTCGGGCGTCGGGGTCGGCGTCGTCGTCGGACTCGGTGTCGGGGTCGCGCTCGGCTCAGCGGTCGGCACGACACCGGCTGACGGAGTCGCACTCGGGGTCGGCGGCGACGGAGCGGTCGGAGTCGGCTCGGGGACGCTGGTCGGAGTCGGCTCGGGGGCGCTGGTCGGCGTCGGCTCAGGAGAATCGGTCGGCGTCGGGATCGGCAGGGGAGTCCTCGTGGGCCGGGGCAGCGGCGTCCGGGTCGCCTCAGCCGTCGGTGTGGGCACCTCGGGTGTCGGCAATGCCGTGGGAAGCGCGACCGTCGGCGAGACCGACGGCAGGGCGGTCGGCAGGGTGATCGAGCCGTCGCACGCGGCGAGCATGGATGCCGAGAGTGCGATGGCGACGATCGCCGCCGCGCGCCGCATCCGCGTACTTCCCCGCATCTGAGTCCCTTCGGTGTGCGACGTCGAACCCACCGACTCGCGCCACGATCTGTTCGGCCGCAGCTCAGGCGTGCGTCATCCGGGCCCGCCGCGCGATCCGCGCGCGGCGGAGCCACTTCTCGACCTCGACGAAGATGGGCACGACGAGCGCCAGGCCGATGCAGATCAGCCACTGCCGACGGTCCAGCGACACCGTCCCGACGAGCCTCTGAAGGAAGCCGAGCTCGACCGCGGCCACCGTGAGCGCGATCGGGATCGAGAGCCACTTCACCGCCGCGAGGATCGGCGCCGTGAGACCGGGCTCGGGATCCCGCCGCATGGCGAGACCGCCGAGGACCGCTCCGAAGGCGGCGATCACGAACGTCATCGTGACCGGCACGTTGGGCTCGGTGGAGCTCAGCTGGTCGGGGTAGATCAGGAGGGGGATGAGCGTCATGAGGAACAGCAGGCCGCCGTAGATGAACCAGAGGGTGACCGCTCCGCCGTTGGCGATCGTCTTCTTCGGGTCGCGCGGCGGCTTCAGCATGATGCCATCCGGCACCGGGTCGAGCAGGATCACGATGACCGGGAAGATCGAGATGAAGAAGTTGAGGAACAGGATCATGATCGGCGTCAGCGGCACGCCGTTGTTGATGTCGAAGATGCTCGCGACGAGGAACAGCAGCACGAGCGAGAACAGCTGCGACATCTGGTAGCGGACGTAGCTGACGATCTTGTCGTAGATCGCGCGGCCGAGCTTGACGGCAGTGACCAGGGTGCCGAAGTTGTCGTCGACGAGGATCATCTTCCCGGCCTGCTTGGTGACCTCGCTGCCCGAGCCCATCGCGACGCCGATGTCGGCCTGCTTGAGGGCGGCCGCATCGTTCACGGCGTCGCCGGTCATGGCGACGACATCCCCGTTCTCCTGCATCAGGCGGGCCAGGCGCAGCTTGTCCTCCGGCGTCACGCGACCGAACACGTGCAGGTTCGGCAGTGCCGACTTGAGCTCGTCGTCGCTCATCGCCTGGATGTCGGCACCGCTCGCGGCCCCGGGGCCGAGGCCGAGCTTCGCGCCGATCGCCGCAGCAGTGATGGCGTGGTCGCCAGTGATCATGCGGACCTCGATGCCCGCTTCGTGCGCGATGCGCACCGCTTCCTTCGAGGAGGGGCGGAGCGGGTCGATGATGCCGACGAGACCGACGAGGGTCAAGTCCGCCACACCGTCCATCGGATCCGCCGGCACCGCGCCACCCGCCCCGAACCGGCGGACAGCGAACGCGAGCACGCGAAGCCCCTGCTCCGACAGCTCGCGGTTGGCATCGAGGATCGTTTGGCGGGCCTTGTCGATCGACACCGGGCCGTCGGCCGTCGAGACCATCGAGCAGCGGTCGAGCACGACATCCGGACCGCCCTTGACGAGCAGGATCAGCTGCTTCGCGCCGTCCTCCTCCACCTCGTGGTACGTGCCCATGAACTTGTAGGCGGAGTCGAAAGGCACTTCGGCAGCCCGCGGGTACTTGGCGCGGCTGAGCTCGGCATCCGCCCCCATCTTCGCCGCGAGCACGATGAGCGCGGCCTCTGTCGGGTCTCCGACGACGACACCATCGTCGGACACGGTGGCGTCGCTGCAGAGGGTGAGTCCGAGGGCAAGATTCGTGAAGTCGGGGTTCGGCGCGCCCGCGACCCGGCGGATCTCGCCGGTCTTCTCATACCCGTTGCCCGAGACGGAGTACCACTCACCCCCGAAGTAGAGCGACTCGACGGTCATCTCGTTCATCGTGAGCGTGCCGGTCTTGTCGGAGTTGATGGCGGATGTCGCGCCCAGGGTCTCGACATCAGTGAGGTTCTTCACGACCGCGTTGTGCTCGGCGAGCTGCCGCGACCCGAACGAGAGCATGGCCTGCACGAACGAGGGCATGCCGGTCGGGATCGCCGAGATGGCCATCGAGATGCCGAGGAGGATCACCGATGCGAGCGGCTGGCCGCGCACCAGCCCGAAGATGATGATGACCGCCACCGCACCCCATGCGATCCAGCCGAGGACGCCGGTCAGGGAGTCGAGTTCGCGCTGAAGCGGCGACTTCGCCTGCTTCACGGACGACAGCATCGACGCGATCTGGCCCATCTGGGTGGTCATGCCGGTGTCGGTGATGACGACCGTCGCGGTGCCTCTGGTGACCTGCGTGTTCTGGAACACCGAGTTCGCCCGGTCGCCGAGAGTCGTCTCGGGGTCGGCGATGGTCGCGGCATCCTTCGGGATCGGCGCGCTCTCTCCGGTGAGAGCCGCCTCCTGCGTCTCGAGAGTCGCCGAGCGCAGGATCCGACCGTCCGCCGGCACGATGTCGCCGGCTTCGATGGAGACGATGTCGCCGGGCACGACGTCGGTCGAGGGCACCTGCAGCAGGCTGCCGTCGCGGAAGACCTTGGCCTGGGGGATCTGCATCTTCGACAGCGCGTCGACGGATGCCTTGGCCTTCATCTCCTGGCTGGCACCGAGGAACACGTTCAGGATCACAAGCCCGCCGACCACGATGCCGACACTGAGCTGGCCGATCAGGAGGCTGATGACCGCGACGATGACGAGCATGACGTTCATCGGATCGGCGAGCTGGCTGAGCGACACCTGCCAGAGCGACGGCGGCTTCTCGGCGGCGATGGCGTTGGGCCCGTGCTCGGCCAGCCGGCGCGCCGCCTCGGCCTGAGTCAGCCCGCGTTCCCGGTCGGTTTCCAGCACGGCTATGACGGCGTCGGCGTCCTGGGTGAACCACGGTGCGGATGGGGAGGTGTCCACAGTGCTCATGGCATGACGATACGCCGTGGGGTATGGCGTTCGGGGGTGAAACGGCCGGTGATCCGGGTGATCTTTCGACGTCAGCCGAGGCGGTCCTGGAGCCGTCGCGACACCTCGGCTGGGGGCATCCGCCTGGGGAATACCGCGACGACGATGTCGTCCGCGGCGGCATCCACCTCGTCGGGATGCACGCCGTAGCGGCGGAGCACATCGTCGAATGCCGCTCGCAGCACACCGGGGCGCACGCGGTTCCCGCGCAGCAGCCGGCGCAGCACGTGGTTGTGGACGGCGGTCACGAGTGCCGCGAAGCCCACCGCGTCGAGCGGGTCGAGCCCGGGCACGGCGGAGCGGAGGTACTCGTCGAAGAGGCGCTCGTAGCGGAACACGGTCACGATCTCGCGCTCGCGCAGCGCGGGCACCTGCCGCACCACGCGGTACCGGCGACGGGCGACCTCGGGGTCGGCGGCGAAGTGCCGGAACACCCGTTCGGATGCCTCGCACACGGCCACCCAGGGATCGCGGTGACCCACGGCCAGCCACTCGCGCAGCTCGTCCAGCAGCACCTCGTGGTCGGCGAAGACGACATCCTCCTTGCCGCCGAACTGACGGAAGAACGTGCTGCGCGAGACCCCGGCCGCCTGAGCGATCTGCTCCACCGAAGTCGCCTCGAATCCCTGCCGCTCGAACAGCTCGAGCGCCGCGGCCACGACGTCGGTGCTCGCGGCGGACGCGGAGGGTGTCTCGCTCATGTCGACATGAGCCTAGACCCGGGCCGTCAGGGTGGCGCGCGGGGCGGTAGTAGGCTGGGGGATTGGTCGAGTTGTCTCGACATCAAGACGCTTTTCGCGTCATCCCCCATCGCCCCAGCGAAGGACGGCACTGTGGATCTGTTCGAGTACCAGGCACGTGATCTTTTCGAGAAGTACGAGGTGCCGGTGCTCGCCGGCATCGTCGCCGATACGCCGGAAGAGGTGCGGGCGGCGGCCGAGAAGATCGGCGGCGTCGTCGTCGTGAAGGCGCAGGTCAAGACCGGCGGCCGCGGCAAGGCGGGCGGCGTGAAGGTCGCCAAGACGCCCGACGAGGCGTACGAGGCCGCCAAGGCGATCCTCGGGCTCGACATCAAGGGCCACGTCGTCAAGCGGGTCATGGTTGCGCAGGGTGCCCGCATCGACAAGGAGTACTACTTCTCGGTGCTGCTCGATCGCGCCAACCGCGCATACCTGTCGTTGTGCAGCGTCGAGGGCGGCATGGAGATCGAGGAGCTCGCGGTGGAGCGCCCCGAGGCCCTGGCGCGGGTCGCGGTCGATCCGCTCACCGGCATCGACAAGCAGAAGGCGGTCGAGATCGCCGAGGCGGCGGGCTTCGCCCCCGAGCTCGTCGACAAGGTCAGCGACGTGTTCGTCAAGCTCTACACGGTCTACAAGAAGGAGGACGCGACGCTCGTCGAGGTCAACCCGCTGGTGCTGACCGAGGAGGGCGAGGTCATCGCGCTCGACGGCAAGGTCACGCTCGACGAGAACGCCGACTTCCGCCACGCCGGGCACGCGCTGCTCGAGGACAAGGATGCCGCCGACCCGCTCGAGGCGAAGGCCAAGGCGAACGACCTCAACTACGTGAAGCTCGACGGCCAGGTGGGCGTCATCGGCAACGGTGCGGGGCTCGTGATGTCGACCCTGGACGTCGTCGCCTACGCAGGCGAGAACCACGGCGGCGTGAAGCCCGCCAACTTCCTCGACATCGGCGGCGGCGCCTCGGCAGAGGTCATGGCAGCGGGCCTGGACGTCATCCTCGGCGACCCGCAGGTCAAGAGCGTGTTCGTGAACGTCTTCGGCGGGATCACCGCGTGCGATGCCGTCGCCAAGGGCATCGTCGGCGCACTCGCGGAGCTCGGCTCGACCGCGACCAAGCCGCTCGTCGTCCGCCTCGACGGCAACAAGGTGGATGAGGGGCGCGCGATCCTGCGCGATGCGAACCACCCGCTCGTCACCCTCGCCGAGACCATGGACGAAGGCGCCGACAAGGCCGCCGAGCTCGCGAACGCATAAGGACGGAACGAACAGTGTCGATTTTTCTTGACAAGGACTCCAAGGTCATCGTCCAGGGCATCACCGGCGGCGAAGGCACCAAGCACACCGCGCTGATGCTCAAGGCCGGCACGCAGGTCGTCGGGGGCGTCAACGCCCGCAAGGCGGGCACCACCGTGCTGCACACCGACCAGGACGGCAAGCCCGTCGAGCTGCCGGTGTTCGCGACCGTCGCGGAGGCCATCGCCGAGACCGGCGCCGACGTCTCGATCGCCTTCGTCCCGCCCGCCTTCACCAAGAGCGCCATGGTCGAGGCGATCGACGCCGAGATCCCGCTGCTGGTCGTCATCACCGAGGGCGTGCCCGTCGGCGACACCGCCGAGGCATGGGCCTACGCGCAGTCCAAGGGCAACACGACCCGCATCATCGGCCCCAACTGCCCCGGCATCATCACGCCGGACGAGGCGCTCGTCGGGATCACGCCCGCCAACATCACCGGCAAAGGTCCCATCGGTCTCGTCTCGAAGTCGGGCACGCTGACGTATCAGATGATGTACGAGCTGCGCGAGATCGGCTTCTCGACGGCCATCGGCATCGGCGGAGACCCCGTCATCGGCACGACCCACATCGACGCGCTCGCGGCTTTCGAGGCCGACCCCGAGACCAAGGCGATCGTGATGATCGGCGAGATCGGGGGCGACGCCGAAGAGCGGGCGGCCGACTTCATCAAGGCGAATGTCACCAAGCCCGTCGTGGGCTACGTCGCCGGCTTCACGGCACCGGAGGGCAAGACGATGGGCCACGCCGGCGCCATCGTCTCGGGCTCCGCAGGCACCGCGCAGGCCAAGAAGGAGGCCCTCGAGGCCGCCGGGGTCAAGGTCGGCAAGACGCCGTCCGAGACGGCCGACCTGATGCGTGACATCATCCACGGGCTCTAGACCGCAGACGAGGGCGGATGCCGCAGCCATGGGTCGCGACATCCGCCCTCTCGTCACGGCCCCGGGGCCGCAGGCGGGATGCCGGCGAGCTGGCGCAGCGCCTCGTCATAGGCCGTGGCGCGGTAATACTCGCCGTGCGTTCCGACGCTGACCATGTACCCGGTGGTGTCCAGTTCCCCGGCGTAGCGGTCGATGTCGTTGCGCCAGCCGCCGCCCGCCGCGGCTCGGACGGTGCTCATGGCGGGGAATCCGAGGAAGTCGCTGGCTCGCCAGAGGCTCACCCAGCGGACCGGGGTTCCGAAGTCGGTGCCCTCGCTGACCATCGTCCCGCTCAGGCGGCCGACCGCCGGCTGCTCGGTCGACAGGACGAACTGCCCGGGCGCGGGGGCGTCGCGCTGCGCGTGGAAGTCGGCGCTCCACGGGTCGCGACTCCACAGGCGTGGCCGATGCGCCGGCTCCACCCCGAACACGGCGGGGCCGAGCAGCTCGGGAAGCATCCGGCCGAAGAACGGCCGCAGCTGCACGCCGAAGGTGAGCAGCGAGATCCGCGTGAGCTGGGTCCGCGTGCTCGCGACGCTCGCGAGCAGCGCCAGGCTCGAGACGGCGAGGACGCCGCCCATGCTGTGCGCCGCGAGTACGGCGCGCCGCTCGGGCCGGCGCAGCCACGCGTTCAGGCGTCCCGCGATCTCGGGCACGGCCCGCTCGGCGTAGCACGGCGGCCCGAACGGGTGCCCCGTCTGCGGCAGATAGCAGGCGATGTCCCAGACGATCCCGAGGGGGCGCGTCCCGCCCGAGCTCGCTCCCGCGGCGAGCACCGCGACCAGCAGGGCGCCGACGCCGGTGAGGCCCAGCATCCCGACGTCGAGGATGTTCACGATGAACTGCTCGTTCGATCCGATCGACCACAGCGACTCGTCCGTTGTCGTCGCCCACCAGATCCACACGACGGCCAGCACGATGGCGATGGCGAGTGTCGTCGTGATGACGCCCACGGCAGGTTCGACCAGGTGCAGGCGCGCAGCGCTGCGGCGCTTCGCCTCGATGCGCGAGAGGAGCGCCTTGGAGGACGGCGGCAGCACGCCGCCGCCGGGCACCGGGATCGGTGAGGCGGGCGGAGCATCCCACGCCGACGCCCGGGCGGTCACGTCGCGTGGGCGGAGGAAGGCGATCGCGGTCACGATCATCGCAGACACCACGACTCCGATGAGGATGAGCGCCCCGAGGGCGACATAGCTGCGGGAGATCCGCAGATCCAGCGCCGCGGTCGGCGGGCCGCCGATCGTCGTCTCCCCGGTCGCGCCGGACGAGTCGGTCCACTGGACGTCGATCCGTCCGGAGGTGGCCGGAGCGTCGCCCTTCGTCCAGCCCAGGAGCGCGGTGGGACCCTTCGAGCCGTTCAGCCAGTCGCCGATCATCACGACCACGATCGCGCTGCTGCCCGCCGCCACCGCGAGCGCCAGCGTCATGAAGACGGCCGGAGCGCACCCCGACCACGCCGTCTTCCACCGGTCGGCCGCGGGCCGCCAGGTGACGCCGCTCAGCGCGCACACGGCCCCCGCGACCACGAGCACCAGCGGCGCGTTGCCGGCGCCGTACAGACGGTCGACCTTCGTGGTGGCGCCACTCATGAGGTCCGGCGCGGTGGGACCGAATGCGAGGAGGATCAGGATGCCGGCGAGCACGGCGAATGCGAGGGTCAGCAGCACGATGCTCATCGTGTTCGGCCACTTCGCCCCTCGCTCCTCCTCGGGCTGGATCGTCATCGTGGGGATCACCGTGACGAGCACCGCGGACGCCAGCAGCAGCAGCGCCGCGGCGCATGCGAGCACCGCGTACGTGACGAACCAGCGATCCTGGGCGGTGGGCAGGCACGACGCGGAAAGATCCACGCCTTCACAGCTCGAGCGCCATCCCAGCGAGCCCTGGGCGCCCGCGAAGCCGGCGACGAGAGCGACGGCGCCGGCGAGGTGCACACGGGCGAGATGACGGGTGACCCGGTTCGACCAGAAGCCCGGCACGGCGAGGACCGCGCTCGCCGGGGGGTGCGGCGGGATCGGCGCCTGATCCTGCGGCGCGGCCGGCCCATCGGCATCCGCGCCGACGTCGTCGGCCGGTCCGGCTTCCTCGACATGGGTCTCCATGCCCGGCAGCACGTCGTACCGCAGTCGAGACACCGCGCTCATGATCCACAGCACGACGATCGCCGCGACGGGCACGAGCGACAGCAGCGCGACGCGCTGGCCCGGGCTCCACCCTTGCATCGGCTCGAACACCGCCTTCAAGGGCTCGCACCTGGTGGCATCCGCGGCGCACTGCAGGGCACCGATGTCGATCGCCAGCGTCACCAGCGTGGTCGTGAACAGCAGCGTGAGGATCAAGCCGAACAGCCTGGCGATTCCCGCAGTGATCGCGATCCACACCCTGCGCCCGCCCGAATCGCCTGGCTGGGTGATGCGCCGCGACCAGATCACCGCGTTCCCGATGCTGAAGGGCAGGATGAGCGCGTAGAAGATCCTGGCACCGACGGCAGCGATCTTGCTCGCCGTGCCGGATCCGCCGAACTGGGGAGTCGTGCGCACCATGCCGCCCCACGAGTACGCCTCGCGCCGGATGCCGAGGGGGACGTGGCCGTGCCTGCCCTCCGCAGGATTCGCCGTAGACTGCCAGAACGATCCGAGCTTGTCGCCCGAGGCCAGCTCCACCGAGTCCGCAGGCACATCGAGCAGGGCCGCCGGGGTCGTGTTGTTCACGCCGTGGACGCGCAGTTCGAGCACATCCGGCTCGGGTGGCGCGGGGGGCGGGGGTGGTGAGGGGGACGGCTCAGGGCCGGCCCCCGGGGGGACGTTCCGATCGCCTATCGCGATGTCCGCAGAGCTGTTGATGCCGGCCATGACGCCCCCACTGTTCGCGTCGATGCGATTGGCCACATGCTAGCGAGTGCGGGATACGGTGGACAGATGCCGTTGACCGGAGAGTACAAGCCGTCCACATCCGACTGGGCCCGCAAGCAGGCCGAAGCGTACGAGGCATCCGGTGGTGCGCACGCGAATCTGCTGCGCGGGGTGCCCATCATCGTGCTCACGAGCATCGGTGCGAAGAGCGGTGCGCTGCGCAAGACCGCGCTCATGCGCGTCGAGCACGACGGACGCTACCTCGTCGTCGCGTCCAAAGGCGGGCATCCCGATCCGCCGGCGTGGTACTGGAACGTCCGCGCGAATCCGCACGTCGAGCTGCAGGACGGGCCGGTCAAACGCGACTACCGCGCTCGAGAACTGGCGGGTGACGAGCGCGCGGAGTGGTGGGCCCGTGCCGCCGAGGTGTGGCCGGACTACAACGTCTATCAGACGAAGACCGACCGGCAGATCGCGATCTTCCTCCTCGATCCGATCGAGCGCTGACCCGGCGCGCGCTTCGTATCCCGGTCTCAGCCGCCGAGCAGCGTCTCGACGGGGCCGCGCGCGAAATAGATCAGGAAGCCGGCCGCCACGATCCACAGCAGCGGGCTGATCTCCTTCGCCTTGCCCGACAGCGAGCGGATGACGACCCACGAGATGAAGCCCGCACCGATGCCGTTGGCGATCGAGTACGTCAGCGGCATGACCGTGATCGCGAGGAACACCGGCAGCAGGACCGAGAACTCCGAGAAGTCGATGAACCTGATCTGCGACATCATGAGCGCACCGACGATGACGAGCGCTGCGGCCGCGACCTCGCTCGGCACGATCGAGACGATCGGCGTGAAGAACATCGCGGCGAGGAACAGCACGCCGGTCACGACATTCGCGAAACCGGTCCGAGCACCCTCGCCGATGCCCGCCCCCGACTCGATGAACACGGTGTTGGACGACGCCGACGCGTAGCCGCCGGCCACCGCGCCCACGCCCTCGACGATGAGCGCCGACTTGATGCGCGGGAAGTCGCCCTTCTCGTCGGCGAGCCCGGCCTCCTTCGACAGGCCCGTCATGGTGCCCATCGCGTCGAAGAAGTTCGTGAAGACCAGGGTGAAGACGAGCATGAGCGCGGCGAGGACCCCGATACGGGCGAACGCCCCGAACAGGTCGACGTTCCCGACGAGCGACAGATCGGGGATGCTGACGAGCGAGGTCGGAAGCTGCGGCACGGTCAGTCCCCACCCGCCGGGGTTCACGCCTTTGTCGGTGAGCTTCGGCCCGATGTGCCAGATGGCCTCTACGACGAGCGCGATGACCGTGCCGCTCACGAGCCCGATCAGGATGCCGCCCTTCACCTTCCGCGCGACCAGGACGCCGGTCAGCAGCAGCGTGATGACGAAGACGAGCGTGGGCACGGTGGCGACCGATCCGTTGATGCCGAGACCGACCGGAGGCGAGCCGGTGCCGGTCGAGGTCACGAAGCCCGCATCGACGAATCCGATGAACGCGATGAACAGGCCGATGCCGACCGTGATCGCGAGCTTGAGCTGAATCGGGACGGCGTTGAAGATCATGCGCCGCAGACCCGTCGCCGCGAGCAGCACGATGATGAGGCCGTTGATGACGACGAGTCCCATCGCCTCCGGCCAGGTGAGCTGCCCGACGACGGAGACCGCCAGGAAGGAGTTGATCCCGAGCCCTGCGGCGAAGGCGAACGGCAGTCTCGTCACGAGGCCGAACAGCACCGTCATGACGCCGGCGGTCAGCGCAGTGACGGCGGCGACCTGCGGGAAGGCGAGGCTGTTGCCGGCGACATCCGTCGTGCTCGACAGGATGATCGGGTTCAGGATGACGATGTACGCCATGGTCACGAACGTGACGAGGCCGCCCCGGACTTCGGTGCCGACCGTCGACCCGCGTCTGGTTATCTCGAAGAACCGATCGAAGCCGTTGCGCGCCTCAGGTGGTTCGACGGCGTCGGTGGTGCCGGTTCCGGACGACGGCGCTGTGCTCATGTGTGACCTCCGAGGATGACGTTATCGGTTCGGGCGGGTCGTGAAAGAACGCGGAGCGGATGCCGCGCCGCAGCGGTCGGCAGGCGCGAGGTGCGGCTCGGTTAGGGTCGATGGCGCATGCATCGCCTCATCGTCGCCCTCCTTGCCGCCGTCGACGCCGCCATCGCGGTGGCGGTCGGCCTCGCGGCCGTCGTCGCGCCGCTCACCCTGCTCTGGATGTTCGGACTCGGCGGCGCCGACTGGAGCTCTCTCTGGCCGGCGAGCGCCGCGATCTGGCAGCTCGGCAACCTCGTCCCCCTCGCGATCACGATCCCGGCGGGCTACATCGCCTCCACCGGCATCGATCCTGCCGCGGCATCCTTCACCCTCTCTCTCGCTCCGCTCGCGTTCGCCGGGTTCACCGCGATCTTCGCCGCTCGTTCCGGAGCGCGGGCGTCCCGGGCGGAGGCCTGGCTCACCGGGGTCGTGGCGGGCTCGCTGGTGGTGGCGGCGCTCAGCACGCTCGTCGCATTCACGTCGGCCAACGACGTCGCCGCGTCGAGACCATGGCAGGCGGTGCTGCTGCCCACGGCGGTCTTCGCCCTGCCGGCCCTCGTCGCGGCCGTGGTGACGGAATGGCGCGAGGCCGGCACCGGCGCAGTCGCCCGGCTGCGCGATCGCGTCGAGGCCGTGCGGGGCGGGTGGGGCGCTGCGCCGGGACTGATCGCGCGCGGAACCGCGGTGGTCGTCGCCGGGCTCGTGGGAGTCGGCGCGCTTCTCACGGCCGTCGCGCTGATCCTCAAGGCAGGCGACATCATCGCCCTGTACGAGACCGCGCATCTCGACGTGCTCGGGGCGACGGTGGTGACGCTCGCACAGCTGGCCTATGTGCCGACGCTGGTCGTGTGGGGCCTCGCATTCGTCGCGGGTCCCGGTTTCACCGTCGGCGCGGGGACGTCCGTCTCGCCCGCGGGCACCCAGCTCGGCGTCGTGCCGGGGCTCCCGCTGCTCGGCATCCTCCCCGAGTCGACCACCCCGTGGCTGCTGCTGCTCGCCCTGGCGCCGGTCGCCCTCGGCGCCCTGGCAGGCTGGATCGCGCGGTCGCGTCTCGCCGGCGTCGGCGCTCCGACGGCGGCGACGGCACAACCGCAGGACGCACCCGTCGCAGCGCCGATGCCGTCCGCCCCCGACACTGCTCGCACGTCCGCGCTCGCCGGACTGCTCGCGGCATCGCCGGTGCCGACGCCGGACGCGCCACCCGATCCCCTCGGTGTGCGGCTCGTCATCACCATCGGAATCGCCGTGCTGTCGGCCGGCGGAGCGGCGTTCCTGGCCGCTGCGGCATCGGGTTCCCTCGGCCCCGGCCGGCTCGCCGTGCTCGGGCCCGCTCCCGGCCCGGTCGCTCTCGCCGTGGGTCTCGAGGTCGTCCTCGGCGCCGGCATCCTGCTGATCTCGCCGCGCCCGCACCGCCGAGCGCGCACACCGGCGGCGCCCACGCCGGCGGCTGCGGGCACCAGCACCGAGTCGGATGCGGGCGCAGAAGAAGCGCTGACGGACGACGATCGCGACTCGCCCACGGAGCAGATCCCGGATGCCCTGCGCGAGCCGCGCGAGCCGCGCGAGCCGTTCACCTTTCCCACGCTGCCGCGCATCACGCACGCCCCGCGCATTCCCGGCCCCCCGGAGAGCGGAAGCGACGCCGGCGGCGGGGACGGCCGGGACGCGCCGCTAGACTAGCCGCGTGCTCACGGTCGCCGTCCTCATCTCGGGCGCTGGGTCGAATCTTCGGGCTCTGCTCGACGCGGCGGCGGAGCCGGACTTCCCGGCACGCGTCGTCGTCGTCGGGGGCGACCGCGAGGCCGATGGATTCGCACACGCCGAGGACTACGGCATCCCGACCTTCATGGTTCCCTGGGTGCAGTTCGACACCCGCGAGGAATGGGGCGACGAGCTCGACGCGCAGCTGCGGGTATGGCAGCCGGATCTGGTCGTACTGAGCGGTCTGATGCGCCTGCTGCCCCCGACCGTCGTCGACGGGTGGTCGCCGCGGATCGTGAACACCCATCCGGCCTATCTGCCCGAGTTCCCGGGCGCGCACGGCGTGCGCGATGCGCTCGAAGCCGGCGTGTCGCAGACCGGCGCGAGCGTGATCATCGTCGACAATGGCGTCGACAGCGGTCCGATCCTCGCGCAGGAGCGCGTCCCCGTCCTTCGCGGCGACGACGAGCACTCGCTGCACGATCGCATCAAGCCCGTCGAGCGCCGCCTGCTGATCGACGTCGTTCGCCGCGTCGCCACCGGCGAGCTGGACCTCGCCGCCGTCGCCGCGTCGCCCGCCTGACTCCATCCCCCACCCTTCGAGGAGCCTCCATGGCCGGCCCGAGCCACGATCCCGCCCTTTACCGTCACCGCGACCTCATCCCGATCCGCCGTGCGCTCGTCTCGGTGAGCGACAAGTCCGATCTGCTGCGGCTCGCCGAGGCTCTCGCCGCGTCCGACGTCGAGATCGTGTCGACCGGATCCACGGCCGCGACGATCCGGGATGCCGGCTTCTCGGTCACCGATGTCGCTGCCGTGACCGGCTTTCCCGAGTCGCTCGGCGGTCGCGTGAAGACGCTGCACCCGGGAGTGCACGCGGGACTCCTGGCCGACCTGCGCCTCGAGGACCACGTGCAGCAGCTGGCCGAGCTCGGCATCGAGCCGTTCGAGCTCGTCGTCGTGAACCTGTATCCGTTCGTCGAGACGGTGCGCTCCGGCGCACAGGGCGACGACGTGGTCGAGCAGATCGACATCGGGGGGCCGGCCATGGTGCGAGCGGCGGCGAAGAACTTCTCGAACGTCGCGATCGTGGTCTCGCCCGAGTCCTACCCGTCGATCATCCAGGCGCTCGGCGAAGGTGGTACGACGCTGACCCAGCGACGCGAGCTGGCGGCGCGCGCCTTCGCGCATACCTGCGAGTACGACAGGGCCGTCGCGACCTGGTTCGCCGAGCAGACCCTGGGCGGGGTCGACCTGCCCCAGCACCTCACGATCACGGCCGAGCGCCTCACGACACTGCGCTACGGCGAGAACTCCCACCAGCGGGCCGCGATCTACTCGCGCGTCGGCGGTCACGGCATCGCCCAGGCGACGCAGGTGCAGGGCAAGGAGATGAGCTACAACAACTACGTGGATGCCGATGCCGCGCTGCGCGCCGCGTTCGACATGGTCAAGCCCGCCGTGGCGATCATCAAGCACGCGAATCCGTGCGGCATCGCCGTCGCCGCGCCCAACGCGCTGGATCCCATCGCCAGCGCCCACCTGCGCGCGCACGAGTGCGACCCCGTCTCGGCGTTCGGGGGCGTCATCGCCGCGAACCGCACGATCACGCTCAAGATGGCCGAGAACCTGCGCGACATCTTCACCGAGGTCATCGTCGCGCCGGACTTCGAGCCCGAGGCCCTCGCCGTCTTCCAGCTGAAGAAGAATCTGCGCGTCCTCAAGCTTCCCGCCGACTGGCAGCAGGAGCGCATGGACGTGCGCCTCGTCTCGGGCGGTCTCCTGCTGCAGGACGCGGACCGGTTCCCCGAAGACATCGAATCCGTCGCCCGGGATTGGCGGCTCGTCTCGGGGGAGCGCCCCACGGACGACGAGATGACAAATCTGATCTTCGCGTGGAAGGCGTGCCGCGCGGTGAAATCCAACGCGATCGTGCTCGCGCAGGCGTCGGCGACCGTCGGGATCGGGATGGGTCAGGTCAATCGCGTCGACTCCTGCCGCCTCGCTGTCGAGCGCGCCGGCAGCCGCGCAGCCGGATCCGCCGCGGCATCCGATGCGTTCTTCCCCTTCGCCGACGGCCCCCAGGTCCTGATCGACGCGGGCATTCGCGCGATCGTCCAGCCCGGCGGGTCGGTGCGCGATCAGGAGGTCATCGACGCGGCGCAGGAAGCGGGCGTCACTATGTTCTTCACGGGGGAGCGGCACTTCTTCCACTGACGGCGACGGCGGAAGTCGCTGTCCGACGAGGTCACGCCGCCGTGTCCGATTTCCGCCAGCCGATGTCCTGGAGCCGTGTCAGGCTAGGGGCATGAGCAGTCCAGGATTGAGCTTCGACGAGCGCTATCGCGTGATCGAATCGCGCGATACCCGCTTCGACGGGCAGTTCGTCACCGCGGTGCGCTCCACCGGGATCTACTGCCGGCCGAGCTGCCCCGCACGCACGCCGAAGCCCTCGAACGTCACGTTCTACGCGACCTCGGCGGCGGCGCACGAGGCGGGGTACCGCGCCTGCAAGCGATGCCTGCCCGAGGCCGCACCGGGCTCGCCGGAGTGGAACCTGCGCGGTGACACGGCAGGCCGGGCGATGCGCCTCATCGCCGACGGCGTCGTCGAGCGCGAAGGGGTTCCAGGCCTTGCCGCGCGTCTCGGCTATTCACCGCGGCATCTCACGCGCCTGCTCACGACCGAGCTCGGCGCTGGCCCGCTGGCCCTCAGTCGCGCGCATCGCGCGCACACCGCGCGGATGCTGCTCGTCGGCACCGAGCTGCCGGCGGCGGATGTCGCGTTCTCAGCCGGATTCGCGAGCGTGCGCCAGTTCAACGAGACGATCCGCGAGGTGTTCGGGATGCCGCCCCTCGAGCTGCGGGCGCGACGGCGGCGCGCCGGTCGAGCCGGCGAAGCCGCCCCGCAGCCCGTAGGCGCCATCGATCTCGTGCTGCCCCATCGCGGACCCCTCGACGCCGCCGGGCTGTTCGCATGGATGGGCGCACGAGCCGTGCCCGGGGTCGAGAGGGCCGCCCCCACGGCATTCGCGCGCACGCTTCGGCTCGAGGGCGGCCCCGCGTGGTTCGAGATCCGGCTCGACGAAATGGGCCGTCTGCGGCTGAGAGCCCGCATCACGCACCTCGGCGACCTGTCGACCCTCGTGACCCGTGCTCGGCGCCTGTTCGATCTCGACGCGGACCCGATCGCCGTCGACGACGCACTTTCGCGCCATGCGCCACTCGTTCCGCTCGTCGCCGGAGTTCCCGGCATCCGCGTGCCCGGCGCCGCCGATCCTCACGAGATGCTGGTACGGGCCATGGTGGGGCAGCAGATCACGGTGTCCGCGGCCCGGAGGGCCCTGACCGTGCTCGCGGACGCTCTCGGTGAGCGCGTCGACGGGTTCGAAGGGGCGCACCTGCTGTTCCCGACGATGGCGTCGATCGCCGAGCGCGGTCACGAAGTGCTGCGCGGACCCGCGGCGCGCACGACCGCGTTGATCGGGGTGGCGACCGCGCTCGCGGACGGATCCCTCCGGCTCGGCGCCGGGGACGACGGCACTGAGCAGCGCGCGGCGCTGCTCGCCATGCCCGGAATCGGGCCGTGGACAGCGGACTACGTGCGGATGCGCGTGACGGGAGACCCCGACGTGGTCCTCCCCGGTGACGTCGCCGTTCGCGCAGGCGCGGCGGCAGCCGGCATCCCGTCCGATTCCGCGTCGCTGACCGAGTGGGCGACACGCACCGCGCCGTGGCGCTCATACCTCACGGCGCACCTCTGGCGGGCGGTGCATCCCCGCGCGGCGCCTGCGCCCCGCAGCCGCGCCGCCCGCGGTGCCCTTCGCGAACTCGGCCGACCCCAGCGAACACCCGCCCTCGCAGGCGGAGTGAAGACCCACACTCCGAAGGAGAACCTGACATGACCGCGACCATCCAGACCATCGACACCCCGGACGGCGCCTTCACGATCGTCGCCGACGAGGGCGGCCGCGTGCTGGCTTCGGGCTGGACCGCCGATCCGGACGCCGCGCTGGCCCGCATCCACCCCCGGCTGCGGCCCGCGGACGTCGCGGAAGGCAAGACGGCTGCCGGGGCGTCGGCCCTCGCGTTCTACGCCGGCGACCTGACGGCGATCGACACCGTCGAGGTCGTGCAGGACGGCACGCCCATGCAGAGCGCGGGATGGGCGGCGCTCCGCCACATCACGCCGGGCCACCCGCTCTCCTACGCCGAGTTCGCGGCGACACTCGGACAGCCGAGCGCGGTGCGGGCCGCGGCATCCATCTGCGCGCGAAACGCGCCCGCCCTGTTCGTTCCCTGCCACCGGGTGCTTCGCTCGGACGGCTCGCTCGGTGGATTCGCCTGGGGGCTCGACGTCAAGCGCAGCCTTCTCGCCCGCGAGGCCGCCGCGTAGCCTTCGGCTTGGACGCCTCGGACCCGACTGCTCCACTGCGGTCGGGTCCGAGGCGTCGAAAAGCAGTTTGCATTCAGCCGACTCTCAGGGCTAATCTGGAGGGCTGTCGCGCTTGCGCACAGCTTCGTCCGATCACACCTCAGGAGGATGCCATGTACCAGGTCGCCATTGCGAAGACCGGGTTCGTCCTCGGTGTCACCGGACTCCCGCGGCCTCGCATCGAGGGGTAGCCGCTCCGCGTAAACCTCGGCATCCGCCGTCCGGCATACCGCCGCGTCACGGAGCGTTCCCTCCCTTCAGAAGGATCCGCTCCGTCGCGCGTCGCGCGCCTCCGCCCGCTCCGGGCCTCCGCTCCACCGTCCCCACCAGGACCCTCAAGTACCCCCACAAGGATCATGACCCTCACCGCCGAACCACCACGGTCCGAATTGTCCACTCCTCGCGCGCTGGCGAGGCTGCTGCCCTTCGCCCGGCCAGTGCTCCCGCGCCTCACCCTCGGCGCGATCAGCGCGCTCATCGCGAGCCTGCTCGCGCTCAGCATCCCGCTCGTGCTCGAGGCGGTCGTCGCAGGACCGATCGCGTCGGGCGACCCCGCTCAGCTGGTCTGGGGATCGGTGGCGATCCTCGTGCTGGGCCTCCTCGAGGCGCTCATGGTGTGGGCGCGACGCTGGTTCGTCCTCGCTCCTGCGACGAAGGTCGAGTACGACCTCCGGGTGGGCTTCTTCTCACGTCTGCAGCGCCTGCCCGTCGCGTTCCACGACCGGTGGCAGTCGGGGCAGCTGCTCAGCCGCATGATGCAGGACATCAGCCTGATCCGGCGCTGGATGGCGTTCGGAATCGTGCTGCTCGTCGTCAACATGATCACGATCTTCGTCGGGTCGATCATCCTGTTCCGTTGGCATTGGCTGCTGGGGACGATCTTCGTCCTGAGTGCGGCACCGTTGTGGTATTCGGGCTACCGCTTCGAGAAGACCTACGGGTCGCTCGCAAGGAAGAGCCAGGATCAGGCCGGGGATCTCGCGACGTCTGTCGAAGAGAGTGTGCACGGCATCCGCGTCCTGAAGGCCTTCGGGCGTGGCAAGCACGCCCTCGAGAAGTTCACGCGCCAGGCCGAGACCCTCCGCCAGACCGAGCTGCGCAAGGCCGCCGCAACCGGCTGGATCTGGTTCTGGCTCGTGCTGCTGCCCGACATCGCGTTCGCGCTGTGCCTGGGCGCTGGCATCGTGCTGGTGCAGCTCGGTCAGCTGCAGGTGCCCGAACTCATCGCGTTCTTCGCGATGGCCACGGTGCTGCGCTGGCCGATGGAATCGATCGGGTTCCTCTTCTCGTTCCTGCTCGACGCCCGCACCGCGACGGACCGCATCTTCGAGGTGTTCGACGAAGAGAACACGATCGTGGATCCCGAGAGCCCGTCGACGATCGCCCGCCCGCGCGGCGAACTGGCGTTCGAAGGGGTGCACTTCCGGTATCAGGATGCCTCGGCACACGAACCGGATCTGCTCGACGGCATCGACCTCGTGCTGCAGCCTGGTGAGACGATGGCGCTCGTCGGCCTCACCGGCTCGGGCAAGACGACGCTCACGACGCTGCCGTCCCGGCTGTACGACGTGACGGGAGGCCGGGTGACCGTCGACGGGGTCGACGTGCGCGACATGGAGCTGACCGACCTGCGCCGCCACGTCGGGATGGCGTTCGAGGACGCCACGCTGTTCTCGCAGAGCGTCCGCGACAACGTGCTGCTCGGGCGCGAGGATCTCGAGCCCGGCGGTCCCGAGGCCGAGGCCGTGCTGCGCGAAGCGCTCGAGGTCGCACAGGCCGGATTCGTCGACGACCTCCCCGACGGCGTCGATACGATCATCGGCGAAGAGGGCCTGAGCCTCTCGGGTGGCCAGCGTCAGCGCCTCGCCCTCGCTCGCGCTGTTGCCGCACGCCCGTCGGTGCTCGTACTCGATGACCCGCTGTCGGCGCTCGACGTCGACACCGAGGCCCTCGTCGAGGACGCGCTGCGCGAGGTGCTGTCCGAGACGACGGCGCTCGTCGTCGCGCACCGTCCGTCCACTGTCATGCTCGCGGATCGGGTGGCCCTCCTCGAAGACGGCCGCATCACCGCCGTCGGGCGTCATTCCGAGCTGCTGCGCGAAAGCGATCACTACCGACATGTGATCTCGAGTCTCGAGGTCGAAGAAGCCCGCCTGCGGGAGAGGGAGGTGAACCTGTGAGCACCACGACCGTCACCGGGACGAGCGGCGAAGACCGCTCCGACTACTCGCGCGAAGAGAGCCAGGCGATCCGCCGCAGGTCGCTGCACCTGCTCGGCACGCTCGTCAGCCCGCTGAAGTGGCAGCTCGTGCTCGCCGCCGTGGTCCTGATCGTCTCGACAGCCCTGCGGGTGGCAGGTCCCGCGCTGATCGCCTTCGGGATCGACAAGGCACTTCCGGCGGTGATCGACGAGCTGAACTGGATGCCGACGATCGGCGTCGTCTCGGTCTATCTCGTCGCCGGCTTCGGCGGCGCCGCCCTAATCGGGTGGTACGTGGTCGTGGCCGCACGGCTCACGCAGGCGATCATGCTGGATCTGCGCAAGCGGATCTTCCTGCACACCCAGCGCCTGAGCCTCGAATTCCACGAGTCCTACACGTCGGGCCGGATCATCTCGCGCCAGACGAGCGACCTCGACTCGATCCGCGAGCTGCTCGACGGGGGCCTCAACGAGCTCGTGTCGGGGTTGCTGTACGGCGGTTTCACGCTGATCGCGCTGGTGCTGCTCGACTGGCAGTCCGGCGTCGTGCTGATGGTCATGGGCATCCCGCTCTACTTCCTGATGCGCTGGTTCTACACGCGGTCTCAGGTCGTGTACCGCGAGTCGCGGGTGATCAGCGCGAAGGTGATCGTCAAGTTCGTCGAGACGATGACCGGGATGCGGGCCGTCAAGGCCTTCCGCAAGGAGGTGCGCAACGACGACGAGTTCGGCGAGCTGTCCAGCGACTACCGCGACGTGAACATGCGCTCGATCAGGCTCTTCGGAACCTTCGAGCCCGGGCTCATGGCTGTGGCGTCGGTCACCGTGGCGCTCGTGCTGCTGTGGGGCGGCATCCGGGTCATGGACGGCGCGCTCGCGCTCGGTGTCCTCACCGCCGCGGTCCTGTACGTGCGCAACTTCTTCGCGCCGCTGCAGGAGGTCGCGTTCTTCCTGAACTCCTACCAGTCCGCGACGGCTGCGCTCGAGAAGGTGTCGGGCGTGCTCGAGGAGCAGCCCACGGTTCCCGATCCGGCGAAGCCGGTGGACCTGTGGCACGCCCGCGGGCACATCCGCTTCGAGGATGTCGAGTTCGGCTACGCCAGGGACCGGGTGATCCTGCCCGACTTCTCGCTCGACATCCCTGCCGGCGAGACGCTGGCTCTCGTGGGCACGACGGGCGCCGGAAAGTCGACGCTCGCCAAGCTGGTCTCGCGCTTCTACGACCCGACACGGGGCGCGGTGACGCTGGACGGCGTGGATCTGCGGAACCTGCACCCGAAGGACCTGCGGCGTGCGATCGTCATGGTCACCCAGGAGGCGTACCTCTTCAGCGGCACGGTCGCCGACAACATCGCGCTCGGCAAGCCGGACGCGACGCTCGACGAGATCCAGGCTGCGGCACGGGCGGTGGGGGCGGATGTCTTCATCGACAAGCTCCCGGACGGCTACGACACCGACGTCAACAAGCGCGGTGGCCGCGTCTCGGCGGGTCAACGGCAGCTCATCTCGTTCGCGCGCGCGTTCCTGGCGAATCCGTCGGTGCTGATCCTCGACGAGGCCACGGCGTCGCTCGACATCCCGAGCGAGCGGATGATCCAGGACGCGCTGCAGACCCTGCTCGCCGACCGCACCGCGATCATCATCGCGCACCGCCTGTCGACGGTCGCGATCGCCGACCGGGTGCTCGTCATGGAGCACGGCCGCATCATCGAGGACGACTCTCCCGAGAACCTGATCGGTGGTGAGGGTCGGTTCGCAAAGCTCCACGCCGCGTGGCGCGAGTCGCTGGTCTGAGACGGGTTCGATGGACGGATGCCTCGGCCCCCGCGGATGCGGAGGACCGGGGCATCCCGCGTCGGGGTCGGGGGTGGTCGCCGCGCTGGGCAGGGTCCGAACTTCGGAGATCGAGCCGGTCTTCGGAACCGCGAGCCTGCGAACGGCCGGGAAACTGCGACATTCCCGAAACTCGGAGCCTAGGCGGCACGGTGAAACCCCGCTGCGATGGCTCGCGCCATCGTTCGCTCGACCGAGTCCCAGTCGTGGATGACCTGTGCGTAAGTGAAGCGCAGCACCGTGTAGCCGCGAAGGACGAGCTCAGCGTCCAGGGCGACATCCTTCGTCCGCTGCTGCGACGAGGAGTGGTGCGCGTATCCGTCGATCTGAACGACGAGCCGATCGCCTACGAGCAGATCCACGCGCCTGCCGGCGATGACGACCTGCTGGCGGATGCCGACATCCCACCCCTCCAGCTTCACCACGAAGATGGTCTCCAAGCCCGAGTCCGACAGCCCTGACGCGGCGCCTGCACAGGCCGCGGCGGCGCGCGTGGGCCAGGGGACTCGGCGAAGCGCTTCAAGTGACAGCCCTTCGACACGTATCGCCGACTCCCACACGACGCGGGCATTCTCGGACGTCAGGCATACGGCGATGTGGGCGAGCGCGTCCTCAACTGACTCGACGAGCCCGTAGCCGGGGGCAGGGGCGAGCTCTCGGGTCCAGTGAGCCAATACGGCCTTGTCGGCCGAGGCGCCATTCGGATCCAGTCGCAGGTGGATCCGCTCGTCGATGTCCTCAGGCATCCACCACCCCCGCCGTCGTGCGGCCGACACGCACGCGAGCCGGCCGGAGTTCTCCGCGGCGGTTCGGAGATCCGCCGGAGCCGAAGCGGTCGCCAGCCAGTTGTGACGAATCCGCTCGACCAACCCATCCCGGACGGCCGCTCGACGGGTTCGGAGCGCGAATCCCGCCTCGTCGGCCGCTCGCCGGTGCGCGATGCCGCCGTTCTCGTCGATCCACTCATGCAGTTCCATGACGAGATGCTGAAGCGTCCACGGGCATCGTGCGGTCCGGGGGGTCGCAGTGGTGTGCACTCCACGGTTCAGCGGAGGTGGGGAGGAGGCGTGTCCCTCGAAAAGCACGCCGACCGCACTCCGAAGTTCGGGGAACCCGCCTCAAATCGGAACTTCTCCGCACTCACACACCGAGATGCGGCCCGATTCCCGATCTTCGGAGCCCGGGGGCCGGCCCGGGCCCCGCAACCACGCCACTACCCAGCCGCGCCGCCGCGCGGCGCCCAACGCGTCGCTACAGCCGGATCTCGGCGATGACCTCGCCGTACTCCGTCTCGCCCACGGGCGTGAACCCGACGCGCTCGAAGAAGAGCTCGGGGCCGCCCTCTCCGGCCTCATAGATCACGTTGACCCGGTGCATCTCGCGTCGGCGGGCCTCTTCGAGCAGCTGGGCGACCGCGAATCGGCCCACACCCCGACCCTGGTCGTCGGCGTCGACGTTGATGCGCCACAGCACGGACTGGAAGTGCTCCTGCGGCTCATCGGGGTCGAAGTTCGCACTCACGAATCCGACGACCTCGTCGCCGTCCACCACGACGCGCTGCCACGTCGTCTGCGGATTGACCACAGTCGCGGCGATGCCGTAGCTCACGGGCGCCAGATACTGCTCCTGCCCGGGCTTGAGCGACATGTTGTTGACCGCCACGATCGTCGAGGCGGACAGTTCGACCAGTCGGAGCTCACCCATGAGGCAACGTTAGTCGGATGAGCCGGATCTCGCCCGCCCGAGAATCCGCTCTAATAAGGAATTCACCTGGCGAGATATCTTGACGTCAAGAGACTTTCGCCCGTGCGATAGGCTGAAAACACGCCCCCAACGAAAGCAGAACCGGTGACCGACTCGACCATCATCTACACCCACACCGACGAGGCTCCGGCGCTGGCGACCGCTTCGTTCCTCCCGATCGTGCAAGCCGTGACAGGGCAGGCGGGGGTGGATGTCGAGACCCGCGACATCTCGCTCGCGGGACGCGTGCTGGCAGCGTTCCCGCAGAAGCTCACGCCCGAGCAGCAGGTCGGCGACGCGCTGGCCGAACTCGGCGGACTCGCGACGCTGCCCGAGGCGAACATCATCAAGCTGCCCAACATCTCCGCGTCGATCCCTCAGCTGAAGGCGGCCATCGCGGAACTGCAGAGCCAGGGATTCGACATCCCCGACTACCCCGACGAGGCGGAGACCCTCGAAGACAAGGACGTCCGGGCGCGCTTCGACCGCATCAAGGGCTCCGCGGTCAACCCGGTGCTGCGCGAAGGCAACAGCGACCGCCGCGCACCGCTGTCCGTGAAGAACTACGCGCGCAAGCATCCGCACCGCAACAAGGCCTTCCCCGAGGGCTCGAAGACCCGGGTCGCCACGCTCGGCCACGACGACTTCAAGTTGAACGAGAAGTCCTGGGTCTCGCCGGGCGACGATGTGCTCACGATCCAGCACGTCGCCGCCGACGGCACAGTCACCACGCTCAAGACGGGGCTCAAGGTCCTGCCCGGTGAGATCGTGGATGCCACGTTCCTCTCCGCCAAGGCGCTCGACGCGTTCCTCGCCGAGACCCTGCGTGAGGCGGCGACCGACGACGTCCTGTACTCGGTGCACCTCAAGGCCACGATGATGAAGGTCAGCGACCCGATCATCTTCGGTCACGTCGTCAAGGCCTATTTCGCCGACGTCTTCGACGCGTACGGCGACAAGATCGCTGAAGCGGGGCTCACGCCCAACGACGGCCTCGGCGCGATCCTCGCCGGTCTGCCGTCGGTGGAGGGCGGCGATGCGATCGCCACCGCGATCACCGCGGACCTGGCGCGCGGGCCGCGACTGTCTTACACGAACTCGGACAAGGGCCTCACGAACCTGCACGTCCCCTCCGACGTCATCGTGGATGCCTCCATGCCGGCGCTGATCCGAAACGGCGGCAAGCTCTGGGGCGTCGACGGTGGCGAGGACGATACGCTCGCCGTCATCCCCGACTCCTCCTACGCCAGCGTGTACCAGACCGTGATCGACGATGTGATCGCACATGGACCGCTCGATCCCGCGACGATGGGGACCGTGCCCAACGTCGGCCTGATGGCCCAGGCCGCCGAGGAGTACGGCAGCCACGACAAGACGTTCGAGATCGCGGCGGCCGGTGTCATGCAGGTCGTGAACGGGGCAGGGGATGTCGTGCTCGAGCACGACGTCGAGCCGGGGGACATCTGGCGCGCGACGCAGACCAAGGACATCGCCGTGCGCGACTGGGTGAAGCTCGCCGTCACCCGTGCACGTGCCAGCGCCACCCCCGCCGTGTTCTGGCTGGACGCCGCCCGATCGCACGACGCCGCACTGATCGCGAAGGTGGACGAGTACCTGGCCGATCATGACACCGCCGGCCTGACGATCGAGATCCTCCCGCCTGCGGCGGCCACCCAGTACGCGCTGGACCGCCTGCGCAGGGGAGAGGACACCATCTCGGTCACCGGCAACGTGCTGCGCGACTACCTGACCGACCTCTTCCCGATCCTCGAGGTCGGCACGAGTGCCAAGATGCTCTCGATCGTCCCGCTCCTCGCCGGCGGCGGCCTGTTCGAGACGGGCGCGGGCGGCTCCGCCCCCAAGCACGTCCAGCAGCTCCTTGCCGAGAACTACCTGCGCTGGGACTCCCTCGGCGAGTTCTTCGCACTCGCCGCGTCGCTCGAGCACCTCGCGGACTTCACAGGGAACGTCCGCGCGCAGATCCTCGCGGACACACTGGATGCCGCCACCGGCACATTCCTCGAGAACGACAAGTCACCCGGACGCGCGCTCGGCACGATCGACAATCGCGGCAGCCACTTCTACCTCGCGCTCTACTGGGTGCGGGAACTGGCTGCGCAGCAGGCGGATCCCGAGCTCGCCCAGGTCTTCGGGCCGATCGCCGACGCGCTCACCTCGAAGGAGCAGACGATCGTCGACGAGCTCCTGGCCGTGCAGGGCTCGCCCGTCGACATCGGCGGGTACTACCACCCCGACGAACTTCTCGTCGCGGGCGTGATGCGGCCGTCGAAGACCTTCAACGAGGTCATCGACGACCTGCGCTGACCGAACGGGGTGACGGATGCCGCGACATCCGTCACCTCCTCGTCCGCGGATGCGGTCGCGGGACTAGCGTGCGGCGCTCGCGCGTCGCACCGCAGAGGCGAGCGGATGCCCCGGCGCGAGGTCGGCGAGGGCGATGGCGCCGTCGATCCCTTCGCCGCGCGGATCTGCCAGCGTGAGCCTCGCTCGACCGACGGTTTCGGGAAGTGCTGCGGTGAACGCGTTTCGCAGCCGCCGGGAGCGGAACACGCCGCCGAGCGCGCACACCGCGAACCCTTCGTCGTCGGCATGTGCGATCTGTCGCAGCGCGGTCATCACGCTGTGCGCGAGCTGCTGCCCGGCGGCATCCGTTATGTCGACGGCGACCGGGTCGTCCTCGTCGGCGCATCGGGCGACGTGGGCGGCGAACGAGGCGACGATGCTCACCCGATCCTCGGCGGCCTGCAGTGCGATGTAGGCATGAGACAGGTCGGGCCAGCGCTCCTGGACGGGCGCGCTGAGCGCCGTCCGCGGCCCACGGCCGTCGTACGCCCGCATGACCGCGTCGAGCGCTTCGCGTCCGATCCAGTAGCCGCTGCCGGCATCCCCCATGATGTATCCCCAGCCGTCCACACGAGCGGTCGATTCTCGGCCCACCGCGAGGGTGACCACACCCGTGCCGGACGCGACGACGGCACCGCGCGCGTCGCCGAGCGCTCCCAGGAACGACGTCGTCGAGTCATGCGCGAGAACCGCATGGTGGATGCCGGTGTCCTGCAGCAGCGCGAGCAGGGCGGCCGGATCGCTGTCACGGTCGGTGAGCCCCGAGACGCCCGCCGTGACGACGTCGGGGTTCGCCGCCGTCCGCGTGATCGCGGCGCGGACGACTTCGGCGAGCTGCGGCAGCAGCGGTTCGTGCGTCCCGATGCCGGCGAACACGATGTCCTCGCTGCGGCCGTCATGGTGCACCCGCACCTTCATGCCGGTCTGGCCGGCGTCGATCGCGACGACCCGTCCCGATGCCGCATCCGTCACGTGGTCTCCTTGTCTGATGCGGGGGACAGGCTGATCTCGTGGCCCGCCCTCCCAGCGTACGCACGCGGCGCTCGAAAGCCTGGGGCGTCAGCGCGGCGTGCGGGTGCGACGCGATGACGTGGGCGGCGACACGAGACGGCTCAGGAAGCTCGCCTGGACCGGCCACTGATAGCCGCCGCCGCCCTCATGGTCGTTGAAGTCGTAGACCTCGATGCGCTTGTCGGAGACGGGCACGCGGTTGTACGCGGCGTAGACGGTGGATGGCGGGCATGTCTCGTCCTGCAGCGCGACCGAGAAGAGCGTCGGGGCGGTGATGCGTGAGGCGAAGTTCGCGCCGTCGAAGTACGACAGGGTCGAGAACACGCGCTCCCGCGCGCCTCGGTTCACCTGCAGGTACCGCACGACTTCCTGATAGGGGTCGCGTCCGGTCATTCCGATGGCGCGTTCGAAGTGGCACAGGAAGGGCACGTCGGGCATGACGGCGACGAGGTCATCCGCCAGTCCTCCGACGGCGATCGCGATGCCACCGCCCTGGCTGCCACCGGCGACGGCCACTCTCGAGGGATCGACGAGATCGAGAGAGCGCACCGCGTCGACGGCACGGACGCCGTCGGTGAACACGCGGCGGTAGTAGTAGTCCGCGGGGGAGTCGATGCCGCGCGTCATGAACCCCGGTGCCGCGGGACCCGACCCGTGCGGATCAGGCGTCTCGCCGCCGGAACCCCACACCGCGCCCTGACCGCGGGTGTCCATGAACAGGTGCGCATATCCTGCGGCGGCCCACGTGAGCCGCTCGTGCGGCAGACCTCGCCCGCCGCCGTAGCCGTTGAACTCCACGACAGTGGGGAGCGCCTCTGAGGCACCCCGGGGCGCCCACAGCCACGCCTTGACGGGATCGCCGCCGAAGCCCGGGAACGTCACGTCGAACACGTCGATCTGACGCAGCGCGGAATCCACGGGGATGACGACCACCTCGTCTCGGAACTCGCGCGCAGCGCTGACCGTCCGGGCCCAGAACCCGTCGAAATCGGCCGGCTCGCGGATGTCGGGACGGTACGACTGCAACTCGGAAAGGCTCAGATCGAAGCGTGGCACCCAGTCAGGGTAGTGCGTTGCGGGCGGGCCTCGCGTCGCAGCGGGCGAGACTCAGAGGTGCACCCAGACCTCGGTGCCGATCGGAGCCCACGTGTAGACGAGCGCCGCGGCATCGAGGGGCATGTTCACGCAGCCGTGGCTCATCCGGTGACCGAAGTTGTGGTGCCACCACGCACCGTGCAGGGCTTCATCGCCGTCGAAGTAGGAGATGTTCGGCACGTTCTTGGTGTAGTAGTTCGGAGCCTTCGTGAGGTCCGGGTTGCCCATGTTCTGGCTCTTGACCTTGGAGTAGATGTGGAAATGCCCCAGGTTGGTGTCATGCCCCGGCAGCCCCGACGAGATCGGGTACGAGTACACCACCCTTCCGTTCTCGAAGAGGTACGCGTGCTGCTGGCTGATGTTGACCTCGATGCGGCGGGCGAGGGAGGTCGTCGTGAAGGCGTTCACGGTGACGGGAAGCACGTAGACGCCTTTGCCGCGGGCGAGCTGTGCGGCGTAGTCGGCGGCGATCGAGCGGGTGTCGCCCAGTGTGCGTCCCGCAACCCCGGCGGTGACCTGCCGGAGCACGCGGCCCGCCGAATTCGTGATCACGGTCGCGTTCACCACGTCGCGGTTGATCGCCTTGGGAAGCGTCTCGACGAGCTTCTGGATGGCGGCCTTGTCGGCGGTGGTCGTGAACGTGCCGTCGGGTTGGTGCGTGACCGTCAGCCACGATGCCACCGTCGCGCGGTCGACCGGGACCGTGCGTTCCTCGCCGACATAGAAGCCGGCGGTGCCGAGGATGTTGTTGAGGCTCTTCGCGGTGGCGGCGGCCGTCTCGGTGGTGGTCGTCGGCGCGATGGGCGAGACGGCGGGGGTGAAGGTGACCCGGGTCTTGCCGGAGTCGTAGGCATTCTGCAGAGCGGCGCGCACGGCGTCGACGTCGATGCCCTGACCCGGTTTGGCAGCCGTCGTCACATACTTCGCGGTCGCCGCGTCGTACGCGAGCGACGCGTCGACGGGATCCGCGTACAGACCGGGTGCGGCCTTTCTCAGCGCGGCGTCGGCAGTCGCCGGGTCGATGTGCACCGGTGCGTCGATGGATGCCGGGAACCACTGCGTCGGATTCCACATCGGATGCTCTGCGAAGGCGTCCTCGGCAAGGGCCCGCGCATCCACGGAAGCGCCGAGGTCGGCGCCTGTCACGACGGCGTCGCCGCCGTCTCCGGCGAGGACGATCGTGGTGTCATCGAGTCTCTGCTGCAGCGCGCCGGCGGCTCCGCCCTGAGTGAGGCCGCCGACCCCCACGCCCGCGACCGAGGTGCCCGGTGCGATGAGGACGAGCGATGATGCGACCAAGCCGACGAGGGCCACACCTGCGGCGAGACCGATCCACAGCGGCGTCCGGCGCCTGCGGCGAGCGGGTTCGGTGGGCGCCCATGCGTAAAGGGCGGCGTCTGCGGGTGGTCCCGCGGCGCTCTCCGTGGATGCGTCGGCGGCCGCGACAGCGCGAGCATCCTCGTGCGGAATGGTCGCGTCGGGCTCGATGACCTCGGTCGTGGCCGATGCACCGTCCGCTGCAGGGTCGTCCGCGGTATGCGCCGTGTCGTCCTCCGGCCCGCCATCCTCGGAGGCGGCTCCGCTGGAGTGGTCGAGTTCTGCGTCGCCACCGTCGACGGCGTCGTCTGGCGACTCCTCGTCGGAGGCGCCCGGTTTCGTCGCCAGATCCGTCACGCCAACACCCCCCGGCTGATACACCTGTGCCCTCAATGGTAATCGACAGCGGACTACGCTTACGCATCAGCGACGTGGGCGTCGCACGCAGACCGGCCCGACATGTCGCTGGGCGAATGTAACGGTTTTGTAAATACGCCGTTCAAATCGCTCGGCACACTTGCGCGATGTTTGTTCGTAAGGTCTACTAACAAACATGTCTGCATCGGAAGTGCAACGCGGCTCTTCCACTCTCGAGCCGTCGCACTCTTCAGGAACCGGGAACGGTCACTCGTTCGGTCCCGGGCGCTCGTTGCGCCAGGGAGCGAAGGTGCTCCCCGAGCACGCGCGCGGTCATAACCGCTCGCTCGTGCTGCAGACCCTGTTCCACCAGGGCGCCATGAGTCGCGCGGATCTCTCCCGCGAGACCGGCCTCACCCGTGTCACGATCTCGGATCTCGTCGCCGAGCTGATCGCGGACGGATTCGTCGTCGAGAAGGGCGTGCGCGAGGCATCCGGTCCGGGCAAGCCCGCGATCCTGCTGGACCTGGACCGTGACGGCCATCGGATCGTCGGGATCGACCTTTCCGAAAGCGACTCGTTCATCGGCGCCGTGCTGACGCTCGACGGCGACATCGTCGTACGTCGCGAGGTCGCGCTTCCGGCTGCGGACGACGTCGTCGCGACGGTCGTCGAACTGGCACGGGAACTCGTCGCCGAGTCCCACGCTCCGGTCCTCGGAATCGGCGTCGGCACGCCGGGTGTCGTGGACGAGCACGGCGTCATCCTCACCGCCCCGCATTTCGGATGGGCGGGATTCGACCTCGAGGGTGCCCTTCAGAAGGCGCTCAACCTGCCCGTCCTCGTCGCAAACGACGCCAACGCCGCCGTGCTCGCCGAATACACCTTCGGCGGCGCGGGCGATGATGTGCTGCTCGTGAAGGTCGGCCGCGGTGTCGGCTCGGGTCTGCTCGCCGGGGGTCAGCCGATGTCCGGCAGCCGTCACGCGGCCGGCGAGATCGGGCACGTGACCGTCGGCACGGACGGCGGACCCCTCTGCGTGTGCGGCAAGGTCGGATGCCTCGAGGCCTGGCTCTCGGTGCCGGCGCTGACCGCGCGCCTGAGCGCGGCTGCGATTGACAGCGACGACGACGTATCCTCCGTCGATGTCCGCGAGGGGATCCTCCGCGACGCAGGGGAGCGCCTGGGCATCGCGCTGGCGCCCGTCGTCGGTGTCCTCGACCTCTCGGAGATCGTGCTCGCCGGTCCCCCTGAACTTCTCGACGGACCACTCGCGCAAGCGACCGTCGAGACCCTCCGCAATCGGACGCTCGCCCAGTCATACGAGGGCGTCCGGGTGCGGATGACGGAGCAAGGCCAGGACATCGTCCTGCGCGGCGCGGCCGTCATGGTCCTGTCGGGACAACTCGGGGTGTCGTAACGGCCCCCCTCCCCCGGATGGGTCACCCGGCCCATCACCCAAGAGAAAACACCAACACAAGGAGACACATTGCGCACTTCACGCATCGTCGCTGCCGGAGCCGTCGGCGTCGCAGCTGCTCTGGCGCTGAGCGCCTGTGCCGGCAACAGCGCCGGTAACAGCGGCGCTCCGTCGTCGAGCGGAGCGGTCGACGGCAAGGGCAAGACGCTCACCGTCTGGGCCATGACGGGCGACCTCTCGGATGCCACGCTCAAGGCGATCAACGACGAGTTCACCAAGGAGACCGGCGCCAAGGTCAAGGTCGAGACCCAGCAGTGGACCGACATCGCCACGAAGATCACGACGGCGCTCGCCTCGAGCACCCCGCCGGACGTGCTGGACCTCGGCAACACTCAGGTCGCGACTTTCGCCTCGAGCGGCGGCCTCGCCGATCTGACCTCCTACAAGGATGACCTCGCGCAGGGTCAGACGTGGCTCGGCGGCCTCGCGGACCCCGCCACGATCGACGGCAAGCTCTACGCTGTGCCTTCCTTCGCAGGCGCCCGCGCCGTCCTGTACAACAAGGACGTCTGGACCGCAGCCGGCATCACCGCCGCGCCGACCACGTACGACGAGCTCAAGGCCGACCTCGACAAGCTCAAGGCGAAGAACCCGGCGTCCGACTTCTCGGCCTTCTACCTGCCCGGCCAGTACTGGTACGCCGGCATGCAGTGGATCTGGGACGCGGGCGGCGACATCGCCACTCAGAGCGGCGGCAAGTGGGAGGCCGGCTTCTCGAGCAGCGAAGCCCAGCAGGGCCTCGCCGCCTGGAAGGAATTCCAGAACGCCTACTCGTCGGCCGCGAGCCAGACGCTCAACACCGACAAGCCCGACCAGGACCAGCTCTTCGCTGACGGCAAGGCCGGCGCGATCATCGCCAACGGCTGGGAGATCGGCGTTGTGCAGAAGGACAACCCGAAGCTTACGGACGCCGTCCTCGGCTCGTTCCCGATGCCCGGTGTGTCGGGCTCGAACCAGCCCGTCAACCTGGGCGGCTCGGACTGGGGCATCGCCACGAAGAGCGCGCAGCAGGACCTCGCCCGCGCGTGGGTGAAGATCGCTGCGAGCCCCGACATCCAGAACACCTACGTGTTCGGCAACGACGGCTGGATTCCGAACAGCGTCGAGGGCTCGAAGGCTGCCGTCGACGGCGGCACGCTGTCCGACCTGCAGAAGGCGTTCTTCACCTCGGCTCAGAACTCCAAGGCCACGCCGGCCTCGGGCAACTGGGCTTCGCTGGAGGACCCGGGCATGAAGCAGTTCTTCCAGTCGGTCACCTCTGGCAGCAAGTCGATCGCCGATGCGGCGAAGTCGTGGGATGACACGGTCAACTCCACGCTGAACCAGTGATCGATCGATAGTCAGAGCACACTGAGAAAATGACCATCGCCTCAACTGCGACCAACGTCGCAGGCGAGGGAGTGGCCGCCGCCCGATTCGGGCGGCGGCCACGGCCCCCTCGCCGTTATTCCAGGCAGGCGCGATACGCGCCGCTCTGGCTGTTCTCGCCGGCCGGGATCGTCATCGTCGCCCTCATCGTGGTGCCGATCGTCTTCCTGGTGTTCACATCGTTCACCGACTTCAATCAGCGAACCCTGTTCACGGGCGAATTCAACGGCGTCGGGTTCAAGCAGTATGTCGACACGTTCACAAGTCCGCAGTTCTGGTGGTCGACAATCCTGACGATCGGCTTCACCGCGGCGCTCGTCATCGGAAGCCTCGTCATCGGGGTCGGCGTCGCCGAACTCATGACGCGGCTCTCCACCACGATGCGGTACGTCGTCACGATCGTGCTCATCTTCGCGTGGGGCATGCCCAACGTCGCGTCCTCGCAGGTCTGGAACTGGCTCTTCCAGCCGGGGTACGGGGTCGTCAACTGGATGCTCACGCAATTGCGCATCTTCGGTGATGTGACCAACCTCTCGTGGGCCAACAACACCTTCCTGGCGCTGTCCTGCATCTGGATGCTCGTCGTCTGGCAGGCCGTGCCCTTCATCGCACTGACGACCTACGCAGCACAGACCCAGATCGACACCTCGATGCTCGAGGCGGCGCGAATCGACGGGGCAAGCGAGCGTCGTATCTACTTCTCCATCGTCTTGAACTACCTCAAGCCGACGATCCTGCTGGTCACGGTCCTCTCGATCATCTGGGACTTCAACGTCTTCAACCAGATCTGGCTCGTGACCCAGGGCGGACCCGACAACACGACGGCGACACTCGGCATCTGGACCTACCTGACCGCCTTCAACACCTTCAAGATCGGCACAGGCGCGGCGATCTCCGTGATCACCACGGTCATGCTCATGATCATCAGCGGGTTCTACATCCGCGGCCTGCTGCGATCGGGGGAGGACCTGTGAGCACGATGACCACCTCGGCCCTGCCCACCCGCGCGAGTGCAAGTGCGAAGACCGCTGCGGCACCTCCGCAGCGCCGGCGCCGCAAACGGCACGTCTGGGTGAACACCATCGCGATCGTCTTCAGCATCGTCTGGATCTTCCCCGTCTACTGGATGGTGAACACGGCGTTCAAGCCTCAGCCCGAGGTGATGACCTCGACGCCGCACTTCCTCCCGCTGAATCCGACGCTGGACAACTTCGTCGTCGCGATCACCCAGACGAACTTCCTGATCAACCTTCGCAACAGCGTGATCGTCGTCGTCGGCGCGGTCGTCTTCGCGCTCGCGCTGTCCCTGTTCGCAGCAGCGGCACTGAGCCGATTCCGGTTCCGCGGGCGCCGCACGATCATGGTGCTGATCCTCGCAGTCCAGATGCTCCCCGGTACCGCTCTGCTGATCCCGCAGTTCCTCATCTTCAACAATCTCGGCCTGCTGGGTTCGTACTTCGGGCTCATCCTCGCCTACGTCGCCGCCGTGCTGCCGTTCGCGATCTGGACGCTCCGCGGATTCTTCATCACCATTCCGGTGGAGCTCGAGGAAGCCGCCATGGTGGACGGCGCCGGCACTTGGCGGATCCTCCGGAGCATCCTGTTTCCGCTCGTCGTGCCCGGCGTGATCTCCACCAGCATCTTCGCCTTCATCTCCGCCTGGAACGAGTACATCCTCGCGTACACGTTCATGAAGGAGCAGACGATGTACACGCTGCCGATCTGGCTCGTATCGTTCTCGTCGCCGACGACCGGCACGGACTACGGCGGGCAGATGGCCGCCTCGGTCCTGTTCGCCCTGCCGGTCGTCATCTTCTTCCTCATCATCCAGCGCCACCTCGTGGCAGGGATGTCCGCCGGGGCGGTCAAGGGCTGATGCGCGAGATCGATGCAGCCGCCTCCCGCAGGGAGGTCGGCCGATGAAGGTCGGGCTGGACGTCGGGGGAACCAAGACGGATGTCGTCGCGGTCGACGCCGGTGGAGCGATCGTCGGGCGCGTGCGCCTCGCCACCGGGTGGGGTCCCGAGGCCGTCACCGCCACCGTCATCGACGGGGTGCGGGCGCTCGGGACGGATGCCGGCGTCGACGTCGCAGCGATCCGCTCGGTCGGGATCGGCATCCCGGGTCAGGTCGAACCGGGCGGGGGCCGGGTCGTGCACGCGGTGAACCTCGGCGTCGACGAGCTGGATCTGGCCGCCGCCGTCGAGCCGGTCCTCGGCGTGCCGGTGCGTGTCGAGAACGACGTCAAGGCTGCCGCGTTCGGCGCGTACGCGTTGCACGGCGGATCAGGCTCGATGGCCTATCTCAACCTCGGCACCGGAATCGCGGCCGGCATCGTGTCGCACGGTGAGCTCTGGCGCGGAGCCCGCGGCACGGCCGGCGAGGTCGGCCACATCTCGGTGGATCCGGCGGGTCCGCTGTGCCGCTGCGGCCAGCACGGCTGCATCGAGGCGCTCGCGGGGGGCGGCGCCATCGCGGAGCGGTGGGGCCGGCCCGGCGCGCTTCCGGTGCGAGATGTGTTCGACGCCGCCGAGCAGGGCGATCCGGCGGCTCGCGAGCTGCGGAGCGGACTCGCGCGCGGCGTCGCGTCCGCCGTACGGATCCTCGTCCTGACGGCCGATGTCGACTCGGTCGTGCTCGGCGGCGGCGTCACCGCCCTGGGGGATCGGCTGATGGCGGATGTCGCAGCCGAGCTCGCGGCGAGCGCCGAGGCATCCCCGTTCATGCGCTCGCTGCGACTCGAGGAGCGCGTCGAGCTGCTGCCCGCCGGTTCGCCGGCCGCGGCGCTCGGCGCCGCCCTCGTCGGCGCGGCCCGTGACTCCGAGGAGGCGCTCGCCCATGGCTGAGGTCGTCATCGTCCCGGATGCCGCGGCCGCGGGCGTCCTCGTGGCCGAGGAGATCGTCAGCCTGATCAGGGCGAATCCCGACGCCGTGCTGGGTCTTGCGACGGGATCGACGCCCCTTCCGGTCTACGAGGCGCTGCGCTCGCGACTGGGCGGCGTCGACGTCTCGCGGGTGCGAGGATTCGCGCTCGACGAGTACGTGGGAATCGACCCGTCGCACCCCGAGAGCTATCGGTCCGTGATCGCCCGGGAAGTGGTCGAGCCGCTCGGCCTCGATCCGCAGCGGATCCGGGTGCCGAATGGATCGCTCGACGGGATCGAGCACGCCGGCGACGACTACGAGCGCGCGATCGTCGCCGCCGGTGGTATCGATCTGCAGCTGCTCGGCATCGGCACGGACGGCCACATCGGCTTCAACGAACCCGGTTCGTCGTTCGCCTCGCACACGCGTGTCAAGACCCTCACCGAGCAGACCCGCGAGGACAACGCGCGGTTCTTCGACTCGGTCGAGGACGTTCCCCAGCACTGCATCACCCAGGGGCTCGGCACGATCCTGCGGGCGCGCCACCTCGTGCTCCTCGCCTTCGGCGAGGGCAAGGCCGAGGCAGTCGCCGCGGCCGTCGAGGGTCCGCTCACTGCGTCGCTGCCGGGGTCGGCGATCCAGCTGCACCCCCATACGACGGTCGTGGTCGACGAAGCCGCCGCCTCCCGGCTCGCCCACGCCGACTACTACCGGTACACCTACGCGAACAAGCCCGCGTGGCAGGGTCTGTGACGTGATCTCGATGGCGTCGGGGCCCGCGCAAGGCCCTGACCTCGTACGGGGGCGTTTCGGGCTTCTCACAACGCCCTCGACGTAGGCTCGGAGGATGACCCTACCCGACGGGCTCCTGGCCCTCCTGCGCGCTCCCAGCACCTGTTACATCGCCACCCTGATGCGCGACGGGTCCCCGCAGCTGACGCAGGTCTGGGTCGACACGGACGGCGAGCATATCGTGGTCAACAGCGTCGACACCCACCTGAAGGTGCGCAACCTCCGCCGCGATCCGCGGGTGGCTGTCACGATCAGCGATCCGGCACGTCCTGGCGGGTATGTCCAGGTGCGAGGCCGTGCGATCGAGATCACCGAGGTCGGCGGTCCGGATCACATCGAGAAGCTCTCGCACAAGTACACCGGCCGGCCCTATGCCTGGTACGGCGGGCGTGATCAGGTCCGGGTCGTCATCACGATCGAGGCCGACAGGATCAGCACCACCGGGCGCTGACCTTCGCCTGACCGCTCGTGCCCGGATCAGCGCGCGCGGACTGCCTCGGACGGGCGAATGAGCGGGCCGGTCACGGCGTGAAGACCTTTCCGGGATTGAGGATCCCGTGCGGGTCGAACACCCGGGCGATCTGACGCTGCAGTTCCCACTGGTCCTGCCCGAGCTCATCGGCCAGCCATCGGCGCTTGAGCACGCCGATCCCGTGCTCGCCGGTGAGAGTGCCTCCGAGTCGGATCGCGGCGCGGAAGAGGTCGTCGGCGGCATCCCAGATCTCGGGCGGCACTTCTGAGCCGGCGAAGATGAAGTTCGGGTGAAGGTTGCCGTCCCCGGCGTGCGCGACGGTCGGGATCGCCACCCCGTGCACCCGCTCGACGCGTGCGATCTCGTCGAACATCGCGGGCAGTGCGCTGCGCGGCACCGAGACATCCTCGATGAGGGTGGTGCCGAGGGTCTCCATCGCCGGATGCATCGATCTGCGGATCACGAGGAGCCGCTCACCCTCGTCGCGATCGTGCGACACCGAAACGGCACCCCCGGCGTCGGTAAGCACGGCCGCGATCGCGTCGGCCTCGGCGGCCGCAGCGGGCCCGTCCGTCTGGATCGTGAGCTGCGCGGCGCCGGGGGTCGGCGGATCGAGCTCCAGCAGGGCGTGGACGGCGGCGAGGGACGCGGCATCCATCAGCTCCATGATCGCGGGCTGCACACCGGAGGCGGTGACGGCGGCGGACCCCTCGGCAGCGCTGCGCACGTCGGCGAACGTCGCCGCGATCGTGCATACGTCGCCCGGGACGAGTCGGCGCAGCTTCAGCGTCGCACCGACGACGACGCCCAGCGTGCCTTCGGATCCGATCACGAGCGAGGTCAGATCGAGCCCCGTCACGCCTTTCACCGTGCGATGGCCGAGCCGCAGCAGTCGCCCGTCCGCGAGCACCAGGTCGACGCCGAGTACGGCGTCCCGCACGACCCCGTACTTCGCGCACAGCAGCCCGCCCGCTCCGGTCGCGATGTTGCCCCCGACCGTCGAGATCGCCCGGCTCGCCGGATCGGGCGCCCACCACAGTCCGTGCTCGGCCAGCACGGCGTTGAGGTCGGCGTTGAGGATGCCGGGCTCGACCACCGCGAGCAGATCGTCGGGCCGCACCTCGAGGATGCGGTCCATCGCCCGCAGCGAGAGGGCGATCTCGCCCGCTCCGGCGTTCGCGCCGCCCGCAAGGCCGGTGCCGGCCCCTCGGGTGACGACCGGGGTGCCCGTCGCGCTCGCTGTGCGCAGGGTCGTCTGCACATCCTCGATCGCCGCGGCGTTGACGACGGCCAGCGGGGTTCCGGATGCGGCATGTCCCGACTTGTCGGCGCGTGCGGCGTCCAGAGCGGCCGCCGTCGTGTCGATCCGATCGCCGAGTGCCGCGCGCAGCAGCGCGACGACGTCGGACCCGGGAGTCACGCCAGTCGGCGTCGGCCGGCGAACACGCCCACGGTCACGGCGACGACGCCGAAGATCAGGCCGGCCCACGCGAGCCCCATGCTCCACCACGCGATCGTCGCAGCGGCGTACACCAGCAGCTCTGCGATCGCCCGGACGAACGGGTGGACGGCGAGCACGGCCCGCGGCGAGACGAAAAGCGCCCAGACCACGATCCCCAGCGCCGGCGCGCCGATCCCGGCCACGATGTTCCACGGGAAGGCCCACATCGCGAAGCCCCAGATCGCCAAGGTTGCGAAGGCGACCAGTTCGCACGCGAAGGCCAGCAGATCGACGGCCGACAGCGGCGCCCGGGTGCCGGGAGCGAGCTGATCCGTCGGGGCAGGGCGGGGCGAATCGGACATGGATTCCAGTCTACGGCGCGATCATGACGCGGCTGGATCCCGTTGCATCGCAGGCACAGCCCGGGTCGGCCGCAGGCGCTCGGGGTCGCATCCGGTCGCGAACTCAGGTCGGAACAGCCGAGCGGGGCGCGAACGGCGTCTCACTCCGCGAGAGGGGCGCCCGCCGCGGGCGTCGGTCCGCCGTCTGCCGGCGTCATGGTGGTGGGATGTGCGGACGCGGGTCGTCGGCAGCCCCCGCAGCACGTACGGGGAGGCGACCGTCTAGGGCGTGCCGGCGTCGACGTGATCGAGTTCGGACTGCGCCGGCTCGTCGGCCGGAGATGTCATGATACTGAGCGGGTCGGCGGGGCCGGGGTCGGCGGGGCCGGGGTCGGCGGGACCGGGGTCCGTGGTTCCCGGGTCGGTGGTTCCCGTGCCGGCGGGGCCGGGGTCCGTGGTTCCCGGGTCGGTACTGCCCGGATCGGTGATTCCCGAGCCGCCGGAGCCGGGGTCCGTGGTTCCCGGGTCGGTGCTGCCCGGGTCGGTGGTCGCCGGGTCTGTGGAGCCTGGGTCCGTGGAGCCTGGGTCCGTGGAGCTCGTGTCGGTGGAGCCCGTGTCCGTGCTGCCGGTGTCCGTGCTGCCGGGGTCCGTGGCGCCGGTGTCGGCGGGAACCGAGTACGTCGACCCCTGACCCGCTGCCGCGCCGTCACCCGCTGCCGGGGCCGTCGCGACCGCATCCGGGGCTGGGCCCGCGGACGGCGTCGGCGTCGGCTGGACCGCGATGATAGCGGACGTCGAGGACTGGCCGAGGTCGATCACACCGGGGTCGGCAGGGGATGCCGCCGGCGGATCAGCCGGGGTCGTCGGCGCCGGCGGCGGATCCGCTGGCGCCGCAGCCAATGACGGCGGGAGGGAGGATGGCTGCTGCACGACCGAGATCGGTGCGACGCTCGTGCTCGTGGGCTGAGCCGACGCGCCGGGTGCAGCGACGCCACCGGCGATGAGCGTGCTCACGACCACCAATCCCGTCGCTGCGAGGCTCGCCACGGCGCCGAGGCCCGAGAGGACCCCTCCGACGGCCGCACCGGCGGTCGCGACGCCGGCGACCGTGGCGGCACCGGCTGCCACTGCCACCGTCGCAGCACTCGCCGCAACCGTCGCAGCGCCTGCTGCGACCGTTGTGGCCGTCGCGGTGGTGATGACGGCGCCCACAGTTCCCGCCGCGGCCGTCCCTGCCGCGGCTCCGATCGAGGCGGCACCGGCGGCGGCAGAACCCAAGGCGCCGACGGCCGAGCCCGCGGCGACGCCTGCTGAGACCGATGCCGCCGTTGCTGACCCTGCGGCGGCGACACCGGCGGTGGCGGCACCGGCCGCCGTTGCCGCTCCTGTCACAGCGCCGACGGATCCCGATCCCGCTGCTGCACCGGCGAGCGCGCCTGCGCCGGCGGTTCCCGCGCCCACTGTTCCCGCACCCGCCGAACCGGCGCCGACCGCGAGGGTCGCTGTCGGCAGCGCGGGACCGACCGTCACGGCGCCCGGAATGACCGAGGACGGCATCGCGGCGAGTGCCATCGAAGGGATGCCGCCGCCGTGGAGCGAGGCGAGATATCCCGCGGCGCCGACCGACCCGACCGTCAGCGGGACGAGGACGAGGGCGAGACGGCTCGATACCTCGCTGGCCTCGCTGGCCACGATGGTGCACCGCGCACATTCGCCGAGGTGGGCGTCGACCTTCATGCTGTCGCGCCGGCTGATGTTCCTACGCGAGTAGGCGCCGAGGTGGTCGATGGTCCACTGGCAGGCGGATCCGTCCGCCACAGCGCGCAGATGGGCCTGGATCCACGCTTCGCGCAGCCCCTCGCGGGCCCGGAAGGTCAGCTGCGCGACCGCGGTCGGCTTCATGCCGAGAAGCGGCGCGATCTCCACCGGCTTCATCTGCTCGATCTCGGAGTACCAGAGCACTTCCTGCCAGCGTGTCGGGAGACTGCGGAATGCGCGATGCGTGAGGCTGCGGTCCAGAGCCTCGGCCGTCGCCTGGTCTGTCGTCGCGGGGTCTTGCAGGGCCTCGAGCGCGTCGAACGACGTCTCGCGGTGCGCCCGGCCCCATGCAGCCGCGGTGTTGCGGATGCAGGTGAACAGGTAGGCGCGGAATGAGCCGGTCGGGCCGCCCCCCGCCACGATGGACTGATAGATGCGGGTGTAGGCCTCTTGGACGAGATCGTCGGGGTCGAGGCTGGAGGTCACCGATCGTGCGACCGTCACGCCGGATCGATAGTGTCGCCGCCACAATTCGGCGAAGGCGATTCGATCGCCCGAGCGCGTCCGCAGCACGAGATCCGCGTCGGCGTCGCCGCCTTCGTCCGCCGGTTCGGCGGGACCGACCGGCGCCGATCCGACGTCGTTGATGGTCACAGCTCTCTCCACTGTTCGGGCGTCACCGGGAGCGGCGAGACCCCAGCGAGGCGCGCTACGCGTTTCCCCCAGTGCGTTCATTCTCGCGCGTGATCGGTCCTTGCGCCAGCAATTCCGAAATCGCGGCAGAAAGTTGTCAGAATCGGCGTAATAGAACGACCGATCCCGCATCTCATCTAGTAGGAGGGTTGCTCGGGCTTTCCGGGGAGGGACCGGGCACCGGTGAATCTGGGGTTTGGACTTCGGTCCACATCACCGGGGATTGTCTGGAAGGGAACTGGAAAGAGCGCCCTTTCACGCCACCTGAGTTTGCTGGGGACCACGGCCGCTGCATCATCGATGCAGCGGCCACTCCCATTTCCGGGACCGGCCTCCGAAGCCGTCACGCGCTCCGTGCCGGTGCTCCGGCCGTCCAGACCGACTTCACGGCGAAGTCCGCAGACAGCAGCACGGCGTCCGCGAGGAAGCCCGGGGCGAGCGCACCGAGGTCGCCGTCTCGGCCGATCGCCCGCGCCGGCGCGCCTGTCAGGGCATGGACAGCCGCAGCGACGGGTACACCGGCGCCGACCGCGAGGCGGAGAGCGACATCCTGGGTCAGGGTCGACCCGGCGATCGACCCGCCCCCCGCCAGCCGCGCGACGCCGTCGACGACGTCCACCTTCAGCGCTCCCAGGTCGTAGCGTCCATCGCCGCCCCCCGCCGCCGCCATCGCATCGGTCACCAGTGCGATCCGCCCCGGCGCGAGCGCGAACGCCAGTCGCACGACATCCGGGTGCAGGTGCACGCCGTCCGCGATGACCTCGAGCGTCACGCGCGGATCGGCCGCGGCGGCAGCCACTGGGCCGGGCGCACGATGGTGCAGACCCGGCATCGCATTGAAGGCGTGCGTGAGGATCGTCGCGCCCGCGTCGAACGCCGCGCGGCACAGGTCGTAGTCGGCGGCGGTGTGGCCGATCGCGGCGGCGGCTCCGGCGCCGACGACGCGACGGATCGCCTCCAGGGCGCCCTCACGCTCGGGCGCCAGTGTAACCTGGCGTACGGTGCCGCGTCCCGCGTCGAGCAGTCGCCGCACGAGGCCGGGCTGGGGGTCGCGCAGCAGTCCCTCGTCGTGAGCGCCCTTGTGGCCGGGATCGAGGAAGGGGCCTTCCAGATGCGATCCGAGGATGTCGGCATCCGTCTCCATCAGATCCGCGACCATCGCAGCCCGGCGCTCGAGCGTCTCGAGAGGAGCCGTCACGAGTGAGACGACCGCGCGGGTCGTTCCGTGCGCGCGGTGGATGGCCCGCGCCGCCCGGATGGCCTCCGGGCCGTCGTCGTACGCGGCGCCGCCGCCGCCGTGCCCGTGGATGTCGATGAATCCCGGCACCAGCAGCGCACCATCGCCCGCCACGGCGACGGCATCGACGACGGCATCCGCCCCGGCACCCTGCCATCCGTCACCGGTGCCCGTCGCGACGACGCGGTCGCCTTCGAAGCGCACCCACCCGTCGTCGATCGATCCGCCGACGGCCAGAGGTTCGCCGACGAGCCGCGCCGAGTGGACGATCGTCCTCACTCGGTCGTCCAGGGGATCTCCTCCGACGCGTGGAAGTGGATGCCCAGGCTCTTCCAGAGCGGGCCCAGGTCGCCGACCCGCTGGCGGAACGACTGCCAGTTTCGCAGGTCGCTGCGTCCCGTCGCCGGCGACCAGGCGGCCTCGGCGGCTGCGGCGATCCGCGGGAAGGCCATCTCGTCGATGTCGTCGAGCGTGCGGATCGTCTCCGACCACATCGGCGCCTCGACGCCCAGGATGTCGCTGTCGTCGATGCCGGAGATGACATCCGACGGCTCCCAGGAGTAGGCGCGCTCGACGCTCGTCGGCCCGTTCGCCCAGGTGAGGCCGAGCGGTGCGTCGGCGGAGTACTTCATGTCGAGGTAGACGGCATCCGCGGGGGACAGGATGAGCTGAGCGCCGTTGTCGACGAAGCCCTTCGCCGTGACGTCCATGCCGCCCGTGGGGGTGACGAAACCCCAGTACTGGCCGATTGTGGTGTCGGCAAGGCCGGGCGCGTCGCCGGCTTCGTGCCACGCGATCGGCGTCTTCCCGAGGTCGGCGATGATGCTGCTGGCTCGCGCGACGAACTCGGCGAAGTCGTGGGGATCCGTGCCCAGCGACTCGTCGCCGCCCAGGTGCAGGTAGGGCCCGGGGGTCATCCCGGCCAGCTCGCCGAAGACGTCCGAGATGAAGTCGTAGGTGGCCTCGTCATGGATCTTGAGCGACGAGAACCCGACGACTGTGCCCTCGTACGGGGCGCCGGCCACGGGAGCCGCGATGCCTTCGCCGCGCGCCTGCTCGGTCATCTGATCGGTGAGCACGGGCGCCTCGGCAAGCTCGGGATACGCGACGCCGACGGCGTGCGTGTGGCCGGGCATGTCGATCTCGGGGACGACGATCATGTGACGGGATGCCGCATACTCGACGATCTCGCGGTAGTCCGCCTTGGTGTAGAAGCCGCCCGGATCGCCGCCGACGGCGGTGCCCGAGGCGAGCTCCGTCAGCTTCGGACGCGAGTCGAGCTGGATGCGCCATCCCTGGTCGTCCGAGAGATGAAGGTGCAGAGCGTTGAACTTGAGTCCGGCCGCGCGGTCGATGTACGCCTTGACCGTCTCGACCGGGTGGAAGTGGCGCGCGACATCGAGCATCACACCGCGATAGGCGAAGCGGGGAGCGTCTTCGATCACCACTGCGGGCACCGACCACCCGTCGCCCTTCCGCGCGATGAGCTGCGACAGCGTCTGCACGCCGTAGAACAGTCCTGCCGCATCGGCGCCGGTGACGACGACGGATGCCGCGTCCGCTTCGATCCGGTACGACTCGGCCGCGCCGCCCGGCGTCACCGACAGCTCGATCCCTCTGCCCGTCGCCGAACCGGTCGATGGGCTCAGCGCGAGGCCCGTGCGGGCATGCACCACCGCGGTCAGCGCGGCCGCGGCATCCCGCGCCCCCTGGATCGGCGTGTCGGCATCGAGGGCGAACGCGGCGCCGTCCGCGGCGACTATCGAGGATGGGGCGGGAACGACGGAGGGGAGGGACACAGTGGCTCCATTCTGTGCGGTGGGCACGCATCCCACCAAGGCGACGGCGAACGCCGTGACGACGGCCGCGGCGGTCGTCCTTCTCCGGCGAAGTCTCATGTAAAGATCCCTAACAAAAGCGGGATGCCCAGCCTATCAGCGCGAGGCCCGCGGTCCCAGCGTCACCGCCCGCGCGGCATCCGTTATGCTCGGCATGTCGCAACTGGCGTTGAGGTGGGTAACCACCGGGGAGCGACCGACTACGGCATTCGGCCGCACGCCTGGGCCGATGCGAGCTTCGATATGCCCGTCCCGCGGGCCGCTGCGAAACCGAGCCCGACACCAGCCGCAGTCAAGGAGATCGAATGACCGATCAGTACTTCAACGCCCCCCTCGCCGAGGTGGATCCCGAGATCGCAGAGGTCCTCGAGCGCGAACTCGACCGCCAGCGCGGATACCTCGAGATGATCGCCTCCGAGAACTTCGTGCCCGTCTCAGTGCTGCAGTCACAGGGCTCGGTGCTCACCAACAAGTACGCCGAGGGCTACCCCGGTCGCCGGTACTACGGCGGCTGTGAAGAGGTGGATGTCGCCGAAGAGCTCGCGATCGCCCGCGCGAAGGCGCTCTTCGGCGCGGAGTTCGCGAACGTCCAACCGCACTCCGGTGCGACCGCGAATGCCGCGGTGCTGCACGCGATCGCCCGACCAGGAGACAAGCTGCTCGGCCTCGCCCTGGACCAGGGCGGACACCTCACGCACGGCATGAAGATCAATTTCTCGGGGCGGCTGTACAACATCGTCGCGTACGGCGTCGACCCCGAGACCTCGGTCATCGACATGCACGAGGTGCGCCGACTCGCGATCGAGCACCAGCCGAATGTGATCATCGCCGGCTGGTCCGCCTATCCGCGGCAGCTGGATTTCGCGGCTTTCCGCGCGATCGCCGACGAGGTGGGCGCGCTGCTCTGGGTCGACATGGCGCACTTCGCGGGACTCGTCGCCGCAGGCCTGCACCCGAACCCGGTGCCGCACGCGCACGTGGTGTCGTCGACCGTGCACAAGACGATCGGCGGCCCGCGCTCGGGCTTCATCCTGACGAACGACGAAGAGATCGCCAAGAAGATCAACACCGCGGTGTTCCCCGGTCAGCAGGGCGGTCCGCTCATGCACGTGATCGCCGCCAAGGCGACGGCCTTCAAGCTCGCGGCGACGCCGGAGTTCAGAGAGCGCCAGGAGCGCGTCATCAGCGGCGCCCACATCCTCGCCGAGCGCCTCTCGCAGCAGGACGTCAAGGACGCCGGCATCGCCATCCGGTCCGGCGGCACAGACGTGCACCTGGTGCTCGTCGACCTGCGCAACGCCGAGATCGACGGCAAGCAGGCCGAGGACCTGCTGCACGAGATCCACATCACCGTCAACCGCAATGCCGTGCCCAACGATCCGCGCCCGCCGATGGTCACGTCGGGGCTGCGCATCGGGACCCCCGCGCTGGCAACGCGCGGATTCGGCGACGCCGAGTTCCATGAGGTCGCCGACGTGATCGCCTTGGCGCTCCAGCCCGGTGCGGATGCCGAGGCGCTTCGCGAGCGAGTGGCGGCGCTGACGGCGGCATTCCCCCTCTACCCCGGTCTGCAGCAGTAGCACCAGGCGGATGCCGAGCGCCTATCCTGCGAGAAACCACCCCGTGCATGAGAAGTCATACGGCGCGTGATGTCTCGTCGGGAATGTGGTTTCTCGAGATGACGAAGGACTGAGCATGACAGCACAGAAGCTCGACGGCGTCGCTGCGGCGGCATCCATCAAGGACGAACTGCGAGTGCGTGTCGCCGCACTCAAGGAGCGCGGCATCGTCCCGGGGATCGGGACGATCCTCGTCGGGGCGGACCCCGGCTCACAGCTCTACGTCGGCATGAAGCACCGCCAGTCCGAGGCCATCGGCATGAACTCGATCCAGCGGGAGCTCCCGGCCGACGCCAGCCAGGCAGAGGTCGAGGCGCTGATCGACGAGCTCAACGCCGATCCGCAGTGCCACGGATACATCGTGCAGCTCCCCCTGCCGAAGCACCTCGACACGGACGCCATCCTGGAGCGCATCGACTCGGCGAAGGATGCCGACGGCCTGCACCCCACCAACCTCGGGCGTCTGGTGCTCAACGTGAACAGCCCGATCACCTCGCCGCTGCCCTGCACGCCGCGCGGCGTGATCGAGCTGCTGCTGCGCAACGGGTACGACCTGAAGGGCAAGCACGTGGTGGTGGTGGGGCGCGGCGTCACCATCGGCCGATCGATCGGCCTGCTGCTGACGCGGCGCGAGTACAACGCCACCGTCACCCTCACCCACACCGGCACGACCGACCTCTCGCATCACCTCCGGGAGGCGGATGTCATCGTGGCTGCGGCAGGCGTCAAGCACATCGTGCGCGCCGAGGACGTCAAGCCCGGCGCGGCCGTGCTGGACGTCGGAGTCACGCGCGAGGTCGATGAGGAGACGGGCAAGTCGCGGGTCTTCGGCGACGTGCATCCGGATGTCGCCGACGTCGCAGGGTTCCTCTCGCCGAACCCGGGCGGGGTGGGCCCGATGACGGTCGCGCTGCTGATGACGAACGTCGTGGAGGCCGCGGAGCGCGGATAGACGCATCGGAGAGGCTCGGAGCGTTTCGTCTCGCCTTCGGCTCGCTCAACGACCGGGAGGGGTGTGGCCGCGCCTCGCCTCGGCGGCGGCCAGGGCGGCGCGGCCGCCGGCCGTCGGTGCCAGCGCGACGAGGCCGCGGTAGAGCGTGACGAGCGTGTCGACGTCGAGCACGCCGGTGCGGGCACGGTCGCAGTGCACGGCCTGGATCGCGGCCTCGAGCTGGAAGCGGCCGAGCGGCGCGCCGAGCGACGAGGCCCGGCGAAGGAGTGCCCTGCCTTCTCCGATGAGCTCGGCATCCCACAATCGCGGGTCCTGGTCGTCGAGCGGCGGCCACGGCACGACCGCCCGGGCGGGCGCCCGCGACTGCGCGAACGTGAGGAGCGCTGCGAGGCCCCATGCCTCGGGCTCGGTGTCCAGCAGGCTCGCGGTCAGCACCGCCAGCCATCGCGCCTCGTCCGCGATGGATTCGCGGATGCGGTCCCCCTGATCGAGCCAGTCGATCGCGTAGGCCCCGTAGATCGCCTCGAGCACTTCGGCGAGCCTCGCCGGCAGGTCGGCCCTCGTCGGCAGAGCGAACGGGATGCCCGCGTCACGGATCCGGCGCTTGGCCCGGACCAGGCGCTGCGCCATCGCCGCCGGCTCCATCCCGTACGCACGGGCGATGCGGGCCGCGTCGAAGCCGAGCACCGTCTGCAGCATCAGCGGGCTGCGGATGCCGGGATCCAGTGCCGGATGCGCGCACGCGAAGAGGAGCTCGAGGCGCTTGTCGGGGATCGCATCAACGTCGGCGACGAAGTCGGCGACATCCCCGCCGCTCGCGCGCGAAGCAGCCTCGTCCAAAGGTGCGCTCGTCCGCCAGGCGGCGGAGCGCACGATGTCACGGAGCCGATTGCGTGCCACGGTGACGAGCCACCCCTCGGGGTTGTCGGGGATGCCGGTGTCCGGCCACGTGCGCAGCGCCTTCTCGAAGGAGTCCGCCAACGCGTCCTCCGCGAGCGAGACATCGCGGGTCTGAGCGGCGATGAGCGCGAGGAGGCGGCCGTACGAGGTCCGCGCGGCGCGCTCGGCGACCGCGTGAACCTCGTCGACGTCGGCCATCAGGAGTCGAGGGCCGTCCATCCGCCGTCTGAGAATCGCAGTGCGACGGGCCGGATCTCCACCGCTCCCCAGCCGATGGACGGCGCTCTGCCGGCCCACTCGATGGCGGTGTCAAGGTCGTCCACCTCGATCACGAACGTGCCGCCGAGCTGCTCCTTCGTGTCGGCGTATGGGCCGTCCTGCACGCGAAGCGCACCGTCGTCGCCCTTTCGCACCGTCGTCGTGAGCGAGGACGGCTGGAGGACCTCGGCGGAGGCGAGGATGCCCGCGGCGTCGATGGCCTTCGCGTATTCGTCGAACTCGCGCATCGCGTCGGCCAGGGCCTCGGGGTCGAGCTCGTCCGTGGACATCTCGGGGTACTGAAGCAGGAGTGTGTATCGCATCATTCGTCCTTCGTCGTGTCGGTCATTCACACCCTGATGACGATCGTGCGTCACGGCGATCGACAGGCTCGCGGGATCCGTCAGCTGTTTCCGAGCTCGTCCAGCATGCGTCGCTGTTCATCGGTGAGACCGTCCTGCAACTCTCGCCGGCCGGCGGCGGCCTCGGCCGACGGCACCGCAGGGACGGCGGTATCCGAACCGCCCACCGCGGCTGCCGGTGACCCTGTCGTAGAGCGCAGCGGCGTGCGTCTCGGCACGGTCGTCGATGGCGTCGTAGATCGCCCACCCGATCAGGATGAACACCGGCGGCAGGACCCAACCCCAGAACCAGCCGTCGACGCTGACACCCGAGAACAGCACGGTCACGGCCCAGACGACCAGGGCGACGGCGAACACCACGGCGAACTGCCCGAGCTTCTCGCCGAGCCGGGTGCGCCGGCCCGCGGACTTCGCGGCCATCGAGCTGAACCAGCGGTGCACGGCCGGCTTGATCCAGATCGTCAGCGCCGTCAGGACCACGCCGGCCCACAGTGCGGACCATCCGACCCGAGCGGGTGTCAGCCAGCCGATGAGCAGCAGGACGACGATGTCGAACACCAGCAGCGAGCCGAACCGGACGATCCACTTCCTCATGTGTCCAGGGTGCCACGACCCCGCGGATCGGGGCCAGGATGCCGCCACGATCCGCGTATGCCGGTTATCGGATCTGCTCCAGCATCGTGATGTCGTCGCGCGGCAGCAGATCGACGACCGCGGACACCTCCATCTCCACCAGGTCGGCGCGACCCGAGGCGATGGTGAGGAACGCCGTGTCGGCGGCATCCCGTCCCGTCGCTATTCGCACGAGAGTCGAGCGGGGCGCGAGGGTCGTCGCGTCGACCACACGCCACGCTCCGCCGATGTGCGCCTCCGCGACCGCGTGGAAGTCCATCGGGTACAGTCCCGGCGCATACACCGCGACCAGGCGCGACGGGATGCCGAGTCCTCGCAGCAGCGCGACGCACAGGTGGGCGTAGTCACGGCAGACGCCGCGCCGGCTGAGCAGAGTCCGCGTCGCGCCATCGGTCGGCAGGCTCGATCCACTCACGTAGTACAGGCGCGTGCCCACCCACGACGACACCGAGGCGAGGAGCTCCGCTGCGTCGGTGATGCCGGCGAACTCGGCGTGCGCAGTCGGGCCCAGCGAGTCCGACTCGGCGTAGCGGCTCGGCCGGGTGTAGACGATCAGGTCCGCCTCAGTGGCAGCATCCATGACCGCCTCACCGGGGATCGACGCGGAGTAGTTCACCTCGAGCCTGCCGACACCCGCTCGCATGCGATGCAGCCGTGTTCGGTGCGCGTCGGCGACCTCGTGATGGCCGATCGGCGAGCCGTCGAGCGTCGCGAGGAAATGCTCGCGGTCCGGCTGGTACTGCCCGGCCGCGGTGATCGCGAACACGAGGTCGGCGGGCTCTGTGACATTGAGGACGATGCGGCTGGAGACGTCGCGCTTCATATGCACAGACTGTCATGGCCTCGACACCACACAGACATCGCGAAATCGGCTATGCTGACCTAAATCGATTAATTAAATCGATTTAGACGAGGCGATGAAGCCCATGGATCACGAACCCGACAACGATCGGCACGTCCGGCCGACGATCGCCGATGTCGCACTGCGCGCGGGAGTCAGCACGGGTTTGGTTTCGTTCGCGCTCAACAATCGCCCCGGTGTCAATCCGAGCACACGCCGTCGCATCCTCGAGATCGCCGCCGAGATGGGCTGGTCACCTGATCTGCGGGCTCGCTCCCTGAGGACGAACCGCGCGTTCGCGCTCGGCCTGGTGCGTGACACGGCCGCCGCCCCCGGTGACTCCTTCTTCCCGGCATTCATCGCAGGCGTCGAGCGCGATCTCTCGCCCGTGGGGCAGGCCCTCGTCCTGGCCTCGGCGTCTGCAGGGCCGAGCGAAGCCGAGACCTATCGCAAGCTGGCATCGGAGCGGCGTGTGGATGGAGTCATCCTCACCGATCTCCGTGCCGCAGACGAGAGACTCGCACTCGTCGCGGCGCTGGGGCTGGCGGCCGTGACGGTCGGCGAGGCCGACATCGACTCGCCGTTCCCAGCCGTGCCAGTGGATGCCGTGGCGGGGGTGGTGGCTATGGTCGATCACCTCGTCGCGCTCGGTCACCGCTCGCTCGCACACGTGGCGGGCCCCAGCGTCATCCTCCACGAGCGTCGCCGCCGAACCGCCTTCGAGCACGCCTGCGCCTCGCGTGGAGTGGCCTGCCGGGTGATCGACACCGACTCGAGCGCGCGGGGGGGCGGCGAGGCGACGAAGGCGCTGCTCGCCGATCCCGAGAATCGCCCGACCGCCATCACCTATTCGAACGACCGGATGGCGCTCGCCGGCATCGGCGTCGCGCACCGGTCGGGGCTGTCGGTTCCTCGTGACCTGTCGATCGCCGCATTCGACGAGAGCGACATCGCCCGCTACGTGTATCCATCGCTGACGTCGATCGTCACCGATGCCGAAGAGTGGGGCGCCCTCGCGGCGCGCACGCTCCTGGCGGCGATCGCCGGGATCGAGCTCGCCGAACCCCGACTCGCACCCGCGCGCCTGGTCGCGCGGGAGTCGACCGCGGCCGCACCCGGCGCCCGCCCAGCGAGCTAGCTTGCCCGGCTGAGCAGCCGGGCGCGAACGCGATGCGACGGAGGTCGCATCCCCGAGAAAGGAACAGCACCATGCGCAGGACCATCAAAGTCGCCGCAGTCGTCGGCGCGGGAGCCCTCATGTTGACGGCATGCGGCAGCGGAGGGGGCGGAAGCGGCGACGCGTCGCTGAAGACTCGCGGCAACATCACCATCTGGTACTCCAACAATGAAGCCGAGATCGCGTGGGGCAAGCAGATGGTCGCAGCGTGGAACGCCGACCACCCCAAGGAGCAGGTCAAGGCACAGGAGATTCCGGCGGGCGACAGCAGCGAAGCTGTCATCTCGGCCGCGATCACAGCCGGCAACGCGCCGTGCCTGATCTTCAACACCTCCCCCGCCGCAGTGCCGCAATTCGAGAAGGCCGGCGGGCTGGTGGCGCTGTCGAGCTTCCCCGACGGAGACTCCTACATCAAAGCGCGCAGCGGCGACAACGCGACGCAGTACAAGTCGGCTGACGGCAAGTTCTATCAGCTGCCGTGGAAGTCCAACCCCGTCATGATCTTCTACAACAAGGCGATGTTCACCAAGGCGGGCCTCGACCCGAACGCCCCGAAGCTGTCGACGTATGACGACTTCCTCGCCACCTCGCGCACCCTTACCAAGTCGGGGGCGGCGAAGTACGCCATCTACCCGGCGCCGTCGAGCGAGTTCTACCAGCCGTGGTTCGACTTCTACCCGCTGTACGCGGCCGAGACCGGCGGCAAGCTCCTGGTGGAGAACAACAAGGCGACCTTCGACTCTACAGAGGGAAAGGCCGTCTCGGAGTTCTGGGCGACGATCTACAAGGAGAAGCTCGCGGGACAGGAGACCTACAAGGGCGACTCGTTCGTAGACGGCCTCGCCGCCATGAGGATCGCGGGGCCATGGGCGATAACGTTCTTCGGCAAGTCTGTCGACTGGGGCACAGTCCCCGTGCCGACATCCGCCGGGACATCCCCGGACAAGACGTTCACCTTCAGCGATGCCAAGAACGTCGGACTGTTCACCGCGTGCAAGGCGAAGGGCACGGCATGGGACGTCCTGAAGTTCGCGACGAGTGAGAAGCAGGACGGACAGCTTCTCACCCTGACCGGGCAGATGCCCCTTCGCCAGGATCTGACGAAGGTCTATCCGGACTACTTCACGGCGAACCCGGCCTACAAGGTCTTCGGCGACCAGGCGAATCGCGTGGTCGAGGTGCCGAATGTCGCCAACTCGGTCGAGATCTGGCAGACGTTCCGCGACGCGTACTCGCCCGCGGTCATCTTCGGCCAAGGCAGCGTCGACACGTTCCTGAAGGACACGGCAGCCAAGGTCGACACCTTGGCCGGCCAGAAGTGACGGCAGGGGAGACGGGTCAATGGTCACCGTGATCCCCGAGGTCGAGACCGCCGCCGCTGGGGCCGACGCGCAGCATGCGCGTTCGGCCCGGCGCCGCCGCCGCATCCTCGGAGAGAATCCGCTGGGCCTCCTGCTCAGCGCGCCCTACCTGATCTTCATCGGCGTCGTCTTCGCGTCGCCGCTGGTGCTTGCGGTGTGGATGTCGTTCCACGACTACTTCTTCGCCGCTCCGGGCGCCAACGTCGATCGGAAGTTCGTCGGCTTCGACAACTTCATCGCCGTCGCGACGGATCCCGCCGTGTGGCGCTCGTTCCTGAACGTGGGCATCTTCCTGCTCATCAACGTGCCGCTGACCGTCGTTCTCGCCCTGGTGCTCGCCACTGCGTTGAACAAGGTCGTCCGCGCCCGCGTCTTCCTGCGGGTCAGCTACTACGTGCCCTACGTCACGGCGTCGGTCGCGGTGGTGGGCGTGTGGCTCTTCATGTTCAGCGACACCGGGCTGGTCAATCACATCCTCGGACCGCTCGCACCCGTCCCGTCGTGGCTGATCAATCCGTATCTGGCGATGCCTACGATCGCCATCTTCGTCACCTGGAAGCAGCTGGGATTCTTCATCCTGCTGTACCTCGCCGCGCTCCAGGCCGTGCCTCAGGAACTCTACGAGTCCGCCTCCACCGATGGCGCGGGGGCCGTGCGCTCTTTCTTCAGCGTCACCGTGCCCGGCGTCAGGTCGGCGACGCTCCTCGTTCTGCTGCTCGCGACGATCACCGGGGCGAACCTCTTCACCGAGCCCTACCTGCTCACCAACGGCGGCGGTCCCAACGGAGCCTCCACGTCCCCGGTGCTGCTGATGTACCAGAAGGGTCTCGAGCAGGGCAATCCGGATGTCGCGGCGGCCATCGGCCTCATCCTCGTCGCGCTCGTACTGATCATCGCGCTCATCGAGCGCCGCCTCGTAGGGGAGGAAGAGTCATGAGCGCAACCGCTGCGCGGGCGAGCACCCGCGCCGAGACGACCCCGGTCGGCACCGGGAAGCGTCGTCCTCGTCGGGGGGCCAGCATCCTCCGGTGGATCGTGCTCGCCGCCGGCGCGCTGGTGTTCCTGTTCCCGTTCTACTACATGGTGGTCGGCTCGCTGCAGACGAAGCCGGATCCCACCGTCGCGGGCGCCTTCCCGAACCCGGCGAACCTCACGCTCGACAACTACGTGCAGATCAATGAACGCATCGGTCTGGTGTCGGGGCTGGTCAATTCCGGCATCTTCACCAGCGGAGTGATCATCTGCACGCTGGTGTTCGGCGTCCTCGCCGGCTACGCCCTCTCCGTGCTGCACTGGCGGGGGCGCGGCGTGACGTTCGCGATAGCGCTGCTCGTGCAGATCGTGCCGTTCCAGCTGCTCATGATCCCGCTGTACGTGCTGATCGCCCGCGACTATGGATTGGCCGACACCCATCTGGGGATGATCCTGCCGTTCGCCATCAACTCCGCTGCGGTGCTCATCTTCCGGCAGTACTTCATGCAGGTTCCTCGAGCGCTCTTCGACGCCGCCCGCATCGACGGTGCCAACGAGCTGAGAGTGCTCTGGAGCATCGCGCTGCCGCTCGTTCGCCCGGCATTGCTCACCGTGGTGCTGCTGACCTTCATCGGTCCGTGGAACGAGTTCCTGTGGCCGTTCCTGATCACGAAAGAGGCGTCGCTCCAGCCCTTGGCCGTCTCGCTCGCGAACTACATCACGACGGTGGCGGCCTCCGCGTCCAATCCGTTCGGGGCCATCATGTCGGGCGCCGTCGTACTCGCGATCCCCGCGGTCACGCTGTTCATCGTGTTCCAGCGGCAGTTCAGCACCTCCGACATCGGCTCGGGGGTGAAGGGATGACGGTCGTGGCCGCCGGGCTCGGGACCGTGCCGTACACACTGACACGCATCGGGTTGCTGATGGAGCCCGAGGCGGGCAATCCGCTGGAGGTCGAGGGCGTCCTCAACCCCGCCTCGGGGACGGGTCCGGATGGCGAGGTGTACATCCTGCCGCGCATGGTCGCCGCAGGGAACATCTCGCGCATCGGCCTGGCGCGCGTCATCGTCGAGGACGGCGTGCCGGTCGGGGTCGAGCGGCAGGGCGTCGTGCTCGAACCCGACCGATCGTGGGAGCGAGGCGTCGGCAACGCGGGCGTCGAAGACCCGCGCATCACCTGGATGCCGGATCTCGGCCTGCACGTCATGACCTATGTGGCGTACGGGCCGCTGGGTCCGCGCACCGCGCTCGCGGTGTCCGCCGACCTCCGGGACTGGCGACGGCTCGGCCCTGTCCTGTTCACGTACGACGATGACCTCGACATCGATCTGAACCTGTTCCACAACAAGGATGCGGTCTTCTTCGCGGAACCCGTGACGGCTCCGGACGGTGCGCGCTGCTTCGCGGTGCTGCACCGCCCGATGTGGGACCTGTCGGAGACGAAGGCCGACCAGGGGATCATCCTGCCGGCCGGCATCGACGACCATCGCAATTCCATCTGGATCAGCTACGTGCCCGTCGAAGCCGTCGAGAAGGACCTCGCATCCCTGACGCTGTGGAGTCGGCACAGGTTCCTCGCGGGGCCGATGTTCCCGTTCGAGGTCACCAAGATAGGCGGCGGACCCGCTCCCATGCGGGTTCCGGAAGGCTGGCTCCTGCTGCACCACGGCGTGACCGGGCACATCGAGCGCGCGTTCGCGCACCAGCAGAACGTGCACTACGCCGCGGGCGCGATGCTGCTCGACGCCGAGGACCCGTCGATCGTGATCGCCCGGTCACCGGAGCCGCTCCTCGAGGCCGAGACCGACGACGAGCGCGGCGGGATCGTGCCGAACGTCGTGTTCCCCACCGCCGTCGAGCAGATCGACGGGGTGCGCTACGTCTTCTACGGCATGGCGGACTCGAAGATCGGCGTGGCGCGCCTCGATCACACCTGACCGACCCATTCAGTAGGAGTCGCGCTGCGGGGCGTCGCCACCGGGGATGAACTCGGCTGCGAGCGCCTCGGAGCCGCGCGCGAGCAGGAGGACATCGGCTCCGACGAGCACGAACGATGCGCCGGCGTCGAGGTAGGACCGCGCGACCGCGGGGTCGAACGCGTTCACTCCCACGGGCTTGCCCGCCGCGCGGACCGCGTCGAATGTGCGCAGCACGGCGGCCGTGACGTCCGGGTGGGTCTGCTGCCCGAGCCGGCCCATCGATGCGGCCAGGTCGGCGGGACCGACGAAGACTCCGTCGATGCCGTCGACCTCAGCGATGTCCGCTGCGGCATCCACGGCCTCTGCGCTCTCGATCTGGACGAAGAGCGACACGTGCGCGTCCCCGTCGGCGAGATAGCCTTCGACGCGATTCCAGCGGCCCGATCGCGCGAGCGACGATCCCACGCCCCGCCGACCGCGCGGCGGGTAGCGCACCGCCTCCACGGCGGCGCGCGCCTCGTCCGCGGATGACACCATCGGCACGAGGATGTTCTGCGCTCCGAGGTCGAGCACCTGCTTGATCGTGACGACGTCGCCGATCGGCACGCGCACGAGCGTCGTCACCGGATAGGCCGCAACTGCCTGCAGCTGGCTGAGGACCGACTCCAGCCCGTTGGGGGAGTGCTCCATGTCGATGAGCACCCAGTCCATGCCAGAGCCGGCGCAGATCTCGGCGACGAGCGGGCTCCCCGAGCAGATCCAGATGCCTGCAAGGGGCCGAGACGCCGCGCTCAGTGCATCGCGGAACGTCGGATTCAGACGAATCGGCATGTGATGACTCCCATCGGTCCGTAGTCGCAGTGCACGGTGTCGCCGCGTGACACCCACATCGGCCGGGTGAATGACCCCGCGAGGATGATCTCACCCGCCTCGAGCCTGGCACCGTGCTGGTGGAGCTTGTTCGCCAGCCACGCGACACCCGTCGCCGGGTGGTCGAGCACACCGGCCGCGACGCCCGTCTCCTCGATCTCGTCGTTCTTGTACAGGAGGGCGGGGACCCACCGCAGGTCGATCTCGTCGGGCCGCTTGTGCGTCGTGCCGAGCACCATCGCGCCGTACGCGGCATTGTCGGCGATCGTGTCGACGATCGTTCGCCCCTCGAGTTCGATGTGCGAGTTGAGGATCTCGAGCGCCGGCGCGGCGTAGTCGATCGCGGCGAGAGCGTCGTCGAGCGTGCAGCCCGGCCCCGCGAGGGGGCGTTTCAGCACGAACGCCAGTTCGACCTCGATGCGCACGTTCGAGAATCGATCGACGGGGATGTCGGCGCCCGAAACGAAGACGGTGTCGTCGAACATGACGCCGTAGTCCGGCTCGCTTATGCCGGTCGCCTGCTGCATCGTCTTGCTGGTGAGGCCGATCTTGCGCCCCACGAGCTTTCGGCCGGAGGCGAGGCTGCGGTCGCGCCAGACGCCCTGGATGGCGTAGGAGTCCTCGACCGTCGCATCGGGATGGCGCGCCGTGATGCGGGGCATCACACCGTGCATGCGGTCGGCCTCGGCGAGCTCAGCGGCCAGCGCGGCGACCTGATCTGGTGTCAGCATCCCTCCATCCTTCCTCGTCGGTTCGGCGCGTTTCGTCTCGCATCGCTCGCTCAACGACCGGAGGCGAGCGTTTCGTCTCGCATCGCTCGCTCAACGACCGGAAACAGTCCCGGTCGTTGAGCGAGGGAGGGAAGCGACCGAGACGAAACGCGCCGAGTCTTCCTACAACCGATGGCCGAGCTTGTACTCGCCCTGCTTCCAGCTCGGCAGCTCGTCCGAGGCGTCATCCGGGCGGGTGTACGAGAAGCCATCGGCGCCGATCGTCACCGCCATCTCGCTCGCGTCGGTGCGGGCGGCCACGGGCTGCGGACTGCCGTCCAGATCCAGGACGAGCGATGCCTCGGTGTACCACGACGGCACCACGGGGTTGCCCCACCAGTCCCGCCGCTGGTTGTCATGCACGTCCCACGTGACGACCGGGTTGTCCGGATCGCCGGTGTAGTAGTCCTGCGTGTAGATCTCGACGCGGTGCCCATCAGGATCGCGGAGGTAGAGGTAGAACGCGTTCGAGACCCCGTGGCGTCCCGGTCCCCGCTCGATCGCGTCGGATCGGCGGAGCGCGCCGAGCTTGTCGCAGATCGCGATGATGTTGTGCTTCTCGTGGGTCGCGAAGGCGATGTGATGCAGCCGGGGTCCGTCGCCGCCGGTCATCGCGGTGTCGTGCACGGTCGGCTTGCGTCGCATCCAGGCGGCGTACACGGTGCCCTCGGCATCCTGGATGTCCTCCGTCACGCGGAAGCCGAGATCCTCCATGTACGACACCGCCCGGCGCACATCGGGCGTCATCTGGTTGAAATGGTCCAGGCGCACCAGCGCGCCCGGCGTGTACAGGTCGTAGCGCCAGGCCAGCCGCTCGACGTGCTGGACGTCATGGAAGAACTCGTAGGGGAATCCGAGCGGGTCCTCGACCCGCACCGAGTCGCCGATGCCCTTCGTGAAGCCCTCCGCGCGGCGCTCGACGCGGCATCCGAGCTCCTCGTAGAATGTGACGGCCCTGTCGAGGTCCTCCCGGGCCCTCACCCGGTACGAGAGCGCGGCGACCGCCGCGATGGCCCCCTGCCGAAGCACCAGGTTGTGGTGGATGAACTCCTCGAACGTGCGCAGGTGGATCGCGCTCTCGTCCTCCTCGGTGACGATGAGGCCGAGCACGTCCACATAGAAGGCGCGGGATGCCGCGAGATCGGTGACGACGACCTCCATGTACGCGCAACGCAGGATGTCGGGCGCGGGCGCGGTGGGGGTGGGGATGAAGTCGGTCATTTCAGCTTCCTTGCATGGGTTTGCGGTGGTTTCGAGGCGTTTCGTCTCGTGGCTTCGCTCCTCGCTCAACGACCGGAATCCCCCGGTCGTTGAGCGGGCGCAGCGAGACGAAACACGTCATGCCTTGCCGAACGTGGGGTTGTGGGCAGGACCGAGCGTGATGTGCACGGCCTGCTGGTCGGTGTAGAAGTCGATCGAGCGGTATCCGCCCTCATGGCCGAGACCGGATGCCTTCACCCCGCCGAACGGGGTGCGGAGGTCGCGCACGTTGTTCGAGTTGAGCCACACCATGCCGGCCTCGATCGCGTGGGAGAAGTTGTGAGCGCGCTTCAGGTCGCTCGTCCAGACGTAGGCGGCGAGCCCGTACTTGACGCCGTTCGCGAGGTCGAGCGCCTCTTCGTCGCTGTCGAACGGGGTGATCGCGACGACCGGCCCGAAGATCTCCTCCTGGAAGATCCGGGCGTCCATCGGCACGTCGGCGAACACGGTCGGTGCGACGTAGTTGCCCGTCGGAAAGCCGTAGGGCCGGCCGCCGCCCGCGACGAGCCTGCCTTCCGTCTTGCCGATCTCGATGTACGACATCACCTTTTCATAGTGCTCGGGATGCACGAGCGCGCCCACCTCGGTCGCAGGGTCGTGCGGGTCGCCGACGATCACCCGCCTCGCCTGTGCCGCATAGCGCTCGACGAACTCGTCGTAGATCTCCCGCTGCACGAGGATGCGCGAACCCGCGGTGCAGCGCTCGCCGTTGAGCGAGAACACGCCGAAGATCGTCGCGTCGATCGCGGCCTCGAGATCGGCGTCGGCGAACACGATCGCGGGGGATTTGCCGCCGAGCTCCATCGACAGCCCCTTCAGATACGGGGCGGCGTTGCCGAAGATCAGCTTTCCGGTCGAACTCTCGCCGGTGAACGAGATCAGGGGAACGTCGGGATGCTTCACCAGGGCGTCTCCGGCATCCTCACCCAGTCCGTTGACGAGGTTGAAGACGCCGGTCGGCAGCCCCGCCTCCTCGAAGATCCCCGCCCACAGCGACGCCGACAGGGGCGTGAACTCGGCCGGCTTGAGCACGACGGTGTTTCCCGTCGCGAGCGCGGGACCGAGCTTCCACGACTCGAGCATGAACGGCGTGTTCCACGGCGTGATGAGCCCGGCGACGCCGATCGGCTTGCGGTTGACGTAGTTCAGCTGCCGCCCCGGCACCTTGAACGCATCATCGGTCTGCGCCACGATCAGGTCGGCGAAGAACCGGAAGTTCTCGGCCGCCCGCCGTGCCTGGCCGAGGGCCTGCGTGATCGGCAGGCCGGAGTCGAACGACTCGAGCTCGGCGAGGCGGGCGTCCCGCGACTCGACGATGTCGGCGATGCGGTGAAGGATCCGGGATCGCTCGCGGGGCGGCATCCGAGGCCATGGCCCGTCCGTGAATGCGCGTCGCGCCGCGGCCACGGCCAGGTCGATGTCGGCCTTCTTGCCCGCGGCGGCCCGCAGGTAGGTCTCGTTCGAGACCGGGTCGAGCACGTCGAGGGTGTCGCCGTCGACGGAGTCGACGAAGGCTCCGTCGATGTAGTGCTGGATGTGCGCGGGAAGCCCGTCGGGGACGTGCCGCTCCGCCGCGAGAGCGGTGGTGGAGGTCATGGGTGCTCCTCGGATTCGGGGTCGGTCAGATGCCGGCGGGGTCGAACGCCTCGTCCGGGTGTTCATGGGCCAGGTACGCGTCGAGCGTCGCCGAGCGATGGCGCCGCGCGGCGTGCTCGATCTCGCCGAGCGGCGCGCCCTGCTCGATCAACGCGAGGATCTGCTCGTGCTCGCGGACGGACTCCTGTGCGCGACCGGGCACGAAGCTGAACGTCGAGTCGCGCAGATGCCCGAGGCGGCCCCACTCGGCGCCTACGAGCTCGAGCACGCGGGGATTCGCGCACCTCGACGAGAGGATCGAGTGGAACTCCTGGTTCAGCGCCGTGAAGGACCGCGGATCGAAGTGGTCGAGCGTCTCGATCATGCGGTCGTTCACGGAGCGGGCGCGTCGGATGTCGCCGGCTGTGAGGTGCCGGGCCGAGAGCGCGGTGGCGGTGGCTTCCAGGATCCCGAGCGCCGCCATGCTGTACCGGTAGGCGGAGTCGTCGACCATCGAGACGCGGGCTCCGACGTTTCGCTCGAACGTCACCAGACCTTCGGCCTCGAGCTGGCGGATCGCCTCGCGCACCGGGACGACGCTCATGTCGAGCTCGCCCGCGAGCGTGCCGAGCACGAGCCGGTAGCCGGGCGAGAACTCGTGGCCGACGATCCGCTCCTTGATCCACCGATACGCGCGCTGCGACTTGCTCTGGGCCGTGGGCGACGCCGCGGTCATCGTTTCGCGAGCCATGCCTCATACCTCGCTCGCCACTCGGCGTTCATGGGGAACAGTCCGTCCACGGGATGCCCCTCCGCGACCCTCTCGGCGATCCAGGCATCCTCGTCCTCCTGGGTGAGCGTCGCGTCGGCGACCTCCTCGGCCAGTGATGGCGGGATGACGATGACCCCATCGGCGTCTCCGACGATCACGTCGCCCGGCTGGACGGCGGTGCCGCCGCATCCGATCGTGATGTCCGCGTCCCAGGGGACGTGCCGGCGTCCGAGCACCGCCGGGTGCGCACCGGCTGCGTACACCGGGATGCCGACAGCGGCGACGGCCGCCCAGTCCCGCACGCCGCCGTCCGTGACGACTCCCGCGGCGCGGCGAGCGTGGGCGCGCAGCGCGAGGATGTCGCCGAGGGTGCCCGATCCGGTTTCGCCCCGCGCTTCGATGACGATCACCTCGCCCTCGCTGACGTCGTCGAAGGCGCGCTTCTGCGCGTTGTACCCGCCGCCGTGCGCTGCGAAGAGGTCTTCGCGGTTCGGAATGAAGCGGAGCGTCCGGGCCGTGCCGACGAGCTTGACCTCGGGCTGCATGGGGCGCACGCCGTCGATCGTGACGTTGTCGAGGCCGCGCTTGCGCAACTGTGCGCTGAGACCGGCCACGGGCGCGTGCAGGAGCTTGTCGCGCAGCTCGGGAGACAGCGGGCTTCCCGTCGTCGAGCGAGCGACGCGCGACGGAACGTCGTCCGGCTGCGGGTGCCGTTTCGTCTCGGTCGCTTCGCTTCCTCGCTCGACGACCGGGAGGGGAGCCCCCCACGCCTCGGCGCGCTGCGTGTCGTCCACAGCAGGAAGGGATCCGAGCGCGGGATCGAACGCGGCCTCGCCCTGTGTCACCGTCGTGAGGAGTCGTCCGGTGCTCTGCCCTTCCGCGGCATCCACTTCCACCTCGACGACATCGCCGGGCACGATGACGGACGAACCGGCAGGGGTTCCGGTGAGGATCACATCGCCGGGCTCGAGGGTGAAATGCTGCGAGAGGTCGGCGACGAGCTGGGGGAGCGGGAACAGCATCCCGGCGGTGGAGTCGTCCTGGCGGAGTTCGCCGTTGACCCACGCGCGAACCCGCAGTGCTCCGGGGTCGACGTCGCGCGCGTCGATCAGTGCCGGGCCGATCGGCGTGAAGCCATCGCCGCCCTTCGACCGCGCGTTCGAGCCCTTGTCGTTTACCCGCAGGTCGTAGATGCCGAGATCGTTCGCGGCGGTGACCGCGGCGACGTGGCTCCATGCGTCGGCAAGGGCCACCCGGCGCGCCTCGGTTCCGATGACGAGGGCGATCTCGCCTTCGAACGCGAGCAGCTCGGTGCCGGCAGGCCGTTCGACCTCACCCCCCGAGGCCGCGACCGAACTCGAAGGCTTGAGGAAGTACGACGGATCGGCAGGCCGGCGCCCGCGCTGGTCGGCGCGCGACGCGTAGCTGAGATGTACCGCGATGATCTTGCCGGGGCGTCCCGGCAGGGCGCCGAACCGCGGATCCTCCCGAGCCGGGGGTGTGTCGTCGGTCATGGGCTCCCTCGCTCCACGTCGTATCTGAAATCGTATACGATGCCCTGCTGGCGCGACAAGCCCTCTACGACCTGGAGCGAGGGCGTGCTCGGCGCGTCAGGAGTTCACTCGGATGATCTCCTGCTGGTACGGCGCGATGACCGCTCCCGAGATGCGGCAGTCCAGCAGCAGGAAGGGGCGGGATGCCGCATCCTGCGCCGCCCACGACTCGAGGCGATCGAGATCGGCGAGCGAGCGCACGACCACGCCTTCGGCGCCGACTGCCGCAGCGAGGCCCGCGAAATCGACCTCGGGGATGAGCATAGGCTCCTTCGCGAGGCCTCGCAGTCCGTAGAGGTTGACCTCGGCGCCGTAGGCTGCGTCATTCCACACCACCGCGATTCCGCGGCCGCCCGCCACTCGCACGGCGGACTCGAGGTCCGCCAGCGCCATCAGCCCACCGCCATCGCCGGTCGTGAGCACGATCGTCGCTGCGGGTTTGGCCAGGGCTGCGCCGGGCACCGAGGCGAAGCCGAGTCCGATCGACTGGAACGCCGTGCCGACCATGATCATGCGGTCAGGCGACGCCACCGGCCAGTACATGTTCGCCCACCCGATGAAATGGCCGCCGTCCGAGACGACCACTCGATCCTCGGGCAGCAGTTCGCCGATCCGCGCGGCGATCGAGCGCGGATCCAGGCGCCCGTCCGCGGCCACCCCGTCGCCCGGCTCGTACTCGCGCGCGCGGACGAGGTCCACCGATTCGCGCCAGCCACTGTGGGCGGCGCCGATCGCTGCGAGCTCGGCACCGATCGCCCGCGCGGCCACCGCGGCATCCGCCCGCACGTACCCGCCGACGTGCGGGTGCGTCGCAGCGCCCGCGATGTCGATCTGGAAGACGCGCGTGCCCGGCGCGAACAGGTCGCCGAACTTCATCGTGAACTGATTGAGGGATGCCCCGAACACGACGGCCACGTCCGCTTGCCGCACGATCTCCATCGCCGCCTCGGCGCCGAAGCCGCCGGTGACCCCGAGGTCGAACTCGGGCCGCGGGAAGATGCCGCGCCCGAGCGCGGTCGACGCCGTCACGGCGCCGGTCGCGTCGGCGAGAGCGCCGAGAGGGTCGCTCGCAGCGGCGACCCACGCACCCCTCCCCGCGAGGAGGAACGGGCGACGCGCTCCGGAGAGTGCTGCGGCGATGTCGCGGATGCCCTGCTCGGCGAACGGTCCCCGCGGGGCGAGCGGTTCCGGCAGCCGCGGCTCGGGGGCGGCGGGAACAGGTCCGGCGTCGAGGGCCGCGACGTCGTAGGGGATCGCGAGCACGGTCGGCACCCGGTAGGTGAGGGCGTGCTCGATCGCGATGACCGTGGTGGCCGCGGCATCCGCCCGTCCCACCGTGTAGGTGCGCGCGCCGACCGCCGACGCCAGTGCGATCTGGTCGACGCCGAACGGCCGTCGGCCCGAGGTGGGTTCGTCGCCGACCACGAGGACGAGCGGGACGTGCGCCTGCACCGCTTCGGCGAGCGCGGTGAGGGTGTTCGTGAAGCCGGCGCCGTAGGTCGTGGTGGCGGCGGCGAGGCGGCCCGAGGCGCGGTGATAGGCGTCGGCGGCGACGACGCCCCCGGCCTCGTGCCGCACCGCCGTGAAGTCGACCGCGGTCTCGCGCTCGAGCGCGTCGAGGAAGTACGCGTTGCCGTTGCCCATCACCCCGAATACGTGGTCGATGTGGCGGGACAGGGTGCGAGCGACGTGAGCGGAGACCGTGGGCATGACGGAGCCTTCCGAGACGGTGACGGTGAGATGCCGTATGTGTCTCGCGCGCCTCATGCGTCGAAGCGGCTGCGTGCTCTTTTTTCGAGCACCGACGGCAGTGCGCCTGCGCCGGACGCTTCGAGTATAGGAGCGGCGCCGCCGTGCCGGCTGCCCATCGCCCGGTCGATCAACCCCCGAGCGCGGCGCGTATGGCGTGCGCGACCGCCGCGATGCGTGCCGCGATCTGCTCATCCGAGTGAAGGTCGGCGAGGTAGACGACTGCGACCGCGGCCGCGTCCCCGCGCGGAAGGGTGAGGGGCACCGCCACGGAGCGGAGTCCCGGGATCACCTCGTCGTGGCTCGTCGCCCAGCCGCGGTCGCGCGCCGTGCGCAGCTCCGCCCGTCGGGCGGCGTCGAGATCGTCGGGCCATTCCCTTTCGGGGCGCGCGGCGCGGATGACCTTGCCGGGCGCGCCGATGCCGACCGGGTGCCGCGTGCCCGGACGCTGTGCGACCGACGCAGCGGCGTGCCGCGGCTCGACCGAGACCAGCGTGACGCACTCGTCGTGGTCGAGCACGACGACGAAGCACGTCATCCCGAGTTCGTTCGCGGCCGCGGTGAGCTCGGGCAGCGCTTCGGCCTGCAGGTCGTGTGCGACACCCGCGGCGAGCGCCGCCATCCGTGCGCCGAGCGCGACGCGGCCGTGGGGATCCCGCGTGACGAGGCCGTGGTCCTCGAGCGTGCGCAGCAGCCGGTAGGCGACGGATCGGTGGACGCCCAGCCGATCCGCGAGCGCATCGATGCTGAGCGGCTCGCGTGCATCCGCGAGCAGTTCCAGCATCCGGATGCCGCGGCTCAGCGTCTGCGAGGCGGGTGCGGGCGGGTTCACTCCCACGTCGGCCGCCTCCGCTTCTTGTCGCCGGACATGAGGTCGCCTACCATGGTCAATAGTAGAACGCCGTGTTCGAATATAGAACGCGTGTGTCCCGTTCGCAACACTCTCGACACCGCCGTCCGAGGAGGCGATCCATGCAGTTCCACCACCACGGGTACGTATCGGGCGACCCGCGCCTGCTCCCCGCCGAGGGCACCGGCCTGAGTCGGCCGGACCGGCTTCCCGACGTGATGGACGTGCTCGTCGTCGGCACCGGCCCGGCCGGCATCGTCGCGGCGGCGCAGCTGTCGATGTACCCGTCGGTGACGACCCGTGTCGTCGACCGCCGGCCTGGGCGCCTGGAGATCGGGCAGGCCGACGGCATCCAGGCGCGCAGCGTCGAGACCTTCCAGGCGTTCGGATTCGCCGGACGCATCATCGCCGAGGCTTACCGCATCACCGAGATGGCGTTCTGGAAGCCTGACCCCCACGACATCTCCCGGATCGTGCGAGGCGCGGTCGCGGTCGACGACGAGCACGGCATCAGCGAGTTCCCCCACCTGCTCGTGAACCAGGCGCGCGTGCTCGACTACTTCACCGAGTACATGGCGAACGCGCCGACCCGCATGAAGCCCGACTTCGGCTGGGAGTTCCGAGGGCTCGAGGTGACGGACGGCGACCATCCGGTCCGCGTCACGCTCGTCCGCACGGTCGGAGACCGGGCCGGCGAGGAACGGATCGTCCGCGCGAAATACGTCGTCGGCGCGGATGGCGCGCGCAGCGGCGTGCGCGACGCCATCGGTGCGCGGCACCTCGGCGGGAACGCGTTCCACGCCTGGGGCGTCATGGACATCCTCGCGGTCACCGACTTCCCCGACATCCGGACGAAGTGCTCCATCCAGTCCGAGGCGGGGAACATCCTGCTCATCCCGCGCGAGGGCGGATACCTGTTCCGCATGTACGTCGACCTCGGCGAGGTCGCCCCCGACGACAACGGAGCGGTGCGCCGGACCACCCTCGGCGAGATCGTCGCCAAGGCGAACGACATCCTGCACCCCTACCGCCTCGAGGTGAAGGACGCCCCATGGTGGAGCGTCTACGAGGTGGGCCACCGCCTGACCGACCGATTCGACGACGTGCCCGTCGACCTCATCGGCACCCGCACGCCGAGGGTCTTCATCACCGGCGACGCCTGCCACACCCACAGCGCCAAGGCCGGCCAGGGCATGAACGTGTCGATCCAGGACGGCTGGAACATCGGCTGGAAGCTCGGGCAGGTGCTCTCGGGGCGCAGCCCCGACACCCTGCTCGCCACGTATTCGGCGGAGCGGCACGTGGTCGCGCAGAACCTCATCGACTTCGACCGGGAGTGGTCGACGCTGATGGCCAAGAAGCCCGAGGAGTTCGAGAGCCCGTCGGCCCTGGAGGACTTCTACGTGTCGACCGCCGAGTTCCCGGCGGGGTTCATGACGCAGTACCAGCCGTCGATGATCGTCGGCGACGACATCCATCAGTCGCTCGTGAGCGGCTTCCCGATCGGCAAGCGATTCAAGTCGGCGCGGGTGGTGCGGGTCGCGGATGCGAACGACGTGCACCTCGGCCACCACCATCGCGCCGACGGGCGGTGGCGGGTGTACGCGTTCGCCGATGCCGCACCCGGTGAGCCGTCGGCGCTCGCCGAATGGGCGGACTGGCTGGCCTCGTCGCCGGAGTCTCCGCTCGCGATGTACGCCCGGCCGGACGAGGACGTCGACAGCGTCCTCGACGTGAAGGTCGTCTACCCCGTGCTGCACGGCGAGGTCGAGCTCGGCCGTGTGCCCGGCGTGTTCCTTCCGCGCACCGGGCCGTTCGAGCTCATCGACTACGAGAAGGTCTATGCGCGGCATCCGGACGAGGACATCTTCGCCGCACGGGGGATCGATCCCGCCGTCGGATGCGTCGTGGTCGTGCGCCCCGACCAGTACGTCGCGAACGTGCTGCCGCTCACCGCGACCGAGGAGCTCGCCGCGTTCTTCGCGCGGTTCCTGGTGCCGGCGGGCGTTCCTGCGGCCGCCGGCTGACCCGGCCTCTCGCCCTCGCGATCAGGTCCGACCGTACGGCGCGCACAGTGGGCCGGGAGCGGTGTACGGGCTGTACATCGGCCGGGTTGGTGGCGCGGGGGCAGAATGGGCAGAAGCATCGATGAGCGGATGCCGCGGCATGTCTCGGCATCCGAAGACGCATCCGGAACGCATCCACCGACGACGAGGGAGTCCCCGTGACCACTGTGATCGAGAACCGCGAAACCGACCTGCTGGCGATCGTGCCCGACTCCCTGTTCATCGGCGGTGAATGGCGTGCAGCCGAGGGCGGGAAGACGCTGAAGGTCTACGACCCGGCGACGGGCGAGGTCGTGAAGGAGATCGCCGACGCGTCCCCCGCCGACGGCAAGGCGGCGCTGGACGCCGCCGTCGAGGCATTCCCGGCCTGGGCCGCCACTCCCGCTCGCGAGCGCGCGGAGCTGCTGCGCCGCGCGTTCGACCTGCTGCAGGAGCGCAAGGAGGACTTCGCGCTGCTCATGACGATCGAGATGGGCAAGCCGCTCGCCGAAGCCCGCGGCGAGGTCGCCTACGGTGGCGAGTTCGTCCGCTGGTTCAGCGAGGAGACCGCGCGCATCCAGGGCCGGTACGGGCCGAATCCCGAGGGCACCGGCCGCATGATCGTGTCGCAGCATCCGGTCGGTCCGTGCTTCCTCATCACACCGTGGAACTTCCCCCTCGCGATGGCCACTCGCAAGATCGCTCCGGCGCTCGCCGCGGGGTGCACGGTCGTCATCAAGCCCGCCGAGCTCACACCCCTCACCACGCTCGCGTTCGCGAAGCTCCTGGAGGATGCCGGCCTGCCGAAGGGCGTCGTGAACGTCTTCACGACCTCGACATCCGGCGCGGTGTCGGAGCCGATCATCCGCGATCCGCGGCTGCGCAAGCTCTCGTTCACGGGCTCGACGCAGGTCGGGCAGCGGCTTCTGGCCCAGGCGGCGGATGGCGTGCTGCGCACGTCGATGGAGCTCGGCGGCAACGCCCCGTTCGTGATCTTCGAGGACGCCGACCTCGACAAGGCGGTGGATGGCGCGATGCTCGCGAAGTTCCGCAACATCGGGCAGGCGTGCACGGCGGCCAACCGGTTCATCGTGCAGCGTTCGGTCGCCGACGAGTTCGCGCGGCGGGTGACCGAGCGCGTGCGGGCGATGAAGATCGGCCGCGGCACCGAGGAAGGCGTCGCCATCGGCCCGCTGATCAATACGGATGCCGTCGAGAAGGCCTCATCCCTCGTGACCGACGCGGTCGCGCGCGGGGCTCACGTGCGCACCGGCGGTTCTGCGATCGATGGACCCGGCACCTTCTACGAGCCGACCGTGGTGACCGACGTGCAGCTCGGCAGCGACATCCTGCGCGAGGAGATCTTCGGCCCGGTGCTCGCGATCGTCCCGTTCGACACCGAGGACGACGCGGTCCGCATCGCGAACGACACCGAGTACGGGCTGGTGTCGTACGTGTACACCGAGAGCCTGTCGCGCGGCCAGCGGATGATCGAGCGGCTCGAGACCGGGATGATGGGCCTGAACATGGGCGTCGTCTCCAACGCGGCCGCGCCGTTCGGCGGCTGGAAGATGTCGGGCCTCGGGCGTGAGGGCGGCGCCGAGGGCATCCACGAGTACCTGCAGACGAAGTACACGCTGACCCCGAACCCGTTCTGATGCCCCTCGGTCGTCGAGCGAGGAGCGTTCTGACGCGTTTCGTCTCGCCGCGCTCAACGACCGATGCGCGACCGGTGCGCGCGCACGATGTCCCCGCCTGCGGCAAGACTGAGGGCATGGATGTCGCGACGCTCCGGCACGAGCGGCTGAGGTCGCACCGACTCAGCGCGCCGGCTGCGACGATCGTCGAGGCCGCGTCGCACATGCTCGCGACGCAGGCCCAGGAGTTCTGGGGCGGCCGGTGGGCGCTCGCCTCGCGGACGCGCGGTGCCCCGAGCGTGCGCGCGGTCGATGCGTCCTTCGACCGCGGCGAGATCGTCCGGGCATGGACCATGCGCGGGACGATCCACGTGATCCCGTCGCGCGACCTGGCCTGGGTCCTGGCTGTGACCGGCGAGCGGCAGCTGCGCAAGGCTGCGCTCGTGCATCGCAATGAGGGCATCGACGCGGGCGAACTCGATCGCGCGGAACGACTGGTCCGGACCGCGCTCACCGGCGGCAACCGGCTGACCCGCAGAGAAGTGTTCGAGGTGCTCGAAGCCGGTGGCGTCTCGACCGCGGGCCAGCGCGGATACCACCTGTTGTACGGACTCTCCATGCGCGGTGTGGTCTGCCAGGGGCCCGTCGCATCGCGCGCCGCCGGTCCCACACGCGAGCAGTACTGGGTGCTCATCGACGAATGGGTGACGGATGCCGCGTCCCCCGCCGACCCGCTCGCCGAGTTCTTCCACCGCTTCATCGCGTCGCACGGACCCGCCGGGGTGCGGGACTTCGCGTGGTGGTCGGGGCTGCCGCTCGGGGTGTCGCGAACGGCCGCGGAGTCGGCATCCGCTCGACTGAAGATCGTCGAGGACGAGGCCGAGACGCTCTACGTCGTCGCGGGACCCGTGCCACGGCGCAGCGCGGCCGCGCCGCAGGTCATGGCCCTGCCGCCGTACGAGGAGTACTACCTTTCGTACGTCGATCGCACCATCCCGTGTGCTCCCGAGTTCCTCGCCGCGATCGGCCCGAGCCTCAACGGCATCGTGCGGCCGATCCTCGTCGCCCGCGGCGAGATCGTCGGCGTGTGGATGCACTCGGTCGCCGTCGGGCGCCACGCCGACGACCCGATCCCCGAGCTGTTCACGCCGGATGCCGCGACCGATGCCGAGGTCGCCGCAGCGCTCGACCGCTACCGTGACTTCATCACGGCCTGAGGCCGGCCGACGCGCTCCACCGGCTCGAGAACCACACCGCGCTCGAGAAACCACATCGCGCACCAGAAACCAGATCGCGCGCGAGAAACCACGCACTGCCTGATGTCTCGGTCGTGATGTGGTTTCTCAAGCCCCAGCCGGCGGGCTCAGACGTGCCGGTCGAGGAACTCGTACACCTCGTTGTCGTCGACCCCGGGGAAGGCACCGCGCGGCAGTGGGGAGAACATCTGCATGTGCACGCGCGCGCTCGGCCAGGCCTTTCCCCTCCAGCGCGAGGACAGGTCGTTCGAGGGTCGGCGGCAGCAGGCCTCGTCGGGGCACGTCGATACCGCGCGCTTCTGCGTCTCGCGCCCGCGGAACCACTTCGCGTCGTCGAACGGCACGCCGACGGTGATCGAGAACTCGCCTTCGGACGTCGTGCCCGTCTGGGTCGAGCACCAGAACGTCCCAGCGGGCGTGTCGGTGTACTGGTAATGCTCGGTCGTGCGGTTCTGCTCGTCGAACGCCGACCTCGCCGACCACTTGCGGCACGCGATCTGCCCGTCGACAGCGCCGGTGACATCCATCGGCAGCGGCAGGTCGTCGTTCTCGTAGACGCGGGTGATCGCCCCGGATCCGTCGACGCGCAGGAAGTGCAGCGGGATGCCGAGATGCTGTGTCGCGAGGTTCGTCAGGCGCATCCCCGCCGATTCGTGGGTGGTGCCGAATGCGTCGCGGAAGTCCTCGACGGCGAGGTTGCGGTCCTTCTTGGCCTGCGCGAGGAACGACACGGACGCCGTCTCCGGCATCAGGCAAGCCGCCGCGAAGTAGTTGATCTCGAGCCGCTGCTGCAGGAAGTCGGCGTAGTCCGTCGGCCGCTGATGGCCGAGCAGGCGGTGCGCCATCGCCTGCAGCGCCATCGATCGCAGCCCGTGGCCGCCCGGGATGGATGCCGGTGGCAGATAGATCCGGCCGTGCTCGAGATCCGTCACCGACCTCGCCGAGTGAGGCAGGTCGCTGACGTAGATCAGCTCGAAGCCGAGCTGTTCGGCCATGATGCTCACGGTTCGGTGCGTGAGTGCGCCGGACACGTGACCGGCCGCCTTGAGCTGCTTTTCGGCGAGCTTCTCGATGTCGGGAAGGTAGTTGTCGACATCCCGCATCTTGAGTCGAAGCTCCGTGTTCGCCCGGCGGGCTTCCTCCGGCGTCGCGATGGCCTCGCGCTCGCGGCGCTGCAGCTCGCGGTGAAGACCCAGGATCGACTCGATCGTCTCGTCGGACATGCCCTTCGTGACCTTCACCGGGGCGACGCCCAGCTGGCGGAAGACCGAGCTGCGCTGGGCCCGCTCGAGTTCGATCTCGAGCGCGGCGCGGCGATTGGGCGGCTCGGATGAGAGCAGGTCGGTGACCTGGATGCCGGTCTCTGCCGCGATCGCCTGCAGCAGCGACAGTTTGGGCTCCCGCTTGCCGTTCTCGATGAGGCTCAGCTGGCTGCCTGCGACTCCGACGCGCTCGCCGAGCTCGTCCAGCGTGAGGCCGTGCGAGACGCGCTGGTGGCGGATGCGATGACCCAGAGTCGACAGTTCGAGGGAGGTGGGAGGCATTCCTTGATGATATTGAAAGAATCGCAACTTTTGACGGCCGACTTCAGAGGAAGAGGCATCCCGATCGGCGAAAGTGGAGGAAGAACACGGATCTCATATCGATCAAGGAGGAGCGACACCATGGCACTTGCCGACATCTTCACGCGACCCGCTGACTCAGGCTCCACACGCCCGGCTGCCTCGCGGACGTTCGGCAGTCTGCCCGCCGTGCACGGCGATGGGATGGTCGCGCTGCTTGCGTGGGTCGACGAGATCGCGGCGCTGACGCAGCCCGAGCGCGTCCACTGGGTGGACGGCTCGCGCGCAGAGAACGATGCCCTCCTTCGCGAGATGGTCGAACAGGGCAAGCTCATCAAGCTGAACCCCGAGTGGCGACCCGGCTCGTACCTCGCCCGCTCGCACCCGAGCGACGTCGCCCGCACAGAGGGCCGCACGTTCATCGCCTCCGAAAGCGAGCAGGATGCCGGACCCACGAACAACTGGGCGGCCCCCGATGAGATCCTCGCGACCATCACGCCGCTGTTCGAGGGGTCGATGCGCGGACGCACCATGTACGTCGTGCCGTTCTCGATGGGTCCGGTCGGCGGTCCGCTCTCGCAGATCGGCGTCCAGGTGACCGACAGCGGCTACGCCGTCGCCTCGATCGAGATCATGACGCACGTCGGCGCCGACGTCCTGCGCGAGATCGCGGGCGGGGCGGCCTGGGTCAAGACCGTGCACTCGGTGGGCGCGCCGCTCGAGCCGGGTGAGCAGGATGTCGCGTGGCCGTGCAACGACGAGAAGTACATCGTGCACTTCCCCGAGACGCTCGAGGTGTGGTCGTTCGGATCCGGATACGGCGGCAACGCGATCCTTGCGAAGAAGTGCTTCGCGCTGCGCATCGCCTCCGTCATCGGCCGCAAGGAAGGCTGGCTCGCCGAGCACATGCTCCTCATCCGCGTGATCGATCCCGCCGGTCGCCAGTACCACGTCGCAGCGGCGTTCCCCTCCGCATGCGGCAAGACCAACCTCGCGATGCTGCGGCCGACGATCCCCGGATGGCGCGTCGAGACGCTCGGCGACGACATCGCGTGGCTCCGACCCGGAGAGGACGGGCGACTCTGGGCGATCAACCCGGAGGCCGGCTTCTTCGGGGTCGCGCCGGGCACCGGCGAGTCCACGAACGTCGCTGCCGTCGAGACGCTGTGGGGCAACACGATCTTCACCAACGTGGCGCTGCGCCCCGACGGTGACGTGTGGTGGGAGGGACTGACCGACGAGGCGCCCGCCGAGCTCACGGACTGGGAGGGCAACCCCTGGACGCCGCAGATGGGCCGGCCCGCGGCGCACCCGAACTCGCGGTTCACGGTGCGCGCCGCCCAGTGCCCGCAGATCGCCGATGACTGGGATGCCCCGCAGGGCGTGCCGCTGGACGTCATCCTCTTCGGCGGCCGGCGTGCCACGAACGTTCCGCTGGTGGTCGAGGCGACGGACTGGACCCACGGCGTGTTCATGGGCTCCAACATCTCGTCCGAGCGCACCGCGGCTGCGGAGGGCACCGTCGGCGAGCTGCGCCGCGACCCGTTCGCGATGCTTCCCTTCTGCGGGTACAACATGGCCGACTACTTCGGCCACTGGCTGAAGGTCGGCCAGAAGCTGCGCTTCGATCGGGCCCCTCGGGTGTTCCAGGTGAATTGGTTCCGCAAGGGGACGGACGGACGGTTCCTGTGGCCGGGTTTCGGTGACAACGCGCGCGTGATCGACTGGATCATCCGGCGCATCGACGGCGAGGTCGGCGCGGTCGACAGTCCCATCGGGCGGCTGCCGCGCACCGAGGACCTCGACCTCGACGGCATCGATGTGCCGCAGGCCGACCTCGACCAGCTCTTCGCGATCGACACGGAGTCCTGGCTGCGCGAGGCCGACCTCACCGAGGAGTTCTACCGGACCTTCGATGGCCGCATCCCGGCTCCGCTGTGGGCCGAGCTCGCGGCACTGCGGTACCGACTCGAAAGGGCGTGACGCCCGGTTCGCTCGCCCGCGCCGGCAATGGGGACGGTGCGGGCGAGCAGGCGTCACTCCTGGCCGGTGCTCGCAGCGACGGGAACGCGGCCCTGGTCCGCCGCTGCGCGGAGTGCGTGGTAGTCGCGCAGCGACTGATCGGCATACGCGTAGCACCAGCGCTCGATGGCTTCCGCGAGGACATCCGACTTGCCGATGTAGCCGACGATCTCGATCGCGGCGGGACTCTGGGCGTGAGCGCGCGCGAGCAGGGACGCGCATGCGGCGACGTAGAGCCGATATGGCTCCGCCTCGAGGCCCTCGAGTTCGATCGAGCCCTTCATGTCGTGGAACTGGCGTAGGTAGAAGTCGCCGTTCGCAGCGCGCAGGTAGCCCAGATAGGGATCCGACACCCCCTGCAGAATGCGCTGCAACGCGACGACCCGCTGTCCGTTGCCCTGCTCGGCGATCGCCTGGGCGATGCGCGGCGGCTGGGCGACTTTTCCGTACTGCACCAGCACCGACTGGTTGGCCTCCTTGACCTGCAGCAGGAGCAGATCGTCGTCGGCCCCGGCCATGAGGTGCAGGAAGCAGCGTGTGCCGACGCTGCCGACGCCGACAACGCGCTGCACGAGGTCCAACGGCTCGTATTGTCGCAACACCAGCTCGATGTCGACGTCGACAGTGGAGCTGTAACGTCCGATCAGTTGCGCCAGTGGTTCAGCGGTCTCCTGGTGCAGGTGCACCATTGTGGGCGGGTTGTCGAGGAACCGCAGCTTCCCATCAGGTCCGCGCTCTGTGGTCCGCTTGATTGCGCGCTCCGCCGTTCGACGCTGTGCCGCCTTGACCGCTTCGTCGAGCGCCTTCTGCGCAGACTTGTCGAGCTTCTGCCTTGCATAGGGGCCGCCGGAGTGCATGAAGTAGCGATCGGCGGGCGAGAGTTTGCTCAGCTTGTCGAGCGTGAAGGTGTAACTGCGAACGGCCTCTCGTGCGGTGCCTTCGATGTGCGCCTCGTCGTAGCCGGCATGGCGACCGCCGATGATCGCGCTCGTGACGAGGCGCTTCAGGTCCCATTCCCACGGGGCGGCTGCCGCCTCGTCGAAGTCGTTCAGATCGAAGACGAGCCGCCGCTCCGGCGATGCGTAGAAGCCGAAGTTGCTGATGTGCGCATCGCCGCAGCAAATGACCTGGATGCCCGAATTCGCGTCATCCGAGAGGTCGATGGCCATCAGCCCGGCCGTGCCGCGATAGAACGCAAACGGGTTCTCGAGCATCCTCGCCATGCGCAGAGGGACGAGCTCCTGAACGCGACCCGCGTTCTGCTCCGTCAAGTGCGCGACGGGATCTCTCGTCGTCGCGGTGAGTTCCCCGAGGGCTCGGCGCGGTGCGCTCTCTCGAGCGCCGCGACCGAAGGCACGTGCGTCCTCGCGCGTGGTATATGTCCGGACCAGAGTTGGACTCGTCATCCGCTCATCATGGACCCGTGTCGCGCCGTACGCCAGATGCGCCTTCAGACGAGCAGCTGGTGCCTCGCGAGGTCGCGGTACAGCGGCGTCGATTCGACGAGCTCGGAGTGCGTGCCCTCGCCGACGACCCGGCCGTGGTCCATCACCACGATGTGATCGCTGTCGACGACCGTCGACAGGCGGTGCGCGATCACGATGAGGGTGCGACCCGACGCGACGGCGTCGATCGCATCGCGCATCCGCTGTTCGTTCAGGCCGTCGAGCGACGACGTGGACTCGTCGAGCAGCAGGATGGGCGGTGCCGCGAGCAGCGCGCGGGCGATCGCGAGCCGCTGGCGCTCGCCGCCGGAGAGCATCACGCCGCTCTCGCCGACCGGGGCGTCGATGCCGAGAGGGTTGCGCGCGACGACCTCGCCGAGGTTCACTGCACGCAGCACGCGCTCGCAGTCCTCATCTGAGGCGTCAGGCGATGCCAGTCGCAGGTTGTCGGCGATCGTCCCGGCCAGGGTCGGAGCATCCTGCTCCACATAGCCGAGCTGGGCGCGCAGCGCGTCACGGTCGAGGGTGCGCACGTCCTCACCGCCGAGCAGGATCGCCCCATCGGTGGGGTCGTAGAAGCGCTCGATGAGCGCCAGAGTGGTGCTCTTGCCGGCACCGGACGGGCCGACGAGGGCGACCCGGGCACCGCGGGGAACGGTGAACGACACCCCGGCCAGCACCTCGGCCGCGGCCGATCCGTTCGCGGAGTCGGCGGCCTCCGGCAGATCGATGGACATGCTGTCGACGTGGGCGTTCTCGAGAACCGCGAGCGCTTCGGACTCGGCCTTCCGCCTCGTCGCGACGACCGCTGCGGGGTAGCGGAAGCGGACCCTGCGGAACTCTATCGCCGGCGCCTCGACGGGCTCGGCGGTCGTGCCCGGCGTGTCCGCGCTCTCATGCCCCTGAGCCGCAGCCGGTCCCCGAGCCGGCCGAAGGGCTGACGAGATCGCCTCATCCTGGGCATTCTCGGCCGGGAGGTCCAGGATCTCCTGGATGCGCCCCAGCGCCCCGAGAGCCTGGTTCACCGAGGTGATCGCGCCGAAGAACGAGCCGAGCGGCCCGATGAGCAGGAACAGGAACATCACGAAGGTCACGAGGTTCGCGATCGAGATGGCACCCGAGGCGACGCGGAAGCCGCCCAGCCCGAGGACGACCAGCAGCGACACCTGCAGCGCGATGCCGGCGAACGGCACGATGAGGGCCGACACCTTCGCGATGCGGACACCCACGCCGTAGACGTCGGTGGCGATCCCGGTGATCGCGGTGGACTCGCGTTCGGTCGCGCCGGCCGCCCGGACGGTGCGGATGGATCCGACCGCCCGTTCGACACTGGACGCGAGCTCGCCGACCTTCTCCTGCTGCTCGTGCGTGGCCTTGCGGATCCGTCCGCTCAGGAGGGACACGCCCACGACCGACAGGCCGATCACGAGCACGATCGACAGCAGCAGCAGCAGGTCGATGAAGGCCATGGCGATGATCGCCCCGATGAAGATGAGACCGTTGCCCACGGCATCCGCCAGCCCCTGCGTGAGCACCGCGTACAGCAGGGTCGTGTCGGTCCCGACGCGGGAGACGATGTCGCCGGTGCGGCGGGCGTCGAACTCGCTGATCGGCAGGTGGAGGATCTGGGCGATGAGCTTGCGCCGGCTCGAGTAGACGACGGCCGTGCCGGTGCGCTGCAGCAGGTAGTGCTGGTAGCCCGAGATGATCGAAGACACCACCACGAGGGCGACGATGGCCCAGATCAGGTATCCGAGATCCTGGCCGTTCTCGACGCGCGTGATGACCTGGCCCACGACGAGCGGCTGGGCGAGCGTGGTGAGGGCGCCGATGACGCTCAGGATGGCGACGACGACGAGCACGCCGGTGTGCTCCAGGAGGAAGGGCACGAGCTGCCGGAAGGACGCGCGGGGCCCTTCCTGTGAAGCGCGGCGGCCGCGCGTGCGGCGCGCGGATGCGGTGGTCGTGGACACGGCGGTACCTCGTTCGTCCGGAGTGGGGTCACCTACGACCGTACTTCCTGTCGCGGCCTGGCTCGTCACGCTGCCGGCCGACGCGACCTGCCAGGCGTGGCCGACGTGGCGGCCGCGTGTCGACGTGCGTCGACGGACGCATGGCCAGGGCTGGGGACGACGGGGCTCGTCGTGTCCTCGGGCGTGTGTAGGGTGGTGCGGTGCCCGTCCCCGTGATCGATGCGAAGAACCTCGTCAAGACCTACGCGGTCAAGGGCAAGCCCGACTTCAACGCCGTCGACGGGCTGTCGTTCGAGGTGGCGCCGGGGGAGTCGTTCGGCCTTCTCGGCCCCAACGGCGCGGGCAAGTCCACCACGATGAAGATGATCGGCGCGGTCTCGACGCGGTCGAGCGGCGAGCTCAGCATCCTCGGCCTCGATCCCGACAGATACGGTCCCGAGATCCGCTCGCGCCTCGGGGTCGTGCCGCAGCAGGACAATCTGGACGGCGAGCTGAACGCCCGCGAGAACCTGTACATCTATGGGCGGTACTTCGGCCTGTCCGCCAAGGTGTGCGCCCAGAAGGCCGACGAGCTGCTCGCCTTCGCCCAGCTCGAAGACAAGGCCAAGAGCAAGATCGACCAGCTCTCGGGGGGGATGAAGCGCCGGCTCACCATCGCACGCGGGCTCATCAACGATCCCCGCATCCTGCTGCTGGACGAGCCGACGACGGGGCTCGACCCGCAGGCACGTCATGTGCTGTGGGATCGGCTGTTCCGGCTGAAAGAGCGCGGCACGACGCTCGTCGTCACGACGCACTACATGGACGAGGCCGAGCAGCTCTGCGACCGGCTCATCGTCGTCGACAAGGGCCGGATCATGGCCGAGGGCACCCCGGCATCCCTCATCCGCGAGCACTCCAGCCGAGAGGTCCTCGAGGTCCGCTTCGGCTCCGACCGCAACGAGCAGGTCGCCGCCGAGCTCGCCGGCGTCGGCGATCGCATCGAGGTGCTGCCCGACCGGATCCTCATCTACACCGACGACGGCGAGCGCACTCTCGAGCACATCACGGCCGCGGGTCTTTCGCCGATGACGAGCCTGGTGCGCCGCTCGAGCCTCGAGGATGTGTTCCTGCGGCTGACCGGAAGGTCGCTGATCGAATGAGCCTGCCCGAGTCGTCCGACGCGCAGGGATCGGCTGCGGGTGCGACCCAGCCGACCGTCGACGAACTGCGCGCCGAGGCGATGGAATGGGGTCGCAAGCCTCGAATGCAGGGCGCGCGCTACGTCACCGAGCACGTGGTCCGCGCGATGCGCGCCTACGGCTGGACCATCATCGTCGGCGCTCTCGGGCAGCCGATCATCTACCTGCTCGGTCTCGCCGTCGGCCTCGCCGCGCTCATCGCGGCCCCGATCGACGACCGCGGGGTCGAAGTCTCCTACCTCGTCTTCGTCGCCCCCGCACTGCTCATGACCGCGACCATATCGGTCGCGAGCGAGGAGTTCAGCTACCCCGTGATGATGGGATTCAAGTGGCGGCGCTACTACTACGGATTCAACGCCTCCCCGATCGCCAGCCGGCAGATCGCACTCGGCGTCATCATCGGGACCACGGCGCGGATGGTCATCGTCGCCGTCGCGTACACGGCGTTCCTCTACATCTTCGGAGCCATCCCCGCCTTCACCTGGGGATGGAGCATGATCTTCGTGTCGCTGCTGGCGGGACTGGCCTTCGGAGTGCCGTTCATGGCGTACGCGGCATCCATCGAAGACGACAGAGGACAGTTCGCGCTCGTCCAGCGATTCGTCTTCATGCCGATGTTCCTGTTCTCGGGCACGTTCTACCCGCTCACCTCGCTGCCGCTGTGGCTGCAGTGGATCGGCTGGGTCTCGCCGCTGTGGCACGCCACCGAGCTCGGGCGATGGATCTCCTACGGGGCACCGCTGTCGCCGGCGATGGTGGTCGTCCACTTCGGCTACCTCATCGGCCTGACCGTCGTCGGATACCTGCTGGCGCGCCGGTTCTTCGAGACGAGGCTCGCGAAATGACCGCCGTGGCGCAGACGACGGATGCCGGGATCCGGCGCGGCGGCGTGCGTGCGCTGTGGGCCGGCAATCCGGGGGCCGTCGTGCAGCGCGGTCTCATCGCGGCGCGCTCCTCGAGCTGGGCGGTGGTGCTGTCGGGGTTCTTCGAGCCGGTGTTCTACCTCGCCTCGATGGGCATCGGCCTCGGCAGTCTGATCGGGAGCGTCCAGACGTCGACGGGGCTCGAGGTGTCGTACGCCGCATTCATCGCGCCGGCCCTGCTCGCGGTGTCGGCCATGAACGGCGCGATCTACGACTCGACCTGGAACGTCTTCTTCAAGCTGAACTACGGCAAGCTCTACGAGGGCATGCTGTCGACGTCGCTGGGTCCGCTCGATGTCGCGCTCGGCGAGATCATGTACGCCCTGCTGCGGGGGCTCGTCTACGCCACCGGCTTCATGATCATCATGCAGATCGCCGGGCTGAACCTGGCGTGGACGGCGATCCTCGCGCTCCCGGCGGTGGTGCTCATCGCCTTCGGCTTCGCCAGCGTCGGCATGGCGGTGACGAGCTACATGAAGACCTTCCAGCAGATGGACTGGATCAACTTCGTGCTGCTGCCGATGTTCCTCTTCTCGTCCACGCTCTACCCGATCACGGTGTACCCGGAGTTCATCCAGTGGATCGTGATGGCGCTGCCGCTCTGGCACGGCGTGGAACTCGTCCGGGGACTCACGACAGGGGCGCTCTCGCCGGCGATGTGGGTGCACATCGCCTATTACCTGGCCATGATCGCGATCGGTCTGGTGTTCACGACCAAGAGGCTGCGCGCGCTCTTCCTCGACTGACCGCGCCGTCGCTGCGGCCCGCACCGGCGTGGCGGCGTGCTCGCCGCGGTGCCCGGTGACACGACGGTCACTCGAATCACACTAGTCACATTGGTCACATCGGGCATATCGTCAGATTCGACGAGTTGAATGTCGGCGGCTCGCCTTACGGTCGCTCTGCGGCTGCTGGGGACGCCATCCGATTTCTCGTCGAGCCGGGTAGGGGGTGGGTTCCCATGTCTTCATCGCTCTCATCGCGATCCGGAGGGTATGCGCCGAGCGCACGACCGGCATCCGCGGCGCCCGCGCGAGGCAGGACGGCCGCCAGCCCCTGGCCGCTGATCGCCGCCGTCGCCGCGGTGGGCGTCAGCCTCGCACTCGCCGTGGCGGTCCTCCTGACCGCGAGCGCGACGGTGAACATCCTGGGCATCGGCGTCCCGCTGGTCACGGCCGACGCGTGGCCGCTCAGTTTCGCGGGATACCTGCTGACCCCCGTCGTGGTGATCGGATGCTACGGCTGGAACGCGATCGGTCAGCGCGACGGGCTGCGTCGCAATCGCAACTTCGTGCTGCGTCCCGGGTACTCGAACGCTCTGGCGTGGGCGGCGGGCGCCGGCATCCTCCTCGGAGCGTGGCATGTGCTCAACCTCAGCGTCCCGCTGTCGGAGTGGCTGGGCCTTTCGTGAGACGACGGTGGGCGACCCTGGCGGCGGCGGTCCTCGTGATCGCACTCCCGCTGCTGGCGACGCCTGCCGCTGACGCCGCGCCCGCGCCGGCCGTCCACGCCGCGCTCACGCCGACGGGGCACGACGCCGTGGCGGATCTCCGCACCTGCGTGGCATCGCGCGGCGCGCTCAACGCGTATTACATCATCGACAACTCGCAGTCGCTGCGCGTCGAGGACGATGGCAGGACCCCGGGCTCGGATCCGGACTACACACGCGCCGACATCCTCGGCAACAGCCTTGCCCAGCTCGGACTGCTCGGCGCGGGCACGAAGGTCAACTGGGCCGCAGGCTTCTTCAGCACCGGGTTCGAGCCGGCGATCTCGTGGACCCCTTGGACGAACGGCAGCGCGGCGAAGCTGGAGTCGACGATCCGCGCGAAACAGCCGAACGGCTACACGAACTGGCTCGCGGCCATGGAGGGGACGCAGCGCCAGCTCGCGATCCAGCCGGACGCGGGGCACGCGTGCCAGCTGGTCGTGTGGTTCACCGACGGCGCGATCGATCTCGAGGGCGGTGACCAGGCCACCGCGGACGCACTGAACGATCTCTGCGGGCAGCCCATCGATCCGGCAGGGCATGCCCCGGCGCAGGGGTACGGGCTGTTCAGCGCGTTCCGCCAGTCCGGCGTCGTCGTGATGGGGACGCTCCTGGCCCATGGCTCGACGCGGGACGCGGCCGGTGTCATGTGGCCGCTGGTCGAGGGCTCCGGCGACGTCGGCGGCACACCCGAGCAGTGCGGGCAGCCGGACCCGCCTTCCACCGCGGTGCACGGGGCGGTCGTCGACGCGTCGGATCCGGGCGCGCTGGCGCGGGTCTTCCTCGAACTCGCGAGTCAGATCGCCGGGGGCTACCCCGAGCCCCTCGACGCCCAGGGGAGGTTCTGGATCGATCCCGGCGTCTCGAGGTTCCAGATCGCACTGGGCGCGGGGGACTGGAGCCTCGTCCCGCCATCGGGATCGGGGCTGGCCACGCTGACGGCTGCGAACCCCGGGCCCGCGGCTGTGACATCTTCCGCCGGAGCGACGCTCATCGAGGTGCCCACCGCCGACTCCGCACTCCAGGGGCAGTGGCAGCTGAAAGCGGCCGACGTCGACAACGTCTACCTCTTCAGCGACCTCGGCATCGTGTTCGGTCAGCAGAACACCATCGAACTCGGCGCCGACGGCGCGACATCCGCGACCCTCACCGCGCAGGTGCAGAACGCCCACGGCGAGCCCGCGCCGCTCGACCTCTATGGAGCTGCGACGTTCACGGCATCCATACTGGGCCCGGATGGAAACCTCAAGCAGCTCGCCGATGCCCACGTCGACCGGCAGACGGGCGCCATCACCATACCGATGCCGACGGATGTCGCGGCCGCCGAGATCGTGGTCACCGCCTCGCTCGGTCTCAAGACCACGCCGCACGGGCTCGCGCTCGCGCCGGTGACGACGCAGCAGGCGGTGAAGACCGTCCTGCCGGCGAACTTCCCGCGGATGCACACCACCCCCGTGCAGCTGTCGACGCTGGAGGGCGCCGACGGCGCAGCCCGCGGCGGGATCACGGTCGACGGGCCCCAGTCCGGTGGTGACGGAAAGGTGTGCATCGCCCAGACGCCCGAGGTCATCAGCGACAGCGCGAATCGTGCGGCCGGCTGGGAGTGGCAGCTGAGCGCCGACCTCGACAGCGACGGATGCGTCGTCGTCGCCCAGGGCGCGAAAGGTCAGCGCATCAAGCTCACGGCCACGAATCACACCGCGGCGGACAGCCTCGTCCGCGCCAGCGTGCCCGTGGTCTTCGTCTCGAGCGAAGGGAAGCAGCTCACGCAGGACGTGCCGATCGAGTTCCGCTCGACGCATCCGGTGAACGTCGGCTCCGTCGCGCTCGTCGCTCTCGGACTGCTGCTGCTCGGCATCCTGCTGCCCTTGATCCTGCTCTGGATCCTCAACTGGTGGACCACGCGCCTCGAGGTCGGAAACGCGATCCAGCGGGCGACGTTCCCGGTGCGCGTCGCGCCGCGCGGGGTCGAGGTGCTCGATGTCCCCGTGTCAGACACGGCGCTCTCGGAGCGGTTCCGATACCGCGGCGAGGCGCGCAATGTGCGCGCGCTCGCCGACCCCGATCTGGGACGTATCCATGCCCGCCTGCCGTGGTTCCCGCTCAACGCGCCCGAGTACGAGATCGCGCCGCCGGCCGGGGTGTCGATCGCCGCCGCGCGCACGGGGGCGCGGACGGCGTCTGCGGGGGTGCGCTCGCCCGACGGCGCACTGCGATTCCGGCAGCTGCCGTTCGACGCGTTCTGGGCGATCACGGTGACGGATGCCGAACTCGCGCGCACCGCGAAGGGTGCGGCCGTCAGCGGCACGGCGGTGCTGTACCACCGGTTCGACGCGTACGAGCCGTCGCAGTACCGCGAGCGCCTGGCCGACATCGCGCGGGAGACCACGGCATCCGATGCCATCGACCGGCTGCGCGTCGCCAGGGCGGCGGAAGCCTCGGCCGGAAGCTCGGCTGGGTCCCCCGCCACCGCCGGAGCGGGCGAAGGGGCGGGCGAGCTCGTGCCTGCCGGCGCGGCTACCCCGCCGCCGCGCGGCGCCTCCGGACGGGGCGGTCCGGCCGCACCCGCGCCTGCCGGCGGTCCGCCGCCGCGCCCTGGCACCGTTCCCGGCGGTCCGCCGCCTCGGCCGAGCGCCGCCCCCGGCGGCCCCCCGCCGCTGCCCGACTCCCCACCGCCCCGGCCAGGAACGCCGCCTCGCGGCCGTTGACCTCATCCAGAAAGCGAGCGATGACATGCTCAGACCGTTCCTCATCATCGGCGTCGGCGGGTCCGGCGGCAAGACGCTGCGCGGCATCAAGTACCAGCTCGAGCTCAAGCTCCAGCAGGTGGGATGGAAGTCGGGCATCCCCGCGGCGTGGCAGTTCCTGCACTTCGACACCCCGATCGCGCAGGACGGCGTGGATTACGCCATCCCGTTCCTGCCGCACCAGGAGTACAAGGGCCTCGTGAGCACCGGTGCCACCTACAACACCGTCTACGGCTCGATCGAGAGTGCGCACTCGGCCAATGCAGCCGTGCATCAGGACATCCAGCGTCAGCTGCCGAACCCGCGGAACGTCAAGGTCGACGTGACGAAGGGCGCCGGCCAGTACCGCGCGGTCGGCCGTGCGGTCGCGCTTGCGTCGACGAAGGACATCGCGACGGCGGCGCGCACCGCCATCGCGCGACTGGGGGATGCCGCGGCGCTCGCCGAACTCCAGACCCTCGCCCAGGTGCTGCGAGCACGGGGCGACGGGGGCGACGGCAGCCCCACTGTGATCGTGGTCTCCTCGATCGCGGGCGGGTCGGGCGCTGGCCAGTTCCTCGACATCATCGAGGTCGTGAAGTCGACGGCGAAGCAGAACCCGTGGTCGAACCAGTTCTTCAGCATCCTGTACGCCCCAGACGTGTTCGATCAGCTCAACGTGACGGCGGGCATGCCGGGCAATGCCCTGGCCGCCATCGCCGAGACCATGAACGGCTTCTGGACCGAGTCGCCGTCCGAGGCGACGCTCGAGCTTCTCAAGCACCAGGGCGTGGCGCCCTCGTACGGCAGTGCCATGGACCGGGTCGGCGCGGCCTACCCGTTCGTCGTTGGTCGCAGCAACAGCAAGGTCACGTTCGAGGACCAGAGCGCCGTCTACAACGCCGTCGCGACGAGCCTCACCGCGTGGATCACGGACGAACGCGTGCAGGACGACATGATCGCGTACTCCTCGGGCAACTGGCAGGCGCGCGTCGGGGCGAACGTGCTGCCAGACAACTCCGGGCTCGCGAGTCCGGTGCACCACTCGCCGCCGTTCTCGTCGATGGGCTTCGGCCGTGTGACACTCGGCCGCGAGAAGTTCCTGGAGTACTCGGCGGAGCGCTTCACCCGGTCGGTCATCGATCGGATGCTGCATGCGCACGCCGAGGACGATCCGCTGTATGCGCGCAAGACCGAGCGCGAGTGGATCGAGTCCAAGGCCGACGGCGCCTACCAGCGATTCATCCGCGATCTCAGGCTCAACGAGGAGAGCGAGCAGAACAACCAGGTGATCGATGCGCTGCGCGCCGGCGACAATCTCACCCAGATCAAGGCGGAACTCGAGCACGGCGTCGGCCAGCGGCTGAGCGAGCCGTCCCAGCTCGACAAGTCGGGTGGCCTCGATCTCACGGTGTGGGCCGACCGGCTGCTGCACGAGTACTCGCAGCGGGTGGGCGAGCTGCTGCAGCGCGACCTGCGGGCACGTCAGATCCTCCTCTCGCAGTGGGTGAAGGAGATGCCGTCGCACATCCTGCACACGATCTCGGGCTTCGTCGCCCAGATCGGCCTGCCGGCCGTCATCTCGATGCTGGGCCGACTGGACCGGACCCTCAAGAGCACCGCCGACGGTCTCGAGGCCGAGGCTCACCAGCTCGAGGACTGGGTCGGGAGTCTGCGCTCGCTGGTGGCGGACGAGCTGCGACAGGCTCCCAACCAGCAGTCGATCCGACCCGATCAGGATGTGGTCGGCCACGCGATCGAGCGGCTCAGCCAGGCGCTGGAGTGGGCGACCGAGGCACGGCTGCGGCAGAGCGCGAGCGGCCTCGTCGCCGAGCTGCGCGAGGATTTCCTCGCACCACTCGGGCGCTACCTCGAGGGGGCGCAGGATGCCCTGCGCCAGCGGGTGGACACGCGCAAGACGGCCGACAACCGCGACAACGAGTACGAGTTCTGGCCGACCCGAAACGATGCCTCGATCCCGCGCAAGTACGAGCCGGCGCCCAACGAGCGCCTGCTCATCGAGCACACCGAGTATCCCGCCGAGTTCGAGCGGCTGGTGCGGGCGAGCGTCGAGGGCGCCGACGCGAAGTACCAGGACGCCGTCCTGACCGTGATGAGCCAGCTGCTCGTGGGCCAGCCGCCCGCGCGGGTGCGCGAAGCGGACTCGGCGAGCTGGTCGCTCATCGCGAATCCGCGCAGCTGGAAGCCCACGATCTCGGGCGATCCGGAGTCGCCGTACTCACCGCAGGCCCCCCATTTCTCGATGGAGTCGAACCCCGAGGTGTACCTCGAGCGCGCCCGGCTGTGGATGCGGCGCGAGGGCACTCCGTTCCACGCGTACATCAGCGAAGACCTGCTGAGCTTCTTCGACCAGACGACCCTGCCGCCCGACGTGTTCGCGGCACGGCGCGACCGCTACCGTGAGCAGCTGCAGGCGGCGCTCGGTGCGAGCGAGCCGCTCGTGAAGCTGAACCCCGGCCTGCTCCGTGCCGTGCACGACAAGGCGATCAACGAAGACACCAGCCTCGTCTTCAGCTCGATCCCGTTCCGCGAGGGCACCGAGCTGTACGAGGTGACGAAAGGCGTCCTCGGCCAGATGGACTTCTGGGATGACGCGACCTCCGAGTCGTGGTTCCAGGACGCCAAGGTCGACGGCGTCGAGGTCTTCGCGATGTCGGGGTTCCCCTACCAGCCGATCGTGATGGACTCCGTGATGGAGCCGATCGCCCGCGGGTGGCTCGGGCAGTCGAACACGCAGGACAGCCGCGAGGCGTTCTGGCAGTTCAAGCGCGCGCGCCTTCTCGGCGAGGCCATCCCCGCCGATCCCAAGGTGATCTCGTCGATGGTGCGCGGCTGGTACGTCGCCAAGGCGCTGGGACGGCTCGATTCCAACATCGACCAGGGCGAACGCGGTCCGAAGCTGGCGGTGTGGGATGCCGCATCCCGCAAGCTCGTCGCGTTCCCGCATCCGCTGCTCCACCGGCGCAACGCGCTGCCGGTCGACTACCCGGGTGTCGTGATGCAGTCGCTCACGATCGCGCTGGCGCTGTGCAACGTGGACGGCACCCTGATCCCGATCGCACCGTACCGCGCGCTGGCGGCGCTCGGGGGAGAGCAGGGCGGTCCGTCGCCCGCGCTCACCGCCTGGCTGCAGCGCGGCGTGGTCGACCGCGGGGCGCCGGTCCCGCCGGCGGACCGCGCGGGCACCGCCGAAGGCGACCTGGCATCCCGCCAGACGGCTCTGCGCGACTACCTCACCGGCGAGCTTCAGAAGTTCCGGCGCGATGTGGTCCAGCAGGACGACTCGGTCTCGGTGTACGACTACCCCGTCAGCTGGGAGATCCGCGACGAGATCACCGGGGCCCTCGAGGGCCTCACGTCCGCGGTCATGGCGACGAGATCAGACGATACGGGGGTCTGACATGGCTGACCACTTCTGGGCCGACGCGAAGGCCAGCATCGTGCTGCTCCCCAGTGGCGAGCAGGGCGAGGCCATCCTCGCGCTGGCCGGCGAGTGGACCAAGATGGGTCTGCTCGGGCATGCGCTCTGGGTGATGCCGGAGCACGTCGAGGACGCGCAGGCGGGGCCCCCCGACATCCGGGCGGTGGTCCTCGGCGTCGGACACGACCTCGAGGTCGCCGCGATCGAGGTCGACCTGTTCGAGGCGCTCGCCCGGGAGGCGCTCTCGGTGGTGCGGCTGGTGAAGCTCCGCTCCGCGGTCCCCTCACGTGAGCTCGACGCCGCCCAGGACGCGATCACCGACCGGGTGCGCGAGTACGTGCGCAAGTCGATGCCGATGCCCAATCCGACGGCCACGGTCCTCGATCAGCCGACCGAGCTGCACCACGCCACGCTCATCTGCGCGCCGACGGAGTTCCAGCTGCAGCAGCGGGTCGACTGGGCGGGTGGCGAGTACGGCGTGGTGGTGGTGGCCTCACCCGAGGATCGCTCGAGTCCGTGGTCGGGCGACGCCTTCGTGCGGGAGAACGAGCGGTTCGTGGGGTTCACGCTCACGCACCTCGCGAGCGTCGCAGGGCTGTGGAACGGCGTGAGCACCGGCAGCTTCGAACTGTTCCACCGCGAGGAGTCCGGCCATCAGAGCGTGTGGATCTCGCGCGTCTTCGTCAACGCGGTGCTCACCGAGTCGCTGGGTCGCCGCACCGCGGCGAGAGTGCTCGAGGCCGCGGCGAAGCCGGAGTCGCTGCTCGTGGACCCCAGCATGAGCCCGCCGCCGGAGGGCACCACGTTCATCCCCGACGGCCTCGTGGAAGGCTACGTCGACGACATGGTGCAGGGCGCGATGTCGCTCGACGACGCGGCGCTGGGCTTCCGCGAGCCGCGTGCCGAGGGCGACCCGGGCAAGGTGCGGGTCGGCATCTGGCGTCAGCTCGGCCGCTTCTTCTCGTTCTCGGGGGAGAAGCTCGTGCGAATGCCGTACTGGGCGTGGCGCTGGCTGACCTCACGCACGTCGCGGCGACTGACCCGCGCGCTCCACACCGACGAGGGCGCCATGATCGTGGGGCCGCAGCTCGACGAGATCTTCGACGTGCGCGATCGGATGCTGCTCGCCGAGGCCCAGCGGATCACGGTGGCCGAGCGCGCCGCCCATGCCCAGGCCCATGCCTCCGCCGGGATCGCGCACGTGCGCACGACGCCGCGGCTCTGGGCGCGGCTGCGGGAACTCGTGTTCGGGGCGCTCGACGGCAGCGCCGACCTGAGCGACTCCGGCTTCGCGCCGGTGGAGGGCAGCACGCCGATCTTCGGTCGGGTGTCGGACGTGCTGGCGCTGCAGACCGATCCGTGGACGCCAGCCCGCCACGACGTGCCCGAGGAGTTCCCGGAACGCGTCGACTGGTACGCCCTTGCGCTGGATGATCCGCGCGAGAAGCTCGATGATTGGGTGGCGGATGCCGCGACCCGCCGCGCCGACGCCGAGGCCGAGCTGGCTGCGCTCAACGGCGAGATCGAGGCGCTCCGCAGCGTGATCCGTGCTGTTCCGGCCTCGACGAGTGCCGCACCCGATCCGGCGGCAGTCCCCTCGGCGGTGGCTCCCCCCGTCGCGGAGCACCCGCCCGCCCTGACCTTCGACCAGCTCGTCTCCGAGGACGAGTCGCGACTGGCTGTCGCGACGGCCCGTCGCCACGCCGTCGAGCTCGAGTTCTACCAGGCCGATGCCGAGCGCACCGCCCGATCGCAGAGTCTCGAGCGATACGACGGGTGGGCCTCGACGCAGGAGCACTCCTTTGTCTGGCGGCTGCTGGCGCGCCTCTCCGAAGAGCGGCGCTCCGCCGAACGGCTGTCGGAGCGGCTCTCGGACGAGATCAGCCATGTCGACATCCCCGCTCCCGGGGAACTGCTGCGACTGCGGCAGCGATTCCACCGGACGATGCTCGTCGGCTGGCTCGCCGCGTTGCTGCTCGGCAGCCTCGTGGTGGTGGGGATGTCGACCGTCGACAGTCGCTCTCAGCGCGATCCATCGTTCGACACCGGCCCGTGGTACTTCTGGCTGTGGATCATCATGGCCGCGATCGTGGTCGCGGTGGTGCTGCTCACCCTGATCGCGCTGATCAGGTACCACTCCGGCTGGTCGCGGTTCGAGCGTCGCATCGACGTGCAGCGCATGCGGCTGGGTCAGCTCGGCCGCAATGCCCGCCACGCGCGGCAGGAGGCGACGCGCCTCGCGTCGCTGCACCGGCAGACCGTCGACTGGCTCGTGCTGCTGTCTCGCTCCATCCATCGCCCGTGGCACATCCCGGAGTCCTGGACGCAGCGTCAGCCGTACGAGGTGGCACGCGGCGCGATGCCGTTCGCTCTGCAGATCGCCACCATCCTGGACGACGACTACGCGGCGACCGCGAGACTGCGGCTGCTCATGACCGAGCAGCTGCTCGTCAAGGGATGGCGTCATGCGGCGTTCGAAGCACTCGTCCGCGAGACCGCGGTCGAGCGCGGAGCGGTGTCGGGCGCGTTCGGGCTCAGCGCGCTCGACGAAGACCTGCCGCACTCGTCGAACCACACGCGCGCGATGCTGCTCGCCGCGCTCGACGACGAAGCGATCCTGACGAGGGTCGCGGGTCCCCGACTCGAAGAGCTGGTCAAGAGCGCACAGCGCGACGAGCTGCACAGCGGGCGCCCGCACGTCGTCCCGGTGGGCGACAACCCGCTGCAGGCGCTGATCCGGGCGGGCGACCCGTTCGACACCGGGCGGGGCGCCGTGCCGTGGGACGAGTTCCTGCTCGGCTCGCTGGCCGGACGCCGCGATCCGGTGACACCGCTGAGCGCGACCGTCCTCGCCGAACTCGAGCTGGGGGAGCGGCACCATGAGCGGGTGACGAGCTATCTGGTGCTGCCGCGTCGCCTGGAGAGCCAGCTGTCGTTCCGGCCGGGTGCCACCGTGCACATCGTGCCGTTCGCCGACGACGGCACCGCACCGGTCGACCTGTGCTGGCGGGTGGACATCGCCGGCCCGGTGCCGAAGGCGGCGATCCACCTGTGGGGCGAGCGCGCCGGCCGGTCGCCTGCCGCCCCGTCGCAGCGGGGGGCGGCCGATGCCGGACCCGTCGACTCGGGCGTCTAGGCGGTGACGGGCTCGTCCGCGCCGCCACCACGTCCGGGGGCGGCGAATCGCTCGGCCCCTCCGCCACCGCGGCCCGGAGCCATGACGACCTCGGGCCTCACGCCGGGGCGACGCGCGCGCCGACGTCGCGCCATCGCCGCCGCTGCGGCATCCATGGCTCTCGTCATCTCGGTGATCGTCATCGCCGTCGCGCTCGGGACGCCCCGGCAGGAGTCCGCGCCCTCTCCCGACGCCGTTTCCGCCGGCGTCGCGCCGACGGCCGCAACGCCCAGTGCGACGAGCATTCGCACCCCCTCGGGCTCACCGCCGGCGACCGCTTCCGTCTCGGACGCGGATGCGGCGATCGCCCGGCTGGCGATGCTCGAGGTGGTGGCGGGCTATTCCGACGCCCGGTATGACCGGGATCGATTCGGGGAGACTTGGGCGGATGTCGACCGCAACGGCTGCGACACCCGCAACGACACGCTGGGCAGGGATCTGCTCGATCCGGTCTTCAAGCCCGGCACCCGCGACTGCAAGGTGCTCAGCGGCCTGCTCGTCGATCCGTACGACGGGACGCACGTCGATTTCGTGTCTGGTCGGAACACCTCGGCCCTGGTGCAGATCGATCACGTGGTGGCGCTGGCGTGGGCGTGGCGACACGGCGCCGAGTCGTGGACGGATGCCCAGCGCACCGCGTTCGCGAATGATCCGAGGAACCTCGTCGCGGCATCCGAGGAGATGAACCAGGCGAAGAGCGACTCGGGTCCGAGCGAATGGCTTCCGCCCGTCGCCGAACTCCGCTGCGGATACGTCGAGAACTTCGTCGACGTGCTCGACGCGTACGACCTGGGGATCGACCCTGCGGACAAGGATGCCGCTCAAGCCGTCCTCGAGCGCTGCTGACGTCGAGCGGACTAGCGCCAGAGCACCGCGATGCTCGCGTTCGCGATGGTCAGGATGCCGATGGACCAGAAGATGGCCGGAGGCACCGAGCCCGTCTTCTTCTGCCGGCCCTGACCGATGCCGAGGAGCGCTCCGATCACGATCAGGATCAGGAGTTTCACGCCCAGCTTGACGTAGTTCAGCTCGTACGAGATGCCGAACGGGATCGCGAGGATGAGGCCTGCGAGACCGGCGATTCCGAGGCCGATCTGCATCAGCCGGGTCACCTGCATCCGGCGGTTGAAGGCCTCGACGGCCCACGCCCCGAAGAGGATCGCGAAGCCGATGAGATGGATGATCACGACGATGCCGCGGAGCGTCTCCATGGAGGTCACGCTAGGCCGTTGACCGGCATCCCGCCAGCAAGGCCGAACCCATGTCGCGGGTCACTCACGAGCGGCCGAGCTCCGCGTCGCCGGTCGTCGAGCGCGCGAAGCGAGACGAAACGCGCGGAACCGCGGCGCCCGCCTCAGGCGCGCAGGCCTCGCAGCACGATCGCGGTGCGGATGGCGGCATCCGCGGCTTCGAAGCCCTTGTCCTCTTCGGAACCCTCCAAACCCGCGCGCGCCAGCCCCTGGACCTCGTTGTCGAGCGTCAGCACGCCGAAACCGACCGGCTTGCCGGTGTCGAGTGCGACCCGCGTCAATCCGTCGGTCGCCGCAGACGACACGAACTCGAAGTGCGGAGTGCCGCCGCGGATGATCACGCCGAGCGCGATCACGGCGTCGGCACCGGCGTCGAGCGCGGTCTTCGCCGCGACGGGCAGCTCGAACGAGCCTGGAACCCGCACCAGTCGCCCCGTCGCGCCGGCGGCCTCGACCGCGCGCTGCGCGCCGGCGATCAGCCCGTCGGTGATCACCTCATGCCACGTGCCGGCGATGATGACGACATCCAGACCGGTGCCGTCCACGGTTCCGACGACGTGCGGCGAACCCTTTCCGCTCAACGCTCCACCCCTTCGTGCATCTGGGCGAGCGCGTCGGCGAGGTCGTCCTCCGCGATCAGGTGTCCCATCCGGTCCCGCTTGGTCGCGAGGTACTGGTGGTTGTTCGGGCCGACGCCGACCAGCAGCGGCACCTGCTCGACGATGTCGAGACCGAACTCACGCAGCTGGGCGACCTTGTCGGTGTTGTTCGTGAGGAGGCGCACCTTGTCGATTCCGAGGTCCGCGAGGATGCCGGCGGCGGCCGCGTAGTCGCGGGCATCGGCGGGCAGACCCAGCGCGAGGTTGGCGTCGACGGTGTCGAGGCCGCGCTCCTGCAGGCTGTAGGCGCGCAGCTTGTTGATGAGTCCGATGCCGCGTCCTTCGTGGCCGCGCATGTAGATGACGACGCCGCCCTCGGTGGAGATCGCATCGAGTGCGGCATCCAACTGGGGTCCGCACTCGCACTTGAGCGAGTCGAACGCCTCACCCGTCAGGCACTCGGAGTGCACGCGTACCAGTGGCGAGTCGACGAGGTCGCCCGAAACGACGGCCAGGTGGTCGGTGCCTGTGATGCGGTCCTTGTAGGCGAGGAACCGGAAGTCGCCGTGCGCGGTGGTCACATTCGCCTCGGCCCGCAGGCTCACGCGGCGCTTGTGCGAGAAGCGCGCGGGCACCTGAACCGGCTCATGCTGGTCCAGGTAGGCGATGAGCTGCTCGATCGTGATGACGTTCACGCCGTCGCGGGCGCCGAGCTCGATGAGCCCCGGCATCCGCATCATCGAACCGTCTTCGGCGACGACCTCGGCGATCGCCCCGACGGGCTCGAGGCCCGCGAGCCGCATCAGCTCGACGGCGGCCTCGGTGTGCCCGCCGCGCTCGCGAACGCCGCCGTCGACGGCGCGCAGGGGCAGGATGTGCCCGGGGCGGATGACGCTCGACGGCTTCGACGTGGGGTCGGCCAGCACGTTCAGGGTGTGGGCGCGGTCGGAGGCGCTGATGCCGGTGGACTCGCGGTCCGCGGCGTCGACGCTCACGGTGTAGGCGGTGCCGCGGGCATCCTCGTTCACCTCGACCATCGGGGGCAGGTCGAGCCGATCCGCCCAGTCGGCGGGCATCGGCGCGCAGATGAAGCCGCTCGACCAGCGGACCGTCCAGGCGATCCACTCGGGCGACGCGAGCTGCGCCGACAGGATGACGTCGCCCTCGTTCTCGCGGTTCTCATCGTCGGCGACGATGACGGGCCTGCCGGCGCGGAGGGCGTCGACGGCTTCGGGGATCGTGGAAAGGCTCATCGGGAGCCTCCTTCGTTCGATGGGGTCGAGGGAGCGAAAGCGGCCTCGCGGAGCGCGGGTGCGGCCGGAGCAGCGAAAGAAAGCAAACGCTGCACATGCCGCGCCAGGATGTCGGTCTCGAGGTTGACGTGGTCGCCCGTCGTCAGCCGGCCGAGGGTGGTGGCCTCGAGCGTCTCAGGGATCAGCGACACGGCGAACCACTGCTCATCGGGCGCCGAGCCCGCCGAAGCGATCGCGGGGCTGACGTCGCTCACGGTGAGGGACACGCCGTCCACGGCGATCGAACCCTTGTCGACGACGAGAGGCGCGAGGTGGGCGGGCAGCGCGATGCGCAGCACCCGCCACTGCGCGCCGGGCTGCACTTCGAGCACCTCGCCGGTGCCGTCGATGTGCCCCTGCACGATGTGACCGCCGAGGCGGCCGTGCGCTGCCGTCGCACGCTCGATGTTGACGGCGCGTCCCGCCGCGATGCCCGCGAGCGTGGACATGTCGATCGTCTGCTTCATGACGTCGGCGGTGAACCAATCGGCACCCTGGTCCACGACCGTGAGGCAGACGCCGCTCACCGAGATCGAGTCGCCGTGCGCGGCATCCGACACCGCCTTCGGCGCCCGCACCGTGAGGCGCACGCCGTCCCCCGACGGCTCGACGGCGGTGACCGCGCCGATCTCTTCGACGATTCCGGTGAACATCAGACGTCTCCTCGAGTCGGTGCGTGGGCGGGGCCAGTGGGGTTTGCGACGATCAGCAGGTCGTCGCCGAGTCGCTCGACGGATGCCACGGCCAGTCGTCGCGCGTCCTCGATGGACGCGACGCCGATGTCGGTCAGGGCGAGACGATCGCCGCCGAGCAGCACGGGTGCGATATAGGCGAGCACTTCGTCGGCCAACCCTGCCTTCACGAATGAGCTCGCGAGCGTGGGCCCGCCCTCGACGAACACGCGATGGATGCCGCGCCCCCGCAGGTCGTCGAGCACGGCGGTCAGGTCGTGCGTCTCATAGAACAGGGGCTGAAGGGGGTGGCTGCGGACGGCGGCGGAGCCCGGCGTAGGCGTCCGGCCGATGACGACGGGAACGGGCTGGGCGTCCAGCAGCTCACCGCCCTCGGAGCGCGCGGTGAGCGATGGGTCGTCGGCCAGCACGGTTCCGGTGCCCACGACGATGGCGTCCGCTCGGGCCCGGCGGTGGTGCACGTCCGCGCGCGCGGACGGTCCGGTGATCCATCGGCTGGTTCCATCGGATGCCGCAGCCCGGCCATCGAGGCTCTGCGCCCACTTGACCGTGACGAACGGGCGCCCGAGGCGCTGGACCGTCAGCCAGGACTGGAGCAGCGCGGTCGCCTCGTTCGCGAGCAGTCCCGATTCCACCTGCACGCCGGCATCACGAAGCCGGGCGCCTCCGCCCGCGGAGCGCGGGCCGGGATCGGCGACGGCATACAGGACCCGTGTCACACCCGCGTCGATGAGGGCCTCCGAGCAGGGCCCGGTCCGCCCGTGGTGATTGCACGGCTCGAGGGTGACCACGGCGGTGGCGCCGTGCGCGGCTCCGGGCGCGAGCTTGGTCAGCGCGTCGATCTCGGCGTGGCTGGTTCCGGCGCCTCGGTGCCAGCCCTCGGCGATCACGTCGCCGTCAGGGGAGAGGATCACGGCGCCGACCTGCGGGTTCACTCCCCGCGGCCCGTTCTCGGCCAGGGCGAGCGCGCGCTGCATCGCATCGCGTTCCACCTGCGTCGCCGGCATCCGAGTCCTTCGTCCAAGGCTCCGGGAAATGGCGAGTGACGGCGCGAACACCGTCCGTGCTGCCTCCCATCCGGACTCGCAGCAGTCGCCTGCCGCATCACCGTCGGTTCCGGAATTCCACCGGATCGGCCGCGGCGGCACCCGATCGGATGCTGATGCCTTGGCTCGCGGACTGTCACCGCCGGTTCGGATTCTCACCGACCCCGGAGCACGTCAATGCTCTCGAGTCTAAGTCAACGCCGAGAGGGCGAGTTCATTCCATGTCCTCGCATGAACCAACTGGTCCCGGGACTCGCTGCTGGGAACCCCGACGACTATCGGGTGGACGTGTGTCGATGAGGGGTCCGGGTGCGCGTCGATGAATTGAGGGGCATCCTCAGAGAGCAGACATGAAGGAGAGTCGAGATGCCGAACTATCTTGTGACCATCTACCGGGACGAATCGACGTTCACACAGCAGCAGGGCACGGCCGTGAGCGCTCCGTATCGGGCGTTCATGCAGCGGCACGCGGGCTCGCTGCGGGGCGGGGCGGGTCTGGAGCCCGCTTCGACTGCCACCTCCATCCGCTCCGACGGGAACGGCGGCTACGCAGTGACGGACGGCCCGTTCGCCGAGAGCAAGGAGGTGCTGGGCGGCTACTACGTGATCGAGGCGGCGGACCTCGACGAGGCGCTGGCGATCGCGAAGGAGGTCCCGGCACCGTTCGGCGGGGTCGAGGTGCGTCCGATCCGGGTGCTGAGCTGAGATGGCGGCCAGCGCGGAGGTCGCCGCGGCGGTGGCTGAGGCGCACCGCCGCGAGTGGGCCGCCGTGCTGGCCGCGACCGTGCGAGTGGCGCGCGATCTCGGGACCGCCGAGGAGTGCGTGCAGGATGCCTACGCCTCGGCCCTCCGGGTATGGGGAGAGCGCGGCATCCCGACCCGTCCCGGAGCGTGGCTCACGACCGCGGCGCGCAACCGTGCCCTGGACGTCCGTCGCCGGGGCGTCACGGCGGAGCGCGCCCTGCCCGACCTGCTGCCCGACCAGGAGGCCCCGGACGCCGACGACGGCGATGCCGGCTTCGGCGATGATCGCCTGAGGCTCGTCTTCACGTGCTGCCACCCGGCGCTGTCGATGGATGCGCGTATCGCGCTCACGCTGCGCATGGTGGGGGGCTTGACGACGGTCGAGGTCGCCCGGGCGTTCCTCGTCAGCGAGCCGACGATGGCCGCACGGATCACGCGGGCGAAGAAGAAGATCACGGTGGCGCGCATCCCGTACCGCGTCCCGGAGCCCGACGAGCTGCCCGAGCGCCTGGACGGCGTGCTCGACGTCGTCCACCTCATCTTCTCGACCGGGCACGCGGCGCCGGTCAGCGAGCAGCTGATCCGGCGGCCCCTGATCGAGCGGGCGCGCGATCTTGCGATCATGCTCCGCGTTCTGCTGCCGGAGGACTCCGAGGTCGCGGGGCTTCTGGCCCTCATCCTGCTGACCGATGCGCGACGATATGCCCGAACGGATGCCGATGGCGGCGTCATCCTCCTCGAGGATCAGGATCGGTCGAAGTGGGATGCCCGATCCATCCGAGATGGTCTCGCGTCGCTCCGCGCTGCGACGGAGCACCGACGACCGGGTCGCTTCGCCCTCATGGCGGCCATCGCGGCGGTGCACGACCAGGCCCCGACCTGGGATCAGACCGACTGGGGGCGCATCCGAGACCTCTACGATCAGCTCCTGGACGTGTGGCCCTCGCCGGTGGTCGCCCTCAATCGTGCGATCGCGGTGGGCTTCGCCGACGGCTTCGGTGAGGGTCTGAGCCTCCTCGACGAGCTGCGAAGCGAACCCACGCTGGCGGGATACGGGTACCTCGAGGCGGCGCGCGCCGACTTCCTCGCGCGTCTCGACCGGATCTCGGAAGCGGTTGCGGCATACGAAGAGGCGATCGTGATGACGGGCAATGCGGCCGAGCGCCGGCTGCTCGAGCGGAAGCTCCGTCTCCTCAGCGCGACCCGCAGGCCCTAGACAGTCGCGAGGCTCCGACGACACTGCGGGCGATGACGGCCGCAGTGTCGCCGGCCGGTGCGATCATTGAAGACAGCAGGTGTCGAGCACGTTCGGGAGAATCGATGGCGGGGGCAGGTGACAACCGAGGGTTCGAGGCGCTCGCCGTTCGGCCGTATGCCGACGTCCTGATCATCGGCGGCGGGATCAACGGACTCGCGACCTTCCGCGACCTCGCCCTGCAGGGAGTCGACGTCGCGCTCATCGAACGCGACGACTTCGTCAGCGGAGCATCGGCTGCGTCGTCGCACATGATCCATGGCGGCATCCGATATCTCGAGAACGGCGAGTTCCGACTCGTCCACGAGGCGGTCACCGAACGCAACTCCCTGCTGCGGACCGCGCCGCATTACGTGCGTCCGCTGCAGACGACGATCCCCATCTTCGCGACCTTCTCCGGCGTCCTGAGCGCACCGCTGCGGTTCCTGCGGCACGGCTCGGCGGCGCACCGCGAGCGCGGCGCGGTGCTGATCAAGGTCGGGCTGGTCATCTACGACTCCTTCTCGCGCAGTGGCGGCAGGGTGCCGCGTCACGAATTCCACGGACGCCGGCGGTCGCTCGCGCAGCTGCCCGCACTCAACCCGGATGTCAGGTACACCGCGACGTACTGGGATGCCTCGCTCCACGATCCCGAGCGGCTCGCGATCGATGTGCTCCGCGACGGCCGTGCGGCAGGCGGCGAACGGGCTCGCGCCGCGAACTACAGCGCGGCCGTGAGAGTCGAACGAGGGCGAGTCGTCGTGCGAGACGCCCTGACCGGTGCGGAGACGCCGTTCGCGGCATCCGTCGTCATCAACGCCTCGGGTCCGTGGACCGATCTGACCAATCTCGCCCTCGGCGACCCGACGGACCACATGGGCGGCACGAAGGGGTCGCACATCGTGCTCGATAACCCTGAGCTGCTCGCGGCGACGGGCGGACGGGAGCTCTTCTTCGAGAATCGAGACGGCCGGATCGTCCTGATCTACCCCCTCAAGGGACGCGTGCTCGTCGGCACGACCGATCTCGAGCACGACATCGCCGACCCGATCGTGTGCACCGAGGCCGAAGTCGACTACTTCATCGAGCTGATCGCCCAGGTGCTGCCCGACATCGAGGTGAACAGGTCGCAGATCGTGTACCGGTTCGCGGGCGTCCGCCCGCTCCCCGGGCACGGCGACATCGCTCCCGGCTTCGTCTCGCGCGAGTACCGGGTCGACGCCGAAGAGATCGTCGGGGGGGATGCCACCGTCCTCAGTCTCGTCGGGGGCAAGTGGACCACGTTCCGCGCGTCGGCGGAGCATCTCGCCGATCGGGCCCTCGGGGTGCTCGCCCAGCCACGGCGCCGTTCGACGAAGGGGCTCGCGATCGGCGGCGGGCGCGGATTCCCGACGACCGAGCGCGCTCGGCGGCAGTGGATCGACGGCCACGCGGCAGGGCTCGCCCTCGACCGGGTCGCAACCCTGCTCGACCGCTATGGGACCATCGCCGAGGAGGTCATCGCCGCGATCGTGGCCGACGACGCGGACGCGCCGCTGGCGACGCTGCCCTCATACAGCACCGGCGAACTGCGGCACATCGCCCGCACGGAGGATGTCGTGCACCTCGATGACCTGCTGATGCGCCGGGAGAGCCTCGCGTTCACGGGAGCGGCCACCGCGGCCGCAGCGGCAGAGGTGGCAGAGGCCATCGCCGGAACACTCGGGTGGGATGACGCCCGCGTCGCGCACGAGGTCAAACGGGGGCTCGCGCGCGTCCACGCCGCGGATCCGACGTGGGCCGACACGTCGGTGGCTGCGCGATAGCCTGACCCCAGTCGATCGCGACGACGCGCCGACGACCGCGGGCGGTGCGCTCGCCGGGAAGGAGACCGCTGTGGCCGACCACGTGCTGGCGATCGATCAGGGGACCACCTCGACGCGCGCGATCGTGTTCGACGCGGCTGGATCGGTGGTGTCGGTCGCCCAGCGCGAGCACGAGCAGATCATGCTGCGCGCCGGCTGGGTCGAGCATGATCCGGTCGAGATCTGGACGAACACGGAATGGGTGACCTCCGCCGCGCTGTCGCACGCGAAGCTGGGCCGCGCGGACGTCGCCGGCATCGGAGTGACGAATCAGCGCGAGACGGCGATGGTGTGGGACCGCCGCACCGGACGTCCGGTGCACAACGCGATCGTGTGGCAGGACACCCGCACCCAGCCGCGCATCGACGAGCTCATCGCCGAGGGGGGCGGAGCCGAGGACGGGGCGGATCGATTCGCCGACGCGACCGGGCTGCCGCTCGCGACCTACTTCTCGGCGTCGAAGATCGCGTGGATCCTCGACAACGTCCCGGGCGCACGGGCTGCGGCAGAGGCGGGAGATCTGCTGTTCGGAACCCCCGACACCTGGGTGGTGTGGAATCTCACGGGTGGCCGGCGCGGCGGCATCCACGTCACGGATGTCACGAACGCGAGCCGCACGCTGCTCATGGATCTGCGGACCCTGGACTGGTCGGACGAGCTGCTGGACGTGTGGGGGATCCCACGGGCGATGATGCCCGACATCCACTCGTCGTCCGAGGTCCTCGGCGAGGCCGCGCTGCCGAGCGCCGCCGATGGGCTGCCGATCGCCGGAATCCTCGGCGACCAGCAGGCGGCGACGTTCGGGCAGGCCGCGTTCGATGCGGGGGAGTCGAAGAACACCTACGGCACGGGCAACTTCCTGCTCGTGAGCACGGGCACCGACATCGTGCGCTCGGGCAACGGGCTGATCACGACCGTCGCCTACCGGTGCGGCGACGAGCCAGCGCGCTACGCGCTCGAGGGCTCGATCGCCGTCACCGGCTCGCTCGTGCAGTGGCTGCGCGACAACCTCGGGATCATCCAGCGGTCCGAGGAGGTCGAGAGCCTCGCGGCGTCGGTGGACGACAACGGCGGCGCGTACTTCGTGCCGGCGTTCTCCGGGCTCTTCGCCCCCTACTGGCGCCCCGACGCACGCGGCGCGCTGGTGGGCCTCACGCGCTTCGTCAACAAGGGCCATATTGCGCGCGCCGCGCTGGAATCCACCGCCTTCCAGACGCGGGACGTCGTCGAGGCTGTCGTCGCCGACACCGGCCGTCCGCTCGAGGAGATCCGGGTGGATGGCGGGATGACGCGCGACGGCATCCTCATGCAGTTCCAGGCCGACATCCTGGGCATCCCCGTCGTGCGGCCGAAGGTCGTCGAGACGACCGCGCTCGGCGCCGCGTACGCCGCCGGGCTCGCGACGGGAGTGTGGAGCAGCCGCGACGAGCTGCGCGCGCACTGGCAGGAGGACGTCCGCTTCGAGCCGCAGATGCCGCCAGACGAACGCGAGAAGCGCTACGGACAGTGGAAGAAGGCCGTGTCGAAGTCGCTCGACTGGGTGGATGACGACGCTCGCACGCTCATGGCCACCGCCGACGGCTGACCGGTCCTCCTGCCCGCCTTCCCGGTCGTTGAGCGAGCCGGAGGCGAGTCGAAACGCGCTGGCCGTCGCGGTGGGTTCGGCGCGTTTCGTCTCGGTCGCTGCGCTCCCTCGCTCAACGACCGAGGGGCTCGGGCTACTTGAGCAGCCGCGACAGCCGACGGTCGGCGAGGGTCTTCCCACCGGTCTGGCACGTCGGGCAGTACTCGAGCGAGTTGTCGGCGAAGAACACGCTGCGGACGGTGTCGCCGCACACCGGACACACTTCGCCGCGCCGTCCGTGCACCTTCATGCCGCGCCGCTTCGCGTCCTTGAGCTCGGCAGGCGGCTTGCCGGATGCCTCGGCCACCGCCTCGGTGAGCGTCGAGGTCATGGCGGCGAAGAGGGTGTCCACGTCGTGGTCGGTGAAGGTGGCCGCGAGGGCATACGGCGACATCTTCGCGGCGTGCAGGATCTCGTCGGAATACGCGTTGCCGACGCCGGCGATCACCGACTGATCGCGCAGCACACCCTTGATCTGGGTGCGCCTGCCCTCGAGCAGTCCGGCGAGCGTGTCGCGGGTGAACGCGGGGTCGAGGGGGTCGGGGCCGAGCCGCTCGACTCCGGGCACGTCGTGGGGATCCCGGACGACATAGACGGCGAGCGATTTCTTCGTGCCCGCTTCGGTGAGATCGAAACCCGAGCCGTCGCTGAGTGCGACCCGCAGCGCGATCGGCGTCTTGCCCGGGCGGATGACGGTGGCGGGCAGCTGGTCGTACCAACGCAGCCAGCCCGCCTTGGCGAGGTGGAAGATCAAGTGGGGTTCGGCATCCGGTGATCGCGTCGCGAGGTCGATGAACTTGCCGTGTCGCTGCGCGCCGGTGATCTCGGCGCCCTTGAGCGCATCGACGGGCGGGTCGTATGTCTTCAGGGCGGCGATGTTCGCCACCGAGACGCGGGTGATCGTGAGGCCGGTCACGCGGTCCCGCAGGAACTCGACGAGACCCTGCACCTCGGGCATCTCAGGCATGACGTCATCCTCGCATGCCGTTGCGACGGCGGGTCAGTCGTCGACGACCGGCCAGGGCTGCGGCATCCGGTCGTCTGTCGACAGCAGTCCCGCGATCCAGCCGTCGTCGCGCCCACGCGGGCCGCTCAGCCCTTGACGCACGAGCCCCTCATATCGGAACCCGAGTGCGTGCGCCGCCCGTGCGGAGGGGACGTTGCCGACCACGGCGCGCCATTCGAGGCGCTTGAGATCGAGCCCGCCGGGGTCGAAAGCGAAGTCGATCGCGGCGCGGGCGGCCTCCGTGAGATAGCCCTTCCCTCGCGCGGGGAGCGCCATCCAGTAGCCGATCTCAGCCGACCCGCCCCGCTGCACGCGGTGCAGGCCCAGCGCGCCGACCCAGCGCCCGTCGACGCGGATGCCCCATACCAGGTCGGTCTCGGCATCCCACCACTCCGCGACCTTGCCGACGAACTGCTCGGCGTCCGCCCGCGCGTAGGGCGAGGGCAGGGTGGTCCAGCGCGGCACCTCCGGATCCTGTGCCGCCTCGGTGATCGCGTCGAGGTCGGCCTCGGTAGGGATCGAGAGGACGGTGCGGTCGGTGCGCAGGGTTACTGGTGCCACCCCGCCACCCTAGGGCGTTCCGCTTCGGACGAGCGGCCGTGTCGCGGCATCTGGCCGCCGGCAGCCCCCGCCCGGGCAACCGGGCTGCGCCCGCCTCGGGCTGGCCCGCCCAGGCTATGCCCGGCGGAGCAGCCCGACTTTGTCGTAGACGTCGGCGAGGGTGCGGTTCGCGATCGCCTCGGCCTTGCCGGCGTTGACGGCCAGCACGCGATCGAGCTCGGCCGGATCGTCGAGGAGGTCGAGCGCGCGCTGACGCACCGGGCCGAACTCGTTCACCACGACCTCGGCGAGGCCCTTCTTGAAGTCGCCGTAGCCCCGTCCCGCGTACTCGTCCTCGATCGACGGGATCTGGCGACCGGTCAGCGCCGCGTAGATCACGAGCAGGTTCGACACGCCGGGCTTCGACTCGCGGTCGTACCGCACCGAGCCCTCGCTGTCGGTCACCGCGCGCATGATCTTCTTGGCGTTCTTCGCGGGTTCGTCGAGGAGCCACAGCACGCCCGCCTCGGACTCCGCCGACTTGGACATCTTCGCCACCGGGTTCTGCAGATCGAAGATGCGGGCGGTGTCCCGCTGGATCACCGGCATCGGCACCTTGAACGTCTCGCCGAATCGCGAATTGAAGCGCTCCGCGAGGTCGCGCGTCAGCTCCACATGCTGCTTCTGGTCATCGCCGACCGGAACGATGTCGGTCTGATACAGCAGGATGTCGGCGGCCATCAGCACCGGGTAGGTGAAGAGGCCGACCGATGTCGCGTCGGCGCCGAAGCGCTGCGCCTTGTCCTTGAACTGGGTCATGCGTCCGGCCTCGCCGTAGCCCGTGATCGTGGACAGGATCCAGGCCAGCTCGGGATGCGCGGGCACGTGCGACTGCACGTACAGCGTCGACTTCGAGGGTTCGATGCCGGCCGCGATGTACTGCGCGGCGGTCCGGCGGGTCTTCTCACGCAGCTCGGCGGGGTCGTACGGCTGCGTCAGCGAGTGCAGGTCGACGACCGAGAAATACGCGTCGTACGCCTCTTGGAGGTCCCGCCACTGCATGAGCGCCCCGATGTAGTTGCCGATCTGGAGCGAATCGGCCGAGGGCTGCATGCCGGAGTAGAGGCGGGGTTTGCTCATCCGACAATCTTAGGTGCGCCCTTGCCGCGCCCTCGCCGACGGCCTTCCCCGGCGACGATGTGCCGCCCGGGCGGAAAGAACTCTGGACTGCGCTCCGCATGATGCCCTCCGTATCATCAGTGGCGAGTCGCATCGACGCGGCCCCGATCACGTGAGCGGAGGCGAGGATGCCTGGCGAGTCACCGGAGGCGGAACGGGGATCGACTCCGGCCCGGGGGCGGCTCGCCTACTTCGTCTCCGACAGCACCGGCATCACCGCAGAGACTCTGGGCAATGCCCTGCTGATCAACTTCCCCGCCATCTCCTTCGAGACGTACTCCTTCCCCTTCGTCGACACGGTCGACGAGGCCGAGCTCGTCGTACGGGAGATGGATGGCGCGGCCGACGTCGGCGAGCCTCCGCTGATGTTCACCACGGTCAAGGTCCCCGCTGTGCGCGCAGTGCTCGCCCGCGCCCGCGCCGTCACCGTCGACCTGCTGAGCGGTCACCTCGGGCTGCTCGAGGAGGCGCTCGGCACCACCGCCTCGGAGCAGCTCGGCCAATACCACGGCGTCGGAGACGTCGAGCGGTACTTCGGGCGGATGCGCGCAGTGGAGTACGCGCTCGAACACGACGACGGGCAGAGCATGCGCGGCCTGGATGCAGCCGACGTCATCATCGTCGCTCCCTCGAGGTGCGGGAAGACGCCGACGACGATGTACCTCGCTCTGCAGTACGGACTCCGCGTCGCCAACTACCCGCTCATCGACGACGACTTCGAGCGGGAAGCGCTCCCGTCGCCCATTGCTCCGTACCTGAAGCGGTGCTTCGGGCTCACGACCAATCCACTGCGGCTCAGCCAGGTGCGCCACGAGAGACGGCCTTCCTCGCGCTATGCCAGCCTCGAGCAGTGCACGTATGAGCTCCGGCGCGCCGAAGAGCTGTACGCGCGCTTCGGCATCCCGTACATGAACTCCGCGACGAAGTCCGTCGAAGAGATGTCGGTCGTCATCCTGCAGACGATCAGAGATCGCGACACGACCCATCGAGACAAGAGAAAACGGACGCATGAAGGCGTCCCCGGCGAAGGAGCACGGATATGACGAACATCGCATGGTTCCAGGACGTGGGCATGAAGGATGTCGACCAGGTGGGCGGCAAGAACGCCTCGCTCGGCGAGATGGTGAGCAACCTCGCGCACCTCGGCGTCCACGTCCCCGGCGGGTTCGCGACGACGGCCGACGCGTACCGGTCCTTCCTCGAGGCGAGCGGGCTGTACGAGAGGATCCGCAGGGCGGCCGAATCGATCGACGTCGAGGATGTCACCGAGCTCGCGCGGGTCGGCGCGAAGATCCGCGGATGGATCGAGCAGCAGCCCTTCCCCGACGACCTCGACCGCGACCTCCGAGACGCCTACCGGACCCTCAGCGAGGGCGACCCGGCGCCGGACGAGGTGTCGTGGGCGGTCCGCTCGAGCGCGACCGCGGAGGACCTGCCCGACGCATCGTTCGCGGGCCAGCAGGAGACGTTCCTGAACATCCACGGCATCGACAACGTCCTGGCCGCCGTCCGTGCGGTGTTCGCCTCGCTGTACAACGACCGCGCGATCGCCTATCGCGTCCACCACGGGTTCGAGCACCACGATGTCGCCCTCTCCGCGGGCGTCCAGAGGATGGTGCGCTCGGATCTCGGATCGTCGGGCGTGATGTTCACGGTCGACACCGAGTCGGGGTTCGCCAACACCGTGCTCGTCACCTCGTCCTGGGGGCTTGGCGAAGCCGTCGTGCAGGGCGCGGTCAACCCCGACGAGTTCAGCGTGTACAAGCCCGGGCTGCGCGAGGGACGGCCGTCCATCCTGCGCCGCGTCGTCGGCGACAAGGCCGTGAAGATGGTCTACGCAGAGGGTCGCGGCGTCGGGACGAGCACCGTTTTCACAGATGTCCCGCCCGAGGATCGGATCCGGCTCAGCCTGACCGACGACGAGGTGGTGGAACTCGCGCGACAGGCGCTCGTCATCGAGGACCATTACGGCCGTCCCATGGACATCGAGTGGGGCAAGGATGGCGTGGACGGCAAGCTGTACATCCTGCAGGCGCGGCCCGAGACCGTCGTGTCGCGAGTCGAAGCGGGTGTGCTCAGCCGGTGGGTGCTCGGCAAGCGGGGCGACGTCGTCACGACCGGCAGCGCCATCGGCAATCGGATCGGCGCGGGGCCGGCACGGGTCATCACCTCGGTTGCCGAGATGGAGAGCTTCCAGCCCGGCGAGGTGCTCGTCGCGGACATGACCGATCCCGACTGGGAGCCGATCATGAAGCGCGCCTCGGCGATCGTCACCTCCCGCGGAGGCCGCACGTGCCACGCGGCCATCATCGCGCGCGAGCTCGGCGTCCCAGCCGTCGTCGGCACCGGCGATGCGATGCGGATCATCGGCGACGGCCGAGAAGTGACGGTCTCGTGTGCCGAGGGCGACGTCGGGTTCATCTACGACGGCATCCTCGAGTTCCATGAGGAGCGCGCACAGCTGTCGGAGATGCCTGAGATCCCCACGAAGATCATGATGAACGTCGGCACCCCGTCCCAGGCGTTCTCGTTCGCGCAGCTGCCCAATCACGGCGTCGGACTCGCGCGGCTCGAGTTCATCATCAACCGGCAGGTGGGCATCCATCCCAGGGCCCTGCTCGAATACGACACGCTGAGCCCCGCGCTGCGGGCGCAGATCGCCCCGCGCATCGCGGCCTATCCGTCGCCGCGCGAGTACTTCGTGAGCCGCGTCACCGAGGGCGTCTCGACGATCGCGGCCGCGTTCGCGCCCGAGCGCGTCATCGTGCGGATGAGCGACTTCAAGTCGAACGAGTACGCGAACCTCATCGGCGGTCCGCAGTACGAGCCGCACGAGGAGAACCCGATGCTCGGCTACCGGGGGGCATCGCGCTACATCTCACCCGACTTCCGGCAGTGCTTCGAGATGGAGTGCGAGGCGATGCGGCGCGTGCGCGACGACATGGGGCTCGTCAACGTCGCGCTCATGATCCCATTCGTCCGCACCGTCGATGAGGCGCGGGCCGTCATCCGGCTGCTCGCCGACAACGGACTCCGGCGAGGCGAGAACGGTCTCGAAGTCATGATGATGTGCGAGCTGCCCTCGAACGCCGTGCTGGCGGACGAGTTCCTCGAGCACTTCGACGGCTTCTCGATCGGCTCGAACGACATGACGCAGCTGACCCTCGGGCTCGACAGGGATTCCGCGCTGATCGCGTCGCTCTTCGACGAGCGCAACCCCGCCGTGCTGAAGATGCTGTCGCTCGCGATCGAGGCGTGCCGTCGCAACGGCAAATACGTCGGCATCTGCGGTCAGGGGCCGAGCGATCACCCGGACCTCGCGGTGTGGCTGCTCGAGCAGGGTATCGAGTCGATGTCGCTCAACCCCGACACGGTCGTGGACACCTGGCTGCGATTGGCTCGCCTGTCGCAGCCGGTGGGGGTCGAGTAGCCTGCACCGGGCGAATGGGAGGGGATCGTGACCGGGGAGGGCACGACGGTGTCGCAGCGGTTCAGTCGCCGACGGTGTAGTCGGCCACCACGGGTGAGTGATCGCTCCAGCGGGTGCTCCATGACGGCGCGCGCGGCACCTCGTATCGCGTGACGCGGTCGGCGAGCGCGGGGGTGGCGAGGTGGTAGTCGATGCGCCAGCCGGTGTCGTTGTCGAACGCATGACCGCGCACCGACCACCAGGTGTACGGACCGTCGATGTCACCGTGGAAGCGGCGTCCGACATCCACCCACCCGAGCCCTCGCCCGATCGAGCCGTCGGCCCCGGTGATGTCTGCACCGGCCTCACCGAGGAAGCGGTCGAAGTACGCGCGTTCGCGCGGCAGGAATCCCGCCTTCTTGACATTGCCCTTCCAGTTGCGGATGTCGAGCTCACGGTGCCCGACGTTCAGGTCGCCCATGATCAGGCTGAGCGGACAGGCGGCGGCGAGCACCGGCATCCGCGCCTCCATCGCGTCGAGAAAGGCCCACTTGGCGTCCTGCCGCGGGGTCTCGGCCTCGCCGGTGGGGACGTACGCGCTCACGACGGTCAGGCGCTCAGCGCCGATCTCGAGGTCTGCCTCAATCCACCGGCCCGCGGAATCGAGAGGCTCGGGCCCGAGCACTCGCCGTACCTCGATGGGCGGCGTCCGGGTGCCGATGGCGACACCGGCCCGTCCCTTGGCCATGGCCTCGTCGTTGACGAACTCCCAGCCCGGGAGCACGCCGCGAAGCTCATCGGCCGTGGCGCGCACCTCCTGCAGAGCCAGCACGTCGACATCCGCGGCATCCAGCCACTCGATCATGCCCCGGCGCGTCGCCGCGCGTACTCCGTTGACGTTTACCGAGGCGATCCGCACGCGTGACACGACCGCCAGCCTATCCGCGCTCGCCGACACCGATCGCGGCAGCGGTCACTGCAGGATGCTGCTCTTCTGCGGTGATGGCGGGGCGGATGCCTCGACCTCGCGGAGCTCTTCTTCGGCCTCGCGGACAGCGCGATCTGCCAGCCACACCCGGAACCACGGGGCGTGCGCCTTGGCCTGTTCGGCGGTGCGCAGCCGGACCTGGGCCGCCAGCAGGAGCGCCGCGTGCTCGGCGGCAACGCGCTCGGCCTCCGTCTGGGGGAGGAGCGCGACGTTGCGGTCATTGGCGGCGACGGCGATCCAGGCGGCGGCGACGAGCATCACGATGCCGATGAGCCTGAACCACAGCAGCAGACCGATGAAGATCGCAAAGGTTGCGAGCAAGGGGTTGGAGGGGGTGTAGCTCAGCAGGAGGCCCGCCCCCAGCTGGAGGACGGAGATGCCGATGCCGCCGACCATCGCGCCAGGCCAGATCCTTCGCCACGCGAGCTGGGCGCCGGACAGGAACCGGAACAGGGCGGCGAGCGCGGCCGAGGTGATCGCGAAGCCGACGAGGATCGAGCCGGTCCGGACGCTCGCGTTGATCCATCCGCTGGCGAGGTCCAAGCCGAGGAGCGACGCCATCGTATTGAGCGCCCACGTGCCGATCGATCCCAGCGCTGCGCCCAGAACCAGCGCGAGTCCGAAGATCGCCGCGGCCAGGAGATCGCGAGCTTTCAGCAGGAAGTAGCTTCGGCGATCGGGCGGCAGGCCGAAGATGTCGCGCACCGCGCGTCGAGCGTACGTGACGAATCCGATCGCGGTCCAGATCAGCGTGCCGAGAGCGATGACACCGGTCCACCCCAGCACTCCGGAGTTCTGGGACGCGATCTCCTGGACCTGTTCCGGCGTCGCGATGCCGCCGGAGTCGGCGATCAGCCCCGGGATGTAGCTGTTGATGAGGCCGATGAGCCACGCGACGGCCTGCTCGCTTCCGCCGAGCCACAAGCCTGCGATGGCGAATGCGACATAGATCGCAGCGAAGGACGCGAACAGCGCCTGGTAGCTCACGCCTGCGGCGAGCAGGAACCCGTTGTGGAGCAGGAAGTGCCGCCACACCCGCACCGGGAACCAGGCCATCGTCGCCCGCGTGAGGCGCGTCGCCCGTGAGATCGGCTGGTCGAAGCGGACGCGCAGCGATTCCTGCGTGTCATCCCAGCGCTGGCGGAGGGTCTCCTCCTCCTTCGCCGCCGCGCGAGCGGAATCGTCTGCGCTCGGCTTGCCGCCTCCGCCCCGATTCTCGGCCACGGTGACAGATTAGCGAGCGTCGATCACCGGCCGGCTACGTCCGGCCGCGCAGCACCGCCTGCTTGACCTCGGCGATCGCCTTCGTCACCTCGATGCCACGGGGGCATGCCTCGGTGCAGTTGAAGGTCGTGCGGCAGCGCCACACCCCCTCTTTGTCATTGAGGATGTCGAGCCGCACGTCGCCCGCGTCATCGCGCGAGTCGAAGATGAACCGGTGCGCGTTGACGATCGCGGCGGGTCCGAAGTACTGGCCGTCGGTCCAGAACACCGGGCACGACGAAGTGCATGCCGCACAGAGAATGCACTTGGTGGTGTCGTCGAAGATCTCGCGGTCCTTGATCGACTGGATCCGCTCCTTGCCTTCGGGAGGCGTCGAGTTCGCGATGAGGAACGGCTGGACTTCGCGGTACGACGCGAAGAAAGGCTCCATGTCGACGACGAGGTCCTTCTCGAGCGGCAGGCCCTTGATCGCCTCGACATAGATCGGCTGCGAGATGTCGAGGTCCTTGATCAGGGTCTTGCAGGCCAGGCGGTTGCGCCCGTTGATGCGCATGGCATCCGACCCGCAGATGCCGTGCGCGCACGAGCGGCGGAACGTGAGCGACCCGTCGACCTCCCACTTGATCTTGTGCAGGGCGTCGAGCACGCGATCGGTGGCGTAGAGCTCGACGTCGTAGTCGACCCAGCGCGGCTCTTCGTCCACCTCGGGGTTGAAGCGCCGGATGATGAACGTGATCAGGAAGGACTGGATGCCGGTGTCAGCCGGCAGCGACTCGACCGCTTCGCCCGCGTCTGCGTCGGTGCGCTCGATGATGTCCGTTGCAGAGGTCATCTCAGTACTTCCTCTCCATCGGCTGGTAGCGCGTGATGACGACCGGCTTCCAGTCGAGGCGGATGTGATCCTCGGAGTGCGAGGATCCGGCATCCCCCGAAAGATACGCCATGGTGTGCTTCATATACGTGTCGTCGTCGCGCTTCGGGAAGTCGTCGCGCATGTGGCCGCCTCGGCTCTCCTTGCGGTTGCGCGCGGCGACGACCACGACCTCGGCGATGTCGAGCAGGAACCCCAGCTCGACGGCCTCCAGCAGGTCGGTGTTGTAGCGCTTGCCCTTGTCATCGACGTGGATGTTCTTGAACCGCTCGCGCAGCTCCTCGATCACGTCGAGCACCTCGCCGAGCGACTCGTCGGTGCGGAACACCTGGGCCTTGCGGTCCATCTCGTCCTGCAGCTTCTTTCGCAGCACCGCGATGCGCTCGGTGCCCTGGTTGCTGCGGAGACCCTCGATGAGCCCGCGCACCTCGGCCGCGGGGTCGTCGGGAAGCGCCACGAACTCGGCGGTCTTGACGTACTCGACCGCGTTGCGCCCGGCGCGCTTGCCGAATACGTTGATGTCGAGGAGCGAATTGGTGCCCAGCCGGTTCGAGCCGTGCACCGAGACGCAGGCGCACTCGCCTGCGGCGTAGAGGCCGGGCACGACCGTGGTGTTGTCGCTGAGCACCTGCGCGTCGTTGTTGGTCGGGATGCCGCCCATCGCGTAGTGCGCCGTGGGCATGACGGGCACCGGCTCGACGACGGGGTCGACGCCGAGGTAGGTGCGCGCGAACTCGGTGATGTCGGGGAGCTTCGTCTCGAGCACCTCGGCGCCGAGGTGCGTGCAGTCCAGCAGCACATAGTCGCGGTGCGGACCCGCGCCGCGGCCCTCGGCGACCTCCTGCACCATGCAGCGGCTCACGATGTCGCGAGGAGCCAGGTCCTTGATCGTCGGCGCATAGCGCTCCATGAAGCGCTCGCCCGTGACGTTGCGCAGGATCGCGCCTTCGCCGCGCGCGCCCTCGGTGAGCAGGATGCCGAGTCCGGCGAGACCGGTCGGATGGAACTGGAAGAACTCCATGTCCTCGAGCGGCAGGCCCTTGCGCCAGATGATGCCGACGCCGTCCCCCGTGAGCGTGTGGGCGTTCGAGGTCGTCTTGTAGATCTTGCCGAACCCGCCGGTCGCGAAGATCACGGCCTTGGACTGGAAGACGTGCAGGTCGCCGGTCGCGAGCTCGTAGGCCACGACCCCGGCGATCTTCGTCGATCCATCGGCATCCTCCACCGTCACCAGGTCGAGCACGTAGAACTCGTTGAAGAAGTTGATGCCGAGCTTGACGCAGTTCTGGAACAGCGTCTGCAGGATCATGTGCCCGGTGCGGTCGGCGGCGTAGCAGGCCCGGCGGACCGGGGTCTTGCCGTGGTCGGCGGTGTGGCCGCCGAACCGGCGCTGGTCGATCTTGCCCTCGGGCGTGCGGTTGAACGGCAGGCCCATGTTCTCGAGGTCGATGACCGCGTCGATGGCCTCTTTCGCGAGGATCTCGGCCGCGTCCTGGTCGACGAGGTAGTCGCCGCCCTTGACGGTGTCGAACGTGTGCCACTCCCAGGAGTCCTCTTCGACGTTCGCGAGGGCTGCGGCCATGCCGCCCTGCGCCGCGCCGGTGTGCGAGCGGGTGGGGTACAGCTTCGAGATCACGGCGGTCTTCGCGCCCGGGCCGGCTTCGATCGCAGCGCGCATGCCGGCGCCGCCGGCGCCCACGATGACGATGTCGAACTGGTGGTAGTGGACGCCGTCTTTGACGTAGCTGTCAGCGGTCTGGGTGGTCACGTGGAGGATGCTTCCGTCTCTGTCTCTCGTCCGACTGCCTGGCTCAGCCCTGGCACATGTCCCACAGGCTGCTGTCCTGCGTCACTCCGAGGCAAGGGTCGAACGTGAAGACCACGAGCGTTCCGAGCAGGATGAGGAACGCCGCCGCCAGTGTGACCGCCCAGACCAGGACCCGCCGCGTGCCGTGATGCGTCACGTAGTCGTTGATGATCGTGCGCATGCCGTTGGCGCCGTGGATGAGCGCGAGCCAGAGCATCAGCACGTCCCACCACTGCCAGAACGGCGACGCGTACTTGCCGACGACGAACGCGAAATCGATCTGACGGATGCCGTCGCCCGCCACGAGGTTCACGAAGAGGTGGCCGAAGATCAGCACCACGAGCACGACACCCGAGAGGCGCATGTAGATCCAGCCCCACTTCTCGAGGTTGGGGCCCCTGCGACGTGGCCGGGCGACCGGGCTGCGCGGATCGGCGATGGTGTCGGAGGTCATCAGTGCGCTCCTGAGATCTCGGCGATGATGCTCATCAGCTGGCGAGGCACGAAGCCGGCCATCGTGACGACCCAGAGGCCCCACACGATCCACCAGAGCTGGCGCTGATACCGCGTTCCCCTGGACCAGAAATCGACCAGGATGATGCGCAGGCCGTTGTACGCGTGGTAGGCGATCGCGCCGACGAGGACGATCTCGCCGACTCCCATGATGGGGTTCTTGTAGGTCCCGATCACGGCGTTGTACGCCTCAGGCGAGACCCGGATAAGTGCGGTGTCGAGCACGTGCACCAGCAGGAAGAAGAAGATCGCGACGCCCGTGACGCGGTGCAGCACCCACGACCACATGCCTTCCCGGCCGCGGTAGAGCGTGCCTCGCGGAACCCTGGAAGTGGTCTCCGATACGGACGGTATGACGCGTGCTGGTGCCGACACGGTCGTCCTCCCTGGTTCGAACAAGGTACGGGCGCGAGTGGAGTCCGCTCCCGGGGGATGACATTCCCCTGCGTCACGCGGGCGCGCTGATCATCCTATTCCCGTCGTGCGAACCCGGCGACAGCGGACACCCTGAGTGTCTTGACATCGAGATATCGCGCTCAAGGCGGGCGGAGACTTCATGCGCCGGATCAGTCATCGACATCGGCTCGCAACGAGCGTGGGTAGCCTGGGGGCATGGCCGATCCGATCCAGGACTTCTATGCCGTCATCCCCGCGGGCGGCATCGGCAGCCGGCTGTGGCCGCTGTCACGTGCTGACGCACCCAAATTCCTCCACGACCTGACCGGGTCGGGCAACACGCTGCTGCGCGACACGTGGAACCGGCTCGAGCCGCTGGCCGGGCCGGATCGCATCGCGGTCGTCACGGGTCGCGCCCACCGTGCCGCGGTCGAGAGGGAGCTGCCCGGCATCCCGGACAACAACGTCTTCCTCGAGTCGGAGCCGCGCGACTCCGCCGCCGCCATCGGCCTGGCCGCGGCTGTGCTCTCGATGCGGGAGCCTGATGTGATCATCGGCTCGTTCGCGGCGGACCACGTCATCCGCGTGCCCCACCTGTTCGACTGGGCCGTGCGACAGGCCGTCGCCACGGCGCGCGAGGGCTACATCTGCACCATCGGCATCCAGCCCTCCGAGGCATCCGTCGGCTTCGGATACATCAAGAAGGGCGCGGAGTTCGTCGTCGACGGCGCGCCCGAGGCCGCGACGGTGGAGAGCTTCGTCGAGAAGCCCGACCTCGAGACGGCCAAGGCCTACTTCGCCGACCGCTCCTACCTGTGGAATGCGGGGATGTTCATCTCTCGCGCTGACGTCCTCCTCGGCGAGATCGCCGAGAACCAGCCCCACCTGTACGCCGGCCTCATGGATCTCGCCGAGGCGTGGGACGACCGCGACAGGCGCGGCCCCGTCGTCGACCGGGTGTGGCCGACGCTGACCAAGATCGCCATCGACTACGCCGTCGCCGAACCGGCGGCCGCGAAGGGCCGTCTCGCTGTCATCCCCGGCCATTTCGACTGGGACGACGTGGGCGACTTCGCGAGCCTGGCGAAGCTCAACTCCCACGGTCGCAAGAACGACCTCGCGATCCTCGGCGAGAACGCCCGGGTCCTCTCGGATGCCGCGAGCGGCATCGTCGTCAGCCAGACGAAGCGCGTGATCAGCCTCATCGGCGTGCGGGACATCATCGTCGTCGACACGGAGGACGCGCTTCTGGTGACCACGAGCGAGCACGCGCAGCGGGTGAAGGGCGTCGTCGACGCACTCAAGCTCACTGGTCGCGGCGACGTGCTCTAGCTGTACTGCCCAGGGACGTTGGTTGATGTGTGACGACTCGCTGTAGTCGTTCGGGTGCGAGGAGGACCTCCGGTCGAGAGTGGAGCTGTTCAGGTTCCGTCTCGTCGACCAGGAGGTCCTCGTGTCCCACGCTAACGCTGCTCTGACTCCGATCCAACGCCTGCGGATCGGGAGACTCGTTGTTGACGATGGCTGGCCGGTCGCTCATGCGGCGGTGTTCTTCCATGTCTCGTGGCCGACCGCGAAGCGGTGGGCCGACCGTTACGCGGCGATGGGCGAGGCGGGGATGCAAGACCGGCCCTCACGCCCGCACCGATCACCGAACCGGACATCGCAGGACACCGTGCGGCGGATCGTGCATCTGCGGTGGAAGCGCCTCGGACCGGTCGCGATCGGCGGGAGACTCAGCATGCCCGCCTCGACCGTGCACGCCGTGCTGGTCCGGTGCCGGCTGCACCGGCTCCGGCACGTTGACATCCGCACCGGGGAACCGATCCGCCGCTACGAACACGATCATCCGGGGTCGATGATCCACGTGGACGTGAAGAAGCTCGGCAACATCCCCGACGGCGGCGGCTGGCGCACCGTCGGCAGACAGCAAGGCCGTCATCACCGGGCGACATCGCAAGGAAAGGACCGTAACAAGTACTACAACCCACTGATGCGGCACGCGTTCGTGCACACCGTCATCGACGACCACTCCCGCGTCGCATACGCCGAGATCCACGACGACGAGACCGCGGCAACCGCGATCGATGTCTTGCGCCGAGCGACGTCCTGGTTCGCGGCGCGCGGCGTGACCATCGAACGAGTGCTCTCCGACAATGGCAGCGCCTATCGATCGTTCGCGTGGCGTGATGCGTGCGCCGAGCTCGGCATCCGCCCGAAGCGAACCCGGCCGTACCGTCCGCAGACCAACGGGAAAATCGAAAGGTTCCACCGCACCCTCGCCGACGGATGGGCATTCAGCCGGCACTACAACAGTGAGTCAGCCCGCCGTAACGCGCTACCCGCATGGTTGCATCACTACAATCACCACAGGCCCCACACCGCCATCGGCAAGGTCCCACCAATCACCCGGTTAACCAACCTGCCTGGGCAGTACATCTAGCCCCGCAGGACCCGCGCGGCCGCCTGCGCGGCTCTGCTCTGTTGCGTCTTGGTAACCATTCCATGATTGACAGGCGTCCAGTACGCAACAGGTGCGTAGCAATAGGTAACTTTGTCCCGACCCGCGAGGTACGCGGGCCCATTTACGTGGAGGCACGAGTGACCATCTCTACCACCCGCAAACTCGTCGGCGCAGGGGTCGCCGCGAGCCTGCTCCTTGCACTCGCCGGCTGTGGTTCGGCCCCGACGACGTCCTCGTCGAGCGCGGCGCCGACGGTCGTCGCAGGATTCAAGCCCTGCCTCGTCTCCGACTCGGGAGGGTTCAACGACCATTCCTTCAACGAGTCCGCGAAGAACGGCATGGATGCCGCCGCGGCGCAGCTCGGTGTCAAGCCCATCGAGGTGCAGTCGAAGTCCGACAACGACTACAAGCCGAACATGGACGCCCTCGTCTCCGGCGGCTGCACCTTCATCGTCTCGGTGGGCTTCAAGCTCTCCGCCGCGACGATCGACGCGGCCAAGGCGAACCCGAACGTCGACTTCGCGATCATCGACGACAGCGCCGACGCGAACGGCGACGGCAAGCCCGACGCGCCGAACATCAAGCCGTTGCTGTTCGACACCGCCCAGGCCGCTTACCTCGGCGGGTATGCCGCGGCCGCGTGGTCGGACGCTTCCGGCACGGACAAGGTCGGCACCTTCGGAGGCCTGCAGATTCCGCCGGTGACCATCTTCATGGACGGCTACGTCCAGGGCGTGGAGAAGTACAACACCGACAAGAGCAAGAACGTCAAGACGTTCGGCTGGGATGTCACGAGCCAGAAGGGCTCCTTCACGGGAGCGTTCCAGGCCAACGACACCGCGAAGCAGACCGCACAGAGCGTGCTCGACCAGGGCGTGGACGTCATTCTGCCGGTCGGCGGCCCGATCTACCTGTCGGCCGCTGCCGCCATCAAGGACAGCGGCAAGAGCACCGTCATGCTCGGCGTGGACAGCGACCTCGTTGTCGCCGACCCGACCGTGAAGGACCTTGTGCTCGTTTCGATCATGAAGCGGGTCGACAAGGCTGTCGAGGCGGCCGTCGTCGACGCTTCTGGAGGCAACTTCGACCCGACCGCCTACGTCGGAACGCTCGAGAACGAGGGAGTAGGACTCTCCAGCTTCCACGACTTCGAGAGCAAGCTGCCGTCCGGACTGACGGACGAGCTGAAGAAGCTGCAGGATCAGATCATCTCGGGCGCGATCACGGTGGAGTCCCCCGCGACCCCCAAGTGATCGATCGGCGAGGCCGGCGGGATGCGACCATCCCGCCGGCCTCGCCGCGTTCCCGCGTCCTTTATGGTCCGTCGATCCCATTCTCGATAAGGTGCACACATGAAGCTCGAGCTCCGTGGAATCACGAAGCGTTTCGGGTCTCTTGTGGCCAACGATCGCATCGATGTGGTCGTGCAGCCCGGGGAGATCCATGCTCTCCTTGGGGAGAACGGCGCCGGCAAATCCACCTTGATGAACGTGCTGTACGGCTTTTACCAAGCCGACGAGGGCGAGATCCTTCTCGATGATGTGCCGCAGCATTTCCGAGGACCCGGCGACGCCATGGCCGCAGGAATCGGCATGGTGCATCAGCACTTCATGCTGGTGCCGGTGTTCACCGTCGCGGAGAACGTCATGCTGGGCCATGAGCAGACGAAGGCGCTCGGTTCACTCGACCTTGCAGCAGCCCGCGAGCACGTGCGCGCCGTCGCCGATCGCTTCGGGTTCGAGGTCGACCCGGATGCCGTCGTGGGAGATCTTCCCGTCGGCGTGCAGCAGCGCGTGGAGATCATAAAGGCGCTCTCCCGCGATGCCAGGGTGCTCGTGTTCGACGAGCCGACCGCGGTGCTCACCCCGCAGGAGACCGATGAGCTCATGACGATCATGCGCCAGCTGCGGGACGAAGGCACATCGATCGTCTTCATCACCCACAAGCTGCGTGAAGTGCGAGCGGTTGCCGATCGCATCACCGTCATCCGTCTGGGCAAGGTGGTCGGTGAGGCCGACCCGCAGGCATCGAATGCGCAGCTGGCTGCGATGATGGTGGGCCGGGCGGTGGAGCTCACCGTTAGCAAGGAGCCTGCGCGCATCGGCGAGGGCGGTCTTGAGGTCCGCGATCTGCGGGTGATCGCACCCAGCGGCCTCGTGCTGGTCGATGATGTGTCATTCGACGTGCGACCGGGGGAGGTCGTGGCGATCGCGGGCGTGCAGGGTAACGGGCAGACCGAGCTCGCCGAGGCGATTGTGGGTCTCGGGTCTCACGTCACCGGCTCGATCCGCCTCGGTGACGTCGAGCTGGTCGGCCGCAGTATTCGCAGGGTGCTCGATGCCGGTGTCGGGTTCATTCCCGAGGATCGCAACGAAGACGGGCTGGTCGCCGCGATGTCGGTTGCGGAGAACCTCATCCTGGACCGGTCGAGCGACTCCGCGTTCTCGGGCATGGGAACCATCCGGCAGAGTCGACTGGACACCTTCGCGCGGGAGCGCATCAAGGAGTTCGACATCCGCACCCAGGGCCCCGGGCAGGCCGCCGGATCGCTTTCCGGCGGCAATCAGCAGAAGGTCGTCCTCGCCCGCGAGCTCAACCGCGAGCTGAAGCTTCTTCTGGCGTCGCAGCCCACCAGGGGCGTCGATGTCGGATCGATCGAGTTCATCCACAAGCGCATCATCGCGACGCGGGATCGCGGCATTCCCGTCGTCGTCGTATCGACGGAGCTCGACGAAGTCGCCGCGCTGGCCGACCGCATCGTGGTGATGTTCCGGGGCGCGATCGTCGGCATCGTCCCCAGTGACACGCCGCGCGATGTGCTCGGCCTGATGATGGCCGGCGAGAAGCCTGGGGAGGCGGCGGCATGAGCGACAGCGGCTCGGGTTCTGAGGTCATCCCGCCTCCACCTCGTCAGAACCTGGTCATGCGCGACATCCTCCGCGGGAACATCGTGACGACGATCCTCGCCGTGGTGCTCGCGATGATCGTCGGAGGCATCCTGATCGCGATCACCGATCCGGCCGTGCAGCAGGCGGCGGTGTACTTCTTCGCGCGCCCCACAGATACGTTGGTCGCGATCTGGAATTCGGTGTCGGGCGCCTACGTCGCGCTCTTCCAAGGGTCGATCGTGAACTTCGGGGCGGCGAACTTCGGAGACGCCATAAAGCCGTTCACCAGCACGCTCGGCTTCGCAACGCCGCTCATCGCAGCGGCGCTCGGTGTCGCACTCGCCTTCCGCGTCGGGCTGTTCAACATCGGCGCCCGCGGCCAGATGCTGATCGCGTGCGGCGTGGCCGCGCTCCTCACATTCAACCTCAACCTGCCGATGTGGCTGCAGCTGCCGATCACGCTGCTCGCCGGCATCGCGGGAGGTGCGCTGTGGGGCGGCATCGTCGGACTGCTCAAGGCGCGCACCGGCGCGCACGAGGTGATCGTCACGATCATGCTCAACTACATCGCGTTCTACCTCGTCACGTGGATGGTGCGCATCCCCGGAATCCTGCAGAAGCCGGGCTCCAACCAGCCGATCTCGTCCCCCACCCCCGAGAATGCGCGGTTCCCGCTTCTGTTCGGAGACCAGTTCCCTCTCCTTCATGCCGGGTTCCTCTTCGTGGTGGCGGCCACCGTCTTCGTATGGTGGCTCATCGAGCGGTCGAGTCTCGGGTTCCGGATGCGTGCCGTCGGCGAGAACCCCCACGCCGCCCGCGCAGCCGGAATCAGCGTGCAGCGCGTGTACATCTATGCGATGCTGTTCGCCGGCGGCCTGGCGGGCCTCGCCGGGATGATCCAGATCCAGGGCACGATCACGAGCGGCTTCGACGGCAACATCGACGCCGGGATCGGCTTCGATGCGATCACGGTCGCCCTGCTCGGGCGCAGCCGGGCCTGGGGGACGTTCTTCGCCGGCATCCTGTTCGGGGCGCTGAAGGCGGGCTCGTACACGATGCAGGCTCTCCAGGGGATCCCCGTCGACATCGTGCTCGTCGTCCAGTCGCTGATCGTGCTGTTCATCGCTGCTCCGCCGCTCGTGCGGACGATCTTCTTCCTGCCGAAGGACGACTCCGAGCGATCCGCGCGCAAGAGGGCGCGAGCCGCGCGCAAGGCCGCCCGGGATGACACCCGTGCGAAGGGAGTGATCGCATGACCGCGCTGTCCCCATCGACTGTGCCGAGTGACACGACCGAGCACACGATGGTGCAGGTGCGGCACCTGAAGGTCCCCATCACGCTCCTCGTCATCGCCGGGCTCCTCGGCATTCTGTTCCTCTTCGCACCTCGCAGCGGGACCACAGTCTTCCGGCTCAGCGAGGGCAACGCGTTCATCAAGCTCAGCGACGTATCGGTTCCGGCCACGCCCGCCATCTGGATTTCTTGGGCGATCGTCGTCGTGCTCGCAGGCTGGGCGATGTGGGATGGCTGGAACTTCCGACGCAGCCCGCTGTGGCTCCCGATCACATATTCGTTGTTCGCGATGTTCGCCTTCCTGACCTGGGCCGGTGCCGACGCGGGTGCCACCATCACGGTGGTGGGCCTTCTCGGGGGCTCACTCTCGCTGGCGGTCCCGCTCGTGTTCGGTGCGCTCGGCGGCGTCATCGGCGAGCGCGCGGGCGTCGTGAACGTGGCGATCGAAGGCCAGTTCCTCCTGGGCGCCTTCACCGCGACCCTCCTGGCCAGCGTCACCCACAACCCGTTCGTAGGTCTCGTCGGCGCGATGATCGGCGGCATGCTCGTCGCCGTCGTGCTCGCAACCTTCGCGATCCGCTACATCGTCGACCAGGTCATCGTCGGTGTCGTGCTGAACGTGCTCGTTTCCGGCCTCACCGGGTTCCTGTATAGTGCGGTGCTCGCGCCGAACGCGGCCGCGCTCAACAGCCCGGTGCCGTTCCGGCCCGTCGCGATCCCGCTGCTTTCCGAGATCCCGGTGATCGGCCCGGTGCTGTTCGACCAGACATTCCTCGTCTACCTCATGTACGTCACGGTCGCCGTGGTCGCCTGGGCGCTGTACCGCACCCGCTGGGGTCTTCGGCTGCGGGCCGTCGGTGAGCATCCGCAGGCCGCAGACACCGTCGGGATCAAGGTGAACCCCACGCGTTTCTGGAACCTGCTGCTGGCGGGTGCGATCGCCGGAATCGGCGGCGCCTATTTCACACTCGTGTCGGTGCCGACATTCACCAAGGACATGACCGCGGGCCTCGGCTTCATCGCCCTGGCAGCCGTGATCTTCGGCGGATGGGATCCCATCCGCGCGACGCTTGCGGCGTTCCTCTTCGGTTTCGCCACCAACCTGCAGAACCTGCTCACGGTGCTGAAGACCCCGATCCCGAGCGAGTTCATGCTCATGCTGCCCTATGTCGTCACGATCCTCGCCGTCGCGGGATTCGCGGGACAGATCCGGGCACCTGCTGCCGATGGCAAACCGTACATCAAGGGTTGACGCGGTGAATGGACAGCCGATGCGAGCCGAGGCAGCGAATCGAGGCGCCAGCCGCGAGGCGCGGTCCGCAGACCCCCTGATACGACCCCGAAGGAAGGCCACCTGTGACCGACATCGACTGGGATGAGCTGCGCGTGGTGGCAACGGACGCGATGCGGCGCGCGTATGCGCCATACTCGCGATTCAAGGTGGGCGCGGCTGCGCTCGTCTCGGACGGGCGCATCGTGTCGGGCTGCAACGTCGAGAACGCGTCGTACGGCATCACGCTGTGCGCGGAGTGCTCGCTCGTGAGCGACCTGTTCATGTCGGGCGGCGGAAAGCTCGTGGCCTTCGTGTGCGTGGATGGCGAGGGCGGGACTCTCATGCCGTGCGGCCGCTGCCGGCAGCTGCTGTTCGAGCACGCCATCCCGGGCATGCTCCTCGAGACGGTGTCGGGCATCCGCACGATCGACGAGGTGCTGCCCGACGCATTCGGGCCCCGGGATCTGGAGGAGGCCGGGCGGTGACCGTTCCAGAGCCTCAGGGACCCGAGCCGCACGACGCGGTCGACGTGATTCGCGCGAAGCGCGACGGGAAGCCCATTCCCGAGGACGCGCTGCGGTGGATGGTCGACGCGTACACACGCGGCTACGTGATGGACGCGCAGATGGCGGCGTTCGCGATGGCGGTCCTCCTCAACGGGATGTCGCGCGACGAGATCCGCGTGATGACCGACGCGATGATCGCTTCAGGCGAGCGGATGGGCTTCGCGGGCCTGGGCAAGCCCACGGTCGACAAGCACTCCACCGGCGGGGTCGGCGACAAGATCACCCTGCCCCTTGCTCCGCTCGTGGCCGTCTTCGGCGTCGCCGTGCCGCAGCTGTCGGGGCGCGGTCTGGGGCACACCGGCGGCACGCTCGACAAGCTCGAGTCGATCCCGGGCTGGCGCGCCGCCCTGACCAACGACGAGCTCTTCGCACAGCTGCGCGATGTGGGCGCCGTGATCTGCGCGGCGGGATCGGGGCTCGCGCCGGCCGACAAGAAGCTCTACGCATTGCGCGATGTGACCGGGACCGTCGAGGCGATCCCCCTCATCGCCTCGAGCATCATGTCGAAGAAGATCGCCGAGGGCACCGACTCGCTGGTGCTCGACGTCAAGTTCGGCTCGGGCGCCTTCATGCAGGACGTCGACCGTGCGCGTGAGCTCGCCCGGACCATGGTGGCCCTCGGGACCGACTCGGGCGTCGCGACGACCGCCCTGCTCACCGACATGAACACGCCTCTGGGGCTTGCGATCGGCAATGCCAATGAGGTGCGCGAGTCGATCGAGGTCCTCGCCGGGGGCGGTCCCGCCGACATCGTCGAGCTCACGGTCGCACTCGCCCGCGAGATGCTGGCCCTCGCCGGTCAGCCGGACGCCGACGTCGAGGGCGCACTGCGCGACGGCCGCGCGATGGACGTCTGGCGAGCGATGATCCGCGCGCAGGACGGGGATCCGGATGCCGCGCTCCCCGCGCCGCGCGAATCGCACACCGTGACGGCGTCGGCCTCCGGTGTGATCACCCGGATGGACGCCCTTCCATTCGGGATCGCCGCGTGGCGGCTCGGCGCCGGGCGGGCACGCGCCGAGGATGCCGTCATCCACTCCGCCGGCATCGACCTGCACGCGAAGCCGGGTGATCCGGTCTCGGCAGGGCAGCCGGTCTTCACGCTCGTCGGAGACGACAAGGCCCGCTTCGAGCGCGCCCTCGAGGCGCTCCAGGGCGCCTGGGACGTCGGCACGGCCGCTCCCGCCCGGACTCCGCTCGTGTTCGAGCGCATCACCGCCTGACGCCGACACCGTCCCATCCGGTAGCGTCGACGACGCGCGGCGAGATCACCCGCCGGCGGCCAAGCCACACCGACGTCCGAGGAGGACGACATGCCCATCGACCAAGCCGGCGACTCCGTGCTTGACGGCGTCTCGATCCGAAGCCTCCCGAAGGTGTCGCTGCACGATCACCTCGACGGCGGAGTGCGCCCGGCCACGATCATCGAACTCGGGGACGAGATCGGGCTCGATGTGCCCGAGAGCGATGCCGGAGATCTCGCGGACTGGTTCGCCGACAAGAGCGACTCGGGCTCCCTCGTCGAGTACCTCAAGACCTTCGATCTCACGACGGCCGTCATGCAGACGCGTGAGGGCCTCACACGTGTCGCGCGCGAGTTCGTGGAGGACCTGGCGTCCGACGGCGTGATCTACGGCGAGGTCCGCTGGGCACCTGAGCAGCACCTGAGTCGCGGACTCTCGCTCGACGAGGTGGTGGCGGCCGTGCAGGAGGGGATCGAAGAAGGGGAGGATGCCGCCGAGCGGTCGGGCCGCGACATCCGGGTCGCTCAGCTCATCAGCGCCATGCGCCACACCGACCGCTCGCTCGAGATCGCGGAGCTCGCCGTGCGGTGGCGCGGCCGCGGCGCGGTCGGGTTCGACATCGCGGGGCCGGAGGACGGGTTCCCGCCGTCGCGGCACAAGGTCGCGTTCGACTACCTCGCGTCCGAATTCTTCCCGGCGACCGTCCATGCGGGCGAGGCCGCGGGGATCGACTCGATCCGCTCGGCGCTCATCGACGGCCGCGCGCTGCGGCTCGGGCACGGCGTCCGGATCGCCGAGGACCTCGAGGTGGTCTCGCGCGAGGGGGAAGAGGTGCTCGTGCAGTTCGGCGACCTGGCCCGGTGGGTGCGCGACCGAGAGATCCCGCTCGAGCTGTCGCCGTCGTCGAACCTGCAGACCGGCGCGATCAAGGCCTGGGGGACGAGCCTCGAGGACCACCCGTTCGACCTGCTGTATCAGCTCGGATTCGCGGTGACGGTGAACGTCGACAACCGCACGATGAGCCGCACGTCGCTCACGCGCGAGCTGGCGCTGCTCGCCGAGACGTTCGAGTACAGCCTCGACGACCTCGAGACGTTCCAGCTCAATGCAGCGGCGGGTGCGTTCCTGCCCGTGGAGGAGCGCGAGGAGCTCGTCGACCTCATCGCCGACGGATTCGGCGACTGACCGGGCAGGCCTGCGCCCGGCATCCCGCCCGGGTTCCTCGGGTGTGGGGCGCGGTCGGTCTGTCGGGGCGGGGCGCGTTCGGTCCGTTGGGTTTGGGGCGCGTTCGGTCCGTTGGGGCGGACGGTCTGCGCCCCAACGGACGAAAGGCGCCCCAAACCCGGTGTCGCGGACCACGGCGCCCGAACCCGCGGTGCCAGCGACCGACGCACACGGCATGCCGCAATCTCTCGTTCGTCGGGCTGGGGCGCCTTCGATCCGTTGGGGCGGACAATCTGCGCCCCAACGGATCACAGGCGCCCCAACACCGGTGTCGCGGACCACAGGCGCCCCAACACCGGTGTCGCGGACCACAGGCGCCCCAAACCGGTGGTCGCGGGCCACGTGCGCGGCCCGGTGGTCGGGACTATGGGCGCTCAACCCGGTGCTGCAGACCGGTTTCGGCATCCCGCATTCTCTCGTTCCTCGGGTTCGGGGCGTGTTCGGTCCGTTGGGGCGGGTGGTCTGCGCCCCACCGGAGGTAACGCGCCCCAAACCCGGACGTCGCGGACCCCAGGCGCCCCAAACCCGGTGTCGCGGACCGCGGGCGCCCCAAACCCGGTGTCGCGGACCGCAGGCGCCCCAAACCCGGGAATCTCAGGCCCGGATGCCGGGGCTCAGCGCCACGCGACGCCGGGGTGCGTGTCCAGATACGCCTCGAACGCCTCGAGCGAGGTCATGCTAGGGATGAAGCCGAAGTCGCGCTTCAGGGCGTCGTTCGCGAGCACCGGGCGATACCTGAGGAACCCGACCTGCTCGGGTCCGTGGACGGTGAGGTGCAGCATCCGTCCGATTCGGAGCGCGAACGCGAGGAGACCCGCCGGCACGGTGCGCACCGGCTTGTCGAGCCGAGAGGCGATCTCGTGCACCGTCAGGCGCCCGTCGCCAGCGACGTTGTAGATGCCCGGTGGGCCGTCGGTGGCGGCGCGGCTCATGGCGGCGGCGACGTCATCGACCCAGATGAAGACGAACGGCGAATCCGATCCGCGGATCGCCAGGATGCTCTTCCCGTCCCAGAGGGCCGTGATCTGGTTCTTCACGGTAGGTCCGAGGATGGTGCCGATCCGGAACACCACCTGCTCGAGCGCGGGATGCTCTTCGCGGTACTCCGCGAGCATCTCCTCCACGAGGCGCTTGTGCTTGGAGTACGGGAACTCGTCGCTGCCGCGGACCGGGTCCGTCTCGCGCAGCCACTGCGGGCTGTCGGGGTGGTAGCCGTACGCGGCGCCCGAGGATGAGACGACGATGCGCCGGACGCCGGCGGCGACGCAGGCCGCGAGCACGTGGCGCGTGCCGTCGACGTCGACGCGATACTCCCGGTCGTGGTCGCGACCGGGGTTCACGATCGCCGCGGGATGCACGACGACGTCGATCCGGTGCTGTTCGAGCAGCGGGGCGATCCGGTCGGGCTCGGTCACGTCGCAGATCGCGTAGTGGACGCCGATGACGCGGCGGGCCGGCATATGCACATCGGCGGCGACGATGTGCCCGACGTCGGGATGCGCGTCGAGCGCGGCGGCCACGTGCGACCCCAGGAAACCCGCGCCGCCGGTGATGAGGACGCGCGTCATCATGACGCGGTCCAGTTCGCCGCCTCTAGGCCGTCGGCGCGCCCGGCGCGAAGGACGCGGCGCGAGGCATCCCCCTTCGACGAGCCGGTCCGGCGCCGGGTGTGCAGTGCCCACAGCCAGGCGACCGTGAGTCCCGCGATGATGTCCCAGATGCCCCACCAGCCGGCGACGATGGCCATTCCGCCGAGGCCGCCGAAGAATGTGAAGACCAGTCCGAGTCCGAGACCGGCACTGCGGATGCCGACCAGCGTCCCCGGGTTGAAGTTCAGGACGACGTCGATGTTCACGACGCGGTTCCCGGGGTCGCGGCGGGACGGCGGGTGCGTTTCGGCCGATCGGCGGTTCGCTGTGCTGAGCCGTGTCCCGGGGCTGCGGCATGGCGTTCCGTGTGCAGGCTCTGCGTCGCGACGCGCACCGCCCGGCGGTACGCGTCCTTGTTGACGTAGTACGACATCCGCTCGAGCCCGAGGTATCGGTAGCCCCCGGTCAGGTCCGGCCACGGGTCTTCGAGCACGCGGCGCCGGAAGGCGGCGGCGGCCTCGGGGTGGTGCTCGAGCGCCGCGAGGTAGCGGGCGACGAGTTCGGCCTGCTCGTAACGACCCTGCCATCCGATGCCCGACGCCTCGATCATCCCCATCACGTACAGCCCGTTGAACGACGGCGGGAAGATGTTGAGGAACAGCGACGGAGAGTACCCGCTCCAGTTCAGCTCGGACCGCGCGACGAACGGATAGTCGAGCGTGTACCCGGTGGCCAGCAGGACCATGTCGTACTCACCGCTCGAGCCGTCCCGGAAATGGACGGTGGTGCCGTCGAAGCGGTCGACGTCCGCGCGGATGCCGAGATCGCCCTGGCCGAGGTGGTTGAGCATCAGGGTGTTGACGATCGGATGCGACTCGTACAGCCGGTAGTCGGGCTTCGGGAAGCCGAACCTCACCGGATCGCCCGTGAACGCCTTGAGCACGCGGGTGTCGACGAACTGCTTGATGCGCGCAGGAAGGGGCTTCCCCTGGTTGAGGGTGTCGGAGGGACGTCCGAACAGGTAGCGGGGCACGAAGTAGTACCCGCGGCGGACGCTCATGTCGACGGATGCCGCGTGGTGCACCGCGTCCACGCCGATGTCGCAACCGGAGTTGCCCGCACCGATGATCAGCACCCGCTTGCCGGTGAGCTGGGTCGCGCTCTTGTAGGCGCTCGTGTGCAGGAGCTCCCCGGTGAACTCGCCGCGGAAGGACGGCACGTTCGGCTCGGCGAGGGTGCCGTTCGCCAGGATCACGCCGGTGTAGCGCCGCTCGATAGGGCCGTCAGGACCCTCGGCGCGAAGCGCCCACGCGCCGTCGGCGTGTCGCTCCACCGCCGTCACGCGAGTCTGGAAGCGGAACCTGTCGGTGAGGCCGAAGTGATCCGCGTACTGGCGGAAATAGGCGATCAGGGTGCGATGGCTGGGGTAGTCGGCATCCGAGTCCATCGGGAACTCCGTGAACTCGGTCGTGGTCCGCGAGGAGATGAGGTGCGCGGACTCGTACATCGTCGAGCGCGGATTCTCGATGTCCCAGAGGCCCCCGACCCCGCGCGAGGCCTCGAATCCGTCGAACTCGATGCCCGCCTTCTGCAGCGCCCGCGCCGCAGCGAGCCCTGACGGGCCCGCGCCGATCACGGCGTACCGGTGCTCGTCCATGCTTCTCCCAGCCGTCTCGGTGTCAGGCCCCACGCCCGGACAACCTCTCGATGTTAGCCGCTCTTAACTGAAAGCCTCCCGGCCCCTGAGGGACCTCATGTCCACAGTGCCAGGACGGCGCGCATGAGCACCACTGTCGCCCGCCGCCCATGCGATCGCGAGCCTCGCCCCGCTTCGGCGGGCGGGAGCGTCAGCCGCCGAGGAAGGGCACGGCGGCATGCGAGATCTGTGCGGTCATGTCCTCATCAGAGATCGTGGGGGTTCCGTCACCGGGCTGGAGCCCGTAGTCGCCGAAGCTCGAGTGACTCGCGCCGGCGATCTCGACGAGGTCCGCATCCGCGGGCAGCAGATGGCGGTTGTCGGCGATCTTCTGCGGCGTGGACAGCCCGTCCTCGCTGCCCGCGATGCTGAGAACCGGTATGGGTGTGCCGGAGATGTCGGTCGCGCAGTACGAGGCGAACAGGATGAGCCGGCCGACGTCGCCCGCGACCTGGCAGGCCTTGACTCCGCCGAGCGAGTGGCCGCCCACCGCCCACTGGTCCACCTCCGGTGCCAGCGCAGTGAACGTCGACACCGGTCGCAGATCGAACAGCGCCAGGTTGAGCCAGGGCTTCACGATCACCACTGTGGCGCCCTCGGCGACGAGACCCGACAGCTTGGCCGCGTAGGCCCAGGGGTCGACCTTCGCACCCGGGTAGAAGACGAGTCCGTCGCCGTTCGCGCCCGATGCCGGCGTCAGCACGATCGCCGCCGAGTCGTCGACGATGTGGATGGCAGGGTCGGCTCGCATGGCCGCGAGCGGCTCGGGCTCGGCCGCCATCACGCCGACCTGGCTGTAGACCACGAGCGCGATGACGGCGAGCACGATGATCGCGCCGAGCACGCCGAACACCCAGGCCACGATCCTGCGACCGCGCCGGGGGGAGCCCGCAGGTGCCGGGTGCGCCTCGGCCGTTCCCTCCGCGGATTCCGGCGCCGTCACGCCGTGAGCTCGGCTTGGCGGGCGGCGACGACCGTGCTGATCTTGGCGAACAGCGGATGCTGCGGCTCGAGGCCGGTCACCGTCCCGGTGAACGTGTCGGCATCCTGTTCGCGCAGCATCCGCTGCAGGTCGACCGACTGCTCGTCCTCGGGATCGTCGAAGGCGAGCGCGGCCGCCATCGCGCCCACCAGGGCGTCGACCGAGAGCCCGCGCTCGGCGGCCTCGGCGGCGGGCCCGACGAACCGCTCATGCCGCGAGAGCTTCCGCAGCGGCTGGCGCCCGACCCGCCAGACCGTGTCGGGCAGCAACGGGTTTCGGAACCTCGCGAGGATCGTGGCACGGTAATCGGCGAGCTGAGCGGGGTCGAGGCCGTGCTTGGCGCCGAGGAGAGCGGATGTCTCTTCGAGGGTCGCGGCGACCTTCGCGGCGATGCCGGGGTCGGAGAGGGCATCCGAGATCTTCTCCACCCCCGCCGCCGCCCCGAAGTAGGCGGTCGTCGCGTGGCCGGTGTTCACCGTGAAGAGCTTCCGCTCGATGTAGGGCGCCAGATCCTCGACGAAGTGAGCGCTCGGGATCCTGGGCGGCTCGTCGCCGAACGGCGGCCGTTCGATGGCCCACTCGAAGAACGGCTCGACGGTCACGTCCACCCCGGCGCCGGCCGGCTGAGCGGGAACGATGCGGTCCACGGCAGTGTTCGCGAAGACCGCGCGACCGGCCAGGGCGTCCCACATCTCGGCGGCGAGGGTCTTCACCTCGTCGCGCAGCAGATCGGTGGCGTTGATCGCATTCTCGCAGGCCATGATCTGCAGCGGCGGGGATGCGGGGTCGCGCAGACCGAGCCCTGCCACGATGTGCGGTGCCACGAACCGGAGGATGGTCGGCCCGACCGCGGTGGTCACCACGTTGGCCGTCGCGATCTCCTCGACGATCTCGTCGGGGTGGGTCGCGCTGTTGACCGCCCGGAATCCGGTGACCACGCGATCGTGTCCGCCTTCCCCGACTTCGTGGACGGTGTACTGCGACACGGCATTGATCGCGTCGACCAGGGGAGCCGCGACATCCGAGAAGACGAGCTCGTAGCCGCCTTCGTGCAGCAGCAGACCCACGAAACCGCGCCCGATGTTGCCGGCGCCGAAATGGACTGCCTTCATGACACGCCCGCGGCCGAGACGAGATCGAACAGCTCCTCGGGCGTCTGCGCGGCCTTGAGCCTCGCGACGTCGTCCTCGTCCGAGAACAGGATCGCGATCTGCGAGAGGATCGCGAGGTGCTCGTCGCCCTTGCCGGCGATTCCCACGACGAAGGTGACCGGCTCGCCGCCCCAGTCCACGCCGCCGTCGTAGCGCACGACGGAGAGCGCCGATTCGAGGATGGTGTCCTTCGTCTCGTTCGTGCCGTGCGGGATCGCCAACTCGCTGCCCATGTAGGTCGAGACGGTCCTCTCGCGCTGCTGCATCGCGTCGTAGTAGGCGCTCGTGACGGCGCCGGCCGCCTCGAGGATGTCTGCGGCCTCCTTCATCGCCTCCTCGCGCGTCGCCCCGCCCGAGTGGATGCGAACCTGACCCAGAGTCAGAACCTCACGTGCCATGTCGATCGCCCTTCTGTGTTGTGGATGCTGCGGAGCCGGTGTGTGCGCCGGGACTGGACCCAGGGTTCGCCCGCCGGCGGCGGCCAGCGAACCCTGGGTCCGAGACTGTGTTCAGTTGGTCTTCTGGCGGCCATGGGCCGCCAGAAGAAGGGGCAGTGTGGACGCTGTTCCGGTGCGACCTCGCAGCCCCGACGGGGCTGCGAGGTCGGGGGCGTCGCGCCTGCCCGACCCCGCAGCGGTCTCAGCGCCTAGGCACCATCCTCGTGCTGGTCGCGCACGAGTTCCACGACCTCGTCGTACCGCGGCGAGTTCATGAAGTTGTCGACCGACACGTGCACCGAGTTCGGCGACTGCTGGCGGGCCCGTTCCGTCAGCTGGTTCTGCGTGATGACCAGGTCGGCCGAGCCGTCCAAGGCGGCGATCGCCTTGTTCACGACCGTGACATCATCGATGCCGGCCTTCTTGATCTTGTTGCGCAGGACGCTCGCGCCCATCGCGGACGAACCCATGCCGGCGTCGCACGCGAACACGATGTTCTTGATCTGGCGCTCGGTCACCGTCGCGGGTGCGATGCCGCCACCGGCGGCGGTAACCGCGCCGCCGCGGAGGCCGGCGAGCGCGTCCGAGGACTTGCCCTTCGCCGCCTCGGTCTGGGTGATGGCGGCGCCGAAGGCGTCGTCCGTCAGCGCCATCGCCTCGAGGTCGCGCTTGCGCGACGCGCGGAGGATCAGGGCCGAGAGGATGAAGGTCACCGCTGCCGCGAGGACCACCGACAGCAGGACCGCGACGTACTTGCCCGGTGCGATCTGGGCGATCACCGCGAAGATGCTGCCTGGAGCCGCGGGTGCCCGCAGTGCCCCGCCGAGGAGCATGTTCGTGGTGACACCCGTCATGCCGCCGCCGATCAGTGCGAGGATCAGCATCGGCTTCATCAGCGCGTAGGGGAAGTACACCTCGTGGATGCCGCCGAAGAACTGGATGACGGCAGCGCCGGGGGCCGAGGCGCGCGCGGCGCCGATCCCGAAGAACGTGAAGGCGAGCAGCAGGCCGACACCCGGTCCGGGGTTCGCCTCGAGCAGGAACAGGATCGACGATCCCTGTTCGGCCGACTGCTGCAGGCCGAGCGGGGTCAGCACGCCGTGGTTGATGGCGTTGTTGAGGAAGAAGACCTTCGCCGGCTCGATGATGATGCTCGTGAGCGGCAGCAGGTTCGTCGCGACGAGCCAGTTGACCGCGTTGCTCAAGATCTGCATGATGCCGTTGACCACCCACGCGATCGGGTAGAAGCCGAGGATCGCCATGGCGAAGCCCCAGATGCCCGCCGAGAACATGTTCACGAGCATCTCGAACCCGGCCCGGATCTTGCCCTCCCAGAGGCTGTCGAGCCACTTCATCGTGTAGGCGCAGAGCGGAGCCATGATCATCGCGCCGATGAACATGTGCACGTACCCGAGCGGCTTGGCGTTCGGGTCGCTCGCGAGCAGCTGCTCGTTGAACTGCGCGATGAGGTAGTCGGACCCGGCGATCGCGCCGAAGGTGCCGATCGCCGCCACCACGCCTCCGCGGATCCCATACACGATGTTGCCGCCGGTGTAGGCGATCAGGATCGGCAGGAGGTAGTGGATGAACGGGAAGACGATCGTCGCGAGCGCCGCGACGGGTGTCCACCCGACATCGATGAAGAATGCGGTGAAGATTCCCCACGCGATGAGCGCGGGGATGTTCGGCATGATCATGCCGGACAGGAACGTGCCGAAGCGCTGGACTCCGACTCGCGCCTTGCTGCCACCCGAGACGGGTGCGGACGCCGTTGTCATTGCGTAGTCTCCTTCAGTCGTGCCGCGGTCTTACGCCGCGACTGCATTGTTCTGAGACGCGGCGGCACGCGCCGCGTCTCGGGCGGACGCCGCGTCGGTCGCGGCGAGTGCAGCCCCGGCGATGACTCGTGCGTCATCGATCGAGTACTGCAGAAGGGACGCCCGCACGTCGGCGAGCGCGGTGGGGGCCATCGACAGGCTCGTGGCTCCGAGCCCGACGAGGACGACGGCGAGCAGCGGATCTGCGGCGGCCTCGCCGCAGATGCCCACCGGCTTCCCGTGCATCCGCCCGGCGTCGCCCACCTCGCGGATGAGCCGCAGGACGGCCGGATGCCAGGGATCCTGGAACGAGGCCACCGAGCCGAGCAGCCGGTCGGCGGCCAGGGTGTACTGCGTGAGGTCGTTCGTTCCGATCGACGCGAAGTCCGCGCTCTCGAGGATGCGGTCCGCGAGCAGCGCCGACGAGGGCACTTCGACCATGACACCGGCGGTGCGGATGCCGTAGTCCCTCGCCAGGTCGGTGAAGTACACCGTCTCCTCGACGGTGGCGATCATCGGCGCCATCACCCATAGGTCGGCGGGCCCGGCGGAGCTCTGCCTGGTCGCCTCGTGCGCCTCGGCGAGCGCGGTGAGCTGCTCGCGGAGGATGTCCTCACTCGCTCGCAAGGCGCGGATGCCGCGGAGGCCCAGAGCCGGGTTCTCTTCGTGCGCGTCGTTGAGGAAGGCCAGGGGCTTGTCGGCGCCGGCATCGAGCACGCGCACGACGACTTTCCTGCCCGGGAACGCCGAGAGCAGCTCGGTGTACGCCTCGCGCTGCTGCTCCACGGTCGGTGCGCTCGACGAGCTCAGGAACAGGAACTCCGTACGGAACAGCCCTACGCCTTCCGCGCCGAGCGCGACGGCCTCGCCGGCGCCGCCGGGCTTGCCGAGGTTCGCCAGCAGCGGCACCGGTGTCCCGTCCGCGAGCGCGCCGTCCGTGATGGGGGCGGATGCCGCGGACGCGCGTGCCTCGGCGCGGTTCCGCGCGCGCTCGAGTTCTTCGTCCGTCGGCTCGGTCGTGATCACCCCGGCGGCGGCATCCACGATCACCACCTCGCCTTCGGCGAGGTCCTTCGCGGCCGCCACGCCGACCACGGCGACGATCGACTTCTCCCGCGCCAGGATGGCGGTGTGCGAGGTGGGCCCGCCCTCCGTCGTGACCAGCGCGAGCACTTTGTCGAGGTCCAGCAGCGCTGTGTCGGCCGGGGCGAGGTCCTTCGCGACCAGCACGAAGGGATGCCCGGGGTCGGGCACCCCAGGAGCGGGCACGCCGCGCAGCCGCGCGATCACGCGCTGCGCCACATCGTCGAGGTCCGCGGCGCGCTCGCCGAGATAGCCGCCGAGCGCGGTGAGCTGGTCGCGGAAGGACGCGAACGCGTCGTACACGGCCCACTCCCCGGTGCGTCCCTGGGCCAGGCGTGCGGCGACCTCGTCGGCGAGAGAGGGATCCTCGGCCATCATCGCCTGCGCCTCGAGCACGTCCCGGGCAGCGCCGCCGGCCTGTGCGCCGCGCTCCTCGAGTTCACGCGCGACCGCGGAGACCGCCGCGCTCACGCGGGCCTTCTCGTCATCGGCCGTGAGTGCGCTCGGTGCATCGCTCGGCGCCGGCAGAGGCTCGGCCATGCGGGCGATCGGTCCCTGGGCGACCCCGAGGCCGATCCCTACTCCACGCAGTTCTGACATGGTCTACTCCGCATCGTGGTCGGTCGTGAGGAGCTCGGCAAGGGTGTCGAGCACGCGTTCCGCGTCGTCGCCGTCCGCGGTGAGCGTCACGTAGTCGCCCTGCTCCACGCCGAGGGCGATCACGCCGAGGATGCTGGCCGCGTTGACCGGGCTGCCGGCGTCCTTCGCGACCGTGACGGGGATGCCGGCATCCTTCGCCGCCTGCGCGAACAGCTTCGCGGGGCGCGCGTGCAGGCCGTGGGCGGAGCCGATCCGGACCGTCCGTGAGATGGCGGGCATCGTGTGACCTCTCTCTGTCGTCTGTCTGTCGGCGGCGATCGTCGCCGTACCGGTCAAGTCGGTGGTGCGCCGCCCGCGGCCGGAGTGATCCCCCCGGGTCCTCCGACCGCGTCGCGGATCAGCGCGAGCGTCCGCGTGCCATCCATGTCGGTGAAGATGTCGGATGGCAGCAGCACCACCGTCGTCCCGCGAAGCTCCGCGTCCCTCTCGATGCGCTCGAGCGCGTGCGCGAGGTGGGGCCCGACGAGGACCACGTCAGCGGCATCGAGGTCGATGGGGAGCGACTTCTCGGTGCCCGCGAAGGCGGAGTAGTCGAGGCCCTGGTCGTGGGCGGCGTGCCGCACGCGCTGCGCGACGAACGTGCTCGAAGCACCCGCACCGCAGACCACCAGGATCCTCATCGATCCGCCTTCCTTTCCGCCATTCTTGTGAAATCGCTGGGAGCGGACAACCACCCTTGTTTCCGCGGGGGCGGAAATCGGGTCCGGCCCGCGTCACGGGGGCGTCGTCGGCCCTCGTCGATCCGCCGCGTGATTGACTGGCACCTACCCGGCCACGGCGACCGGGAGGCTGCGGCATTGCATGAGGAACGCCCGTGACACGAGCGAGACAGGACCGACTCCTGGCGCTGCTGGTGCGCGAGGGGGACTGGGCCACGGCCGCCACGCTGGCCGACGCGCTCGGCGTGACGCCGCGCAGCATCCGCTCCTATGTCACCGCCCTGAATGCCCGAGTGCCGTCGGGTGCCGCCGTCGAATCGGGGTCGCAGGGCTACCGCGCGGGCGCGGACGCGGCGTCCGCGCTGCGCGCATCGGGAACGGATGCCGGGACCCCGCGTGATCGCCTGCACCGGCTGGTCCGGGCCCTGCTGGACGCACCAGACGGGATCGACGTGTTCGAGACGGCCGATGCGCTGCACGTGAGCGCGGCGACCCTCGACGCGGACCTCGCCCGGGTGCGCGGCCTCCTCGGCGGCACCGAGCTCACCCTCGAGCGCTCGGCGTCGCGCGCTCGGCTGCGCGGCACCGAGATGGCACAGCGGCGCCTGCTGAGCAGGCTCGCCCACGATGAGATGGATGCCGGATCCTTCGACCTGGTGGCCCTGCGCCGCACGCTCGGCGAGGGCTCGGTCGGGGCGGCGGCCTTCGGACCGTTCAAGACGGACCTCGTCGCCGAGCTCGGAGCGCTCGGATACTTCGTGAACGAGATCGGGATCGGCGACGTCGTGATGCATATCGCGATCGCCGCGGACCGGGTGGCGCAGAATCGCGGACTGGACGCGGCGGTGACGGAGTACCGACCCGCTCAGCAGGAGGTCGCGTCGATCATCGCGCAGCTCGCGCAGCGCCACCTCGGCGTCGAGCTCGGACCCGGCGACCTTCAGCACCTCGCGACGCTCGTCCTCACCCGCGTGGTCGCCCCGGGCGATCAGACACCGGTCGACCACGCGAGGGCGCGGCTGGACGCCGACGTCGAGGCGACCGTCCGGGAGGTCGTCGAGACCGCCGCCGCGGAGTTCCTCGTCGACATCGTGTACGAGGACTTCATCATGCGCCTAGCGCTGCACGTGCAGAACCTGCAGCACCGGGCCCGCGAGCAGGCGTGGTCGCGCAACCCGCTTACCCGCTCCCTCAAGTCGACGTACCCGATGATCTTCGAGGTGGCGGTGTTCGTGGCGAGCCGCCTGCAGGAGCGGCTCGGCATCCCGCTCCCGGACGATGAGATCGCGTACATCGCCATGCACGTCGGCGGACGGCTGGAGCGCAGCCGCCACGCCGACCAGCTGCTGACGGCGACGATCGTCTGCCCGGGCTATTACGACCTGCACGAGCTGCTGCGTTCGAGTGTGGACCGCTCGCTCGGCCAGGCGATCGAGGTCGTCGGCGTCGAGACCCGGATCGACCCCGACTGGACGTCGATCGACACCGACCTGGTGCTCACCACGATCGACCCGCCCGTTCCGGGGGATCGCATCGTGAAGATCCAGCCCTTCCTCACCGGAGCCGACATCGAGCACGTGCAGGCGGCAGCGGCGCGCATCCGCCGTGCGCGACGGCTGGCGCGGCTGCGTGCCGAGCTCGAGCGCTACTTCGACGCATCCGCGTTCGTCCGGGGTCTGGACACCGCCGACGCCGGCGCCGGCGCCGGTGGTACGGGAGTCGAGGAGGTCGTGATCCGCCGGCTCGGGTCCTCGCTCGTGGCGAGCGGCGTGATCGACGAGGACTACGTCGAGCGCGCCATCCAGCGCGAGCGGATGTCGTCCACGGCGTTCACGGATGCCCTCGCCGTGCCCCACGCCCTCGAGATGACCGCCACGCGTACGGCCATCGCCATCGGGATCGCGGATCCGTCGATCCCGTGGGGCGGCGGACGCGTCCAGGTGGTCGCGCTGGTCGCCTTCTCGGAGACCGACCGCGAGGCGTTCCAGACGGTGTTCGAGCAGTTCGTCGAGGTCTTCTCGGAGCGCGACAGCGTGCAGCGCATCGTGCGGCGAGCCACTGACTTCGGCGGTTTCCTCGATGAGCTCGTGGCCGTGATCGACGGCTGAGCCGCGGCATCCGCGCGTCGCGCCGGCTCGAGGGTCGGGCCCTTGGGGCGGGGGGCCCTTGGGGCGGGGTTCGGGGCGGGTCTCGTCCGTTGGGGCCCGTAGGCGGGTTCGGGGCGGATCCCGTCCGTTGGGGCGTGAGTTCCGCGCCCCAACGGACCGCATCCGCCCCGAACGGCGGGCTCCGGGGCGCTGGAAGGCAGGGGGCGGGGGCCTTGACTCTCCAGGCCTGCTCTCGGGCTTCGAGGTCTGGGCCGCTCGGGCTTCCGGCATTCGGGCCTCGGCCTCAGACCTCGGGTCTCCGGCGCCCGTGCCTTGCGGCTGGGTTTGGGGCGGGTCCTGTCCGTTGGGGGGGGGGGATGTCTACGCCCCAACGGACAGAATCCGCCCCGTACGGCGCGTTCGGCCCATCAGATCGGTTTCGGGCAGCGGCTCCCGACTCGACTCCCGGGTTTCGGCCCTCGGCCTCGAGCTCCTCGGCCTCCAGCCCCGGGCCTCCAGCCCCGGGCCTTCGGCCCCCGCGCGCGGCGAGGCTCGGTTCGGGGCGGGTCCTGTCCTTTGGGGCAGGACGTCCCCGCCCCAACGGACCGAATCCGCCCCGAACGACGGGAGGGGGCCGCTCAGCGAGGAGGGGCGATGCCGAACGCCGCGAGTCGCCGGCCCAGCACGGCTGCCGTCGTGACGTGCGGCCATCCCCAGCGGACGAAGCGGCGCTGCGTGCGACCTCGGATCCAGTCCTCGCGCTGCTTCTCTCGGTCGAAGACGTCGGCGGTGGTTCGCCCATCGAGCATCTTGCCGTCGATGTACTTGATCGTTCCGTCGAACTCGGCCAGTGTCAGGGTCTCCTCGAACTCGAAATCGACGTAGTAGGCCGAGCCGTTCGGACCCGGAACGAGCACTTGCAACGCCACACGACGAAAGCCGAGCTCGCGCAGGCGGATGCGGCTGATCGTCTCGCCCGGCAGCTGGGCGCGACCATCGGCGAAGTCGAGTACGCGACCCGCCCTAGCGATGCCGTGGGCCGACCGCTTGGCCACTTCTCGCGCGGTCCGGCCGAACGCGGCGGCGCGTTCGAGGTCGTATTCGCCGGACCCGGGAACACACTCGAGTCGCAGCGCGCCGTCCGCGATCGTGACTGCCTGCTCGAAGGTCATGGTCCGTGCGGTGTCCGCGACGGTTCGAGCGAGGTTGGTGCACAGCATTCCATCGATCTCGACGATGTCATGGCCGAGTTCCCCACGATGACGGATGACGCCCAGTGCCGCGCCGGGTCGCTCGACGGGCACGATGGTGTGGACGCGATCGGTGCCGGGACGAAACAGCGCCAATCCGTGGATGGCGGCCGCGGTCTCGTGCGAGAACACGGGCCGGTTGGCAGAAACGGACGCGAGCGCGCGGGCACGCGCGACGATGCGCTTCTCGGGCTTAGCCTGCTTCCAGTCCTTCCACCGAACGAACACACCGGGTCGCAAACGCACCAGGTCGCCGGCGGCGACTTGCGAGCGGATGCCGCGCTGCGAGCCGCCCTTTGCGACCAGCTCATCCCGGCGATACATCTGCAACTCGGGATCCATACGCGCGAGTGTGTCGCAGTCGTCGTGATCGGAGACGGCAGTTCACCGCATCCGAGGCGAACTGCGCTGTCCCTCGCGCTGGGGAGGAGCCACCGGTCCCGCCGTGCGTCGGGTCCGGAACACCGTTGGGGCGTGTCCGGTCCGTTGGGGCGCTGCTGATGCGCCCCGACGGACCAAAGGCGCCCCAAACCCGGGCGGGAAGGGATACAAGCGGCCGGGTCGTCGAAGGGGGCGCGAGCGGCCGGGTCGTCCCGCAACCAGGTTTGGGGCGTCATCGGTCCGTTGGGGCGTGGCTGATACGACCCAACGGACCATCGGCGCCCCAAACCCTACCGGGCAGGGGATCCGACCCGACCACCCACAGAGAGCCTCACCCGCGCGCCAGCCGCTCCTGGAGGCCGAGCCGCACGGCGGGCCACTCGTGGGGCAGGATCGAGAACACCACGGTGTCGCGCAGCGTGCCGTCAGTGCCGATCCGGTGGTTGCGAAGCACGCCGTCCTGCTTCGCGCCGAGCCGCGCGATCGCCTCCCGCGACTGGCGGTTGTGCCAGTGCGTGCGCAGCTCCACCGCGATGGCGTCGCACTCGTCGAACGCGTAGGCGAGCAGAAGCAGCTTCGCGGCGGTGTTGACGGCGGTGCGCTGCGCCTCGACGGCGAGCCACGTGTGTCCGATCTCTACGTGGCGGTTCGGCTGGTCGATGTTGCAGTAGGTCGTCATCCCGACGATCCGGTCGATGTCCAGTCGACGTATCGCCCAGGGATTCATCGAGCCTTCGGCCTGCCAGGCGAGCCGCCGGGCGATCTCGGCGGGCACCCCAGCGCCCGTCGGCACCGAGGTGTACCACGCGTGCTCCAGGCCGACCGCGGCCTCGGCGAGAGCATCCGCGTGCTCGACGGCAAGCGGCTCCAGCCGGACGAAGGCGTTCTCGAGCGTCACAGGTTCGGTCAGCAGCACAGGTCGAGCCTACGAGGCATTCTCGCGCTGCATGAGCGACTCGACCGCGGCGGCTCCGGCAGACGGATCGTGCGCCGCGGATGCCTCGCGAGCGGCGACGATGGCCCGGCGGCCGGCGGGCAGCCACACGGCGAGCCCGACGACGACGAAGGTCAGGATGCCGGCCGCCACCAGCAGAAGCTCGATCGGCACGACATCGGCCAGCGGCCCGAAGACGACCATGCCGAACGGCATCGCCACCGCCATCACGATGCCCACGAAGCCGAACACCCGGCCCTGGCGCTCGGGTTCGACCGTCTCCTGCAGCAGCGTCATCGACGAGGTCGAGAAGAACGGCACCGCCAGGCCTATGGCGAACATGAAGCCGAAGAACACCCACACGTTCGGCGAGAGCCCGAGGCCGATCGCCAGCACTCCGAAGACCAGCGACGACGCCACGATCATCGCGATCCGGCTGCGCCCGGCGAACAGCGAGGCGACCGCGACCCCGCCGAGCATCATGCCGATGCTGAACGCGATCTCGAGCACTGCGAGCAGGACGACGTTCTGCTGCGCGCCCGCGTCGAACGAGCGCACGAGCATCAATGGCGTGAGGTTGGTCGGTGCCACGGTCAGGACGAAGATGATCGCGAAGACCACGAGCAGCCAGCGAACGAACGCGTGGTGGATCACGTAGCGCACCCCGTCGAGGAGGTCGGCGAAGTATCCGGTCGGAACGTCCGTGGCCCGGCGGACCGCCCCGACAGGGATCAGCGCCAGCAGCCCGACCCCGATCGCGGCGGTCACGACGTCGATGAAGAAGATCGGGACGATGGATGCCGCGCTGCCGCCGGTCGCGGCTGACGCCCAGGCGTAGAGACCTCCGGCGGCAGCCGGAGTCACCAGCTGCATTGCGGACTGGATCGATCCGTTGATGCCGTTCACCCGGATGAGCGCTCGCTTCGGAGCGATCTGCGGGATGAGCGCCGACACCGCGGGCATCTGGATCCCCGCGCCGGCCGAGCGCAGCGCCATCGTCAGGAAGATGAGCCACACCTCGTCGTACCCCGACATCATGATGAGCGCGAGGGCAAGGGTCGTCACGGCGATCGCGCCGTCGGCACCCATGATGAGGAGCTTGCGGCTGTGCCGGTCGGCCCACACCCCGCCGAAGATCGAGACGACGGCCTGGGGGAGGAATCCGAAGACCGCCGCGAGCATCATGATGACGCCGGACCGGTACGTGATCGTGAGGTACCAGAACACGGCGTACGAGACGAGCAGTGATCCGAAGAGGCTCACCGTCTGTCCGCTCAGGAACAGGATGACCTTGCGCAGCCAGTGCGGGTCGGAACCGTCATCCATCGACTCATTGTCCGGGGTGAGGGATGCCGCAGCCCCGGCATCCCGATACGGGGCACTCTCCGCGCTTGCCATGACTCGTCCTCGGGTCCTCGTGCTTCGGCGGCATCGCCGAAGTCCAACTCGCGATATATCGCGAGCACGAAGGTAGCACAGAACGAAGCACTTCGCGATATATCGCGAAGTCCACCTCCACCTCTTCTGCGGGAAGGCGGGGAAGCTCAGCTGCGCTCGGCCAGCAGCGCGCGGACACCCGTGCCGAGGGCCCGGATGCGAGCCGCCGCATCCTCGGTCGAGTCCGCCCGCACGTCGAGGTAGACCTTGAGCTTCGGCTCGGTCCCGCTGGGACGCACGATGACGCGCGATCCGTCGGTGAGCCAGAGTCGCAGCACATCGCCGGGCGGCAGCTCGTCGACGCCATCGAGCAGGTCGTCGACGCGATCCACGCCGACATCGCCGATCGCGGACGGATGCTGCTCGCGAAGCGCCGCCATGATCCGGCCGATCTCCGACACGTCCTCGACCCGCAGCGAGATCTGGTCGCTGGCGAAGTGCCCGAAGGTGTCGTCGAACTCGGCCATCACGTCGTGCAGGCTCGCGCCGCGCCCTCGCGCCTCGGCGACCATCCCCAGGATCGCGACGGCGGCCGAGAGCCCGTCCTTGTCGCGAACCGTCTCCGGATTCACGAGATAGCCCAGCGCCTCTTCGAAGCCGTAGACCAGGCCCGGTGCGCGCGAGATCCACTTGAAGCCGGTGAGGGTCGCGTGGAAGTCGAGTCCGAAATGCTCCGCGACCGTCTGCAGGCCCGGCGACGAGACCAGCGAGCACGCCAGAGAAGCGCCGTCCAGAGCACCGGTCTCGGCGGCATGCCGGGCGGAGCGCCAGCCGAGCAGCAGTCCGACCTGATTCCCGCTGAGCCGTCGCCAGCCGCCCTCGGCTCCGGCATCCGGAACCGCGACCGCGAGGCGGTCGGCGTCGGGATCGTTCGCGATGATCAGCTCGGCACCGGCGGCGCGCGCCGACTCGAACGCGAGATCCATCGCGCCGGGCTCCTCGGGATTCGGGAAGGCCACCGTCGGGAACGCGCCGTCGGGATCCAGCTGCGCAGCGACCGGCTCGGGAGCGGGATAACCGGCGACCTCGAGGACGCGCGAGAGCGTCTCCCATCCGACCCCGTGCATCGCGGTGTACACCCAGCGCAGCCCGTCGGCGCCTTCCGGCGCCGGGGCGACCGCGGCCGTCTCGGCGATGTACGCGTCGATCAGCGACTCCGGTGCGATCTCGTAGCCGAGCGAGCGCGGCAGCGCCGTGATGTCGTCCTGGTCGGCGACGCGCTGGATGTGGGCGGCGATCTCGGCATCGGCGGGCGGCACGATCTGCGCCCCCTGCTCGGGCCCCCCCAGGTAGACCTTGTAGCCGTTGTCGTTCGGCGGGTTGTGGCTGGCCGTGACCATGACCCCCGCCGCGGCGCCGAGATGGCGCACCGCGAACGCGAGCACCGGCGTCGGCAGCAGGCGTGGCAGCAGGATCGCACGCAGCCCCGCCCCGGCGAAGAGCTCGGCCGAGTCGTGCGCGAACACCTGCGAGTTGCGTCGTCCGTCATAGCCCACGACGACGGCGGGAGTCACCGCCGCGCCCGGGGCCGCGGCATCCACCGAGGCTCTGTCGAGCAGGTACGCCGCGAGCCCGGCCGCGGCCTGCGCCACCAGCACGCGGTTCATCCGGTTGCTGCCTGGGCCGAGCTCACCGCGCAGCCCCGCCGTGCCGAAGGCGAGGCGCGTGCCGAAGCGCTCGGCGAGGTCGGCCGCCGCTTCCTCGTCGCCGGACTCCGCGGCGTCGATGATCGCGCGCAGCTGGGTGCGGGTCTCGCCGTCCGGATCCTGGGCGACCCAGGCCCGCGCCGCCTCGAGGTTCGCGTCTGCCGTGGTCGCGGCATCCCCCCCGCTCACATCGCCCCGATCACGCGAGCGAGCAGCGAAGAGATCACGGGTTCGGCTTCGCGGCCCGCTTCGAGCACCTCCTGATGGCTGAGCGGAGTGGTCTGGATGCCGGCCGCCATGTTCGTGATGAGCGAGAAGCCCAGGACCTCCATGCCGGACTGTCGGGCGGCGATCGCCTCGAGCGCGGTCGACATGCCGGCGATGTGGCCGCCGATGGCCTTGGCCATCCTCACCTCGGCCGGCGTCTCGTACTGGGGCCCGCGGAACTGGCAGTAGACGCCCTCGTCGAGCGACCGGTCGATCGATCGGGCGAGGTCGCGCAGCCGCAGCGAGTAGAGATCGGTCAGATCGATGAAGGTCGCCCCCTCGAGCGGAGATGCGCCTGTCAGGTTGATGTGGTCGCTGATGAGCACCGGCAGGCCGGGCTTCCAGGTGGGCTTTATACCCCCTGCGCCGTTCGTGAGGACCATGATCTTCGCTCCTGCGGCGGCTGCCGTGCGAACGCTGTGGACGACGCGGCGAGGACCGTGGCCCTCATAGAAATGGGTGCGCGCCCCGATGACGAGGACGCGTTTCCCCCTCGGCGTCACCACACTGCGGAGGGTGCCCACGTGCCCCACCAGCGCGGGCGCGGTGAAGCCCGTCACCTGCGTCGCGGGAAAGACCGCGGTCGTCTCGCCGATGAGCTCCGCGGCCTTGCCCCAGCCGCTGCCGAGAGTGAGTGCGATGTCGTGACGCTCGACCCCGGTGATCTGGGCGAGGTCGCGAGCCGCCTGCTCAGCGACCTCGAAGGGGTCGGCGGCAGGGTCGTCCAGCGGGTTGGTGGTCGTCTCTGACATGCCCCCACTCTAGGAACGCGCGCACGGGAGGGCCAGAGACCGCCCAGCCGCCCTGTCGTCGCACGGCGGTCGGGCGGGAGAGAATGGTCGCTATGTCCTTGAGCTTCGAGCGCACTCAGAGCGTCGCGATCATCGGCGGCGGACCCGGCGGCTACGAAGCGGCGCTGGCCGCAGCCCAGCTCGGGGCGGAGGTCACGGTCGTCGAGCGGGCAGGCATCGGCGGGTCGGCGGTCATCACCGACGTCGTGCCGTCGAAGACGCTGATCGCGACGGCGGATGCCGCGGTGGCGATCGCCGGCGCCGGCGACCTCGGCGTGCAGCTGTTCGCCAAGGGCGCCGAGGGCAAGCCTCTCAAGCCCGAGATCGCGATCAACCTGGCGGCGGTCAACCATCGCCTCCTCTCGCTCGCGAGGCAGCAGTCGGACGACATGCGGGCGGCGCTCGCCGAGGCGGGCGTCCGGATCATCTCCGGCCACGGCCGTCTCGAGAAGGATGACGCGGTGATCGTCTCGACCGGACCCGGCGGCACCGACTTCGATCGTGTCGAAGCCGATACCTTCGTAGTGTCGACGGGATCGTCGCCGCGCGAGCTCCCCTCGGCCATGCCCGACGGCGAGCGCATCCTCACCTGGACGCAGCTGTACGAGATGGACGCCCTGCCGCCGCACCTCATCGTGGTCGGCTCGGGCGTCACAGGCGCCGAGTTCGCCTCGGCCTACATGAACCTCGGCGCGAAGGTGACCCTCGTCTCCAGCCGCGATCAGGTTCTGCCGGGTGAGGACACGGATGCCGCAGCCGTGCTGGAGCGGGTGTTCAAGCGGGGCGGAATGACCGTGCTGTCGAAGTCGCGGGCCGCGAAGGTCGAGCGGATCGGTGACGGCGTGCTCGTCACCCTCACCGACGGGCGGACGGTCGAAGGCAGCCACTGCCTGATGGCCGTGGGCTCCATCCCGAACACGGCCGGCATCGGACTGGAGGAGGCCGGGGTTCAGATGACCGAGTCCGGCCACATCCAGGTGAACCGGGTCGCTCGCACGTCGGTGCCCAACATCTATGCGGCGGGCGACTGCACGACGTTCGTTCCGCTGGCATCGGTCGCGTCGATGCAGGGCCGCACGGCCGTCTTCCACGCCCTCGGGGATGTCGTCATTCCGCTCCAACGCCGCCGCATCACCTCGAACATCTTCACCGCGCCCGAGATCGCAACGGTCGGCTGGCAGGAGAAGGACATCGCCGACGGCCTCATCAACGGCGAGGTCGAGAAGCTGCCGCTGGCCGCGAATCCCCGCGCCAAGATGATGGGCATCAAGGACGGGTTCGTGAAGCTCATCGCGCGGCAGGGCAGCGGCACGGTCATCGGGGGGATCATCGTCGGCCCGCGGGCATCCGAGATGATCTATCCGATCGCGATCGCCGTCGAGCGCCGCCTCACGGTCGATCAGGTCTCCCGGGTGTTCGCGGTCTACCCGTCGCTGTCGTCGAGCATCACGGATGCCGCGCGCGCGATGCATGTCGTCGACCACGCCATCTACGGCGGCTGACGGGCTCAGACGGCTCGGAGGAGGCAGCGCCATCGGGCCTGGGGCGCACCCCGTCCGTTGGGGCGCGTGATTCGCGCCCCAACGGACGAAATCCGCCCCAAACCCGAGGGTCGAGCCGCGCGTGGCCTCAGGAGATGGTCAGAAGCTGATGGCCCGCGGCGACGGTGGTGCCGGGCGCCGCGTCGATGGCGCCGATGACGCCGTCCTTGTGCGCCTGGATCGGCTGCTCCATCTTCATCGCCTCGAGCACCACCACCAGGTCGCCCTTGACGACGAGCTGGCCGTCCTCGACGGCGACCTTCACGATCGTCGCCTGCATCGGCGACTTGACCGCGTCGCCGGATGCCGCTGCGGTGGCGGTCGCAGCATGCGATCGGCGTGACGGCGGCACGGCGGCGGGGCGTCCGATGGCGCGCGGAGCGGCGACGATGCGGTCGGGCAGGCTGACCTCGAGGCGCTTGCCGGCGACCTCGACGACCACGGTGTGACGAGCCTCTGCGGGGCGGGGCGCGTCGAGCTCGCCATCCCACGGCGGGATGTCGTTCACGAACTCCGTCTCGATCCATCGCGTGAAGACGCCGAAGTTCCCGTCCGGCGCAGTGAATGCGGGATCGCGCACCACCTTGCGGTGGAAAGGCAGCACCGTCGGCAGCCCGGCGACCTCGAACTCGTCGAGCGCACGGCGGGCGCGTTCGAGCGCCTCCTCGCGGTTGCGCCCGGTGACGATGATCTTCGCCAGCAGCGAGTCGAACGAGCCGCTGACGCTGTCACCGGCCGTCACCCCGGAATCCAGACGGATGCCGGGACCCCCGAACGTCTTGAAGACGTGGATCGGGCCGGGCTGAGGCAGGAATCCGCGGCCCGGGTCCTCGCCGTTGATGCGGAACTCGATCGAGTGCCCGTCGGGAGCGGGGTCGCCGTAGCCGAGCTCCTCGCCTTCGGCGATGCGGAACTGCTCGCGCACCAGATCGATGCCGGTGACCTCCTCCGAGACCGGGTGCTCGACCTGCAGCCGCGTGTTCACCTCGAGGAACGAGATGGTGCCGTCGGCTCCGATCAGGAACTCGCAGGTGCCGGCCCCGACGTAGCCGACCTCGCGCAGGATCGCCTTCGACGCGTCGTAGAGCGTGCGGTTCTGCTCGTCCGTGAGGAACGGGGCGGGCGCCTCTTCGATGAGCTTCTGGTGACGACGCTGCAGCGAGCAGTCGCGCGTCGAGATCACGACGACGTTCCCGGCGGCATCCGCGAGGCACTGGGTCTCGACGTGCCGCGGCTTGTCGAGGTACTTCTCGACGAAGCACTCGCCGCGCCCGAAAGCCGTGATCGCCTCGCGCGTCGCGGACTCGAACATCTCGGGGATCTCGTCCACGGTGCGCGCGACCTTGAGTCCTCGGCCGCCACCGCCGTAGGCGGCCTTGATCGCGATCGGCAGGCCGTGCTCCTCGACGAACGCGAGGACCTCCTCGGCGCCCGCGACCGGGCCCGAGGTTCCGGGCGCGAGCGGTGCGCCCACCTTCTCAGCCACGTGGCGGGCCGTCACCTTGTCGCCGAGCGCCTCGATGGCGTCGGGACCAGGGCCGATCCAGATAAGCCCGGCGCCGATCACGGCGCGTGCGAACTCGGCATTCTCGGCCAGGAACCCGTAGCCGGGGTGGATCGCATCGGCGCCGGAGCGCCGGGCGACCGACAGGATCTTCTCGATCGACAGGTAGGTGTCGGCGCTGGTGGCGCCGTCGAGGGCGTAAGCCTCGTCTGCGAGACGGGCGTGCATCGCGTCGCGGTCCTGTTCGGCATACACCGCGACCGACGACTTGCCCGCGTCGCGCGCGGCACGGATGACACGTACGGCGATCTCGCCGCGGTTCGCGATGAGCACCTTGGCGATGTGAGGCATCTTGCCAGCCTACCGACGGGCCTGGCCCGTCCTTTGGCCGGTTCGTACAAGAAGCGTCGAGAAACGTGGGCTTCCTACTACAACGACGGACCGTCATCCACGCCGACGTCGACGACCTCCGCCGAGGCGAGCGACGGGTCGATGGTCTTCCACAGGGTCGTCCACTCCACGTCGAGATCCCGTACGAGACGCCGCAGCGTCGACACCGACATCCCGACCACCGTCGAGGGATCGCCGTCGACCCGGGTGATGAACGCGCCCCCCAGACTGTCGACCGTGAACGCCCCGGCTACCTGCAGAGGCTCGCCGGAGGCGACGTACACGTCGATCTCGGCATCCGTCACATCATCGGCGAACGTGACGGATGCCGCGGCCACGGCGTGCGCCTCGCGGGGCGCGACACCGGGCGCGAGGCGCACGACGGCATGACCCGAGTGAAGGACGCCGGTCCGCCCGCGCATCGCACGCCACCGGGCGACGGCGTTCTCGGCGGTATGCGGCTTGCCGAGCACCTGCCCGTCGAGCTCGAACATCGAGTCCCCGCCGATGACGATCCCGTCGAAGTCCGGGATGTCGTCTGCGAGGCGCGCGGCCACTTCGGCCGCCTTCCGCCGTGCCAGCAGCAGGACGTGCTCGTCGGGTGCGAGCGTGCGCCCTTCGGCGGCCTCGACCGACTCGATCACCGCTGCCTCGTCGACGTCGGGTGCGACGGTGAGCGGACGGATGCCGAACTGCTGCAGCAGCATGAGCCGGGCGGGCGAGGTCGAGGCGAGGCACACGCGCATAGCTCAACCGTAAGCTCTCAGCATGGCGGCTTCGACGGGTTCCGACGGCGATCTCATCGACCTCGACGTCACGGGCGTCGCACACGGCGGCGTCTTCGTCGGCCGCCACGAGGGTCGCGTGGTGTTCGTCCCGGACGCGATCCCCGGCGAGCGGGTGCGCGTCCGGCTCACCGACACGTCGAAGGACTCCTTCTGGCGGGGCGAGACGATGGAGGTCCTGGATGCCTCCCCCCACCGTCGCGCGCATGTGTGGCGACAGGCGGATGTCGACGTGCCGCCCGAAGATCGTCCGGGCGGCGCCGACTTCGGCCACATCGAGCTTGCGCATCAGCGTGCACTCAAGCTGCAGGTCCTGCTCGAGTCGCTGCAGCGCATCGGCGGCATCGACGATGTCCCGGTCGCCATTCGACCCGCCTCGCCGGTGCTTTCGGGCGACGGTGACCTCATTGCCGTCGAGAGCGCCGACGGCAGTGGATGGCGAACCCGCGTCAGCCTGCACGTCGACGCCGACGGGCGCGTCGGACCCTACGCGGCGCGCAGCCACCGCGTCATCCCCGTCGACGACCTTCCGCTGGCGACAGCGGCGGTCGAGCGCGCCGCACTCGGTCTGCAGGCCGGAATTCCTGGGCGGATCGACCTGGTGCAGCCCGCCGACGGCGAGGTTCGAATCCTGGCACGGCCCGCGCCCGTCGATCACGGCCGCGGCCGCGGCCGCAGCCGACGAGGATCGAGCGACGGTCGGGCGCGAAGTCATCCCGCACCGGCGCCGGCCTCGCCGGGGGATCCCGCGCTCGAAGTCGTCGTCGAGCGGGTGGGCGGCCGCGCGTTCCGCGTGGATGCCGGCGGCTTCTGGCAGGTGCACCGGCTCGCCGCGGGCACCCTCTCCGAGGTGGTGTCGGGTCGTGTGAGGGGGCTCCACGCCGATGGCCCACCGATCGATCCGGACGGCTGGCACCTCGATCTCTACGGCGGCGTCGGGCTCTTCGCGGCGACGCTCGGCGATCTCGGCGGCGCCGCGACGCGCGTGACGTCTGTGGAGTCGGACTCGCGAGCGACCGAGCACGCCGGTGCGAACCTCGCCGAGTGGGTCGGTGCGCGGGCCGAGACGGCCCGGGTCGACCGATGGATCGCGCAGGCGGGCGCGAATGCGTCGACCGCCGATCGGGCGCGGCTGGCACGTGGAGTGGTCGTCCTGGATCCGCCGCGGTCCGGGGCGGGGAGGGAGGTGGTGGAGGGCATCGCAGACCTCGAGCCGGCCACGATCGTCTACGTCGCGTGCGACCCGGTGGCGCTCGCGCGCGACCTCGCCACGTTCCGCGCCGTCGGGTACGACACGACGACCATCGACGCGCTCGACCTCTTTCCGAACTCGCACCATGTCGAAGCCGTCGCCGTCCTGACCAGGATGTCCGAGCCGCGCTAGCCTGACACCATGACGCGCGTCGCGCTGATCGACGACCACGAGTCCGTGCGACTCGGGCTCGAGGCCGCGTGCGCGCGCGCCGCCCTGGACGTGGTGTTCTCGGGAAGCAATGTCACCGAGTACCTCGACTGGCGGGCGTTCAGTGCGGCGCTTCCGGCGGATGTGGTCGTGCTCGATCTGACCCTCGGGGACGGCACGACGGTGACCGAGAACGTGCGCGCCCTGGTGCGGGACGGATCGAGCGTGATCATCCACAGCGTGGCGGATCGCCCGGCCGCGGTCCGCGAGGCGCTCGCCGCAGGCGCGACGGGGATCGTGAGCAAGGCCTCTCCGATCGGAGATGTGACGGCGGCGATCGCCACCGTTGCACGCGGCGAGCCGCTCAACAACGTCGAATGGGCGAGCGCGGTGGAAGGCGACCGCGCGTTCGCCGACGCGCAGCTGTCGGCGCGTGAGCGGGACGTGCTCCGGCTGTATGCCGCGGGGCTCCCGCTCAAGGTCGTCGCTGACCGGCTCGGCGTCGCCTACTCCACGGCAAAGGAGAACATCACGCGCGTGCGGGTCAAGTACGTCGAAGTGGGACGTCCCGCACCGACCAAGGTCGATCTGCTGCGACGGGCGATGGAGGACGGCATCCTCGTCGAGCCCGCCTCGGACCCGGGGGGCGGTGTCGGTGGCGGTTGAGGCGCCCAGCGCAGTTCTCGACAACGCGTGGGGACACATCCCGCAGACGCGTGAGTCCACAGTCGGCATCGGGTCCTTCACACGGACGCGCGTCGAGCGGATCATCTCGCTCGTAGCCGGGTTCGGCTCGCTCGTCCTGGGCGCCCAGGCGTTCGTGACCGCGCTGGCGCCGGCGGATGAGCTGCCCGGGTGGCACATCCCGCTCATGGCGATGGTGTTCGTTCCGCTGGCGGTGATGATCACGGCGTGCATGATCGGCCGGGGCGTCCGCATCGCGGCGGGAGCCTTCGCGTTCATCTATGTCGGGGCGCTGGTGGTCTGGCCGATCGCGACAGCGGGCATCGTGCCGTCATCCACCGGCGAGCCGTGGATCTGGTATCTCGTCAACATCGCGACCCTCGCCGCGGTGCTGGCGTTCCCGCTGCCGCTGCAGATCGTCTGGACGGTGCTCGCCCCCGTGCTGTTCGGTCTCGTCCGTCTCATCCAGGGCGGGTTCGCCCGGGACTTCTGGTTCGCGGTCGGCCTCGACGTGTCCTTCGCGCTGATCCTCGGCGGCGTGATCCTCACCCTCGGCTGGGTGTTCCGCTCGGTCGCGGCGAATGTCGACGAGACCCGGGCGAGGGCCGTCGCCTCGTACGCGCAGGCGGCGGCGGCGGATGCCGCGGAGCAGGAGCGGATCGCGGTGGCCGCCCTCATGCACGACAGCGTGCTGGCCGCGCTCATCGCCGCCGAGCGGGCCGAGACGCCGCGGGAGCGAACGCTCGCCGCGGGCATGGCTCGTGAGGCGCTGACGCGCCTCGCGAACACCGAGCAGGACGCGGGGGAGGGCAGCGACGACCCGGTCGACTGCGACGCACTCGCGGACGAGATACAGAGCGCCGTGCGCGAACTGGATGTCGACCTCGTCGTCGAGCGGTCCTTCGAATCCGGGGCCCCGACCATTCCGGGTCGTGTGGCGCGGGCGCTGACCCTCGCGGCGATGCAGGCGGTGGCCAACGCGCTGCAGCACGCCGGCGGCGAGGGACTGGCCGTGTCGCTCGAGTCGGAGAGCGGGATGCTGCGCATCCGGGTCCGCGACAGGGGCGAAGGGTTCGATCTCGAGGACGTGCCCGGTGACCGGCTGGGCATCCGCGCATCGATCTTCGCTCGCGTGGCCGCCATCGGCGGGTCCGCCGAGATCGACACCGGCGAGCATGGTACGACGGTGCGTCTGGACTGGACCGAAGGTGCCGCATGATCAGCGTCCGGAATGTCCTCGTCGGGCTCGCCTTCGCCTTCACGGCATATCTCGCCGCGCGCGGGCTGTGGTGGACGGCACCCGTGCCGCAGCCGCTCGTCGTCCTCGTCGCCCTGGCGCTGTACCTCGCGACCACCTGGCTCTGCCTCTTCTGGGAGCCCGCCGGCGCAGCGCCCGCCGCGCCGCCGGCCGACACCCCGCCGGGCATGGCCCCGAGGGGCCCGTCGCGGCTGCCGATGATCGCCGCCGTGCTCGCCCTCTCGTGCGCCGTGCTCGTGCCGAGCGCGATCAGCATCGCGGTAGGACACGACTCCCGCACGGCATCCTTCGCCACCTGGTACCTCGGCGGGATCGGCGCACTCATGACCATCGTCATCGTGCGGCGGCGCACCTGGACGGCATGGATCGGAATCGCGGCGCTCGCGATCGCCTCGATGATCTGGATGGGACCGGTCTCGGCTCTCGCCCTGGGCCTCGTGGGATCTGTGGTGTGGGTCGCCTCAGCCCAGCTGCTGCTGCGGTCGATGGACCGCGCCGCCCGCGACACCGCGCGACTGACCCAGCTGCAGCGCGCGGCATCCGCGTGGCAGGCCTCGCAGGTCGGCAGGCAGCGTGAGCGCCGTGTGCAGATCCAGCAGGCGCTCGCTGTCGCCGGACCCGTCCTCGCGCGCACGGTGTCGTCGGGGGGCGAGCTGGACGCCGACGACAAGCTCGAGGCACGGCTCGCGGAAGGGCGGCTGCGCGACGAGATGCGCGGCCCGCGGCTGCTCGACGACGACGTGCGCACCGAGCTCGAACGCGCACGCCGCCGGGGCGCCAATGTGACGGTGCTCGACGAGGGAGGTCTCGAGGGCCTGGGCGAGAAGTCGCTCGCGATCATCCGTGCGCAGCTCGCGGACACTCTGCGGTCGGCGAGTTCCGATCGCCTCTACATCCGCACCTCGCCGCACGAGACCATCGCCGTGACCGTCGTCGGGCGCTCGGCGGCGGGCGCCGGATGGAGCGACGAGGATGCCGTCGAGCTCTGGCGCGAGATCGCACACCCTCGCGTGGACTGAGTCGCCCGAAACGCATCTCGCTCCCCGTCCCGGCGGGGGAGGGGAGCCAGGACGGGGAGCGGAATCGAAGGAGGCGAGGGGCGGCGAAGCCGCCCGCCCCTCGCCTAGCGGACGGTTACCCGAAAACCGTCCGCTAGGCCGAACCTGGAGTCTCCGACAAGCGGTGAGCAGGTCAGCCGAACGCAGAAGCGTTCCAGCAGTTCAAGTATGCAAGGGGGTGGGCCGCGCGTATGTAGGTATTTCGGGGGACAAATCTCCCGAGTGCCTCAATGGTTTTCGCGTCGCGCAGGGCTGATCGGAACCGGGACTCCACGTGCCGAGCCTTCGCGAAGGGCTCAGCCTCCGAATCGGCCCCAGCCGAGTTCGCGGCGCACCGGGTCTCGCAGCGAGCGCTGCGACAGCATCCAGGCGTTGCGTTCCGGCTTTTCTTCGGCGAGAGCCGCCGCCGACTCCCGGGCGTACGACTCCGACACCACGGCGATGAGCGCCGCAAGCTCCTCATCGGTCGGCAGGCCTCGGCGCACGTCGATCCTGAGGTCCTCCTCCGGCCCGGGATCGCTCACAGCGGGATGTTCCCGTGCTTCTTCGGCGGCAGGCTCGCACGCTTGCCGCGGAGTGCCCGGAGGGCCTTCGCGATCGACACCCGCGTCTGGGCGGGTTCGATGATCCCGTCGAGCTCGCCGCGCTCGGCGGCGAGGAAGGGGGACGCGACGTTGTAGGTGTACTCGTTCGCGAGGCGGGTGCGCACGGCCGCGACGTCCTCGCCGGCATCCTCCGCGCGCTTGATCTCGCCGCGGTAGAGGATGTTGACGGCTCCCTGTCCGCCCATCACCGCGATCTCGGCTGTCGGCCAGGCGAGGTTGATGTCGGCGCCGAGCTGCTTGGAGCCCATGACGATGTAGGCGCCGCCGTAGGCCTTGCGGAGGATCACCGTGACGAGCGGGACCGTCGCCTCGGCGTAGGCGTAGAGCAGCTTCGCGCCGCGGCGGATGACCCCCGTCCACTCCTGGTCGGTACCGGGGAGGTACCCGGGCACATCGACGAGGGTCACGATGGGCACCGAGAACGCGTCGCAGAACCGCACGAAGCGGCTCGCCTTCTCGCCCGCCTCGATGTTGAGCGTGCCGGCCATCTGCGACGGCTGATTCGCGATGATGCCGACCGTGCGGCCCTCGATGCGGCCGAACCCGATCACGATGTTCGGGGCGAACAGCGGCTGCACCTCGAGGAAGTCCTCGGAGTCGACGAGGTGCCTGATCACCTCGTGGATGTCGTACGGCTGGTTCGGCGAGTCGGGGATGATCGTGTTCAGGAAGCGGTCGGCATCCGTCGTCTCGAACTCGAACGGCGACTCGTAGACCGGCAGCTCGGCCATGTTGTTGTCGGGAAGGAACCCGAGCAGCGTCCTGACGTAGTCGATCGCATCGTCCTCGTCTTCGGCGAGGTAGTGCGCGACGCCGGAACGGGTGTTGTGGGTGTATGCGCCGCCGAGCTCCTCCATGCCGACGTCCTCGCCGGTGACGGTCTTTATGACGTCGGGGCCGGTGACGAACATCTGGCTGGTCTTGTCCACCATGACGACGAAATCGGTGAGCGCGGGCGAGTAAACGGCGCCGCCGGCGGCGGGGCCCATGATGATCGAGATCTGCGGGATGACGCCCGATGCCTGAGTGTTAAGGCGGAAGATCTCGCCGTACTTGCCGAGGGCGACGACGCCCTCCTGGATGCGGGCACCGCCGGAATCGAGCATTCCGACGACGGGGATGCCGCTGCGCAGCGCGAACTCCATGGCCTTGATGATCTTCTCGCCGGCCACCTCGCCCAGCGACCCTCCGAATGTCGAGAAGTCCTGCGCGTAGACGGCGACGGTCCGGCCGTGGATCGTCGCGACACCGGTGACCACGGAGTCGCCGTACGGCCGGGACTTCTCCATCCCGAACGCCGTCGTGCGGTGCCGGACGTATTCGTCGAGCTCGACGAAGCTGCCGGCATCCACGAGCAGCTCGATCCGCTCGCGAGCGGTGAGCTTGCCCTTCGCATGCTGCTTGTCGTGCGCCGCCTTCTCGGCGTCGACGACCGCCTCCTGGTAGCGCGCTCGCAGATCCGCGATCTTTCCGGCGGTGGTGGAGAGGTCGGGCTGATCTGTCACGCGTTCCACCTTATCGGCGGTATTCCGGCAACGGTTGGAGGCTTCGCACAAGGGGTTGCGGCATCCGCTGTGATGGTGCCACGCGGCGTAGGGTGAGTGCATGACGAGCCCGCCAGGGGGCTATCCCCTCACCGCCGCCATCAGCCCGCGCGTGCAGGTCGTCCAGACCACCGACTCGACCAATGCGGATGTCATCCGCCACGCATCCGTGGCCCCCGACCAGTGGCCCCACCTGTCTCTGCTGGTCACGACCGACCAGCGCGCAGGGCGCGGCCGGCTCGACCGCACCTGGGTGGCGCCGCCCGGCACCGCGCTCGCCGTGTCGGTGCTCGTGCGGGTGCCCGGCATCCCGCCCCAGTCCCGTGGCTGGATCCCGCTTGCCGCGGGCGCCGCGACGACACGTGCGGTCTCGTCCCAGATCAGGGGAACGGGCCACGCCGCGGGCCTCAAGTGGCCGAACGATGTGCTGCTCGACGGCGGCAAGCTGTGCGGCATCCTGTCCGAGGTGATTCCCGGACACCCCGACGCCATCGTGATCGGGGTGGGGGTGAACACGCGGATGGCGCGGGTCGACCTTCCGGTCGAGACGGCCACGTCGTTCGAGGCCGTCGGGCTCGAGGTCGACGACGACCGGCTGCTCGCCGACTTCCTGACGAGCCTCGACGAACAGCTCGTCGCACTCGCGGCGGCGGGCGGCGATGCCGCGGCCTCCGGTGTGCTCGGCGAGATCGAGGCGCTGTGCACCACGATCGGCAGCGATGTGGTGGTGTCGCTCCCGGACGGGGCGGCACTCGAGGGTCGCGCTCAGCGCATCGACTCGCAGGGGCGACTGGTCGTGGTCGCCGTGAGCGGCGTGGAGAGCGCCGTCTCGGCCGGCGACGTCGTGCACGTGCGCTGACCTGCCCACGCCAGTGTTTCGTCGCGTGGCGTGGGTAGCACGCACCACGCCGATGCCCGACGCACAATGGGTTCATGACGCACCCGACCACCTACGGCGGGCGGCCGCTCACGCCGGCGCCGGGGGTGCCGACGCCCGAGCTGAGGGTCGCGCAGTTCCGCGGGCATGCGAGGCGCCTGTTCTGGTCGGTGCTGGTGCTCGTCGCCGTCGCGGGTGCGTGCGGCTGGTTCTATGACAACCTCCCCGCACCGTTCGAGAACTGGATGATGCTCGCGGCCGCGGGGGTCGTCGTGTTCCTTCTGGTCGTCCTGCCGTTCCTCGTGTGGTGGTCGCACATCTACACGATCACGACGCGGCGCGTGGTCGAGCGGTGGGGACTCCTCTCGTCGCGGCGACGCGAGCTCGCACATGTCCGCGGGTACACGATCGTCGAGAAGCGGAGCATCATCCAGCGGATCTGGGGCGCCGGCACCCTCACGCTGTCGAATGGCGTGGACGAGCCCATCCGCCTGGCCGACATCCCGAGTGTCGGGCTCGTGCACGAGGCGCTCGTCGATCAGGTCGAGGTGAGCCAGATCCTCGCCCACCGCGACGCACAGCCGCTGCCGTCCGCTCCGCCCGCCCCCTGACCGCCGCCGCCGGACCGCCGCCGATCACCGCGGCCGCCGCGTGCGGAATGATGGAGGCGACGGAAGGAGCGGCATGGCGCTGCGAGTCGGAGTGGTCGGCGGAGGTCAGTTGGCGCGCATGATGATCGCGCCCGCAGTCGAGCTCGGAGTCGAGTTGCGCGTGCTCGCCGAGGAGGACGCGATGGCTGCCTCGCTCGCCGCCGTCGCGGTGGGCGACTACCGCGACGCTGGCACAGTGCTGGGATTCGCCCGCACCGTGGATGTCGTCACGTTCGACCACGAGCACGTCCCGCAGGAGGTGCTCGCCGTTCTCGTCGAGTCGGGCGTCGCGGTGCGGCCCGGCCCCAGCGCCCTGCGCTTCGCCCAGGACAAGCTGCTCATGCGCGCGCGCCTGGCCGAGCTCGGGATGCCGCAGCCCGACTGGGCCGCCGTGACCGATGTCGGGGCGCTGCAGGCGTTCATCGACGCGCACGGCGGCCGAGCCGTCGTGAAGACGCCGCGCGGCGGCTACGACGGCAAGGGCGTGCGCGTGGTCGACGCCGCCGTCGAAGCCGAGGACTGGTTCGCCGCGCTCGCCGAGGACGCTCGCGGCGGCGCCCTGCTCGCCGAAGAGCTCGTCGACTTCTCGCGTGAGCTCGCGCAGCAGGTCGCGAGGCGCCCGTCGGGCGAGGTGCGCGCGTACGACATCGTCGAGACCGTCCAGCGAGGCGGCGTGTGCGCCGAGGTGATCGCGCCCGCCCCCCACTCCAGCGAGCGCATGCGCGACGTGGCGGCGCGCATCGGGGTCGGCATCGCCGAGGGTCTGGACGTGGTGGGGATGCTCGCGGTCGAGCTGTTCGAGACGACCGACCAGCGACTCCTGGTGAACGAGCTCGCGATGCGTCCGCACAACAGCGGGCACTGGACGCAGGACGGGGCCGTCACCAGTCAGTTCGAGCAGCACCTGCGCGCCGTGCTCGACCTGCCGCTCGGCGATGCGACGGGCAGCACGCCGTGGGCGGTCATGGTGAACATCCTCGGCGGACCGGCCGACGGGGGTCTCGACGAGCGATTCGACGCGGCGATGGCCGCACACCCGCGGGCGAAGATCCACACCTACGGGAAGGCGCCGCGTCCCGGGCGCAAAGTCGGGCACGTCACCGTGACGGGGGACGATCTCGACGATGTCGCCTACCAGGCGCGGGCTGCGGCATCCCTGTTCCTCGACTGAGGCTTCCGCACCCGGTCGAACGGGATCGCCATCGCGGGCCGCGTTGTTGCGGGGTTCTTCCAGCCGCGCCCCCTAGCCTGGTCGGGTGACCCGACCGCTACATTCCTCGGATGCGCCCCTGGTCGGCGTCGTCATGGGCTCCGACTCGGATTGGCGCGTCATGAGCGACGCGTCGCAGGCTCTGACCGACTTCGAGATCCCGCACGAGGTCGAGGTGGTGTCGGCGCATCGCACGCCCGACAAGCTCATCCGGTACGGCCGTGAGGCCCGCGCACGCGGCCTGAAGGTCATCATCGCGGGCGCCGGCGGCGCGGCACACCTGCCGGGCATGCTCGCGTCCGTCACCCCGCTTCCCGTGATCGGCGTTCCGGTGCAGCTCTCCACCCTCGACGGGCTCGACTCGCTCCTGAGCATCGTGCAGATGCCTGCAGGCATCCCCGTCGCGACGGTGTCCATCAACGGGGCGAGGAACGCCGGGCTGCTGGCCGTGCGGATCCTCGGCGCATCGGACGACGCGACCGCGACCCGCGTCGAGGATTACGCCCGCGACCTCGAGGGGCAGGTCGAACAGAAGAACCGGCGGCTCAAGGAGTCCCTGTGAGCGTCGTCAGTCCGCCGCGGCCGACCGCCCCCCGCGCCGCGTCCCGGCAGGTGATCGAGGACCGCCCGCTGCGCTACCCCGACACCGGCTCGCGCGAGTTCATGACCCGGCGCGGGTGGTGGCTCGTCATCCTGAACTTCCTGATGCCGGGTTCCGCGCAGGCGGCCGCGGGCAATCGTCGGCTGGCGAAGGTGGGTCTCGCGTCCACGCTGGTGATGTGGGGGATGCTGATCCTCGGCATCCTGTGCGCGATGCTCTGGCAGCCGCTGTTCCTCACCCTCGCCACGAACTGGTTCGTGCTGCTCATCGCCCAGGGCGTCTGCCTGGCCTATGCGGCGCTGTGGATCGTGCTGACCGTCGACACGCTGCGCCTCGTGCGCCTGGTGAAGACCGGAGGGGGCGCGCGCTTCGCGATCGCGATCGTCGCCGTGGTGCTCACGTTCGTCTCGAGCGGCGCCGCCGCGTACGCGTCCAACATCGCGGGCGTCACGCGCAGCACCCTGGCTTCGATCTTCGGCGCGAGCGGCCCGTCGGTGCCGCCCTCCGACGGCTATTACAACATCCTGCTCCTCGGCGCCGACAGCGGCGTGGGCCGTGACTCGATGCGGTTCGACAGCATCTCGGTCGTTTCCGTCAACGCCACCACCGGCGCGACGACGATCACCGGCATCCCGCGCGACATGCCGGACTTCCCGTTCGCGGCGGGCCCGATGCACGACAAGTACCCGAACGGACACACGGGTCACGCCGACGCCACATGCGGCTGGGGGAGCGGGATCAACCAGCTGCGCACCGAGGTCGAGGTCTGCCAGAACGGGAATGCGCTCTACCCGGACGCGGTCGCCCATGGCTCGTCGCCGGGCGTCGAAGCGACCAAAGACGCCGCTGAGGGGATCCTCGGTATCAAGATCCCGTACTACGTCTTCATCGACATGCACGGGTTCGCCTCGCTCGTGGACGCGCTCGGCGGCGTCGACATCACCGTCACGGAGCGTCTGCCCGAGGGCGGCGGACCCGCCTACGAAGGGCAGCCCGCCGAGGACTGGGCGATCGGCTGGATCGAGGCCGGTCCGCAGCACATGAACGGCGACACCGCGCAGTGGTACGCGCGCTCCCGGTACACGACATCCGACTTCGACCGGATGAAGCGGCAGCGCATCCTGCAGGAGGCGATCCTCGCGCAGTTCACACCGCAGCATGTCCTGACACGGTTCCAGGATGTCGCGGCCGCGGGCGCGGACATCGTCCAGACCGATCTGCCGCAGTCGCTCATCCCGTTCCTCGCCGACCTCGCGCTCAAGGCGAAGCAGAACCCCGTGTCGACGATCGAGCTGACCCCCGAGGGCGGCGTCGACGAGTATCGGCCCGACTACGCGTACATCAAGCAGCTCGTCCAGCAGAAGCTCCACCCGCCGACGCCGACCGCGACCCCGGCGCCGTGACCGGTTCGGCGCCGGCTGGGTAGGCTCGAAATATGACGGCCACCCTGCGAGTGATGCTGGACCAGCTCGTCGCACCGACCGAGCCGGATCTCGCGGAGGCCTCACGCGAACTCGCCCGCGCGCTCGTGATCGGCGCGCCCGCAGGGTGCGAGGTCGAGGGGATCGCCCCCGCAGGAGGACGCGGGGACCTCTCCGAGGTCGCGGGCCTCGCGGGCGTGCAGCGCACCGCCTTGGCGCGCCGCGAACTCGCCGGCGCGCTGCAGCTCGGCGTGGGGACCGGCATCGGCGGGGGCATGATCCATTCGCCGTCGCTGTTCGCGCCGCTCGTCCGCCACGACCGGGTGCACGACAACGATCAGACGGTCGTCACCGTGTGGGACCTGAGGCCGTGGGATGCCGCCGACGAGCTCCCGCGCGCCACCGCGGGCTGGCACCGCGCCATGCTCAAGCGTGCGGTCAAGCACGCCGACGCCGTGGTCGCGCCGACCCACGCCATCGCCGCCCGGCTGGCCGAACTCGCGCCGCTCGGCGATCGGATCCGCGTGATCGCGGGCGCCGCGCCGCTGGGCTTCGCAGTGCCCACCGACGAGGTCGGACGCCGGCGCATGCTCGACCTGCCGGAGGGCTTCCTGCTGCTCAGCGGCGGACCCGTGCGCTCGGACGGTCTCCAGATCGGCCTGGCCGCCATCGGAGCGTCGGGCATCGACCTTCCGGTGGTCGTGATCGACACGCAGGACGGCGACGAGCCCGCCATCGCCGATCTGGCCGCGGCCGCCGGCATCCCCGAGCGCAGCCTGCACGTGCGCGGCGCGCTCGAGGCACCCGACCGTGCCGCCGTCCTGGGCGGCGCCGTCGCGCTCGTTGCGCCGTCGCGCCGCGCGGCTTTCCCGTGGCGTGTCGTGGACGCCTTGACGCTCGGGGTGCCTGTCATCGCGGCCGAGTCGGCCGTGCACTCCGAGGTGATCGTCGACGGTGGCGAAGTCATCCCGGGGGCGGTTGCCGAGACGCTGGTCGAAGGGATGGCAGACGCGCTGCGGCGCGCGCTCGCGACCACGGTCGCGGCGGACCGGCTCGCCGTGCTCGCCGGCGATCGCGGGCGTGCGTTCTCGTGGCGCGAGGCCGCGGATCGCGTATGGCAGCTGCACGCGGAGCTGTGACGGCTCGCCCGGGAATTCGCCGAGCACAGCGTGTCGATGCGCGGAAAATCCACGAATCGTTGTAGTCATCCGCCACTTCCGTCACACTGTTCACATGCTTGGCAATGGAGCATGGGTGCGGCGAGGTCTTCCGCGGGCGAGATTCGCGGCCGCCGTCACACTCACGGCGCTCATCATCGGCGGGCTTGCTCCCGCAGCGGCGACGGCCGCCACGCCGGTGGCCGCAAGCGGATCGGCCACGGCCGCCGCCCTCGTACAGGCGGCTGATCTCACAACGTTCGCGCCCGGCAACATCATCAGCGACGCGGTCTTCTTCAACAGCAGCACGATGTCCGCGGCGCAGATTCAGAGCTTCTTCCAAGCGAAAGTACCCGTCTGCCAGGCGGGCTACACCTGTCTCAAGGACAAGTACGACACGACGCGCACCACGTCGGCCGATGCGATGTGCGGCGCATACGCCGGAGGCCTCAGGGAGCGGGCATCGACGATCGTCTACAAGGTCGCTCGGGCGTGCGGGATCAACCCCCAGGTCCTCATCGTGACCATGCAGAAGGAGCAAGGGCTTGTCACCCACACCTGGCCCAGTGAGTTCCGCTTCACCCTGGCGATGGGACAGGGATGCCCCGACACCGCCGCCTGCGACACGCGCTACTACGGCTTCTTCAACCAGGTGTACGGCGCGGCATGGCAGCTGAAGCGCTACGCGAATCCGCCCGGGACGAGCCAGTACTTCACCTGGTACGCCCCAGCCAGGACCTGGAGCATCCTGTACCACCCGAACCGCGCTTGCGGCTCTTCGCCGGTGGCGGTGAAGAACCAGGCCACAGCCGACCTGTACTACTACACGCCCTACCAGCCGAACACCGCGGCCCTGCGCGCCGGCTACGGCCAGGGTGATGGATGCTCGAGCTACGGCAACCGCAATTTCTACAGCTATTTCCGCGACTGGTTCGGATCCACCCAGGTTGCGTCGACCGTGTTGTTCTCGGTGGGTCCAGCCATCTACCTGATCAGCGGCGGAACCGCGTACCACATCATGCCGGCGGAGTGGCCGAGCTATCGGGCGACCTTCGGCCGCCCGGCTCCGGTCGGCGCGGACTATCTGACGCATTTCGCCAACGGCGGGGATGCCTCGCTCTACCTGCAGAGCGCCGCCACGGGAACGGTGGCCTACCTCGACGGCGCGCGGACCCACCGATTCGCATCATGCAACCTCGTCGCGATGTGGGGCGGATCCTGCTCGAAGCTCGTCCGGATGAGCAGCGCCGACTTCGATCGAATCGGCGCGGGCCCCGAGATGACGAGATTCGCGCGACTGGCGGCCGGTGGCGCGATCTACATGATCGACGAAACGTCGCTGGCGCCGATCTACGACGCGGCCACGTTGGTCCTCATCAACGGCGGCTCGACTCCCTTCACCGCAATGATGCAGCCGGCCCGTCGGGCCGCAATGACGAAGGGGCCGGTTCGGTTCCCGGCTGCACGTGTTGTCGCGATCAAGGGGTCGGCGGTCTATCTTCCGTCGTGGGACGGTCGGCTCCTGCACCTTCCGTGGTGGGCCCTGGCGCCAGAGCTCGGTCTCCCCAGTACGGCGTTCCGCTCCGTCGCCGGATCCTCGATGTCCGGCTACGTGCGATCCGGCACGCTCTCCAACTTCGTCTCGTGCAACGGCATGACCTATTTCGGCGCCTCGGGCACCCTCCGCCCGGTTTCCGCGGACGGGGCGGTCGGATTCAGTCCATCGACCCTCGGACCCGAGACCTGTGCAGTGCTGAAGAAGTCGAGCGAGCCCCCGTCCGCCGTGTTCGTGCAGGCGTCGAACTCGCCTAACGTGTTCGCCGCCACCGACGGCACGTATCACCACGTGACAACCATGGCGCTGTTGAAGCAGATCGGCGCGGGCAGCCTCCCGCGCGTCCTCCGGATCTCGCCCGCGAATCTCGCTCGGCTGACAATCGGCGACCCGGTCATCGCGGCCGGATCGCTCGTCAAGGCTCCGGGGTCCGACGCGGTGTATCTGGCGGACGGCGATCGCCTCGTGCACCTTCCCACGTGGGCGATGGCTCAGGCGTACGGCGTCGATGGCCCGATGCTGACGGTGAGCGATGCCTACGCGGCGCGTCGCAGCGCGCACGCCGACCTCACGCACTTCGCCCGGTGCGGTGATGGGCTCTACAGTCCCGCCTTCGGCGCGCTGTCGCAGGTCCTTTCCGGTGATCCCGCCGGAAATGCGGTGACGGTCCTCGCCGACTCGACCTGCGCCGCATTGACGCTGACCGGACCCCCGATCGCCGGCAAGGTCTTCCTCTCCGATCACACGCATCTGGCGGTCGCGACAGGCGGGGGTTTCCTCTGGCCGCTGGACGCAGCGACTGCGAAGTCGATGAACGGAAACGTCACCCCGACCCCGCTGATCGTGCCCTCCGGTTACATCGCGACGCTCCCTCGCAGCAGGCGCTGATCGGCTGGTTCCCAGGAGCACCTGCGATACGATTGCTTGTCTTCGCGCCGCCCTCTCCCCGCGGCCCATCGATAGAAAGCTCGATCTGTGACTGTCACGCCCACCGTCGATGTACGCGACTACGATGTACCCGGCCGCGGCAAGGGAATTCTCGATGTGTTCAGCCGCGGCTACCTGCTGCGTCTTCTTGTGCGCAAGGGAACAGCCACCCGTTACCGCAACTCGGTCCTGGGGTGGACGTGGTCTTATGTGAAGCCCGCTTCGCAGTTCGTCATCTACTTCTTCGTGATGGGCATCATTCTCGGTGCTCACAACAACATTCAGAACTATGCGATCTACCTCTTCTCCGGCATTGTCGCCGTCAACCTCTTCAACGAGGCATTCGGCAACGCGACCAGTGCGATCGTGGACAACGGGTCGCTCGTCAAGAAGATCTATCTCCCCCGCGAGCTCTTTCCCATGGCGGCGATCGTCGTCGCATTCATCCACTTCCTTCCCCAAGTGGCGGTTCTGCTGCTCGTCTGTCTGATCGCGGGCTGGACCCCCACCCTCGTGGGCGTAGGCGCGATACTCCTCGGGACCGCGATCATCGTCGCGTTCGCGCTGGGGATCGGTCTGTTCTTCAGCGGCATCAATGTGCGGTTCCGTGATGCGCAGAATCTCGTGGAGATCATCCGGATGTTCTCGGTATGGACGGCTCCGGTGCTGTATATCTGGCCACTCGTCCAGCAGCATATTCCACCGTGGGCATTCCACCTCTACATGTGCAACCCGGTCGCAGTGGCAGTCGAGCTCTTCCACACCGGATTCTGGGGAGAGACCGTCACGCAGACCCACGGCCTGCCTCCGCACTTCACGATCTACACAGCTGTGGCCATCGCGCTCACCGTGGTGTTCCTCGTCGTCGGGCAGTTCACCTTCCGACGTTTCGAACGCTCATTCGCTCAGGATCTGTGAGAGTCATGTCCAATCAAATCGTCGTCGAGACGGTGACGAGGCCGTCGATCGTCGTGGACGGCGTCTCGAAAGTGTTCCTCCGCCGCAACGCCCACTCCTTCAAAGAGGCGTTCATCGGATGGGTGAAGAAGAAGCGCGTTCGGGCCGACGTTTTCACCGCGCTGTCGAATCTCAGCTTCCAGGTGGGTGAAGGCGAAGCCGTGGCAGTGCTGGGACTGAACGGGTCGGGAAAGTCCACCACGCTCAAGTTGGTCTCCGGAGTACTGGAGCCGGACAGCGGACGTGTTCTGACTCGTGGTCGCGTGGCCGGACTGATCGAGGTCGGCGCCGGATTCCATCCCGAGCTCTCCGGTCGCGAGAACGTGTACTTGAATGCGGCGATCCTCGGTATGTCGAAACGCGAGACCGATGAGCGCTTCGACGACATCGTCGCCTTCTCGGAGATCGGCGAGTTCATCGACCAGGAGGTCAAGCACTACTCCTCGGGTATGTTCATGCGTCTGGCGTTTTCCGTGGCCATCCACGTGGAGCTCGACATCCTTCTCGTGGATGAGGTGCTGTCCGTGGGTGACGCACCATTCCGTGCCAAGTGCGCGACGAAGATCAAGGAACTCACCGGTCGCGGCATCACGATGCTCGTGGTGAGCCACGATCTCAATATGGTGAGGGAACTGTGCGATCGGGGAATTGTGATCGCCAAAGGCGAGAAGATCTTCGACGGGCCGGTCGATGAAGCGATCGCCCTGATGAAGAACTGACTTCAGCGTCGCCGTCTCCGCGGCAGAGCGCGCGCGACGGTGCGGTCGAGCTTGTCCTTCGCGCGGTGCCACGTCGAGGCTTCCCGGATCTCTGCTCGGATCCCGTTCTCGATGTCCACGAAGCGCCGGTCGATGAACTGGGTCAGGTAGAGCACCAGGCCCAGACCTTCCTCGCCGACATACTCCCGCAGCGCCTCGTCGCGGATGCGCGCGTCGAACTTGGCGTGGTCATCCCGGGCGTCGATGACACTGTTTCCACCAGCCCCCGCCGTGCCGGCGCGCTGGTGCCAGGACACGAGAGGCTTGTCGCCGAGGAACTCCAGGGCGCTCAGTGAGAGCACCCGGAGGTTGAACGCCCAGTCGCCCACCACTGGGAGTCGTTCGTCATAGAGGCCGAGCTCTTCGTGAAGCGCGCGGCGGTATACGAACGCGATGGGCACGAAGCGGTTGAACAGGAGCGTGTCCGAGAGCAGCGGGTCGTGCAGGTGCGCCTGGAAGGGCTCGCGGCGCACCTCGGTGAACTCGCCGTCGGCGAACTCCTCCCACACGATCTCGATGCGCGATACCACGCCGACACGATCGGGGTTGTCGTCGAGGTAGGCGACGGCGCTCGCGAGGAAGTCTGGATGCCAGGTGTCATCGTCGTCGTGCAGCACCAGCAGCGGCGCCGAGCCCGCGAGTACGCCGGCATTGGCGGACGTCCACCGGCCACGCGACCCCGCGCTGTGGAGAACACGAATACGGTCCCGATGATCTTGTGGGAGCCGTTCGACGAGCTGATCCACAGGAACCGGATCTCCGCCGTCGTTGACGATGATGCATTCCCAGAGCGTGAAGGACTGACCTGTGATGCTTTCCAGCGCACGCCGGAGGAACTCCGGGCGGTTCTTGGTGCGGACCACTACTGAGACGCGCGGCCCGGAATCCTCAGGCACGGGCGCCGTTCCCATCGATCGACCGTCGTATGTACTCATCGAGCTGCGCAGCCGCGTCGCGTGTGGCGAAGCCCGTCCTTTCGAGCTTCGTGAGGTCGAGGGTGCTGCGACGCGGACGCGGGGCCACCGGACCGGCCGCCCCGCTGAAGTAGTCGTGGGTCGACACTCCCGTTACTCGCCGCGGGTCATGTCCGGTCAGTGCGAACACCGAGCGAGCGACATCCGCCCAGGACGTCTCCATCCCCCCGCCGGTGAGGTTGTAAGTTCCGAACGGTGCGCGTGACGTCAGCAGGTGCAGGATGCCGCGGGCGATCTCGTCGGTGAAGCTCAGGCGGCCGATCTGATCGTCGACGACACGTGGGTCAGCGCCGTTGGCAGCGAGACCTGCCATCGTCCGGACGAAGTTCTTGCCTTCGCCGATGACCCAGGACGTGCGAACGATGTAGTGACGCGGCAACGTGGAGACGATCGCGTCGCCGGCGGCTTTCGTCTGTCCGTACACACCCAAGGGGCTCAGTGGTTCGTCCTCGCCGTACGGGCGATCGAGGGCTCCGTCGAACACATAGTCGCTCGACACGTGCACCATGGTCAGGCGGTTCGCGGCTGCGACCCGAGCCAGGGCGGCGACGGCGCTCGCATTGGCCGCCCAGGCATCCCGGCGCCCGCCCGCGGTCTCGGCCAGATCGACGGCGGTGTACGCCGCAACGTTGATGATGGTGTCGAACTCGCGCCACGGTCGCGCGCTGTCGAGGTCAGGCGAGGTGATATCGAGCTCGTCGCGGGCGGCATATTCGATGTGTGCCCCGCTGCCCAGTTCAGCACGCAGCGCCCTGCCGAGCTGTCCGTTGGCTCCCACGACGAGAACTCGGCGGGGCGAGAGCGGCATGACATCCGCGAGCCGGGGGTGAGCGAGGTCCTTCTCGGATATCTCGGCATCCGCGAGGGCGATCGGCCACGAGATCCCGACCGTCTCATCGGCGAGGTTCAGGAACGAGTAGCGCGCGTCGGGGGACCAGTGATCGTTGACAAGGTACGCGTAGGCCGTATCCGCCTCGAGCGTCTGATAGGAATTGCCGACGCCGTGCGGCACGAAGATCGCACGTGAGGCGTCGAGTTCCGCGGTGAAGACGGCACCGAAGGTCGGGCCCTCTCGCAGGTCCACCCACGCGCCGAACACTCGGCCTGTGGCGACCGAGACCCATTTGTCCCACGGCTCCGCATGGATGCCCCGGGTGGTGCCGATGGCGTCATTGAAGGAGATGTTGTTCTGGACCGGCCCGAAGTCGGGCAAGCCGGCGGCGACCATCTTCTCGCGCTGCCAGTTCTCTTTGAACCACCCGCGGCTGTCGCCATGAACCGGCAGGTCCCAGAGCACGAGTCCGGGGATGCCGGTTCCGGTCTGCTGGAGCTGCTTGCCGAACTCGATCACCTACTGCCCCTTGGACGCGTAGAACGCTTCGGTGGCGGCCTTCGCGGACGCCCACCAGGATTCGTTCTCGCGGTACCAGGCGATGGTGGCGGCCAGCCCGCCCGCGAAGTCGCGGAAGCGCGGCTGCCAGCCGAGTTCGGTGCGGAGCTTCGTCGAGTCGATCGCGTACCGCATGTCGTGGCCCGCGCGGTCCGCGACATGATCGTACTCATCGGCCCCGCGGTCCATCAGGCTGAGGATGAGCTCGACGACATCCTTGTTGCTCTTCTCGCCATCTGCGCCGATCAGATATGTCTCACCCAGCGCGCCCTTGTCGAGGATTGTCAGAACCGCCGAAGAGTGATCGTCGGCATGGATCCAGTCGCGCACGTTCTCGCCCTTGCCATAGAGCTTGGGCCGGATGTCGCGGAGGACGTTGGTGATCTGCCGTGGGATGAACTTCTCGATGTGCTGGTAGGGACCGTAGTTGTTCGAGCAGTTGGAAATCGTCGCCCGAACGCCGAACGACCTCACCCATGCACGCACCAGCAGATCGCTCCCCGCCTTGGTCGACGAATACGGCGACGACGGGTTGTACGGAGTGTTCTCGGTGAACCGCTCAGGATCGTCGAGTTCGAGGTCGCCGTACACCTCATCCGTGGAGATGTGATGCAGGCGGGTATCGTACTTTCGCGCTGCTTCGAGCAGCGTGTAGGTGCCGACGATGTTCGTGTCGAGAAACGGGCGGGGATTGTCGAGGGAGTTGTCGTTGTGCGACTCGGCTGCGTAATGCACGACGGCATCGACGTCCGCGAAGAGCTCGTCGACCAGAGGAGCGTCCGTGATGTCACCGCGGACGAAGACGAGCCGTTCGCCGGGCAGTCCATCGAGCGACGCCCGGTTTCCGGCGTAGGTGAGTTTGTCGAGCACCGTCACGTGGTGATCGGTGTTCTCGATCACGTGGTGCACGAAATTGGAGCCGATGAATCCGGCCCCTCCCGTCACGAGCAGGCGGGCCATCAACGTCCTCTTTCCAGCACTTCGAGCAGGTATCTCCCGTATCCCGACTTCACCAGCTGCTGCGCGCGCTGTCGCAGCTCCTCGTCCGTCAGGTATCCCTGACGCCAGCCGACCTCCTCCGGCACGCCGATGCGCATCCCCGTGCGGCGCTCCATCGTCCGCACATAGTCCGCGGCATCCGTCATCTGGTCGAATGTCCCCGTGTCGAGCCACGCGGTGCCGCGCGGGAGCACCTCGACGTGCAGGCGACCCTGATCGAGATAGTGCCGGTTGACATCGGTGATCTCGTACTCACCCCGTGCGCTCGGCTGAAGACGGCGCGCGATCTCCACAACGTCGTTGTCGAAGAAGTAAAGACCAGGAACCGCGAAGTTGCTGCGCGGGCTTTCGGGCTTCTCTTCGAGCGAGACCGCCTTTCCGGCGTCATCGAACTCGACCACCCCGTATGCCTGCGGCTCGGCGACCCAGTACGCGAATACGGCGCCGCCGTCGACATCGGTATAACGCTTCAACTGGCTGCCGAGGCCCGGTCCGTACAGGAGGTTGTCGCCGAGCACGAGCGCTACTTTGTCGTCGCCGATGAAGTCGGCGCCGATGGTGAACGCCTGCGCAAGTCCGTCCGGCGAGGGCTGCCGGGCGAAGGTCAGCGAGATGCCGAACTGCGACCCGTCCCCGAGAAGCCGCTCGAAGAAGGGCGCGTCGTGCGGCGTCGTGATGACGAGGATCTCCCTGATGCCCGCGAGCATCAGGGTCGACAGCGGGTAGTAGACCATCGGCTTGTCGTACACCGGTATCAGCTGCTTGGACACGCCGAGCGTGATGGGGTGCAGCCGAGTGCCGGAGCCGCCCGCGAGGATGATGCCTTTCACACGAACCATCCTGCCATGACCGAGTCCACGGACCTGGGGGATGTCCGTGCTGCGCGCAGTCGGCAGCCGGGCTTGGTAGAGTCACCAGGATCCAGGGAGGCGCGGTGTCAGTCGCAATCAGCTCGGTGGGCGCGACCGTCCCCACCGGAGAACCCACCGACCCGCGGGACCTGGAGCAGGGGGCACGGCCCAAGGGTCAGGTGCTCTGGCCGGTGATCGCCGTGGTCGTGACGGTGCTCGTCGCTGCGAGTCGCGTTCTCGTGACGCCCGCCTTCTACTTCGCGGACGACACGCAGACGGGCACCGCCGGACAGTGGTGGCGCCTCGGCGGCGACTTGCTCAGCGGTCAGCTGCCCGTGCTCGATCCACATGCGTGGACGGCCGGCAACTACCTCGCCGAGGGGCAGTGGGGACTGTACAACCCCGTGATCTGGGTCATCGCGATCTGCACGCGGCTGAGTGACGATCCGGTCGCAGCGATCACGACGGTGAAGATCCTGGCACTCGGTGCGATGTGCTTGGGCAGCTATCTGCTGGCGCGAAGCTTCGATGCCTCACGACCATGGTCGGCGGCAGCCGGCGTGCTCGTGCCGCTCGGGGGCTTCACGGTGTACATGGACGCTCCGTCCTGGACGACTGGCCTGCTCAACGTCGCGGTGCTGCCCTGGGCCTGGTGGGCGCTGCGCAGACTGGTCGAACAGGGTCGCGGCCCGCTTCCCTACCTGCTCACCACCTCCGTGCTGGTCACGTTCGGCTACATATTCGGTGTGATCGTGCTCATCGTGGTGCTCGGCGAATCGCTGATCCGCGCAGCGGTGCAGCGAGACCGTCGGCGGATCCTCACTGTTCTCGCGGCGGGAGGATTCGCAGCGCTGCTGACAGTGACCGTCTACCTGCCGGGCGTCCTGACCGCGCCGGTGACCATCCGCAATTCGTCCGCGATCGTCAACAGTGGCTTCCTGAACGCGGACCTCACCGACGTCCTCGCGGCCTCGACGGCGACGGTCACAGCCAGCATCCACTCGTGGGGCACAGAGGCGACGACCGCCCCGCTGATGTACGTCCTGTGGGCGTTGCCCGCACTCACGTTCTTCCGCCCGTCGCGGCAGCTGCAGCTGCGGCTGATCCCGCTGCTGATCGTCGGATCCGTGCTTCTGCTCACCGTCACAGCACCAGACCAGATCGGTCCGATCCGGTGGCCGGTCCGGTTCATCCCGTACCTCGTGCTGGTCGTCGTCGTCGGCTTCGCTGCGATCGCGTCGGAGGGGCGGCGCGCGCGGTCACCGCGGGCCGCGCTCGCGGGGGCCATGGCAATTCTTGCCGGAGCGAGTTGGGTGTCGGCTGTCAACACCCCATGGGAGTGGCGCCAGGTCGCCATCGCCGGCCTCGTGCAGGCCGTCGGTTTGACCGCGCTCTGGTTCGTCGTGTTCCGAGCGGTGCCGAAGCGCATTCCCGTCCGATCGGTGTCGGCTCTGATCGCGGCCGGGATCGGGGTGATTCTCGTCGCACCGCAGCTGTACTTCTTCCCTGCCACACCGCTTCCTCGGCTGCCGGTGCAGAACGACACGTCGGCGATGAACGCGGTGCCGGGTGGCGTCACGGATGACGTCATCGTGGTGGGCAACATCTACGCGGGATGGCAGGGCGCGGCGACCTACGCTGAGCGTCTCGTCGCAAACCAATGGTATTTCTCCCATGCGACGGTGAGCAGTCTGTACACAGTCCTTCCGTATCGGACCTACGTGACCGACCTGTGCGCAGACCTCCGCGGTGCGACGTGCGCCAAGGCGCTCGATACCCTCATGTCGATCGATTCGCACACCCGCACGCAGGTCGCGACGCTCCTGGGTGTCAACTCGATACTGGTGATGAAGGACTCATTCCCGAAGGGCCTGCCTGCTCTCCCGACCGGATGGCGGGTCGCCGATGACGAGGCGTACACCTGGACCTTGTCGCGGGATCGTCCGATCCCCACAGCCGGCGGCGTGGCGTGGACGAGCGCGGCCACCAGGGTCGAGACCATCGCGGAGTCGTCCACCGGCATCACGCTGCGCGTCGACGAAATCGGCCCGTCTCCAGAGGTCGTGCTCAGCCGCCTCGCGTGGCCCGGCTACTCGGTCGCCGGGGCACAGCTCGCCGACAGCACCCGCGGCTACCTGCTCACCCTCGACATGAGCAGCGCGAAAGTCGGAGACACGATCACGCTGCAGTTCCGTGCGCCGGGGTGGACCGTTGAGATGATCTCCCTGGCGATCGCCGTGGCTGCCCTTCTCGCGTGGCCCATCGCGTCGGCGGTGCTCCGCCGACGCGCGACATCGAGACTCAGGGCGAAAGCCGCCACACCGTGATCGTGCCCGATCCGTGGGGATCGGAGTAGGGATAGACCGCGAATGCCTCCTTGTCCACGGCCGAGAAGGTGAGAGCGGTGGAGCAGTGCGAATCGGAGAGCAGCCACCCGGTGTCGGACGCGGCCAACGTCGAGGCCGAAACCTTGCCTTGATCCCGTTGCGACATGATCTCGGCGACCGCATCGACTCGTTCGGGCCATGCCATTCCGAGATAGAAGTAAGCGATCGGCGCCGCTGAGGTCACCTTGACCGTTCGCGGATCGATGCACCGGTCGGTGAGCACCAGGCTGTCCGAGTTCCTCGCGGCAGTGCGGGCCGCGTCAGCCAGGGCGGTGTCGCGTGATGAGTGCGGGTTCCACGTCGCATTCATCTTCGGATCGTGGATGAAACCCCATAAGTCGAGCAGCGACACCGCGTAGACGACCGCGCACGCGACTGCTGTCGTGCGAAGCAGGATCTTTCCACCGGCAGTGGCGACCCGATGACGCGCGGCCGATGGCAGCCCTCCGAGATGACATGCCGCCAGGGTGGTCACCACGCCACCGAGGAAGAACATCTCGATCCAGAAGCGATAGGGCTCGGCATTCGCGCCCCAGAGATCGTTCATCGAGAGCAGCGCAGCCGTGGCGCCGGTGCCGAGGAGTGCCGCGATGCCGATGCGATTGCGCCAGCGCCAGGCGACGCCCAGTACGAGCACGAGAGGAAGTACAACGGGCAGTGACGCAATGATCGTCGGCGGGTGCGCGACTCCCAGATCCACGTTCGACGCGACGCGGTAGGTCAGGAACGGGTCGCCCGTGACCAGCCCGGAGACGGTCCACACGATCTGGGGCGCAGCTGCCACCGCGGCCACCGCTGCATAGAGTGCGAGCCAGCCACGACTGGCCTTGACGCCGAGGATGAGTCCCGGCACCGTCGGCAGCAGGCCGAACATCAGCATAGGGAGCTGGCCGACTCGATCGGCGATCGCGGGGCCGGCCACCCACACGATACCTACGGCGCCGAGAGTCGCCACGAACCACCAGACTCGCGCTCCCTGGAGGAAGTAGATCGCCACGATCGCCGCGATGATGTACATGCCCGTGAGGTAGCTGTACGTCTGCACTGCGGACAACGCCCCGAGCGCTGCCGCAGAGACAAGGCTGACCACCACCCGTGAGGGCCGCCGAGCAGGTCGGGTCCAGACCCACGCGAGTGCGCACAGCACCATCGTGATGACACTCAGACCGGCGGTCTCGCCGTTGTTCGGGAACATCGCTCCGAACGGCCCCCACAACACGGCGTGCTCATCGAGGTGGGTGTACCAGGACCCGCTCTGCAGCGTCGCAAGGGTTCCCGTGAAGAACGGCAGTGGGGCCAGCATCCCCACCCACCAGCGGCGGGACAATCTGCTCATCGTGACCGACAGAACGGCGACGGCGGCAAGCTGCAGAACGGCTGAGCCGATGTTCCACGCGCTCACGGGAGTCAGTTCGAAACCGCGGCTGATCAGGCCGATCAGCGTATAGTACGCGCGCGGGTAGTGATTGACGCCTGTCTCGGTCACGGGTTCGTGGCTCTGGAGATTTCCTGATGCGACATCCGCGACGATACTGAGATAGCCGAGCTGATCGTGACGGAATGCGGTCCGCAGTGCCTGCATCGGTCCGGGCGCCGCGGTGAGCACAACGCGCAGCTGTATCGCGGCATACAATCCGACCGCGACGACGGTGCTGATCGAGACGGGAAGCCACCGTCTTCGACTCACGGGCGTCCTCGGCCCGTGTGAGTGGCCAACTGGGTGCGGTAGATGCTGTCCAAGCCTTCGGGCAGGGTCGTGCGCACGAGCGCGTCGAGGTCGGTCCAGACCTCCGAACGCACCCGGAGGTCATACGCCTGCCCTGCCGAGTTTCCCTGGCCGAGGATGACTCGTGCGCGTCGTCGCCGCAGCTTCGTGTTCTCGCCGAGGATTGCTCCTACGGACATCGCGGTCATCGCGCCGACGATCTTCATGACCGTCGTGCCTGCAGCCTCCGAATGCACGCGTTCGGTCGCCGCGGCGATGACGCGCGCGCAATCATCCTCGTAGATGTAATCGCGGAGCGTGTCGAGGGGGACGTAGATCGAGACCGGGCGCTGGGTGATGTAGGACGCGACAATGATCGACACGAGCCCCTGGCCCTTGGCGAGATCCTGCCCCGGTCCGTAGAGGTTGGTGATCCGTGCGATGAACGACCTCCAACCACCCAGAAGGGTGGCGTCATGGAGGGCGTGCTCCATGCGCAGCTTGAGCTCCCCATATGCGGAGCCGGGTGACGGTTCCGTCGACTCGGTGAACGGGGGATGCGCGGCGGTGGCATACGCTCCGCCGACCGAGGACGCGAGGAACACGGCCAGTCGGTCGCGATCGGTGGGCGGCAGTTCCTGGATGTGCCTGAGAAAAGATGCGAATGTCTCGAACTCGGCATCCAGCGCCTCGCGCGGGGACGAGGTCACTCCCTTGCCCGCACACCAGTACACCTCGATGTGGTCCTCGCGCCGGTCGGCCAGTCGATGCAGCGCGTCGGCGAGATCCTCATCCGCGAGCGCTGGATCCCGCCACCGGACCGGCGCATCCACCACAGCATCCTTGCGGGAGCGGGCGACCGCAGCACCGAGCAGTCCGCGGCCGATCACGAGCCTAGCTGTCGATGTCACGGTCGTCGGGGCCGAGGGGTCCGTGCGCGGGATCGCGAACGATCAGGTACGACGGGCGACCGAGCGCCGCGTTCACTGCCACCCCGAGATACTCCGCCACGATTCCGAGGGACACGAGGATGACGCCCGTGCCGACAGCGGTGAGCACCATCTGGGATGTCCATCCTTGCGGGATGTCGCCTGCAGCGAACCGCACCACGATCAGGTAGAGGGCGAACAGGATGCCGCCGACGAAGAACAGCACACCGGTCGCCGTCACCAGCCGCAGACCGCGGGTGCCCGAGGTGAGGACCATCCGCCAGAAGTGGCCGAAGAGGCGGCGGTACGAGTATCCCGAGGGCCGGCCCCCCTCCTCGCGGAGCACGACCGGGGCGGTCTTCACCCTCGCAGCGACCCAGCCGAGGGCGACGTCCAGGTAGACGCCGGTTCCGGCGTACGCGGCGACACTCCGGCCGATCTCACCCAGAATCAGCCGGAAGCTGTTGAAGTGCGATGCCTTTCCCCCGTCGAACAGGGATTCGAGGAGGCGCTTGGACGTGCGTGACGCGGCGTTTCGAACGAGTCCGTGCGGCGGCTTGTTCGCCGGTTCGGCATAGACAAGATCGGCCCGTTCTCGCATGGCGACATCCAGCAGGGCGCCGATGTACGAGGGATCGTGCTGTCCATCCTCATCGATCGTGACGATCCAGTCGCCTCCGGTCGACGCGATGCCCGCCAGCGTGGCGGCGTGCTGACCGTAATTTCGGCTGAGCCAGACGGGCTTGATCCAGGTGTACTGCGTCGCCAGCTCGCGGATGACGCGGTCTGATCGGTCGGGACCTCGATCGTAGGAGAGGATGACCTCCTCGACCCGCGCGGTGTTCCCGTCCGCGGTGGTGAAGACTTCGACGAGCGGAAGGATCTCTGCTATCACCCCGTGGAGCGTGAGCTCGCCCTGATATACGGGGATGACGACCGAAATGGAGTGGGGCGAGACGGCAGACGGGTCGGTCATCGCATCCTCCTCTTGAGTACCCAGTATGAAGCCCGGCGGGCATGGGCCATGAGAGTGGCGCGCGCGTCCCCGATCCGCACGTCGCCGGCGGAGAGCACATCGGGATGGGCGGATCTCAGCCAGTGGTGGAAGCCGCGAGCCTGAGATGCCTGGTCATTGCTCAGCGCCACGCTCCACTGTCCTGTGCTCATCCGGAAAGTCGCACCGACTTCAAGATCGGGCACGAAGTCGCCACGCAACAGCACGCGACTATAGGTGGCCTGATCGATCAGGTATGGGAAGTCGGGCGACCACCCGCCAGCGTCCACGAGCGCATCGCGCCGCATGGTGACGGATGCCGGCTCGCCGAAGAGATTCGATCCCGCTCGCACCGCCAACCTGGCCGCCTGGCGGCCCGACATTCGCGAATCGAGGCCGCGGAGTCCCCATCCTTTCATCAGGGTCCTGCCGTCCGAGTCGATGATGTCGCGGCGACACGCGGTGAGGATCCCACCGGATTCGGTGAGCAGGTGCACCTGACGCGCGAGCACATCCGGTCGCAGGACGTCGTCGCCGCAGACGAGCTTCACATACTCGCCCGTCGCCGCTTCCGTCACGCGGTTCCAGTTGCGTGGTGCGCCGCCACCCGCGGGCGTGTCGAGGAGAGTCACCCGAGCGTCTCCCGCGAACTCCTCCATCACCTCTCGAGTGTCGTCGGGGGAGGCGTGGTCGGCGATTATCAGCTCGAAGTCGACGCCCTCCTGGTCGAGGATCGACTCGAGGGTCTCGCGGATCGTGCGGCCATTGTTGAACGCCGGCACCACCACGCTCAGACGGGGGGGAGCGCTCACGCAGCGTCCTTTCGACGCCGGAACGAGAAGCGGCTGTGACCGAAGTAGCTGACCAGCGTCGTGACGATGACGATCAGCGCCTGAGCGACGATCGGCTCGAGGTGCGCGAACTCGACGAGGAGAGGAAGCAGCACGGCGTTGATGCCGAGCGCTACGAGGTAGACGGACTCGAATCGTGCGAGATCGATCCATACGTGCCCTCGGACGCGGAAGACGAAACGGCGATAGAGGACGAAAGCGCACAGCACACTTGCGACGTGGGCGAAGAGCAACGTCACCATGTATCCCCAGAGGCGGCCGATCGTGATGTCGAACAGCGCGAACCATGCGAAGCCGACGACGGTGTTCACCACGCCGACCATGAGGAACGCGACGCGGCGGTCCTTGATGAGCTTCAGCAGCGGCCCATCCGGGCCGGACATGCCCCCGACGGCTTCCAAAGCGGGCTCCGGGATATCCGAGAAATCGGGATTCGCGGGAGAAGTCTGCGGGTCTTCGGCCACGGGTTCGGCCACCTGTTTCGTATGGTCTGGCATATCTCTGCGGTGTCACCACCGTTCGTTCGGTCGACGGTCCAGGCTATCCCATGTCGCCTGGGAGCTCCCGGAGGTCGGCCGGCGACGGTGACACTACAATTCGAGAGGCGAACGCTCGGAAGGCTCTGGTGCACAAATGGATCTCCTCATCGTCGGCTCAGGCTTCTTCGGCCTCACGATCGCCGAGCGAGCCGCGGCATCCGGTCGAAAGGTCGTGGTCATCGATCGCCGCCCGCACATCGGCGGAAACGCATACAGCGAAGACGAGCCCGAGACCGGCATCGAGGTGCACCGCTACGGAGCACACCTCTTCCACACCTCCAATCCCACGGTGTGGAAGTACGTCAACCGTTTCACGACGTTCACGGACTACGTCCACCGGGTGTACACGAACCACAGGGGTGTCGTGTTCCCGCTGCCTATCAACCTCGGAACGATCAACCAGTTCTTCCAGGCCGCGTACACACCTGACCAGGCGAGGGCCCTCGTGCACGAGCTCGCGGGCGAGTTCGACGCGAAGGACGCCGCGAACCTCGAAGAGAAGGGCATCGCCCTGATCGGTCGCCCGCTGTATGAGGCGTTCATCCGTGACTACACCGCCAAGCAGTGGCAGACCTCTCCGACAGAGCTGCCGGCCGAGATCATCAGCCGACTGCCGGTGCGATACACGTATGACAATCGGTACTTCAACGACACGTGGGAGGGTCTTCCCACCGATGGCTACACGGCGTGGATCGAGCGGATGGCCGACCACTCCAATATCGAGGTGAAGCTCGACGTGGACTTCTTCGACGACTCGCAGCCGCTCAACAAGGCGGCGGCCGTCGGTCAGCTTCCCGTCGTCTACACGGGGCCCGTGGACCGGTACTTCGACTACGCCGAGGGGGCGCTGAGCTGGCGGACGATCGACCTGGAACAAGAGGTGCTGCCGGTCGGAGACTTCCAGGGCACATCCGTCATGAACTATGCGGATGCCGACATCCCGTACACGCGGATCCACGAGTTCCGTCACTTCCACCCGGAGCGAGCGGATCGCTACCCGACCGACAGCACCGTGATCATGCGGGAGTTCTCACGCTTCGCGACGCATGAGGACGAGCCCTATTACCCGGTCAACACGCCGGAGGACCGCAACGGCCTTCTCGCGTACCGCGAACTGGGCAAGGGCGAGAAGGACGTGTACTTCGGCGGCAGGCTCGGCACATACCAGTACCTCGACATGCACATGGCGATCGGGTCGGCGCTGTCGATGTGGAACAACCAGCTCGCATAGTCCGGTCCGCTCCGCTGCTGGGACCGACCCTCGCCGACTCGAGCGGCCCAGCCGCGAAATCGGATCGACCACGCGCGACGACGTCAGACCGGCTCATCGTGCCATGACGAGTTAGGGGCCCACAGCTTGGTCACATATTCTGGCAGACCTACGATTGCGCAATCGAAGGGACTCGCGTGCGTCAACGACTTGTTTCCCGGCTAGCGAGTCTTCAGAAGAGGCTCCGTCGCAGCCGGTACCTCATCGTGGTGCTGTCATTGTTCGCGTTGCCTCATTCACCGGGTCGACGAGGCGTGAACGCCGTCATCGCCGAGCACTACGGGATGCTGGCGGGGCGGCACTTCGAGTCCGACGATGCCGCCGCACGTCACTACTTCCAGGTCGGATGGAAGCTCGGGCTCGTTCCGAATCCGCTCATCGATCAGCCTGCGGCGCGCTTCTCTGCCCCGGCGTCACTGAGGCTGCGAAACACGTTGGCTCGCATGGCGTGGGACGCGAGCGGCTCGCATCGCATCGGCTTGCCGAGCAGGTTCATCGATTCGTCGCGCCTGCTGTTGCGTTATCCGGACCTGTTCCGCCACCGCGGCGGATGGCTCGGCGGCGTCACTGATCTGCCGAGCCGAGACCGCGACCGGCTGCCACTCAACATCGGAAGCGTCGAGATGCTGTTCGGTGAATATCTCCGACAGTGTCGCTCATTCACGGATGCCGCCAGTTCGATATACGAAAGCGACGTGATAGACCTCGACTTCTACGTCAGCCAAGTCAACGGTTCGAGACCGCTCTCGATGCGCGCCGCGCTCGATGACTACTTCTCCAACGGCGAATTCGACGGGCGCACACTGAATCCGTTCTTCGAACCCGAGTGGTACCTCCAATTCGACCGGGTTCAGAGGCGCAACGGCCGCAGCATCAACCAGTTCCTGGATTTCGTGGCGCACGGCGAAGTCGGCAGAGGTAGCCCTCACTTCTGGGGTCAGCGGTACCTCGAGGAGGTTGGCGGGCACATCGACCCACCTGAAAGCCCTCTCGCGCACTTCACCTCCAGGGCGCCGGGCGCTGTTCCTACGCCGGCCTGTGAAGGGGTCGGATCCATCAGCAAATCGGCCGCGGCAAAGATCGTCCGCTCTCGCCACGCGGACTATCACGCTTCTCTCCGCCTCCTGTGGGCAGAAGGGCCGATATTGAGCCGGCATCGCACCGCGCCGTCCGCCGCAGCCGCCCGCGGCCGACTTCTCGTGCTGGTCGACGAGAGACGTCTTCGTGCGGTCGGCGTGCAGGAGATGCTGCGGAGCTGTGGCGAGCAGTCGCTGGAAGACGTCCAATTCGTCGTGATAGCAGCAAGCCACTTTCCGAGTGCGCTGAGTGTGCTCGAATCGGAACAGGTCTTCCCACACGTGGAGATCGAACTGCGCCTCGAACGCGAGACTTTCGGTGGCGCTGTCCGCCGGATTCTCATTTCGCAGGAGCCGGACGCGTGGACCATCTGGACCCCGGGACAGGTGTGGGGCACCGCATTTGCAAGCTCGATGGTGGCTGCCCTGAACGCCCACCAAGATGCCGCAGGAGCGGCGGTCGTCAGTCTGACCACTCCGCAGCCGTGGCTGAGGACCGAGAACGCGCTGTGGCTGCAGGGTCTGGACGGGGCGGGTCTTGTCCTGCGCGGACGGGGTGTCGGTGCCGTGCTGCCGAATGCGGTTCTCGATCTCGGGGTGATGAACGAGCTGTGCATCTCGCTGAGCTCGACAGCGATCTGCGCAGCGATCGAGGAACCGCTCGTCGAAGTGCTTCACGACCTCGACTCCCCATTGGAGGCGCGAGCCGGTGCGAATGTCGCCCGCCAATGCCACCTGGTTGAATTCCCTGATCCAGGCGCACTCGACGTAGCGGTATCCGTCGCCATGCCAACCTTTGAGGACTGGAGCATGACGATCTCCGCTGTGCGCGCGGTCCTCCGCAACTCTCCCGGTCATTCGATCCGTGTCGTCGTCGTCGACAACGGCTCGCGTCGTCCCGTGGCAACGCTGATCGCCTCGGCATTCGCCGGGGATCCCCGCGTCGTGGTTCGGCGGATGGCTCGCAACACGGATTTCGCTCTTGGATCGAACATCGCCGCCGCCACTTCGGCGAGCGAAACGGTGGTCTTCCTGAACAACGACACCGTGGTCGAGCAGGGCTGGCTCGACCCGCTGCTGGACGCGATCGATTCGAGTGACGCGGCTGCCGCCCAGCCGCTCCTCATATTCGGAGATCGTACGATTCAGAGTGCCGGCACCGTGTTTCTCGGCGGCTTGACCATGCCCCGGCATCTGCTGGTCGGCATGCATGTCGTCGACGTCGATCCGGCGTTGGACGCCTACGCATTCTCCGCACTCACCGCGGCTTGCCTGGCTGTCCGCTATCGAGACGTGGCCGCCCTCGGTGGATTCGACGCGCACTATGTCAATGGAATGGAGGACGTAGACTTCTCGCTCCGGCTGCGCGAGTTCACCGGAGGGACACTCCGGGTTCGCACAAAGTCACGTGTCCTTCACCTTGAGGGAAGGTCGCCGAGCCGAGGTCAGCACGTGCTCGCGAATCGCGCGCGCCTGGCAGACAGGTGGCGTGACGAGCTCGTTCACGAGCTCGATGATCGTCACGTGCTCGATGGCGGCAGAGTTGTGATCGAGCGTGTCGACTACTCCGATCCGCGAGGGAGCGAGCTGCGCGAGGGTCACATCGCATACGGAAAACCCCACATCTCTGCGGAGGTCAACGAATCGCCTCCGCGACTGAGGTGGGCGATCAAGGTCTCCGCAACCGGAGATCTGGATGGCGACTCGTGGGGGGATGTCTACTTCGCCCAGGATCTGGCGGATGCCCTTCGCGACCTCGGCCAGGAAGTGGTCATCGATCGGCGAACGTCCCACACCAGATCAAGCTCCGGCTGGGACGACGTCGCTCTGACGTTGCGCGGATTGATCCCGTTCATACCGCAGCCCGGAGCCACCAACCTCCTGTGGGTCATCAGTCATCCCGACGACGTGACCCGCGAGGAGCTGTCCTCCGGTTTCGACAAGGTCTATGCCGCCGGATCACTGTGGGCGGCACGTATCAGCGAGTCGTGGGCAATACCCATCAGCCCGCTGCTGCAGGCGACGAATGTCGACCGATTCAACGTTCACTCGCGATCGGCCCGTCCGCAGCGAGGCGCCCTTTTTGTGGGACGGACGCGGGGTGTCCCGCGTCGCATCGTCCGTGATGCCATCGAGGCCGGCGCCGATGTGGAAGTGTACGGGGATGACGGTTGGGAGCAGTTCATCGACCGTCGGTACGTGCGCGGCCTGTTGATGCCGAACGAGCGCCTTCCCGCAGCCTACGCGGACGCAGAGATCGTCCTCAACGATCACTGGCCCGACATGGCGGCGCAAGGCTTCTTCTCGAATCGACTCTTCGATGCTGCGGCGACCGGTGCGCGAATCGTCAGCGATCCCGTTCCGGGAATGACCGCGGTGTTCGGACGCCAGGTCCAGGAGTATTCCGACGCGGCGGATCTGCCACGGCTCCTCGAGGTGGCCTCTCCGGTTTGGCCGACTCCTGAGGAGCTGCGAGAAAGCGCAGCTCTGGTGGCGTTGAACCACTCTTTCAACGCGCGAGCTCAAGTCCTTCTCAACGACGCACTGGAGGTTCGGGGTGGCAGATAGGACGAGTGAGGGCGAGGTCCAGAAGGACGTCCGAATAGTGATGACTCTGATGGTCCGCGACGAGGCGGACATCATCGCGGCGATGATCGAGCATCACCTGGCTCAGGGCGTGGACTTGATCATCGCGACGGACAACGCATCGATAGACGGGACACGCGATATCTTGGCCGCGTACGCCTCGACGGGCCGTGTCGAACTGCATGACTACCTCGAGCACGACAAGAACCAGTCGGCGGTCGTCTCTGCCATGGCCTCGAGAGCGGCCGCAGTCCACCATGCCGATTGGGTGCTGAACGCGGATGCTGACGAGTTCTTCGTTGCGAAGGACCGCACGCTGAGCTTGAAGGATGCATTCAGGGGGATACCCAAGCATCTAGGTTCGTTTTCGGCGCCTGTCACCAACATGACCGGGAGACCCGCCCGATCAGGTGCGGCCCTGGGGCGCCTTGTCTGGAGGGACATCCGCGACGAGGAGTCGCTGATGTCGTCAGTCGCCCTGCATGCACATCCCAGCGCGAACGCGATTCACGTGGGCAGGCCAGGCGTCACGGTGCAGCAGGGCAATCATGGGGTAGACATCCCCAGCCAGGGCCAGCCGGAGGATAGATTCGCCATCGAGGTGCTGCACGTGCCGTGGCGTTCGTACGCGCAGTACAGCACCAAGGTGATCAACACCGGCCGTGCGTACGATGCCAACCCGCTCCTGAATCCCAGCCCGCGCCACCATGGAATGCGCGACTACCGGTTTTGGCGGGCGGGCGTACTCGAGCCGATCTACATCGTGCGACACCCGGCCGGCGAACCCGAAGCCGGCTTCAGCTACGACAGTCGGATCGTGGACGGGCTGCTGTCGGTCGTCGGTCGCGGAGAGGCCCTCCGACCCCAGTTCTTGACGGCAGTCCTCGACGACACCGACGAAGGCTACACGGACGAAGAAGTCGCGCGCGCCGCGGAGGTGTCTGCGATCGTCATCCCATTGGAGGTTGAGCACATAGCGGCATCGACCCGATGGCGTGATCTCTATCGCGGCGAGGCCGCGGAGCGCAAGCGAGTCGAAGCGACTCTCGACAGGGTCACCCAGCAACGCGATGCGCTTGCCAGCCGTCCCGAGGCAAGGCTGCGAAGGCTTGGCGGGCGCCTACTTCGTCGATTCACGTCACGCGAAAGCGAGCGCAAGCCGTAGGCGGATATCGTCCGTGCCCGGCAGCCGTCAGCGACCGCACATCTTCACCGGCGAGGTCGCGGACTCCACCTTGAACCTGACGGATTCGGGGGTGCTCAGGACCAGGGAAGCCCCCGACCTGGGGAACGTCAAGGTGCGCGAATCCCCCGAGGCGCTCACGCCCGTCGCCTGCAGAGTCACGTCCCGATCGGGCGAACCTCCGATGGCAATTCCCTCCGGGCCGGCGACGACCACGCCGCCGACCGGCACTGAAGTGCAATGGCTCAATGGAGAGAGCTGATCGACGACGTTCAAACCGACATAGGTCAACGCCGTCAGACGAGCAGATTCCCCAAACGAACTCGGAGTCAGCTTGTATCGCTCCTCGAGCACGAGCAGATCGTCGACACTCCGGGGTACGAGGGAAGGATAGACAGCCGCCGACCTATCCACGTCGTCGGGGTATTCATGCGCGAGGTCCAGTGATGCGGAAACGATCTCGCGGGCGTGGGCGTCTCGGGAGACAACCTTCTCTCCATTCAAGATCAGCAGTCCCACGTTGTACGCCAGGACCACGCTGACGAGACCCGTGATCGCAAGAATGCGACGGCTGGAGCCGCGCGCGATGGAAGTCAACCCGGCCGCGATGGCGGGAAGACAGGCGACGACAAGGACGTAGATGTAGCGAGCTCTTGTTCCATCGCTGTCTGCATGCAGTCGGCTGTAAGCGGTCAACACCGCGAAGACGACGCCCGCCAGCGCCATCGCCGTTGCCGTCAGATCCGGAACACTCAACCACGCCCTGCCCAGTCGGTACACCAGCCAACCGGCGATCCCTGTCGTCAAGACGATGCCGAACAGCGGAACCGGTGTAAGAGTCGTGAAGCCGTCCACGAACATGCGACCAACGAACGCCGGTATCCCGAACAAGTAGTCGATCGGGCCAGATGCGCGATAGATCGCCGTCGGATTGTCACCGGCGAGAAAGAAGAACCAAATGGCGTAGACGACCACTGTGCTGCCGACAGCAACGATCGTCTTGGCCCATCCATGCATTCTCAGGCATACAACGGCCACGGGGATGAGGAACGGAAGGCTCGTTCCTGAACTCGCCACCCCCAGGATCAAGAGGGCCGCTGCGCAGCCGACCGCCCATCCTCGCATTGTCGGTCTCAGGACCACGAGCAGGGCGCCGACGACGAATGCGATGGCGCCTATGTATCCAACCTGAAAGCCCCACAGGATGTTCTCGGCGGCGGAGCCGTAGAGGACGAACACCGATGCAAGGGCCGTTGCAACCCACGGATCCGATCCCAAGCGCAGGATCAGACGCCAGAGCAGGTGGGCGAGTGTGAGGTGAGCGGCGATGACGAGGAGAAGGAAAGGCCAGTAGTGTGCGAGGCCGAATACCCGCTGCACTGCGTTCCACACCAGGATGGGTACGACACTCCAGTGACCGTTGTGTCCTTCGACCAACCGTCTCGCTGCTTCGGGTCCCCACATGAAGTCCCACTCATCGAGGTAGAACCACGTGCCACGGCCGGTCCACAGGAGAGCGCCCAGACCGACGACCAAGCTGACGTAGTGGACGATCGTCGGCGCCCGAAGAGATTTCCATCCTCTGGGGCGTCGCAACCGGTCTCCGGAGATGGCTATCGATGGGTTCATGGTTGAAGGCAACTCGCATTTCGACATATCGCATTCACGATGACGTTCTCCACTACCCGATCATGCTCGAGCGTTCTCGTGCGAGCGTGATCAACCCAGTCAGCCCCCAGGCTGAGTGCCGTCGACGGATTCGTGGTGCAGTTCGATGGCGGTGATGGGATCGGGACCCGGCGAGTGCGGGAACACCCATTTCGTATACAGGATGTACCTCAGCGCCGTTGCAAGCGCCTGTCCGATGACGGTTCCCCACAGATTATCGGCGAGAGCTGAATTGAGTCCCAGAACATACCGCGAGAATGCGAGGCATCCCAGTTGCACCGCGATCGCGAGAATGTTGACGGCGGCGTATCGCGCGACCTGGGCCCAGCTGACGGGAGCGTGGCGGTCTCGATAGGTCAGAAGCCTGTTGCCGACGTACGTCACGACGAGTCCCGCGAGGACCGCGATGGTCTTCGCCGCGAGTGGCATGCCGTGCATCGGGCCTTCGCCTCCTGCGAAAACCAGGAGGTTGTAGACCACTGCGTCGACAACGAAGCCGACGCCCCCGATTGCGAGGAAGATCCCCCCGCGACGCACATTTCGGATGAGGAAATCGCGGGCGTGCTCAGATGCCGTGTTCATATCAATGGGAGAACGTCGGCCGCAGCGGCAGGCGGAGGTCCTAGATCGTCCCCTCGGAGATGGCGTTCTCGATCCACGGGATCACCTCGTCGAGCATGTCTTCGAGTGTGGTGGTCGCCTCGAAGCCGAGAACCTCCTTCGCCTTGGTCACATCGGGCACCCGCTTCTGCACGTCGTACTCGAAGGCCTCGTCGCTGACGAGGCGAAGCGGTACGTCGGGGCCCTTGATCTTGCGCCAGATGATCTCGGCCAATTCGACCACGGTGTGTCCGGTCGGAGTGGAAAGGTTGAAGTCGGTGTTCAGCGCAGCGGGGTGGTCGAGGCTCAGCACGATCCCCCGTGCGAGGTCGCCGCCATATGTGTAGTGGCGCACCTGATTTCCCTCGCCCAGGATGTGGAGCGGATCCTGTCCCTTGAGAACCTTCTGCACGAGATCGGGGACGACGTGGCTCATCGCGAGCTGCACGTTCCCGGAGTGGATCTCTACATCACCCAGGGCGCGGGACTCGCCGATGCCGACGCAGTTGAACGGCCGGAGGATCGTGAAGTCGACGTCGTACTGTCCCTTCGCCGCGCGCGCGAAGTACTCGACCGCGAGTTTCTGAAATCCGTAAGAGGAGAGGGGTGGCGGCACGAGGAGCTCGTCCCCCTCTTTCGAGGGCCAGCGATCTGTCGACTCGAACACCATCGATGACGACATGTAAGTGACCTTCTTGAGCCTGCCGCCTGCCGTCTTCACGGCGATCGCCGCATCGCAGGATGACGCGATGACACGCTCGTTCGCCGCGATGAGGTCGTACTGGTACGTGTGGAAGTACGAGATTCCACCGATCAGCGCGGCGCCTGCGATGAAGTGGTCGCAGTCCATGAGGAGTTCGGTCATGCGGTCCGTGTCCAGGACGTCGGCGATGACCAGCTCGTAGTTCGGGTCGTCGTCGTAGGACTTCTTGACCGGTCCATACTTGGAATAATTGTCGACGCCGATGACCTGATATCCCTGGCGCAGCAGCTCTTCGACGACGTAGCCTCCGATGAATCCCGCGGAACCGGTGACGAGGACCTTTTCCATTAGCTGTCTCCTTTCGTGCCGGCAGCGGCTCGTTCTATCTCGTTGATGGGAAGGGGGCGTCCGAACGCGAAGAAGTACCAACGCAGGTACTTCGGAATCCACTTCCGCAGCTGGAAATTGGACACACCATCGGTACGGTCGAGCCAGATGGTGGGGAGCTCGGCCACCGGCTGTCGGGCGCGGCGAGCCTTGGCGGTCAACTCGAGCCCGATCTCGAAGCCGTCGCGTGACTGGATGGTGACTTCGCGGACGAACTCCGCGTTGTAGGCCTTGAACGAGTTCGTGGCGTCGCGGGTGCCGATGCTGGCGAAGAGATGGAGGGAGCGTCCCGCCAGTCGGGACAGGGCCCGCTTGATGCGGGGGCCCCCGATCTGCTGTCCGCCTGCCATGTAGCGGCTGCCGGCCGCGACGACGACTCCGCGTTCGATGAGGTCGGTGAGCGCGTCGACCTGACGCGGATCGTCGCTGCCATCCGCCATCATCACGACCACGGTCGGTGCCTTCGCGACATCGAATCCGTAGCGGATCGCGTTGGCTGGGCCGCGGCCGTGGGTGTTCACGACGGTTCGGATGCGCGCATCCAGGCGGGCGATGTCGTCGACCGCCGGGATGGTCGTGTCATCGGGAGTGTCGACGACGACGAGCAGTTCGAACGGCACGGTGACCCTGTCGGCCACGCGCAAGAGGAACGGCTTGACGGCATCGCCCTCGTTGTAGGCGGGGACCACGATCGACACCCGAGGGGCGATCGCGCTCAAATCAATACTCCGTTGCCGAGAAGGTTCCAGACGTCGGCGATAGGTTTGTCGGTCACGATGTCGCGATACTCCTTGTGGGGGGTGGCGACGATCAGGATGTCGGCCCGTTCGATCAGCTCGTCGAGGGGCACGAGCGAAGGGTCTACATCCGCGGAGACATGCGGATCGGTCGCGATGACATGCTTGGCCTTGAACCGCAGAACGCGTTGGAGCTTGTACGAGAGGCTCGACCGGATGTCGTCGGACCCCGCCTTGAACGCCATCCCGAGGATGCCGACGGTCTTGTCCGATAGATCGTGGCTCTGTTCCAACTGGCTCGCTATGTAGAGGGGGAGGCCTTCGTTGACCAGCATCGCCGCGTGGCCCAGCTGGAACGTGTTGTCACTGAAGGCGGCGAGCTGCATCGTGTCCTTGAAGAGGCACGGCCCCGCGGCGAAGCCGGGGCCGGGCATGTCCTGCGCACGTGGGTAGTCCTGCGTGAGACCCGCACGGACGCGCTCGAAGTCGACCCCCTTCGAGTTGGCCATCATGTAGAACTGGTTGACCGCGGCGAATTTGATATAGCGCCAGGTGTTCGTGAAAAGCTTCGCGAGCTCAGCCTCTTCGGGCGTCAGCTCGACGATCGAGTCGGTGAGGGCTCCGAAGAGAGCGCCGGCGCGGGCGATGGCCTCGGGCGTGTACCCCGATACGATTTGCGGTAGTTCGAAGAGTTCCGTCATCGCCTTGTGTTCGGCGATGCGCTCGGGACAGAACGCGATGTCCATCGCCACGCCCATCTCGCCCACCATGTCGCGGACGAGTGCCGTGACCCCCGGGTAGATCGTGCTGCGAAGAGCGAGGAGTTGGCCGTCACGGAAATACGGCGCGCACGTCGCGAGGGCCCGTGGAATCGCGGTCGGATCGGGGTTCAGGTGCTCGTCGACGGGAGTGCCGATGACGACGATGACGTTCTCGGCGGTCTCGACAACGGCAGGATCGGTCGAAGCCGTGAGCATCCCGCTCGAGACGACGTCCGAGAGCATGGCCTCTGCGCCTGGCTCGACGAACGGCATCCGCGACGCCAGGATGTGGTCGACAGCCGACTGCGAAACGTCATAGACGACGGTGCGCCGACCTCGGCTCGCGAGCGCGATCGCCAGCGGCAGTCCCACGTGGCCGCCTCCGCCGACAACAACGGCGTCGTTTTCGAATGACATTGTGAGCTCCTGCGGAGTGATGGGCAACCTTGCAAGGATACATGGCGTGGCGGGGGCGCCATGAAAGGGTGCGATCGCCATCGAGAATTCGGTGCCCCGACTTCACCGCCGCCGGTGGCGCTCGGATTGCGCCATCGCACCTGGGACGACCCCAGGTTGAAGCCCGCTGCTGGTCCGGCCGTCATCGGGTGCCTGCGAAGGTCCCCTCCCAGGAGCTGCGTGAGCTCAGCTCCGGCAGTGCTGCGCGATAGCGGTCCGAGAGTGCCGGCCATTTCCTTCTCAGCTCGCGGTGCAAGCGGACACTGTCCACCAGCATTCTGCGGAATTTCGCGCGGTCGCGGGTGTAGATGTTCTTGCCCGATCCGTCTGCGGCGCTGACGAGCGCACTGTCGTAGATCGGGACTCGCCACCAGTGCGCGTCGTGCTTGCCGAACTCGACCTCGGGCTGAGCGAGGTTCTCGGGGCGCGGTGTGTGAAGCCAATGGGAGACGAGTGTCGTCAGTGTGAAGAGGCGGAGGCGCAGGCCGGAAGGGCTGTCGAAGACGCCCTTTCGCAGTCGTTTGAACACCTGTCGGCCCTTACGGGATCGCAAGGGAACTCCGACCTCTCTTTGGATCACGGTCTCGGGAAACTGCTTGGCGAGCACTCGCGCCGCCGGCATGGCTGTCGCGAGGTTGGAGCGCATGTGCTCCGGACCGGACAGGATGTCTCGCAGTGCGCGATGCCGGAGCGCGACGGGGTAGTACTGCATCATCATGAGGTGCTTCAGATCCAGGCGGCGACTGTGCCGGAGCAGCGTCCCGCCTCTGGGTGCATTCGAGTGCAGCAGCGCAGCGACAATCCGGTTGCGGGCATGGAAGTATGCCTGCCAGTCGATCGAGTCGTCCTTGCCCACCCACGACACATGCCATAGCGCGACCCCGGGCATCGAGACCGTCGCCACCCCGGCGTCGCGCGCACGGATGCAGTATTCGGCATCGTCCCACTTGATGAATGCAGGCAGCGGCAGACCGATCTTCTTGATCGTGTCGACCGGGATGAGGCACATCCACCATCCGTTGTAGTCCGCATCCAGTCGCATGTGCAGCATCGGCGTCTGACGCAGATTGGCGATGCTGAAATCGTGCGGCATCTTCTCCTGGTAGACCGTGCGCCACATGAAAGGCTGCTCGTCCACCACCTCGGCCCACGCGTGAAGGCGCGGGCGATCGAGCAGGTCGAACATGTGGGCGCCCACGATCGTCGGCTCGGTCGCGTACCTCCCGAACACGATCGACCGGCGCACCGACTCCGGTTCGATGCGCACGTCGTCGTCGAGGAGCTGGACGAATTCGCTCTCAGGTCGCGCCAGCGTCTCCGCCATGGCACGGGCGAAACCGCCTGACCCGCCGAGGTTGGGCTGAGTGACGATCTGCAGCGTCTCGCCGAGTGCGGCCGACACATCGGCGTACTCCGGCTCCTCGTCTACCCGGCGGTCACCCTGGTCGATGACGAATACGCGGTCGATCAATTGCAGTGCGTCCGGCGCCTCTGCCAGGGACTGCAGTGTTGAGATGCAGTACTCGGGCTTGTTGTAGGTGGTGATTCCCAGCGATGCCTTGCCGGACCGCACCGGGTCGAGTTCTGTGGTCCATTCGGCGCCCTCGAAGATCGCGTCCTCCGCGTCGGCGACGATGTCGAACCATATCCATCCGCCGTCGCTGTATTCGTTCAGGACCAGGTCGAACGTCGTCGTCACGTTGTCGAAGACCTCGCGGGAGTCGATGCGCTGGCGCACCCCGGAGCCGTTCGAGCGGTAGACGAGGATGGTTGCCGAGCCGGAGGTTCGCACCGTGAGCCTGACCTCGCGGACGGGCGTCCAGTGCTGCCAGTAAGACGCCGGGAACGCGTTGAAGTAGGTGCCCAACGAGACGCGACGACCGGCGACGATGCGCGCCCGGTGTCGACCGAGGACGTTGCCGAGGTGCGCGACGTTCGAGACCCGCACCGGCTCGTCGTCGATGACAGACCACGTCTCGGGGTCGGCATAGAGCGGGAGAAGATCGGGGTCGCGATCGAGCGGGAAGACGACGTTGTGCAGGACGTGAGCCAAGTGGAGTTCTCCGGGGTTGGACGGCGGGCGCCGAGGCGGACTGAAGTTTACCTTGCGATCTCGCGGCGGGCGTGAGAGCGCCCGATCACGACGTCGGCTGCCTGCGTCTCCGAGCCGGGGACCAGCGCGCCGGGCAACTAAACTCGAACGGTGACCACAGCCACCGTCGGCGCCCCGGGCTCGCCGCAGCGCTATGTCCACTCGCTGTGGCTGCTGTCCGCCCGCGATCTCAAGGTCCGGTACTCGACGAGCGCCCTCGGCTACCTGTGGTCGGTGCTCGATCCGCTCGTGATGAGTGCGATCTACTGGTTCGTCTTCACGCAGATCTTCGATCGCAGTGCGGGGGAGCAGCCGTACATCGTCTTCCTGATGAGCGCGCTTCTGCCGTGGACCTGGTTCAACTCGTCGGTCTCCGACTTCACGCGGGCGTTCAACAAGGATGCCCGGCTCGTTCGGTCCACGGCCATCCCGCGGTCGATCTGGGTGAACCGGATCGTCCTCAGCAAGGGCGTCGAGTTCGTGTGCTCGCTGCCCGTGCTCGTGATCTTCGGCATCGCGGGCGGCGCGAGCGTGGGCTGGGGCATCCTGCTGTTCCCGGTCGGCATGCTCATGCAGGTGATGCTTCTCGTCGGCCTCGGTCTGCTCGTCGCACCGCTCTGCGTGCTGTACACCGATCTGGAGCGCACCACGGCGCTCATCCTCCGCGCGCTGTTCTATGCGTCGCCCGTCATCTACGGTGCCCCCGATCTGCCTGCCGCCCTCCAGCCGCTCGCGGCGTTCAACCCGCTGTTCGGCATCTTCACGCTCTACCGCGTTGGGTTCTTCCCCGACCAATGGGACCCGTTCGCGGTCGTCGTGGCCGCGTTGATGAGTGCGGGGTTCCTGGCGCTGGGCCTTTTCACGTTCCGCCGCCTCGAGCGTCCCGTCCTCAAGGAGCTCTGATGGCACATACGGCTCCCGCGATCGAGGTGTCGGGCCTCGGCGTCCGCTTCCGGCGCAACCGTCGCGGACGGCGCAGCTTCAAGGACCTGTTCGCAGACTCCTCGCGCCGCTCCAAGCCCGGCGAGTTCTGGGCGCTGCGCGACGTGAGCTTCAACGTGCGACCGGGTGAGTCGATCGGCGTGGTCGGACGAAACGGCCAGGGCAAGAGCACGCTCCTGAAGCTCGTCGCCGGCGTGCTGATCCAGGACGAGGGGCGCGTCGCGGTCAACGGCGGGGTCGCTCCGCTCATCGAGATCACCGGCGGGTTCGTCGGCGATCTGACGGTCCGCGAGAACGTGCGGCTCGCGTCGGGATTGCACGGGATGCCGCGCGCCGAGGTTGCGCGCCGCTTCGACGACATCATCGACTTCGCGGAGCTGGCCGAATCGGTGGACACGCCCTATAAGCACCTCTCGAACGGCATGAAGGTGCGGCTCGCGTTCTCGGTGGTCTCGCAGCTCGAAGAGCCCATCCTCCTGGTCGACGAGGTGCTGGCGGTGGGCGACAAGGCCTTCCGCGAGAAGTGCTACACGCGGATCGACGAGCTTCTCGCCGACGGACGGACGCTGTTCTTCGTCAGCCACAGCGAGCGCGACCTCCGCCGCTTCTGCACGCGGGGGCTGTATCTCGACAAGGGTCGCCTGGCGATGGACGCCCCGATCGCCGACGTGCTCGACCGTTACAACGCCGACTACAACGTGTGAGCGCGTCGAGTTCGTCCCCGCCCTCGCAGCCACTGACCGCGCGTCGCAAGACGACAGGGTCACCGGCCAACCGGAACACGAAGCATCAGGCGACGCACGGGATTTCGACCCGGTGTCCCGCCGTGCCCTCTTCACAGAGGATCACTGGATGTCAGGTGGCGGGTTCTGCAAGCGGCGGCATCGGCTGCCAAGATGCGTCCGCCCAGATGCGGCGTCCATCGCGGACTCCCCGCCACAGGTTGCTCGTTCCGCGCACTTTCCGCTCCACGAACACGAGTCGGACGAGCTCCTTCGCGAATGTGAGCACGGAGCCGAGCAAGAACCGCACAGGGCGGTAGGAGCCGTTGACCTTGAAGTAGTGCTTCATGTGGCCGCGGTTGCGCATGATGTAGTACCGATAAGCGTCGCTCGAGGCATTGAGGTGGCGGATCCCCATGTCCCACTGGCGGATCTCACGCGTTCGCCGCAGCACGAACTCATCGACGATCACGGCCGTGGTCTTGCGCGACGCAAGCCAGCCGTACACCGAGTCGTCCCAATAGATGAAGAACCGGGGATCGGGCAGGCCCACCTGCTGCACGATGTCGCGGTGGATGAACATCCCCTCGAAGCAGCCGGAGTTCATCTCCCGGTATCCAGAGTCGTCGAAGCCGGCGGGTGCGAACGGGATGGGGATGCCGAATGGGATCGACAGGCGGTACTGCCAGTAGAACTCGCTGCCGTCGTAGTCATAGCGACGCCCCTGGATGCTCTTGAACCGCTGGGCCCACTTGCCCATCCTCGCGAGTCCATCGGGGAGGACTTCGACGTCGTCGTCCATCAGCCACATCCACGTGGAGCCGAGTTCATAGGCGACGCGCATGCCCTCGCTGAAGCCGCCGGAGCCGCCGGTGTTGGTCTCGAGTCGCTGGTAGACGAGTTCGGTGCCGAGCCGATCGCGGAACGACTCCACGACCACCGTCGTGTCGTCCGACGACGCATTGTCCACGACCACGACGTGACCGGGCTTCGGATCCATCACGATGATGCTCTCCAGCAGACGCGTCAGCAGACCGGACCGGTTGTAGGTCACGATCGCGATGGTGGCGCTTGCGGGATCGAATGCTGGGGTCGACGTCATCTGGGGGCTGTCGGCTGCGAGGGGCATGGCCTGAGAATCCTACCCTGCCGTGGCGCCCGTCTCGCTGAGTGCCCGGGTGCGCAAGCCTGAGCAGCGCGCCGTCTCGCGCCGACCGCACAGACCGGCCGATGGCAGGCGGTCATCCCGGGTCGCCCGCATTCGGGAGGCCACTGCTCCCATCGCTGTCGCCGCCCATCCGCTCGCGCCACGAGCGGGACTTGCCGGCGCGCACGGCGAGCAGCACGAGCATCAGCCACCCCAGGCCGGCGAGCGTGAAGCTCTCGAACATCGAGTCGATGAGCAGCGCGATGAGCATGAGCGGCGTCCAGGCGTAGATCACGGATCGGCGCTCGGAGGCATCCAGCCAGGAGCGCACCAGCGCCACCCCGGCGAATGCCAGGAACAGGATCAGGCCCAGCCAGCCCAGCTGGAGCAGCACGTCGAAGTAGGCGTTCAGACCCGTCGCGTGGTTCGCCCGCAACTGGAAGTTGATGAGGTTGAACGGCACCTCGGACGGGTTCCACGGGCCGAACCATCCCCAGCCCTGCACCGGTCGCACACGCAGGAACTCGGCGATCTTGTTCCAGAGGCTGACGCGCATCGAGAAGTCGGTGCCGGCCCCGAGCCAGGCGATGATCTGATGCCGGGCGGCGTAGCCGACGACGCCGGCGATCACGACCAGTCCGCCGAGCGCCCACTGCAGCAGAGCCCGCTGCTCGGCGCGGGTGTGCCGCACGAGCGCGAGGGCGCCGACGGCGGCGCCCACGCCGACGGCGAGGACGAGCACCGTCGGCGAGTCGCTCAGCGTGGCGAGCGTGCCGGCGAGCACCACCGACGCGAACGACACACCCGGCCGGACGGACTGCGTCCGGTACTCGATGAGGAACGTGATGAGCGCGAGGATGGCGACGAGTCCCAGCAGATTGCGGGTTCCGAAGATGCCCTGGATCGGCCCGAACTCGGCGATGTCGCCCTGCACGCCCAGGAATTGGAACGGCATGTCCAGGAGCACGCCCGAGAGCACCTCGACCGCGAGCGAGATGGCGAGGAGGACCCGCAGCACGTCGCCGAGCGCCCGCGCGGTCTGCAGCGTGTCGCGTACGTGGCCGATGACGACGGCGAGGAACGCAAGTGCGGCCGTCGCGACCCAGCTCCAGAACGACTCGGTCGTGTCGTAGCTCCAGAACACCGCCGCCAACGCCCACCCGAGGAACACCAGGAGCGTCGAAGGCACCAGCCGCACCAGTACGACCTCCCGCCGGCGGGCGACCAGGACGGCGGCGCCGATCAGGCACAGCGAGACGATGATCGTAACGTACGTCACGTGCCCTGCGACGCGCTCGATCGCGTAGGACGAGAACACCGCGCCCAGCACGGCGATCGTGTAGGCGCGGGCGAACGACGCCGAGGCCAGCAGGGTGCTCAGCCACCCGGGCCGCGCCGCCCGTCCCGGCGCGGATGTCACGACACCCGCTTCGTCAGCTCGCCCCGCTCGATCGCCACGCTCTGCTCCGCGGGTCCGACACCCACGTGGGGCGACTGCTTGATCTTGTAGGCGAACAGGACGAGCAGCAGCCATCCCCATCCCAGCAGCGGCGCCGACTCGGCAAGGCCCTGGACCAGCAGAATGCCCATGGTGAGGGTCGGCAGCAGCGTGATCGGCGAGTAGGGCCGGTCTTCGCGCAGGTCCCAGCGCGGGCGGTCGACGGCGAAGAACCACGACCTCCATACGGCCGCCAGGTACACCAGTCCCATGATGATCAGCCCGATGATGCCGAGCTGCATATACACGTCCACCCACATGTTGTGGGCCTGCATGACCGTCTGGTGGTGGTCGATGATCCAGCCGTCGAACGCGGGATCCCACGGCACCCAGGGAGTGGCGAAGCCCCAGCCGATCACCGGATGCTCGGCGGCTCGCTCCAGCACCGCGGCCCAGATCGTCTCTCGGCCCGTCAGATCCGAGCTGCGGCCGAGCGTCGCGAAGATCTCGCCGCGAAGGAGCCACAGCGCGACCACGCCCCCGAGACCGATGATGGCGTATCCGATGTAATACTTCGTGCGCTCGCCCGGCCGCCGGGCGCGCCGCATCAGCAGGACCGTCACCAGGACGACCGCGACGCCGACGGCCGCGACATACGCCGTGGCCGACGACGCACGGAAGAAGAGGAACCCCGACAGGGCGATCCACGCGGCGAGCAGCGTTCTGCGCGGCGCGCCCATGGCGATGCGGATCGAGAAGACGATGATCGCGAGCAGTGCGACCGGGCCGAGCAGGTTGGCGTTGCCCATGATGCCCTGGATGCGCCCGGAGCCGAACAGGTTGCCGCGCGACCAGTAGAAGATCGGATCCACGGGATCCACGCGCGGGACGAAACCCGGCAGCAGCGGAACCCTGACGAAGACCGCCACCCAGACCTCGAACACCAGCGAGAGCGCCATGACCCACTTCAGGGCCGACGCGAGGGCCCGCACGAACTCGCGCCAGGTGAGGACCGTGCCGATGAACAGCGCCTGGATGGTCGTGATGTACAGGAGCAGCAGCGTCAGCGCGGTCGCCTCCAGCCAGGCGGTCCAGATCAGCGACAGCGTCGCCCACAGCACGTAGGCGATGACGAACCACGGCAGCCGGCGCCACTGGACGTGGGGGCGCATCACGATCCACAGCACCACGGAGAGGACGCCGCCCGCGATGGTGATGACCACCGTCGCCGGGGTTCCGAACGCGTTCACCCAGGCGGTGGTCGACAGCGCCATGAACAGCACGAAGATGCACCACGCGCGCATCATGAGGTGGCCCGTCGTCTCGCGGATCGGGGCCTCGGGAGGTGCGGATGCCGGGTGCTTCGAGTAGACGGCCATCGTGCACTCAGGCTACCGGGTGCCGGCTGGGACTTTAGGCTGTGGGCATGCTCGTACCCCTCTCGAACGAACCGCGCGACTACGACTGGGGATCGACCACGCTCATCCCGCAGCTGACCGGACGGACCCCCTCCGGCGCCCCCGAGGCCGAGGTCTGGTTCGGCGATCACCCGGGCGATCCGGCCGAGACCCCCGGCGGTCGGACGCTGGACGCCTGGATCGCCGACGAGGGTGCGGCGCTCGGCCTGCCTCGGCACCTGCCGTACCTCCTGAAGCTGCTGGCGGCGGCATCCCCCCTCTCCATCCAGGTCCACCCCTCGACAGCGCAGGCCGAAGCGGGATTCGCCCGCGAAGAGGCGGCTGGAATCCCCCGGTACGCGCCCGAGCGGACCTACCGCGACGCGAACCACAAGCCCGAACTGATCGTCGCGCTGAGCGAGACGTTCCGCGCGCTCGCCGGACTCCGCGACGTCGAATCCACCCGTCGCCTCTTGGCTGCGGTGGGCGCGACAGCCGATGCCCTCGCCGAGCGGCTGGACGGCAGGGATGCCGATCTCGGCGCCGCCGTCGGGTGGGCCCTGTCGGATGCCGGCCGGGCGGCGGCCCCGGCGATCATCGCAGCGGCCGCGAAAGCGCGTTCGGACGAATTCCAGCCAGAGTTCGATCTCGTCGGAGAACTGGATGCCGCGTATCCGGGCGATCCCGGGATCCTCGTGGCGATGCTCATGAACCTCGTCACGATCCCGCGCGGGGCCGGCCTCTTCGTGCCCGAAGGGGTGCTGCACGGATATCTGAGCGGACTGGGCGTGGAGATCATGGCCGCGAGCGACAACGTGCTGCGCGGGGGCCTCACGCCCAAGCACATCGACGTGCCCGAGCTTCTTGCGATCCTCGACGCGGAGCCCGGCCCGGTTCCGCTCGTCGAGCCCGAGCAGGTGGCTCCGGGTCTCGTCCGCTTCGCGGTGCCCGTGGCGGACTTCGCGCTCCTGGTCGCGCAGCCCCGCGGCGTGACGCCCGTCCGTGTGGCGATCGAGGGCGTCGCGATCGCGCTCGCCACGGCCGGTGCGGTGACCGTTGCGGGGGGACGCGGCGTTTCCGTGTCGCTGCGGCCGGGCGACGCCGTGCTGGTGACGCCCGACGAGGGCACGCTGCGCGTCGAGGGCGACGGCCAGGTCTTCATCGCCGTCCCGGGGCGCTGACGCGCGGTTCCCCACCTGAGCGTTATCACAGTGCGACACGCCGAGGGCGCGTCGTGAAGGTTCAAGAGGGACTTGAGGCTTTAGTATCCGCGACTTGACCTCGGCGAACTACACGGGTGTAATTACTCCTAACACGCGGACCCGCGTGCAGGGGGCTCACGGGGGGAGAACGAGATGACGGCATCGCAGTACCGTTCCGGCGTTCCCGACAATTGGTTCGTCGATCCGGTCAACCTCGGTGTGCCAGGAGTGCGCCGGCCTCTCGAGGTCGACGACGATCCGCTGTCCTGGCAGACCGACGCGCTGTGCTCGCAGACCGATCCCGAGGCCTTCTTCCCCGAGAAGGGCGGCTCGACGCGAGATGCCAAGCGCATCTGCTCGTCGTGCGACGTGCGGGGGGAATGCCTCGAATACGCCTTGCAGAACGACGAGCGCTTCGGCATCTGGGGTGGTCTCAGCGAGCGCGAGCGGCGCAAGCTGAAGCGCCGCGCCGGCTGACCGAGCCTTCGGTCCAGGCGCTGCCGCCGATCTCGCACCGGCGGCGCGTACACCGGCAGGTGCCGGATAGGCGCGCCTAGGCTGACCACGTCATGCCGCCCCGAGTCCACGCCATCCTCGTCGTTCGCCCCGATGGCCGCACCCCTGCAGCGTTTCATCTGCGGCGCACGCTGGCGGCCGTGGCCGGGCAGACGCGGCCGGTCGACGTCCTCACGCTCGTCCTATGCGGTGCCGACGCGACGCTCGCGGAGGTCGCGGCGTCGTCGACGGCAGAGTCCGTCGTCACCGCTTCCGCGGCGACCGGGTTCGCTGCCGCGGTCGCCCTGGTCGCACCGCGACTGGACGGCGACGCCGTGTGGCTGCTCGCGCAGGACACGGCGCCCGAGCCGGAGGCGCTGAGCCGGCTCACCGGATCGCTCGAGCTCTCGCCATCCGTCGCATTCGTCGCACCCAAGCTGGTGCGGTGGGACGACCGCACCGAGATCGTCTCGCTGGGCGTCACGATGACGGGCTTCGGCCGCACCGTCGAGCTGGCAGACGGCGAGCTCGACCAGGGCCAGCACGACGGTCGCGAGGATGTCATGGGTGCCGACGTGCGAGGGATCCTCGTGCGCGCCGACGCCTGGCGGGAAGTCGGCGGCCTCGACCGAGCGCTCGACGGCGCGGACGAGGGCCTCGACCTCGGGGTGCGTGCGCGGTTCGCCGGCGCCCGGGTGTCCCTGGTGCCGGGCGCCCTCGTGGCGGTGGCCGGAGACGGGGTAGCGGGTCCGCCCGCGGACCTCTCCGCGCAGCGCCGACGCCGGCGGGCGTACTCGTCGCGTGCCGCCCAGCTGCACCGCCGGCTCGTGTACGCACCGCTTCCCGCGGTGCCGCTGCACTGGCTCTCGATCCTGCCGCTCGCGCTCTGGCGCTCGATCCTCGCCCTGGTGCGCAAAGAGCCCGGTCTCATCGGTCCCGAGTGGGCGGCATCCGTCGTCGCGCTCGTGCGGCTCGGGGCGGTCGCCCGGGCGCGACGGCGGCTGTCGAGGAGCCGGAAGGCGACGTGGGCCCAGCTCGCGCCGCTTCGCATCGGCTGGTCCGAGCTCCGCGAGTCGCTAGACGACGAGCCGGACGAAGCCCCGGGCGGGTACCGTCGCGGCGAGCTGCGGTTCTTCTCGGGCGGCGGCGCCTGGCTGGTGCTCGCCGCGCTCGTGGTGTCGATCGCCGCGTTCCCCGCCCTGCTGGCTTGGTCGGTTCTCGGTGGGGGCGCGCTGCAGCCCCTCGGATCGACCGTCGCGCAGCTCTGGGCGGATGCGGCCTACGGACAGCGCGCCCTCGGGATCGACACGATCGGCCCGGCGGATCCGTTCGCCGCACTCATGGCACTGCTCGGCTCGCTCTCACCGTGGGAGCCGTCGCGCGCCATCGTGGTGCTGTGGGTGCTCGCGCTCCCGCTTTCCGCGCTCGGTGGCTGGTTCGCCGCCACGCGGGTGACCGAGCGGTCGGGCCTGCGGCTCACCGGCGGGATCGTCTGGGCTCTCGCTCCCACGCTCCTCATGGCGCTCACGCAGGGTCGCCCACCGGCCGTCATCACGCATCTGATGCTGCCGTGGCTGTTCTACGCCGGGTCGGTGGCCCATCGATCTTGGGCCGGGGCGGGCGCGGCATCCCTGCTGCTGGCAGCAGTGCTCGCGTGCGCTCCCTCGCTGGCTCCGGCCCTCGGGGTGCTGTGGGCAGCCGCCATCGTCCTCGCGATCGTCCTTCGAGCGGGGTTCGGGGTCGCGCGGCTGGTGTGGACCGTCATCCCGTCGCTCGCACTCGCCGCCCCCCTGCTGTGGCACGCGAGTGCGCACCGCGACCTGTGGGGGCTTCTTGCGGACCCCGGGGTGCCGTGGGCGGGACCTCAGGTCGGTCCGGATCCGGCCGGCCGGGCGCTGCTCGCCGCAGGCATACCCACGCCGGATCTCGCCGGCTGGACGGTGCTGCTGCCGCAGGGCCCGACATGGTGGGTGCCACTCCTGTCCGCCCCGCTGGCGCTGCTCGCGCTGATCGCGCCGCTCACTCAGCGCTGGGCCGCCGGCATCGCCATGCTCGTCGTGACGGCCCTCGGGCTTGCCACCGCCTTCGCGGTGGTCGGCATCCAGGTGTCGTTCTCGGAGTCCGCCTCAGTGCCCGTGTGGCCGGGAACGGGGCTGAGTCTCGCATGGCTCGGAGCGCTGGGCGGTGCCCTGGTGGCGCTCGACGCGGGCCTCGCGCCGCGCCTGCGGTTCGCGAGGATCCTCGCGGCGACGGCGGTGTGCGTGGCGATCGCCGTGCTGGCGGTGCCGGCCCTCACCTCGATGGCGCGGGGAGTCGCGCTCGTCACGAACGGACCGGTCAGCACGCTTCCGGCGTATGTGGCGGCCGAGGGACATCAGGACCAGGATGTCGGGACGATGGTCCTGACTCCGCAGAACGCCGGCGGGGTGTCATCCGTGGTGGTGTGGGGCGGCAGCGAGACGCTCGACGGCCAGGCCACGATCATCGCCACCAGCACCACGCCCACCCCGCAGGACGTCGAGGTCGCAGAGCTCACGGCGGACCTCGTGGCGAGCTCGGCGGACGATGTCGTCGCCCGCCTCGCGGGACGCGGCATCCGCTTCGTGCTGCTCGCCCCGGCTGCGGCCCCGGAGTCGGATGCCTCGCGCGCGATGCGTCTGTCGGCTTCGACATCGCTGAACCAGCGCAAGGCGCTCGATGCCGTCGGCGACACCGCGAAGGGGACGCTCTGGCGTGTCACGACCGCGGTGGCCGCCCGGCCCGAGGCCGGCACCGGAATCCAGACCATCGCTCGCCTCATCGCCGTCGTGCAGCTCGTCGTGGTGGGGATCGCGCTGCTGCTCGCCCTGCCGACGGCGGCCTCCCGCCGGGCTGCCCGCAGAACGCCCCGTGTGGTCGGGCCGTACTGGAGAGAGGGCAGATGAGCGATCGGCGCATCTTCCGCTGGGCCACGACCAGCGCCCGCATCCTCGCAGCGACGGTGGCATCCGCAGTCGCCGTCATCGCGGTCGTCACGGCCGTGTCGCTGCCGTGGCCGACCCTCACGCGCGAGCCGGTTTCGGTCTCCGCGACGCCGGCCCCCGCCGCCACGGTCATCGTGTGCGACGGGGGACTGCTCGCCGTCGGGCGCGATCCGGCCGACGCAGCGCAGATCTCGTCCGTCGCGGCGCAGACGATCACGAGCGGAGCCGCTGACCCCGCCGAGACGCCGACCGAGACCCGGCTGGATGCGCCCGCACTGGCCGGTGGTGAGGGCCCGGCGGTGTTCACCGGGCTGCCGCACGGACGCAGCAGGACGGATGTCGCGGCCTCGGGCTCGGCGACAGTCGCCGCCCCTGACATCTCGGGGTTCGCGGCATCCGCGTGCCGCCCACCGCTCCTCGAATCCTGGCTCGTCGGCGGGTCGGGGGCGACCGGCGCCTCTGACATCGTCGTCCTGTCCAATCCCGGCACTGTGGCAGCGACGGTCCAGCTGACGACGTACACCTCGAGCGGCGCCCAGACGCCACCGGGCGGCGAGCTAACGCTTCCGGCGGGGACTCAGGAGTTCGTCCCCCTCGGGGGGATCGCGCTCGGCGAGGTCGCCCCCGTCATCCGGGTGTCGGCGGTGGGGGCGCCGGTGCGCGCCTCGCTTCAGACGAGCATCACGCGCACTCTCATCCCGGGCGGCGTCGATCAGGTCGGTGCGGCGTCCGCCCCCGAGAAGGCGCAGACGATCGCAGGCGTCACGGTGACGTCCGCTCCGGGCGCGGAAGGGGCGTCGAACGCGACGACCGTGCTGCGGATGCTCTCACCCGCCGCCCCGGCGACGGCGACGGTGACCGTGACCGCGGTCGGAGCCACCCAGCCCGCGGTGGCGCCACAGAAGGTGCCCCTCGCGCCGGGGCAGCCGGCCGAGATCGAGCTGGGGGGAGTGCCCGCGGGGACATACGACGTCGCGGTCGCCGCCGACCAGCCGGTCGTGTCGGCGGTCTGGCAGACCACCGGATTCGACGCGGGTTCCGACTTCGCCTGGTACACGGCATCCCCCTTCGTCTCGGTGCCGAGCCTCTTCGCGACCCCGGCGGGGCCGCCGCCGCTGCTCACACTCGTGAATGCGGCGGAAGACCCGGCCGTCGTGGCGGTGACCTCGCAGGACCGGTCGTTCCGGCTGGAGGTGACCGTCCCGGCACGCGCATCCACGACCGTCCGGCTTGCGCCCGGCGGCGTGTACGAGCTCGCGCCGGACGCGAAGGGCATCCGGGCGGGACTCTCACTGACCGGCGACGGGGCGCTGGCGGGGTTCCCGGTATGGCCCGCGGATGCCGCGGCGCCGGCCATCGCGGTGTACCCGTAGGCGCTGGTCGTCTCCGGCGAAACCACCCCTTCTCGACGAGCCACCCGGATCGCGCGATCAAACGTGCGGCCTCGCCGAGAAGGTGTGGTCCGGGCGACGGGTTGGTCAGAAGTAGCGGAATCGCTCGGGACCGAGATCCCAGGGATCGCGGTCGAGGTACTCGGCCGCGGCTCGGAAGACGCATCCCTCGATCATCATCCGCCTGTGCAGGTCGTCGTCGCGATGCAGGTGGCTGAGACGCTCGATCGGAAGGCGGTAGAGGATGATGCGCTTCTCGTCCGAGAGCACGGTCCAGCGGGGGATGCCGTCCTCGTCGGTCGCCGCCGGCATATCCGCGATCTCGAAGCTCACGTCGCGCAGCTCCTCCCAGGCGGAGCGGAGGAATTCCGCGGCGGTGCCGACAGCCAGGTCGAAGCGGTCGACCCGGGTGTCCAGCGGCGGCAGGGGAGGCCGAACGACCGGGCTGCGTCCCTCACGGCCGTGGCGGCCGTGCCGCGACACTCGTGGGCGCGCGGGCTCGGCGCTCTTCGCCCGTCGCCATGCCATGGCCCCATCCTACGGGCGTCGCGGCGCGGCATCCCGGCTCGCACCCCCACCGTGGATAGCGTGGGCACGATGCGAGAGAGACTGTGCTCCAAGGTCGGATGCGCCCGCGAGGCCGTGACCACGCTGACGTACGACTACGCCGACCAGATGGCCGCGGTCGGGCCCCTCGGCGCCGCGGCCGATCCGCACGCGCACGACCTCTGCGCCATCCACACCGACCGGCTCTCGGTGCCGAAGGGCTGGGTCGTCGTCCGCCACGAGACGCTTCGCCTCTGACGAGCGGACCCGGAAGGTCAGGGGACGCCGCGGGCGGCGCGCCCGCACCCCCGTGGAAGAATGGGCGGATGCCGCAGACACCCACCGCCGAGACATCGGCCCGTCCGCTCCCGTTCGAAGTCGCCGATCTCTCGCTCGCCGCGGCGGGCCGCCATCAGCTCCGCCTCGCCGAGAACGAGATGCCGGGACTCATGGCGCTGCGCGACGAGTTCGGACCTCTTCAGCCGCTCGCCGGTGCTCGCATCGCCGGATCCCTCCACATGACGGTGCAGACCGCCGTCCTCATCGAGACGCTCGTGGCGCTCGGCGCGCAGGTGCGGTGGGCCAGCTGCAACATCTTCTCGACACAGGACGAGGCCGCCGCCGCCGTGGCGGTCGGCCCGACGGGAACCGTCGATGAGCCCGCGGGCGTGCCGGTCTTCGCGTGGAAGGGCGAGACGCTCGACGAGTACTGGCGCTGCACCGACCGGATCTTCGACTGGTCCGCCGAGGGCTTCGACGGCCCCAACCTCATCCTCGACGACGGCGGCGACGCGACCCTGCTCGTGCACAAGGGCGTCGAGTTCGAGAAGACGGGCGTGGTTCCCGCGGGTTCGGCAGGCGATTCGGCGGAGTACCGCATCATCCTCGAGACCCTGCGTGCGAGCCTCGATCATGACCCGCAGCGGTTCACCCGCATCGCCGCCGGCATGATCGGCGTGACCGAAGAGACCACCACCGGAGTCCACCGGCTCTACGAGCTCGCGGCATCCGGCGAGCTGCTCTTCCCCGCCGTCAACGTCAACGACTCCGTCACGAAGTCGAAGTTCGACAACACCTACGGCATCCGCCATTCGCTGCCCGACGGTCTCAACCGGGCCACCGACGTGCTGATCGGCGGGAAGGTCGCCTTCGTCGCCGGATACGGGGATGTCGGCAAGGGCGCGGCCGAGGCGCTCCGCGGACAGGGCGCCCGCGTCATCGTCGGCGAGGTGGACCCCATCTGCGCGCTGCAGGCGGCGATGGACGGCTTCCAGGTCGCACGTCTCGAATCCGTCATCGGGGACGTCGACATCCTCATCACAGGAACCGGAAACACCCGCGTCGTCACGGTCGAGCATCTGCTCGGCCTCAAGCACCTCGCGATCGTCGGCAACGTGGGCCACTTCGACGACGAGATCGACATGGCGGGGCTCGCCGCGGTGCCCGGCGCGGAGAGCGTCGAGATCAAGCCGCAGGTGCATGAGTGGCGGCTTCCCACCGGACGCAGCGTCCTCGTGCTGAGCGAGGGGCGCCTGATGAACCTCGGGAATGCCACCGGGCATCCGTCATTCGTCATGAGCGCGTCGTTCTCCAATCAGGTCCTGGCCCAGCTCGAGCTGTACACGCGCCGTGACGCGTATCCCGTCGGGGTGCACACGCTGCCGAAGTCCCTCGACGAGAAGGTCGCGCGGCTGCATCTGGGTGCGCTCGGGGCGGAGCTGACCACCCTGACAGAGGAGCAGGCCGCCTATCTCGGCGTGCCGGTCGACGGCCCGTACAAACTCGACCAGTACAGGTACTGATCAGCGCCCCGGGACACCGTGCAGATCACCGCTCGGGGAAATCCCGGGGGACGTCGGACGTCGCGTTCGTGAGCGAGGCGACGCGCTGCGCCTCGAGCTGCAGAGCACGCAGCTCGCGGTCGCGCCGCACCGCGACGACGGCGCGGAGGAACGTCTCCGGATCGACGGCGGGGACCGGCGAGACGAGTGGCGCGACTTCTTCGGCGAGTGAGGCCGCCACACGCATGCGAGGGGCGGGCTGCAGGTTGTGGGCCTGGTCCACGAACTGGGCGACCCGCCGCGCGAGGCGGTCGGGCAGCCGCGCGACATCCGCTCCCGCCGCCCATCCCGAGAGGACGGGCGGCACGCCCGGCGCGTAGGCGGGCAGCCGCGGAGTCCGGGTGCGCTCCGAGTAGGTGCCCGCCAGGAGATCGCCGAGACGCTGCGAACGGGGGGTGAAAGCTCCCACCAGCGCGGCGACGGCGCCCACCGTGAACCACAGCTCGAAGACGCCGACCAGCGCCCGGATGAGCGCATGCCGGAATCCGGTGGCACCGCCGTCGGCGCGCACGATGCGACCCCCGACGGCGAGCTTTCCGAGTGAGCGTCCCCGCGATGCCGTCTCGACGACGGTCGGAATCACGACCGTCACAGCCGCGATCAGGCCGATCGTGAGGATCGGCACCGCGGCGGCATCCAGCAGTCCCTGCGCGATCAGCCACGAGCTGACGAGTGCGAACAGCACGAAGACGACCACGCCCAGGATCATGTCGATGAGCACGCCGAGCGCACGCAGGAAGTACCCGAGGGGCTGCACATCGAGGGCTACCGCCTCGCCGGTCAGGATCTCGTCCTGATGGATCTCGACCGCGTGGACACGGGCGGCGGCACCTTCGGCGGGCATGGGTACAGTAAACCAAATGGATCTCGATGCCCTGACCGCCGCCCGCCGCGACGAGTGGGCGCGACTCGACGAACTGAGCCGCGCACGCCGCCTCTCGGGACGCGAGATCGACGAGCTCGTGACGCGCTACCGGGCCGCATCGGCGGACCTCGCCGATGTGAAGACCTCCGCAGGGCGGACGACCCACGGTGACCATGTCTCCACGATCCTCGCGCGGGCGAGGCTCAGACTCACCGGGACCTCCGAGAACGTCGTGCGGCAGATTCCGCGGTTCTTCGCGCTGCAGCTCCCGGCCGCGCTCTACCGTGTGCGCTGGGTCACGCTCGCGATCGCCGTCGGGTTCATCGCGGTCGTCACGGTGGTGGCGCTGTGGATCTCGCAGGATCCGGCGCTCGTGGCGAGCCTCGGCAGTCGCCTGCGGCTCGAGCAGTACGCCGAGCACGATTTCACCCACTACTACAGCGACAACGCGCCCGCGACGTTCGCCGGAACGGTGTGGACCAACAACGCGTGGATCGCCGCGCAATGCATCATGTTCGGAATCACGGGGTTCTGGCCGCTCATGGTGCTGGTCCAGAACGCCGTCGGCGTGGGCACCGCCGCGGCCGTGCTGGCGGCCTTCGGCCACGCCGACGTCTTCGCGCTGTTCATCCTGCCGCACGGGCTGCTCGAGCTGACGAGCATCTTCGTCGCGGGAGCCGCGGGCCTCCAGATCTTCTGGGCGTGGGTGGCCCCTGGACCACGGTCGCGCGGAGAGTCCCTCGCCGCGGCGGGGAGGTCGCTCGGCACGATCGCAATCGGGCTCGTCATCGCGTTGGCGATCTCGGGCACGATCGAGGGATTCGTCACCCGGCAGCCCTGGGCGTGGCCGATCAAGATCGGGATCGGCGCAGCGGCACTCGCGCTGTTCCTCGTCTACATGCTCGTCGTCGGGGGTCGTGCCCACCGGCGAGGCGAGACCGGCGATCTCACCGAGTACGAGACGGGAACGCCGACACTCGTCGCGGGCTGACCCGCCGACATGCCGAAGCGGCCCGGTCGATCGATGACCGGGCCGCTTCCGCGTGCATCAGGCCGTCTTCGGAGCGCTGTCGAAGAGCGCCCGGTAGACGAAGCCGGCGATGAGGGCACCGACGATCGGGAACACGATGAACACCCACAGCTGCGACAGGGCCGCGCCGCCGCCGTAGATCGCGGTCGCGATCGAGCGCGCCGGGTTGACCGAGGTGTTGTCGATCGGGATCGTCGCGAGGTGGATCAGCGTCAGGGTGAGGCCGATGACGAGGCCCGCGAAGCCGGGATTGCCCCGCGTGGGGTGGGTCACGCCGAGGATGACGACGACGAACAGCGCGGTGAACAGTATCTCGACGACGATCGCCGCGCTGATGCCGAACCCGCCGGGCGAGAGGGTGTCCCAGCCGTTCGAGGCGAATCCGCCGTCCTCGGCGTTGCTGAGCCAGTTGTCGGGTCCGGACAGGCCGATGAGGACGACCATCGTCGTGGCGACCGCGCCGCCGATCACCTGGACGATGATGTACGCCCACGTCTTGGCCCACGGGAACCGGCCTGCGGCCGCGAGTCCGAGCGTGACGGCGGGATTGAAGTGGCCGCCGGAGATCGGGCCGAAGGCGTAGGCGCCTGCCACAACCGTCAGGCCGACGGCGAGCGAGACGCCGAGGAAGCCGACGCCCTTGTTGGCCGCGTCGGTGCCCTCGCCGAATCCGGCGGCGAACAGGGCGGTGCTGACGACGCCGAGCACGAGCAGGAAGGTTCCGAACGCCTCGGCGACGAGCGTCGCCGCGGTCGACGGGGCGGTGGGAGTGTGTTCGAGAGGCGTCGGTGCAATCGGCTTCTCGGGGCGTGGGTCGCTCATGGGCGCTTCTCCTTCGCGAGGTGATCCGGGGCCAGAGGGGGAACCCCGGCCCGAGCCTAGAGCATCCACAGGCCTTTCCCAGGGAGCGCCGCTCGGGCGGTCCGATCGGCGCGAGAGCCCGCACGATCCCCTCAGAGCCGGCCTGCGGCCTTGAGCGCCAGGTACCGATCCGCGATCCGCGGCGGGAGCGCCTCGGGGTCGGCCGCGATCGCCTCCGCCCCGCCGCGGCGTATCGCCGCGGCGACCACCGCGGCATCGCGCTCGGCGCGCTGCACCGCGGCGGCGTGGTAGACCTCGGCGGCGTCCGGCCGCTCCGGCCGCGCCGCGGCCTCGTCCGTGACGGTTCCGACCAGCACATGGGTGCGCCGGGTGAGGACCGGCAGCGAGCCGAGGAATCCCCGAGCCGCTTCCGCTGCGTCCTGGGCCGTGAGCAGCACCACGAGCGACGGACGCGAGGTCAGCGCCCGCACCTGTGCGAACGCGGCATCCCAATCCGTGTCGATGAGCTGCGGCTCGACCGGCGCCATCGCGTCCACGAGTGCCGGCAGGAGCGCGGGTCCCTCCACGCGGCTCACCCGGGCGCGGATGACGCGGTCGAACATCAGCAGGTGGGTGTGATCGCCGGCGCGGGAGGCGAGGGCCGCGAGAAGAAGTGCCGCCTCCATCGCGGCATCCATCCGGACGCCGTCGCCCACCCGCGCCGCAGCGGTCCGGCCGGTGTCGATGACGATCACGACATGGCGGTCGCGCTCGGGCCGCCAGGTGCGCAGCATGGTCGTCGCGGACCGGGCGGTGGCCCGCCAGTCGATCGAGCGCACGTCGTCGCCCCGCACGTACTCGCGCAGGCTGTCGAACTCCGTGCCCTGTCCGCGCACCTGGACGCTCGTGTTGCCGTCGAGCTCGCGCAGCCGCGCGAGACGGGAGGGAAGGTGCCGTCGTGCCGTGAACGGCGGAAGCACCCGCACGGCGCCGACCGAGTCCACGCGCAGCTGTCGGCCGGCGATGCGCAGCGGCCCGTCAGACCTGAGGACGACGAAGCGGGAGGTCAGCTCGCCTCGCCGGCGGGGCAGCAGCGGGATCGTGACCACGCGGCTCTCGCCGGGCGGGATGCTGATCAGGGGGTGCTCGGCGGACGTCATCGCCGTCGGCTGCCACGCGTCACGGACGCGGCCGCGCAGCATCCTCGAACCGTCGTTGCGCAGCCGCAGCTCGCTCGCAGCCGGCTGGCCGAGCAGCACGCGTCGCGGCGCGGTGCGCTCGACGCGCACCCTTCGCGGATCGGGTGCGGCCAGGGCATCCGCGAGTGCCGCCAGCACGCACAGCACCACCCAGCCAGACGCCGCAAGCCACGCGTCCACCCCCGCGGCGGAGAGCAGCACGACCGGTACCGCGCCGAGACCGACCAGCAGCGGCAGCCGGCCGGTGACGTAGATGCTCGTGCGATTGCTCATGGGCTCTTCGGATCTGACGCGCCCGGCGTCAGATCGGCACGCGGGTCTGCTGCAGCACCGAGCCGAGGACCGCGTCGACCGACACGCCCTCGAGCTCGGCGTCGGGGCGCAGGCGGATGCGGTGCCGCCAGGTGGGCAGGAGCATGGTCTGCACGTGGTCGGGCGTGATGGCGGGGTACCCGCCGAGCCACGCCCACGCCTTCGCGGCGGCGAGCAGCGCGGTAGACGCGCGGGGGCTGACCCCCAGCTGCACCGAGGGACTGCGGCGCGTGGCCTGCGCGAGATCGACGACGTAGCCGAGCAGGTCGTCCGAGACGGTGACGGATGCCGCGGCCCGCTGCGCAGCTCGGATCTCATCGGCGCTCGCCACCGGCCGAAGGCCCGCCCCGGCGAGGTCGCGGGGATCGAACCCTCCGGCGTGACGGCGCAGCACCGCGAGCTCGGCCTCCCGTGCCGGGAGGTCGACGACGAGCTTCAGCAGGAACCGATCGAGCTGCGCCTCCGGCAGGGTGTACGTGCCCTCGTGCTCGATCGGGTTCTGCGTCGCGGCCACGAGGAACGGATCCGGCAGCGGCCGGGTGACGCCGTCGGTGGAGACCTGTCGCTCCTCCATCGCCTCGAGCAGCGCGGCCTGGGTCTTCGGCGGAGTGCGATTGATCTCGTCGGCGAGCACGATGTTCGTGAAGACCGGGCCCTCGCGGAACTGGAACTCCCCGGTGCGCGCGTCGTAGACGAGCGATCCCGAGACATCTCCGGGCATCAGGTCGGGGGTGAACTGGATCCGCTTCGTGTCGAGACCGAGCGCGGCGCTCAGCGATCGCACCAGGAGTGTCTTCGCGACGCCGGGAACCCCCTCGAGCAGCACGTGGCCGCGCGCCAGCAGGGCGATGAGCAGACCCGTCACCGTGCCGTCCTGGCCCACCACAGCCTTGCCGACCTCGATCCGGACGCGGTTCATCGCATCGCGCAGCGCGGCGTCGTCCCGGGGGAGGGGAGGCGCGAGATCGGTCATCGAGGGTTCCTTTCCGGTCGGACGGCCGCGTGGACGGCGTCCTCGAGGTGCCGCAGGCGGGCGTCGATGGCGACGAGGTCGGCGTCGCCGCGGGGGATGTCGTGGATCAGCGTGCCGTGGACCACCGCACGGTCGAGTCCGGTCCGTGCGGCCGCGGCATCCGCGATCTCGGCGGCGGTGGACCCGGCTCCGAGGCCCAGGGCGCGGCCGATCCGCGCAAGGGCCGGGATGCGGAGCTGGTCGGCCGCGTGGAGCGCGTCACGCGACCTGGCGTAGAGGCGCGCCCTGCCCTCGGTCGTCTCGGCCGCCCGCACCGACACCGGCAGGCGCTCCGTGACGAGCGGCCCGAATCGCCGGCCGCGCCATACGGCGGCCGCGAGCCCCGCGATGAGCAGCAGCACGATCACCGGGCTGACCCACGGGGGCGTGAGCTGTCCGAGCGAGGGATGGGCGTTCTGCAGATCCGTGTCGGCGATCCCCGGGACATACCAGACGACGGTGGGATGCCGGCCCATCAGGTTCAGCCCGAGCGCGGCGTTGCCGTTCTCGGCGAGGATCTCGTTGGTCAGGAGCGCGCGTCCGTCGAGCGCCGCGACTCGGCCGTCGGCAGGGCCACCCGCGACGGAAGATGCGACCAGCACACCGAATCCGCCACCCGCGGGGTAGCACGAGCTCATGCCCGAGGAGTCGCCCGGCGCATAGACCGCACCGGTGGAGACCGCCCCCGATCGCACCGCCTCGGCCAGCTCGCACTCAGGCTGGACAACGGTGTCGGCAGGTGCGACGCCTGCCGCCTTCGAGCCGGGGATGAGCAGGTCGAGCGTGCGCGAGCGCGGCTCGATCAGCACGACGTCGGCGGCGCGCCGGGTCAGCGCGAGGATCGCGCCATCCGACAGCGCCGGTGCGTCCGGCAGCACGAGGGTTGTCGCCCCGGCCTGCAGCTCCTCCGCGGCGGTGCCGCGGTCCCGTGCCACGATCACCTCGACCCCCTGCTGTCGCAGGATCTGAGCGAGCGCGCGCGCGCCCAGCGGCCCGGCGGAGTCGGGGTCGAGCGCGTCGCGTTCGTTCCAGCGCCCGAGTCCCGAGAGCGCGGCGCCGATGCCGCCCACCACGAGCAGCACGACGCCGACGGCGATCCAGCCGAGGACGCTCCGGCGCCTCGTCGGGGGAGGGGCGACGGTGGTCATGCGGGGGCTCCGGCATGATCGGGCACGGTGGCTCGCAGACTCGTCACGCGGTCGTCGACATCGGCGACGCACCAGTACAGCTCGGCCGTCCCAGGCCGCCGCAGGTACCGCACGTCATCGAACGCCGTCGCAGCCGCTTCGAGCTCCGTCGCCGACGAGGGGAAGACGAGAGCTGCCGACCGCGCGAAGGCGTGAACCGTCGCGCCTGGCGGGGTGGCGACGACCCCCCGCTCGAACACCCCGCGAGCGAGCGCGCGGAATCGCAGCACGATCGCGGCATCCCACTCGCCGTTGAGGGCGTGGGATGCCGCCGCGCTGCGGAGCTCGGCGGCCGAGCGCGCCTCCTCCTCGCCGAACAGCGAGGCGGACTCGGCGGGCGCGCGGCGCACCGCCCGCGGGACGCCCCACACGATGAACGCGACGACGATGACGACCACGACCACGACGGACGCGATGACGGCGAACGCCGAGCCCCACCCGCCGTTCAGCTGGACGTCGAAGAGCCGCTCGAAGAACTGCGCGACCGCCCGGGCGATGCGATCGATCACGGTGGGTTGGGCCGCCTGGTACACCGGATCTCCGAGCTCGTGCTCGGCGAGTCTGCGGCCCTCGGATCCGTCGGGAGTGAGCGGAAGCGCGGCATCGACCCATCGCGGCGCGAACGATCCGGCGATGGCGATCAGGCTCACGGTGACTCGCGGCCGGCGATGTCCGGCGCTTCCCCGGGTGGCGCCCAGCGCGTCGGCGCGGGCGTGGCCGGATCTGCGGCGGGTGAAGCAGACGCGGGTGGCGCCGCCGGGATGTGCCGGTATCCCGGCGGGGGCGGAGCGGTCGGCTGTCCGGCCGCTCCCGACGGCGCAACGGTCGGCTGTCCGGCTGCTCCCGACGGTGGACCGTATCCCGGCTGCGCGTCCGGCGGCTGAGGATAGGCAGGCTGAGGATAGGCAGGCTGCGGGTACACGCCGCCCGCCGGATAGGCAGGCAGCGGGTAGCCGACCAGTGCCGGCTGGGCGAGGATCACCCGCCCGATGTGCTCGCGATAGGGATCCGGGAGCGCCGGGTGACCGGCATCCCGTCTCTCGACGTAGGCGAGCAGGTCGAGGTCGAGCCCTTCGTGGCGCATGCGGCAGTCGATGTAGACGAGTGCCGTGGCGGTGGACTGCACGACGATGGCCACCGCCTGGATCAGCAGCGTCACGATCTGCGTGAGCAGGAGCACGACCAGGGCGCCGATGAAGGCGGACACATCGGGGGCTCCGGTCGGCGCGATGATCGAGGTGAGTCCCGACGAGAGCAGGGTGAAGGGGATGCCGATCACCTGCGCGACCGCGTTGAACGTGAGCGAGATCACCAGGATGACGCCCAGCGCGACCCAGAAGCGACCTCGCACCAGGGTCCACGAGCGGGCGATGGCGCGGCGGATCGTCGCCTGCTCGAGGATGATCGCCGCAGGTGTGAGCAGGAGCTTGGTCGACAGCCACCACAGGAGCGGGATCGCGGCGATCACCAGCAGCACGGTGAGCGCGATCGCCCCCGCAGGCGCGACGATGCCGATGCCCACCACGGCGAGGGCGAGGACCCCGATGCCGACGAGCAGGGCCATGACGAGAAGGAAGGCGTAGCCGAGGAGCCGCCACGCGACGGGCTTGACGCCCTGCCAGAGTCCGCCGAGCGTGAGCTTCTCGGCGACCGCCGCGTGCGCGACCTCGTTGACCACGATGCCCTGCACGACGACGCTCAGGGCGCCGGCCGCAAGGCCCAGCACGATCGCCGCGATCGCCGTGATCGCGATGGATCCGGCCATGATCGTGTCGAACTCCTCGGTTCCGTAGCGCACGGTGTCGAGCCGCGAGAAGGATGCCCACGCCACTCCCGCGACAGCGAGGATCAGCACGATGTACGCGAGCGTCTGCACGACGAGGGCGAAGCCGAGCAGCACGCGCGGGTTCTGGCGCAGCGCGACGAAGGACCGGCCGAGGATCGTCCCGAAGCCGAGCGGATGGAGCGGGATGATCCCTGGTCGGGACGCCGGCGTCCAGGCCGGATACGCGGTCACAGCATCCCCTCGTGCATCGGATCCCCTTCGCGGGTGGGGCCGTCCGCGTTCGTCGCGCGCCCCTCGGGCTTGCCCCTATCGTGTCATACCCGCGAGGCCCCGCTCGGCGCGCTCACAGGCACGTTCGGCTCACGCCCAGCGGGTGTCCATTACTCTGTGGAGAGCGCAGGGGGCGCATCCACTCCGACACCCTGCGGAAGCGCAAAGGACGAACGCGTTAGATGACTTCACGCATCCTGGTTGTCGACGACGACACCGCCCTCGCCGAGATGATCGGCATCGTGCTGCGCACCGAGGGATTCGACACGGTGTTCTGCGCCGACGGCGCGAAGGCCGTCGACGTGTGGCGTTCCGAGCGTCCCGACCTCATCCTGCTCGACCTGATGCTCCCGGGGATGGACGGCATCGAGATCTGCACCAGGGTCCGCGGCGAGTCCGGCGTCCCGATCATCATGCTCACCGCTCGCGCCGACACCGCGGACGTCGTCAAGGGCCTCGAGGTCGGCGCAGACGACTACATCGTGAAGCCGTTCAATCCGAAGGAGCTGGTCGCCCGCATCCGCACGCGGCTCCGTCCCGTCGGTCAGCCGACGAGCGACATGCTGCGCATCGGGGACCTCACCGTCGACGTCGCCGCACACGAAGTCCGTCGCGCCGACGACGCGATCGCCCTCACCCCGCTCGAGTTCGAGCTGCTGGTCGCGCTCGCCGCCAAGCCGCAGCAGGTGTTCTCCCGCGAGATGCTGCTCGAACAGGTGTGGGGCTACCACTACAAGGCCGACACGCGACTGGTGAACGTGCACGTCCAGCGACTGCGCGCCAAGGTCGAGCTCGACCCGGACAACCCCAGGATCGTCACGACGGTGCGCGGCGTCGGCTACCGCGCCGGCGCCGTCGTGTGAGGTGCCCATGGCGACCGCGAGCGCGGGGACCGCGGGACCGCACGGGTCCCTGAACGGCTGGCGCCACTGGCGGGCGTGGCCCGCGAACGTCGCCAGCCTGTGGCGTCGCTCGCTGCGATTCCGCACGATCCTCATCACGCTCGCGCTCACCGCGCTCGCCGTGGCCATCGCCTGCATCTGGATGGCGCTGGCGATCCAGAACGACCTCTTCGGCTCGCGCCTGCGTCAGGTGCAGGGCTACGCGCAGCGCGCGACCACCGCGGCGCAGACGACGCTCGACAACGCTGCGGTGCAGGGCGACGGGCTGCAGATCCAGAACCTGATGACCGCGGTGCGGACGACCCTGGCGCAGCAGGCCTCGAGCGACATCATCGCGGCGTTCCGCATCGGTCCGCCGTCGCCGAATGCGCCCCAGAACTTCACGACCGATCCGCGTTTCGAATCGATCATCAGCGACCAGCTGCGCACCCAGGTGCGCGAAAACGGCGATCAGCAGTGGTGGCAGTCGGTGGCGCTGCCGAGCATCGGCGGCACCGTGCCGGGGATCGTGGTCGGGCAGCAGCTGCAGGTGCCCGAGGTCGGCGGCTATGAGCTCTACCTGGCCTACGACCTCGGAGACGCCTCGCAGACGCTGGGGTTCGTGGTGGGGACGCTGTGGATCGTCGGCGTCGGCCTGGTGCTGCTCATCAGCGGCATCGCATGGTTCGTGCTGCGATCCGTGACCACGCCGATCGGGCAGGCGGCCGAGACCAGCGCCAAGCTCGCGGCGGGCGAGCTGAACGTGCGTCTGCCGGTTCGCGGCGAGGACGAGCTGGCGACACTCGGGCGCTCCTTCAATGCGATGGCCGACAGCATCGAATCGCAGATCAAGGAGCTCGCGGACCTGTCGCTCGTGCAACAGAGGTTCGTGTCGGATGTCTCGCACGAGCTGCGGACGCCGCTGACGACCATACGGCTCGCCGCCGACATGATCAACGACCAGCGCGACGAGTTCGATCCCGCCACCGCCCGAGCGGCAGAGCTGCTCAACGCCCAGGTGCAGCGATTCGAGACGCTCCTCACGGACCTCCTCGAGATCAGCCGCTACGACGCGGGATCGGTGCAGCTCGAATTGGAGGCCACGAGTCTCGCCCACCTCGCCGAAGACGTCATCGCCTCCATGCAGCAGCTGGCAGACCAGCACGGCACCGATGTCCGCCTCGTCGCCCCCGGCGGATACTCGCCCGTCGAGATGGATCCCCGGCGAGTCCGTCGCGTCGTCCGCAACCTCCTCGGCAACGCGATCGAGCACGGCGAGGGACGCCCGATCGTCGTCACCGTCGACAGCGACCAGCAGGCGGTCGCGCTCGGCGTCCGCGACTACGGTCTCGGCATGACGCCGCAGGACGTCGAGCGCGTCTTCGACCGGTTCTGGCGCGCGGACCCCTCGCGGACGCGGACGATCGGCGGAACCGGGCTCGGGCTGTCGATCGCGCTCGGCGATGCCCGCCTGCACGGAGGCGAGCTGGCGGTGTGGTCGGAGCTCGGACGAGGCTCCCACTTCGTGCTCACCCTGCCGCGTCAGGGCACGCGCCTGACGGTTCCATCGCCGATCCCGGCCGATCCCGGCGACGACAGCGTCGCGGCGGTCGAAGCTCTCGGCCTCACCCAGCCGATCGAGGTGGCGCGCGCCGATCCCGCGCGCAGCGCCGCGGATGCGGCCCAGCCTGCCCGTGGGGGAGCGAAATGAGGCGCGGGCGCGGCATCCTGGCCGTCGTCGTCCTCGCGGTGGCGCTGGTCCTCTCGGCGTGCGCCGGACTGCCCACGAGCGGGCAGGTCTATCCCGGACTGCCGGCCGACGCCGACGCCAATCCCCCGGACTTCTCGTTCCTGCCCGATCGGCCGCAGCCGGGCGCGACGCCGAAGGAGATCGTCGAGGGCTTCATCCGCGCGGGCTCGGGTCCGGGACTGACCGAGACCTGGGAGCGGGCGCGGGAGTTCCTCGCGCCCGAGATCCGCGACAAGTGGAAGCCCACAGCGGTCGTCACGGTCGACGTGCTCGGCGATCGCGTCTACACGTCGGCCGCCGAAGGCTCGGTGTCACTGTCTCTCGTGGCCGTCGCCACCGTCGACGACAAGGGCGCCTATGAGCAGGCCGAAGGCGGGCCGACATCCCTGCCGTTCGAGCTCGCCAAGCAGGCCGACGGCGAATGGCGCATCACTCAGGTCCGTGACGGGATCGTGCTCGACCGTGATGTGTTCCCCACGGTGTTCCACCACTACTCGGTCATGTACTTCGATCCGACCTGGAGCTACCTCGTGCCGGATGTGCGCTGGTTCCCCACCGGAAACGCCGCGACGCGCGTCGCCGAAGCGCTCGTCAACAAGCCGCCGAGCGAGTGGCTCGCCGACTCGGTGACGACCTCGTTCCAGGGCGTCACGGTGCTGCCGTCCGTGCCTGTCGACCCGTCCGGCGTCGCCCACGTCGATCTCAGCGAGTCAGCGCTGTCCGTGCCACCCGACACCCTCGATCGGATGCTGACGCAGCTGCAGGCGAGTCTGGCGACGGCCGGTGTCGTCGAGGTCCAGCTCTCGGTCGGCACCACGCCGATCAGCGCCAGTCCCGTGCCGGTTCGCTCGACACGGGTGACCGGCCCGTCGCTCGTGCTCACGAAGGACGGTCTGGGGTTCCTCGTGGGCGAGCAGCTCCAGCCCGTGCCCGGACTGAGCGATGTCGTGAAGACCGTCTCACCGGTGTCGATCCAGGTGACCGCCGACCGCGACTGGGCTGCGCTGCGCCTCACCGACGGCACCGTGTGGCGCCAGGGGGCGGACGGCTCGTCCGACCGGGTCGACGCGCGGCCCGGCCTGGTCGATCCGACGATCGACCAGTTCCACACCGTGTGGAGCGTGCCGCGGTCCAACCCCGGTGCGCTTACGGCCCACCTGCCCAACGGCAGCTCCGTGGCAGTCGCGGACGCGTGGCCGGGCGCCACCGAGGTGTCTTCGATCGCCATCTCGCGTGACGGCGCGCGGATGGCCGCGACGGTCACATCCGGAGGCAGCACCCAGGTGTGGATCGCCGGCGTGGTCCGCGCGACGGACGGCACCCCGAAGCGGCTCGGCGCCCCCGTGGCGCTCGGCGAGGCGGTGGGCACCGGGGTGAGTCTGGCGTGGCTCGACGACATCACGCTCGGCGCGCTGTCGCACGCCGGCGACACCTCGCAGGTCTCCGAGCAGCTCGTGGGCGGGCCTGCTGGATCGACCGCGGCGCCGGCGGGCATGGCATCGCTCGCCGGCGCGAGCGCGGTGTCCGCGGTCCGGATGCGCGGCGAGGATGGACTCCTCTACGTGCGACGCGGCACGAACTGGCAGCAGACGGCATCCGGAATTCTCGTCCTCGCGACGCAGCAGGGGATGCCGCAGGGGTAGGGCTCCTCCTCAGCTCGGCCGGTCGGGGCGCGTCTCCACAGACCCCAGGACACGACGGGTTCGGGCGGCTGGCGGCATCCAGGGTCTTGCTGTGAACGTCGTTCGACGGCTCGTCTCGACCGTGCGCGCGGCGCTGGCAGAGGCGCTCATCCTGGTACTGCCGATCTCGTGCGCCGGCTGCGATGAGCCCGACATCGGGCTCTGCGAGGCCTGCACCGATGCACTGCGTCCCCACCCGCGGCGGCAGGACGTCGAGGGCTTGCGGGTGTGGAGCGGCGTGCGCTTCGAGGGCGTGGCGGCCCGCGTGCTGCGGGCGTTGAAAGAGGCTGGTCGCACCGGACTCGCCCGCGATCTCGCCCCTGCGCTCGCGGCGGCGGCTATGGCGATCGGGGATCCGACGGCGGTGTTCGTGCCCATTCCGACGTCCCGTTCGGCCTTCCGGCGGCGCGGGTACCGGGTGGTCGAACTCGTGGCTGCCCGCGCCGGTCTCGAGGTCGCACCGCTGCTGGTCGCAGCGCGCCGGACCGGCGATCAGCGCGGCCTCGACAGGAGTCGCCGGCGGGCGAACGTCGCGGCGAGTCTTCGGGCGCGGGATGCCGCGGGCCGCCGGGTGATCATCCTCGACGACGTCGTCACCACGGGCGCCACACTCGCCGAGGCAGCCCGCGCGCTGCGGGCGGGGGGCGCCCTCGTGGTGGGCGCGGCCACGATCGCGGCGACTCCGCGACGGGGCCGGGGACCCGTCCGAGGGGCCGCCGACGCATTCGAAACTCATGGGTGACACCAGGCGGGTGCGGGGCTACCGTGGGGGAGACAAGGCGACTCAGGGTCCGCCCTTGGCCGGGTGGACCGGAACAAGGAGGTCAGGGATGGAAACCAGCATCGTCGGCGTGGGAGTGGGTATCACCGATCGCTTCCGCACAGTCGTCGAAGACAAGGCCGCCCGCATCGAGCACCTTGCGCCCCGCGCCCAGCGCGTGGACATAAAGGTCACGCACCGCGTGTATCACAACGGCCGTGTCGAGGACGACACTGTGGAACTGACTCTCACCGGCAAGGGTCCCCTCGTGCGGGCCGAAGCCACCGACGGTGACAAGTTCGCCGCACTCGACCTGGCGGTCGACAAGCTCTGCGGGCAGCTCCGCCGCGCGAAGGAGAAGCGCGTGGACGCCCGCGAGCACCCGCGCGGCGCCAAGTACGAGAAGGGCAGCGGCGCCATCGAGGGAATCGATGTGCAGCCGGCATCCGTCGACGTGCTGCGCGCGGTCGCGACGGGCGAGATCCCGATCATCACCGGCAACGAGGACGAGGCGGACTACACGCCGGTCGTGATCCGCACGAAGCAGTTCGGCGCGGAGTGGATGACCGTCGAGAACGCCGTCGACCGGATGGAGCTCGTCGGCCACGACTTCTTCCTCTTCATCGACGCCAGCACCGACCATCCGAGCGTGGTCTACCGGCGCAAGGGCTGGGACTACGGCGTCATCTCGCTGACCGCGACCGCGCCCCCCGAGGAGCTCGCGTCGTAGCGAGCCGAGCATTCTTCTACGGCCGCGCCGGGCTTCGCTCGGGGCGGCCGCGCCTTGTCCGCGGCCGGAGCTGGGCGGGGAGGCCGGTCGAGCAGCGGTCACCTCGTCGAAGGGCTGCGCAGACTCGACGGGCTCGGCGACCGCGTGCGGCGTGACCCGCATATCGGCGTTCGTTGATCTCGATACGCCCGCTCGACCGGCTGCACGACCTTGGGGGTTGACGCCTCAACGCCGCTACGCGGCATCGACCCATCAGCCGTCGAAGATGTCGCCGAGCAGGCTGCCGATGACGAAACCGCCCAGGATGCCGTTCAAGCCGCTGCCGCCATCGCGCCGGCCGCCGCCCCAGCCGGCATTCGGCCCGAACTGACCGGGACCGACCTGCGGACGGGAGGCGTCGATGTCGCGCTGCGCGAGCTGAAGACCCTCGTTCGCCAGGAAGCCGACGCGTCGGGCCATCGCGAGCGCCTGCTCGCGGTGGTCCTCGTCGATCATCGTGGCGGCCGAGGCCGATGTGCCGAGGTAGCGGTCGAGGTCGACGCGAATCCGCTCGGCTTCGGCCAGGCGCGTCCGCGCATCGGCGCCGATCCAGCCACGGTGCCCGGCGATGACGTCCCGTGTGACCGAAAGCTGGCGGTCGGCGTCGTCGATGGCATGGCGGACGTGATCGAGCGGGGGGATTGGATGCGCAGCACGTTCGTGGGCGGCTGCGATCGCGTCATCCAGTGCCCCGTTCGCCTCACGCAGCCGGGTCAGCAGCGTGAACGGGTCGGTGTTGACCCCCGCGGCGGGGAGGGCGTGCAGCGCCGCGTCGAGCTCGGCCATCGCAGCTGTGACGGCGGGTACCTGTGGGGCCGTCCGGGCCACCACCAGGTCTTGCCGGGAGTCCTCGGCGATCGCGGACAGGGTCGACTCGGCGCGGAGGGCCTCGACCTCGAACGTCTCGACCGCGTCGATGAGCGTCGCGGCGCGACGTGCCGCCTCGGTGGCAGCCTCGAGAGCGAGATTCGCCTGCTCGCGCTGACCGGCCTCCCGCCGGCGCTCGGACACCGACGCGCTGTGCTCGGCGAACCCGAGCAGCTGCTCGGCATGGGAAGGGTTCGCGTCGATCTGGGTGAGCGCGTCTGCGGCGTACCGGGCCGCCAGCCGGGCGACGGTCTCGCGCGCCTGCGGGAGCCGCGCACGGAGCCGCTCGGCATCCGCTCGGACTCCCGCGATGATCTCGGGGGCGCGCCGGGCCCGGGCGATGGGCTCGGCGAGGGCGTGGGTGCGATCGTCGAGGAGGTCCTCGGCCCACTCGCAGAGCTGCACGATCCGCGCATTCCGCGTGCGGAGCTCTTCGGGGGTGTCGGGGATCTCGTCGTGGTTCAGCTGGTGCAGGTGGAACGCTTCGGCGAGGTGGGTGCGCACCGCCACCAAGGCTTTGCGGAGGTCCTCCGTCGGCTCGACGCCGAGTTCCAGCTCAGCGAAGGTCAGCTCGTCGGTGGTGACCCGAATGCGCTCGTCAGCGGACACCAGTGAGGTCTGCGCCTGTCGAGCGAGATCCGCGTCCTGTGCCGCCAGTGCTTCCTGCTCTTCACGCCTGCGTCTGCCCCAGAATCCTGCCATGGCTCGATCCTAGGTTCGGCGCCCGAGAGGCGGCTGAGGGCTGTGGAGACGGCGGATGCCGCGGGCCGGCGTTCCGAAGTTCGGGGAACGGGCCGAGTTTCGGCCCGCGGGGGTGAGGTGCTCCGATGTTCGGCGCGCTCTCCGGAGTTCGGACCCGGGTGGAGACCGGTGGCTGCGGCCGCGCGGGCGGATGCCGCGCAGGCGGCGAGTGCCGCGCAGGCGGATGCGGCCGCGCAGGCGGCGGATGCCGCGGCCCGGCGTTCCGAAGTTCGGAGAGTCGCACGGTTTTCGGCCCGCGGGAAAGGGAATGATCCGGCATCCGGCGCGTTCTCCGAAGTTCGGATGCCGCTCCAGGCCCGGGCAGGCTGGGTCAGCGGTCGGGCGAGTCCCGGTGCCGGGGCTTGCGGAGCGGCCGGTCGTCGTCATCCCTCTGTCCGCGGCCGGGGCCGCCGGTATCCAGCCGCAGCTCGATGAGCTTGCCTGAGATCCGCGTGTCGGAGAGTCGGTCCAGCGTGTCGCGGGGCAGATCCGCCGGCAGCTCGACGAGCGAGAAGTCCGGACGGATCTGGATCGCCCCGAAGTCCCCTCGGCTGAGCCCGCCCTCGTTCGCGAGGGCTCCGACGATCTGCCGCGGCTCGACCCGGTGCCGTTTGCCGACGGCGATGCGGTAGGTCGCCATCCGGCCGCCGCCCGGCCGCGGCCGGCGTTCCGGGCGGCCGCCGCGATCGTCGCGGTCGAATCTGCCGGGCCGGTCGCCACGGTCGCCGCGGTCGTCGTACTCGCGTTTCGGACGCTCGGGCTCGGGCTCGAGCAGCAGCGGCGACTCACCCTGTGCGACGACCGCCAGTGCGGCCGCGACATCCACCTCCGGCACGTCGTGGTGGCGGACGTAGTGGGCGATGACGTCGCGGAACCCGTCGATGCGCTCGGCCTGTCCGAGCGCGGCTGTGATCCGGTCGTCGAACCGCGCAAGTCTCGTGACGTTGACATCCTCGGCCGTCGGCAGCTGCATCAGGGTGAGCGGCTGGCGCGTCGCACGCTCGATCGCGTTGACGAGCCCACGCTCGCGGGGAGTCACGAAGCTGATCGCGTCGCCGGAACGTCCGGCACGGCCGGTGCGGCCGATCCGGTGCACATAGGACTCCGTGTCGGTGGGGATGTCGAAGTTGACTACGTGCGAGATCCGTTCGACGTCGAGGCCGCGGGCCGCGACGTCCGTCGCCACCAGGATGTCGAGCTTGCCGGACTTCAGCTGGTTCACGGTGCGCTCGCGCTGCACCTGGGCGATATCGCCGTTGATCGCTGCCGCGGAATAGCCCCGGGCACGCAGCTTCTCAGCGACATCCTCGGTCGCGCTCTTGGTGCGGGCGAACACGATCATGCCCTCGAAGTTCTCGACTTCGAGGATGCGGGTGAGCGCGTCGATCTTCTGCTGATACGACACGATCAGGTAGCGCTGGGCGGTCGTCGCCGAGGTGGTGGTCTTCGTCTTGACCGTGATCTCTTCGGGATCATGCAGGTACTGCTGCGACATCCGCCGGATCGCCGCGGGCATCGTCGCCGAGAACAGCGCGACCTGCTTCGTGTCGGGGGTGTCGGCGAGGATCGTCTCGACATCCTCGGCGAAGCCCATCTTGAGCATCTCGTCGGCCTCGTCGAGCACCAGGTACCTGAGCTCGCTCAGGTCGAGGGTGCCCTTGTCGAGGTGATCCATGATCCGGCCCGGCGTGCCGACGATGATGTGCACCCCGCGGCGGAGCGCCGACAGCTGCACGCCGTAGCCCTGCCCGCCGTAGACAGGCAGGATGTGCACGCCGCGCACATGCGACGCGTACTTCTCGAACGCCTCGCAGACCTGCAGTGCGAGCTCGCGGGTCGGCGCGAGCACGAGCGCCTGTGGGGTCTTCTGCGAGACGTCGAGCCGGTCGAGGATCGGCAGCGCGAATGCCGCCGTCTTTCCCGTTCCGGTCTGCGCGAGACCTACGACGTCGCGGCCCGCCAGCAGCGTCGGGATCGTGGCCGCCTGGATCGCTGATGGCGTCTCGTACCCGACATCGCTCAGGGCCTTGAGGACGGCGTCGCCCAATCCCAGGTCGCGGAAGGTGATCACGGCGGGCTCGTCAGGAGCCTCGGCCTCGACCCGGTCATCGACTGTGGACACGCTTCAGGTTAGTGCGTGGCGCCCGTGTTCGCTCGTGCGCCTACGCGGCCGGCGGCCGGGTGAAGGGCGCGCGCCCTCCGCTGAGCGGAGGCGATATGGGGAGGGGAGGGCCGCGCCACGCGGTGTGCGCCCTCCGCCTGCCTGTGTCCCTCCGCTCAGCGGAGGGCGCGCGGGTGAGAGCGGGCGCCCTCCGGTCCTGCGACAGATCCGGCCACACGGGCGGCCCAAGGGCGGTGGATGCCGCCCCGCGATGGCCGCCGCGGCGGCCCCGCCGCGCGCCGGCGATTGCCGCCGCAACGGCATCCAGCCCATTCCAAGATCACGGCCGGGTAACATGGGCGGGTATGCCTGGACGCTTCGCGCCGGGCGGCATCGGCGCCGAACCGCGCCGCACCTGACAGATGGAGATCGTCCAGTGGCCAACCCACTCGAGAAACTGCTTCGTGCCGGCGAGGGACGCATCCTGCGCCGGCTTCAGCAGGTCGTGAAGGCCGTGAACGCCCTCGAAGAGGACTACGCACAGCTGACCGACGAAGAGCTCCGCGGCGAGACCGCCGAGCTCCGCGCCCGGCACGAGGCGGGCGAATCGCTCGACAAGCTCATGCCCGAGGCGTTCGCCGCGGTCCGCGAGGCCGCCAAGCGCACCATCGGCCAGCGCCCTTACGACGTGCAGGTCATGGGCGGCGCCGCACTTCACCTCGGCAACATCGCCGAGATGAAGACCGGTGAGGGCAAGACGCTGACCGCCACCTTCGCCGTGTATCTCAACGCGATCGCAGGCAAGGGCGTGCACGTCATCACCGTGAACGACTACCTCGCCTCGTACCAGGCGGAGCTCATGGGCCGCATCTACCGTGCCCTCGGCATGACGACCGGCACGATCGTCGCCGGGCAGACGCCCGACGTCCGCCGCGAGCAGTACAACGCCGACATCACCTATGGCACGAACAACGAGTTCGGCTTCGACTACCTGCGCGACAACATGGCGTGGCGCAAGGAGGACCTGGTCCAGCGGGGCCACTTCTATGCGATCGTCGACGAGGTCGACTCGATCCTGATCGACGAGGCGCGCACGCCGCTCATCATCTCGGGCCCCTCATCGGGCGAGGCCAACCGCTGGTTCGTGGAGTTCGCCAAGATCGCGAAGACGCTCGAGGCCGGCGAGGACTACGAGGTCGACGAGAAGAAGCGCACGATCGGCGTGCTCGAGCCGGGCATCGAGAAGGTCGAAGACTACCTGGGCATCGACAACCTGTACGAGTCGGCCAACACGCCGCTCATCTCGTTCCTCAACAACTCGATCAAGGCGCTGGCGCTCTTCAAGCGCGACGCCGACTACGTCGTGATGAACGACGAGGTCATGATCGTCGACGAGCACACCGGCCGCATCCTGGTCGGTCGCCGCTACAACGAGGGCATCCACCAGGCGATCGAGGCCAAGGAGGCGGTGCCGGTCAAGGCCGAGAACCAGACCCTCGCGACCGTCACGCTGCAGAACTACTTCCGCCTCTACGAGAAGCTTTCGGGCATGACGGGCACGGCCGAGACCGAGGCCGCCGAGTTCATGTCGACCTACCAGCTCGGCGTGGTCCCGATCCCGACGAACAAGCCGATGATCCGCAGGGACCAGTCGGACCTCGTCTACAAGAACGAGCAGGCGAAGTTCGCCCAGGTCGTCGAAGACATCGCGAAGCGCCACGAGACGGGCCAGCCGGTGCTGGTGGGCACCGTGAGCGTCGAGAAGAGCGAGTACCTCTCGCGACTCCTCGCGAAGAAGGGCATCCGGCACGAGGTCCTCAACGCGAAGAACCACGCGCGCGAGGCCGAGATCGTCGCGCGCGCCGGGCGTCTCGGCGCCGTCACCGTCGCCACCAACATGGCCGGTCGCGGAACCGACATCATGCTCGGCGGCAATGCGGAGTTCCTCGCCGTGCAGGAGATGAAGGCGAAGGGACTCGATCCGGTCGAGACGGCGGACGAGTACGAGGCGGAATGGGATGCCGTCTACCAGGGCACCCGCGACCGAGTCGCCGTGGAGGCCACCAAGGTCGTCGAGACGGGTGGACTCTACGTCCTCGGCACCGAGCGTCACGAGTCCCGGCGCATCGACAACCAGCTGCGCGGTCGCTCCGGCCGTCAGGGAGACCCCGGTGAGAGCCGTTTCTACCTCTCGCTGACCGACGACCTGATGCGCCTTTTCCAGTCCGGCGCCGCCGAGGCGATCCTCGCCCGCACCAACTTCCCGGACGACGTGGCCATCGAGTCGACGATGGTCTCGCGTGCCATCAAGAGCGCGCAGTCCCAGGTCGAGGCGCGCAACGCCGAGATCCGAAAGAACGTCCTCAAGTACGACGACGTCCTGAACCGGCAGCGCGAGGCGATCTACTCCGACCGCCGGCACATCCTGCAGGGCGACGACATCGCCGATCGCGTGCAGCACTTCATCGAAGACGCCATCTCGGCGGTGATCGAAGACCACACCGGGAGCGGCCACACCGAGAGCTGGGACTTCGACGCCCTCTGGACCGAGCTCAAGACCCTCTATCCCGTCGGCGTGACCATCGACGAGGTGGTGGCGGATGCCGGAACCAAGGGCCGCATCACCGCCGAGGGGCTGCAGCGCGAGATCCTCTCGGACGCGATGATCGCCTACGCCGCGCGCGAAGAGACCCTCGGCACGCCGGCGACCCGCGAGCTGGAGCGACGCGTGGTGCTGCAGGTGCTCGACCGCCGCTGGCGCGACCACCTCTACGAAATGGACTACCTCAAGGATGGCATCGGCCTGCGTGCGATGGCCCAGCGCGATCCGCTGATCGAGTATCAGCGCGAGGGATACCAGATGTTCCAGTCCATGATGGGGCAGATCAAGGAGGAGTCTGTCGGCTACCTCTACAACCTCGAGGTCGAGATCCGTCGCGCCGAGGGCGAAGGTCCCGAGGTCGCGCAGGTCGAGGCCAAGGGTCTTGCGGCCGCCCCTGTCGAGGGCCAGCGCCTGCAGTACTCCGCGGCGAACGACGTCGGCGAGGTCGAGGTGCGCAACGACCGCGGGCAGGTCCAGCAGGCGGCCACCAGCCGGCTGCGTCAGGCTGCAACGGCGACGGTCGCACCGGCGGCGGCGAGCCAGCCGGCGCAGCAGGCGGCCCCGGTCGCCGAAGCTCCTCGGGGGGCCTTCGGTCAGCGCACGGACGCCCCCGCCGCGGGAGCCCCCGCCGCACCGCTCAACCGCGCGCAGCGCCGGGCGGCTGAGAAGAAGAAGTGAGCCGCGCCGGCGGGGGCTGAGGTCCACTCGCCGGCGATTGGCCCTGACGGGCGGCGGTTATCCTGATCCGATGACGCCGCTCCGAACGCTCGACCAGTCCCGCAAGCTCAAGGACGTCCTGTACGAGATCCGCGGGCAGGCACTCGTCGAGGCGGATCGGCTCGAGACCGAGGGTCACACGATCCTGAAGCTCAACACCGGCAACCCCGCGCTGTTCGGATTCGAAGCGCCGTTCCAGATCGTGCGCGACATGATCGAGGCAGTGCCGCACGCACATGGCTACAGCGACAGTCGCGGCATCATGTCGGCCCGTCGGGCCGTCGTCTACCGCTACGAGCAGGATCCGACATTCCCGCCGTTCGGCCCCGAGAACGTCTACCTCGGCAACGGCGTCTCGGAACTCATCACCATGGTGATGCAGGCCCTCCTCGACGAGGGCGACGAGGTGCTCATCCCAGCGCCCGACTATCCGCTGTGGACCGCGATGACGAGCCTCGGCGGCGGCACTCCGGTGCACTACCTCGCCGACGAGCTGAACGGCTGGCAGCCCGACCTCGACGACATCCGCGCGAAGGTGACTCCGCGCACCAAGGCGATCGTCGTCATCAATCCGAACAATCCGACCGGCGCGGTCTACACCCGAGAGGTGCTCGAGGGGATCGCCGAGATCGCCCGTGAGAACTCGCTCCTCGTGCTGTCGGACGAGATCTACGATCGGATCCTCTTCGACGGCGCGCGCCACATCCCGATGGCATCGGTCGCTCCCGACCTGCTGTGCCTCACCTTCAACGGCCTCTCGAAGACCTATCGCGTCGCAGGGTACCGGTCCGGCTGGCTGGTGATCACTGGGCCGAAGGATCACGCCGGCGGCTTCATCGAGGGCATCACGCTGCTCGCCTCGACGCGGCTGTGCCCGAACGTCCCGGCGCAGCACGCTGTTCAGGCTGCGCTCTCGGGCGTGCAGTCGATCGATGCGCTGATCATGCCCACCGGCCGGCTTCACGAGCAGCGGGATGCCGCCTGGGAGAGCCTGGAAGCCATCCCGGGGGTCACCTGCGTCAAGCCGCAGGGCGCGCTCTACGCCTTCCCCCGGTTCGATCCGGACGTGTACGAGATCCGCGACGACGCGAAGCTCGTCTACGACTTCCTCGTGTCGGAGCATGTGCTGCTCGTGCAGGGGACCGGCTTCAACTGGCCGACCCCCGATCACGTGCGCATCGTGACCCTGCCAGAGGCGAGGGTGCTCGCCGAGGCAGTTGAGAGGCTCGGAAACTTCCTCGCTTCTTACAAGCAGTGATCCGCTGGGCCGGGTGCAGGGTCGATCGCGAGCGTCAAGCCCCTCCTCGCGTGTCTACAGGCCCGACTAACGTTCCGGCATGGCAATCGAACTGATGAACCCGCTCTCCGCCACGCGCGTTCGCTGGTGCGCGAGGGCAAGGTCGTCCGCGACGACCGCGACGCCTGGTCCGAGGCCGCCCCCAGCGCCGACGATGAGAACTCGTTCGTCGAGAAGAACGGCTGGACCGAGTACTCCCACTGGCATCTCGGCATCGACAAGCAGGAGGATCCCGAGACCAAAGGGGCCTATTCGTTCCCCTTCGGCGACTTCACGCGCGTCCACCGCGCCGGAGTGATCGCCGGAGAGAGCCGTGCCGGTCAGTACGACCACCGCGAGATCCGGGACGCGCTGAAGAAGCTGCTCGACCTCATCGACGAGGACTGAGCGGGACGAGTGGGCCGGCCACGACGCTGGAGCCGGCCCTCTCGTCGGTCGGTGGGCTCAGAGGATGGCGAGGGATGTCGCGCGCCAGCGCCCGTCCATGCCCTCGAGCCGCATCGCGACGGCGCGGGTGCGCGCCGGGCCCTGCACGATGACCACGGCTTCGACCACGCCGTCGGCGGGGGAGGAGTGCCGAGCGGACAGGATGGCGTGCATCGGCCGCTTCGCAGGAATGCCCCGGGCGCTACGGGCCCGGGCCGCCAGATTCGAGCGCGTCACCAGGCGACGGTACGGATCCTCGGTGAGCCAGCGGGCCAGCTGGTCGACATCGCGAACGCCCGCGAGCACCTCGAAAACGCCGCGCGTCAGGTTGCGCAGGAACGGCTCGGGGTCGGGAAGCGCGGTGGATGACGTCCGCTGCGGTGCGAAGAACTCCGAGAGTTCCAGGGCGCCGTCGGACGCACGATATGCCCGGGCGTAACCCGACGGCGTCGTTGCCATGAATGCCTATTTCTCGACAGGGGGATGTCTAGCGGAAAGTAGAACACACAGACAACTTCCAGTAAGAATCGAGAAACCCACTGTGGATAACTTGTGATCCAGTCGTGATGATTGGCCTAGCCTCGGCACGTGCGGTGGGACCGGTTCTTCGACGATCTCGAGGATCAGCTCGCCTCGGAATGGGAGGCCGAGCGCGCCGCACTGGACACCGAGGCCGAGCGACTGCGGCTGTCGCGGGTCGCTCTCCGAGACCGACTAGGCCGGCTCGTGGACCGTGATCGCAGCACGACGACACCATCCTTCGAGCTCTCGGACGGGACCGTCCTGCTCGCCGAGGTCAGCGGCGTCGGCGCGGACTGGGTCGCGCTCGAGCCCGATCATGGCCGGTCAGGCGCGGTGCTGGTCCCGTTCGATTCAATGATGTGCGTCGGGATGCCGCATCCGGACCTGCTCCTGAGCGCGCGGCCGTCGCCGGCACGCTCCGCGCTCGCCGATCGGCTCACACTGGGATTCGTGCTGCGCGATCTCGTGCGTCGGAGGACGCCCGTGGCGCTGCACCTGTACTCGGGGCGGCACCTCACGGGCACGATCGATCGGGCCGGTGCGGACCATCTGGATCTCGCGCTTCACGAACCCGGTTCGCCGCGTCGCGCGGACGCGGTGACGGGCCACCGGATCGTGCCGTTCCGGGCCGTCTCGTGGATCCGCCTCGATGGACCGGCGCTGGTCTGATCGTCGTGGCCTCGTGCAGCGGCCGTCAGTCGGAGTTGCGGATCGCGCCCGTGCCCCAGAGCTCGGGGAAGCTCGCCGTGCTCGACTGCCGCCACAGCGCCATCCGCCGGGCCTCTTCGGCCTTGTCGTCGAGATAGTCGGCCACACTCGCCTCGTCGATGCGCCAGCGCGCTGGCGAGCCGACGCGCATACCGCGCAGCTGCCCCTCGGTGACGAGGTCCATCACCTCGTCGACCGACAGTCCCAGGATCTCGGCGACCTGGGCGACCGCGAGAAGGCGCACCTCGGGGGTCGGGGGCTGGGGCATGTCCCCATTATGGACGCGGCTCCAGGGGGGAGGGCCGGCGCCTGCGGGGCTGTGGATAACGGCGAGGCCGGCCCCGCGGGCTGAGCGACGATGGGGTCATGACCGCTACCACACCCTCCGGCGCCCCTCGTCGCGCGCCGTGGGGCGACGCCCGCTTCTTCCTCGGCATCCTGCTCATCGCGGCATCCGTCGCGGGGGTGTGGGTCGTCGTATCGGCCGCACGCCAGACCGCCCCGGTGTTCGCCGCCGCGCACACGATCGTGCCGGGCGAGCCGGTCACCCGCGACGATCTCGAGGTCGTCGACGTAGGGCTCGGCCAGCTCGCCGATACGTATTTCGCCCCCGCCGGCTTGGTGGACGGCCTGATCGCGACACGCACCATCACCGCGGGCGAGCTGGTTCCGGCGTCCGCCGTCGACGAAGCAGCCACCGCACGCACGACCAGCGTCGTTGTGCGCAGCGCCGTCGACGTGCCGGCGTCCGTCGCGGCCGGGACGGTCGTAGAGGTCTGGGCCGCCCCGATGCTCGAGCGTGGGAAGTTCGACGTGCCGCGCATCCTGGTGGCGGATGCGACCGTGGTCTCTGTCACGCGTGACGACTCCATGATCGGCGGCGGCTCGGCTTCGCTCGAATTGGTGATCCCTCGAGCGGATGTCGCAGCCATCCTCGCGGCGATGTCCGACGAGTCGGCGCTGTCGATCGTTCCGACGGGTGCCGGCACATGAGGCTCGTGGTCGCCGTCGATGCCCGCAGCGACCTGGCCGCAGGGCTGACCCGCGAGGGCCATGACGTGCTCGGGGTGGTAGCGGCATCCGCTCTGGCACTGGTCGCCGCCGACGGAGTGCTGGGCATCGCCGCCGAGGACCTGCTGGGCACCCTCGCCGAAGCCGATGCCGTCGTGCTCGAGGTCGGTCGCGATTCGCTCACCGCGGGCGTCGTCGCGCTGTGCGATCGCGCCGGCACGCGGATCCTGCCGGTGTGCGCGAGCCCGGCCGACGAGCGCCTGGCCGCGGCATTCGGCCTCGAGAAGCCGATGGCGATGGATGTGGAGCCCTGGCATCTGGCCGATACCCTCGCTGCGCCGCCGGTCGCGGCGTCGGAGGCACCGATCGCCGCGGCCAGACCTGAGCCCCGGGTGATCGCGGTGTGGGGACCAGCAGGGGCACCCGGCCGGTCGACGATCGCGATCGAGCTCGCGGTCGAACTCGCCCGCGGCGGCCGGCACGTCGGTCTCGTCGATGCGGATACTCATGCGCCGTCGATCGCGATCAGCCTGGGGCTCGCCGACGAGGGACCGGGCTTCGCCGCCGCGTGCCGCCAGAGCGAGTTCGGCACGCTCGACGTCGGTGAGCTGACCCGGATCAGCACGCTGCTGGGCCGATCGGGCGTCCATGTGCTGACGGGGGTCAACCGGCCGTCGAGGTGGCCGGAGCTCAGCGAGTCCCGCGTCGCTGCGGCTCTCGCGGTGTGCCGGGAGTGGGCCGACTACACCGTGGTGGATATCGCCGCCTCGCTCGAGCGCGACGAGGAGATCATGTCGGATCTCGAGGGTCCTCGCCGCAATGCCGCGACGCTCGCCACCCTGCGATCCGCGGACCTCGTCGTGGCGGTCGCCGGTGCGGATCCGGTCGGGGTGTCCCGGTTCCTGCGTGCCCATTCCGAATTGCGGGCCACGATCGGAGCGACACCCGTCGTCGTGATCGCCAACAGGCTGCGACCCGGTGCGCTCGGGATCGACGCGCGGGGACAGGTGCGCCGCACCCTCGAGCGATTCGGGGGGATCGAGGGGGTCTGGTTCGTGCCGCAGGATCCTCGGTCTGCGGACGCAGCACTGCTGTCCGCGCGGTCGATCGCCGAGGTCGCACCGAAGTCTCCGCTCACGCTCGCACTGCGCCGCTTCGTCGGCGAGGCCGTCGTGGGCGTGCCTGCGGTTGCGAGAGGACGAGGGATGCGCCGGCGCTCGGCCGCGTGACCCCGCGCTCGTCGCTCCGAATCGGGTCAACTAGCCTGGAGGGGTGACTACCCTCAGCGATCTCGTCTACGCGCAGGGCCGGTCGAGTGAGACCGATGTGGAGTGGCTCCACCGTCTCGCCGGCGACGGTCAGCTTCTCGCGGATCTCGCGTTCGCAGACATCGTGATCTGGGTGCCGTCCGGCGAGGACTCCTTCGTCGCCGTTGCGCACACTCGCCCGAGCGGCGCCGCGACGCTGTTCTACCGTGACATCGTCGGCGATCGCGTGCGACCCCAATGGCGCACGCAGGTGCGCGAGGCGTTCCAGTCCGGGCGGATCATCGATTCGGCGTCCCCTGACTGGTTCGAGGAGACTCCCACCCGGGTGCGGGCGGTCCCGATCGTGCGCTCGCGCAACGGCGAGCCGGGACTGCGGATCGGAGTGCTCACCCGGCATACGAACCTCGGCGAGACGCGCACCCCCTCCCGTCAGCAGATCACGTTCAACGACTGCGCCGACGACCTGTTCGGCATGGTCGCGTCCGGGGAGTTTCCCGATCTGTCTTCGCCCACTGCCCCGCGCCGCGGCGCACCGCGCGCATCCGACGGACTCATCCGGCTCGACGTCGAGGGCGTGACGACATTCGCGAGTCCCAATGCGCTCTCGGCGTTCAACCGCATGGGCTTCGACGACGAGCTCGAAGGCGAGTCGCTGGTGGAGGTGACCACCCGCATCCTGCCGGCGAACCGGCAGTTCGACGAGACACTGCCGCTCGTGGTGACGGGCCGTGCACCGTGGCGGACGGACATCGAGGCGCGGAGCGTGTCCGTCTCGCTTCGGACGATCCCGCTCCGCGATCACGGCACCCGGATCGGCGCGATCGTGCTGTGCCGCGACGTCACCGAGATCCGCCATCAGGAGCAGGAGCTCATCACCAAGGACGCGACGATCCGCGAGATCCACCATCGCGTCAAGAACAACCTGCAGACGGTCGCGTCGCTCCTTCGCATCCAGGCACGCCGCTCGCACTCCGAGGAGGCGCGCGAGGCGCTCACCCAGGCCATGCGGCGCGTCTCAGCCATCGCCGTCGTCCACGACACCCTCTCCGAGGGCCTCGCGCAGAACGTCGAGTTCGACGAGGTCTTCGCCCGGGTTCTGAAGCTGGTCGCCGAGGTCGCGGCAGCCCCCAACACCCGGGCACGGACGCGTTCCAGCGGGCGGTTCGGCACGCTGCCCAGCGAGTACGCGACGCCGCTCGCGCTGGCGCTCACCGAACTCGTGACGAACGCGGTAGAGCATGGCCTCGCCGGACAGGAGGGCGACGTCGAGATCATCGCCGAGCGCTCCGACGAGCGACTCGAGGTGCGCGTGCGCGACAGCGGCTCCGGCCTGCCCGAGGGTCAGGTCGGGCGGGGACTCGGCACGCAGATCGTGCGCACGCTCATCCAGGGGGAGCTCAGCGGGACGATCGACTGGCACACCATCATGGGCAGCGGCACCGAGGTCACGATCGACATCCCGCTGCGCTACATCAAGCGCGCGAAGAGCGGATGACGTCGATGCGGCCGGTCCGCATCGGTTCGAAGAGGTTCCGATGAGTGCGACGAGCGGTCCATCCGGACGCGCAGCCGGGTCGACGCGCACTTCGCGCCTCGACCCTAACCTGTCTGGCGTGACGGCGCTTCCCGGAATCGACCCGAGTCGTGTCAGGAAGCGCGACGGGCACGCGCGGCGCGGCGCTTGAGCGCGCGGCGCTCATCTTCCGAGAGACCGCCCCAGACGCCCGAGTCCTGGCCGGTCTCGAGGGCGTACTGCAGGCAGATCTCGGTCACCGTGCAACGAGCGCAGACGGACTTCGCCTTCTCGATCTGATCGACGGCCGGCCCCGTGTTCCCCACGGGGAAGAACAGTTCGGGGTCGACGGTCAGGCAGGCGGCTTTGTCGCGCCAGTCCATACGGGTGCTCCTTGGTGACGGGGGTGGGTTGCGATGGGCACGGATTCGGGTCCGATACCCTGGTGGGAGTGCGAGGGATGCTCGCCCCACGTCGCTGTGGGAGCACAGATGCTCCACCAATCGTCCCATAGCGGTTTACCGCGATCAAGGGTCGATCAGCAGTTTTCTGTGGCCGTAGCTGAGTATTCGCTCAGCGGCATAGAGGGTTCGCACAACGCCAGGGCACTGATCAGGAGAATCGTTAGGGATGCGAACAAACGCGGTCGCGCGGGTTGCTGCGCTCATCGTCGGGCTCGAAGGGGCGGCGCTCGTGGCCCTCGTCGGATGGCAGATCATCGCGCTCGCGTCGGGCGACACGGTCTCGATCGAGAGCGCGCTCGCGCTCGTCGTGTTCACGGCCGTCGGGGCGGCCATCGTCATCGCATTCGCGGTCGCGATCTGGCGCGACCTATCGTGGGGACGCTCGGGAGGCATCGTCACGCAGGTGCTCATCCTCGCGGTGGCGCTCGGCGCGGGGACCGGCGCCTACGGGCATCCGTCGACGGGCCTGCTCCTGGCGATCCCAGGGATCGCCGGGCTCGTCCTGCTCGTGATCGCAGTGCGCGATGCCGGCCGCAGGGGCGGAGACTCGGCATCCGGATGATGGCCGGCTCGAGCAGGCCGCTCCCGTGGGCCCAGCTCAGACACTCAGGAGCCGGCGCAGCCGGGCGACGTGACCCGTCGCGCGCACGTTGTAGAGCGCGTGCAGGAGGCGGCCCTTCTCATCGATCACGAACGTCGAGCGGATGACGCCCTTGATGACTTTGCCGTAGTTCAGCTTGTCGCCCCACACGCGGTACTTCAGGTGGACCTTGCGGTCGGGATCGCTCAGCAGGTCGTACGTGAGCCCGTCCTCGTGGCGGAAGCGCCGCAGCTTCTCGGGCGCGTCGCGGGAGACGCCCAGGATCGTGTAGCCGGCGGCCCGCAGCGGCGCGAGGCTGTCGCGGAAGTCGCACGCCTCCATCGTGCAGCCGAGCGTCATCGCCTCGGGATAGAAGAAGAGGATGACACGCCCGCCGCGCAGATCGCGCAGCGTCACCGGCCTCTCGTCCTGATCGAGGAGGGTGAAGGCGGGGGCGAGGGCGCCCGCCTCGAGGCGCCCGGTCGTCACGACTCCACCGCAGACGTCGAGGTGGCGCCCGCCCGCTGCGATGCCTTGTCGGCGAAGGTCAGCAGCAGGCGCTGCAGCGAATCCAGCCGCGCAGCGCCGCCCGGCCCCAGGCGCCCCTCGGCCACGGCTTCGACGATCGCGCAGTCGGGCGCATCCGGCAGATGCGTGCATCCGCGCGGGCACTCCTCGGCGATCTCGGCGAGGTCTGTGAACGCGCGCAGGATGTTGGCGGTGTCGACGTGACCGAGGCCGAACGACCGGACACCGGGCGTGTCGATGACCCAGCCGCTGCCGCCGACGCCGTGGTAGCGCAGCGACACGGTCGAACTGGAGGTGTGGCGCCCTCGGCCGGTCACCTCGTTCACGTGCCCGGTCGCGCGGCGCGCATCGGGCACCAGCACGTTCACGAGGGTCGACTTTCCGACGCCCGAGTGGCCGACGAACACCGTGGAGTGCCCGACCAGCGCCGCGCCGATGCGCTCCACGGGCATCTCATCGCGCGCGCTCGTGAAGACCTCGAGGTCGAGACCCTCGAAATGGGCCAGGAACCTCGACGGATCGGCGAGGTCGATCTTGGTCACCACGAGCAGGGGACGTATGCCGGCATCCAGCGCCGCGACGAGGTAGCGGTCGACGAGCCGCTCACGCGGCTCGGGATCGGCGGCCGCGACGACGACGAGCATCTGGTCCGCGTTCGCCACGATGATCCGCTCCACCTGGTCGGTGTCATCGGCGCTGCGTCGCAGCAGTGACGTGCGCTCCTCGATGCCGACGATGCGGGCCAGGGTCCCCCCGTCGCCGGTGCGGTCGCCCACGACCCTGGCGCGGTCGCCCGTGACGATCGGCATCTTGCGCAGCTCGCGGGCGCGCACTCCGAGCACCGTCCGCTCGTCTGGTCCGTCCTCGTCCACCAGCACCGTGTAACGACCCCGGTCGACGCCCAGCACGCGGGCGATCTCGGCATCGGCGTGCGGGGGGCGGCGCTTCGTGCGCGGGCGGTTGGCCTTGGGATTCGGTCGAACGCGTACATCCGCCTCGTCGAAGTCGGGTTCGTCGTCGTCGTCGAGATCCTCGAGCCAGCTCACGATGCGCGCATGGCCTCCGGCTGCAGGGCGTCGGGCGCGCCGCGGTCGTCGAGCATCCGCTGCCACAGCTGCGGGAATTGGGGCATGGTCTTGGCGGTGGTCGCGATGTCGTCGATCTCGACGCCCGGCACGCCGAGTCCCACCAGTGCGCCGGTCGTGGCGAGGCGATGATCGTGGTGCGCGCGCCAGCGTCCGGCATGCAGCGGCCGCGGGACGACGCGGATGCCGTCCTCGAGCTCGTGGGCCTCGCCGCCGAGGCTGCGCAGCTCGCCGACGAGAGCGGCGATGCGATCGGTCTCGTGTCCGCGGATGTGACCGATGCCGTAGAGGGTCGTGGGTGCCTCGGCGAATGCTGCGAGGGCGAAGATCGTTGGCGTCAGCTCGCCCGCGGCCGACAGGTCGAGATCGACGCCCTGGATGCCGCCGGAGCCGGCCGTCACCGTGAGAGCACCGCCCCGGCGCACGACCTTGGCGCCCATGAGCGTGAGGATCTCGGTCAGCATGGCGCCGGGCTGGGTGGAGTGGGCCGGCCACCCCGTGACCGACACCGACCCGCCTGCGATCATCGCTGCCGCCAGGAACGGCGCGGCGTTGGACAGGTCGGGCTCGATGGCCACGTCCTTGCCGCGGATCGTGCCCGCGGGGACGATCCATTCGCCGGTGCCCGGTCGCTCGACGTGGACGCCCCGATGTGCCAGCGACTCCACGGTCATGTCGATGTGGGGGATGCTGGGCAGACGCTCGCCGACGTGGACGAGGTGCAGGCCGACGTCGAACCGCGGTGCCGCAAGCAGCAGCCCCGACACGAACTGACTCGAAGCGCTCGCGTCGATGGTGACCTCGCCGCCCCGGACGTGCCCGTGGCCGCGGACGATGAACGGCAGCGCCCAGTGCCCGCCGTCGTCGATGTCGACGCCGACATCGCGCAGCGCCGTGATCATTGCGCCCATCGGGCGGTGCAGCGCGCTCTCGTGCGCCGTGAGCGCCACGTCGCCGGACGCGAAGCCGCCCAGGGCGGCGACGAACCGCATCACCGTGCCCGCCTGGCCGCAGTCGACGTCGGTGCCGCCCCGCAGCGGCCAGACAGGGTTGACGAGGATGTCGTCGCCGTACGTGCCCGTTCCGGTTTCGAAAGCGATGCCGACCCCGAGCGAGCGCAGGGCGTCGATCATGCGCGCCGAGTCGTCCGAGTGCAAGGGCGCGATCAGCCGGCTGGGCCCGTCGGCGAGCGCGGCGAGGATCAGCTCGCGGCTCGTCAGCGACTTGGACCCCGGCACGGTGACGGTCGCATGCAGAGGAGCAGGCGCGACGGGGGCCTGCCAGGGGCCGCGTGCGGCGGGCGTGAAGTCTGGGGAATACCTGTCGGCGGTCATCGGGTTCTACCCTACTGAACCCTGCCCGCCTACCAGCGAAAACGGAGCCCGATGATCGTCACTCTCGATCGCGCCGACCCCGAGGCATCCCTCTGGGCGGATTCGGGACTTTTCGACCCCGCCGTAGACTGGCGCGTGATGTCAGATCCCACTGAGCAGGTGCACGCCGACCCGGCGCAGGAAGCACGGACGCAGTTCGAAGAGCAGGCGCTGCCCTTCATGGACCAGCTGTACGCCGCAGCCATGCGCATGACCCGCAACCCCGCGGACGCGGCCGATCTCGTGCAGGAGACGTTCGTCAAGGCCTTCGCATCATGGCGGACGTTCACGCAGGGGACGAACCTCAAGGCGTGGCTGTACCGGATCCTCACGAACACGTACATCAACACGTACCGCAAGAAGCAGCGCGAGCCCTATCAGGGCACCATCGACGAACTCGAGGATTGGCAGCTCGGCGGAGCCGAGTCGACCACGGCGACGAGTTCTCGATCGGCCGAGGCAGAGGCGATCGATCGGATGCCGGCATCCGTCGTGAAGGACGCCCTGCAGGCCATCCCGGAGGACTTCCGGCTGGCGGTGTACCTCGCAGATGTCGAGGGCTTCGCCTACCAGGAGATCGCCGACATCATGAAGACCCCCATCGGCACGGTCATGAGCCGTCTGCATCGTGGCAGGCGAATGCTCCGTGAACTGCTCGCCGACTACGCGAAAGAGCGCGGCATCTCCACCGCCGCCACGAGGAGCCCCGAATGACCGATTGCGGCTGTGACCAGGCACGGCGCGACCTGGAGGAGTACCTGCGCCACGAGGTGTGCAAGACCGAGCAGGCCGACATCGCCGAGCACCTGGCGCATTGCGCCGACTGCACGGACGAGGCTCTCGTGGCGCGCACGCTCACCGAGGTGATCGCGCGGGCATGCAGGGAGTCCGCGCCCGAGGAGCTGCGCGACCAGGTGCTGGCGTCGCTGCGGGCGGTGCAGGCGACGCACTGACGTCGCACGCCTGACGCAGATCCTGCGCAGGCCCCTTAGAGGTTCATCACAGGGCCAGGTCATAGTGTCTCCTCGTCGAGAGGCGGGGAGCGCATGGACGGATCGACCGTCGACACGGTCGCGCGGAGCGACGAGCGCTCGACCCCGGCATGGGCTCTGCGCTGGCTGAGTCGCACCGGCGTCTACGTCCGACGCAATCCCGTTGCCGTGGGATTCGGAGTCCTCGTGCTCATTACCTCCGGCATGACCGGGGGCCTGTGGGGACTCGAGGTGTCCGACACGCTCGGATGGGGAGCGGCTTCACTGCTGACACCGTCGATGTGGTGGACCATGGCGACCTCGCTCGTCATCCCCGACTCCACCGTGGACGCCGTGCTGTCGGTACTGCTCGCTCTGACGGCGCTGGCGGTGGCGGAACGCATCCTCGGATCGGCGCGCACGCTGATCTCGATGGCCGTCACGGGGGTGGTCGCACTGTTCGTCGGCGCTGCTGTGCAGGTGCTGCTCTCGGGCACCCCCGTCGTCAGCGCCGCGGCCACGCGCGCGACCGTGCTCGACCCGGCGATCGTGATCGCAGGGGCACTGATGGCGGCGTCGGGGCTGGCCGGTGCGCTGTGGCGTCGGCGCATCCGCATCGTCGCTCTCGCCATCGTGGGCATGTTCGCCCTCTACGCCGGCGATGTCGACTCGTGGTACCGGCTCATCGCCGCATTGACCGCGCTGGCTCTCGGCCTTCTCTTCGCCCGCGACGTGCCGAGGCGCCCGTGGCATCGAAGCTCCACACGCGAGACGCGATCCCTCGTCGCGACGATCGTCGCGGTCACGGGCCTCGGCCCCATCGCCGCCCTGATCGCCGGCGGCGGACGCGGACCGCTGTCGCTCGTCGCGACGTCCTTCGCGCAGTTCGACCAGGAGATCGTCAACCGATGCGAGGCGCAGTACGTGCGGGCGTGCGACCATCAGTTCGCTTTGCTCGTCACGCGGGGCGTCGGCCCGGCCCTCCTGGCGATCGTGCCCCTCGTCCTCCTGCTCGTCGCTGCGTGGGGCCTGCGGTCGGGGCGCCGTGTGGCATGGATGATCGCGGTCGGCGTCAACGCGGCGCTCGCGATCCTCGCGACGGTCTCGGTGATCTTCGGCGAAGTCTTCTTCGCCGATCCTGTCGACGGAGCCGCCTTCGAGTGGGCGCTCTGGGTGATCTCGACCATCGGCGTTCCGGTGGGAGTCCTCGTGACGCTGATCGTCACGCGCCATCGGTTCCAGGTGCGCGCCCCATGGGCCGCGATCCGCGCGCTGTGGATCACGACCGGCACCGCGTTCGTCATGTGCACGCTCGTGTTCCTGCTCGTCGAGTCGCTGTTCCCGCGCGCCTTCTCCGTGCAGCCGCGTGTCGCCGACCTGTTCGTGGAGGCGGTGCGCCGGTTCATCCCTCCGGTCTTCCTGCAGGGGATCGGCGAGCCTCCGTATCCGCACCGGGGCGCGGCGCTCGTCGTCTACCAGTGGATCGGGGTGGCATTCTGGCTGATCGCGGTCGTGGCGATCCTGCGGCTGTACCGCGCAACCTCCAGGCCCGTCGGAGCGGCCGGGGAGTCCGCGACGCTGTATCGGTCGCTCCTTCGGCGCGGCGGTGGCACGCTGTCGTTCATCGGCACGTGGCGGGGCAACGAGCAGTGGTTCAGCGACGATCTGCAGGCCGCCGTGGCATACCGCGTGGTGAACGGAGTCGCGCTCGCCGTCGCCGATCCGCTCTGCGTGCCGTCGCGTGCGTCGGACACGCTCCGGGAGTTCGCCGAGTTCGCCATCGGTCGCGGGTGGACGCCCGTGTTCTACAGCATCCACGATGACTACCTTCCCGCCTTCGCCGACATGGGCTGGCACGTCGCGTCGGTCGGGGAGGAGACCGTCATGCACCTGCCCGAGCTCGAGATGGTCGGAAAGCCATGGCAGAAGGTGCGGTACCCCTTGCACCGCGCGGAGCGCGAGGGGATGACCGCGGAGTGGACCAGCTGGCGAGCGCTGACCCCGGCGATGACCTCGCAGATCGCGGCGATCAGCGAGCAGTGGGTCACCGATCGGGAGCTGCCCGAGATGGGCTTCACTCTCGGCGGTATGGAAGAGCTCACCGATCCCGACGTCGCCCTGCTCCTCGCCGTCGACGCCGACGGACGGCTTCGTGCCGTGACCAGCTGGATGCCGTCATGGCGCGACGGCGTGCTCGTGGGCTGGACCCTCGACTTCATGCGCCGGGAGGCCGATGCGCCCAACGGCGTGATCGAGTTCCTGATCGCGAAGGCCGCCCTGCTGATGAAGGAGCAGGGGCTGGAAGTGCTGAGTCTCTCGGGCGCGCCGCTCGCGGAGAAGCCGCTCGCCGATGGCGAGGTGGCGCCCGATCCGACGATGCTGTCGTCGTTCCTCGCCTGGCTCGGCGGGGTTCTCGAGCCGGTGTACGGATTCGCCTCGCTGTTCCGCTTCAAGAGCAAGTTCCACCCCGCGTACCGCACGCTCTACATGGCGTTCGCCGATCCGGTGTCGCTTCCCGCGATCGGGTCGGCGGTGGCACGCGCCTATGTTCCGGATGCCTCGCCCCGTGAGTACGTCGCGCTCGTGCGAAACCTGCTCTCCGGCCCCTCGCCCACGACGACGGGCGGCCACAGGTGATCCGCTGGCTTCTGGGGCTCGAACTCATCGACGGGTGGGTCCTCCCGGGGTTCGGCATCCTCATCGTCGCCCTGCTCGTGGTGGTCACCGGCATGAAGCCGCGCCATCCGGTCCGTGTGGCGATCGGCGCCGCGAGCGGCGCCGCGATCGCCGTCGCTCTGGTCGTGACCTCCGACGCCCTCGACATGTTCGACGTTCCCATTCCCGCGCAGGCGGTCATCTGGGCGACGGTCGGTCTGACGGCGGCCGGTGCAGGCATCGCCTCGCTCTGGGGTGGACCGTGGTGGCGGACAGCGCTCGCCGGCATCCTGATCCTCGCCTCCGTCGTGTGGGGGGCGCTCGGGGTGAACCGGACGTTCGGCATCACCCACACCCTCGCGGCCATCATCGGCGTGCAGGCGCTGAGTCCTGTCGCGCTGCCGACGGCGACGCCCTCGCCCTCCTCGACCACGTCGCCGCCCTACGAGACATGGGTCGCTCCCGCGGGCATGCGCGCGAAGGGTGTCGTGGGTGCGCTCGCCGGCGCGAACCGCATCCCGTCGCCCGGTTTCGCGGCCAGGGACGCTGCGGTCTACCTTCCGCCTGCGGCCCTCGTGGCGCATCCACCCCGACTCCCGTTGATCGTGTTCATGATGGGGCAGCCCGGCTCACCGGATCCGACAGCGCTCGCGAAGGTGCTGGACGCATTCGCGGCCGCGCACCACGGACTTGCTCCCATCGCGATCGTGGCCGATCAGCTCGCGAGCCCGGTCCTCGATCCGGCATGCCATGACTCCACGACATACGGCGCCGTCTCCACGTACTTCAACATCGAGATCCCGGCATACGCCCGGACGCATCTGAACATCATCGACGACTCGGCGTCGTGGGTGATCGGAGGCTACTCGAACGGCGGCGCATGCGCTCTGCTCTGGGGGAGCCAGCATCCCGAGATCTGGGGGAACGTGCTCGACGTGTCCGGAAACGAGTTCCCGGGTTCCGAAGCCGTCGGGTCGACGATCGCGAAGGTCTTCGCAGGCGACCGCGCGGCGTTCGAGGCGGCCAAGCCGGCGGCCGTGATGGCAGCCAATGCGGGAAGGTACGACGGTCACACCGCCGTGTTCACCTCGGGCGGCGACGACACCAGGTACGGCCCAGGGCTGCGGGCGAACGCCGAGGCGGCGAGCGCCGCCGGATTCACCGTGGAGTTCGAGACGGTGCCGGGCGCCGGGCATATCGGACCCGCGCTCGACGGCGGACTCGCGCTGGCGATCCCGGCGCTCGGCACGGCCGTCGGACTGTCGCCCCCGTAGCGATGGACGGCCGCGTCAAGCCTCGCGGACGTACAGCGACAGCGCGCCAGGCACGACCTCGACGGCGAGCGGCAGCGTGCCGATCGGATCGCCGTCTGCGTACGCGGTGACGCCTGACGCCGCCAGCCGCGCTGTGCGCACCCGGAACATCGACACCTCGTCGACGGACGCGTGCGTGCCCTTGTAGACGCGCGGCAGCAGCCGCAGCAGCCGCAGGCGTCCAGCAGGTCGGACGATCGCGACATCCAGCAGGCCGTCGGAAGGATCGGCATCCGGACAGATCGGGATGCCGCCGCCATACGTGCCGCCGTTGCCGATCGTCGCCATCACGAGATCTCCCGCGATGCGCTGGGCGGACCCGTCGTCGAGCACGAGCTCGACATCGTACGGGATGCCGCGCAACGTGAGGAACTCGATGAGGATCGCGATGTTGTAGCGCGAGCCTCCCCGCGGCCACCGCATGGCGTTGGCGCGGTCGTTGACGCGCGAATCGAACCCGCTCGCGAGCACGCTGCCGAAGTACTCGGTCGAGCCGTCGGTGCGGGTCACTCTCGCGAGATCGATCCGGCGTGTCCGCCCCGCGGCGATCGTGTCGGCGGCTGCCGCGACATCCAGCTCTCGCAGCCCGACGGCGGCGGCCATGTCGTTTCCGGTGCCCGCCGGGATGATGCCGAGCGGGATGCCGCTCCCCGCGAGCTCCTGGATCGCGAGATGCACCGTGCCGTCGCCGCCTGCGACGACGACCGCGTCGGTGCCGAGCCCGATGGCGGTGCGCAGCAGGTCGCTGGACTCGGCCGCACTGCCGGCGCTGATGATCGTGGTGCGGATGCCGTGTGCGCGGAGGCGCTCGGCGGCTTCCGCGCCCGCGCCGCGGTGCGAGCCGGCACGCGCCGCCGGGTTGACGAGCAGGACGACGCTCACGCGGCGCCGCCCGCGCTGGCCGGCAGGGGGACGACCAGCGCGCCCGGGTTCATGATCCCGCGCGGATCCACGGTCGCCTTCACCGCGCGGAGGATCTCCACTCCGAGCGTGCCGATCTCGGTCTCGAGGTACGGCCGGTGGTCGCGACCTACGGCATGGTGGTGGGTGATCGTGCCGTGGGCCGCCCCGATCGCGCGGGAGGCGGCATCCTTCGCGGCGTGCCATTGAGCGAGTGGATCGTCGGTGAGCGCCGCGACGACCGTGAAGTAGAGCGAGGCGCCCGCCGCGTAGACGTGCGAGATGTGGCACAGCACGATGGGTCTGGTGCCGCCGGCCGCGAGGGTCTGCGTGACTGCGTCTGTGACCGCTCGCTTGAGCTCAGCCAGCCGGGTCCAGGTCGTCGCGGTCTCGAGCGTCTCGGCGAGGACGCCGGCGTCCATCAGGGTGTCGCGCAGCGCCGGCGACGAGAACCGGCCACGCTCCCAGGAGCGGGCCGGGTCCTCGCCGCGGGGAGTGCCGCCGTGGGCGGCGAAGACGGCGTCCAGCTGTGATCGGGCCGCCTCGACCTCTCTGTCATCGGCGCCATCGAAGGTGGCGACCGCGAGGCAGCCGCGCAGCCGCGTGAGGTGCCCGCCGAGTGCCGCGTTCACCCGCGTCTCGGTGGCGTCGCTGAGGCGGAGGACGGTGGGACGGATGCCGCGCTGCGTCGCCTCGCGGAGCGCCTCGGCGCCGGACCCGAAGTCGGGGAAGGTCCACGCTGCGTACCCGGTGGCGCCCGGCAGAGGTCTCACCCGCACGGTGACCTCGGTGAGCACGCCGAACGCCCCCTCCGACCCGAGGAACAGCTCGCGGAGGTCGGGGCCGGCGGCGCTCGCAGGGGCCCGGCCCAGCGACAGGTCACCCACCGGCGTCGCGATGCGCAGGGCATGCACCAGATCGTCGAATCGTCCGTACCCGCGCGACGCCTGGCCGCTGGATCGTGTCGCGGCGAATCCCCCGATCGTCGCGTATTCGAAGCTCTGCGGGAAATGGCCGAGCGTGAATCCGTGGGCCCGCAGCAGCTCCTCGGCCTGCGGCCCCGTCGTTCCCGCACCGAAGGTCGCGAGCAGCGAGGTCTCGTCCAGGTCGAGAAGAGCCGCGGTGGGTGCGAGGTCGAGAGCGATCACGACGTCGTGAGAGCCGCGCTGGGGGTCGACGCCGCCGACGACGGAGGTGCCGCCGCCGAACGGCACGACCGCGATCCCGCGCCTCTGGCATTCTGCGAGCACCGCGAGCACCTCGTCGTGCGACGCCGTCGACACCACCGCGTCGGGAGCGGGCTGCGGGTCGTCGAGCCGGCGCCGCAGCAGGTCGGGTGTGCTCTTGCCGCCGAGATGCAGCATCCGCACCGAATCGTCGGGAGTGGCGGCGCCCTCGCCCACGATCGCGCTCAGCGCGGCGAGGTCCGCGTCGCCGATCCGGGATGCCGTGAGGGTCGGGGCGGCCCGACGGGCGACCGGTCGCGGCCTGCCGCGCAGGATCGTGGCGAGGATCGCCTTGGCCCCGGCCGGGAGCCGCGCCTGGTCGGTCCCCCAGGCATCCCAGTCGGAGCGGGGTCGTACCGTCGGCACCTCGACGACACGAACGGCGGGTTCGGGGCTCGACGGCGTCGTCGCAGGCATGGCGACAGTATGACACATTCTGTATGGTTGTCACATGGTCGATGGGGTTCCCGACACCGTGAGCGCGATCCTCGACGCCGCGCTCGAAGAGGTGCTGGAGCACGGGATCCGCCGGACGACGGCATCCGACATCGCCCGTCGCTGCGGCATCGCCCGCCAGACGCTGTACCGCTACTGGCCGGACGTGCAGTCGGTGTTCGCAGCCCTCGTGACGCGCGAGCTGCTCGCCGTCCTGCCGGAGCCGCACGCTCGGGCAGAGGATCTCGCCGCCCTGGTGGACACGCTCGTCGACACGGCCGAGCGGGTGCGCCGGCTGCCGCTCGTGGACAGGCTCCGCGACACCGACCCCGAGCTGTTCGCGCGGTACATCCTCGAGCGGCTCGGCACCAGCCAGCGCGCGATCCACGCCGAGCTGGTGCGCGGGATCAGCGCCGGCCAGCGCGCCGGCTGGGTGCGCCCTGGCGACGCGGCGCAGTTCGCGGCGATGGTGCTGCTGATCGTCCAGTCGGCCGTGCAGTCCGCACCGCTCGTGATCGAGTGGCTCCCGCCCGAGCGCTGGCGACGGGAGCTCTCACTGGCGCTCACCGGCTATCTCAGGGTCCCGTCATGAGCGTCCGAATCGTCGGACGGACGCCGCTGCCGTCGGCGCTCCATGCCGGGCGACGGCTGCGCGAGATCGAGGCGCTGTCGGCGAATCCCGACATCGATGTGCTGGTGATCGGCGGCGGAGCCACGGGGGCGGGCATCGCACTGGATGCCGCGAGCAGAGGGCTGCGCACGGTTCTCGTCGAGCGGAACGACCTCGCCCACGGCACGAGCCGCTGGAGCTCGAAGCTCATCCACGGCGGACTGCGCTACCTCGCGACCGGCCAGGTCGCCATCGCGCACGAGAGCGCCTCGGAGCGGCACCTGCTGATGACGAGGATCGCACCGCACCTCGTGCGCCCCATGGCGCAGGTGCTGCCGCTGTACGCGCCCGGGCACATGTCGCGCGGCGCATACATCGGCATCGGCTACGGACTCGGAGACGGACTGCGGCGGATCGTCGGCACTCCCGACGCCCTGCTCCACTCGCCTGGGCCGATCGGCCGCGACGAGACGCTGCGGCTCGCGCCTGCCCTGCGCGCCGAGGCGCTCCGCGGCGGGATGCGAGGCTGGGACGGCCAGCTCATCGACGACGCCCGGCTGGTGGTGGCTGTTGCGCGGACCGCCGCCGGGTACGGGGCATCCATCCTCACGCGCGTCGAGGCACGCGAGGCCGACGGCGGCAGTGCCCTCCTGCGCGACCTGGCGACGGGCACGGACATCCGTGTGCGCGCGCGCGCCGTCCTCAACGCCACCGGAGTATGGGCGGGCGAACTCGATCCCGGGGTGCGGCTGCGCCCCAGTCGCGGCACGCACCTGGTCGTCGAAGCGGCGAGGCTCGGCGGGTCGGACGTGTCGCTGACGATCCCGGTGGCCGGCTCGTCGAGCCGCTTCGTGTTCACCCTGCCCGCACCCCATGGCCGCGCTTACATCGGGCTGACCGACATGCCGGCGGATGACGGCATCCCGGATGTGCCGCAGGCGACGGATGCCGAGATCGACATGCTCCTCGACACCGTCAGCACGGTGCTGGCAGCGCCGCTGACGCGTGCCGACCTGAGCGGGACGTTCGCCGGCCTGCGGCCCCTCCTGGCCGGGGCCGAGGACGGCGAGACGAGCGACCTCTCACGGCGCCACGCGATCATCGAGTCACCCAGCGGGCTGCTCAGCGTCGTCGGCGGCAAGCTCACCACGTACCGGCGGATGGCGCAGGACGCCGTCGACACAGCCGTGGCACGCCGCTTCGCGCCCGAGACGGTGCCGGCGTCACGCACACGTGCGCTTCCGCTGGTGGGTGCCTGGCCGCGGCCGAGGCTGATCGAGATAGCGGCCCCGCCACGGCTGGTGCGCCGCTACGGCGCAGAGGCGCCCTTCGCCGCGGCCCTGTCCGACGGCCCGGCCGCCGCTCGCGGAGTCACGGCGCAGGAGCTGCAGTGGGGGATCGCCGTCGAGGGCGCGCTCACTGTCGACGATGTGCTCGACCGGCGGACACGCCTCGGCCTCGTCGCGGCGGACCGTGAATCCTCGTGGGATGCCGCGGCCGCCGCCTTCGAGCGCGCCGGCGTCGATCCGCTGTAGCGGTTTGGCAGGAATCCGCGGAACGTAGGCGGAATGCCGCGAACGGAGGTCGGTGGCGTCCTGGACACTGGAAGCATGACAGCGCCCGATGCCCCGACGCCGCCGGCTCACGGCCGGATCGGGATCGTCCAAGGCACGGCGCTGTACATCGCCTCGGTGCTCGGGACGGGGCTGCTGGTGCTGCCCGGCCTCGCGGCGGGCGTCGCCGGCCCCGCCAGCATCGTCGCCGTGATCGCCGTGATCGGTCTCTCGATCCCGCTCGCCGGCACCTTCGCGGTGCTGGCGGCACGTTATCCCGACCCCGGCGGCGTCGCCAGCTACGTGCGCCGCGCGCTCGGCGATACCGCCGCCCGCATGACCGGGTACTGGTTCATGTTCGGGGTGTGCGCCGGCGCGCCGGTCGTGGCCGTGCTCGGTGCGAACTACGTCGTGGCCATCGCCGGGATCGATCGCTCGATGATCCCGGTCATCGCACTGGCGATCCTCGTGCCGCCGTTCGTCGCCAACGCCTTCGGCGTGCGCGTGGCGGGGTGGGTGCAGTTCGTCCTGACCGCGCTGCTGCTCACCGTCGTCGTCGGAGTCGTCGCGCTGGCCGCTCCGGCCGTCCAGCCGCAGAGCTTCACGCCCTTCCTGCCGCACGGCTGGGCCGGTGTCGGCACAGCCGTCAGCCTGTTCGTGTGGGCATTCGCCGGCTGGGAGGTGGGGACGCACATCTCGGGCGAGTTCCGCAACCCCCGGCGCGCCATCCCGATCGGCACGGCGATCGCGCTCGTCGTCACCGCAGCCTGCTACCTCGTCCTTCAGATCATCACCGTCGGTGCGCTCGGAGCATCGGCCGGCGAGGGCGCGGTGCCGCTGCTCGAACTCGCCCGCCTCGGATCGCCCGGGTTCGGCGCGGCGGCCGTCGGCGTCATCGCCGCGATCGTCGCGCTCGGGGTGATGAACGCCTATCTCGCCGCATTCGCCAAGCTCGGGGCATCCCTCGCCACGAATCGGGATCTGCCGCGGTGGTTCTCGAAGGGAGCGGAGGCGGGCGGCATCCCGCGCCGCGCGCTCGCCCTGACCGCGGTCGTCGTGCTCCTCTACTTCGGCCTGATGCTGCTTTCGGGGCTGCAGCTGAAGCCGTTCATCCTCGTGCACACCAGCAGCATGGTCGCCATCTACGCCATCGGCATGGTCGCCGCCGTGCGGCTGCTGCCGCGTGGTACGGCGGGATGGTGGATGGCGGTGATCGCCGCCGTGCTGTGCGCGGGGATGCTGATCCTCGCGATCGGCTCGCTGCTGCCTGCTGCGGGGCTCGCCGTCGCCGCCGGCAGTGTCACGATCGTCCGGCGCGCGCGCCGGCGGCGTCCGGATGCCGCACCGGGCCACCGCGGCCAGCGCGGGCAGGAGGGCTTGGACACCGCCGCTTCGCGAGCGACTCGATCCTGACCCGGCTCGGGCCGTGCGGCATCGGCCTCCGAACCCTAGAGCGTCAGAGCCTTCTGCATGATCGCGGCCTGTTCGAGGGCGTGCACCTTGGGCGATCCCGCCGCCGTCGACGCTGCCGCCGCGCGGGACACGCGCTTGATGGTGCGCCCGTGCAGATGCTTGACGACCTCGAGGGCGATGAAGGGCCACGCGCCCTGGTTCTCGGGCTCGTCCTGCACCCACAGGAGCTGCGCGTTCGGGTAGCTGTCGATGACGGCGTTGAGCTCGTCGATCGGAGCCGGGTAGTACTGCTCGAGCCGCACGAGGGCGATCTCGGGGTTCGGGCTCTTCTCCAGCTCGGCTCGCAGGTCCCAGTGGATCTTGCCGGCGTGCAGCAGGACGCGCTTCACGGCGCTCTTGTCGAGCCCGCGGTCGTCGTCGAGCACCGGCTCGAAACGGCCGGTGAGGAAGTCCTCGACCGGGCTCGTCGCACCACGCAGGCGCAGCATCGCCTTGGGGGTGAAGACGATGAGCGGGCGACGCGGCCGCGAGTACGCCTGGCGGCGCAGCAGGTGGAAGTACGAGGCCGGCGTCGACGGCCGGGCGACGATCATGTTGTCCTGCGCGCACATCTGCAGGTACCGCTCGATGCGCGCGGAGGAATGGTCGGGACCCTGGCCCTCGTAGCCGTGGGGGAGCAGCAGCACGACGCTCGACTGCTGGCCCCACTTCTGGTCGGCGGCCCCGATGTACTCGTCGATCACCGACTGCGCGCCGTTGGCGAAGTCGCCGAACTGGGCCTCCCACAGCACGAGCGCGTCAGCCCGCTCGACCGAGTAGCCGTACTCGAAGGCCATCGCGGCGTATTCGCTCAGGAACGAGTCGTAGACCCAGAAACGGCCCTGGTCGTCGCTCAGGTTCGTGAGCGGGATCCACTCCTGGCCATTCACCCGATCGTGCAGCACGGAGTGACGCTGAACGAACGTGCCGCGACGCGAGTCCTGACCGGCCAGGCGCACGAACGTCTTCTCGAGCAGGAGCGAGCCGAACGCGAGCAGTTCGCCGAAGGCCCAGTCGATACCGCCGTTCCGGCTCATGTCCAGGCGCTTCTCGAGCAGCTGCTGCAGCTTCGGGTGCACCGTGAAGCCATCGGGCTTGTTGACGAACGTGTCGCCGATGAGCTGCACGACGTCGCGCGTGACCCCGGTGCTGTCGGGCTCTCCTGCGACGGGCTCGGGCGCGGCATCCGCCGTCACGACCCTCGACGACCCCGTCTCAGCCGCGTGCGTCTCGGCGAAGGCGATCTCGAGGCGGTTCTGGAAGTCGCGCTTGGCCTGCTCGTACTCCTCCTCGGTGATGTCGCCGCGTCCGACGAGCGCCTCGGTGTAGAGGCGTCGCACCGACCGCTTCGCCTCGATGAGGTTCGTCATCAGAGGCTGGGTCATCGACGGGTCGTCGCCCTCGTTGTGGCCGCGACGGCGGTAGCAGACGAGGTCGATGACGATATCGCGGTGGAAGCGCTCGCGGTATGCGAACGCCACCTGTGAGACGCGGACGACGGCCTCGGGATCGTCGCCGTTCACGTGGAGGACCGGTGCCTGGATCGTCTTCGCGACGTCGGTCGCGTACACCGAGGAGCGCCCGTCCTGCGGGGTCGTGGTGAAGCCGACCTGGTTGTTGACCACGACGTGGATGGTGCCGCCGGTGCGGTAGCCCCGCAGCTTCGACATCTGCAGCGTCTCGACGACGACGCCCTGCCCGGCGAACGCGGCATCGCCGTGCACGAGGATCGGCAGCCACGAGTAGGTGCCGACAGGCTTGCGGTCCTGCTTCGCGCGGACGATGCCTTCGAGCACGCCGTCCACGGTCTCGAGGTGGGACGGGTTGGCCGCGAGGTAGACCGGGATCTCCTTGCCACGATCGTCGACGAACGTGCCCTCTGTGCCGAGGTGGTACTTCACGTCACCCGAGCCGCTCTTGCTGCCGATCGACACGGAGCCTTCGAACTCGCGGAACACCTGGCCGTAGGTCTTGCCCGCGATGTTCGTGAGCACGTTGAGCCGGCCACGGTGGGCCATGCCGATGGCCGCACCGTCGAGACCCGCGTCGGCCGCGCCCTGGAGGATCTCGTCGAGCAGCGGGATGAGCGACTCGCCCCCTTCGAGGCTGAAGCGCTTCTGTCCGACGTACTTCGTCTGCAGGAACGTCTCGAACGCCTCGGCCTGGTTGAGCTTGTCGAGGATGCGCAGCTGCTCGTCGTGGCCCGGCTTGGTGTACTTGACCTCGATGTTCTCCTGGAACCAGCGGCGCTGGTCGGGATCCTGGATGTGCATGTACTCGATGCCGATGGTGCGGCAGTACGAGTCCCGCAGCACGCCGAGGATGTCGCGCAGCTTCATCTGGCGCTTGCCGCCGAAGCCGTTCGTGACGAACTCGCGGTCGAGGTCCCAGAAGGTCAGCCCGTGCTCCTCGATCTCGAGGTCGGGGTGGGTGCGCTGGACGTACTCGAGCGGGTCGATGGACGCCATCAGGTGGCCCCGGACGCGGAAGGAGTTGATGAGCTCCTGCACGCGAGCGGTCTTGTCCACGCGCTCGGCGAGGTCGACGTTGATGTCGGCCGCCCAGTGGATCGGGGCGTATGGGATGCGCAGCGCCGCGAAGATCGCGTCGTAGAAGCCGCGCTGGCCGATGAGCAGCTCGTGCACCTTCTTGAGGAACTCGCCCGAGCCGGCGCCCTGGATGACGCGGTGATCGTAGGTGCTGGTGAGGGTGATCGTCTTGCCGATCGCCAGCTCGTTGAGCGTCTTCTCGCTGGCACCCTGGAACTCGGCCGGGTACTCGAGCGCGCCGGCGCCGACGATGCAGCCCTGGCCCTTCATCAGGCGGGGGACGGAATGCACCGTGCCGATGCCGCCCGGGTTCGTGAGCGAGATCGTCGTGCCCTGGAAGTCGGCGGCCGTCAGCTTGTTGGCCCGCGCCCGGACGATCAGGTCTTCGTACGTGGTCAGGTACTCTCCGAAGGTCAGCGTGTCCGCGCGCTTGATGCTCGGAACCAGGAGTGCGCGCGTGCCGTCGGGCTTCGGCAGGTCGATCGCGATGCCGAGGTTGATGTGCGAGGGGGCCACGACCGACGGCTTGCCGTCGATCTCGGCGTAGAACACGTTCTGGCTCGGGAACTCCTTGAGCGCCTGGATGATCGCCCACCCGATCAGGTGGGTGAAGCTGATCTTGCCTCCGCGGGTGCGGGACATGTGGTTGTTGATCACGATCCGGTTGTCGATCATGAGTTTGGCGGGCACCGTCCGCACGCTCGTCGCGGTCGGGACGGTGAGCGACTCGTCCATGTTCGCGGCGAGGGTCTTGGGCATGCCGCGCAGGACGGTGACCTTGTCCTCCTCCGCAGCCGCGTCGGCGGCGGAGGGTGCCTCGGTCGGCGCCTGTGCCGGAATCGGCTGAGGCGACGCCGGGCGCGCAGTCGTGCGGGCGACCGGCTGCGCGCCGATGACGGGGACGGGGGCCGTGACGGGATGCGCGTCGCTCGCGGCGGCCCCCGGGGTTGCAGGCGCGGCTGCTTCGGCGGGTGCGGATGCCGCAGGCGCGGCGGGTGCGGATGCGGCAGGCGCGGCGGGTGCGGATGCCGGCGGCTTCGCGTCGGAGGCCGGCGCGGTCGGCGCCGACGGAACCGCGGCCCCGGTGTCGACGGGGTGGTATGCCTCGAGGATGGGCCACCACGCCTTGTCGACCGAGTTCTTGTCGATCTTGAACTGCTCGTACAGCTCGTCGACGAGCCATTCGTTGGCCCCGAACTCCCCTTCGTTCGAAACCCCGACGCCCGTCACCTGGCTCGACACGCTGGATCGCCTGCTTTCATCGGTGAAGATTCTGAGAACGTGCGGGGCGGAAATTGCCCACACGCACGACTGTTAAGCCTAACCCAGTCTGCCGCACCGGCTCTCGGCACGGTGAGGGACCGCCGCGAAAGATCTCGCAAGCTTATGCGCACAGGAACAGTCACTACCCTTGTCGGACATGGAGTTCTACGGTGACGCGCCCGATGTCGATCTGACCTACTCGGACGTCTTCCTCGTCCCGCGCCGATCGTCCATCACGAGCCGCCTCGACGTCGATCTGTCACCTGGCGACGGCACGAGCGCGACGCTCCCGCTCGTGTCGGCGAACATGAACTCCGTCACGGGTGCGCGCCTCGCCGCCACTCTCGCGCGCCGAGGCGGTCTGGGAGTGCTCCCCCAGGACATGCCGCTGCAGGAGCTCGATGCGGCGATCCGCTGGGTGAAGGCGCAGCCGGTGCAGTGGGACACGCCTCTCGTGCTGCCGCCGGAGGCGACCGTCGCGGATGCCGCACGGCTGCTTCCGGCCACCGAAGGACACGGCATCGTGGTCGCCGACCTCGACACGGTCGCCACACGGGCCATCGATCCGGCGGCCGTGGCCGGACCTCTCGGCATCGACGACATCCTCGGCGTCGTACCCGCGACGCGGCTCGGCACGGCACTTCCCGACGCGCGCCTCGGCGACCTCGCGCGCGGGCGCACGGCATCCGTCGACGCCGACGACATCGAGAGCGCACGCCATGCCTTCGACGTGATCGTCGCGGCCGGTGCAGAGACCGTGTGCGTGCTGCATCACGGGCACCTGGTCGGCACGCTCTCTCGTCGCAGCGCGCTGCGGACGACGCTGTACCGGCCTGCGGTCGATGCCTCGGGGCGGTTGAGCGTCGCTGCCGCGATCGGCATCAACGGAGACGTCGCGGCCAAGGCCCGTGCGCTCGCCGCCGCCGGCGTCGACGTGCTGGTGGTTGACACCGCGCACGGTCACCAGGAGGGCATGCTCCGCGCACTCCGGGCGGTCGCCGACCTCGATCTCGGCATCCCCATCGCCGCGGGCAACATCGTCACAGCAGAGGGCGTGCACGACCTCGTCGCCGCGGGCGCCGACATTCTGAAGGTCGGCGTCGGCCCCGGTGCCATGTGCACGACACGCATGATGACCGCCGTCGGGCGACCCCAGTTCTCCGCGGTGATCGAGACCGCCGAGGCCGCGCGGATCATGGGCGCCCACGTATGGGCGGACGGCGGCGTGCGGTACCCCCGCGATGTCGCACTCGCGCTCGCCGCGGGTGCGGCATCCGTGATGATCGGCTCGTGGTTCGCCGGCACGATCGAGGCTCCGGGCGAGCTCCAGCTCGACGCGGCCGGTCGGGCCTACAAGGAGTCGTGGGGCATGGCGTCGACGAAAGCCGTGCACGAGCGGTTCGGGCGGCTCGATCCCTACGAGCTCGCGCGCAAGGAGCTCTTCGCCGAGGGGATCTCGTCGTCCAGGATCTATCTCGATCCGCTGCGACCCGGGCTCGAGGACCTGCTCGACATGATCACGTCGGGGGTGCGATCTTCGTTCACCTACGCGGGCGCCTCGACGGTCGCGGAGTTCCACGAGCGGGCACGCGTGGGCCTGCAGTCCGCGGCGGGCTACGAAGAGGGCAAGGCGCTGCCCGTCAGCTGGTGATCTCCGGATGCCGCGGACCCGGCGTCACCCTTGGTGACGGCGAAGGAGATCGAGGACCTCGGGGCTGCGAGGGGCACCGAAGGTGCGGAGAGCGGACGCAGGGACATCCGAGGGCCGGGCGCCGGTGTACAGCCACTCGTCGAACAGCCCGTCGAGCTGCTTGCCTGACATCTTCTCAGCCAGAGCGATGAACTGCGCGGTCGTCGCGTTCCCGTTCGCGTGCTCCCGATGCCAGCGGGGAAGGAGCGCAAGGAACGTCTTGTCGCCGATCGTGTTGCGGAGGGCCTGCAGCGTCATCGCCCCGCGAAAGTAGACCGCAGTGTCGAAGAGCAGATCGGTCCCTGGATCGCCGATCACGACCGACCAGAACGGATCGTCGGCGGGGATGGCGTTGTAGTACAGGTCGAACAGCTGCTGCGGAGTCTCGGTGCCCTCGTGCGCGCTCCACAGCCACTCGGCATAGGTTGCGAAGCCTTCGTTGAGCCAGATGTCGGACCAGCGCTCGAGCGCGACGCTGTCGCCGAACCACTGGTGGGCGAGCTCATGCACGACGACGGCGTCCCCGCTCTGCTGCGTCGTCCAGAAGTCCTTGCTGTAGACCGGCCGCGTCTGGTTCTCGAGGGCGAAGCCGAGACTCTCAGCGTCGTCCACGATGCCGCCGCTCTCCGCCCACGGGTAGTGGCCGAAATACCCCGAGAGGAAGTCGATGATCTCGGGCTGGCGGGCGAACGACGCCGCGACCTTTCCGCCGGTGGGCGGCGCACCGACGGTCGAGGGTGCCCAGTCGCTCTCGTTTCCGGGGCTGCCTGACGGTGCCCCCGGCACGGTCCAGCCGTCGAGCGCGTCGCCGTCGTTCTCGAACGAGGTGGATCCGTCGCCGCCCGGTGCGACGACATCGTCGATCGCGACCCCGTCGTGCGGATAGACGTAATCGGTGACGAACGCGATGGCGACGTCCACCTTGGTGCCCGCGTACGCCGAGAGGTCGAACGCCCACCGCTCCCAGCCGTCGTCGGCGCCTGTCGCCGCCCACCACTCACCGGTGGTGCCGGTCGGCAGGCAGTGGTCAGCGTCGGTTCCGGAGAGATAGTGCTCGAGGAACGGATGCAGGGGGACGAGCTCCGAGCACAGCCCGTGCCCGCGGTCCTGCGTGAGGAATCCGGTCGTGTCGGGGAGGGTCGTCCAGTCGTCGGTGCCCGACGGCGCCACTTCGAGGAAGGCGTAGTCCCAGCCCTCCTCGATGTCGCGGTCCACCCAGAACGACAGCTCGGGCGATCCGGGATCGACGAGGATCGTGCGCTCCAGCCGCTTGTACGCGTTGTCCGACGAGCCCGAGTACGCGAACGAAGTGCCGGTGCGGGCCGCCACGGTGGGGCTGTTGAGATCGGGATCGATCGCGTCCCAATAGCGGATGCCGTTCGCGCGGTACGCGTGGACATCGAACTGTCCGATGGTCGCCGTCGCGAGGTAGCTCGCCATCGGTTCGTCGGTGTTCCACAGCCAGATCGATTTCGTTCCCCGGTCGCGGTGCGACAGCAGTCGCCCGTTCGAGATCGCCTCGAGCCCCTTGGGAACCGTGATCTGGATTGTGTACAGAGCCTTGTCCGACGGGTGGTCGTTGACGGGGAACCACGACGAGGCGACGCGCGGCTCTCCGACGACGAGCGCCCCGTCGTCGGTCGTGATGAAGCCGGCGCCGTCCAGCGACACCGGGACGCCCGAGTACGTCACGATCGTGATGAAGGGCAGGTTCTTCTTGAGCGGGGTGTTGGGCCTCACCGTCAGCTCGCCGCCGGACCGGGTGAATCCGGCGGGGCGGCCGTTGACGTTGACGGCCGAGACCTTGAGCCCATCGAGGTCGAGATTGAAGGTGGGCAGGGCTTTGCTCGCGGTGGCGGTGATGACCGCGCGACCCGTGAGGAAGTGGGTCGACGGCTGGTACCCGATGTCGAGCGCGTAGTGGCGCACGTCGTAGCCCGCGTTGCCCGCCGTCGGGTAGTAGGGATCACCGACACCCGAGGCGGGTGCACTGCGCGCCGCGTCCGCCGCGAGCGGCGCAGCCGCCGTCAAGGCGACCCCCAATACGATCGCGATCGCGGCTCGCATGCGCGGTCGGTTCGTCTTGGTGCTGCGGTCCATCGCCGCACCCCCCGTTCAAGGCAGAGACGCGCTCATAGTGGCGGCCGTCATGCCGCACGTCAAGAGGCGGATGAGCGCCGGACCGCCTCTCGCCGCGTTGGATGACGCCGTAGACTTGGCGCCACGATGGACGACCCCCCCAGTTGCAGACCCTCGCCCCACCGACCCGCCCCCGGAACGAATCGGGGTGATGCGTGATGGACTACGTCATGCTGGGCGTGGGGCTCCTGCTCACAGTCGGGACAGGGCTGTTCGTCGCGAGCGAGTTCGCGCTCGTCAACCTCGATCGCGCGGACCTCGAAGCGCGACGAGAGGCCGGCGAATCCCGGCTGTCGCTGACGATCAGCGCGCTCAAGATCACCTCGACGCACCTGTCGAGTGCACAGCTCGGCATCACGCTGACCACCCTGCTGACCGGCTACGCGCTGGAGCCGGCGATCTCAGACCTGCTGCGACCCGTCTTCACGGCGTGGGGGCTGCCGACCGGGCTCGTCTCGCCACTCGCCGTCTTCATCGCGATCACGCTGGCGACGATCGTCTCGATGATCCTCGGCGAATTGGTGCCGAAGAGCTTCGCGCTCGCCATCCCGCGGCAGACGGCGAAGCTGGTCATGCCGTTCCAGGTCGGTTTCACCACCGTCTTCCGACCCGCGGTCACGGTGCTCAACGGCAGTGCCAACGGCGTCCTGCACGCCATGGGCATCGAGCCAAAGGAGGAGCTGTCCGGCGCGCGCACCGCGGAGGAGCTGTCCAGCCTCGTGCGCCGCTCCGCAAGCGCGGGCGTGCTGGAAGAGGACACCGCGTCTCTGCTCAACCGCAGCCTCACGTTCGCCCGGCTGACAGCGGCGGATGTGATGACGCCGCGGCCCAGCATCCATGCCGTCGCCGCCGGCGAATCCGTCGAAGAGGTGATCCAGCTCGCCCGCCGCACCGGGCACAGCAGGTTTCCCGTCTACGACGACTCGATGGACGACATCACCGGCATCGTGCACCTCAAGGCCGCTGTCAGCGTGCCCCGGCATCGGCGGCGGGATGTCCCAGCCGCGGCCATCGCGACCGAGCCGCTCCGCATCCCCGAGGCCGTGCACCTCGACGCTCTGGTGTCGGAGCTGCGGGCCCGCGGGTACCAGATGGCGATCGTCGTCGACGAGTACGGGGGCACCGCGGGAGTCGTGACGCTCGAGGACCTCGTCGAGGAGATCGTCGGCGAAGTGCTCGACGAGCACGATCGGCGACGCGCAGGCGTCGTCCGTGCCCAGGGTTCAGTGATCTTCCCGGGGGAGCTGCGACCTGACGAGGTGCTCGATCGCACCGGCATCCGCATCCCCGAAGACGACGTGTACGACACTGTCGGCGGGTTCATCATGAGCGTGCTCGAGCGGATCCCGGTCGTCGGAGACACCATCGAGGTCGAAGACGGCACCCTCGAGGTGCAGCGCATGGACGGCCGTCGCGTGGAGCGCGTGCGATTCACCCCGGCGCCGATGCCGGCGGACGGCGGATCGGCGAGCGAGGGTGGTGAGCGCCGGTGAGCGACTGGGCCGGACTGGCATGGCTCGTCGTGCTGCTCGCGTTCAACGCCTTCTTCGTGGGCGCCGAGTTCGCGGTGATCTCGGCGCGGCGCTCGCAGGTCGAGCCGCTCGCCGAGAAGGGATCGCGGTCGGCGAAGACGGCGCTCTACGCCATGGAGCACGCGACCCTCATGCTGGCGACCTCGCAGCTGGGCATCACGATCTGCTCGCTGCTGATCCTGAATGTCTCGGAGCCCGCGATCCACCATCTGCTGTCGGGGCCGCTCGGGCTCACCGGCCTGTCCGAGACGGCCGTCGACGCGATCGCGTTCATCGTCGCGCTGGTCGTCGTCTCCTATCTGCACGTCGTGTTCGGAGAGATGGTGCCGAAGAACCTCGCGTTCTCGGTTCCCGATCGCGCCGTGCTCATGCTGGCGACCCCACTGGTGTGGGTGTCGAAGGTCTTCCACCCGGTGATCGTGTCGCTGAACTGGATCGCCAACCGAGTGGTGCGCCTCTTCCGCGTCGAGCCGAGGGATGAGGCGGCGTCGACCTTCACGCTCGAGGAGGTCGCCACGATCGTCAACCAGTCCCGCATCGAGGGCGTGCTCCACGACGCGGCGGGCACGGTTCGCGCGGCGGTGGAGTTCACCGACAAGAAGGCGAAGGATGTCGCGGTGCCGCTCGCTGATCTCGTCACGCTGCCCGAGTCGGCCACGCCTGAGAAGATCGAGCGCGCGGTCGCCAAGCACGGGTTCTCGCGCTACGTCATCGTGGGCGCCGACGGCGCCCCGCGCGGATATGTGCACCTCAAGGACGTCCTGCAGGCCGCGGAGGGTCCGGATGCCTCGACCGAGGTCGTTCGTCCCATCCCGGCCAAGCGCATCCACGCCATGGTGCCGGTGCTCGAAACGACCGATCTCGAAGACGCCCTCGCGCTCATGCGCCGTGCCGGAAGGCACCTCGCTCAGGTGCGAGACTCCACGGGCCGCACGACAGCGGTGCTCTTCCTCGAGGACATCATCGAAGAGCTGATCGGCGAGGTGCAGGACGCGACGCGTCGCGGCGGCTTCGGTCGTTGAGCGAGGGAGCGCAGCGACCGAGACGAAACGCTGGGGCAGGCGGGCATGGCCGTGTGGCGAGGTGCGGCGCGTTTCGACTCGCTTCGCTCGCTCAACGACCGGCAGCCTGCTTCGGCGCGTTTCGTCTCGCTTCGCTCGCTCAACGACCGGCAGCGCTGCTTCGGCGCGTTTCGTCTCGCTTCGCTCGCTCGAGGACCGGGGCGTCAGCGGCGCGCGCGGACGTACTGCACCGGCCAGTAGTCGATGTCCGCGCCGAGTTCGGATGCCGCTCGCAACGCGTAGTGCGGATCCCTCAGCCATTCGCGACCGGCCATCACAGCATCCGCCTCGCCCGCGGCGAGCACCTGCTCGGCCTGCGCGGCGTCATCGATCATCCCGACCGCGTTCACCGGCACTCCCGCGACGCGGCGCACATGGGCGGCGAGGGCGACCTGGTACCCCGGGCCCACGGTGAGCTGCTGGTGGGCGACGAGTCCGCCGCTGGAGATGTCGAAGAAGTCCGCGCCACGCCCAGCCGCCCAGCGTGCGACCGTGGCCGTCTCGTCGGCATCCCATCCGCCCTCGGCCCAGTCCGATGCCGAGAATCTGACGAAGAGCGCGGCGTCCGGGGCGGCGGCGCGCACGGCCTCGGCGACCCGCAGCAGCAGACGCGCGCGGTTCTCGAGGGAGCCGCCGTACTCGTCCGCACGATGGTTCGACAGCGGCGAGAGGAACTCGTGGAGCAGATAGCCGTGCGCCGCGTGGATCTCGATCACCTGGAATCCCGCCTCCGTGGCGCGGCGCGCGGCCGCGGCGAAATCGTCGACGACGCCGTCCAGCCCCTCGAGGTCGAGAGCCGCGGGCACCGCGAACCCGTCGAAGGCGATGGGCGACGGACCGAGCGCCTGCCACCCGCCCTCCTCGGCGGCCACCGTCCCGCGGCGATCCGAGAACGGAGACCACGTCGAAGCCTTTCGTCCGGCATGCGCGAGCTGGATGCCGGCGAGGGCACCCCGGGAACGGATGCCGCGCACGATCGGCGCCCATGCGTCGCGATGCGCGTCGCTCCAGATGCCGGTGTCGTCGGGCGAGATCCTGCCCTCGGGTGAGACGGCGGTCGCCTCGGCCATGACGATTCCCGCACCGCCCGACGCGAACTGCGTGAGGTGGGTGTGGTGCCACTCCTGCGGGATGCCGTCGACCGCGCTGTACTGGCACATCGGAGCGACCCAGAGTCGATTGCGCGCGGTGAGGCCATGGACGGTCAGGGGAGTGAACAGCAGGCTCATCGTGGGGTGCTCCGCGGGTAGTGTGGCGCCATGGCCGGGTTCTGGACGCTCGAAGACGCCGGACGCGTCCTGCGAAGGCCAACCGCGACCGACGACAAGTATTCCCGAGGCGTGGTGGGGATCCGCACCGGCTCGGACGCCTATCCGGGCGCCGCGGTGCTCGGCGTCGAGGCGGCCTGGCGCGCAGGCGTCGGCATGGTGCGCTATCTCGGACCGCAGCGCGCCGCGCATCTGGTCCTCGCCCGCCGCCCCGAGACGGTCACGGCCGACGGACGGGTGCAGGCGTGGGTGATCGGGTCGGGGACGGATGCCGCGACCCGGCCGCACGACGAGACGGCCGCGCTGCGCGGCATCCTCTCGGGTCCGCACCCGGTGGTCGTCGACGCCGGCGCGCTCGACCTCGCTCGCGGCGCACCCGCTCCGCGGATCGTGACCCCGCATGCGGGTGAGCACGCGCGCCTGCGCTCCGCGCTCGGCCTCGATCCCGATGTGGCCGACAGCGACGATGATCGGGCGGCGGCCGCGCACGAGACCGCCGCAGCCCTCGGCGCGACGGTGGTGCTCAAAGGAGCGGTGACGATCGTGGCTCAGCCCGACGGCTGGACTGTTCGCGTGGCCGCGGGCACCCCATGGCTTGCGACAGCCGGCACGGGCGACGTGCTCGCCGGCGTGATCGGCGCGGTCGTCGCCGGCGGCGAGGCGCGCCGCGAGGCGGGCTCGGGCGACGCCCAGCGGGGACCCGACGTCGCGACCGGGGTGTGGCTGCACGGACGCGCCGCGACGCTCGCGGCTGCCGCACTGGGCCCCGCGGGCGGACCCATCACGGCGCTGGACGTCGCCGCAGCGCTGCCGAAGGCCGTCGCCGAGGTCCTCGCGGCCCTGTGACGCCGCAGTCACGTCGGGCAGGGGCGGTGCTCCGCCCGCCCGTAGGATGTCAGGGTGTCGAGGCGGGCGGGACTGTGGATCGCGTTCGCTGTCGTGCATATCGCGGTCGCCGTCTTCGGATTCCTGATGCCGAACCAGCCCATGGGCGATGTGTACTTCGTGTACGAGCCCTGGTCCCAGCAGGCTCTCGACGGCCGGGGCATCGTCGGGATCGACACGTCCTGGGTGTACCCGCAGCTGGCTCTGCTGCCGATGCTGCTGGCATTCGGCATCCGCTGGATCGCCGGCTACGAGATCGCGTGGGCCATCATGGTCACCGCTCTGAACGCGATCGCGTTCGCGCTGCTCATCGGCCGGGGCCGCTCCGCAGGGCGCTCGACGGCCGCGGTGTTCTGGCTCGCATACGTCGCGCTGCTCGGACCGATCGCCATGTATCGCATCGACGCCGTGACGGTGCCCCTCGCGGTCGCCGGCTGCCTCTGGCTCGTCGGGCGGCCGTGGGTCGCCTCGGTGCTGCTGACGATCGCGACCTGGATCAAGGTGTGGCCGGCGGCCCTCCTGGCCGCGGCGATCGTCGCCGTGCGGCGCCGGGCGGCACTCGTCGGTGGGGCGCTCGTCGTCAGCGCGGCGGTCGTGTGCACGGTGATCGCGCTGGGCGGCGGAGCGCACGTGCTCGGCTTCATCACGGACCAGACCGGCCGCGGGCTGCAGCTCGAGGCGCCCATCAGCATGTTCTATCTCTGGCGGGCGGTCGCGCATATCCCGGGTTCGTTCATCTACTACGACCGGAAGCTGCTCACCTTCCAGGTCACGGGGCCCGAGGTCGACGTCGTGATCGCCCTGATGACGCCCATCCTGATGCTCGTCGTGATCGCGATCACCGTGCTGGGGGTGCTCAAGGCGCGTCGCGGCGCGAGTTTCGCGGCGCTGTTCCCGCCGCTCGCCGTCAGCCTCGTGCTGGCGCTCATCGTCGTGAACAAGGTGGGCTCTCCGCAGTACCTCACGTGGGTGATCGCGCCCATCGTCATCGGGCTGGTGATCGATCGCCGCCGGTGGTGGGGCATCGCCTCAGCGGCGCTGGGAATGGCGCTCCTCACCCAGCTCGAATATCCGCTCCTCTACGGCTACCTGCTCGTCGCCGACCCGGTCGCCGCCGGCGTGCTGACCGTGCGCAACCTGCTCATGATCGCACTGCTGGTGTGGTCGATCGTCCGTCTCGCGCGCGTGCCCGTACGGGCGCGGCATCCCGTTTCCGAACATTCCGCCACCTGAACCGGAGGTCGCTATGCTGATCGCCTTCTCCGTCGCCCCGAGCGGCGACGGATCCGCCGACGGATCCGTGCACGACGCCGTCGCCGCCGCAGTGAAGATCGTCCGCGCGAGCGGGCTGCCCAGTCGCACGACCTCGATGTTCACCGAACTCGAAGGGGAGTGGGACGAGGTCTTCGACGTCGTGAAGCGAGCCACCGAGGCGGTGTTCCCGTACGGCTCGAGGGTCTCGCTCGTGCTCAAGGCCGACATCCGGCCGGGGTTCTCCGGCGAGCTCGACGGCAAGGTCGAGCGTCTCGAAGCGGCCATTGCACGTCCCGACGACAGCGGCTTCGAAGCGGTGTGACAGCTCGCGTCGAATCGATTCGACACGATGCCGCTCCGCACAGTAGCATGACCGGATGACCTCCTCGACCTTGACGAGGGGTGCGGCGATGTGGGCGCTCCTCTCCCTCGCCATCGGCAGCTTCGGCATCGGCATGACCGAGTTCGTCGTGATGGGGCTGCTGCCCGACATCGCGACCGGCATGCTTCCGACCGTGTGGGCGACGAGCCAGGAAGACGCGATCGCGCAGTCGGGGTGGCTCATCACGTTCTACGCGCTGGGCGTGGTCGTCGGCGCGCCCACCATCGCAGGGTCCGTCGCGAGGTACCCGCGGCACAAGGTGATGATCGGCCTGGCTCTGGCGCTTACCGTCTTCAACGCCCTCACCTTCCTGCTCCCGACGTTCGAGCTCGTGGCAGCATCGAGATTCCTCGCCGGGCTGCCACACGGCGCGTACTTCGGCATCGGCGCCCTCGTGGCGGCGGACGTCCTCGGACCGGGCAAGCGTGCGCAGGGCGTGTCCTTCGTGCTGACCGGCCTCACCGTCGCGAACGTGGTGGGCGTGCCGCTCGGCACCTACCTCGGTCAGCAGGTGGGGTGGCGGGCAGCCTTCGTGGTGGTGGCGGCGATCTTCGCCCTGGCGACGGTGTGCATCGCACTGTTCGTTCCGCATCACCCCGGAGATCCCGGACGCACGCTGCGCGCCGAACTCAAGGTCTTCCGCATCGGCCAGGTGTGGCTGGCGCTGGGCGTCGGCGCCATCGGCTTCGGCGGCTTCTTCGCCGTGTACAGCTACGTCGCCCCGATGGTGACCGAGATCGCCGGCTCTCCGGCGTGGGTCGTGCCGATCATCCTGATCCTGATGGGGATCGGGATGACCATCGGCAACCTGGTCGGGGGTCGCCTCGCCGACGGGAACCTCACCCGCACGCTGTTCGGCGGGCTCGTCGGCCTGGCCGTCGTGCTGACGCTGCTCGCGCTGACCTCGCAGTGGATCTTCGCGCTCGCATTCTTCGTGTTTGCGACGGGCTTCGTCTCGTCGGTGCTGAGTCCGACGATCCAGACACGGCTGATGGATGTCGCGCAGGACAACCAGTCGATCGCCGCGGCCCTGAACCATTCGGCCCTGAACATCGGCAACGCGCTCGGCGCATTCCTCGGCGGCCTCGCGATCGCCGTCGGATGGGGCTTCGCGGCACCCGCCTGGGTGGGTGTCGTCCTGGCACTGGGTGGTCTCGGCATCGCGCTCGCGAGCATCGCGCTCGAGCGCTCGCGCGTCGCCGTTCCGGCGTAGCCACCGCGCGCGCCGCGGTCCCTTAGCCTGTCGAACGGACGGTGGCGCTTCGCCCGGGCCGCGTGCGCGGCCGCGGCGGTGGGCGCCGTAGAGTGGGCGGATGCCGGACCCGCTGTCGCCTGCCGAGCAGGCACGGCGCGCCCTGTCGGATGCCATGGGAGACGTCCGCGCGCGGGTCGAGTCCGACCTGACCGACCCGGCGATCCCCGTCGCCGCGACGGTCGTGCTGCTGCGGGACGGGGCGGACGGCCTCGAGGTGCTGATGATCGAGCGCCCCGACCGGGGCTCCTTCGCGGGAGCCTGGGTCTTTCCCGGCGGCAAGCTCGAGCCCGCCGATCGCGGCCCGATCGGCGACGCGACGGCGCCCGAAGAGGCGGATGCCCGCCGCGCGGCGGCGCGTGAGACCTGGGAGGAGACGGGACTCGAGGTGGCGGCATCCGATCTCGTCACGCTCTCGTGCTGGGATCCACCGCCGGGGCTGGCGCTGCGGATCCGCACCTGGTTCTTCCTCGTCGCGGCGCCGGCTGCCGAGCTTCGACTCGAGCCCGGCGAAGCGGTCGCCGCGGAGTGGCTGCGACCGGCCGATGCACTGCAGCGGCAGGCACGTGGCGAACTGACGCTCTACCCGCCGACCTGGGTGACGCTGCACGGGCTCAGTGCGGCGCACGATGCGGCGGCGGCCCTGGCGGCGGCCCGCCTGGGCGAGATCCGGACGTTCGAGACGCAGGTGCGGCGCGGCCCGGCCGGCCCGGTCTTCTACTGGAGAGAGGATGCCGAGTACCACGGCGATCTCCCGGCTCCGGCATCCGGACCTCGTCATCGGCTCGAAGTCGGCCTGACTCCGTGGGTCTACACCGTCCGCGACGGATGAACGGTTCGCTAGGCTGACCCCCGATGGCGCAGGCCGGGGGGCTCCGACGCGACAGGGTGGCGATGGCGATCGTCGCACTGGTGATCGCCGCGCTCGCATTCGCGATGATCCCGAGTCTGTCGATGGCTGTGCCGATCGTGCCCTTCACATCGCGCTTCTCGACGGACGACAACGGCACGATCTCGATCTTCGGCAACAACCTCCTGTCGTGTCCGACCACCGACAGCCGCTGTGCGGGGGCGCGGGCGGGCACGACGAGCGTCAACAACAACAGCTTCGCGATGCAGAACCTCGACGCCGACACGGTCGCGAGCACGTTCAACTCGTCGAGCGTGGGCGTGACCGCGCCGCCGAACTCCGAGGTGCTGTGGGCTGGTCTGTACTGGGGAGCGCGGCTGTCGCGCGCGACCGGCGGGACGGCCGGCGTGGGCGATCGCAAAGTGATGCAGCTGCGGGCGCCCGGCGCGGGCTACGTCCCCGTGAGGTCGCAGGTGGGTTTCGGTCCCACCGCGGGCGACCAGGCGTATCAGGAGTTCGCGGACGTGACCGCCCTCGTCCGGGACGCCGGCGCGGGCACGTACTGGGGAGCGAACGTCGTGGCGGGAACAGGCGAGGACCGCTATGCGGGCTGGTCGCTCGTCGTCGTCTACCGCGCGCCGGGGCTGCCGCTGCGCAATCTCACGGTGTTCGACGGGTTCGCAGATGTCGGCCGCGACGAACCGCAGACGGTGAACCTGTCCGGCTTCCGCACGCCGGTGTCGGGCCCGGTCGAGACGCAGCTCGGCATGGTGGCCTACGAGGGCGACTTCTCGACCTCCGGAGACAACGCCCGGCTGAACGGCACGCTGCTGTCGACCACTCCCCTCTCGAGCGGGAGCAACTTCTTCAACGGCACGAACGACGACAACGGGACGAGCGTGCAGAATCGCGCTCCGGCCCACCTCAACATGCTCGGCTTCGACGTGAAGAACCTGGCCGCGAGCGGCATCCCGAACGGCGCGACGAGCGCGACGATCTCGCTCGAGAGCACCGGCGACCGGTACTTCCCGGGTGTCGTCACGACCGCCATCCGCCTCTTCGCGCCCGACTTCACGACGAGCTCCAAGACGGTGTCGAACCTCGCCGGACGCAGTCCCGCGCTGCCGGGTGATGTGCTCGAGTACACCCTGACGTATCCCAATACGGGCCAGGACCCCGCGACCGGCTCGTCGCTGGTCGACACGCTGCCGCCTGGCACGACCTTCGCCTCCGCGACGCCCTCGTCGGGGACGTGTACGGGGGCTGCCCGCACGCTGACGTGCTCGATCGGCACCATCGGCGTCGGCGCGACGTGGCAGGCGACGGTGCGCGCGACGGTCGAGCCCGAAGCCGCCGGCACGACCCTCTCGAACGCGGCGACGCTGGCATATCGCGCGGCGACGCTCGGACGCGACTTCGTCTACACCGTGGCCCCCGCCGTGATCGACGTGGATGCCGTCGCCGACCTCTCGCTGACCAAGACGATGTCGCCCGATCCGGGTCTCGCGGGCGGGCGGGTGACGGCCGTGCTCACGGTGGGCAATGCCGGGCCGAGCCCCGCCGCGAACACGGTCGTGACCGATCAGCTGCCGGAGGGAAGCACGTTCGTGTCGGCCGATCCCGGTCAGGGCACCTGCGCGGCCGCATCCGGTGTGCTCACGTGCGAGCTCGGAACGGTGGCCGACGGCGCCACCGTCGAAGTCGAAGTGGTGCTCGGCGTGCCGCCCGGATACGCCCCGGACACGCTCGTGAACGTCGCGTCGGTGCAGTCCCCTACATCCGATCCGGACGGCTCCGACAACTCGTCGGGTGCCTCCGTGGCCGTCACGCGTGCGGCGGACCTCCGCGTGAGGAAGACCGCGTCGCCCGCGACCGTGGTGCCCGGTGAGAATGTCACCTTCACGGTGACAGTCGTCAACGACGGACCATCGGATGCCGTCGACGTCCAGGCGACCGACACGATCAGCGACCCCGCGCTGGCGATCACCGGCGCGAGTGCGCCGGGTGCCACCTGCACAGCGGGTGCCGACGTCGCCCAGTGTTCGCGGCCGCTGCTGGGTCCGGGCCAGTCGCTGGCGATGACCGTCACGGCTCGGCTGTCGGCCGATGCCGCCGAGGGGTTCGCGATCGCCGATACGGCGACAGCTGCGTCATCGACCGCCGATCCCGACCCCGCGGACAATTCGGACACCGCGACCGTCACGACGGCGGCGCCCGCGGCCGACCTGTCGACCAGCAAGGTCGGAGGCGATGCGATCGCCGGCGGCCAGACGTCGTACTCGGTCACCGTGACGAACAACGGGCCGTCCACGGCCGCCGCCGTGACCGTCGAGGACCTGCTGCCCGAGGGCCTGACCGCCGTGAGCGTCGCGTCCTCGCGCGGGGACTGCACCACGGACCAGCCGGTCACGTGCGATCTCGGGGCGCTCCCCGGGCCGGACGCATCGGGCACCCTGTCGACGGCGACGATCACCGTCATCGCGGACGTCGCTCCGGATGTCGCCCCTGGGTCCATCGTGAACGGCGCCGTGGCGGCATCCGCGACGAGCGACCCCGTCGCGGCGAACAACACCGGCACCGCGACGACGACGGTCTCCGCCGTCGCCGACGTCTCTGTCACGAAGACCGCGACGCCCGTGCAGCCGGCGGCCGGCGAGGATGTCACGTTCACCGTCACGGTGTCCAACGCGGGGCCCAGCGTCGCGGCGGGAACGGTGCTGACGGACGCACTGCCGCCGGGCCTCACCCTGCTCGGCGTCGATGCACCGGTCGGCGTGGCGTGCGGCGGGGCGCCGACGCTCACGTGCGAGATCGGCTCGGTCGCCCCCGGCGCGTCGGTGGTCATCGCGGTGCGCATGAACGTGCCGTCGGATTTCGATCTCGATACCGGCGCCGTCAACACCGCGGAGGTCGCATCCGACACCCCCGATCCGGCGCTGGGGAACAACACCGCGACGACCACGATCACCACCCGCGCGATCTCGGACCTCTTCGTGCTGAAGTGGGACACCACGGACTTCCCGACGAGCGATCAGCCCCAGCCTCTCAACGCCGGTCAGACGGTGACGTACCGTCTCGCGGTCGCGAACCTCGGACCGTCGGATGCCTCGTCTGCGCGTGTCGTCGACACGCTCCCGCCGGGCGCGACGTACGTGTCCTCCGTCCCGGAGTGCTCGTTCGCGCCTCCGAACCAGGTCGTCTGCGACCTCCCCACCGTGCCGAACCAGTTCGCCGCCGTCTTCCCCATCGTCGTGCGCCTCGACAGCGATCTGCCGGATGGCGCATTGCTCACGAACTCCGCGACGATCGAGCTGACGGATCCGAACCGCGTCGACCCCGTCTCGTCCAACAACTTCGCCGCGCGGACGAACCCCATCGCCACCCTCGCCGATCTGAATGTGGCGAAGCAGACGTACTCGCTCGAGCTGCCTGACCAGACGTTCACGATCCCGTCGGCGGCTCCCGCCGGCACCCCGACCGGCTACCTGATCGACGTGCGCAACAACGGTCCCTCCGTCGCCCGTGATGCGGTGCTCGTCGACTCGTCGACGATGACGGACTTCCTCGTGAACACGATCACGGTGATCCGGCCCGGGCAGGACCCCGAGGACATCACGGCGCAGTGCTCGTTCGCGGGCGGGGATCTGCAGTGTCCCCTCGGCGACCTCCCGGTCTTCGCCGCCGGTGATCCATCGTGGCGGATCCAGGTGGACGGCGTGACCCTCTCCAGCGCCGTCGCCGGGGCGTACACGAACACCGCGACCGTCACCTCTCCGACGCCCGATTCCAACGCCGTCGACAATGCCGCCACGGCGCCCATCACGGTGACGGATCCGGTTGCGACCCTCACGATCGACAAGTCCGTCCTCGGGGGAACAGACGTCGATCAGGACGGCCGGCCCGACATCGTTCCGGGAGGACCCTTCGCGTATCAGCTGACCGTCGAGAACATCCTCGACCCCAGTCGTGAAGGAGCATCGGACGCGCCCGATGTCGTCGTCCTCGACACGCTCCCCGCGGGCCTGGTGGCGACGAGCGCCACCAGCACCCAGGGGACGTGCGACATCACACCGCCGAGCACCGTGACCTGTCAGCTCGGCACGGTTCTCGGTCCCGGTCGAGTCCCCGCGCCGCCACCCGTCGTGATCACCGTCGCCGGCAACGCGGCGCCGTCGCTGAGCACCGGCACCGTGCTCACGAACTCCGCGACGGTGTCGTCGCCGATCTCGGCGGACGCCACCGACTCGGTTTCGCAGACCGTCATCGCCCTCGCCGACGTGTCCGCCACCAAGGTGGCCGACACCCCCGTCGTGGCCGCGGGCTCCGCGGCGAGCTTCAGCATCGTGGTCACCGACGCCGGGCCTTCCGACGCCGAGTTCATCGACATCGCCGACATCCTGCCGCCCGAGCTCGTCTTCGATCCGGCGGGCTCCGATCCGCGATGCAACCTCGCGACCGAGGGCGCCATCACGTACGTCCAGTGCCTGATCGGCACGATCCCGACGGGCGAGAGCCGCACCGTGCGCCTGTCGGCCAAGACCTCACCCGGCCAGGCGCCGACGACGGTCACCAATGTGGCGTTCGCCGCGTCGCAGATCGTGGGCGGCGACTCCGACCTGGAGAACAACCGAAGCGAGGCATCCGTCGACATCATCGCCCAGGCGGATCTCGTCGTCACCAAGATGGCGGATGCCGAAAGCCGCGCCGTCGGTGAGGTGGTGACGTACACCGTCGCGGCCACGAACGCGGGGCCGTCCGATGCCGCGGACGTCGTCCTCACCGATCCCGTCCCGGCGGGACTCGAATTCGTCTCCGCGGAGGGCGGCGACGGCGTGACGTGCGCCCTCGACGGGACGACTGTCGTCTGCACCGCTCCCTCAGTGCCCGCCGGAGACGCGGCGACGGCGACGATCGCCCTGCGCCTGCCGGTCGGCCTCGAACCCGGGCAGATCTCGAACACCGTCACGGCGACCACCTCGACCTCGCCGCCCATCGGCGACGACTCCGCCACCGCGGTCGTGAACGCCTTCATCCTGGCCGACACGTCGATCGTCAAGTCGGTGGTGACCGAGAACCCTGTCGCAGGCGAGCCGGTCGTCTTCGCGTTCGATGTCGTGAACAACGGGCCGCAGTCGGCGCCGAAGGTGATCGTCAGCGATGCGCTGTCGGCGGGAATGACCTTCGTCTCGGCCCAGGTGCCGGGCGGCGGCTCGTGCGCCGTCACGAGACCCGAGGGCGTCGACATCGTCACCTGTGCCCTGGGCGCGCTCGACGTCGGCGAGACGACGCGGGTGCTGATGACCGTTGCGACGGATGCCTCGCTCGAATCCATCTCCAACGGGGCGCTCGTGGGTGCGTCGGCACTCGACGAGGCGAGCGCCGACAATTTCGACGAGATCACGTTCGCACTCGCTCCGCCGGAGAACCCTGAGCCCTCCCCGACACCGACGCCGACTCCGACCCCCGCGGGTGGCGGGGACGGCGGAACGGGTGCGCTGCCGCCGACCGGCGGCAGCGTGCCGTTCGCCGAGATCGGCTTCGGCTTCCTCGCACTGGCGATCGGGCTCCTCCTCATCGAGTGGAGGCGCCGGCGCGGGTCGGACTGAGTGTCCCGATCCGCGCTCGTGGCGCGGTCGGCTTGCGCCGCGACGTCAGCTCTCGAGCAGCCTCCGCACGTGCGCGCCGACGGCCCGGGTCTCGATGAGGAAGCCGTCGTGGCCGAAGTCGCTGGTCAGCACGACAGCCCGGTCTCCGTCGAGGGCGGTGCGGATGCCGCGCGCGATGCGGTGCTGCCCCTCGATGGGGAAGAGCCGGTCGCTGTCGATGCCGAGCACGAGCGCGGTCGCGGTGATGCGTGCCAGGGCGTCCTCGACGCCGCCGCGATCGCGTCCGACATCGTGCGAGCTCATCGCGTCGACGAGGATGATGTACGAGTTGGCATCGAAGCGGCGCGTGAACCTGTTGCCGTGGAAGTCGAGGTAGGACTCCACTGCGAAGCGGCCGCCGTGCCCGAGCGGGCTGACCGGCGACTGCCAGGAGCGCTGGAACCGCTGGTTGAGCTCGGTGGGGGAGCGGTAGTTGAGCAGCGCCATGCGTCGGGCGAGCGCGAGCCCCCGGTTCGGGCCGTCGCCGGCATCCGCGTCGTAGTACTCGCCGCTCTGGAAGCGGGGGTCGATGCGGATCGCCTCGAGCTGCACCGAGTTCAGCGCGATCTGGTCGGCGGTGTTCACCGGTGGGGTGGACAGGATGCCGACCCGCGCCACGCGGTCGGGAAGCCCGGCCGCCCATTCCAGTGCGTGCATGCCTCCCATCGACCCGCCGAGGACCGCGGCCCAGACGTCGATGCCCAGCGCGTCGGCGAGGCGCACCTGCGCGGCGACCTGGTCGCGGATCGTGAGGTACGGGAACCGCGACGCCCATTCGTAGCCGTCGGGCCCGATGCTGGCGGGTCCTGTGGAGCCCTGGCATCCGCCTAGCATGTTCGGCGCCACTACGAACCACCGCTCGGTGTCGATCGGTGCGCCGGGGCCGACGATGTCGCCCCACCATCCCTCGGTCGGATGCCCCGGACCGGCCGTGCCGCGCACATGGCTGTCGCCGGTGAGGGCGTGAAGCACGAGCACGGCGTTGTCGCGGGTCGCGTTGAGCTCGCCCCACGTCTCGTACGCCAGACGGTAGGCGGGAAGCTCGCGCCCGCCCTCGGTGCGGAACGAGCCGAATGCGGCGAAGCGCCGGTCGCCCGCCGGGTCGCCGTCCCGCCACGCGCCGGTGGCGGGCGGGCGTCCGAGCAGCAGCCGGGCGTCGGCCTCCGTCACCGGTGCCGAGGGCACGGTGTCTTCGGAGGTCTGCCAGTCCATCGGTCCATTGTCGCGGGTCGGGGCGATCCGGCGATCACGTGTTACGCCGGCGCACGCCCGAGGCCCCATTCGACAGACACGACACCCTTGGCACGGGGACGCCGTCGCTCGAAGTGACGCCCCGCGCTTCGTCGACCTGGCACGCGGGAACGCCGCCCGGATGACTCCGAGCGGCGTTCCTGGACCGTCAGGCCTCGAGCGAGAACCCGAACAGGTCGCGGTTGCGCCACGGGCCGCCCGGCGTGATGGTGCGGTCGCTGGCCCACAGCGTGAGCACGTACCCGCAGGCCGCCATGGGGCCCACCAAGCCCAGGACCGGGTCCACGTGGACGCCCGTGTCGAGCTCCCACGTGCCGTTCGCCGCGGTGGTGATGGCCGGGAACGCGGTCGGGCCCGAGAACGTCGGCACGTCGCCGAGCGCCGACGAGGCCGGCTCGAGTTCGAACCAGATCTGCGAGAGGTGCTCGTCTGATACCGCGTACGTGCCGCGGAGCTTCTCGCCGAGCTTGAACCGCTTGCAAGGCCCGGTCGGATCCACCGTTCCGTCGGCGTGTACGACCTCGGTGATCGCGAGCGCCACGGCGGGCGCCGTCTCATCCAGGCGGATCGTGACCAGCTGACGGAAGGTGCCGTCGGTGCACTGCAGGATCTGCGCGGGATACTCCGTGCCACCGGCATCCTTCGACACCACCTCGATGTCCCACTTCCCCGCGCCGAGCGCGATGGTCTGCCACGGGTAGAGCACGTCGCCGTAGACCGTCCGATACCCGGCGCCGGCCATGTTGCGGTCGACGAGGTAGGGGAAGAATCCGTCGGCATCGGCAGTCTGCAGCTGACTGTAGGACTCGGGGAAGGTGGTGCCGATCCATCGCGTGCCACTCACCCAGAACGGATCGGACAGGGTCGCCCACGCCCCGGTGCCGGACGGGCTCACCCGCACGCGATACCGCATCTGCGGAGCCGCCACGTCGGGCGCATCAGGAATGAACCCGGAGATCGTCACGACACCGCCGAACGGGCTGTCGCCCGCCGTCGTGCGGCCATCGGACTGGTCGACGTCGCAGACGCTCACACCGCTGACGAAGTCCAGCACCGGGCGGAGCGCCGACAGTGCGCCCACCGGCAGCTGGATCGTGGTCTCTTCGCGGTTGCCCCATGTCGGCTTCCAATCCGGGTTGCCCGCCGGCGGCGGAGTGCTCCAGGACAGGATGGCACGGACCTTCGGCTCGACCGGCCCTGCGGCACAGTCCCGCCGATGGGTCGTCGATGCGAGCGGCAGGTAGACCGCGAACCGCAGACCTCCATCAGGAATCGTCTCGTCGTGGACGACGACCCCCGCTGTGCCGACGTACGACCAGCCACCGCCCCAGTCGACCCAGAACGCGACGTACTCGACGCTGCCCGCGGTGCACGGGCCGCCACTGTAGCCGTTCGGCTTCTTGACGGTGAGCACGCCGACGAGGGCATCCTCCACCGGGTCGTAGCCGATGCAGCCGAGCTGCTCATAGGAGGTGTCCCCGTCGGTGCTCAGGAGCGTGCCGATGATCTTCGCGAGGTCGATGCCCTGAAGTTCGGGGATCTGGAAGATCGGCGACTGCTTCGGGATCGGAATCGGAATCGGCGGCACGGGCACCGGGATCGGGATGGACGGCACGGGGCCGCCGATCCCCGGGCCGGCGATGAGCGGGCCGAAGCTCAGCGGCGCGATCGGTGCAACCGGGGCGATGCCGATGCTGGCCTTCGCCGCGTCGATCCCGATCTCGTCGAAGATCGCGGGTGCGAGGAAACGGTGAGGTTCGACATCCGTCCCGGCGTACGTCTTCGCGAGCTCTCCGACGGACAGCGTCTCGGCCGCCTTGAGCGTCACCGGAGCCTCGAGGTCGATCTGTGCGAGGACGGCCTCGGGCAGCTTGACCTTGGTGTTCTCGAGGAATTCCCACCACGGCGGCAGCTTGGTCGTACGCGGAGCGACCGACACCGTGACGACATTGCCCCAGATCGGGGTGTAGTCGGGGTCCCCGGCCGTGGGCGCGGTGTTCCACGACAGGATCGCGCGGACGACAGCCGGCCGCGCGAACAGACACCAGTAGTGGTTCAGGGGTGCGACCACGTTGACCGCGAAGTCGAGTGGTCGAGCGCCCGCCGAGTCGTGCACGGCGAACGAGTCCATCCCGGCGTCGGTCCAGGTCGCTGCGCCGTCGTAGCTGACGAAGAAGCGCACGTACTCGCGGGAGCCGGCGCTGCACAGTGCGCCGCCGTAACCGCTCGTCTGGTTCACGCGGACAACGGCCTCGAGCTGGTCGATCGTCGGGTTGAGCCCGACGCAGGTGACCTGCTCGAACGTCACGCTCGCGGCGATCTTCTCGACGGGCTTGAAGGGCGCGTCCGGGATCGTGCCGAAGTAATTCGGGTTTCCCATCAGGAACGCTTTCGCGCCGCTGCGCAGCCCGAGCTCCTTCGCGCTCACTTTCGTGACCTGCTTGAGCCCCGTTCGCGACTTCATTTCATCTGCAGGTGGCATCTCCGCCTCCTCTTTTCCGGCATGGCGGGATGCCACGCCCTTCGCGAGGAGGAGGGCGCAGCGTGCGTCGCTGATACAAGGCCAGCCAGCCGTGGTGAGCGCCGGCTCTCGCGAGTGCCGGATGCCGCACGCGGCGGCGCGTTGCGGAGCCGCTCCAGCCGACGTCGGGCGCCCGCCCTACACTCTCGGCCATGGACCTCAACGCCTATCTGCTCGACAGCGACCCCGCGATCCGGTGGCAGGTGATGCGCGATCTGCTGGACGGCGCTCCCGACGAGATCGCGGCCGAACGGGCGCGCGTCGCGACCGAGGGATGGGGTGCGCGACTGCTCTCCGAACAGGGCGAGGACGGGCGATGGGATGCCGGAACCTATCGCCCCGGCTGGGCCGACGAGGAGCGGCCCTTCTTCGACGCCTGGACCGCGACCCACTTCTCGCTGCAGTCGCTGTGGGAGTTCGGGCTGGATCCCGCCAGCCCCGAAGCGGCACGCGCGATCGGGCTCGTGCGCGAGAACGCGCGCTGGGGAAACGGTGAACTCTACTTCCAGGGCGAGACCGAGCCCTGCATCAACGGGGTCGCGCTCGCGATCGGCTCGTACTTCGGCGAGCCCGTCGACGGGATAGTCGAGACCATTCTCGGCTCGCGGCTGTCCGACGGCGGCTGGAACTGCTGGGCCGAGTCCGCGGCATCCGTCTCTTCGTACCACTCGACGATCTGCGTGCTCGACGGGCTGCGCGAGTGGGAGTCGGCCACGGGCGGAACCGATGCCTCACGCGCGGCGCGCGCAGAGGCCGAGGAGTACCTGCTCGAGCGCGCGCTGTACCGGCGCAAGTCGACGGGCGAGATCGCCGACCTCCGGATGACGATGCTGTCGTATCCGGTGCGCTGGTTCTACGACATCCTGCGCGGTCTCGACCATTTCCGCCTCATCGACCGCCGCGACGAGCGTCTCGCCGACGCGATCGGGCTGCTGCGGTCGAAGGCCGATCGGAACGGCATGTTCCGGTACGAGAACTGCCACGAGGGCGCGACCCTCTTCGGCATGGAGGGCGAGCACGAGGGCTTCCCCAGCCGGTGGGTCACGTTGCGTGCCCTGCGCGTGCTGCGGTGGTGGGATGCCGCCGCCTGACCCGCTCGAGTCGGCAACGGCGAGCGCCCGGTCCCTCGTGGTGGCCGGGCGCTCGACGGGCGCGGCATCCGCGCTCAGCTGCAGGGCTGCTACGCGCGCGCGGCCTCCGACACTCGGCGTGCCGCTTCGAGCGCCTGCTCGAGGTCCGCCTTGAGGTCTTCGATGTTCTCGAGACCGAGCGACAGCCGCACGAGACCCGGGGTCACACCCGTGGTGAGCTGCTGCTCGGGGGTGAGCTGCGAGTGCGTCGTGGATGCCGGGTGGATGACGAGCGAGCGCACGTCGCCGATGTTCGCGAGGTGGCTGAACAGCGTCAGCGAGTTGACGAACTCGCGACCCGCCGCGACACCGCCCTTCAACTCGAACGAGAGCACGGCTCCGACGCCCTTCGGCGCGTACTGGTTGGCCGCGGCGTACCACGGACTGGTCGGCAGTCCCGAGTAGTTCACGCTGGCGACATCCTCGCGGTCCTCGAGCCACTCGGCGATCTCCTGGGCGTTCTGCACGTGGCGCTCGATGCGCAGCGACAGCGTCTCGATGCCCTGGATGAGCAGCCACGCACTCTGCGGTGAGATCGCCGCGCCGAGGTCGCGCAGCAGCTGCACGCGGGCTTTGATGATGAATGCGAGGCCGTCGCCGACGGCAGCCGTGTAGCTCGCGCCGTGGTACGACGGGTCGGGCACCGTGAGTCCGGGGAACTTGTCGACGTTCTTGGACCACTCGAACTTTCCGCCGTCGACGATGATGCCGCCGATGACGGTGCCATGACCACCGAGGAACTTCGTCGCCGAGTGGATGACGATGTCGGCGCCGTGCTCGAATGGCTTGATGAGATAGGGCGTCGCGATCGTGTTGTCGACGATCAGCGGGATGCCGTTCTCGTGCGCGACGTCGGCGACGGTGCGGATGTCGAGCACGTTGATCTTCGGGTTGCCGATTGTCTCGGCGAAGAAGAGCTTGGTGTTGGGGCGCACCGCGGCGCGCCACTCCTCGGCGTCGTCCTGGTTCTCGACGAACGTGGTCTCGATGCCGAGCTTGGCCAGCGTGTACTTGAACAGGTTGTAGGTGCCGCCGTAGATCGAGCTGGACGAGACGATGTGATCGCCTGCCTCCGCGACGTTGAGCACCGCGATCGTCTCGGCCGCCTGACCGCTCGCGACGAGGAGTGCGCCGGTGCCCCCTTCGAGTGCCGCGAGGCGCTGCTCCACGACGTCCTGCGTCGGGTTCATGATGCGCGTGTAGATGTTGCCGAACTCCGCGAGTGCGAAGAGGTTCGCCGCGTGGTCGGTGTTGTCGAAGACGTACGACGTCGTCTGGTAGATGGGCGTGGCGCGAGCCTTGGTCACCGGGTCGGGCTGCGCGCCCGAGTGGATCTGCTTGGTCTCGAAACGCCAGTTCTCGGGTGCGGACATGGCTTGCTCCTGCGTGGGTATCGGCGCCGGGAGCAGTCGCCCTCGGCCGTTCCGACAGTACGGATGCGGCATCCCTGTCGACAACGTGCGGGAAATGTTGCGTAACCTCCCGGTCGCCGCCGATGGCGGAGCCGAGCACCCCGCATCCGAGCGCTCGGCGCGGCGCGTCGCGCCTCAATCGGCGGGTGTCGGCGGGGGTAGCGTTGTGCCATGGCGACACGACGTGCGGTAGTCACCGGGGCGAGTTCGGGGATCGGCGAGGCGACCGCGAGGGCTCTCCGCCAGCGCGGATGGGATGTCGTCGCCGTGGCACGACGAGCCGACCGGCTCGAGCGGCTCGAGGCCGAGACCGGAGCCGTCGCGTTCGCTGCGGATCTGACGGTCGATGCCGATGTGGAGGCGCTCACCGAATGGCTCGAGGATTCCGGTCCGGTGCATTCGCTGGTGCACGTCGCCGGCGGCGCGCGGGGCACGGACCGCGTCGAGGACTCCCTCGTGGACGACTGGCAGTGGATGTTCGAGGTCAACGTCCTGTCGGCGCAGCGGGTGGCGGCCGCGCTTCTTCCGCTCCTGCGCTCGTCCATCGCGTCCGGCGGTCACGCGGACCTCCTCTTCGTGACCTCGACCGCCGCGCAGACGGCCTACGCCGGGGGCGTGGGCTACAACGCCGCGAAGGCCGGCGAGGCGATGGTGGCGCACGGCCTGCGGCTCGAGCTGAACGGCGAGCCCATCCGGGTCATCGAAGTCGCACCGGGGATGGTGCGTACCGACGAGTTCGCCCTCAATCGCCTCGGGGGCGATCGCTCGGCGGCGGACGCCGTCTACGCCGGCGTCGAGGCGCCCCTCACCGCGGAGGATGTCGCCGACGTGATCGTCTACGCGCTCGGACTGCCCGGCCATGTGAATCTCGACGTGATCACGATGCGGCCCGTCGCCCAGTCCGCGCAGCACCTTCTCGCGCGCGGCCCGCTGCACCCCCGCCGACCGGACTGAGCCGCGCCCCAGGGTGAGCCGACCGGGCCGAGCCGCCGCACGCCTGCACCGACCGGGCTGAGCCGTTGCGCGCTACAGGATCCGCGCCTCGCCGGCGACCGCCTCGGACTCTTCAGCCACAGTGTCGGCGAACGCCACCTTGGGGACGAAGAACAGCAGGATCGCCGCCAGGAACCCACCGCCGGCGCAGATCGCCCACACCGTCATGTACCCGCCGAGCGAAGCCGCCGTCTGGCTCGCGACGGCCCCGGCGCCGGCGGCCAGCACGACGCCGAAGACAGCCGAGGCGAAAGTGCCTCCGATCGTCTTGGTCGTGTTGGTGAGCGCTGACGCGATGCCGGTCTGACCGCGGGGCGCGGCGGCGGCAGCGGCCGCGGGCAGCGCCGCCACGAGGGCTCCCGACCCGATGCCGGCGATCGAGAGATTCAGCAGCACCTGCCAGAGCTCGAGATGGAACGGGAGGAACAGGGTGTAGCCGATGCCGACGAGCGTGCTCGCCACGATTAGCATCAACCGGGGGTTCACTCGCCGGGAAGTGATCGCGAAGAGGACGGCACCCACGATGAGCGACACCAGGTAGACGCCGATGACGTTCGATCGGGCGGTCGCGTCCAGCCCGAGCCCGTAGCCGAGCGACGAGTCCGTGCCGGCATAGGTCGACAGGGGTCCCTGGGCACCCAGGAGGCTGATGCCCACGAGGAACGCCGTAGCCTGCACCGGCCACATCTCGGGCTTTCGGAGCACGCGGATGTCGATGGCAGGGTCGTCCTTGCTCAGCTCGTAGCGCACGAACCAGACGAACACCACGACACCGGCGATCAGCAGCGCGATGACCCACCACCAGGCGGTGGACCCGAGCCCGAACTGGCCGATCATCCGCATGTACACGAGCGCGCCCGTCACCAGCAGCAGTCCCCATGCGAGGATCACGAACCCGCCGGTGTCGAGCGAGCGACCCGGGAGCGGCTCGGACTCGGGCACGGCCAGCCAGATGACGACGGCGATCAGCGTCACCGCGACCGCGGGCACCATCAGCGTCACGGTGAGGTTGCCCGATGTCGCAGCGAAGATCCGCCCGGCGGCGAGTGCGCCGATGATGGCGCCCGCCTCGAGGCCGACGACGAGCAGACCCGCCGCGCGGCGGGTCGTCGACACACCACGGTTCTGTCTGCGGCCGCGCTCGAAGATCAGCGCGATCTCGAGCGGCAGCCAGACGACGTAGAACCCCTGCAGCGCCCAGGCGATGAGAAACGTCCAGAACGTCCCCGCGAACACCAGCCACCAGCTCGCGCCCGCCGTGAGGATGGCGGCGATCAGCAGGATCCTCTTATGGCCGTACATGTCGCCGAGCTTCGCGAGCACCGGCAGGACGAGGGCCGACAGCAGCAGCTGCGCCGCCTCGAACCAGTTGACGTCGGAGTCGTGGATGCCGAGGGCGACGACGATGTCGCTGAACAGCGGGACGTAGAACCCCTGCAGGATGCCGCTGGTGAGCTCGACGAGGACGAACCAGCCGATGAGGCCGGCGGTGATGCCCAGCGCCGAGCCGCGCAGGCGATGGGCGGCGGAGGCACGTGACACGCGGTGAGCGTAACACCGCGGGGCTCTACGCTGAGACCGGTGTGGATAGGCGAGAGGACCCTGCCGTGGCGATGACGCTGCCGGAGCTGGCGGACGCGGGTCTGATCGATCCGGGGTGGGCGGCGGCCCTCGAACCGGTGGGTTCCGACATCGCCGCGCTCGGCGATCGCCTGCGCGCCGAGGTCGCGGCGGGGAGGCACTACCTGCCCGCCGGGGATCGGGTGCTGCGCGCCTTCCAGCGTCCCCTCGCCGACGTGAAGGTGCTGATCGTCGGGCAGGACCCCTATCCCACGCCGGGGCACCCGATCGGCCTGTCGTTCGCCGTCGATGCGCACGTGCGGCCGCTGCCGCGGAGCCTCTCGAACATCTACCAGGAGCTCGACGCCGATCTCGGCATCCCGCCCGCCTTGCACGGCGACCTGTCGGCATGGAGCGACCAGGGCGTGATGCTGCTCAACAGGGTGCTCACGGTGGCGCCCGGGGCTCCCGCATCCCATCGCGGTTGGGGCTGGGAGAATGTCACCTCGCACGCGATCCAGACGCTGGTCGCCCGACGGCAGCCACTCGTCGCGATCCTGTGGGGGAGGGATGCCGCGAACCTCGCGCCGATGCTCGGTGCGACCCCGATCATCGAGTCGGCGCACCCGTCGCCGCTGTCGGCGAGTCGCGGCTTCTTCGGCTCGCGTCCGTTCTCGCGGGCGAACGACCTGCTGGCGCGTCAGGGCGCGGCTCCGGTCGACTGGCGGATTCCGGTCTCGGCGTAGGCTTGTCGGCATGCTGGAGGAGGAGTACGACAAGCCGCGTCAGCTGCCCCGGCACCTCCGGAAGCAGCCCGAGCCGGAGCGGCCGTTCTCGTACACGATCCGCTCGGTGGAGGACCGCGACATCCCCGAGATCCGCGAGATCTACAACCACTACGTGACGAACTCGGTGGTCACGTTCGACGAGAAGAAGTGGTCGATCGCCCACTGGCGCGACAAGATCGGGCACCTGCGCAAACTCGGTCTGCCGTTCATAGTCGCCGAGTCCCCGTCGGGACAGGTGCTGGGATACGCTTTCGTGTCGCCGTGGTCGGGCAAGTCCTCATACCGGTACACCGTCGAGAACTCGATCTACCTGGGGCATGCGGCCACCGGCAAGGGGCTCGGCCGCGCACTGCTCGAGGCGCTCATCGCCGCGTGCGAGGCGAAGGGCATCCGCGAGATGGTCGCCGTGATCAGCGACAAGGGGGCCGAGGCATCCGTCGCCCTGCACCTCAAGCTCGGATTCACCGAGGTCGGCCGCATGGGCCGCGTGGGCTTCAAGTTCGGCCGGTGGCTCGGCACGATCTACCTGCAGAAGTCGCTCACCCCGGTGAAGCAGAAGAAGACGGCGAAGTCGCTCTTCGGCCGCTGAGCCCTCGGGTGAGCCCTGAGCGGGCGGAGCGAGCCGACCGGCCTCCAGTCGGTCGACCGGACCGCGGGCGGCTAGTCGCGGGTCGCCGGGCGGGGTGCGCCGGCTTCCCGCACGGCGTCGATCAGGTCGCGCCACGGACCCTGGACATCGGGATCGGCGAGCTCCGCCTCGCGCTTCTCGCCGCCGCATCGCGCGTCGAGTCGCCACATGAACAGGTCCGCCCCTGTAACGCGGCGACCGATCGCGACGGCGTCCCACGGGCACTCCTCGATGAGCGTGACCCAGTGCGACGCCTCATGGTCGTCAGGTTCTGCGCGCCATTCGCGTCGAAGCCCCGCGAAGCCGCCGGTGCGCACGACAGTCACTGCGACGAGCGGATGCGCGGTCGTCGATCGCGGGGGAGCTTCGCCGGGGGCGTGTGCCTGGGGGGCGCCGCCGGCCGCCGGTTCATCCTGTCGTCGATCCATCCTCGAGCACTCCGACGCCGACCCACGCGCTGCGAACGGCGTCGACCTCCTTCGAACCCTCACCGTACTCCGCCGAGGCCGCCGCGAGGGTCGCGTTCGCGAACGTCGCGAAGTCGGCTGTGGGCGGGAGATCGCCGGTGATGGCGCGGTACCAGATCAGCCCCGCTCGTTCCCAGGCGTGCCCTCCGAGCGCCTTCGCGACGAGGTAGAACGCGTGGTTCGGGATGCCGGAATTGATGTGGACGCCGCCGTTGTCGTCGCCGGTGACGACGTAGCCGTCCATGTGGGCGGGCTGCGGGTCCTTGCCCAGCACATCGTCGTCGTACGCCGTGCCGGGAGCGGCCAGCGACCGCAGGGCGCGGCCCTGCACGGCATCCGTGAAGATGCCCTCGCCGACGAGCCAGGAGGCCTGATCGACGGTCTGGCCCGACCGGTGCTGCTCGGCGAGGACGCCGAACACGTCGGCGATCGACTCGTTGAGGGATCCCGGCTGCCCTTGGTAGTCGAGTCCGCCCTCGACCTCGACGAGCCCATGGCTGACCTCGTGCGCGATCACGCTGAGCGACCCCGTGAATCCCTTGAAGATCTGATTGTCGCCATCGCCGAACACCATGCGGCTGCCGTTCCAGAACGCGTTGTCGAAGTCCTGGCCGTAGTGCACCGTCGCGGGCAGCGAAGCGCCCTTGCCGTCGTAGCTGTTGCGGCCGAACGCGTCCCAATAGAAATCGAATGTCGCACCGAGTCCGTCGAACGCCTCGTCGACGGCCGCGTCCCCGGTCGGCGGATCGTCCTCTCCTCGCACATGCTTTCCGGGAAGAGTGGTGGTGCCGTGGGCGTCGGAGATCTCGCGATCGGGGGCCGGCGCGGTCTCGGCGACGAGTGTGTCGCCGTCCTCGATCGACAGCTGCAGCCGCGCCCTTGCCGGACCGTAGTGCCGCGGCGCGGCGAGGGTTGCGCGCGCGGCCTCGGCGGCCTTCTGCAGCTCGGGATCCTGCACGGCGGCGATCCGCGCGAGCAGGTACGGGGGGACGATCTCGTGCGTCATGATCTCGACGCTAGTCGCCCCTCACGACGCTGCGGCCGGCGACACCACGGTGCGTTTCGGGTGAGTCCTCAGGATGCCGCGGCGCGAGGGTCGATCGTGGGGATCGACGCGAGCAGTCGCCGGGTGTACGCGACCTGCGGCTGCAGCAGCACCTTCTCGGTGGGGCCCTCCTCCACGATCCGCCCGTCCTTCATCACCACGACCTCATCGCAGAGGTTCTGGACGACGCCGATGTCGTGCGACACCAGCAGCAGCGTCAGGCCGTTCCTGACCCGCAGGTGCGCGAGCAGCTCGAGGATCTGCGCCCGCACCGTCACGTCGAGGGCCGACAGCGGCTCATCGCCCACGAGCAGTCGCGGGCGATGGGCGATCGCGCGGGCGAGCGCGATGCGCTGCCGCTGACCGCCGGAGAATTCGTGCGGGTACCGATCCGCCATCCCGGCTTCGAGGCCGACATCCTCGAGCACTTCGCGGACGCGCGCGCGGCGGTCGCCCTCGATTCCCAGCGCCCACAGCGGCTCGCCGACGATCCGGCCCACGCTCATCCGGGGATCGAGCGAGGCGTAGGGATCCTGGAACACGATGCCGGTCTCACGTCGAAGCCAGTGCAGCGACCGCGCGCGAGCCGAGGCGTCGACGGTGCGGCCGTCGAGCTCGACCGTGCCGCTCGAGGCCACATCGAGGCCGAGCAGCAGTCGCACGAGAGTCGACTTGCCTGAGCCCGACTCGCCGATGATGCCCACGGCCGACCCGTCGCGGACGTCGAGGTCGGCGTCGTCGAGCGCCGTGGTGAACACCTTCCTCTCGAACAGCCGGGTCTTCGGGGCCGGGTAGCGCCTGGTGAGCCCTCGGGCCCGGATCAGGATGTCGCTCATGCGACACCCCCCGGGCGCCAGAGCGTCGCGGTCGCGTCCCGCAGCAGCCCCCGCGTCACCGGAGACGCGGGCGCCGTCAGGAGCTCGGCGACGGGTGCGGCTTCGACGACCCTGCCGTCGTCGAGCACCACGCCGTGCGTCGCGATCTGCGACAGGACGGCGAGGTCGTGGGTGATGAACACCAGCGACATCCCGTCGTCCTCCACCAGCGACCGCAGCAGCTCGAGGATCTCCGCCTGGATGGTGACATCCAGTGCCGTCGTGGGCTCGTCCGCGATCAGCAGCCGCGGCCGGCACGCGAGCGCCATCGCGATCGCGACGCGCTGGCGCTGGCCGCCTGAGAGCTGATGCGGATACCGGCCGACGATGCGCTCCGGATCGGGGAGCGCGACGCGCCGTGCCTCGGCGACCGCGCGGGTCGCGGCATCCCGTTTCGACGCCTTCTCATGGATGCGGATCGACTCGGCGATCTGCCTGCCCACGGTGCGGATCGGGTTGAGGGCAGTGCGCGGCTCTTGGAAGACGATGCCGATCTCGTCGCCCCGCAGTTGGGCGAGCTCGCGGTCCGGCAGCCCGATGAGCTCGCGGCCGTTCCAGCGCACGCTGCCGGCTGCGACCGCGCCGTCCGGCAGGAGCCCGAGGATCGCGAGCGCGGTGAGCGACTTCCCCGATCCCGATTCGCCGATGAGACCGACGCGCGCGCCGTCCGCAACCGCGAACGAGACGCCGTCCACCACGCGGCGACCGTCGATCTCTATCGTGAGGTCCTGCACCTCGAGGCTCATGAGACCACCTCGGGGACGTGGCGGATGGATCCGCGCGGCGGATGCAGAGGATCGCGGCCGTGCGAGAGGGTCGGGTCGGTCGCCTCGCGGAGGGCATCGCCGAGCAGGTTCAGCCCCAGCACGGTCACCGTGATCGCGACCCCGGGAGGCACGACCGACAGCGGGTACACCGTGATGTACTGCTGCAGCTGCGCGAGCAGCAGCCCCCACGACGGCTGGGTGACCGGTGCGCCGAAGCCGAGGTAGGACAGGCCCGCCTCGGCGAGGACCGCGACCGCCATCGCCCACGAGAGCTGGACGATGAACACGGGAGCCACGTTGGGCAGCAGGTGCCGCACCAGGTTCTGGGTCGGGGTCAGACCCGACGCCCGACCGGCGAGCACGAACTCGCTGCGCAGCACGCGGCGGAGCTCGGGGCGTGTGACGCGCGCGATGTTGACGCCGAAGCCGATGCCGACCGACCAGATGACGACCCACAGCGAACCGCCCCACACGGCCGAGATCATCATCGCGATGATCAGCACGGGGAAGGCGATCAGGATGTCGACGAAGACGGCGACCGACTCCCGCACCCAGCGCGCCGTGAGCGCACCGAGGGCGGCGAGGGCGATGCCGATCACGGTCGCGACGATGCCCGCTCCGACGGCGACGATCACCGTGGTGCGGGAGCCCGCCATGACCAGGCTCAGGATGTCGCGGCCCGACCCGTCGGTTCCGAGCAGGTGCGGCCAGCTGGGCAGCGCCCACCGATGCGCGATGTCGACCCGCGCCGGGTCGAAGGGGGTCCACAGCAGCGACACGATCGCGGTGAGGACGACGACGATCACGACGATGATGCCGAAGCGGCCGGTCGACAGCCCCCAGAGGCGGCGCAGCCATGTCCATCGGGACCGTGCCGAGCGATCGCGAGCCGCCGGGCGAGCGTCGTTCATCGCGGGAGCGGCCCCGGCCGCAGGACTCCGGCTGGCAGACGGGCCGCCCGCCGCCGCCCGTCCGGGACCCGTTCCGGAGCCTGTCGAAGAGTCCGGCGTCGAGCCGCTCAAGACGCCTCCCGCTGCCGTGGGTCCAGCACCCGGTGGATGAGATCGACGACGAACCCGACGATGAGGACGAACGCGGTGAGAGCGAGCAGCTCCCCCTGCACTTTGGGCAGGTCGCGCGCGCCCACGTCGGCGACGAGCATCCGGCCGATCCCGGGCAGTGAGAACAGCTGCTCGATCACGACAGCGCCCACGATGATCCCCGCGACCTGCAGGCCCAGGACCGTGATGACCGAGAGGCCGACGTCGGGCAGCCCGTGGCGGATCAGCGCGCTGTCGCGCGTGAGCCCCTTCGCAGCGGCGGTGCGGACGTAGTCCTGGCCGACCGCCTGCAGCGTGGCGCTGCGGACGAAGCGCAGCAGCATCGCCCCCTCGACGATGCCGATCGTGAGGGCCGGCAGCAGCAGCGACCGGAACGCCGCTCCGGGGTCCTCCCAGCCGCTGCGCGGGAAGCCCTGTGCGGGGAGCCATCCGAGCCAGACCGCGAAGACCACGACGAGCATCATGCCGGCCCACACGACCGGGACCGCGGCGAGCGTCTGGGCCCCCACGCTCAACACCGTGCCGCTGCGCCGGCTGCGCCGCATCGCCGAGATGACCCCCAACGGCACGCTGAACAGCACCGCGATGGTGAGCGCCATGATCCCCAGGGGAACAGTCACCCGCGCCTTCTGGGCGAGCTCGTCCGCGACGCTCGATCCGGTCAGCAGCGACGTTCCGAGATCACCGCGCAGCACACCGCCGATCCAGTCGAGGTACTGCACCGGCAGCGGCTGGTCTAGACCGAGCCGCAGCCGGATCGCCTCGACCTGCGCCGGGGTGCTGTTCACGCCGGCGATCAGCTGAGCGACATCACCCGGCAGCACCCGCAGCGTCAGGAAGATGAGCACGCTGGCGACGAGCAGCCCGAGCAGCAGCAGGGCCAGTCGCGTCAGCGTGTATCTGATCACCCGTCGCTCTTGGCGAGTTGGGCGAGGTTGAGGCGCTCGTTGACGTTGGTGGTCGGCATCCCGTCGATGTGCTTGCCGATGGCGACGACGGATGCGCCGTTGTACAGCCAGTCGGCGGCGGCGTCCTCGGACACGATCCGGGCGGCCTTCTTGAGCAGGTCGGCGGCGGCGGCGGGATCGGTGGCGGCGAGGGACTGCTTGTACAGGCTTTGCACCTGCGGGTTGTCGTAGGTGAAGTAGTACTTCGGATTCGCCCAGTTCTCGAAGTCGCGTGCCTCGGTGTGCAGCACGAACGACAGCTCGTAGTCGTGGTTGACGTAGACGTCGTTGAGCCAGGTTGAGAAGTCGACGGCGTTCACTTTCAGGGTGATGCCGACGTCATTGAGGTTCGACACCAGGATCTGCGGGATCGTGGCTCCGTAGAAGTTGGGGATCGTCAGCGTCAGATTGAGGTCCTTCACCCCCGCCTCCTTGAGCAGCGCCTTCGCGGCCTCCGGATCGAAGGGTGCGACGTCGGACAGGTTCTCGTAACCGGGATCCAGCTCGGGGATCGGCCCGTAGAGGGTCTGCCCGGATCCCATCGCCTCGATGATCGCCTTGTGATCGATGGCCTGGCGGATCGCCTGTCGCACCCGCTTGTCGGCGAGCGGCCCCGAGGTCTGGTTGATCGCCAGGGTGCCCTTGTCGGTGGACTTGCCGAGCTTCAGGGCGAAGTCGCCGTTGCCCTCGATCTGCTCCTTCAGGTTCGCGTCGAACCCGGTAAGCACGTCGACCTCGCCGGCCAGCGCCGCGTTGAGAGCCGCCTGGTTGTCGGGGATGTAATCGAACACCACCTCTTTGACCTTGGCCTTGTCGCCCCAGTACGAGTCGTTGCGATCGAACGTGATGCTGTCGCCCTGCACCCAGTCCTTCAGCACGTAGGGGCCGGTGCCGTTCGCCTTGGTCTTGTAGTCCACCTTGTCGCCCTGCTTGAGGATGAGCCCGGCCCGCCCGGTCAGATTCCACAGCAGCGACGAGTCCGGCTGGGCGAGCTTGAGGGTGATGGTCTGCCGGTCGGCGGTGATCGAGTCGACGTTCGCCAGCCGAGCCGAGTCCGACCAGTCGGCGGTGTCCTTGCGCGTCTGCAGCGACCACACCACGTCCTGCGGCGTCAGGTCCTGCCCGTCGTGGAACTTCACGCCCTCACGCAGCGTGAACGTGTACGTCAGTCCGTCGCCGGACACCTTCCAATCGCTCGCGAGCGCGGGGACGATATCCTGCTCCGGAGTGCGCGACACCAGGCCCTGGTAGATGTTGTCGATGAGGATCTGGTCGAGCGCCGATCCCGCGGTCTGACGGATGTCGAGGTTGCCGGGCTCGAGCACCAGGCGGATCACCGCCGAGGCACCCGGATCGGGCGTGCCGGTGTCACTGGGTGCGGTCCCGCCGCCACCCGTGCAGGCGGTCAGCAGGAGCGCCCCCGCAGCGAGCAGGGAAGCCGCGGCGAGTGCGGTGCGACGGAGCATGGAATTCCTTCCGGGACGGGTGTCCGCGTGCTGTGCGGGCGCCGATGCCGGGTTGGATCGGCGCATGTGCTGGTGCGTCACCCCAGCCTAGAGAGTGCAGGATGAGCCAGCCGAACCTGCTGATCGGAACGCAACACAAGCGTTAATCCTTCCCCGTGAGCTCGCGCAGGCGGGCTCCGAGATCGACCGGCTGCTCCTCCTGCACGTTGTGTCCCGACGAGACCGTGATGATGGATGCCGCGGGCACGCGCTCGCGGAACTGCGCGGCATCCGCCTCGGTGACGTAGCCGCGGTCGCCGCGGATGAGAGTGATGGGTGCCTGGGCGGCGGCGAGGTCCTGCCAGCCGGCCCCGCCGAGCACGGCGGCGAGCGCGTCCTGCGACGGCTCCGTCGCCGGACCCGCCGGAGCGGCGTTCATCGCCGCGGCGAGGTGGGCGAAGTGGTGCTTCCACTCGACCCGTCCGTCGGGGCGGATGCGCGAGTTGAAGAACACACCGCGTTCGGCGGCGGAGCGCGACCCGCCGAGCCCGAACGCGAGAGCGCGGTCGACGAGCTCGTCGCGCGTGGCCCAGTCGGTCGGTCCGGCGAAGAACTCCCGGATCTGCGTCGGGCCTGCGTTCGGGTCGATTCCGGGGGTGATGTCGATGACGACGAGCTCCCGCACGAGGTCGTGGCGGGATGCCGCCACCGCCGCCGCGGTGAGCCCCCCGAGCGACTGCCCCACGAGAACCTGCCGCCCGTCGGTCCAGGCGTCCATGCCGGCCGCGACATCCGACGCGAGGACCCGCGCCACGTAGGCGGCGTCGGTGCGCCACGAGGAGTCGCCGTGTCCGGGCAGATCGATCGCGATGGCCGGGAGCCCGAGCGAGAGGATGGTGGTGTCCCAGGTGTGGGCGTTGAGCCCGGCGCCGTGGAGGAATGTCACCACGGGTGACCCGGCCGCGGGGCTTCCGGAGCTCGTCGCAGGGACGTATCGGAGCGCGCTGAGCGTGCGGCCGTCGGGAAGCGTCAGCGTCAGGCGCTCGCCGCGGGGTGCGGGCCGGTCGATGCCGGCTTCGGCGGCCTGCTCGGCCAGGAACGAGAACTCGTCGATGGGTTCGGTCACCCGCACATTCTCGCAAACGCGCGGCCGACCCGGTCACGGCGCCCTCGCTAGGCTGGCGGCATGAGCGAACAACCCCGGGTGCATCTGTCGCGTTCGGCCCCGAAGGCGTATCAGGCGCTCGCGGCGTTCTCGAAGACGGTCGGCTCGATCGCGGCCGAATCGGGGATCGACGACAGGCTCAAGGAGCTCGTGCAGGTGCACGTCTCGCAGCTGAACGGCTGCGCATACTGCGTCCGCGTGCACGGCGATCGGGCGGCCAAGGCCGGCGTCACCGTCGATGTCATCGCCCAGCTGCCGGTGTGGCGCGAGTCGGGGGTGTTCTCCGACCGTGAGCGCGCCGGCCTGGAGCTCGCCGAGGCGTACACGTTCATCGGCGAGGACGGCATCCCCGATGACGTCTACGACAGGGTCGGCGGCATCCTCACCGAAGCCGAATACGTGGCGCTCAGCTGGATCCTCGTGTCGATCAACGCGTTCAACCGGATCGCGGTCGCCGGGCGTTACCATGTTCCGCCCCGCGAAGACCTCTCGCGCGAGGACCGGGACGCCGCATCGGGCAAGGCGTGGTGACCGAGAGCCTGCACCTGGACGCGCCGCTGGTTCCGGGCGCCGTCAACTTCCGCGATGTGGGCGGCCTCAGCGCGGGGGCGGGCCGCACCCGCGGGAGGGTGCTCTACCGGTCGGGCCAGCTCGCCCAGCTCGACGAGAAGGGGATCACGGCTCTCCGGGGTCTCGGCATCCGGCGCATCATCGATCTGCGCGCCGACGAAGAGGTCTCGCACGCGCCGAGCCGCGTCGAGGGCCTCGATCTGGTCACCCAGCGGGTGCCGCTGTTCCTCGGGTCGGTCGCGTCGTTCTTCGCCGACGACATCGGCCTCGACGAGATGTACCGGCGACTCGTGGCCGATTCCGCGGCGGGAGTCGTCGACGTCGTGCGAGGAATCGTGACCGACCAGCCCGTGCTCGTGCACTGCACGGTCGGCAAGGACCGCACCGGCGTCACCGTGGCGCTCGCGCTCGCGGCCGCAGGCGTCGACGAAGGCGCCGTCGTCGCGGACTACGCCCGGACCGAGACCCTGCTGCCCGCGTGGCGCAGTCGCAAGATCGTCGACTCGCTGCGCTCCTCGCATCCTGAGGCCGTCCACCTCGAGGATCTCGCGACCAAGTCGCCGGCACCCGTCATGCAGGCGCTCCTCGCGGATGTGCGCGAACGGTACGGGTCTGCGGGGGATTACCTGCGTGCGCACGGCCTCACGGACGACGAGATCGCCGAACTGCGGCGCGTGCTCGTCGTCGAGGAGTGAGATCAGGAGCAACACAGGTTAGGCAAGCCTATGCTCAGCTATACTGGGTGATCATGTCCGCCATGTCCGAGCACAACGACGCAGCCTGCCGCGCGAAGCGGCACACGCGCGTTCAGCAGCTCATCACCGCCGACGAGGGATCCCTCGCCGAGCTCGAGGCGCTGCTGGCGACGCTGCCGATCTGCTCGACCGGTCGCGTGTTCATCGAGATCCCGGATGCCGCCTGGCACGGCGTCGTGGTCGCCCCGGCGCGCATGGTCGTGACCTGGCTCGACCGATCGCAGCGCACCGGCGACCCGGGAACCGGGCGCGCGTGCGCGCCCGGGCAGGCGCTCGCCCGCGCCGTGACCGCGTGGGCCGACGAGATGCTCTGCGACGAGGACGACGAGACCCGCATCCACCTGCTGGGCGGCTATCTCGGCACCGCTGACATCGTCGACCACCTCACATCGCGCAACGGCGTCGCGCCGGAGTCGATCCACGCCCCCGAGCAGTACGGGCTGACGACGGCTCACTGACGCCGAGAAACCACCTCCCCGCCGAGACGCAGCGCGTCGAGTGGTGTCCCGACAGGAATGTGGTTTCTCGGCGGCGCCGCGCGTCCGCCAGTGGCTCGACACACGCGGACGGGAGTTCGACGCCGGCCGGGACGAGCCCCTACAGTCGTGCCCATGACTGCCACCGCATCCCCCCTGGTCCTCTCCGCCCGTGATCTGCGAATGCCCGTGTGGGTGATCGTGTGGCTCTCGATCTCGGCCTTCATCCAGACGTATGACGCGTGCTACGTGCTGCTCGGATCCCTTTCGCACGTCGGCGGGCCGCTCGCGGGCTTCTGGCCGGGCCATGTCTTCTACGCCACGTTCGACCACCGGTATGGCACGGTCGACTCCTTCGGCAGCGCGCAGAGCTGGGCGAACCTGCTCGAGGTGATCTTCATCGTGTGGGCGCTGGTGCACGCCAAGAAATGGTCGGGAGTGGTCGTGGCACTGATCGTGACCGTCGCGACGTTCTGGAAGACCGTGCTCTACTTCCTCGTCGAGATCTCGAGCGGTCTGGAGATGACCCGCCAGTCGCTCGAGCGCGGCGACCTCGTCGGTTTCCTGATGGTGGCCGTGCTGCCGAACCTCTTCTGGATCGTGTTCCCGCTCGCCGTCGTCCTCACGCTCGGCCGGCAGGTGTATCGCGTGGGGCGCAGTGCCGCGGTGCAGCTCGAATCAGCCTGAGCCTGCACCTCGCGGGACGTAGTTGCCGTCCTCGAGTCCGGCCTCGATCTCGAACCGGTTCCGCAGCGGATCACGGCCGGCGAGCAGATACAGCACGGGCATGAGGAATCCGTAGCGCTCCCACTGGCGCTTGTGCACGGCCTCGTGGCGCAGCAGCGTATCCGTTACCGGCAGGTCGCCCGTGAGGAAGCAGCCTCCCGCGCACGTCCCACCGCGGGGGAACGCCCATTTCGGCATCCCCCGGAAGATCCACAGCCCGCCCCGCTGCTCCACCCGCCCGGTGCTCCACAGCGACCCCCACACCCAGCCCACGGTCGAGCCGTACCAGCAGCCTGCGCGGCTGACGGGCGAGTCCAGCAGGATGCCGGGGATGAGGCGGTCGAAGCGCCGGCCGCGTGCGACGGCCCGGTCGGCGGCTTCGCGCCAGCCCTCGGGCGGCGTGGGGATCGGGCTCATGCCAGCGCGCCGATGATCCGCAGGATGGCGCCGAGGTCGTCGTCCGCGGCGCTCAGCGAGGCCGGCGAATACCCGGCGAGCGATGATCCGACCAGCGGCACGGCCGCGCGGAGCCGGCCGATCGCCGCGGTGAGCTCGCCCACGGTGACGCCGAACGGCTCGGGGTGCGCGTTGCCTGCGAGCTCGGCCGGGTCGAGCGCATCCACGTCGACGTGGACGAAGACACCCTCCGCGCCGGTCTCGCGGACCGCTGTGGCGAGCGCCTCGGGGTCGCGCAGCGCCTCGACCGAGATCGTCGTGATCCCGAGCGACCCGACGGCATCCAGCTCAGCGTCGTCGAACGAGCGGGCCGCAGCCACGATCACGCGACCGGGTTCGATCACACCCCGCTCGATCGAGAAGCCCGGGTCGCCGTCGCCGAGCACGGCGCGCAGCACCATGCCGCTGAACGCCCCGGAAGGTGAAGTCTCCGGCGTGTTGAGGTCGGGGTGCGCGTCGATCCACACCACCGCAAGACCCGGCACCCGACGTGCCGCGTGCGCGATGGGGGCCAGTGCCACGCCGCAGTCGCCGCCGACGGTGAGCACCGGCTCGGTCTGGCCGTCGAGCGCGGCGTCCACGACCTCGCGGGTGTGCTGCAGGGCGCTGAGGCGATGGATGCCGGTCCCCAGCGACTCGCCCGCCTCCATCGGCACGTCGAGGATCGTCGTCGCCGACCGCGGCAGGTCGCCTGCGATGGCCTGAGCCCCGTCGATGAGCTGCATGGCCCGGGATGACGGACTGCCCTGCCACTGCGGAACGACGAGGTAACGTGTCATCCCCTCATCATCTCTCACGCCCCGCACCGCGCACACGCCGGATGCGGCATCCGCTGATCGCTTGCCGCAAGAGACTCGGGCGCCGCACCCGCCAGGGGAGCGACGCCCGAGTCCGCGATCGCCGTGTTACGGCGTGTACGGTGCGCTGGCGGCGTCGATCGCGGCCTGCGCCGGCGCGGAGCCGGCCTTCAGCGCGGCAAGCCGCGCCTCGACCTCGGTGAGCTCACCGGCGTCCTCGAGGCTCTCGAACTGCGCGTCGAGCGACGATGCTGCGAGCTCCTGCTTGCCGGCCGCGAGGGCCTCCTGCCGGCGGACCTTGTCTTCGAACCGGCCGAGTTCGCTGGTGGGATCGAGTACATCGATCGACTTGACCGCGTCGGCGACCTTGGTCTGCGCTTCAGCAGTCTTGGCGCGGGCGAGCAGCTCGGAGCGCTTCGACTTGAGTTCGCCGAGCTTCTGCTTCATGCCGTTCAGGCCGACCTTCAGCTTGTCGACCACCTCGGTCTGCGCAGCGATGGTCGGCTCGACGGCCTGAGCCGCCTTCTCCTCGCTGATCTGGCGCTGCAGCGCGATCTTCGCGAGGTTGTCGAACTTGTCGGCGTCCGCCGTGCTCCCCGCGCGGCGCAGTTCGTCGGCCTTGCGGCTCGCGGCGATGGCCTTGTTGCCCCACTCCGCGGCCGACTGGACGTCCTCCTGGTGGTCGCGCTCGAGGAGGCGCAGATTGCCGATCGTCTCGGCGATGGCCGACTCGGCATCCGCGATGCTGTTGGTGTAGTCCCGCACCAGCTGGTCGAGCATCTTCTGCGGGTCTTCGGCGGAGTCGAGGATCGCGTTGATGTTCGCCCTCATCAGGGTGGAGATTCGGCCGAAGATGGACTGCTTCGCCATGGGTGTTCCTTCCTATCGGTGAGTTCTGCGCCTGCCGGCGGCTGTGGTGTCGAGTCGGTCACGTGAGAGCTGTGGATGCCGCCTCCGCGGCGTGCTGCGTGCGGTCAGAAGCGACCACCCCCTCGGCGTGCGCGGGTCTCGCCGCCGCCGAAGCTGCCGGGACTGAATCCGCCGCCCCCGCCGCCGAACACGCCCCCGAGACCACCCGAGGAGCCGCCGCCGCTGAGCAGGGAGTTGATGACGATGCCGCCGAGCACCGCGCCGAGCATCCCGCTGCTGCTGCCGCCCTGCTGGCCGCCGCCGAACATCCCGCCCATGCCGCCGCCGAACGAGCCGACGTCGGTCTGGGCCAGCTGGATGGCGGCTCCCGCGAGCTGGTCCGCGCGCTGGGCCTGCTGCATCGCCTGCTGCGGATCGGTCGCCTGCAGCTGCTGGGCCCGGACGAGCGAGGCGCCGGCCTCGGCGAGGCGGGTCCTCGCCTGCGCGCCGACAGCGCCGCGGCGTGCGGTGATGTAGTCCTCGGCCGCCGAGACCTGGGCCTGCGCCTGCGTCATGACCTGACCGAGCATCTGACGCGCGCGGTCGGCCTGGGCTGCGGCATCCCGGACGCTCTTCACGACTCCGTCGATCTGCTGGTTGGCCGCCTCGAGGGCCTGCAGGGTGATGAGCGGGCGCTTCGCGCTGCTCGCCAGGTTGGCGCGAGCGGCATCGATCTGCTGCTTGGTCGCCGCGATGGTGGCCGCGACGCGCCCGTCGGCGTCGGGGAGGGATGCTGCCACCGCGACGTCCTGCTCGAGTTCCGCGATCAGCGCGGCGGCGCTCGTCTCGCCGGCGGCGAGGTCGGCGCCCAGCTTGTCGATCGCGGCCTCGAGCATCGCCGCCTGGGCGATCGCCTCTTCCGCGGCCCGGATGCCGACGGCGGCTTCGCCGCCGTTGCCCGCCGCGACCGCCGCCTGGGCGGCCGCGAGCTGCTGATCGGCGAATGCGATCCGCTGTGTGGCCTGCTCGGGGTTGTCGGTCACGGTCGCCAGCGTCTCGGCCGCATACGACGACGTGAGGGTCTGAAGCCGCGAGGCGGCGCCGGCCAGTCCATCGGCCGCCTTCTCGCGTTCGCCCTGTGCGCGTGCGAGGGCCTCAGGGGCGTTCTGCTCGAGCTTGCGGAGCTCGTCGAAGGCCGCGGCCTTCTCGTCGAGCTCCGAGTTCGCCTGCTGGCACAGCGCGATGATGCGCGAGTACCAGTCGCGGGTCTGCTGCTCGGTGTCGGGCGTCGCGTCGTCGAGCTGCTGCTGCAGCGTGAAGGCCTCGGTCAGCTTCTGCTGGGCGTCGGCGAGCGCCTGCTCGAAATCGACGGTGGCGGCATCGCCGAACTGCGCCTTGGCGAAGCCGAGTTCCTGGGTGCTCGTCTTGACGGCATCGTCGGTGTCGACGAGCGCGGAAGCGGCCTGACGCTCCAGGTCCTTGGTGGGGATCTGCTCCACGGCAGGACCGGCCCCGCCTGGGGCCAGGCCCGCCTTCCGCCGGCGATTGCGGATGACGAGCCATACGATGATGCCGATCCCCGCCGCCACCGCCAGCAGGACCAGCGTGACCGTAAGCACGCCGCCGCCGCCGCCCGAGCCGCCGCCGCTCTTGCCGACGGCGTCCGAGAGTCCGGCGGCGGCGGCGTCGACCGCGCCGAGCCAGTCCTGGTTCGCCAGCGCCGGCTGGATGCGCTGCTGTTCGATCGTCGCGAGCTCGTCGGCCGTCACCGGGCCGGAAGGATCGCCGGAGAGGTAGTACTGACGCCCCTCGGTCGCGACGGCGAGCAGGTACTGGCTGGGTCCGAGTCCGTTCTCGGACGCCACCTGGTTCGCCCACTCCTGTGCGCTGGCGGGATTCGTGAAGGTGCCGACGAACACGACCCACAGGTCGAGGCCGGTGTCGGCCTTCAGCTGATCGATGCGCTGCTGCGCCTGCGCCTCCTGAGCGCTGGTGAGCACGTCCGCCTCGTCCAGGACATGGCCGGATCCGAGATTCACCGGGTCGGTGGCCCATGCGCTTCCCCCGGCCGCCAGGATCACAGCCGTCAGGGCTGCCGTGAGCGTCACCGCCCATCGCGAACGCATCGATACCCTCTCCTGGGGACGCGGGATCCTGCCCCCACGCGAGTCTATGCAGGCGCGGGCGGGCCACGGTAGTCTGCGACGCCCCGTGCCGGCGGTGGCGGGTCGCTGCGCCGCGGATCGGGGACCCCCGGGTAGCCTTGCCGATTCGGAGGGCACATGGACGATCGGTACGGCGCAGACGTGCTGGCGGCAGGATGGCGCGAGCAGCGCGCCCGGCAGCTTCCTCGTGTCGAGGCCGTCAAGGACCTGGTGATAGAGGTGGCCGACGACGGCTACTGCGGCGCCGTCGTGACGGTGTCGTCGGGCATGGTCGAGCTGGAGGACCGACGGGGACGACGCCGTCTCTTCCCGCTCGGGCCGGGATTCCTCATCGACGGGGCCGATGTGGTGCTCGTGCAGCCGGCCGCTCGGGTGTCGGCCGGCCCACGGCGGACGGCATCCGGATCCTTCGCTGCGGCCGACGCGCGAGCCCGCACCGCGCGCGCGAGCCGCATCCTCGTCGAAGGTCGCCACGACGCCGAACTCGTCGAGAAGGTGTGGGGCGACGACCTCCGCGCCGAGGGAGTCGTCGTGGAGTACCTGCAGGGGATCGATCTGCTCCCAGCGATGCTCGACGAGGAGCCGCCGTCCGCGGACCGCCGCTACGGCGTGCTCGTCGACCACCTCGTTCCCGGCTCGAAGGAGTCCCGCATCGCGGACGGGATCGCTCGTGGCCGGCACGGCGCCCACGTGAGGATCGTGGGCCACCCCTGGATCGATGTGTGGCAGTGCGTCACGCCGCAGGCACTCGGCATCCCGAACTGGCCCGTCGTGCCCCGCGGAGTCGAGTTCAAGGTCGGCGTGTGCCGCGCACTCGGCTGGCCGGCGCGAGACCAGGCCGACATCGCCCGCGCGTGGCAGCGGATCCTCGGCAAGGTGTCGACCTACCGCGATCTCGAGCCGGCGCTGCTCGGCCGGGTGGAAGAGCTCATCGACTACGTCACGGCGCCCTGACTCGGGCGGCCGGGGGAGGCAATTAGCCTGGGGGAGTGCCAGAACCCTTCCGCGACCGGCCGGTCTCGTTCGTCAGACGCAGCGGCCGGATGTCGGATGCCCAGGAGCGCGCGTGGATCGACCTCGCGCCCCGCTACGTGATCCCGGCGCCGCGGGATGCGGCGGCCACGAGCGTCCGGCCGGATTCGACGCTCGACCCCGCCGCACACTGGGGACGCGTCGCACCGCTCGTCGTCGAGATCGGCTCAGGACAGGGGCACGCGATCGTGCATGCCGCGGCATCCCGCCCCGGCACGGATTTCCTCGCGGTCGAGGTGTTCCGGGCGGGCCTGGCCCGTACCATGCTCGACGCCGACAGGGCGGGGGTCGACAACCTCCGGCTCGTCGAGGCGAACGCGCCCGAGGTGCTGCAGCACCTGCTGCCCGCGGCATCCGTCTCCGAGCTGTGGATCTTCTTCCCCGACCCGTGGCACAAGAACAAGCACACGAAGCGCCGGCTCGTGACACCCCGGTTCGCCGCCATCGCGGCCGCCGCGGTGTGCATGGGCGGGATGCTGCGGCTCGCGACGGACTGGCAGGACTACGCCCTGCAGATGCGCGATGTGCTGGACGGCGCGTCCGGCTTCGCACGGGACTTCGAGGGGGAATGGGCGCCGCGCTTCGACGGTCGGGTGCTCACCGCGTTCGAACGGAAGGGCACCCGAGCGGGGCGCGACATCCGGGACCTCGCGTACCGCCGGCAGGCGGCATGACCGAGCACCGCAGCCCCGAAGAGGAGACGCCGCTTCCGACGCACTCGATCGGGATGCCGGAGCGCGCGGTGACCGGTCCGTGGCGGATGCTGCGGCCCCTCGGCAACCGCGACTTCCGCGTGCTGTTCAGCGCGGTCGTGCTCTCCGTCTTCGCGGCTGGCATGTGGGCTGTCGTCATGGTCTACTCGGTGATCGGCGCAGGCGGCGGACCCCTCGATCTCTCGCTGGTCGCCGCGGCCAACGCGGTCGGGCTGCTGCTGTGCGCGGTCCCGGGCGGGATCGTGGCCGACCGGGTGTCGCGGCGGCTCATCGTCCGGCTCGTCGAGCTGCTGAACCTCGTCGCGATCACCTCGGTCGTCGTGACCGGATGGTTCGGCGTCGTGACGATCCCGCATCTCGCGATCGTCGCGTTCGCGCTCGGCGCGGGAGCGGGATTCTTCTTCCCCGCCTACAGCGCGATGCTGCCGCGCATCCTGCCGCCCGAGCAGCTGCTCGCAGCCAACGGGCTCGAGGGGGCGATCCGGCCCGCCCTGCAGCAGGCGGCGGGACCCGCCGTCGCGGGCGTGATCGTCGCGGCCGTCATGGTCCCGACGCATGCCGCGCTCGCGATCGCGATCGCGCACGGCTGCGCCCTCGTGCTGCTGCTGTTTCAGGGTCCCGAGCCCGTCCTCGCCTCGGAGGAGCCGTCGGACACGACCAAGAGCGTCTTCCACGACCTGAAGGAGGCCGTTCAGTTCACGGTGAAGACCCCGTGGCTGCTGTGGACACTGCTGTACGCGAGTGGCTGGGTCCTCGTGTTCATCGGGCCGGATGAGGTCCTGCTGCCGTTCATCACCCGCGAGCGGATCGGGGTGGACCCGCGCTGGTTCGGCTTCCTGCTCGCCGTGTACGGGCTGGGAGGCGTCCTCGGGTCGATCGTGGTGTCGTCGAGACCGCTGCCCCGTCGCTACCTGACCGTGATGAACCTGGTGTGGGGGCTGTGCACCCTGCCCTATGTGCTCATCGGGGTCACCGATCAGTACTGGGTCATGCTGGCCGTCGTATTCGTGTGCGGGTTCGGGTTCAGCTTCGGCAACGTCATATGGGGGACCCTGCTGCAGCGGCGCGTCCCGACGCACATGCTCGGCCGCATCTCGAGTCTCGACTTCTTCGTGTCGCTCGCGCTCATGCCGCTGTCGATGGCGCTCGCCGGACCGGTCGCCGAGGTCGTCCCGATCCCGGTGATCTTCCTGTTCGCGGGAGTGCTGCCGCTGCTGTTCGGCATCGTGGCGATCATCGTCGCGAAGATGCCGCAGGACGAGATCGCCCACCCGCTGGACCGCTGACATGCCTGCCGATCCTGCCTCCGTCCCGGTGCGTGCACTCCCCGGCTGGTCATGGGCGCTCATCCCCGCACTGCTCGTGTGCCTCGCGGCTCCGGCGTTCTTCCTGGTCCGACTGCCGTGGCTCGGCTGGCTGCTCCTCGCGGCAGGCGTCGCGAGTTCGCTGCTGATTCGCGGGACGGATGCCGCGGCCCCACCGGGTTCCGCCGGCCCGGCGCCCATCGGGACCGTGCCCGGCGCCGGCATCCGCCCCGCGAGCCTGGTGCGCGATCTCTCGCTCATCGCGATCGGCCTGCTGATCGTCAGCGCCATCCCGCTCGCCGCCCGTCTCGACGATTTCGCCTTCGTCCGCTTCGCTCTTGGACTCGGCGGGGCCGTTGCGCTGCCGTACGTGATATCGAGATGGGCCTACCGGGACCGCGCGATCAGGTTTCCGTGGCGCGGCGGCGTGCGCTGGACGGCGTTCCAGTGGTCGTGGCTGGTCGCGGTGCTCGTGCTCGGCTGGCTGATCCTGCCGTTCTACTTCATCACCACCGGCGTGTATCTCAACTGGCCGGTCGTCGACACCCCGGAGCTGATCGCGCGGCTGTTCGTCGGCGTCGGAAGCGTCGGCATCTGGGACGAGCTCTTCTTCATCTGCACCGTGTTCGCGCTGCTGCGACGCCACTTCCCGTTCTGGCAGGCGAACGTCCTGCAGGCGGTCGTGTTCGTCTCGTTCCTGTGGGAGCTGGGGTACCAGGCCTGGGGGCCGGTCCTGACGATCCCATTCGCGCTGCTGCAGGGCTTCATCTTCATGAAGACGCGCTCGCTCGGATACGTCGTGACTGTGCACCTCCTGTTCGACGCGGTCGTGTTCCTCGTTCTCGTGCACGCCCACAACCCGGGCATGCTGGACTGGCTGTTCCTCGTCGACGCTGCCCGGTGACTGCACAGGCACGCCCCGTACCCTGGAGCTGGATCCCACCCGGATCCCCGGACGACGGATCAGTACCCGGTGAGCGACAAGACTGGCCGTGGAGGTCAGTCCCATGTCGTGGGTCATCCTTGTCGCATCCGGCATCCTCGAAGCCGTTTGGGCGACCGCGCTCGGCAAGTCGGAGGGCTTCACCCGGCTCTGGCCGAGCATCGTCTTCGGCGTCGCGCTGCTGGCGAGCATGGGCGGGCTCGCCTGGGCCATGCGCGACATCTCGACCGGTACCGCGTACGCCGTGTGGGTGGGGATCGGCGCCTCGCTGACGGTCGCCTACGCGATGTTCACGGGTGCCGAGCCGTTCTCGATCGTCAGGCTGCTGCTCATCCTCGGGCTCGTCGGCTGCGTGATCGGATTGAAGCTCGTGGGTCACGAATAGGGCCGACGGATGCCGGGATCCTCACCTTCAACATGACGTAGAAGTGACTTTCCGGTGAACTCTTGACGGCCGTTCGGTTGCTGCGCGATTCTTCTCTTGCGAAGAGAAAACGGAGACGAGGAACCCGCAAGGGGACCGGACACAGAGACCGCAGATCGCAGATGATCGCCCCGGTGCTTCGGCGCCGGGGCGATCTTCGTGTGCCGTCCCGCGGCCGTCCGGTGCACCCGGCCGCGCTCGGCCGGCTCTTCGCAATCGGCTACATCCGCGGGCTCGAGCAGTCGGCATACGGACATCCGGCCACCGCATGAGCGGCTGGCGCTGAGGTCTCACCACCGGCCGCCTCGCGGCCGCGGCTACCAGGGTGGCGGGCGGTCTTCGTCGCGCTGGCTGTCGTCCGGAAACCGCGGAAGCTCGTATCCGCCGGCTCGGATGCAGAGCCATCGCAGCTCGTCGGGACTGTCCGGCACGCAGCGCCACGTTCGCCACACGCCTTGGCCGACCCGCACGACGGTGCCCGGGCCGACATCCACGACATCGTCATCCAGCCCCATCTGGCCACGCCCGGTGAGGAACACGTAGAGCTCCTCGATGCGGGAGTGCGAATGCCAGTAGCCTGCCTGTTCGCCCGGCTCGAACGCGTTCGCGGTCATGCCGATGTACTGCGACGCGATGTCGTGGTCGACCACCCGCCGGCCGTCGCGCGAGCTCGCCGGCCGGAACCCGCCGTAGTGCTCGCGCCACTGGTCGAGCCCGCCCGTCTCCAGCACCTGGTAGTCGCCCACGTCGTCACAGTATCCGTTCGGGTGCGCCCTCGGGCCGGACGCGGTCACAGGTTCACAGGTTCGCGTGGGACGATCAAGCTAGTCGCAGAGGAAGGCACGACATGAGGGTCGCGAAGACCGCAGATTGGCGTGACGCCATCCCGTTCGAGACCCCGATGCTGGTCGCGGATGTCGTGCCGGGCGAGATGAGCCGCTGTTCCGTCTGCGGCGGCGGCTCCGAGCTGCGCAGCCGGTCGGAGCTGTGGGCGGTGAAGCACCGGCATCCGCATCACCACGACGGATACGTGCGGTTCTACTGCAGTGAGCATGTGCCGCGGGTGCAGGTCACCGTGTCCTCACCCGCACTGAATCCGGTTCGCGGCGAACGGCGGCCGGCCGCGCATCGCAGCCCCGCTGCGTCCGATGTGGTGCGCGCGATGTGCCCGGACTGCTTCATCGAGGTCTCGGCGACGGGCCAGTGCGGGAACTGCGGCCTGCAGGTCGTCTGAGGTCCTCGCGTACGAAAGAGGGCCGACCCTCTCGAGCCGACCCTTTTCCATCCGTGCCCCCGACAGGAATCGAACCTGCGACCTTTGGTACCGGAAACCAACGCTCTATCCCCTGAGCTACGGAGGCGTACCGATCGAGATTACCACCCGCGTCGCGGGCTCCTGTTCGCCCTAGGGTCCCGAGGGCGCTTCCTCGAGCGGGGCGCCGGCGGCGACATCCGCCCCCTCGCCCAGGGTTGCGAGATCAGCAGCCAGTCGCTCCGCGAGGTAGGCGTGGCCATCGGTCGTCGGATGGTTCTTGCCGACGCCGGTGTCGATCACCTTGCGGTAGTTGGATGGGGTGATCCAGTCCTCGGCGATGGGCGAGATGTACCACCAGCCGCGGGCGGCGGCGAGTTCGGAAAGATCCCTGTCGATGTGCGCCGTGGTCGCCTCGACCGGCAGGACCTGGGGTGCGGGTCCGAGGATCACGACCCGTGCGTCGGGGTAGAGCGCCGCGAGCTCGTCCCACGCGGCGGTGACGGCGGTGCGGTAGCCCTTCGCGAGAACCCGCCGGTCGTTGATGGATCCCTCGACGATGACGACGTCGGGGCGGAGCGCGGGATCGAGGTGGGCGATCCGCTCGCCATAGCTTCCGCCATCCTGACCGCGCTTGAGGTACCCGCTGCCGCGGACGCCGTCGACGACGGTGTCCCAGCCCTCCGCCTCGCCGATTCGATACGCGAATCCGAGCGACGGCATGATCGCCGCGGAGCCGTACACCCAGGAGTCGCCGAAGATGAGCACCCGCGCGCCGTGGGGGACTGCCAGGGGAGCCGGGGCCACCGCCGCGACAGGCGCTGATTCGGGCCCCCGCCACGGGTGCCGACGGCACGGCCCAAGGGCGCCACACCGCCACGGCGCACACCAGGGCGACGGCGATCGCGGCGCCGACGATCGGCTGCCACGGACGCCGTGCGCGGGGGCGTCCGGGCGCGTGCATGGATAGAGGCTACGTCACCGCGAGAGCTCTCGAGAGCGATCGCGATCCGCGCCGTTGGGACCGTTCCCATCCGCGGCCTCCGCAGACTGTGAGATCGCCGTGCGGAGCACCCGTCAGGGCATGCGAGGATACTTCGGTGCAACGCATCCTGACCGCCGAACTGGACCTCGACCTGGGGTCATCCGTCGACCTCATCTTCCAGATCACGGCGGCCCAGGGAGTGCCCCTCGCGAGCGAGGAGATCACCTTCACGCAGGGCGAGCGCGTGTACACGCCGACCGAGATCGTCGACCAGTCCGGGAGCCGTCTGCACCGCTTCACGGGGGAGGCCGGGCGCCTCGAAGTGCGCTACCAGGCGACGGTCGACGGACAGATCTCGACGAGCCGCACGAGCGACCTCGAGGCCATCACATATCTGCGTCCGAGCCGGTACTGCCAGTCGGACGAGGTGTTCCAGCAGGCCCGCCGTCAGTTCAAGGGGCTGCAGGGTCACGACCTGATCGCCGCGGTGTCCGATTTCGTGGCGACGAGCACCGCCTATACACCCGGCCTCAGCCACGGAACCGACAGCGCCGTGACCACTCTCATGACCGGCCAGGGTGTGTGCCGCGACTACGCGCACCTGGTGATCGCGCTGCTGCGCGCCATGGACATGCCGGCGCGCTACACCGCCTGCTTCGCCCCGGGCCTGCGGCCGATGGACTTCCACGCCGTCGCCGAGGCGTACTTCGACGGCGCCTGGTACGTGATCGACGGCACCAAGCTGGCTAATCGCCAGTCCCTCGTGCGCATCGCGACGGGGCGGGATGCCGCGGACTGCGCCTTCCTCAGCTATCACGGCGGCTACGTCGGCCTCCAGCGCATGCGGGTGGACGCCTGGGTCATGCCGGATGTCGCGCCGGACGGGGCGCTCGAGACGCTGTGGGCTCACGACGCCGACCCCTCGGCGCCTGTGACGGACGACTTCACCTCCCTCGTCCAGTTCGCCTGACCCGCCTATCGCCTCGTCCGGTAGGCTCCCGGCGGTCATGGCCCGCACGCCGCCCGCGACTGCGGAGGCCGAGGGGGCCGCCCGTAGACTTGGGGGGTCATGAACCCTGAAGACCTCGCCGCCGCCCTGCTCGCCGTCATCGTCCCGCTCGCCGAGGCGCGACGAGAGGGCGCGAGCGAGGGGCTGACCGCGGCGGATCTGCCGCTCGACCGCCCGAAGAACCGCGACCACGGCGACTGGGCGTCCAATGCCGCGCTGAAGCTCGCGAAGGTCGTGGGCACCAACCCGCGAGAGTTCGCCGCGGCGATCGCGGCCGGGCTCGAGACGGTGCCGGGCATCGCGAGCGTCGAGGTCGCGGGACCCGGCTTCATCAACATCCGATTGGATGCCGCGGCCGCCGGCTCGCTCGCCAAGACGATCGTCGATGCCGGGGCATCCTTCGGCACGAACGAGAGCCAGCGCGGCAACTCGATCAACGTCGAATTCGTCAGCGCGAACCCCACCGGACCCCTGCACATCGGACACACCCGGTGGGCGGCGCTCGGCGACTCGATCGCGCGGCTGCTGCTGGCGAGCGGCGCCACCGTGGCCCGCGAGTTCTACATCAACGACGCCGGTGCGCAGATGGAGCGCTTCGGCCGTTCCGTCCTCGCTGCGGCGAAGGGCCAGCCCACCCCCGAGGACGGCTATGCCGGCTCATATATCGAGGAGCTCGCGCGGCGGGTGCTGGCGGCCCGGCCCGATCTCCTCGACCTCGACGAGGATGCGCAGCACGCGGTAGCGCGCGATCTCGCTTACGAGTTCCAGCTCGGCGAGCTGCAGGCGTCGCTCGAGAAGTTCCATGTGCAGTTCGACGTGTGGTTCTCGGAGCGGGTGCTGCACGCCGAGCCCCCTGACGGCGGGCCGAGCCTCGTCGACGAGGCGGTGGACCGGCTGCGGGCGCAGGGCCACGTCTTCGATGACGAGGGCGCCGTATGGGTGCGCACGACCGACTTCGGCGACGACCGCGATCGCGTCATCCGCCGCGCGAACGGCGTGTACACCTACTTCGCCGCGGATGCCGCGTACTACCTGAGCAAGAGCGACCGGGGGTTCCGGCACAAGATCTACCTGCTCGGCGCCGACCATCACGGGTACGTCCACCGGTTGAAGGCGCTGGCCGGCGCCGCCGGCGACGATCCCGACAAGGACGTCGAAGTGCTGATCGGCCAGCTCGTGTCGATCAACGGCGCCCGGCTGTCCAAGCGTGCGGGAAACATCATCGAGATGGACGACCTGCGCGAATGGCTCGGGACGGATGCTCTGCGCTACTCCCTCGCGCGGTATCCGGCCGACTCGCCCCTGACGCTCGACCCCGAGCTGCTGCGCAAGCGCACCAACGACAACCCGGTGTTCTACGTGCAGTACGCGCACGCCCGCACGCACAACGTCGCACGCAATGCCGTGGCATCCGGCGTAGACCGCTCGGAGTTCGCACCGGAACTGCTCACACACGAGACGGAGTCGGCCCTGCTCGGTGCGCTGCAGGAGTTCCCGCGGATCGTCGCGTTCGCCGCCGAGGTGCGCGAGCCGCATCGCGTGGCGCGGTACCTCGAGGAGCTCGCCGGGCTGTACCACCGGTGGTACGACAACCGCCGGGTGATCCCGCTCGGCGACGAGCCTGTCGAGGCCGTGCACCACACGCGTCGCTGGCTGAACGATGCCACCGGCCAGGTGCTGCGGAACGGTCTGGGCCTTCTGGGCGTCGACGCCCCCGAGCGGATGTAGGACACCATGACGACCGCCGATGCGCAGCCGACCCAGCCCATCCCCGACGCATGGGCCGTTACGACCGCGCCGGCACCGCGCCGGCGGCGGGCATGGCCGTGGATCGTCGCGATCGTGATCGTCGTCGGCCTCGCGATCGTGGCGTGGTTCGCCGGCGAGGCGATCGCCCGCAACCTGGTGGTAAAGACCATTCGCGACCAGGTCATCACCCAGCTCGCGCTGCCTGCAGGCCAGGACGTGCGGGTGGACGTGCCGGGCCCGATCCTCCCGCAGCTCATCGGCGGCACCCTCGGTGAGGTGACGATCGCATCCGACGACGTCCCCATCGGGTCGTTCGCGGGCGACGTCGTCGTCACCGCACACGATGTCCCCATCCGCGGGGGCGATATGGCCGGTGCCACAGCGCGGGTGACCCTCGACGAGCAGCAGCTCCGCGAGCTGATGGCCACGGTCGACGGCTTCCCCGCGGGCTCCGTCGGGCTTGCTGCGCCGAACGTGACGATGTCCACACAGATCTCGCTGTTCGGCGTCGGGTTCCCGGTGACCGTCGCGCTGACCCCGAGCGCGGTCCAGGGCGATCTCCTCCTCACGCCGGCGACGCTCCAGCTGGCGGGAGCCTCGATCTCGGCGGACGAGCTGCGTCAGAGGTTCGGCCAGCTCTCGGACGCCGTCCTGCGGGACTGGACGGTGTGCGTGGCCCAGTACATCCCGTCGGGAATCACCCTCACCGATGTCGCCGTCCAGCGCGCCACGCTCGTCGCGGACTTCGACATCGACGGCGGGATCGTCTCCGACCCCGCCCTCCAGGCGAACGGCACCTGCAAGTCGGCTTCGTGACGCGGATGACGCGGGTCGCAGGGGCCGGATGCCGAGTGCCCTAGACTGCAAGGACCGCCCGGCGCGTGCGTCCACCGGCCGCAGCCGGCGGATCGAGTGCAGGCGAAGCCCGTGTATTCAGATCACCCGACGAGATCGGCCTGTCCGGACGCCGTGCGCCGAAGCTCCCACTGATTGGTCCCCCGTTGCCCGCCGCCCCGCACTCCCGCACGCTGCCCCCCTCGTGGCTGGTCCGGCCGGATGATGGGAACGGGCTCGCGCCCGCGGTCTGGCCCTCCGGCGCGGATCGCGACGACGACGGGGTGCTCCGCGTCGGCGGCATCCCCGCCACCGTCCTGCGAGAGCGGTTCGGCACCCCCCTGTACGTGGTCGACGAGGAGGATGTGCGCGCTCACGCACGCCGGGCTCTCGACTCCTTCCGCGGTGCTGCGGCCCTGCACGGCGTGCAGGCGCGCGTCTACTACGCGGGCAAGGCGTTCCTGAGCACCGAGGTCGTCCGCTGGGTGACCGAAGAAGGACTCGCAGTCGACGTGTGCAGTGGCGGCGAACTCGCGGTCGCGCTCGCCGCGGGCGCCGATCCGTCGCGGATCGGCTTTCATGGCAGCAACAAGAGCACGGTCGAGCTCGAGCGAGCGGTCGAGGTCGGTGTCGGATCCATCGTGATCGACAGCCTCATCGAGCTCGAGCGCCTGGCGGCGATCGTCCAGCGCCGCGACGCCGTGCAGAACGTGCTGCTGCGCGTCAACAGCGGCGTCCATGCCGAGACGCACGAGTTCCTCGCGACCGCGCACGAAGACCAGAAGTTCGGCTTCACTCTCGAGGACGCGCCCGCCGCAGTGGCGCGCATCCGTGAGATCGCCGGCCTGTCGTTCGTGGGGCTGCATTGCCACATCGGCTCGCAGATCTTCGGCACCGCGGGTTTCAAGGAGTCCGCGGCCCGCCTCGTCGAGCTGCACGCGGCGCTTCTCGAAGGGGGCGCCATCCCGGTGCTGAACCTCGGCGGCGGCTTCGGCATCGCCTACACCGCCGCGGACGATCCGACGCCGATCGAGGAGCTCGCCGCCGGCATCGCGGATGCCGTCGGCCGCGAATGCGCCGTGCGCGGCATCCCGATGCCCAACCTCGCCTTCGAACCCGGTCGTGCGATCGTCGGCCAGGCCGGCGTCACGCTGTACGAGGTGGGCACGACGAAGTCGGTGGCGCTCGGCGACGGCGCAAGCCGGCTGTACGTGAGCGTCGACGGCGGCATGAGCGACAACGCCCGCCCTGCGCTCTACGGCGCGCAGTACTCGGCCCGCATCGCCTCCCGCGTCAGCGACGCGCCGTCGGTGCTGGCACGCGTCGTCGGAAAGCACTGCGAGTCCGGCGACATCGTCGTCGATGCGGAGTACCTGCCGGCCGACATCGCCCCGGGCGACCTGCTGGCGGTCCCGGCGACAGGTGCGTACTGCTTCTCGCTGTCGAGCAACTACAACTACGTCCCCCGGCCGCCGGTCGTCGCCGTGCACGGGGGAGAGGCGCGCGTCATCGTGCGCGGCGAGACGATCGAGGATCTGCTCAGCCGCGACGCGGGCCTTCAGCTGACCGAGATCGAAGGGATCGACATGCCTGCACCGAGCGAGCGGTGGTCGTCGAGCGAGCCGCAGGCGAGACGAAACGCGGAGACGAAAGGCGCCGGACCGAGCGAGCGGCGGTCGTTGAGCGAGCCGCAGGCGAGACGAAACGCAGAGTCGAAGTGACCGACTACCGCCGCCTGCGCGTCGCGCTCCTCGGAGCCGGAGCCGTCGGCTCGCAGGTCGCCTCGCTGCTGCGCAAGCACGGCGAAGAGCTCGCCGACCGTGCCGGAGCCACGCTCGAACTCGTCGGCATCGCCGTCCGCGACGTGGACGCCAAGCGCGATGTGGAGCTGCCGCGCGAGCTGTTCACGACGGATGCCGAGACGCTCATCGTAGGCGCCGACATCGTCATCGAGCTCATGGGCGGGATCGAGCCGGCCCGCGACTATCTGCTGCAGGCGATCAACTCCGGCGCCGACGTCGTCACGGCGAACAAGGCGCTGCTCGCGACCCACGGCCCGGAGATCTTCGACGCGGCCGATCAGGTCGGCGCGCAGGTGTACTACGAGGCCGCTGCGGCAGGCGCCATCCCGATCATCCGCCCGCTGCGCGACTCGCTCGCCGGCGATCGCGTGCAGCGGATCATGGGCATCGTGAACGGCACCACCAACTACATCCTCGACCGCATGGACAAGGAGGGCGCCGAGCTCGCGGACGTGCTCGCCGACGCTCAGCGACTCGGGTATGCCGAGGCGGATCCGACAGCGGATGTCGGGGGCTATGACGCGGCGCAGAAGGCCGCGATCCTCGCGAGCCTGGCCTTCCACACGACCGTCCCGCTCGAGATGGTCCACCGCGAGGGCATCACCGGCATCGACAAGGCGACGATGGATGCCGCGCGCCACGCCGGCTACGTCATCAAGCTGCTGGCCGTCTGCGAGCGGCTCACCGACGTTCCCGGGGCTTCCGGCTCGGGAGAGGCGATCTCGGTGCGGGTCTACCCGGCGCTCATCGAACGCGACCACCCGCTCGCAAGCGTGCACGGCGCCAACAACGCGGTGTTCGTGCAGGCCGAGGCGGCGGGCAACCTCATGTTCTACGGAGCGGGCGCCGGCGGCGTGCAGACCGCGTCGGCTGTGCTCGGCGACGTCGTCTCGGCGGCGCGCCGGCACATCGCGGGGGGCGTCGGAGTCGGCGAATCGACGCGCGCGAACCTGCCGATCGTGCCGATCGGGCGGGTCACCACCCGCTACCAGATCACCCTCGAGGTCGACGACCAGCCAGGCGTTCTCGCGACCGTGGCCGGCATCCTGAGCCACGGCCGCGTGTCGATCGCGACGGTGGAGCAGACGGTCGAGCGCGATCTGGACCACGACGACGAGCGGGGCACGGGCGTCGCCCGGCTCGTCATCGGCACTCACAAAGCCCTCGAGCAGGACCTCAGCGACACCGTCGACGATCTGGCCGCGAGCGGCGTCGTCGAGCGGGTCGTGTCGGTGCTGCGTGTGGAAGGAGACTGAAATGGCACATGTCTGGCGCGGAGTCCTCCGCGAATACGCCGACCGTCTGGGCGTCACGGACGCCTCGACCGTCGTCACCCTCGGCGAGGGCGGCACTCCCCTCCTTCCCGCGCCGGCGCTCTCGCGTCGCACGGGCGTCGACGTGTGGGTGAAGTTCGAGGGCATGAATCCGACCGGCTCGTTCAAGGACCGCGGTATGACCGTCGCCGTCTCGCGAGCGATCGAGCGCGGAGCGAAGGCCGTGATCTGCGCCTCGACGGGCAACACATCGGCTTCGGCGGCCGCATACGCCGCGCACGCCGGCATCAAGGCCGCCGTCCTCGTGCCCGAGGGCAAGATCGCGATGGGCAAGCTCAGTCAGGCCGTTGCGCACAACGGCGAGCTCATCCAGATCCGCGGCAACTTCGACGACTGCCTCGAGATCGCCCGCGAGCTCGCGGATCACTACCCCGTCCACCTCGTCAACTCCGTCAACCCCGACCGGATCGACGGGCAGAAGACCGCCGCCTACGAAGTCGTCGAGACCCTCGGCGACGCGCCGGACTTCCACCTGCTGCCCGTCGGGAACGCCGGCAACTACACCGCCTACTCGCGCGGATACCGGGAAGAGGTCGACCGCGGCGTCTCGACGCGGGTGCCGCGCATGTTCGGCTTCCAGGCCGCGGGCTCGGCGCCCCTTGTGACCGGCGAGGTCGTCAAGCATCCCGAGACGATCGCGAGCGCCATCCGCATCGGCAACCCCGCCTCGTGGGAGCTCGCCCTCGAGGCGCGCGAAGCCACCGACGGATTCTTCGGCGCGATCGACGACCAGCGGATCCTCGCCGCGCAGAAGCTCCTCGCCGGCGAGGTCGGCATCTTCGTCGAGCCTGCCTCGGCCATCAGCGTTGCGGGCCTGCTTGATCGCGTCGAGGCGGGCGTCATCCCCGCGGGCTCGCGCGTGGTGCTGACGGTGACGGGCCATGGCCTGAAGGATCCGCAGTGGGCCCTCCGCAACGCCGACGGCTCGCAGGTCGAGCCGACGGTGGTCGACGCGACGACATCCGACGTGGCATCGGTCCTCGGCCTCGCCCCGGTGGCGGCGACCGCGTGAGCACAGCCCCCGCCGTGGCCCTCGAAGGGCGCCGCGTCGCGGTGCGCGTCCCCGCGACGAGCGCCAACCTCGGGCCCGGGTTCGACACGCTCGGCCTCGCCCTGAGCGTGTACGACGAGCTCACGGTGACGGCGCTGGCCGAGGGTGAGCTCGAGGTGCTGGTATCGGGCGAGGGCGCGGGCGACGTGCCCCGTGACGCGTCGAATCTCGTCGTCCGCTCGATCGCCTACGCTTTCGAGGCGATGGGGCGACGGATGCCGGGGATCCGGCTCGAGGCGCGCAATGTCATCCCGCACGGCCGCGGCCTCGGCTCGTCCGGCGCGGCCGTCGTCTCCGGGCTGCTCGCGGCGAAAGGTCTGCTGGAGGGCGACGTCGAGTTCGGCGCGGAAACGCTCCTCCGGCTCGCGACCGAACTCGAAGGCCACCCCGACAACGTCGCGCCCGCCCTCTTCGGCGGTCTCACGATCGCATGGGTGGACGAGCACGGCCCGCAGCACAAGAAGCTGCTCGTGCACCGCGGGGTCTCACCTGTCGTGTTCGTGCCGGAGTTCACGATGTCCACGAGCGTCGCACGCAGCCTTCAGCCGCTTCAGGTGCCGCGCGAAGACGCCGTGTTCAACGTGTCGCGGTCGGCCCTGCTGATCGCGGCCCTCATGCAGAGCCCCGAGCTGCTTCTCGCCGCGACCGAGGACAAGCTCCACCAGAACTACCGCGCGCAGGCCATGCCCGAGACCGATCGCCTCGTGCGGGCGCTGCGCGAGCAGGGATTCGCCGCGGTGGTCTCGGGGGCCGGTCCGAGCGTGCTGGTGCTCGCCGACGGACCCGGCCGCCGGCTCGAGGCGGCGGCTCTCGCCGAGGCCGTCGGGGACACCCTGTGGGAGGCGCTCATGCTCGCCGTCGACTTCAAGGGTGGTACAGTGAGGGAGTACGCGGAGGGTTCCACGTAGTACGTGAATCTGGCCTCCGTCGCAAATCTGCGAAACCACCGCACGACCCCCCTGCCCGCTGACAGCTTCGCTGCCGAGGGCACCCGAGCTAGCCGAAGGGTCGGGCGATGCCTGCCATGCAGGCCATCCGTGTTCGTACATATCCATTCGTTTCACAAGGGAGAACTCGTGGAGTCCATCTCCGAGATCCACACCGACGCACCCGCCGACGAGCGCGCTGACGCGCCCGAGAACGCAGATGCCGTCGACACCGCCACCGAGGCCGCGGCAGACACCGCAGCCCCCGAAACCCCGGCCGAGTCGCCTGACGACGAGGCCTCGCAGACTGGTGAGAACACCCCGTCCGAGGACGTTGAAGGCGCCGAGCCGACGGCCGAGGCGCAGAATGCCGAGGCCGAGGGCGCTGCCGAGCCCCAGGACCCTGGAGCGCAGGACGCCGGAGCCCCGGCCGAGGCGCAGGATGCCGAGGCCGATGGTGTCGCCGAGGCGCAAGACGAGCCACAGGACACCCAGCCTCAGGGCGCGGGAGCCCCGGCCGAGCCGCAGGACGCGGATGCCGAGGCCGACGGCGTTGCCGAGCCTCTGATCGCCGCTGAGGCTCCCGAGGCGGCCGCCGAGTCCGCACCCGCGGCCCGCGCGCCTCGGAAGCGCGCCCCGCGCCGTGCCAAGAGCAGCGATGTGCTCGAGGCATCCGTCGAAGGGGCCGTCGCCGTCGCGCCGGTCTCCGACGCGTCCGCAGCAGCCCCCGAGGGTGGCGCACAGGCCGAGCCCGCCGCAGAGGCCGAGCCCGGCGCAGAGGCGGGCGCCGAGGCGCCGAGCGAGGCCGAAGCCTCCATCGAGGCCGAGGCCGAGGCCGAGGCAGCCGCCGACGCCGAGCCGCCCGCCGAGGGCGACCAGAACGAGTCCGCCGAGGGCGAGTCCGCCGAGGGCGACGACCAGGCCGCGGAGTCCGCGACCGATGAGGGCGCCCCGAGCCGCAGCCGCAGCCGCAGCAGGAACCGCAACCGCAACCGCGCGCAGGGCGCCCAGCCGGCCCAGAACGCTCAGGGCGGCCAGAACGCGCCTGCCGGTCAGAGCAACCAGAACGCGCAGGGTGGCCAGAACGCGCAGAACGGCCAGAACGCGCCTTCGCTCGACGCGGATGACGACGGCACCCCCGGCAGCGCCCGGAGCCGCCAGCGCAACAAGCGCCGCGGCCAGCCCGGCGACGAGTTCGAGACCGAGATCGGCGAGGACGACGTCCTGATCCCGATCGCCGGCATCCTGGACGTGCTCGACAACTACGCATTCGTCCGCACCTCCGGCTACCTTCCGGGCACCAGCGACGTCTACGTCTCACTCGGTCAGGTCAAGAAGTACAACCTGCGCAAGGGCGACGCCGTCGTCGGCGCGATCAAGCAACCCCGCGAGGGCGAGCAGTCGAGCCGGCAGAAGTACAACGCGCTCGTGAAGGTCGACTCGATCAACGGCCTCTCGGTGGATGACGCGGCGACCCGTGTCGAGTTCGGCAAGCTCACGCCGCTCTACCCGCAGGAGCGCCTGCGCCTCGAGACCGCGCCTGAGAAGCTGACGCAGCGCATCATCGACCTCGTCGCACCCATCGGCAAGGGACAGCGCGGCCTGATCGTCGCGCCGCCGAAGGCCGGCAAGACGATCGTGCTGCAGCAGATCGCCAACGCCATCGCGACCAACAACCCCGAGGTCCACCTCATGGTGGTGCTGGTCGACGAGCGTCCGGAAGAGGTCACCGACATGCAGCGGACGGTTCGCGGCGAGGTCATCGCCTCGACGTTCGACCGCCCTGCCGAGGACCACACCACCGTCGCCGAACTCGCCATCGAGCGCGCCAAGCGCCTCGTCGAGCTCGGCCGCGACGTGGTGGTCCTCCTCGACTCGATCACGCGCCTCGGCCGCGCCTACAACATCTCCGCGCCGACCTCGGGCCGTGTGCTGACCGGTGGCGTGGATGCATCCGCGCTCTACCCGCCCAAGCGCTTCTTCGGCGCCGCGCGCAACATCGAGAACGGCGGGTCGCTCACGATCCTCGCGACGGCCCTCGTCGAGACCGGTTCCAAGATGGATGACGTGATCTTCGAGGAGTTCAAGGGCACCGGCAACAGCGAACTGCGCCTCAGCCGCCAGCTGGCAGACAAGCGCATCTTCCCGGCGGTCGACGTCAACGCGTCGAGCACCCGCCGCGAGGAGATGCTGCTCTCGGCCGACGAGGTCAAGATCACGTGGAAGCTGCGTCGCGCGCTCGCGGGTCTCGACCCGCAACAGGCCCTCGAGGTCGTGCTCGGCAAGCTGAAGGAGACGCAGTCCAACGTCGAGTTCCTCGTGCAGATGCAGAAGTCGATCCCCACGCCGACCGGCGGCGGTCACAGCCACTCGCACGACAACAGCATCCGCTGACGTCCACGGAGAAGCACGTGTCCGAACCCGCGATGTTCGATTCCGTGCGCGCGCTGATCGAAGAGCACAAGGCCGTCCAGGTCGAGCTCTCCGACCCGGCCGTGCACGCCGACGCTGGGCGTGCCAAGAGGGTCAACCGTCGCTACGCGGAGCTGTCGAAGATCGTCGCGGCGAACGACGCGTGGCTCGCGGCATCCGCCGATCTCGAGGCGGCGCGCGAGCTCGCCCGCGACGACGCGGCGTTCGCCGAAGAGGTTCCGCAGCTCGAGGCGAAGCTCGCCGACGCGCAGGAGAAGCTGCGGCGGCTGCTGATCCCGCGCGATCCGGATGACGCGCGCGACGTGATCATGGAGATCAAGGGCGGCGAGGGCGGCGCCGAGAGCGCGCTGTTCGCGGCGGATCTCCTGCGCATGTACCTGCAGTACGCCGCCTCCAAGGGGTGGAAGACCGAGCTGCTGGAGCGAACGGAGTCCGACCTCGGCGGCTACAAGGACGTCCAGGTCGCGATCAAGGGCTCCTCGACCGATCCCGCTCTGGGCGTCTGGGCACATCTCAAATACGAGGGCGGCGTTCACCGCGTGCAGCGCGTGCCGGCGACCGAGTCGCAGGGACGCATCCACACGTCGACCACCGGGGTGCTGGTGTTCCCCGAGGTCGACGAGCCCGACGAGATCGACATCAACCCCAACGATCTGAAGATCGACGTGTTCCGGTCGTCGGGTCCGGGCGGCCAGTCCGTGAACACGACCGACTCCGCGGTTCGCATCACGCACGTGCCGACGGGAATCGTCGTGTCGATGCAGAACGAGAAGTCGCAGCTGCAGAACCGCGAGGCGGGCATGCGCGTGCTGCGCGCTCGCCTGCTTGCGAAGCAGCAGGAGGAACGGGATGCCATGGCCTCCGACGCCCGTAAGTCGCAGATCCGCGGGATGGACCGGTCCGAGCGCATCCGCACGTACAACTTCCCCGAGAACCGCATCGCCGACCACCGCACCGGCTACAAGGCGTACAACCTCGACCAGGTGATGGACGGGGCGCTCGAGCCGATCATCGAGTCGGCGATCCAGGCCGACGAAGAAGCACGCCTCGCCGCGCTCGGGGACACCGCCTGAACCCCGAGGCGTGCGCGGCGTGTGGCCGGCGAGGCACTAGCCTGACCGCGTGATCACCTTCCTGATCCGCGCCGCGATCTTCCTCGTGTCGGCCTTCCTCGGACTCGTCGCGGCCGACCTCGTCCTGCCCGGGTTCTCGCTGCACTGGGACGACTGGTGGGGCATCGTGCTCGCCGTCGTGATCTTCGCGGTGCTGCAGAGCATCCTCGCCCCATGGCTGCTCAAGATCACCCGACGGCATGCGCAGGCGTTCCTCGGCGGAATCGGCCTCCTGTCGACCTTCGTCGCGCTGCTCGTAGCGGTGCTGATCCCGGCCGCCGGGATCGGCATCGACGGTCCCGTCGCCTGGATCATCGGCACGCTCGTCGTCTGGCTCGTCACCGCGCTCGCGACCTGGCTGCTGCCGCCTCTGTTCCTGAAGAAGAAGGTCAGCGACCGGCGCGACCCGTAGCGCGGGCGTCCCATCCCGCCGCGGCCGTTGAGCGAGGAGCGCACCGACGAGGGTGAGGCGGGGGGTTCGGGTCGTTGAGCGAGGAGCGCAGCGACGAGACGAAACGCGCCGAACGTCTCGAGGTGGTTCGGGGCGTTCCATCTCGCTTCGCTCGCTCAACGACCGCGGGGTGGCGGGACTCAGATGATGTACTCGGGCGCCATCAGGATCGCCCGGGTGTCCTCGCTCAACTTTCGAGCGCGGGGCTTCGCAGGCACACCGACGAGAACGCTGTCGGCCGGCGCGTCTCGGGTCACCACGGCATTCGCGCCGACGACCGAGTGCGAGCCGATCGTGATCGGACCGAGGATCTTGGCGCCCGCACCGACCGCAACGCCGTCCTCGAGGGTCGGATGCCGCTTCCCGCCTTCGCGCTGACGACCGCCGAGGGTGACGCCGTGGTAGAGCATCACGTCGTCGCCGACCTCGGCCGTCTCGCCGATGACGACGCCCATGCCGTGGTCGATGAAGAAGCGCCGGCCGATCGTGGCGCCGGGGTGGATCTCGATGCCGGTGAGCCACCGCGTGACCTGGGATCCCGCCCGGGCCACGAACCGCAAGTCCCGCACCCAGAGGGCGTGCCACAGGCGGTGCGCCCAGATCGCGTGGAGTCCGGGGTAGAGCAGGGCGATCTCGACAGAGCTGCGCGCCGCCGGGTCACGCAGCTTGGCCGCTGCGAGGTCTTCCTTGATGCGCGCGACCGCGCCGATCCGCTCGTCTGTCATGCCTTGGCCTCCTCCGGCTCGCGAAGGTGCTCGTAGAGCGCCGTCGACAGGTAGCGTTCACCGGCATCCGGGATGATCACGACGATCCGCTTGCCGGCGGCCTCGGGCCGCGCCGCGATCTGCAGCGCCGCCCAGACGGCGGCCCCTGCCGACATCCCGGCGAGGATGCCCTCGCGCGTCGCCAGCTCGCGCGCCACGCGGATGGCGTCATCGAACTCGACGTCGAAGACCTCGTCGATGATCGAGCGGTCGAGCACCTCGGGGATGAAGTTCGGTCCGATGCCCTGGATGCGGTGCCCGCCGGCGCGACCCTCGGTCAGCATGGGCGAATCCTTGGGCTCCACCGCGACGACCTTGACGTCGGGGTTGCGCTGCTTGAGCACCTGCCCGACGCCCGTGATGGTGCCGCCCGTGCCCGAGCCGGCGACGAACCAGTCGACGGACCCCTCGGTGTCGCGCCAGATCTCCTCCGCCGTCGTGCGACGGTGGATCTCGGGGTTGGCGGGATGCTCGAACTGGCGTGCCAGCACCGCTCCGGGCGTCTCCGCCGCGATGCGCTCGGCCGTCGCGACAGCCTCGGTCATGCCCTTGTACGGGTCGGTGAGCACGAGCTCCGCGCCGTAGGCCTTCAGCAGCGTGCGCCGCTCCTTCGACATCGAAGCCGGCATCGTCAGGATGACCCGGTAGCCGCGCGCTGCGCCGATGAGGGCGAGCGCGATCCCGGTGTTGCCGCTCGTCGACTCGACGATCGTGCCGCCGGGCCGCAGCTCGCCGGATGCCTCGGCGGCGTCCACAAGGGCCACACCGAGGCGATCCTTGACGCTCGAGCCGGGGTTGTAGAACTCGAGCTTGGCGACGATCTCGCCCCCGAGCCCCTCGGTGAGCGCGTTGAGCCTCACCAGGGGCGTGTTGCCGTAAGCGGAGGTGATGTCGGAGTGGATCCCGGGCACGGATCGCCTTTCGATCGAGGTCAGCGGTGGTTCAATCCTCACGCAGATCCTCGTACAGGGCGGTCGAAAGGTAGCGTTCGCCATACGACGGCACGATCACGATGATGTTCTTGCCCGCGGCCTCGGGGCGGGCGGCCACTTGCAGCGCCGCCCAGATCGCGGCTCCCGAAGAGATGCCGACCAGGATGCCGTCCTTGGTGCCGACCTCGCGCGCGGTGGAGATGGCGTCGGGGAACTCGACGTCGATCACCTCGTCGATGACGCTCTGGTCGAGGATGGCGGGGATGAAGTTCGGCCCGATGCCCTGGATCTTGTGCGGACCGGGCGTGCCCTTGGTCAGCAGCGGCGAATCGGCCGGCTCGACCCCGATGACCTTGGCGTCCGGCACGCGCTCCTTGAGCACCTGACCGACGCCCGTGATGGTGCCACCCGTGCCGATGCCGGCCACGAAGTAGTCGATCTCTCCCTCGGTGTCGCGCAGGATCTCCTCGGCGGTGGTCTCACGGTGGATGCGCGGATTCGCCTCGTTCTCGAACTGCTTCGCGAGCACGGCGCCGGGGATGCCGGCCACCAGCTCCTCCGCCTTGGCGACCGCGCCCTTCATCCCGCCTGCGGGATCGGTCAGCACGAGTTCGGCGCCGTACGCCTTCAGCAGCAGCCGGCGTTCGATCGACATCGAGGACGGCATCGCGAGCACGACGCGGTAGCCGCGCGCTGCGCCGACCATCGCGAGGGCGATGCCGGTGTTGCCGCTGGTGGCCTCCACGATGGTGCCGCCGGGCTGAAGCTGGCCCGACGCCTCGGCGGCATCCACGATCGCGATCCCGAGGCGGTCCTTGACGCTCGCCGCGGGGTTGTAGAACTCGAGCTTCGCGAGCACGTTGCCCTCCACGCCTTCCGCGACGCGGTTCAGGCGGACCAGGGGAGTGTCGCCGAAGGCAGAGGTGATGTCGGGATGGATGCCGGGCATGGTGCGGGCCTTTCGCGAGTCGTCGTCGATGCGGTCTACAGCCTATTGGGGACCCCGGCGCGTGAGTCCTTCTATGACAGCCGCCGGATCAGCGCCTCGAACGCCGGCGATGACCGTCGCGATGCGACATCCGCAGGCCGATTAGGCTGGTTGCCGCTCATGGCTCCGCCCGACTCCCCGCCCCTGCTCGCCGACGTGCTCCGCCGCGCCGCCGGCAGCCTCGCGCGCGCCGGCGTGCCTGATCCACAGGTCGACGCGGAGCTGCTGGCGGCCCACGTGCTGGGCACCGGCCGCGGGGGAGTGCAGGCGGCGATCGTGCGGGGCGACACCCTCGACCCTGCCGTCGCCGAGGCCGTCGAATCGCTCGTCGCCCGCCGTGCAACCCGCGAGCCGTTGCAGCACATCACCGGCGTCGCGCCGTTCCGTCACCTCGAGCTGCGAGTCGGGCCCGGCGTGTTCGTGCCGAGACCCGAGACCGAGATCGTGGCACAGCTGGCGATCGACGTGCTGCGGGCTGAGGCATCCCCCTCTCCCGTCGCCGTGGATCTCGGCACCGGCAGCGGAGCGATCGCGCTCGCCCTCGCGACCGAGGTGCCGCACGCGAACGTCTTCGCCGCCGAGAACTCGGTCGCGGCGTTCATCTGGACGAAGGAGAACTTCGCGCACACCGGCGCGCCCAACGCGACGCTGGCCTTCGTCGATCTGGAGCATGCGTTCCCCGAGCTGGACGGCATGGTGTCCGTGGTCGTCTCGAATCCGCCGTACGTCCCGGATGCCGCGATACCGCGCAATCCGGAGGTGCGGCTGTTCGACCCGCCGGTCGCGCTGTACGGCGGCGAGGACGGGCTGGACGTCGTGCGGGTGCTGAGCCGCGTCGGCCTCCGCCTGGCGCATCCGGGCGGCACGATCGTCATCGAGCACGGCGAGTGGCAGGGCGACGCCATCCGGTCGATCCTCTCCGCCGACGGCTGGCGGGCGGTCGCGACCCACCCGGATCTGACCATGCGCGACCGCGCCACGACGGCCCTCCGTCCCTGATGGGCTCCGCCCGAACCCCTAGCTCGCTGGCGCACGCCCCTGATGGGGCTCCGCCGCGAACCCCACCCTCGCGGGGCACGCCCCTGAGGGCAGGCTGTCGACGCGCACGTAGACTGGGCAGGACATGTCCCCGATCTTCGACTGCCGCGACGAGGCACAGCTGCTCGCAGGCATGCGACAGGCGCGCCAGGCCATCGGCAAGGGCGAGCTGGTCGTCCTGCCCACTGACACGGTGTACGGCGTCGCTGCCGACGCGTTCGACCCGCGCGCCGTCGCGCGGCTGCTGGCAGCGAAAGGCCGGGGGCGACAGTCTCCGCCGCCCGTGCTCGTCGCCGGGCTGACGACGCTGCGTGCGCTCGTCGCCGAGGTGCCCACGCCCGTGGAGCGCCTGGTCGAGACGTTCTGGCCCGGCGGACTCACCATCGTCCTGCCGTCGCAGCCGTCGCTCACCTGGGACCTGGGCGATACCCACGGCACCGTCGCGGTGCGCATGCCCGCCCACCACATCGCTCTCGAGCTTCTGGAGGAGACGGGCCCGCTTGCGGTGTCGAGCGCGAACCTCACCGGCAAAGCGGCGGCGATCGCCGCCGACGACGCCCAGGCGATGCTCGGCGACAGTGTCGCGGTCTACCTGGACGCCGGCCCGTCCGCCACCGGCGTCGCCTCGACGATCATCGATGCGACGAGCCTCGTCGGCGGGACGGATGCCGTCATCCGCGTGCTGCGCGAGGGCGCCGTCGACCGCGGCCGGCTCCGTGAGGTGCTCGGCGACCTGCTCGAGCCCGATCCTCAGGACGCGGACACCCGGTGAAGCAGTACATCTTCACGATCATCTTCACCGCCACCATCACCTACGCGCTGGCGTGGGGAGTCTGGCGGCTGAGTCTCAAGTACAGGCTCTATCCCGGCATCCGAGACCGCGACGTCCACAAGACGCCGACGCCCCGGCTCGGCGGGATCGCGATGTTCCTCGGCGTGACCGCGGCCTTCCTCGTATCTTCGCAGAACCCGTATTTCGCCATCTTCTGGGCGGATCCGGTCTCGGTCTGGGCGATCCTCGGTGCGACGCTGCTGATCGTCCTGGTCGGCGTCGCCGACGACGTGTGGGACCTCGACTGGATGATCAAGCTCGGCGCCCAGTTCCTCGCCGCGGGGATCATCGCGTGGTTCGGTCAGCTGCAGATCTATTCGCTGCCGATCGGCGGCCTGTGGGTCAACTCCAGCTGGGTGAGCTTCACACTCACGGTGTTCTCCATCGTCATCGTCATGAACGCGGTCAACTTCATCGACGGGCTCGACGGTCTCGTCGCAGGCGTGTGCCTCATCGCGAACGGCGTGTTCTTCGCCTACTCGTACATGCTCGTACGGGACACCGGGGCGAGCTCGTACTTCAACCTGGCCTCATTCATCGCGGCAGTTCTGATCGGGGCGTGCATCGGCTTCCTCCCGCTCAACTGGAGTCCGGCGAAGCTGTTCATGGGAGACGCCGGCGCCCTCATGCTGGGCCTTCTCATGGCCACCTCGGCGATCTCGATCACCGGCATCCTGGATCCGGCCATCGTGGGCGACAACGACGAATTCGGCCGCTCGCAGCTGCTCGGAGCGTTCATCCCGATCCTGCTGCCGATCGTCGTCGTGCTGCTGCCGCTGCTCGATTTCGGCCTCGCCGTCATCCGCCGCATGAGGGCCGGCAAGTCGCCGTTCTCTCCCGATCGCAAGCACCTGCACCATCGGATGCTGGACATGGGCCACACCGATCGCGACGCCGTGCTCGTCTTCTACTCCTGGACCGCGATCGTGAGCCTGTCGTTCCTGCTCATGTACATCGGAACGCAGTACCAATGGCCAGGCGACTACCTGATCGGCGTCGTGTTCGGCGTGGTAGGGGTCGCCGCGTGCCTCGCGGTGACGTTCCTGCCCTCTCGACGGTCCTTGCCGCAGCCGCAATCCGTCAGCACACCAGAGAGACCGTCGAATGACCTCCGCGCCGTCGTCTAGTTCCGTCATCCTCCGCATGACGCTCGTGTGGGGTGCGGTGATCACCGGCATCCTCGCCCTCGTGGGGGGTGTCATCGGCTACCTCGTCGCCGGCCTCACGGGGCTTGCGAGCGCCCTCGTCGGCGTCCTGCTGGCGGGGCTCTTCCTCGGGATGACGGCGCTCATCATCCTGATCGCGGGTCGCCTGCCCCCCGGGCCGGCGCAGATCCCGACGTTCTTCGCGATCGTGCTGGGCGGCTGGGTCGTCAAGCTCGTCGTCTTCATCGTCGCACTGCTCCTGCTGCGCGGACAGCCGTGGATCGAGCCGTTCGTGTTCTTCTTCAGCGTGCTGGCGAGCGTCATCGCGTCCCTCGTCGTCGACCTGGTCGTGATGGCGCGGGCGCGTGTTCCGTACGTCGGCGAGGTCGATCTGCCGACGTCGGTGGATCCCTCGGAGGGTGGTCCCGGGGGTTCGTGACGAAGGCGATTAGTTGATAGGGTTGGAAAGTCGCCGAGTTCGTGCGCGAATCGCCCGTGTGGCGGCATGCCCGACCGGATGACGCTCATGACCAATCGTCGCACCGGATTCTTCCGGTGCCCCGAAGCCGGAGCCTCCACTGCTAACCCACGTCGCATCCATGATCGCCAACGCCGCCGCGAGCGATGGCGGTGGCGGCTTCCACGGTCCCTCCATCGACGAGTTCTTCCCGCCGATCGTGCTCTTCGAAGGCACGCCGTTCGCGCTGGATCGCGTGATGCTGATCCGCATCCTCGTGGTCGTGATCATCCTCGTGGTGTTCTGGCTCGGCACGCGGAACATGAAGCTCGTGCCCGGTCGTGGCCAGGCCGCGCTCGAGTTCATCTTCGGCTTCGTGCGCCAGAGCATCATCTTCGACACGCTCGGTGAGAAGCGGGGCCGTCGCTACGAGCCCATTCTCATGACGATGTTCTTCCTGATCCTGTCGATGAACCTCACCGGCGTCATCCCGGGCCTTCAGCTCGCGGGCACTGCCCGGATAGGCCTGCCGATCGTCCTGGCGATCGTCTCCTGGATCATGTTCATGTACGCCGGCGTGCGGGAGAAGGGCGGGAAGTTCTGGAAGGATTCGCTCTTCCTCCCGGGCGTGCCCTGGCCGCTGTACTTCCTGCTGGTGCCGCTGGAGTTCTTCTCGACGTTTATCCTGCGGCCGATCACGCTGACGCTCCGACTCACGATGAACATGATCGCCGGGCACATGCTGCTCGTGCTGTGCTTCGCCGCGACGCAGTTCTTCTTCTTCACGGTCCTCGCCGACGGCAACCTCATCGGTCTGCTCGGCATCGGATCGTTCGCCTTCGGCGTCGCCTTCACGGTGCTCGAACTGTTCGTCGCCGCCCTGCAGGCATACGTCTTCGCAATCCTGTCAGCCATCTACATCCAGCTCGCGGTCGCTGAAGAGCACTGATCCGCTCGCCGGCCGCCATCCCAAACCCCTTTCGAAAGGAACCACCCCCGTGAACATCGTCGGACAACTCGCTCCTCTCGCCTTCGGCCTCGCGGTCATCGGCTCCGGTATCGGCGTGGGCATCATCGTCGGCAAGACCATCGAGTCGGTCGCCCGTCAGCCCGAGCTCCAGGGTCGGCTCAGCAGCCTGATGTTCCTTGGTATCGCGCTGACCGAGGCACTCTGCTTCATCGCCATCGCCGTCGCCTTCATCCCGTTCCCCGCGCCGTAATCCGGCTCGGACATCCAAGGAGTCTGAATGCTGACCTCGACGGTCACGATCGCAGCGGCGGAGTCCGTCAACCCGCTGATCCCGACACTGCCCGACCTGGTGTGGGGCACGCTCGCGTTCATCATCGTGCTGGCGTTCTTCTGGTGGAAGGTCCTTCCTTCCATGAACAAGGCGCTCGACGCCCGGCGTGACGCGATCGAAGGCAGGATCGAAGCCGCTGAAGCAGCCCAGGCCGAGGCCCAGGCCGCGCTCGAGAAGTACACCGCACAGCTCGCCGACGCACGAGCCGAGGCCGGCCGCATCCGCGAGCAGGCACGCGCCGACGGCACCGCCATCGTCGCCGAGCTGCGTGACCAGGCTGCGGCCGAGGCCGCGCGCATCACCTCGAACGCCCACGCGCAGATCGAGATGGAGCGCCTGTCGGCCCTCACGTCGCTGCGCTCGGATGTCGGCAGCCTCGCCCTCGACCTCGCCGGCGGCGTGATCGGGGAGACCCTCACCGAGGACGCCAAGGCGCAGGCTGTCGTGGATCGGTTCCTCGCCGAGCTCGAGGCCTCCGAGAAGGCGACGAGCTAGTGGGCAGCGCAACCACTCAGGCCCTCGCGACGTCGACGGCGGCGCTCGAGGCCGCGTCGGGTGTCGACCTCGATACCGCCCGCGAGCTCTTCGCCGCGGCGCGGATCGTCGGCGACTCGCCGCAGCTGAGCGGTGCGCTCGCCGATCCTGCTGCGGCTGCCGCCGCCCGATCCCGCGTCATCGCCGACGTGTTCGGCGCGGCATTCGGCAAGACGACCGTCGACCTGCTCACCACCGCGGTCGAGCAGCGCTGGTCAAGCGCCCCTCAGCTCATCGACGGCCTCGAGGAGCTTGCCGTGCGCGCCGCCGCGATCTCGGCCCCCTCGGTGGATGTCGACGGCGAGCTGTTCGGCGTGGTGCGCCTCATCGCCGACAACCCCGAGCTCGAACTGGCGCTCGGCAGCCGCCTCGGAGACGAATCGGCCAAGGGCGCGCTGACCGACGCGCTGCTCGACGGCCACGCGAGCGCCGCGACGACCCTCATCGTGTCGTCGCTCGTGCAGCAGCCCCGCGATCGCCGCGTCCGCCCATTGCTCTCGCACGCGATGGACATCGTCGCCGACCAGCGCGGCAGCATCGTCGCGACCGTCCACACGGCCACGCCGCTCAGCGCGGCGCAGTCCGAGCGCCTGAGCGCGGTCCTGTCGAAGCGCTACGGCAAGCAGATCGGCCTGAACGCGGTCATCGACCCCTCCGTCGTCGGGGGACTGCGCGTGCAGATCGCCGACGACGTCATCGACGCGAGCGTCGCGGCCAGGCTCACCGAGCTGCGCCAGCGGCTTGCCGGCTAGACACGAGATTTCCCGCCCTCCGCGGAAGCTTCGGGGCTCCGGCCCCTTGAACGAAGGAACACAATGGCAGAACTAACGATCAGTCCCGACGTCATCCGCGACGCTCTCAAGGACTTCGTCGCCGCATACGAGCCCGCGGGCGCCGCTGCGACCGAGGTCGGCACCGTCGTCGACGCGGCAGACGGCATCGCGCACCTCGAGGGCCTGCCGGGCGTCATGGCCAACGAGCTCGTGAAGTTCGCCGACGGCACGCAAGGCCTCGCGCTGAACCTCGACGAACATGAGGTGGGAGTCGTCGTCCTCGGCGAGTTCTCGGGCATCGAGGCCGGCCAGGAAGTGACCCGCACCGGTGAAGTCCTCTCGGTCGCCGTCGGCGACGGGTACCTCGGCCGGGTCGTCGACCCGCTCGGAAACCCGATCGACGGACTCGGCCCGGTCGCGACCGATGGCCGCCGCGCGCTCGAGCTGCAGGCGCCGGGCGTCATGCAGCGCAAGAGCGTGCACGAGCCCATGCAGACCGGTATCAAGGCGATCGACGCGATGATCCCGGTGGGCCGCGGCCAGCGTCAGCTGATCATCGGCGACCGCCAGACCGGAAAGACCGCGATCGCGATCGACACGATCATCAACCAGAAGGCCAACTGGGAGTCCGGCGACGTCGAGAAGCAGGTCCGCTGCATCTACGTCGCCATCGGTCAGAAGGGCTCGACGATCGCCTCCGTGAAGGGCGCGCTCGAGGACGCCGGCGCTATGGAGTACACGACGATCGTCGCGGCTCCGGCATCCGACCCCGCCGGCTTCAAATACCTCGCCCCGTACACCGGCTCGGCCATCGGCCAGCACTGGATGTACGACGGCAAGCACGTCCTGATCATCTTCGACGACCTCACCAAGCAGGCCGAGGCCTACCGTGCCGTCTCGCTGCTGCTGCGCCGCCCGCCGGGCCGCGAGGCATACCCCGGTGACGTCTTCTACCTGCACTCGCGCCTCCTCGAGCGCTGCGCGAAGCTCTCGGACGAGCTCGGCGCAGGTTCGATGACCGGTCTCCCGATCATCGAGACCAAGGCGAACGACGTCTCGGCGTACATCCCGACCAACGTGATCTCGATCACGGACGGCCAGATCTTCCTGCAGTCCGACCTGTTCAACGCGAACCAGCGCCCCGCGGTCGACGTGGGCATCTCGGTGTCGCGCGTCGGCGGTGACGCCCAGGTCAAGTCCATCAAGAAGGTCTCCGGCACGCTCAAGCTCGAGCTCGCCCAGTACCGCTCGCTCGAGGCGTTCGCGATGTTCGCGAGCGATCTGGATGCCGCATCCCGTCGCCAGCTCGCCCGCGGCGCCCGCCTGACCGAGCTTCTCAAGCAGCCGCAGTACTCGCCGTACCCTGTCGAGGAGCAGGTCGTCTCGATCTGGACCGGCACCAACGGCAAGCTCGACAGCATCGAGGTCGAGGACGTGCTCCGCTTCGAGCGCGACCTGCTCGACCACGTGCGCCGAAACACGACGATCCTCGACCGCCTGCGCGACACCAACGTGCTCGACGACGACACCGTCGCCGAGCTCGGCAAGGTCGTCGACGCGTTCACGCTCGAGTTCCAGGGCGGCGCCGGTCAGACGATCGCCAACCCCGGCCACGAGGAGTTCAAGGCCGCCGAGGCCGAGGACGTCGGGCAGGAGCAGATCGTCAAGGGTCGCCGCAAGTAACGGGCGACGGATACGGACCATGGGCGCACAACTGAGGGTCTACAAGCAGAAGATCAGCACTGCTCAGACGACCAAGAAGATCACCAAGGCGATGGAGCTCATCGCGGCTTCGCGCATTCAGAAGGCGATGGGGCGCGTTCGCGCTTCGGCGCCGTTCGCGCGCGCGGTGACGCGCGCCGTCTCGGCGGTCGCGACGCATTCGAACGTGGATCACCCGCTGACGACCGCTCGCGACGTGAAGACGTCCGCGATCGTGATCTTCGCGTCCGACCGCGGACTCGCGGGCGCGTTCAACTCGCAGATCCTGCGCGAGGGTCTCGAGCTCGCCACCCTGCTGCAGTCGCAGGGCAAGGACGTCAAGTACTACCTCGTGGGTCGCAAGTCTGTCGCGTTCTTCCAGTTCCGTCGCATCCAGAGCGAGGCGGAGTGGACCGGTGACACCGACACGCCGGGCTTCCGGTTCGCGGAGCGGATCTCGGAGACCCTGCTGGATGTCTTCGAGCGCGGTTCCGAGCGCGGTGGCGTCGATGAGATCCACCTGGTCTACAACCGCTTCGTGAGCATGATGACGCAGACGCCCGAGACGGTGCGGCTGCTTCCGCTGCAGGTCGTCGAGGCGAACGAGGCCGACGAGAACGCCCAGGTCTTCCCGCTGTACGAGTTCGAGCCGGATGCCGCCACCGTCCTGGACGCGCTCCTGCCCGTCTACATCCAGAGCCGCATCTTCAACGCCCTGCTGCAGTCCTCGGCCGCGAAGCACGCCGCGACGCAGAAGGCGATGAAGTCGGCGAGCGACAACGCCGACAAGCTCATCACCGATTACACCCGCCTGCGCAACAACGCGCGCCAGGCCGAGATCACCCAGCAGATCGCCGAGATCGTCGGCGGCGCCGACGCCCTGTCCTCGACGAAGTAGAAACCCTCCGAAAAGAGAAGAAGACAATGACCCCCACCGCTACCGCCGAACAGACCACGGTCATCGGGCGCGTCGCGCGCGTCACCGGTCCGGTCGTCGACATCGAGTTCCCGCACGACTCGCTTCCCGACATCTACAACGCGCTCAAGACGACGATCACGATCGGCGACGAGTCGAACGAGATCACCCTCGAGGTCGCACAGCACCTCGGCGACGACCTGGTGCGCGCGATCGCCCTGAAGCCCACGGACGGCCTCGTCCGCGGCCAGGAGGTGCGCGACACCGGCGAGCAGATCACGGTGCCCGTCGGCGATGTCACCAAGGGCAAGGTCTTCAATGTCATCGGCGAGGTGCTCAACGCCGAGCCGGGGGAGAAGATCGAGATCACCGAACGCTGGCCGATCCACCGCAAGGCCCCCAACTTCGACCAGCTCGAGTCGAAGACGCAGATGTTCGAGACCGGCATCAAAGTCATCGACCTTCTCACTCCGTACGTGCTGGGCGGCAAGATCGGCCTGTTCGGCGGCGCGGGCGTCGGCAAGACCGTCCTCATCCAGGAGATGATCCAGCGCGTCGCGCAGGACCACGGAGGCGTGTCGGTGTTCGCCGGCGTCGGCGAGCGCACCCGCGAGGGCAACGACCTCATCCACGAGATGGAAGAGGCCGGCGTCTTCGACAAGACCGCCCTGGTGTTCGGCCAGATGGACGAGCCGCCCGGGACGCGCCTGCGCGTCGCCCTCTCGGCGCTCACCATGGCCGAGTACTTCCGCGACGTCCAGGGTCAGGACGTGCTGCTGTTCATCGACAACATCTTCCGCTTCACGCAGGCGGGCTCCGAGGTCTCGACGCTGCTCGGCCGCATGCCCTCCGCGGTGGGCTACCAGCCGAACCTCGCCGACGAGATGGGTGTGCTCCAGGAGCGCATCACCTCGACGCGCGGCCACTCGATCACGTCGCTGCAGGCCATCTACGTGCCCGCCGACGACTACACCGACCCGGCGCCAGCGACCACGTTCGCCCACCTCGACGCCACCACGGAGCTCTCCCGTGAGATCGCGTCGAAGGGCCTCTACCCGGCCGTCGACCCGCTGACCTCGACGAGCCGCATCCTCGACCCGCGCTACATCGGCGCCGACCACTACCGCGTGGCGACGGCGGTGAAGCAGATCCTGCAGAAGAACAAGGAGCTGCAGGAGATCATCGCGATCCTCGGTGTCGACGAGCTCTCGGAAGAGGACAAGGTCGTCGTGTCGCGTGCACGTCGCATCCAGCAGTTCCTCTCGCAGAACACCTACATGGCCAAGAAGTTCACCGGTGTCGAGGGTTCGACCGTTCCGATCAAGGAGACCATCGAGTCGTTCGACGCGATCGTCAAGGGCGACTTCGACCACGTGGCCGAGCAGGCGTTCTTCAACGTCGGCGGCATCTCCGACGTCGAGGCGAACTGGGCACGCATTCAGAAGGAGAACGGCTGATCATGCCGCTGAACGTGAGCCTCGTGTCAGCGGATGGCGAGGTCTGGGCAGGCGAGGCGAGCCTCGTCGTGGCGAGGACGGTCATCGGCGAGATCGGGATCATGGTAGGTCACGAGCCCTTCCTCGGGGTGCTGGCCGCCGGCGAGGTGCGCATCACCGAGACCTCCGGAGCGAAGATCATCGCGAATGCGCAGGACGGCTTCGTCTCGATGGAAGGCGACCAGCTGACGGTCGTCGCGGGAAACGCCAGGATCATCTCCTGACGCGTTGCGTCTCGCCTGCGACTCGCTCGACGACCCGGGTCGCGGATCGGCGTGCTTTCGCCACGCGCAACCACCCGGTTCCGGCATCCGCGGGTTTCGTTGCTCGTTCAGCTCGACGACCGCGTACTGTTATCCAGTCGTCGAGCGAGCAGGGAGGGCGAAACGCGTCGCGGTATCCGGTCGTCGAACGAGCGCAGCGAGACGAAACGCGTTCGGCGTTCTGACCCCACATGCTGATTCTGCTGCCACCTTCGGAGACCAAGCGGCCCGGTGGACGGGGACGCCCGGTCGATCTGAACAGCCTCACGCTGCCGTCCCTCGTGCCGCAGCGCGAATCCGTGGTCGACGCGCTGATCCGCCTCTCCGCGGACGAGGATGCGGCTGCCCGGATCCTGAAGCTCGGTGCCACGCAACGGGATGAGATCGCCGTGAACGCCGATCTGCGAATCGCGCCGACGACCGCCGCGGTAGACCGCTACACCGGTGTGCTCTACGACGCGCTGGGCGCGGCATCCCTTCCGTCCGCGGCCCGCGCATGGCTCGGACGTCACGTGCTGATCCATTCCGCCCCGTTCGGTCCGGTGGCGGCCCTGGACCGGATCCCCGCGTACCGGCTCGGGGCGTCGGCGTCGCTTCCGGGGCTCGCGCCCCCGACGCGGCTTTGGGCGGATGCCGTGACCGACGCGTTCGCGTCAGCCGCGCCGTCGTTCGTCCTCGACCTGCGATCCGAGGCGTACGCGGCGCTCGGTCCGGTCCCCTCCCGCGTGCCGTCGGCGTATGTCCGGGTCGTCACGGAGGCCGGCGGGGGAGCCGTCCGTGCGCTGAACCACTTCAACAAGCACGCGAAGGGCGCCTTGACGCGACGTCTCGCCCTCGAGCGCCCCCGCATCGCGTCGCGGGTCGGACTGCTGCGTTGGGCGGATGCCGCGGGCCTGCGCGTACGAGACGGAGAACGAGGCGAGCTCCGGCTGTTCGTGTGAAGCGGCCACCCGGATGATCGTTCCCCGCGACGCGGGTCAGCGCTCGGTGTGCTGCGCCGTGCGCTCGGTGTTCTCGGCGATCGCGATCAGCGCGACGACAGCCTCGATGACGAATCTCAGCACGATGATCGCGAGGAAGGTGGCGAGCGGCACCAGCACCACCGTGGCCACCAGCAGGCTCACGCCGCCGCCGACGTTGAACTGCAGAAGCCGGATGCCGTTGACTAGCCCCGTGACGAAGTACACCAGGAAGCCGATCGCGATCACGATGAGCCCCACGATGTAGAACACGCTCGCGAGTCGCCGCGTGATGAAGGTGCGGAACGAGACGTCGAACAGGGCCGAGAAGAATCCGCGCCCGATGTCGTCGAGACCTCCCTTGAGCGAGGTCGGCACCCCGGTGTCGTCGGGGTCGACGGCCGCGCCCGACGAGGTCTGCGTCGCCCCGGTGGGCGGCTGCGGCGTACGTGCGGCTTCCGCCGCGGGCTGTTCGGGGAGCGGGGGGACGGGGGGAGTGGAGCTGCTCATGTCGTGTGCCTTTCGGACGTTCGATCGTCGGACAGTCGATTTCGCCAGGCTAGCGACACTCGGCGTTCTGCGTGTTTCCCTTGCCCGCGTGGGCTGCGTCGCTACGATGAGGGGCGCAGATCCTTGCAACGGAAAGCTCGTCGACTCCCGACGACAGAGAGTGGGGCTCCTATGGACTACTACGACAACAGTGGATACGGGATGCTGGCCTTCTGGCTGCTCATAGCTCCCGTCTTCTTCATCCTCGCCATCGCCGGGTACGTCATCACGGCGTGGTTCTTCATGAGGGTCTTCGACAAGGCGGGTGTCCAGGGCAAGTGGCGAGCCTGGATCCCGGTCTACAACACGCTGATCTTCGTCAAGCTCGGCGATCTGAACCCGTGGTGGCTCCTGGTGCTGTGGGGCGCCGGCATCGTCCTCGGGTGGGTCCCCGTCCTCGGACAGCTCATCTTCCTCGCCGCGTTCCTCTACACCCTCCTCGCGGCATGGCGTGTGGGGCTGAAGCTGCAGAAGGAGGCCATCTGGCTGATCCTGTATTTCTTCCTCTTCATCGTGTGGCTAGGCATCAACGCCTTCGACAAGTCGCGCTGGAACACCGCCATCCCGGCAGCCCCGTGGGCCGGCAACTTCCTGGCCGACAAGACGACGTGGGCCGGCATTCCGAGCCAGGTCCCCGCGGGCGGCTACCCCGCCAACCCCGTCGCAGGTCCCGGCTACGCACCGCCGGCCGGCTACCAGCCCCCGCCGCCTGCCGGTTACGCACCGCCGCCGGCCGCTCCGGAGGGATACGCCCCGCCGCCTGCCGGCTACGCACCGCCGCCGGCCGCTCCGGAGGGATACGCCCCGCCGCCTGCCGGCTACGAACCGCCGCCCGCCGCCGCACCTGCGGCCGCGCCGCCGGCAGCCACGCCGCCGGCCGGCTATGAGCCGCCGCCGTCCGCGCCCGCCGCAGCTCCTACCCCGCCTGTCACGCCTGAGCCTCCCGCTGCACCCGCGGCCGAGCCTCCGGCCGCGCCGGAGCCTCCGGCGACCGAGCCGCCGGCAGCCCCCGAACAACCCAAGCCGTAACGGATGTCGACGACCCCCACCTGCTGGTGGGGGTCGTCGACGTCTCGGCGACACCCGGTTGCGCGGGATAGCGTGGAAGGATGACTTCACCCGTTCCTCTGCGCCGGGTCGGCGCCTCCGGACTGCTCGTCTCGGCCGTCGGCCTCGGCTGCAACAACTTCGGCCGCGGCGGCACGAAGACCGAGACCCCCGCCGGCACCCGCGCCGTGCTCGACGCCGCCATCGACGCGGGCGTCACCTTCCTCGACACCGCTGACATGTACGGCAACGACCCCGGTCTCTCCGAGACCCTCATGGGCGAAGCGCTGCGCGGCCGACGCGACCAGATCACGCTCGCCACCAAGTTCGGCCACTCCGGGCGCGACATGGGGTACCCGGCGTCAGGTGGGAAGGCCTCCCGGGGCTACGTGCGGCGAGCTGTCGAGGCATCCCTCAGCCGTCTGCAGACCGACTGGATCGACCTGTACCAACTCCACTCCCCCGACCCGCAGACGCCGATCGAAGAGACCCTCGACGTCCTCGGCGACCTGGTCCGCGAGGGCAAGGTGCGCTACATCGGGCACTCGAACCTGTCGGGCTGGCAGATCGCGGAGGCGCATTACGTCGCGGCCGAGCGCGCCGGCATCCCCTTCGTCTCGGCGCAGAACCACTACAGCCTGCTCGCCCGCGGGGCCGAGCGCGAGGTGCTGCCGGCGGTCGAGCGCTTCGGGCTCGGGTTCTTCCCGTTCTTCCCGCTGTACAACGGTCTGCTCACCGGCAAGTTCACGCGCGATCACGCGCCGGCGGACTCGCGCATCATGCGTCAGCGGCAGCACCTGTGGCAGGAGGCGCCCTGGGATGCGCTGGAGTCGTACCAGGCGTTCTGCGACGAGCGGGACATCACGATGCTCGAGGCGACTTTCGGATGGCTGCTCAACCGGCCTGCGCTGTCCAGCGTGATCGCAGGCGCGACGAGCCCCGAGCAGGTCCACGCGAACGCCGCGGCCGCGACGGCCTGGACGCCCACGACGGAGGAACTCGCCGCGATCGACGAGATCTTCCCGCTCCCCGCGGACCCGGCCGCCTGAGACCGCCCACCGTCCGGGTGTTCGCCCTGAGCGTAACGGCCTGGCATCCGGAGTGAGTACTCACTCATTTAGACTTCCGGAGTGGCAGCAGCGGAGATCCTGGATGACGCGCCGCTCGTGAAGCAGCGTGCGCAGCCGATGACCCCCGACGATCGGCGGGCGATGATCGCCGAACAGGCGATCCCGCTGTTCATCGAGCAGGGCACCTCCCTCACGACCAGGCAGCTCGCAGAGCACCTCGGGATCGCCGAGGGAACCATCTTCCGTGCGTTCGGCGACAAGGACGCGCTCGTCCGGGCGTCGGTGCGAGCCTTCTTCGACGGAGCCGAGGCGCATCTGTCGACCGGGATCGTCGATGCATCGCTTCCGCTGGAAGAGAAGGTCGCGCGGCTCGTGCGCGGCGCGCGCGAGCACGCGAAGGGCGTGTTCGCGATGCTGTCGCTGCTGGAGCCCGCCGAGGCGGGCGAGTACATGGCCCGCGCCAGGTCGGGTGCGTTCGAAGCCGCGATCGCGGAAGCATTCGCGCCCGACGCGGAGGTGCTCGGGGTCCCCTCCGACCGCATCGCCGTGCTGCTGCGGGTCGCGGTGGTCGCGGCATCCATCCCCGCCCATCACCGGCAATCACCGCTGGACGACGAGGAACTCGTCCAGTTCATCCTCTACGGCATCGCGGGCCGGCCCCGCGGAAAGGACTGACCGTGCTCGGCAAGCTCCTCGTGCGCTACCTCGTCCCGGCCTGGCCGCTGGTACTCGCGGTGGTCGTCTTCCAGCTCGCGCAATCGATCGCGTCGCTCCTGCTGCCGACGCTCAACGCGGACATCATCGACAACGGCGTCGTCAAGGGCGACATCCCGTACATCTGGTCGACCGGCGGCGTGATGCTCGCGATAAGTCTGGTCCAGGTCCTCTGTGCGATCGTCGCGGTCTACTTCGGCTCGCGCCTCGCGATGGGCATGGGCCGCGACCTGCGCGGCGACCTCTTCCATCGCGTCGTCGGCTTCTCGCAGCGCGAGGTGGGCCAGTTCGGCGCTCCGTCGCTCATCACCCGCAACACCAACGATGTGCAGCAGGTGCAGCTGCTCGTGCAGATGTCGGCGACGCTGATGATCTCGGCCCCGATGCTCGCGATCGGCGGGGTCATCATGGCGGTGCGCCAGGATGCCGGCCTGTCGTGGCTCATGGCCGTCTCGGTGCCGGTGCTGCTCATCATCGTCGGCCTCATCGTCTGGCGGATGGTGCCCGCCTTCACGCAGATGCAGGCCAAGATCGATCGCGTCAACCAGATCATGCGGGAGCAGCTCTCGGGCATCCGCGTCGTGCGTGCGTTCGTGCGCGAGCGCGAGGAGCGCGCCCGGTTCTCGACGGCGAGCGAGGGCGTGATGGCGACCGGCCTGCGTGCCGGGAACCTCATGGCGCTGATGTTCCCTGCGGTCATGCTCGTCATGAACGTGTCGAGCGTCGCGGTCATCTGGTTCGGCGCCTACCAGGTGCAGAACGCAGGTGTGCAGATCGGCACCCTGTTCGCCTTCCTGAACTACATGATGCAGATCCTCATGGGCGTCATGATGGCGACGTTCATGTTCGTCATGATCCCGCGCGCCGCCGTGTGTGCCAAGCGGATCGGGCAGGTGCTCGACACCGATCCCTCGGTGGTGGCACCCGTCGAGCCGGTCGACGCGCCCGCGCCGGCCGGACGCATCGAGTTCGACCACGTCGACTTCGCCTACCCCGGCGCCGAAGAGGCCGTGCTGCACGACATCACCTTCGCGGTCGAACCGGGGACGACTACGGCGATCATCGGCTCGACGGGCGCGGGCAAGACGACGCTCATCGGGCTGGTCGCCCGCCTGTTCGACGTCACGGCGGGATCCGTCCGGGTCGACGACGTCGACGTGCGCGCCTACGACCCGGACGAGCTCTGGGAGCGGGTCGGACTCGTCCAGCAGCGCGCCTTCCTCTTCTCGGGGACCATCGCGTCCAATCTCCGCTACGGCGACATGCGAGCCACCGACGACGAGCTGTGGCGCGCGCTCGAGCTCGCCCAGGCGAGGGACTTCGTCGAGCGGATGCCCGAGAAGCTCGAGGCGCAGATCTCGCAGGGCGGCACCAACGTCTCGGGTGGGCAGCGCCAGCGTCTCGCGATCGCGCGCGCCATCACGAAACGGCCCGAGGTCTACATCTTCGACGACTCGTTCTCCGCCTTGGATCTGAGGACGGATGCCGCGCTCCGGCGCGCCCTGGACACCCACCTTCCCGATGCGACGCGCCTGGTGGTGGCGCAGCGCGTCTCGACCATCCAGCACGCCGATCAGATCGTCGTGCTCGATCACGGCCGGATGGTGGGCGTCGGAACGCATGACGAACTCGTGGAGACATGCGAGACATACCGCGAGATCGTCGATTCGCAGCTCTCGGTGGAGGCGGCAGCATGAGCGGCTCGCAGCAGTCCCGTCCCATCGCGCCTCCGACCCCGCGCGGCCCAGGCGGCGGCGGTCCCATGGGCCGTGGCATGGGCGTCCCGGTCCAGAAGGCTCAGAACTTCGGGCCCAGCGCGAAGCGCCTTCTCGCCACGCTGAGCTCGGATATGCCCATGCTGGTCGTCGTGCTGGTGCTCAGCATCCTGAGCGTCGGTCTCTCGGTGATCGGGCCGAAGCTCCTCGGCAACGCGACGAACGTGGTCTTCGCGGGCTTCATCTCGATGCAGATGCCGGCAGGCGTGACGAAGCAGCAGGTCATCGACCAGCTCGTCGCGTCCGGCAACCAGCAGCAGGCCGACATGATCTCGTCGATGGACTTCGTCCCCGGGGCCGGAATCGACTTCCAGCAGCTCAGCATGATCCTCATGCTCGTCCTGACGGTCTACGTTTTCGCCAGCCTGTTCAGCTGGCTGCAGGCCCGCATCCTGAACGGGATCGTGCAGCGAGCCATGGACCGTCTGCGCAAGCAGGTCGAGGACAAGATCCACCGCCTGCCGCTCTCGTACTTCGACAAGGTGCAGCGCGGCGAGCTGCTCAGCCGGGTGACGAACGACGTCGACAACATCGGCCAGTCGATGCAGCAGACGCTGTCGCAGGTCGTGATCTCGCTGCTCACGGTGGTCGGCGTGCTGGTGATGATGTTCGTCATCTCGCCGCTGCTGGCCGTCATCGCACTCGTGACGATTCCGCTGACGATCGTGATCACGGTGCTCGTGGCGCGGCGGTCGCAGAAGCTGTTCGTCGCGCAATGGAAGGCCACCGGCATCCTGAACGCTCGCGTCGAGGAGACCTTCTCGGGGCACTCCATCGTGAAGGTGTTCGGTCACCAGCACGAGGTCGAGTCCGACTTCCGCACCGAGAACGCCGAGGTCTACCGCGCGAGCTTCGGTGCGCAGTTCCTCTCGGGCACGATCATGCCCGCCATGATGTTCATCGGAAACCTGGTGTACGTCGCGATCGCCGTCGTCGGCGGTCTGCAGGTGGCGGCGGGGCTGCTCTCGATCGGCGATGTGCAGGCCTTCATCCAGTACTCGCGTCAGTTCACCCAGCCGCTCAGTCAGCTGGGTTCGATGGCGAACCTGCTGCAGTCCGGCGTGGCCAGCGGCGAGCGGGTGTTCGAGCTGCTCGACGAGGAGGAGGAGGACCCTGACGACGTGGATGCCGAGTCGGCGCACGCGTCTGCCGGCCGCCTCGAGTTCGAGGATGTCGCGTTCAGCTACAGCCCCGACAAGCCGCTCATCGGGGGCCTCAGCCTCACCGCGAAGCCGGGCAGCACCATCGCGATCGTCGGACCGACGGGTGCCGGCAAGACCACGCTGGTGAACCTCATCATGCGCTTCTACGACGTGCAGGGCGGAAGGATCACCCTCGACGGCGTCGACACGATGCGCATGACCCGCGACGACCTGCGTTCTCGCACCGGCATGGTGCTCCAGGACACCTGGCTGTTCGCCGGCACCATCCGCGAGAACATCGCCTATGGACGTCCGGACGCGTCAGAGGAGGAGATCATCGCCGCCGCGACCGCCGCGTATGTCGACCGATTCGTGCACGCGCTGCCGGACGGGTACGACACGATGCTCGACGACGAGGCCACGAACCTCAGCGTCGGCGAGCGCCAGCTCGTGACGATCGCCCGCGCGTTCCTCGCCGATCCCCGTCTGCTGATCCTGGACGAGGCCACGTCGAGCGTCGACACCCGCACCGAGCTGCTCATCCAGCGGGCGATGTCGAGGCTCCGCGAAGACCGCACGGCCTTCGTCATCGCGCACCGGCTCTCGACCATCCGGGATGCCGATCTGATCCTCGTGATGGAGGACGGTGCGATCGTCGAACAGGGCTCGCACGATGAGCTGCTCGAGGCCAAGGGCGCGTACTGGCGCTTGTACAACGCGCAGTTCGAGGCCGCGATCGAGGACGAGGACGTGCGTGTGCCGGTGCTCACCGGTGCTGCGCCGGTTCCCACCGTGGCCGACCTCATCGCCGGAGCCGAGGAAGGGTTCGAGGTCGAAGACTGACCGTCCACTAGGATGTGAGCACGCCGACGGTCGCCGGCCGCGGCTCGTTCGCCGGACCATGGAGGGACACCGCGTGCCTGGAGTATCCACGCAGTCTCACTCCGTGACCGTGCACAACGGCACGCTCGAGCTTCGCTGGGCCGCGGCGACGCACACCGGGCGCCGCCGCGATGTCAACCAGGACGCCGTCTTCGCGGAGTTCCCCCTCTTCGTCGTCGCAGACGGCATGGGCGGGCACATCGGCGGCGAGATCGCGAGCACGAGCACGATCGAGCGGCTGCGGGATGTCGCAGGCACGGGTCAGGTCACCGCCAAATCGATCGAGAAGGCGCTCACCCGCGCGGTCAAGGACATCGCGTCCCACCCCGAGACGACGGATGACGGAACGGGGACCACGCTGACGGGTGTGTACCTCGACACGAGCGGCGAGGCGCCGCACTGGGTGACCCTCAACATCGGGGACTCGCGGGTGTATCTGGCGCGGGACGGATCGATCGTCCAGGTGACGACCGACCACTCCGTCGTGCAGGAGCTCATCGCGGCCGGACGGCTCAGCCCTGAGGAAGCCGAGAACCACCCGTACGGCAACGTGATCACGCGTGCTGTGGGACCGACCGAGAGCGTCACGCCGGATTACGTGCGGCTGGATGTCGTGGCCGGCGATCGCTTCGTCATCTGCTCGGACGGCCTGACCAAAGAGCTCACCGATTACGGCATCCGGCACTTCCTCGAGGAGAACGACGATCCTGCCGCCGCCGTCTCGGCGATGCTGGAGGCGGCGCTGGAGAACGGCGGTCGCGATAACATCACGATCGTCGTGCTCGACGTCGGGTCCTCCCCAGCCGCGAGCTGACCCCCGCGCTCCACAGATCGCCCGCTGCGCGTTCGGACCCGGACGATTCCGGGGTCGGATGGACCCGTGCTCCGTTCTGCCGTACCGGTCCTCGCGCCGGCCCCTCTCTCGAGCGATCCCGATCTCCTGCATGAGACCGAGTCGCTGACTCTTCCCGCGGCGTGGATGCGTCCCGCTCGGCCGCCGCTGCCGATCGTCGCGTCGATCGTGCCCCTCATCGGCGCGGTGGTGCTCTACCTCGTGACAGGGTCGATGTTCACCCTGCTGTTCGCCGCCCTCGGGCCTCTCATCGCCGGCGCCACCATGCTCGACGCTGCGCGCGGCGCCCGACGAGACCGCCGCCGTGCGCAGATCGACGCGGCGGCGGCGCGCGAGCGGGTGTCTGCCGAGGTGACGCGCCGCCACGACGCCGAACGCCGGCGCCGGTGGGCGCGACACCCCGATGTCCGGTCGTTCGCCGCGCGCGACGACGAGATCTGGCGAAGCGTCCCCGGGCGAGGCGAAGCGCTCGTGATCGGGACCGGCGAGGCGGCGAGCGCGATTCGCATCACCGGCGGCGAGGGTGATCCGGACGCCGCGTCCCTGCGCAGTCGGGCCGCCCGGCTGACCGGTGCACCGGTCGTCGTGCCGGCGACGGACGGCGTCGCGATCACCGGGCCCGCCGTGGTCGCCGCGGCGGTGCAGCGAGCACTCGTGGTCCAGCTGTGCCTCGCCTACCCGCCCGGCGAGCTGCGCGTCGTCGGCCCGCTGCCCGACGACCGCGCGTGGGCCGAGCACCTGCCGCACCGACGCGCGGCGTCGGGGCTGCGCCTGGCGCTGCTGGGCCCGGGTGAGACGGTGCCGCCGGAGGCCGACATCCTGCTCGTGCGCGAAGAAGGCGGCGCGCCGCACCCTCCGCGCTGCGCGGTCTCGATCGCCGTCTTGTCGCTCGAGGAGGCCCGCGTGGACTACGCGGGCGACGTGTTCCACGTCGACCTCGAGGCGCTCGGATCCGAGCAGGCGGCGAGCATCGCGGACGACCTGCGCGTCCGCGCCGAGCGCAGCCTCGGCATCCCGTCGCGTCCGGACCTCCCGATCGCGCTGGCGGAGCTTCTCGCCGACGCACCGGCGGGGCGCGGTGGCGCACTTCCGGCGCTGATCGGACGCCAGGGCGTCGAGCCGGCTGTCGTCGACCTCGTCGCCGACGGGCCGCACGCCGTGGTCGCGGGGGTGACCGGGTCGGGCAAGAGCGAACTGCTCATCTCGTGGATCCTCGCGCTGTGCGCGACCCGCTCGACGCGCGAGGTCAGCTTCCTCCTCGCGGACTTCAAGGGCGGCACCGCGTTCGACGGCCTCGCGCAGGTGCCGCATGTCACCGGTGTGATCACGGACCTCGACGGCGCCGGCGCGCGCCGGGCGATCGAGAGCCTGCGCGCGGAGGTTCGCTGGCGCGAATCCGCCATCGCCGGCGTCGGTGCCCGCGACATCCTCGATCCGCGCGTCGACCTGCCGCGACTGGTGGTGGTCGTCGACGAGTTCGCGGCACTTCTCGGCGACCACCCCGAACTGCACGCGGTCTTCTCCGACGTCGCCGCCCGCGGCCGGGCGCTCGGCATCCATCTCATTCTCGGCACCCAGCGGGCCGCAGGGGTGATCCGTGAGAGTCTGCTCGCGAACTGTCCGCTGCGAATCAGTCTTCGGGTGACGGACGCGTCCGACAGCCGCGCCCTGATCGGATCCGATGAGGCGGCGAACCTCCCCGGCGATGCGAGCGGCCGGGGTCTCGCCCTGCTGCGACGGGGCGGCGATGGCGCACCGCGGCTCGTGCGCATAGCCCTCTCGGATGCCGCGGACGTCGACGCGGTCATCGCGAGTGCCGACGGCCCGCGGCCGCGACGACCGTGGCTGCCTGCGCTGCCGAGCCGCATCTCGCTCGATGAGCTGCGGTCGTCCGGCGACGAGAAGGGGCTGTTCGTGCTGGGCCTCGCGGACGAACCCGACCGGCAGCGGCAGCGGCCGGCCGGGGTGCGGATCGAGGATCGCGGGCTGCTGGTGATCGGCGGACCGGGCTCCGGCAAGTCGACGGCGCTCGCCGCGATCGCGGCACAGGCGCCTGCGGCGGTCGTGCGGATTCCGTCGACCTCCGAAGAGGCGTGGGATGCCGTGGCCGACCTGGTCGACCGTCCGCCCGCGCCAGGCAGCGTGGTCCTGATCGACGACCTCGACACCATCTCTGCGCGCTTCCCGCACGATCACGCCCGCGAAGTCATGGAGCGGCTCGAGCGCCTGCTGCGCGGGGCGGGGGAGTCGCGGATCCTCGTCGTTGCCGCGGCGCAGCGGGTGACGGGAGCCGCTGCGCGGCTCGCCGACCTGCTGCCGCGACGCGTCCTGCTGCCGATGCCGTCCCGTGCCGATCACCTGGCGGCGGGCGGCGACCCGGTGCAGTTCTCGCCGGACGCGCCGCCCGGACGCGGCAGGTTCGACGGCGTGTCGATCCAGGTCGCGCACGTCTCGCGCACCCCCGCGGGCACACCGATCACGGCTGCCTTGTGGTGGCCGCGCGCCCGGCTGACGGGCTTCGCGGCACGGCGTTCCCCCGCCGCACGCGCGGCGCTCTCATCGTGGGAGGAGCGCGGCATCCGTATCGCGACGATCGATGCGTACGTCACAGACCCTGGAATGAGCGCCGAAGGGCAGCTCGTCCTCACGGGCGAGCCGGATGATTGGCAGCGGCACTGGCGCGTGCTGGCGGAAGTCCGCTCCGATCACGATCTCGTGGTGGACGGTTCGTGCGGCGCGGAGCTTCGCCTCCTGACGGGCTCTCGCTCGCTCGCGCCGTACTGCGAGCCCGGGCGCGGGAGGGCATGGCTCGTCTCCGCGGGCGCGGAGCCCGTACGGATCGTCCTTCCCGGCCCACAGGCACCCACAGGCCGTCGCGCAGGGGTGTCTTGACCGGCTGTGGCGATCGCCATACCTTCGCTGTGTGGCTACATCCCCGATAGACCTGGAACGACCCGAAGGAAAAGGTCTCGCCGCCGGCACGCTCGGACTGTGGGGTTCGACAGTCATCGGGCTCGCCTCGACCGCACCGGTGTATTCGCTCGTCGCGACCCTCGGATTCGTCGTGATCGCGGTGGGCGCGCAGGCGCCGATTGCATTCGTGATCGCGTTCGTCCCGATGCTGTTCATCGCCTTCGCGTATCGAGAGCTCAACAACGAGATCCCCGACTGCGGCACCACCTTCACCTGGGGCACCAAGGCCTTCGGCCCCTGGGTGGGCTGGATGGGCGGCTGGGGCGTCGCCGTCGCCGGCATGGTCGTCCTCGCGAACCTCGCGCAGGTGGCATCCATCTACTTCTGGAACCTGTTCGGCGTGGAGTTCGATCAGAACAACGACTGGCGCGTCATCCTCGTCGGCGTGATCTTCATCGCGGCCATGACCTGGGTCTCGTGGCGCGGTGTCGAGATCGGCGAGCGCATCCAGAACATCCTGCTCGGCATCCAGTACCTCGCGCTCGCCGTCTTCTTCGTCGCGGCACTCTGGCAGTTCTTCGCCGGCACGGCCCCCGACCCGACGCCGTTCGACTGGTCGTGGTTCAACCCGTTCGCGTTCGGTGACTGGAACGCGTTCGTCGAGGCGATCCTGCTCGCCCTCTTCATCTACTGGGGCTGGGACACGTGCCTCGCCCTCAACGAGGAGACGAAGGATCCGAAGCGCATCCCCGGACGTGCGGCACTGCTGACCACCGTCATCCTCCTCGTCACGTACGTCGGCGTGACTGTCGCGGCGATGATGTACGCGGGCCTCGGCACCGAGGGCACCGGCCTCGGCAATGAGGCGAACGCCGACGACTTCTTCCTGGCGATCAAGGACGGCCTGCTCGGACCCGTCGGGTGGCTGCTCGTGGTCGCGGTGATGATCTCGGCGATCTCGTCGACCCAGACGACGATCCTGCCGACGGCCCGCGGAACCCTCGCGATGGCGGCGTACAAGGCGCTGCCCAGGAGGTTCGCCAGCGTCCACCCGCAGTACAAGACCCCCTCGTTCTCGACGCTCGTCATGGGTGTCGTCGCCATCGTGTATTACGTGGCGTTCACGTTGATCAACGACAACATCCTGCAGGACTCGATCCTGTCGCTCGGCCTCGCGATCGCGTTCTACTACGCGATCACGGGGTACGCGTGCGTCTGGTACTACCGCCGTGAACTTTTCGCGTCGACGAGGAACTTCTTCTACAAGTTCCTGCTCCCGCTGCTCGGCGCGTTGATGCTGACCTACGCATTCGTGCAGTCGGCGATCGACATGTGGAGTGTCGACTACGGGTACTCGGTCCTGCTCGGCGTCGGCGGGTCCTTCGTGATGGGCGTCGGCGCCCTGGCGTTCGGCGTGCTGCTGATGTTCCTCTGGTTCGTGTTCCCACGTTCGAAGGCCTTCTTCCGAGGCGAGAGCCTGAACCGGGAGACGCCCGTGCTCGTCCCCGAAGACCCCGCGGACTACCTGCGCTCCGTCGACGGCGGGCTCGCCTGACGAAAGCCGGCGTTCGCGGCGCGCGGTCTCCGCGACCGCGGTGCCGGTGTCGCGGGTCTCGCACGGACCCCGTTACCGCGGGTTCGGCGCGGTAATGGTCCGTTGGGGCGCAGGAGATCCGCCCCAACGGACAGGGCGCGCCCCAAACCCGGGTCGCGGTCACGCCGGTGGAGCCGGCGCCCCCGTGTGGCCCGCGTCACGGCGAGGACCGGTGGGGTCGATGGCGCCGGCGTCGCCCGGGATACTCCGGGTTCGGGGCGGTATCGGTCCGGTGGGGCGCACGAGATCCGCCCCACCGGACAGGATGCGCCCCGAACCCGCGTCACGGCCCGACCGGTGGGGTCGATGGCGCCGGCGTCGCCCGGACCCCGTTACCGCAGGGTTTGGGGCGGTATTTGTCCGTCGGGGCGCAGGAGATCCGCCCCACCGGACAGGATGCGCCCCAAACCGGCGCCCGGGCGGGGTCAGTCAGACGATGGCGTCGGCGAGGGGAGCGAGGTCCATGCCATGGGCGGTGGCGACCCCGGCATTGACGACCTGCCCGGCGTGGGTGTTGAGACCGGCAGCGAGCGCGGCATCCGCTCGTAGCGCGTCCTTCCAGCCGCGCCGGGCGATCTGACGGATGTAGGGGAGCGTGGCGTTCGTGAGCGCCGAGGTCGACGTGTTCGGCACGGCGCCGGGCATGTTCGCGACGCAGTAGAACACGCTGCCGTGCACCATGAATGTGGGATCGGCGTGGGTGGTCGGCCGGGTGTCCTCGAAGCAGCCGCCCTGGTCCACGGCGATGTCGACGAGCACGCTCCCTGGCCGCATCCGCGAGACCATGTCGTTGGTGACAAGCTTCGGCGCCTTCGCGCCGGGGATCAGCACCGACCCGATCACCAGATCGGAGTCCACCACCGCGCGGTCCAGGTCGAAGGGGTTGGATGCCGCGGTCTTCACGCGCCCCTGGAAGTGATCGTCCAGGTACCGAAGCCGCTGCACGTTCGTGTCGAAGACAGTGACGTCCGCGCCGAGGCCGACGGCGATCACCGCGGCGTTCGCCCCGGCGACGCCGCCGCCGATGACGGTCACTCGTGCCGACCGCGTGCCGGGCACGCCCGACATCAGCAGCCCGAGCCCGCCGGCCGAGCGCATCAGCGTTGCGGCACCGACAGTCGGTGCGAGGCGCCCCGCCACTTCCGACATGGGCGCGAGGAGCGGCAGCCCCCCGCCGGCGAGCTGCACCGTCTCGTACGCGATCGCGGTCACCCTGTCGGCGACGAGCCGGTCGGTGAGGGGACGGTCCGCGGCCAGGTGCAAGTATGTGAAGAGGACCAGATCGTCGCGGAAGTACCCGTACTCGCTCGCGATGGGCTCCTTGACTTTGAGCAGCAGCTCGGCGCGGCCCCACACGTCGGCGGGATCGTCGAGGAGCGTCGCCCCGGCGGACTCGTACTCGGCGTCCGGCATGGAAGAGCCGAGGCCCGCGCCGCGCTGCACGAACACCTCATGCCCGGAGGCGACCAGGTCGTGCACGCCCGCGGGCGTGAGTGCTACGCGGTACTCGTTGTTCTTGACTTCGGTGGGGACGCTGATCCTCATCGTGGGATCCTTTCCGCTCCGCCATTGGAGCGCTCGCGCTCGTTGTGGGAGCGCCTCTAAAACGCGGGGCGGATCGCCCCGACATCCTGCCCGCCGCCGGAGACCGCCAGGGGAAGCTTCGCCATCGCATCGGACACTTCCGATGCGGAGAGTGCGCCCGCCCGCTCGAGCAGCCGCAGCGCCACGGCGGTGGCCGCGCGACCGCTGCCGTCGAGCATCTTGAGGGCGACGGTGGTGCCGTCTGGGGCGACCATCACCATGACGCCCTCGGCTCCGCCCTTCGCGAAGACTCCGAGCCGTTCGATCACGATCGTGTCGGGCCGGCCGGGTCCGTCGATCGTCCACGGGTTCGCGCGCACCGCCTGCACGAGGACGCCCGCGCTCCGATGCAGCGCGAACGGCGACGTGGTCGACGAGTTGCCGATGCGGTGCACCGCGCGCGCCAGTCCGAACAGGGTCGTGGCGAACACCGGCGCGCCGCATCCATCGACCGCCGTCGCAGCGACCTTCTCACCGATGAGGCGCTCGACGACCTCGCGGATGTGGAGCTGGAGCGGATGCTCGGGCTCGAGGTAGCCGGAGACACCCCAGCCGTTCGTCACGCAGGTGAGCAGCATCGCGGCGTGCTTGCCGGAGCAGTTCATGCGGATGCGCGACGGCTCGGTCCCCTGGCGCACCAGCTCGTCGCGAGTCGCCGTGTCGCCCGGCCAGGCCGGCGGGCACGCCAGCGCGTCGTCGCCGAGGGCGGCCGAATCGAGGATGTCGCGCACCACCGCGACGTGCCGATCGGTGCCGGAGTGGCTCGCCGTGGCGAGACCCAGCCGCTCGCCGTCGAGCGGCGCCCCCGCCGCGAGGCAGGCGAGCGCCTGCAGCGGCTTGAGGCTCGAACGCGGCAGCACCACGGATGTCGGATCCCCCAGCTGCGTGGCCACGGTGCCGTCGGCGGCGAGGACGATCGCGATGCCGGTGTGGCGCGACTCCACGAAACCGCTCCGCTCGACGACGGCGAGCTCGACGGCGTCGGCTGCGGCGAAAGTCTGCGGCACGTCCGCCAGCCTACCCGCCGGGACGGCGGCATCCGCGTGACAGACTGTTGCGCATGTTCGGTGAGCATCGATACTCCGTCCGGACCACCTGGACGGGAGACCGCGGCACCGGCACCTCCGGCTACCGCGACTACGACCGGTCGGCGACGATCGGGATCGACGGAAAGCCGGCGCTCGCCGCATCCGCCGACAAGCCCTTCCGCGGCGACCCCTCGCGGTGGAACCCGGAGGATCTGCTGCTGGCCGCCCTGAGCCAGTGCCACCTGCTGTCGTACCTGCACGCGTGCGTGACGGCGGGCGTCGTGGTCGTCGCGTACGAGGACGACGCAGCCGGGGTCATGGTCGAAGACGGCCGCGGCGGAGGGGCGTTCCGCGAGGTCGTGCTGCGCCCCCGCGTGACGGTCGCCGACGAGTCGATGGTGGATGCCGCGACCGCGGCCCACGCGCAGGCGCACCGGTGGTGCTTCATCGCGAACTCGGTGAACTTCCCCGTCCGTCATGAGCCGGCGGTCGAGATCGCGGGGGGCTGACGTGGTCTCGCGGCGCCAGCGGGTCAGCGGCGCTCGTGGGGCAGGACCTGCCTGATCCGCTCGATGGGAGTGTGCGCGGGGACTTCGTTGTACGCGTTCGCGAGCACCTGGCCCGAGAGCGCATGGATGGCGGACATGATGTCGTCCGTCGCGAGACGGCGGGCCTTGCCCGAGTCCGCCGGGCCGTGGTGCGAGAGGTCGAGGGGGTCGCCGAACTTCACCGTGACGCGGTGCCGGAGCGATGGCAGCTTGGCGCCGACCGGCATCACCTTGTCGGTGCCGATGAGCCCCACCGGAACGACCGGAGCGCCGGTCTGCAAGGCGAGGAACGCCACCCCCGTGCGGCCCTTGTAGAGGCGGCCGTCCAGTGACCGCGTGCCTTCGGGATACAGAGCGACCGCGCTGCCCTGCTCGAGCAGGACCCGCTGCTGGTCGAGTGCGTCCAGAGCCGCCTGACCTGCACCGCGCTGCACCGGGACGGCGCCGATCGCGGTGAAGAACTCGCGGGAGGCCCATCCGGAGAGCCCGCTGCCCTCGAAGTAGCTGGCCTTCGCGAGGAAGTGCACCGGCCGCGGTGCCACCACAGGGATCGCGATCGAGTCGAGGAACGACAGGTGGTTGCTCGCGAAGATCACCGGCCCGTTCTTCGGCACACGCGAGCGTCCCTCGATGTGCGGGCGGTACACGAGCCGCGCCAACGGCGTCAGGATGAATCGGCCGAGGAAGTACGTCGCACCCATGACGCGCGCCTCCGGCTCGACCTCACTCGCCGCGACGTCATCCCCTGGCGCAGCCGCATTCGTCGGCTCGGGTGCGTCCTCGGATGTCACCCGTCGAGGGTACTCCCGATTCCATTCCGGTATCGGCATGCCGGCTCTCAGCCGAGACAGAGGAAACATGGGGGAGACTGGACCTCTCCCCTTCCCTTTCGTCAAGAGGTCCTTCCGTGCGCATTCGCCCGCTCGCTGCTCTTTCCGTCGCCGCCTTGTCCGCGCTGCTGCTCGCAGGCTGCTCGGGATCCGGATCCGGGGCCAGCCCATCGCCGAGTGCGACCGGCTCCGCTGCGTCCGCCATCTGCGCGTCGGCCGCGCCGTCCGGATCGATCTCCAAGGGCGTCAAAGTGACCGGTGATCCGGGCAAGGTAGCGAAGGTCACCTTCACGGCACCCCTCGACATCAAGAGCGCAGAGCGGACCGTCGTCGTCGAGGGAAAGGGCGACCCGATCGAAACGGGCGACATCGTCAACTACGCCGCGTCGATCTACGACGCGTCGACCGGAAAGCTGATCCAGTCCGGCGGCTACGATTCGGCGATCCCCCCCGTCGCGGTCACCGTGGGCTCAGGCGCTGACCAGTTCTTCGGCTGCGCCACGCAGGGCTCGAGAATCGTCATGGCGGTCCCTGCCAGCGAGCAGGCCGCAGCCACCGTGTGGGTGCTCGATGTCCTCGGCACCACACCGGTTGCGGCGTGGGGCGACCCGCAGAAGCCGGTCGCCGGCATGCCGACTGTCAAACTCGACGCCGACAGCTCTCCGACGGTCACCCTCCCGAAGGGCGACATGCCGACCGAGTTCAAGAAGGCCACGCTCAAGAAGGGCGACGGTCCCGTCGTCGCCGCAGGCGACACGGTGCTCGTGCAGTACCACGGCGTCTCATGGAACACCGGCAAGGTCTTCGACGAGAGCTGGGGCAAGCAGCCGCTCAGCTTCACCGTCGGCACCGGAGTGGTGCAGGGCTTCTCGGATGCTGTGACCGGCGAGACCGTGGGCTCGCAGGTGATCGCGGTGCTCCCGCCGTCCGCCGCCTACGGCGAGGGCGAGATCACCGACGCCGATCTGAAAGGCCAGACGCTCGTCTTCGTCGTCGACATCCTCGCTGCCCAGCCGCCTGCCGCCAAGTAGCCGGCGTCCCCGGCCTCGGCGTGGGTCCGGTGACAGGATCAGGGTCGACGAGACGCGTCTCGCTAGGCTGGTGCGATGCGACGCGTCCTGATCCTAGGCTCCACAGGATCGATCGGCACCCAGGCGCTCGACGTCATCCGCAGCAATCCCGACCGGTTCGAGGTGGTCGGCCTGTCAGCCGGATCGAACCGCGCGCTGCTCGGGGCGCAGGCGGCTGAGTTCGGGGTCGAGGCCACCGCACTCGGCGCCGATGAGGCTGAGCAGCTGGTGAGGGATGTCGAGGCAGATGTCGTGCTCAACGGCATCACCGGGTCCGTGGGGCTCGGTCCCACGCTCGCCGCGCTGGAGGCCGGCCGGGTCCTGGCACTGGCGAACAAGGAGTCGCTCATCGTCGGCGGCGACCTGGTGACGGCGCGCGCACAGCCGGGCCAGATCGTACCGGTCGATTCCGAGCACTCGGCGATCGCGCAGGCGCTGCGATCCGGGGAGCACGCCGAAGTCCGGCGGCTGGTGCTGACGGCATCCGGCGGGCCGTTCCGCGGGCGGACGCGCGCGTCGCTCGCCGACGTGACGCCGGCCGAAGCGCTCGCGCATCCCACCTGGGACATGGGCCGCGTCGTCACAACGAACTCCGCGACACTGGTGAACAAGGGCCTCGAGGTGATCGAGGCTCATCTGCTGTTCGGCGTGCCATACAGCGATATCGACGTCGTGGTGCACCCGCAGTCGATCGTCCACTCGATGGTCGAGTTCGTCGACGGCTCGACGATCGCGCAGGCATCGCCGCCCGACATGCGGCTGCCGATCTCGCTCGGGCTGGACTGGCCTCACCGAGTGGCGGGGGTGGGCAGGCCGCTCGACTGGACGGTGGTCTCCTCGTGGACCTTCGAGCCCCTGGACATCTCCGCGTTCCCCGCGGTGCGGCTGGCCAAGCACGTCGGGCGGGCCGGCGGCACGTATCCCGCCGTCTTCAACGCGGCCAACGAGCAGGCGGTCGACGCGTTCCACGAGGGGCGGCTCTCATTCCTCGGCATCGTCGACACCGTCGAGCGGATCGTGGACGCGCACGAGGCTCCGACCGAGCTCACCCGTGAGACGCTCGCCGACGCCGAGCGGTGGGCGAGGGATGCCGCCGACCGCGCGATCGCGGCATCCGCTCGCTGAGCTTGCTGAGGCGTCCGGAGCGTTTCGTCTCGCTGCGATCGCTCAGCGCCCGGTGGTTCCGTCGCCCCGGTGGCTGGGTCTCGCTGCGCTCGCTCAGCGACCGGGGGTCCTGGCGCCGCGGTGGTTCTGATCAGGCGTCGGGCGGGTACGGGACGGGCCAGTGCGGGTCCGGGACCGGCCAGCCTGCGGCCTTCACCGCGCGACGGGCGAGCTCCCGCGCGGAGTACGGCGTGCGCACGCCGCGGATGTCCCGGTAGTCCTGGTGACCGGGCCCGGCCCACAGGATGGCATCGCCGTCGCCGACGAGCGCGACCGCCTCGACGATCGCCCGCTCGGGCGGGGAGTATTCGCGGATGTCGGCATCCGGTCGCGCTCTTCTCGCACCCTCGATGAGAGTCGCCCTGATCGACTCGGGATCCTCGAAGCGCGGGTGGTGATCCGTGATGACCAGGATGTCGCTGCCCTCGACACCGGCTCGGCCCATGTCATGCCGCTTGGTCGCGTCGCGGTCGCCGTCGGCGCCGAAGAGCATCAGCACCTTGCCGGGCGTGACATGGCGCACTGCGGCGAGCGTCTTCTCGAAGGCGTCGGGGGAGTGGCCGAAGTCGACGTAGACCGCTGGGCCCCGCGCGCCCGACACCAGCTCGGTGCGCCCCGGAAGGTAGGCGTCGATGCGCTTGCCGTCGAGCGCGGCGACCAGACGGTCCCACGCGTAGCCCGCCTCGAGGATCATCACGATGGCAAGCCCCGCGTTCGCCGCCATGTGGCGACCGATGACCGGCACCACCGCGGTGAGCGTGCGGCCGTCCCGCGCCGCGAGGCGGAACTCGGTTCCGGTCTGGCGCTCTTCGAGGATCTCGACGACCCAGTCCGCCGCACCTGCGCGCGCGGGGTCCGCGGCGATGGCGGGGGTGCGGATCGTCACGGTCGGCACCTCGCTGCGGACGACGACCTCCGCGCCCGCGACCGAGTCCAGGCACACGACGGCGCGGCGCGAGCGGTCCGGGCGGAACAGCGGCAGCTTCGCCTCGAAGTACTCGCGCATGTCGGCGTAGTCGTCGAGATGGTCGTGGGACAGGTTGGTGAACCCCGCGACGTCGAACACGAGGCCGTCGACCCGGCGGCGGCTCAGGGCCTGGGCGCTGACCTCGACGGCGACCGCTTCGACGCCGCGCTCGCGCATGAGCGCAAGGAGTGCGTGCATCTCATAGGCCTCGGGGGTCGTCAGTCGCGACACGATCACCTGCCCGGCGATGTGACGCTCGGCGGTGGAGGACAGACCCGTGACCACGCCGAGCTGGCCGAGGATCCCTTCGAGCAGGTGGGAGACACTCGTCTTGCCGTTGGTCCCGGTGGGCGCGAACAGGATCGGCAGCCGGTCGTCCCGCCCGGTTCCGTAGACCCACGCCGACAGATCGCCGAGGATGCCGCGCGGGTCGTCGACGACGACCACCGGCAGGCCGCTCTCGGCAGCGCGGTCGGCGCCGGCGGCATCCGTCACGACCGCGACCGCACCTTTCTGAGCGGCGGCCGCGGCGAACTCGGCGCCATGGCGGTTCGCGCCGCGGACGGCGACGAACACGTCTCCCGGCCGCAGGTCGGCGGTCGCGAGCGTCAGCCCGGTCAGGGTCACCCCGCCGGTCTCGCCGCGGACGTCGATGCCGAATCGCGCGGCGAGATCGTCGAGCGTGTGGGCGGGGGGCGCGTCCGGGCGGAGCACGGGGGGCAGGTTCGAGGGCGCGTCTGTGGGCATGGCGCATCCATCTTCTCATTCGCACGCCTGCCCATCGGTGCGTGCGCGCCGCGGTGCGCGTCGCTCAGGTCACGGCGAACTCAAAGGCCGGGGCGGGTACCGTAACGGTTGTGGAAGTGATCGCGTTCGTCATCGGTGTGGTGCTCCTGGTCGTGGGGCTGGCCGTGTCCATCGCGCTCCACGAGCTCGGCCACCTGCTCCCGGCGAAGAAGTTCGGCGTCCGCGTCGGCCAGTACATGATCGGATTCGGCCCGACGCTGTGGTCACGTCGGCGGGGCGAGACCGAGTACGGGTTCAAGGCGATCCCACTCGGCGGCTACATCTCGATGGCCGGCATGTATCCGCCGTCACCGGCCCTCCGCCGCAGGAACGGCGCCGTCACCGGCCACCGCACCGGCCGCGCCGGCGGCGGCTTCTTTGCGACGATGGTGCAGGACGCCCGCACGGCGAACGACGAGACGCTGCTGAGCGAGGACGACGATAGGGTCTTCTACCGCCTCCCGGTCTGGAAGCGCGTCGTCATCATGCTCGGCGGGCCTGTCATGAACCTGCTCCTCGCCCTCGTGCTGTTCGCGATCCTGCTCTCGGGCATCGGCGTGCAGACGGCGACCACCACCGTGCAGAGCGTCAGCGAGTGCGTAATCCCGAGCGGCGTCACCCGCACCACGTGCGCGGCATCCGACCCCATCGCCCCGGCGAAAGCCGCGGGGCTCCAGGCGGGAGACGTCATCGTCTCGGTCGACGGCACCGGTGTGAACACCTTCGCCGAGGCATCCGCCATCATCCGCAAGTCGCCCGGCCGCACCCTCATCGTGGTCGTCGAGCGCGACGGCGTCGTTCACAGCGTGAACCTCACTCCGGTCGCCGTCATGCAGCCGGTGACGGATTCGTCCGGCAAGGCGGTCTTGAACCCCGACGGCAGCGCCATGACCCAAGAGGTCGGCTTCGCCGGCATCCGTCAGGAAGTGCAGTACGTACGTCAGCCGATCTGGGCGGGGCCGCAGGCGGCCGTCGAGAATGTGGGGGCCGTAGCAGGCGTGGTGTTCCAGCTGCCGGTGAAGGTGTGGCAGACGGGCGTCTCGCTCGTCACGGGCCAGGAGCGCGATCCCAACGGGCCGCTGAGCGTCGTCGGTGCCGGCGTGCTCGCCGGTGAGGTCGCATCGGCCGACGCACCCGTGCTCAACCGCGTGGCCGGACTCCTGTCGCTGCTCGCATCGCTGAACATCGCGCTGTTCGTGTTCAACATGATCCCGCTGCTGCCGCTCGACGGGGGTCACATCGCAGTCGCACTGTGGGACGGCATCAAGCGCGGGTGGGCGAGGATCTTCCACCGCCCACCGCCGAAGCCCGTGGATGCGACCAAGCTCGTCCCCGTGACATTCGTCGTCGTGATCGCGCTCGTCGCCATGGGCGCCGTCCTGATCCTGGCCGACATCTTCAACCCGGTGTCGCTCTTCTGAGGATTTTCAGAGTCGGATGTCGATTCCGGCCTTGTCCGTTCGCTGTGGGAATGAAACGGTTCCACTGACGAAAGGATCACGACCGTGAAGTACGTCATCATGTTCACGTCCACGCCCGAACTCGACTCGGCGGTGCCGCCGGAGCGGGCCGAGCAGGTCTACCGCCGGGTCTACGACTGGTTCGGCGCGCACGCCGAGCAGATCTCCGACTCGGGTGCGGAGCTGCAGCCCGTCACGACCGCGACCACCGTCACCTACGGCGGTGACGCTCCCGTCGTCGCGGACGGGCCGTTCTCCGAGGCGAAAGAGGTCGTCGGCGGGTTCAGCGTGCTGGATGTGGCCGACCTCGACGCCGCCATCGCGATCGTCAAGACATGGCCGATGCTGGAGCTGCCCGGCACCTCTGTCGAGATCCGTCCGATGGTCGTGGACTACAGCCACATGGAGCAATGAGCGCGCCGGATGCCGCGGCCCGGGGCTCGGGGGAGCACCGGGCAGCGGCATCCGATCTGCTTCTCACCCGCGTCGTGCGAGAGGAGTACGGGCGTATCGTCGGAGCGCTCACCGCCTGGATCGGCAACCTCGACATCGCCGAGGAGGCGGTGGCCGAGGCCGTGGAGGAAGCCCTGCGCGAGTGGCGCAGCCGCGGTGTACCGCCGAATCCCGGTGGATGGCTCACGCAGGCCGCGAGGCACAACGCACTGGACCGGCTGCGACGCGAGACGAGGTACCGTGACAAGCTCACTCTGCTCGCCGGGCCTCCGGAGGTCGAGCCGGCCGCCGTTGCGGCGGATGCCGATGCGGACGAGCGACTGCCGCTCCTGTTCGGATGCTGCCACCCGGCCCTCTCCCCGGACGCTCAGCTCGCCCTGACGCTCCGTGCTGTGTGCGGGCTCACGACACCGCAGATCGCACGGGCGACGTTCAGTCCCGAGGCCACGGTGGCGCAGCGGATCGTCCGGGCGAAGCGCAAGATCGGCGCCGCCGGCATCCCGCTGCGGATTCCCGAGCCTGCCGAGCGGCCCGAGCGTCTCGACATCGTGCTGACCGTCGTGTCGGTCATGTACAGCGAGGCGCACCTGGTGGCCGGCGGCGATGCGACCGCCGACCGCGACCTCGCCGACGACGCACTGTGGCTCGCTCGTGTGGTCGCGGCGGCGCTGCCGCGCGAGGCCGAGGCACAGGGTCTTCTCGCTCTTCTCGAGTTCCACCGCGCCAGGGAGCCCGCCCGCGCGGTGGAGGGCGAACTCGTGCTGCTCGGTGAGCAGGACAGGTCGAGATGGGACGCGGCGCTCCTCGCCGATGCGCGGGCGGCGCTCGAGCGCGCAGCGCGCGTGCGGCGCCCGGGTCGCTGGCAGCTTCATGCTGCGATCGCGGCGTGTCACGCAGATGCCGCCGACTCCGCCACGACGGACTGGCTGCAGGTGCTGACCCTCTACGACCTGCTGCTGAGGTACGACCGGTCGCCGGTCGTTCGTCTCAACCGGGCCGTCGCGCTCGCGCGCGTGGAAGGGGCGGCGGAGGCGCTCGCCGAGGTCGACGCCTTGGCGGACCGGCTCGCGGGCTATCACCTGTGGCATGCGGTTCGCGCGCAGCTGCTGCGCGAACTCGGTCGCCCCGATGACGCGCTCGCAGCCGATCTGCACGCGCTCGAGCTGACGGCGAACGACGCCGAGCGGCGGCTGCTCGCCTCGCGGATGGCGGACGGCCGGTAGTCGACTCGGCCTCCGGCCGGGTTGGGGCGAAGTCCGTCCGTCGGGGCGCACGATGATCGCCCCAACGGACACTACGCGCCCCGAGCTGCTTGTGGTGGCCTCACCAGGGTCAGGCGCCCACGGGCATGAGGGCATGGGAGACCAGCCGCTCGAGTGTCGTCATGCCGTCGCGCGAGAGGATCGACTCGAGGTGGCCCTGCACCGAGGCGTAGCCGGGGCCGCGCAGCGCATACACATCCCCCGACACGGGATCGGACGCGACCTCGGCCTCGCCGATCCACTCCATTCCGGGTGCGACTCGCGCGGTGAAGGTGTTGTAGAACCCGATGGATGCCGGCATCCCGAACAGGTCGACCGTGTGCTGCAGACCCTGATGCGGCGCCGAGAGCGGTGCGAGTTCGATGCCGAGCGAGTCGGCCAGGATCTGGTGGCTGAGGCACACCGCGAGCAGCGGCCTACCCGAGGCACGGCGATGCGCCACGACGTCGCGCATGCGCCGCATCCGAGGACTGGACGGGTCACGCGGGTCGCCCGGGCCGGGTCCGGACACCACGAGGTCGGCGTCGTCGAGCTGTTCGTCGGTGACGTGGTTCCACGGTGCGATCTCGACCTCCAGGCCGAGGTGCCGCAGCTGGTGGGCGAGCATGGTCGTGAACCGGTCCTCGGCATCGACCACGAGGGCGGTCCTGCCCGCGAGCGGCCCGGTGCCTGCGGCATCCTGCGGATTGAGCCAGAAGGCGGCGAGCCGGGCGTTGCGAGAGGCCAGCAGTGCGGCGATCGCCGGATCGTCGGCCAGCAGCCGCGGCCGGACCGCCGGCGCGTCCTCGTCGAGCGCGACCGACGCCGGGATCCCCGCGACCGTGACGGCCGCGCCCGGCACGGCCGCAAGAGCCGCCGCTACCGGAGTGCCCGCGGTGAGCCCCGACGAGGGGTCGCGCGGGACCGCGCCGATCGCGCCGAGCACCCCGGCCGCCTTGCCATGCGTCTCGCTGACTTCGCCGTACGGGTCGGAGTGGCGCACGAGCGTCGCGCCGACGGGGACGCGCAGGCGGCCGTCCACGAGGTAGGCGGTGCGGATGAGGATCGGCGCGTCGAGGTCGTGCGTCGGCTCGTCCACGGACACCGCCGTCGCAGGCCGCGGCGTGAACAGGGCTGCGACGCCGGAGTAGTAGCCGCGTGGCGTGCGTTCGTGCCGCGTGATGACCGTGCAGGCGTTCTGCATGGGGGATCCGGTCACCGTGGGCGCGAACATCGTCTCGCGCAGGATGTCGCGCGGGTCGAGCCGGCTTCGTCCACGCAGCACGTATTCGGTGTGGGTGAGCCGCGACATCTCCTTGAGATGCGGACCGGTGATGCGCCCGCCGTCCGAGCAGACGGCGCTCATCATCTTGAGCTCCTCGTCGACGACCATGAACAGCTCTTCGGTCTCTTTCGTGGACCGCAGGAACTCGGTGAGGGTCTCGGCGGTCGCCCCGCCGGCGGGATGGCGGAACGTCCCCGAGATCGGGTTCATGGTGACGAGGCCGTCCTGGGCGCTGACGTGCGCCTCGGGGCTCGCTCCGACAGCGACATGTCCCGGGGTCACGATCGCGAAGGTCCAGTACGCACCGCGCTCGTACTCGAGCAGCGCGCGGAACCAGGTGAGCGCCGCCGTGACCGGATCGGCCTCGACGCCGGCGATGAAATCGCGGCGGATGACGAAGTTCGCACCCTCGCCGCGGCCGATCTCATCCGCGATCACACGCGTCACGATCTCGGCGTACTCGGGGTCGGCGATGTCGAAGTGCGGATCGGCCAGAGGGATCGGCGTCGTCGGCAGCTGCTCGAGCAGATCCTCCCGTGGAATCCGGGTTCGTGCCGAGACGATCAGACACCTCAGCGGCGCACCGTCGTCGTGGCATTCGAATCCGCGTTCGCGCACCTGACGGAAGGGCACCAGAGCGAGCACCTCACGCGGCCGGCCCTCGGCATCCGTCAGCGGGATGTCGGACAGAAGGTCGACGTCGACCACCTCGCCGGTGAGCAGCTCGACGGTCGCCGCGTCGCGCGCGATGAGGGCGAAGGAGTCCCCGGCCGCGAGCACCGCGGTCAAGGGGGAGGGGCTCGGTGTCATCGCCGGCCTTTCATCGGGTCGGGCGGTCGCTCAAAACGAGAAAGACCGCCCTCGGGCGGTCTGTGGTCCTGCGAACGCGAACACACCGCCGTCAGCGGGCGGGCCACCAGGCGGTGAGGTTCGCGGACATGCGGTCACGATATCAGACGAGCGGATGCCGCCGCGCTACGCGTCCTCGCGTTCCTGGACTGCGGCGAAGTGTCGGTAGCCGACTGTCTCGTAGCCGACCACCAGCACGAGCGGGGATGCGGCCACGATCAGGAGCGAACCGCCGATGGACAGGCCGGCGGAACCGGCGACGACACTCAGCCCGAGAAGGGCGACGCCGCCGATGAACAGCCAGATATGGAGCGGGTCGAACCTGCCCACGAGCAGGGTGTAGAGGACGAGGATCATGATCTCGAACGCCAGCACCGGCACTGTGACGCAGGTGAGAGCGAACGCCGCGTCTACGTCCGCGACGCCCGAGATGACCTGCGCGGCGACGTGGAGTCCCGCACCGACTCCGATGATGGAGCCGAACAGGATGATGTGCAGGTAGCCCCATGCCCAGGACCGCTCCCGATGCCGCGCGAGCATGACACCGGACGGCAATGTGAAGTACGCCCACCACATCCCGAACGCGAGAATCGTTCCCGACACTGCGAGCACACCGGCTTCGATGCTCCAACCGTCCTCGTCGACGACCGCCGAGATCGTCAGGATCGTCCCCAGCACCACCTCGCCGAGACTGATGATGACCAGCAGACCGTAGCGCTCCGCGATGTGGTGGGCGTGCCACGGTGTGCGTCCGTACTTCGTCTCCGCGTAGAGGGGACCGATCAGCTCGACCGCGACGAGGAGTGCGGCGATGCTGAAGGTCGCGAAGAGGGGAGGGTCGACCACGACGAGCACCACCCAGCCCACCTGCGCTGCCGAGACCCAGATGGCATACGCGAGGCAGGTGCGGCGATGGGCGGGGTCGTGTGCTGCGGCCCGCAGCCAGACGGCGACCGTCGCGATGCGGATGATGACGTACCCGGCGACCATCACGATGTTGTCGAGATGACGACCCTCGTCAATCGAGCGGAACGCCGGAGTGAGGCCGAGCGCGATCAGCAGCACACCGACCATCGCGACGAGCGTCGCGATGCGGAAGAAGATGTCCTGGGTGTCGTACGCCGAGGCGAGCCACGAGTAGTTGATCCACGCCCACGACACCGCGAAGGTCGCGAATGCGAACCCCATCAGCGCCGGCCCGATGTGTCCGAGTTCGAGCAGATGCGCGGTCTGGTCGGCGGCCTGGCTGAACGCGACGACGAACGTGAGGTCGAAGAGCAGTTCCAGTGGTGTCGAGGTCCGATGCGACTCCAGCGGGTCGCGGCTGATCATCCGGGTGTCTCGATGACTCAGGCTCATGCCGGAAAACTACACCGGCGCACGTCGTCCGCTCCCGCCTCTGCACGCACCGCAGGCAGTTCCGGCATCCGCGGGGGAACGGGTCAGCGGGTCACGTGCGCAAGCGCCTCTGCTTGGTGCCGGTATCCGATCGTCTCGTAGCCGACGATGATCACGGTCGGTGAGCAGGCTATGACGATGAGCGCCACTCCCACCGAGGCGCCGAGCGTGACAGTCAGCACCGCGACCGCGAGGATCGCGACGGCGCCGAGGAGCAGCCACAGGTGCAGCGGATCGAACTGCAGGACCAGCAGCGCATAGAGGGCGAAGACCATGACCTCGAACGCGAGGACCGGAATCGCGACGGTGAGCACCGCGAAGACCGTGTCGACGTGGGCGTCGCCCGCGATGACCCGGGCCGCGACGTGCAGTCCGGCGCCGACTCCGACCACCGATCCGAACAGCAGGACGTGTCCGTATCCCCACGGAAAGGCGCGCAAGGGATGCCGCGCGAGCACCGGTCCCACCGGGACGACGAAGTAGACCCACCACATCGCGAAGGCGAGTGCGGTTCCGCCGAACGCGATCAATGCGGCCTCGACGGTCCACCCGACGTCCTCGACGACGGCCGAGATGGCGAGGATCGTGCCGAGCACGATCTCGCCGAGCGTGATGATGACGAGGAGCCCGTAGCGCTCCGCGATGTGATGCGGATGCCACGGCGTCCGGCCATACTTCAGCTCGGCGAACGGGGGACCGGCGAGCTCGAAGACGACGAGGAATCCGGCGATGGCGAACGTCGCGCCGATCGGGAGGTTGAGGAAGATGAGCGCGACCCACCCGATCTGGGCGATCGAGATGTCGGTCGCGTAGGCGAGGCAGGTCTGTCGCCGCTGCGGGTCGTGCGTGGCCGCGCGCAGCCAGAGCGCGACCGTGGCCACGCGCATGATGACGTAGCCGGCCACCATCACGGTGTTGTCGAGATGGTCGCCCTCCTCCAGCGAGCGGAAGACATCGGGCACGCCCAGAGCCACGACCAGCACGCCCACCATCACGATGAGTGTTGCGATGCGGAAGAAGATGTCTTCGTTGTCGTAGGCGCTGGCGAGCCAGGAGTAGTTGATCCACGCCCAGCTCACGGCGAAGGTCGCGAACCCGAATCCGGCGAACGCCGTCGACAGGTGCCCGAGCTCCAGCGCGTGGGCCGTCTGAGACGAGATCTGACTGAACGCGACGACGAACGTCAGGTCGAACAGCAGCTCCAGGGGAGTGGCCCCGCGATGGCTCTCCTCCGGGTCGCGGCCCGTCATCCGGGTGAGACGGTGGCTGAGGCTCATGCCGGAAAACTACACCGCGGCGCGGCGCACGCTGCGTGCCTGCGCAGACTTCGCACATGCGTCGCGGCGTAGGGTGGATGCCGTGCCAGCAGTCAATCTCGGGATGCCCAAAGTCCCTGAAACGCTCGCCCCCCGCCGCAAGAGCCGCCAGATCCGGGTCGGCAAGGTGCTCGTCGGCGGTGGCGCACCCATCAGCGTCCAGTCGATGTGCACGACGCCCACCACCAACATCAACGCCACTCTTCAGCAGATCGCCGAGCTGACGGCATCCGGGTGCGAGATCGTGCGCGTCGCGGTGCCGTCCCAGGACGACGCCGACGTGCTGCACATCATCGCCAAGAAGAGCCAGATCCCGGTGATCGCCGACATCCACTTCCAGCCCAAGTACGTCTTCCAGGCGATCGACGCCGGCTGTGCCGCGGTGCGCGTGAACCCCGGCAACATCCGCAAGTTCGACGACCAGGTGGGGGCGATCGCGAAGGCGGCGTCGGATGCCGGTGTGTCGCTGCGCATCGGGGTCAATGCCGGCTCGCTCGATCCGCGCCTCCTGCAGAAGTACGGCAAGGCCACCCCCGAAGCCCTGGCCGAGAGCGCCAGGTGGGAGGCGAGCCTGTTCGAGGAGCACGACTTCCACGACTTCAAGATCTCGGTCAAGCACAACGATCCCGTGATCATGGTGCAGGCGTACCGCCTGCTCGCCGAGATGGGCGACTGGCCGCTGCACCTGGGAGTGACCGAGGCCGGGCCGGCCTTCCAGGGCACCATCAAGAGCGCGACGGCATTCGGCATCCTGCTCGGCGAAGGCATCGGCGACACGATCCGCGTCTCCCTCTCGGCGCCCCCCGCCGAAGAGGTCAAGGTCGGCCACCAGATCCTCCAGTCGCTGAACCTGCGCGAGCGCAAGCTCGAGATCGTCTCGTGCCCGTCGTGCGGTCGCGCCCAGGTCGACGTCTACACCCTCGCGGACGACGTCACGGAGGGCCTCAAGGACATGACCGTGCCGCTGCGCGTCGCCGTCATGGGATGCGTCGTGAACGGACCGGGAGAGGCGCGCGAAGCGGACCTCGGGGTCGCCTCGGGCAACGGCAAGGGCCAGATCTTCGTCAAGGGCCAGGTCATCAAGACCGTGCCCGAGGCCGACATCGTCGCGACGCTGATCGAGGAGGCGAACCGGCTCGCCGCCGAGATGGGTCCTGCCGCTCCGGTCGGCACGGCGCAGGTCGTGACGGCCTGAGCGATGGGTTGACGAGGTCTCCCGCAAGGGCTCAAAGCCGGTCAGCAGCACGGTTGTCAAGCGCTCAGGCCACGGCGACCATCTGCGACCCGAGCGCCGGCTGCTACGGACTCATCGCGCCAGGACGCAGCAGCGGCAGCAGCTGCAGCCCGATCGCACTCGCGACGAACCGCTGCCGGCGGTTGCCGGTAAGCTGCCCCACCCAGTCGAACGCGCCGAGGTCGATCCACTCCCGCAGCGTTCCGTCGTGGCTGTGCACCCCGAACAGGATGCGCAACCCGCCGTAGTACGCCGAGTGCAGCGGCTCCGATCGCACCTCGACGTCCGGTTGCGCCAGATGCAGGGCCGCCGCCACACGGTCGGCGATGGCGGGAAGGCGGTCGTCGGTGCGCACGATCGCGACCGGGCGCTCCCATACGAGCCCGTGCACCCGTGCCGCGGTGTCGAGAATCCGGCGGTGCACTCCGAGCTGCTCGGTGACGGCCGCCACCTCGAAGCCGTCGTCGGCGAGACCTCGTCCGGCGTCCGCGAGTGAGAAGAGGCGGAAGTGCTGCGTGAATCCAGGACCGCTCGGCACCGGCTGCCTCCGCACCACCTGGTGCGCCGTGCAGAGCCGGACGTGATCGCCCGGCGACGCGCGAAGCCTGCGGGCGCACTCGAGCGCCAGCACATTCGTGGGATCCGAGACGACCTCGCTCCCGCGGATCGTCGAGAGCGTGCGATCCTGCGAGGTCGGGGCCACCGACGAGTTCGTTCCGATCGGGGCGACCGGGGAGAGCAGGAGCGCCTCATAGCCCGCCGCGGCCTCGAGCGCCAGCGCGTCGTAGGCCGTGGATGTCCGCTGATCCACCTGTGACGGGCGGACGGTGGCGTCGTCGGACCACTGTGCCAGCACATCGACGGGCCGGTGCGAGCGGGCCTCGGACCGCGCGATCGCGAGGAGTTCGCCGCGCCGATCGCTCGGCGAGCCGCGTCCGTGGATCGACCGCTCGCTCATCCCGTCATCCTTCCAGGCGGCGTGCGGGGTGGTAAGCCATCCCTGCGGATCCGGCTGACAAGACCGTGGGGATCGGCATCCGTCCCGTCCCGTGACTCAGCGGAGCAGGGGAGAGGCCCTCGCTAGACTTCCGCTATGGGAAAGGTCTTCGACGAAATCGATGACAGCCTCGCGGCCTGGATCAGCGCTCAGCACCTCTTCTTCGTGGCGACCGCGCCACTGTCCGCCGATGGGCATGTCAATGTCTCGCCGCGTGGGCTCGACTCGCTGAGCATCCTCGACGCGCACACCGTCGCCTGGCTCGACCTGACCGGAAGCGGTGCCGAGACGATCGCGCACCTCAATGAGAACGGCCGGATCTGCCTGATGTTCTGCGCGTTCAGCGATCGCCCGCGGATCGTACGGCTGCACGGGCGGGGACGTGTGGCGCTGCCCGGCGAGGACGTATTCGAGCAGGTCGCGCGCGAGCATCCTGGTCATGTCGGCGCTCGCGCGGTGATCGTCGTCGACGTCGCACGCGTGTCGGACTCATGCGGCTGGGGTGTCCCTGTCATGGAGTTCGTCACGGACCGCGAAATCATGCGTCCGTGGGCCGTGAAGAAGGGGCCCGAAGGCCTCGACGCCTATCGCGCCGAGAAGAACGCCAGGTCGCTCGACGGACTGCCCGCTCTCGTGAACACCGAGTCCTGACCTCAGCGATCGGTCGTGCCCGCTGAGGCGCCCACAGCTGCGAACTCGATCTCGCCCGTCGCGATGTCGGCCCGTTCGAGCCGCACCTCGACCCTCGAGCCCGCGGGCGCGCGCATCCCGGCGACCCGGGCCGTAACCGGCGAATTCGCCAGTTGAACACGCGAGCCACCACCTTGCTCGGCCAGCACCACCGCCGGGAACACCGCGCTCTCCTGCCCGTGCAGAAGGGCCGCTTCGACGCGATGGATCGATGCCGCGTCGAACTGATCGGCGCGCTGATCGCTTCGGCCCATCAGCTTCGGGATCTCGGGGAGGCTCTGCCTCGCCCACTCGGGCACAGGCCGCCCGTTCGCGAGCGCTTCGCAGACGACGAGCGACCATCGGTCGACGAGCCGGCGCAACGGCGCGGTGGTATGAGCGTACGGCGCGCCGATCGCCGCCTGCAGCGTCTGCGTCGGAGGTCGGCCGTCGAACGCGACATAGCCGGCCCCCCGGAACAGCGATGCCGCAGCGCTTCGCACCGCGAGTGCCGCGGGGTCGTCTCGGTCGAGAGTGCGCAGATAGTCGCCGTACTGGATGCCGTCGCGCCACGGGATGCCGAGCGCGACGGTCTGCGCGCGGAATGCGGCGACATCGGCGACGCCCGCGGCAGGCATCGTGCGGAGGACGCCGATGCCCCCGGCGAGCATGATCTCGGCGGCGGCCATCCCCGTCAGCAGCGAGACCTGGGCGTTCCAGTCCTCGAGCGGCAACGGCGGATTGCGCTGCAACCGGTACGTGCCGTGATCGACCTCGATCGTCGTCTCGGGAACGTTGAGGCTCGCGCCTCCCCGCTCGCTTTCGCGCTGTGCTCGCAGCGGTCCGAACCAGGCGAGCGTCCGCAGGGTTTCGGGCGCGGATCCGTGTTGGAGCGCCGCCTGCGCGTCGGGGTAGCTCCACCTGTGGCGGGATCGGACGATGGCGCGGGTGAGCGTCGTCTGCAGTGGACGCGCACCGCTGTCGAGAGTGAATCGCCAGACGTAGGCGCGACGGTCGGCGTTGTCCACGAGAGACGCGGCATCCTCGCTCAGGACCGGCGGATGAAGCGGAATGCGCCCGTCTGCGGCGTAGAGCGTCTGACCGCGCAGGCGCACCTCTGCATCCAGTTCTCCGCCCGGCGTCACGAACGCCGGAACATCGGCGATCGCATAGTGAAGGACCGCGCCTTCGGACGTCTGCTGGAAATGCATCGCCTGGTCCAGATCAGGTGAGCCCGGCGGGTCGATCGTGAGGAACTCGAGGTCGCGGAGGTCGGCGAGGTTCGCCACTGCGGGGTCGGTCGGCACGGAGCGCGCGGCATCCCGCGCCTCGGCGAGCACGGCGCGAGGGAAGCCGCTGGGAAGGTCGAGCGACTGCCTCAGCGAGGCAAGGGACTCGACGAGCGCTCCTGTCGCGGTGGCCGGGACCAGACGGGAGCGACGGGCGGGCACGAGGCCAGTGTAAGCGTGCCTCACAGGGATGGAGACCTTCAGCAGTCGCAGCCCGCGGCAATGCGGCTTCACGGCATCGACCCGGCCCGACTCTAGACTTGACCCTCGTGGTCACCCGTCTCTCGCATTTCTTCCTCCGCACGCTCCGCGAAGACCCGGCAGACGCCGAGGTCGCGAGCCACCGCCTGCTCGTGCGCGCCGGCTACATCCGCCGGCAGGCGCCGGGGGTGTTCGCATGGCTGCCGCTCGGGCTGCGCGTGAAGGCGAAGATCGAGGCCATCATCCGCGAGGAGATGGCGAACGCGGGGGCGTACGAGGTCCACTTCCCGGCGCTGCTGCCGCGCGAGCCGTACGAGCTGACCGGTCGGTGGGAGGAGTATGGCGACGGCATGTTCCGCCTGCAGGACCGCAAGGGCGCCGACTATCTGCTCGCCCCGACGCACGAAGAGGTCTTCACCCTGCTGGTGAAGGACCTGTACTCCTCGTACAAGGACCTGCCCCTGTCGATCTACCAGATCCAGGACAAGTACCGCGACGAGGCGCGGCCTCGGGCGGGCCTGCTGCGCGGCCGCGAGTTCACCATGAAGGACGCGTACTCGTTCGACTACACCGACGAGGGGCTGGATGCCTCCTACCAGGCGCAGCGCGACGCGTACGAGCGCATCTTCGATCGACTCGGCCTCGAATACGTGATCGTCGAGGCGGATGCCGGTGCCATGGGCGGCTCGAAGTCAGAGGAGTTCCTGCATCCGACGCCGATCGGCGAGGACACGTTCGTCCGTTCCGCAGGCGGGTATGCGGCGAACGTCGAGGCATACACGACGACTGCTCCCGACCCGATCGCGTTCGACAGCCGGCCCCAGCCCGTGATCTTCGACTCGCCGAACACCCCCACGATCGCGACACTCGTCGAGCACGCGAACGCGCACCTGGACAGCCCCGCCGAGGGCGCGTGGACAGCGGCGCACACCCTCAAGAACGTCGTACTCGCCCTCACGCACCTCGACGGGACGCGCGAACTCGTGATCGTCGGCATCCCGGGCGACCGCGACGTCGATGACAAGCGCGTCGAGGTCGCCTTCGCACCCGCGACCGTCGAGGCGGCCCACGAGCAGGACTTCGAGAATCACCCGCTGCTCGTGAAGGGGTACATCGGCCCCTGGTCGGAGACCGGCCAGGTGCTCGGCGAGGAGTCGGCGACCGGCATCCGGTACCTCGTCGACCCACGCATCGCGGACGGATCGAGCTGGATCACGGGTGCGAACATCGACCAGAAGCACGTGCACTCGCTCGTGGCGGGGCGCGACTTCGCGGTGGACGGCTACGTCGAGGTCGCGAACGTCCGCGAGGGCGATGACGCACCCGACGGCTCGGGCCCGGTCACGCTCGCCCGCGGCATGGAGATCGGCCACGTCTTCCAGCTGGGTCGCAAGTACGCGGACGCCCTGGGGCTCAGGGTGCTCGACGAGAAGGGCAAGCTCGTCACGGTCACGATGGGCTCGTACGGCATCGGGGTCACACGCATCATCGCGATCATCGCCGAGCTCAACAACGACGAGAGGGGCCTCATCTGGCCCGCGTCGGTCGCTCCGTTCGACGTGCACGTGGTGGCCGCGGGCCGGGATGCCGCGATCTTCGACGTCGCGGAATCGCTGAGCGCCGAACTCGAGGCCGCAGGGCTCGACGTGCTCTACGACGACCGGCCCAAGGTCTCGCCCGGCGTGAAGTTCGGCGATGCCGAGCTCGTCGGGGTGCCGCGGATCGTCATCGTGGGCCGCGGAGCGGCCGACGGTCAGGTCGAACTATGGGACCGGCGCAGCGGAACCCGCGAGGTCGTTCCCGTCGCCGAGGCGGTGGCGGCGCTCACCCGCGGCTGAGCGCGCCTACAGGGCGGTCCTCGAGCCGACGATCTTCTCGTCGCGCATCGCGTCGTCGGGTGTGTCCTTCGTCACGAGTGCCTTGAGCATGGCCGCCGCCATCACGAGCTTGCCGTGCTTGGGTTCCCAGAACTCGCACGCCACCGGCGTCACACGCAGCAGGGCGATGCCGGGCGTGTCGAGCCCCTGCTCGAACCAGATGTCCAGCGATGACGTGTACAGCTCGGCCATCTTCGCGCGATCGTGCACGACGCTCGCCCTTCCTGCCACCGACACGAAGCGCATCCCCTTCTTGTCGACGTAGGAGAGCCCCACGTCCCTCTCGGCCTGCGCCTCCTCCGCCTTCTTGGAGTCGTCGGCGAGGAAGAACCAGATGTCGCCGTTCTCGTCCATCTCGCGGGTGCTCATCGGTCGGCTGACGAGCCTGCCGTCCGCATCCTGAGTCGTCAGCATCGTGAAGTCGATGTCCTCGACCAGTTCCTTGAGTCGCTGCTGCGCCTCGCTGCGGGTCATCGTGTCGTCTGTCATGACTCCACGCTCACACCGACCCGGTGGCTGCCATAGGGGCTTGACAGCCTCGCGGGGGTCTTCAGAGGTCCGCATACGGGGCCCGGAAGAAGCAGAACACCCCGTAGGCGATGAGGCCTCCGCCCACGCCGCCGACGAGCACTGGGCCGAGGGCCTGGGCGAGGAGGGCGTCGATCGCGGCATCCAGTCCGCCCGCGGCGGTGGGCTCGACCTTTACCGCGGCGACGAGAAGCAGGATGCCGATGATGACGAGCGCGACGCCCTTGGCGATGAACCCGACGATGCCGAGCCCCTTCACGGCGGCGCCGAGGGGTCCCGGCGGCTGGGTCATCCTGTTCTCGAAGCTGCGCCGCACCCCCATCACCACGAAGGCGACGCCGCCGATGCCGATGCCGATGCCGACGAGCCCCAGAACGAGCGCGCCGCCCGGAATCGCGAGAACCCCCCGGCTGGCGTCCTCGGCGGAACGGTCCGCGTTGGGCTTCGCGCCGAGCGCCACGGATGCCGAGATCACGCCGAGCGCTGCGAACACGATCGCCTGACCGAACTCCGCCACCCGGCGGCCCCATTTCTTCGCGGCATCCCCGCCCCGCGCGAGGATGCCCTCGAGCGCGTGGTAGATCCCGAGCGCGAGGAGGGCGATCGCGAGGATCCACAGCGCGACGAACCCGGCGGGCGCACTCGCCACCGCCTTGAACGCCCCGATCTGGTCGGTCTCGCCCTTGCCGCCGAACGCGACCACGAGGACGATCACGCCGATCAGCACGTGCACCAGCCCGTTCGCGGCGTAGCCCGCCCGCGCGACGACCCGGAAGGCGCGACTGGACTCGGCCTTGCGCGCTGCGTGCTTCACCTCGGCGGTCACCCGGCGAGCCTACGGGGCGGCGCCGTCAGGGCACCGGGGTTGACTCGACGAGCACCCGTCCGACGCCGGGGCCTCGCGGGCGCCCCACAGCCTGGCATCGGGTAACGTTGTAGGGTTCCGGCGGCTGGACGCGCCGGTGAGAGCTGAATATGGAGGTCACGATGGACATCGATCTGGGACTGCTGCGGACGATCGAGCGCGAGAAGGAGATCCCCTTCGAAGAACTCGTCCGGATCATCGAGCAGGCGATTCTGACCGCATACGCGAAGCACAGCTCAGCCACCGGTGAACTGCCCGAAGGCGCGCGCGCCGAGCTCGACCGGAAGACCGGGCACGTCGCCGTCTTCGTCCCGCTCGTCGACGACGAGGGCGCCGTCATCGGCGAAGAGGAGTCCACCCCCGACGACTTCGGCCGCATCGCCGCGTTCGCCGCCAAGCAGGTCATCAGCCAGCGGCTTCGTGACATCGCGGATGACGCCGTGCTCGGCGAGTTCCGCGGCAAGGAGGGCGACATCGTCGCCGGCGTCGTGCAGCAGGGGCCCAACCCGCGGATGGTGCACGTCGACCTGGGCTCCGTCGAGGCGATCCTGCCTCCCGAGGAGCAGGTCGCAGGCGAGGAGTACACGCACGGCTCCCGGCTGCGCGTGTACGTCACCTCTGTCGCGAAGGGCAACAAGGGGCCGCAGATCACCGTGTCGCGCACGCACCCCGGCCTGGTCCGCAAGCTCTTCGCGCTCGAGGTGCCCGAGATCCACGCCGGCCTCGTCGAGATCGTGTCGCTCGCGCGTGAGGCGGGTCACCGCACCAAGATCGCCGTGAGGGCCAACGACCCGTCCATCAACGCCAAGGGCGCCTGCATCGGCGAGCTCGGCCGCCGGGTGCGCGCCGTGACCGAGGAGCTGGGCGGCGAGAAGATCGACATCGTCGACTACGACCCCGAGCTCGCGCGATTCGTCGCGAACGCGCTGTCGCCGGCGAAGGTCACGTCGAGCTTCATCCTGGATGCCTCGAGCAAGGCCGTCCGCGCACTCGTGCCGGACTACCAGCTCTCGCTCGCCATCGGCAAGGAGGGCCAGAATGCGAGGCTCGCGGCCAAGCTCACCGGCGCCAAGATCGACATCCAGCCGGACAGCATCTTGGAAGAGGCCTGACGGGCGGAGGGCTCCCCGCCCGGACGCGCGGAGGGCTCCCGGCGCCGGGGTGCAGCGGAGAGGGGACCGGGGCGAAAGCGCCGGGGTGTAAGATGGAACCTGTACGAACGTGCGTCGGTTGCCGCACGCGTGCTCCCCGATCCTCCCTTCTCAGGGTGGTCTCCATCGATTCCGCTCTCGTCCCCGACGAGCGCGCGTCGATGCCGGGACGAGGCGCGTGGGTTCACGAGACGCAGGAGTGCATGGATGCCGCCATCCGGCGCCGTGCCTTCGTACGTGCTTTGCGCGTGTCGGGTCCTCTCGATTCGCAGACGTTAGAGAACAGGCTGAATGGCTATGGAAACAAAGTGAACGGCTCGAAATGAGTCCCGTCCGCAACTAACGGTCTGCCCTGCCTGGGTGGACCCCAGACAGGAGAATTGTGGCAAACGCCAAACCCCGCGTGCACGAGATCGCCTCCGAACTCGGAGTCGACAGCAAGGTGGCTCTCGCCAAGCTGAAGGAGCTCGGCGAATTCGTCAAGAGCCCCTCGTCCACCATCGAGCCCCCGGTGGCTCGCAAACTTCGTGCTGCCCTCGAGGCAGACGGTGCAGCGCACCCCGTCGCTGACACCAAGCCCGCCGCTCCGGCGCGCCCGGCAGGCCGTCCTGGTCCCGTGCGCCCTGCCGCCCCGGCAGCGCCCCCCGCGCCCGTCGCCGAGGCGATCGCCGAGACCAAGCCCGCCGCACCGGCTCCCGCCGCTGCTGCGGCCCCGGCTCCGGCGCCCGCCGCTGCGACCGCTGCGGACGCGGCCGTTGCGGCTCCTGCCCCGGTTCCCGCGGCTGCATCGGCTCCGGCTCCCGCGCCGGCGGCCTCTGTCGCAGCGGAGGTCTCCGCTCCCGCCGCGGCCGAGACCGCGGCTCCGGCGACCCCTGGCAGCACTCCCCAGCCCCCGCGTCCGGGCGGATCGCCCCGCCCCGGCAACAACCCCTTCGCGTCGGCGCAGGGCATGGGCCAGCGTCCCGCCGGACCGCGTCCGGGCAACAACCCGTTCGCGTCGGCGCAGGGCATGGGCCAGCGTCCGAGCCCGACTCCCGGCAACATCCCGCGCCCGCAGGCGCCGCGCCCCGGCGCGCCGCGTCCGGGTGCTCCCGGCGCCCGTCCCGGCGGCCCCGGTCGTCCCGGTGGTGCCGGTCGTCCCGGTGGCGCGCCGTTCCAGCAGCGTCCGGGCGGCCCCGGTCGTCCCGGCGGTGCGGGCGGCGGCTTCCAGCGTCCGGGTGGCGCCCCTGGCGCCGCGCCCGCCGGCGGCTTCGCCGGTCGTCCCGGTGGCGGCGGCGGCCGTGGCCGCGGTCCCGGCGGTGGCACCGCGGGTGCCTTCGGCAAGGGCGGCGGCAAGTCCAAGCAGCGCAAGTCGCGTCGGGCGAAGCGCCAAGAGTTCGAGATGCGGGATGCGCCCGTCGTCGGCGGCGTCAACGTCTCGCGCGGCAACGGCGAGATCATCCGCATGCGCCGTGGCGCGTCGATCTCGGACTTCGCCGACAAGATCGAGACGATCACCGGCTACACCGTGCAGCCCGGCACGCTCGTGACGATCCTGTTCAACCTGGGAGAGATGGCCACGGCCACCGAGTCCCTGGACGAGGCGACGTTCGAGGTGCTCGGCGTCGAGCTCGGCTACAAGATCCAGATGGTCTCGCCCGAGGACGAGGACAAGGAGCTCCTCGAGGGCTTCGGTCTCGATCTCGACGCGGAGCTGGAGAACGAGAACGAGGAAGACCTCGAGATCCGTCCGCCGGTCGTGACCGTGATGGGTCACGTCGACCACGGCAAGACGCGACTGCTCGACGCCATCCGTCAGACCAACGTGGTCGCGGGCGAGGCCGGCGGCATCACGCAGCACATCGGTGCGTACCAGGTCTGGACCGAGCACGACGGGCACGATCGTGCGATCACCTTCATCGACACCCCGGGTCACGAGGCGTTCACCGCCATGCGCGCCCGTGGTGCGCAGGTCACCGACCTCGCCATCCTCGTGGTCGCCGCCGACGACGGCATCATGCCGCAGACGGTGGAGGCGCTCAACCACGCCCAGGCGGCAAATGTGCCGATCGTGGTCGCGGTGAACAAGATCGACAAGCCCGACGCCAACCCCGGCAAGGTGCGCCAGCAGCTCACCGAGTACGGGCTGGTCGCAGAGGAGTACGGCGGCGACGTCATGTTCATCGACGTCTCGGCGCGCAACAACATCGGCATCCAGGACCTCCTGGACGCGGTGCTGCTGACGGCGGATGCCGGTCTCGACCTGACCGCGAACCCGAACAAGGACGCGCGCGGTGTGGCCATCGAAGCGAAGCTCGACAAGGGCCGCGGTTCGGTCGCCACCGTCCTCATCCAATCCGGAACGCTCCGCGTCGGCGACGCGATCGTGGCGGGAACGGCGTACGGCCGCGTCCGCGCGATGGTCGACGAGAACGGCGATCCGGTCGCCGAGGCGTACCCGTCTCGCCCGGTGCAGGTGCAGGGCCTGAACTCCGTGCCCCGCGCAGGCGACACGTTCATCGTGACCGAAGAGGACCGCACGGCCCGCCAGATCGCCGAGAAGCGTGAAGCGGCCGAGCGCAACGCCCAGCTGGCCAAGGCCCGCAAGCGCATCTCGCTCGAGGACTTCACCCGCGCTCTCGAAGAGGGCAAGGTCGAGTCGCTCAACCTCATCATCAAGGGCGACGTGTCGGGTGCCGTCGAGGCACTGGAGGAGTCGCTCCTCAAGATCGAGGTCGACGACTCCGTGCAGCTGCGGATCATCCACCGCGGCGTCGGCGCGATCACCGAGTCGGATGTCAACCTGGCCACGATCGACAACGCGATCATCATCGGGTTCAACGTCCGTCCCGACACGAAGGCGCGCGAGCGCGCCTCTCGCGAGGGTGTGGACACGCGCTTCTACTCGGTCATCTACAACGCGATCGACGACGTCGAGCAGTCCCTCAAGGGACTTCTCAAGCCGGAGTTCGAAGAGAAGCAGTCCGGTGTCGCCGAGATCCGCGAGGTGTTCCGCTCCTCGAAGTTCGGCAACATCGCGGGTGTCATCGTCCGCAGCGGCACCATCACGCGCAACGCGAAGGCTCGCGTCATCCGCGACGGTGTCGTCATCGCGGATGGCCTCGCCATCGAGTCGCTGCGTCGTTTCAAGGACGACGTCACGGAGGTGCGTACGGACTTCGAGGCCGGCATCGGCCTCGGCAAGTACAACGACATCCAGATCGGCGACGAGATCGAGACCATCGAGATGGTGGAGAAGCCGCGCGGCTGACCCGTCTGCGTCCCTCACACGGATCGCCCCCGCCGATTGCTCGGTGGGGGCGATCCGTTTCGGTGCTGCCGGTGCAGTGATCAACGCACCGGCGCGTCCGGGCCGACGTCCGCTTCGGGCGCCGGCTCGGGGGCCGGCGCGACGGCGTCGGCGGGTGCACCCTTCGCGATGAGCGGGCTGACTTCCGTCGTGCGCCGAGGACGGTAGACGACCCGTGCGTGCAACACCCACCGAGATGAACCCCGCCGACGTCCCGAATCTCGTCCAGAAGCCTCTGCCTTCATGGCGCAGGTCGCGGAAGACGAACAGCTCCTGGAGGCCGCCATGATGCCGCGTTGACGATCGCGCCGACTCCGCCGATGATCGCGAAGCGCGACATCCGCCCGAATCGGAGCGCCGCGAGCCGCATCCACGATGCCTCGGCGAAATCATGTCGTAACCGGAAGGCCGGGTGCGGCCGGGCGCACCGGGGCCGACTATCCTGGATCCGGGCCCGAACACCTCCCCGATGATCGGCCCGCACAATCGCAGATGGGAGCATCATGGCCGACAACGCGCGAGTGGCGAAACTCGCCGACAGGATCAAAGTTCTCATCGCGGAGAGGCTCGAGAAGGGCCTCCGCGACCCCCGACTCGGCTTCGTGACGATCACCGACGTCCGCGTGACGGGCGACCTGCAGCACGCCTCCGTGTTCTTCACGGTCCTCGGCTCCGCGGAGGAGCGGGCATCGTCGGCAGAGGCGCTGAAGGCCGCGACCGGGATGCTGCGGGCCGAGGTCGGACGCCAGCTCGCCGTGCGGCTCACACCGTCCCTCGAATTCATCCCCGACGCGATCCCTGAGAACGCCGACCACATCGCGGCGCTGCTGCGTGAGGCCCGCGAGCGGGACGAGGCCGTCGCCGGACTCGCATCCTCGGCGACCTACGCCGGCGATGCCGACCCGTACGTCAAGCCCCGCGAGTTCGAGGATGTGGACAGCGCCGAAGACGCGGTCACCGAAGACGAGGACTCGGTCCAGGCCTGATCCTCAGCGCGGCAGGCGGAGGGCGCCGTCGGATGCCTCCGCCAGCCCATCCACGATGAGCGAGTCGATCGCCCGGTCCCGCTGCAGCCGGTCGGGCCAGTCGGAGACGAGGTCTTCGAGCCGCACCGGCAGGGGAGCGGCATCCCGCAGCACCCTCAGCACCGCCCCGCGTGCCTGCCGGTCGCTGCCCTCGTAGCGCGCCTGCCGGCGGCGCTCCTCGCCGGTGTCGGGGTAGCCCGCCGCGCGCCACGCGCAGCGATCGGCGATCGGGCAGGCCCCGCACCGCGGCGACCGGGCGGTGCAGACGGTGGCGCCCAGTTCCATCGCGGCGGCGTCGACGATCGCCGCGTCATCGGAGCGCGCCGGCAGGATGGCCGCCATCGCATCGAGGTCGCGTCGGGACGGCGGCCCTGGCTGAGAGCGGCCCTCGATCGCGCGTGCCAGGACGCGCCGCGTGTTCGTGTCGACGACCGGATGCCGGTCGCCATACGCGAAGACCGCCACCGCCCGCGCGGTGTAATCGCCGATCCCGCTGAGAGCGAGGAGGGCGTCGACGTCCTGCGGGACGATTCCGCCGTGCCGGTCGCGGATCTCCACCGCTGCGCGATGCAGCCACAGCGCCCGGCGCGGGTACCCGAGGTTCGCCCACTGGTGCACGGCCTCAGCCGGAGCGTCCGCGGCGAGAGCGGACGGTGTCGGCCATCGCGTCAGCCACGCCTCGAGATGGGGGATGACGCGACCTACCGGCGTCTGCTGCAGCATGAACTCGCTGACCAGGACGCCCCACGCCCCGAAACCCGGTCGCCGCCACGGCAGATCGCGCGCATTGACCCGATACCAGGCGATGAGCGGCGTCGCGAGGTCGGGCATGCGGCTCAGCCTAAGCGAAGGGTGCGAGGCAGCGTGTCACCGTGCCTTGTCGTTCAGTTGCCCCGAGTGGAGGCCTCCAGGCCCGGTCGATCCCGCCGTTCGGGGAAACTCCCCTGGTGGTCGTCCCGTCCGGGCCGATCGCCGAACCTCGGCGAGCGGCTCGTACCCGTGACCGCATGCGCCCACCGATCGGCGGGCCCGTGGCACCGCCGTAGGCTGGATGCATGGCTCTGCCCGTCACCCCCGTCAGCACGCTGTGGCGCGATCTCCGGGACGAGGTGCGGCGGCAGTACCGGGGCGGGCGCGTCCTCGTGGGCGTCGACGGCGTCGACGGCGCGGGCAAGACGGTGTTCGCCGACGGCCTCGCCGAGGTGTTCGCCGAGGGCGGCTCCACGGTGTTCCGCTCGTCGATCGACGGCTTCCACCGTCCCCGATCCGACAGGTACGCGCGGGGCCGGCGCAGCGCCGAGGGATTCTATCGCGACTCGTTCGACTACCCCACCTTCCGTCGCGTCCTCATCGACCCGTTCCGCGAAGGCTGGCAGACCGCCGGGACGGCGGGCTTCCAGCTGGAGGCGTTCGACCTCGCCCGCGACGCTCCGGTGGAATCGGCCTGGGTCGCGGCGCCGCGCGACGCCGTGCTCATCGTCGACGGGGTCTTCCTGCATCGTCCCGAGCTGCGCGAGCTGTGGGACTGGTCGGTGTGGCTCGAGGTGCCGTTCGAGGTCTGCTACGCCCGGATGGCGCTGCGCGACGGCTGCGACCCCGACCCGCACGCGTCCGGGAACGCCCGCTACCTCGGCGGGCAGGAGCTCTACCTCCGCGAGGCGGATCCACAGGCCGCGGCATCCGTGATCATCGACAACTCCGACCTCGCCCACCCGCACCGCGTGTCCCGGGGCCCCCGCTGATGGTCCGCGCCGGCGTGATCCTCGTCGACAAGCCGGGCGGGATGACGAGTCACGATGTGGTCGCCCGCGCCCGTCGCGCGCTCGGCACGCGCAAGATCGGTCACGCCGGCACGCTCGACCCGATGGCCACCGGCCTGCTGATCCTCGGCGTCGAGGGCGCGACCAGGCTGCTCACGTTCATCGTCGGACTCGACAAGAGGTACGAGGCGACGATCCGGCTCGGGGCCTCCACCGACACCGACGACGCCGAGGGCACCGAGACGAGCAGAGCGGATGCCGGCGCCCTCGCTGCCATGACGTCCGAGCGCATCGCCGCCGGCGTCGCGGCCCTGACCGGACGGATCTCACAGGTGCCGAGCACGGTCTCGGCCATCAAGGTCGGGGGACGCCGCGCATACGACCTGGCCCGTGAGGGCGCCGAGGTCGAGCTGAAGGCTCGGGAGGTGACCGTCTCGCGCTTCGAGGTCGTCGCCGCGCGATCCGGACCGGACGCCGTGGACCTCGATGTGGTCGTGGACTGCTCGAGCGGCACGTACATCCGCGCGCTCGCCCGCGATCTCGGAGCGGCCCTCGGCGTCGGCGGCCATCTCACAGCACTGCGCCGGACGCGCATCGGCCCGTTCGACGTCGGGGACGCGGCATCCGCCGACGACATCGCCACGGCCTCGCTTGCGACGCCCGCGGGGATCGCCGCCGCCGTGCTCGGGCGCCTCGGCGTGTCGGGCGACGAGGCGCGGGATCTGCGCCACGGCAAGCGCCTCACCGGCGCCGCCCCGCGCCTCGTCGCCGAGCGGGTCGCCGCCATCGACCCGGACGGCGCGCTCGTCGGGGTCGTCGAGCGGCGCGGCGATGACGTCAAGAGCGTGATGAACATGCCCGAGGAGGCACCCGGATGATCCTGTGGTTCACGTATGTCGAGGTCGCCGTGGCCGTCGCGGCGGGCCTCTTCTGCACGATCGCGGGACTCGCGGGACGTCGGCCGAGCGACTTCACCGTGGGCTCGCTCGCGCTGCTCGAACTCCTGCTGCTCGCGCAGATCGTGATCGCGATCATCGCCCCGTTCGTCGGCAATCCGCCCACCGGGAGCCTTCTGGAGTTCTGGGTGTACCTGGTCTCGGCCGCGCTGCTGCCGGTGTTCGCCGTCGGGTGGGCTCTTCTCGAGCGCAGCCAGTGGAGCACCGTCATCATGGGCATCGCGGCTCTCGCGGTCGCCGTGATGGTCTGGCGCATGCACGTGATCTGGACCGTGCAGCTGGCCTGAGCTGCCGCCCCGGGCGCGGGGCCGCCGACGTGCGGCCTAAGATTGACGAGTCATGTCGTCGTCGCCCGCCCGCCCCCGTATGACCGGCATCGGCCGCGTGCTCGTGATCGTCTACGCGATCATGGCACTCGCCGCCACCGGCCGGTCGTTCGTCCAGATCGTCGAGCGATTCGACGAGGCCCCGCTCGCCTACACGCTGTCGGCCATCTCCGCGCTGGTGTACATCCTCGCCACGCTCGCCCTGATCTTCTCGGGCTCGCGCACCTGGTACCGCATCGCGTGGATCACGATCCTGTTCGAGCTGGCCGGGGTGCTCATCGTCGGCACCCTCAGCCTCGTGCTGCGGGAGCTGTTCGCGCACCCGACGGTGTGGTCGTGGTACGGAGTGGGGTATGTCTTCGTGCCACTGGTGCTGCCGTTCTTCGGCCTGTGGTATCTGATCACCCATCGCCCGGTCGAACCGTCCGAGGCGACGGATGCCGCGGCCGCCGCGGTGGCGCCGTGATCGTCTTCCGCGATCCGGCCGAGGTGCCCGAGGGCTTCGGTCCGTCGGTCGTCGCGATCGGCAAGTTCGACGGCGTGCACTCCGGTCATCGCGCGGTCCTCGACCGCGCACGCGTGGATGCCGCCACCGGCGGCGCGCGTGTGGTCGCCGTCACGTTCGACCGCAACCCGCTCGCCCTGCTGCGGCCCGAGATCTGTCCCGAGAATCTGATCGGCGTGCACCAGAAGCTTCAGCTGCTCGGCGAGACGGGAATCGACGCCACGCTGATGCTGCGCTTCGACCGGGCGCTCGCCGACCTGTCGGCGCGGGAGTTCGTCGAACACGTCCTCGTCGACGCTCTCGGGGTCCGCACCGTGCTCGTGGGGCGCGACTTCCGCTTCGGCCGCGGCGGGGCAGGCGATCCCGATCTGCTGCGCGAGCTCGGCGCGGAGTACGGCTTCGACGTCGACATCGTCGATGACGTGCGGGCGATCGAGCCTGGCCGACGGGTGTCGTCGACCTGGATCCGCGAGCTTCTCAGCCAGGGCGACGTCGCGTCGGCGGGGAAGCTCCTCGGCCGTCCGGCCTCGGTATGGGGCGAGGTGGTCCACGGGGCGAAGCGCGGCCGCGAGCTCGGCTTCCCCACCGCGAACCTCTCGCACGACCTCGAGGGATTCGTGCCGGCCGACGGCATCTACGCCGGGTGGCTCATCGACGAGGGCTCTGCCGACGGGCTGCGCTCCGGCATCCGGTATCCGGCCGCGATCAGCGTGGGCACGAACCCGACCTTCGACGACGTCCCGGTGCGGCAGGTCGAGGCGTATGTGCTCGACGAGACCGACATCGACCTCTACGGCCACAGCGTCGAAGTGCAGTTCGCCGCGCGCATCCGCGGGATGGTCGCGTTCGACGGCGTCGAGCCGCTGAAAGCGCAGATCGCCGACGATGTCGAGCGAGTGCGTGCCACGCTGAGCTGATCCGGGGCGTGTCCGGTCTGGAAGGTGCGATGGAGCACGTGATGCCGCTTCGCGACGTGGGTCGCACAGATCTCGCCGTCGCGGGCGGCAAGGGCGCGAACCTCGGCGAACTCGTGCGCGCCGGATTCGCCGTGCCCGACGGCTTCGTCGTCACCACGGCCGCCTACGAGAGTGCCCTCGCACGGATTCCTCCGCCGTCGTCGGCGGATGCTGCGGGCTCCCGTGACGCGGTGTCCGGAGCCGTCCTGCCCGACGACGTGCGCGATGCCATCCTCGCCGCATACGAACGTCTCGGCGGCGGCGCGGTGGCGGTGCGATCGAGCGCGACGGCGGAGGATCTGCCCGGCGCCGCCTTCGCGGGGCAGCAGGAGACCTTCCTCAACGTCCGAGGCGGCGGCGACGTGCTCGACGCCGTGCGGCGCTGCTGGGCGTCGCTGTGGTCGGATCGGGCGATCGCGTACCGGGCGCAGCGCGCGATCCCGGATGCCGGCATCCGGATCGCGGTGGTCGTCCAGGTGCTCATCCCGGCCGACATCGCGGGCGTGCTGTTCTCGGCCGATCCCGTCACGGGGGAGCGCGACCGCATCGTGATCGACTCGAGCCCGGGCCTCGGCGAGGCCGTCGTCTCGGGGCTCGTCACGCCCGACCATGTCGTGCTGGACTCCCAGGATCGGGTCGTGGAGCACCGCACCGGTCGCACCGAGGTCGTGATCCGCCCGGCCGACGGCGGCGGCACGGTTGCGGATCACTCGTCGACGACAGGGGCGGCGCCCACGCCGGCGCAGCGCGGCGAGCTCGTAGCGGCAGGGCGGGCGATCGCCGCGCTGTTCGGCGTGCCGCAGGACATCGAGTGGGCGTTCGCAGGCGATCGGCTCTGGATTCTGCAGGCGCGGCCCCTGACCGCCCTGCCGCCCGCCCCGCGGCGGGTGAACCCGGTGCGCCGCCTGATGGGCTCGATCATCGCCGAGCTGCTGCCGGTGCGGCCTTATCCGCTCGACATGTCGACGTGGACCCTGCGCGGGCACGGCCGCATCCTCACCCGGATGCTCGCCGAGATCCCCGCGGTGCGGCTCGATCTCCCCCGGATGCTTCCCGAGACCGGCGGCGTCGTCGACGAGCTCGTGCCGCCTGAGCCACGCCCGACGCTGCGCACGTTCTCGGCGCCGGCGCGAGTGATCCGCCAGGCACGGCGGTTCGACACGCGGGACTGGACGCGTGACCCGCGGTTCGCCGAGTTCGAGCGCGAGATCGCCGAACTGCGCTCGCTCGAGCCGCGCTCGCTCCGGTGGCCCGACCTCGTCGGCATCCCTGATCGTGCCCTCGCCTCGCTCGACGGCCTGATCACGCTGCGGATCGACTATCTCCCGCACGCCGGGGTCAGTCTCGCGAGACTCCGGCTGCGACTCGCGCTCGTCGGGCTTGTCGGCCAGGCCGGTCCCCTCTCGCGAGGAGCGCACACCCGCACGGCGGACGCCGTCGCCGGGCTGGCCGCTCTGGCCCGTCTGATCGCATCGCGTCCCGAATGGCTGCGGTGGTTCAGGGAGTGCGAACCTGCCGGATTCACCGACGGCGTCGCGACGGACGAGCGGTTCGCCGACCTGCGCGAGCCGATCTCGGCATACCTCGCCGAATACGGGCACCGCGAGGTGCGCAGCGCGTTCCTGATGTCCGAGCCCACGTGGGGCGAGGTGCCGGCGCTGCTTTACTCGGGGATCGATGCGTTCCTGGACCACCCCGACCAAGCCCCCGACACCGGCGCGCGCATCGCCGCCGCCGCCTCGGACCGCGTCAGCTCACGGCGACTGGTGCGTCTGACGCGTTCCGCACCCGCCATCCTCGCGGCCGCCGATGCGGCACGGTCGGGCATCGCGTTCCGCGAGGACACCCACTTCCACGCGATGCGTGCGATGCCGATCCTGCGGGCCTCGATGCTCGAGGCCGGCCGTCGCCTCGCCGCCGCCGGAGTCCTCGGCGAGCCCGCGGACGTGCTGCACCTGCGGCTCGCGGAGCTCACCGCGCTCGCGACCCCGGAGGATGCCGGCGAACTGCTTCGCGAGACGGTGCGCGCACGCAGCGCGCGGCGCTCGGGCCTGGCCGGTGCACCGCTCATCTCGCCGGCGACGCTCTACCCGCGCCGCCGCGGCGGTGGGGACGCTCTCGCTGTCGGCACACCCGCCGGCGGCGGACGCGCGACCGGACCCGTCCGCGTCATCCTCGGCCCCGAGGGCTTCGCGTCCCTTCGCGCGGGTGAGGTGCTGGTCTGTCCCTACACGAATCCGTCGTGGACGCCGCTCTTCGAGCGCGCGGCCGCCGTCGTCGTCGACACCGGCGGACTCGCCTCGCACGCCGCGATCGTCGCCCGGGAGTACGGCATCCCGGCCGTCATGGGGACCGGTGTCGGAACGAAGACGCTGCGCGACGGCGACGTCGTCATCGTCGACGGCGACAGCGGCCACGTGAAGCGCGCCTCGGGCGGCGCCCGACCGTCGCCGTAGACCCCGCCGAGTCGCGCCCCTACCATCGAGAGCGTGGATGTCGACGTGCTCCCCGCCGCCGCGGACGGCCATTCGGTGAATCTGCGGGGCGCGCTCGGATGCGCGGCCGCGTGCGCGGCGGCACTCCTCACGACCCTCGACCCGTTCGCCGACCTGATCCCCGCGCGGCACGACTCGCCGGCCGCGCGCGTCACCCCCGCGGTAGGCTTGAAGTTCGGATCGAAGCTCGTCGCCGCGGCGATCGCGGTGATCTCGGCCGCGATCGTCCTCGCACTGGACTCGAACTGGTTCGCCTTCACGTGGCTGTCGATCGCGTTCGCCGTGGTCGTCGGAGTCGGCGCGGCGGTGATGCTGCGAGACCGGCGGACGACATCCGATCAAGGATCGCGCGGAACCGGCTGAAGTCGTCGCGCCCTCGCCGCCGACACACACCTGAGGGAGAACGATGAGCAGAACAGACCTCCAGACGCTGCCGGAGCGCGCCGTCGAGCTGCTCGGCGGCGAACCGGACGACACCACCCTGCGCAGATACCTGCACGGGCTTGCGGGCGTCGACGCGGTCGGCCTCGAGCAGCGCGCGGCGGGCCTCGGCACGCGCTCGATCAAGACCACGTCGAAGGCATGGGCGCTCGACAAGATCATCGAGCTCATCGACCTCACCACCCTCGAGGGCGCGGATACGCCCGGCAAGGTACGGTCTCTCGTCGCGAAGGCTTTGACTCCGGATGCCGCAGACCCGACCTGCCCGCGGGTCGCGGCCGTATGCGTCTACGGCGATATGGTGCCGTACGCGGTCGAGGCGCTCGGCGGCGCGCACGGCGACCCCGATGAGGGGCTGGTGTCGGTGGCAGCGGTGGCGACGGCGTTCCCCAGCGGACGCGCCTCGCTTGCGGTGAAGCTCGCCGACACGGCGGATGCCGTGGCCGCGGGGGCCGACGAGATCGACATGGTCATCGACCGCGGCGCGTTCCTCGCCGGCCGCTATGGGCTGGTGTTCGACCAGATCGCCAAGGCGAAGCAGGCGTGCCGTCGCGAGGACGGCACGTACGCGTCGCTCAAGGTCATCCTCGAGACCGGCGAGCTGAACACCTACGACAACGTCAAACGCGCCTCCTGGCTGTCGATCCTCGCCGGGGGCGACTTCATCAAGACCTCCACCGGCAAGGTGCAGCCCGCGGCGACGCTCCCGGTGACGCTGCTCATGCTCGAAGTCGTGCGCGACTGGCATCGCGTGACAGGGGAGAAGATCGGGGTGAAGCCCGCCGGCGGCATCCGCACGTCGAAAGACGCGATCAAGTACCTCGTGACTGTCGCCGAGACCGTGGGCGAGGAGTGGCTGCAGCCGCACCTGTTCCGATATGGCGCATCCAGCCTGCTCAACGACGTGCTGCTGCAGCGCCAGAAGCTCGCGAGCGGGCACTACTCCGGCACCGACTACGTGACGATCGACTGAGGCGAGATCCATGAGTTTCCTCGAATACGCACCCGCCCCCGAATCCCGGGCGATCCTGAACCTCCGCGACGAGTACGGGCTGTTCATCGACGGCGAGTTCCGCCCGGGCACAGGGGAGTCTTTCGTGACCATCTCGCCCGCCGACGAGAAGCACATCGCCACGATCGCCTCGGCGAGCGACGCGGATGTCGACGCCGCCGTCGCCGCCGCGCGCCGCGCGCACGACAAGTCGTGGTCGAAGCTGAGCGGCCGCGATCGCGGCAAGTACCTGTTCCGCATCGCGCGCCTCGTGCAGGAGCGCGCCCGTGAGCTCGCCGTGGCCGAGAGCCTCGACAACGGCAAGCCGATCAAGGAGAGCAGGGATGTCGACGTGCCGCTCGTCGCGGCGTGGTTCTTCTACTACGCCGGATGGGCCGACAAGCTCGACTACGCGGGACTCGGCGCGAACCCCCGGTCACTCGGCGTGGCGGGGCAGGTCATCCCCTGGAACTTCCCGCTGCTCATGCTCGCGTGGAAGATCGCCCCGGCGCTCGCCGCCGGCAACACCGTGGTCATCAAGCCGGCCGAGACGACTCCGCTGTCGGCCCTCATATTCGCCGAGATCCTGCAGCAGGCAGACCTGCCGCCTGGCGTCGTCAACATCGTGACGGGCGCGGGCGCGACCGGAGCGGCCGTGGTGCGGCATCCGGATGTCGACAAGGTCGCCTTCACCGGTTCCACCGCCGTCGGACGCGCCATCGCGAAGGCGACCGCGGGCACGGACAAGAAGCTCACGCTCGAACTCGGCGGCAAGGCGGCGAACATCGTGTTCGAAGACGCCCCCATCGACCAGGCGATCGAGGGCATCGTCAACGGGATCTTCTTCAACCAGGGGCACGTGTGCTGCGCGGGCAGCCGCCTGCTCGTGCAGGAGTCCATCCACGACGACGTCGTCGAACGGCTGAAGACCCGCCTGTCCACGCTTCGGATGGGGGACCCGCTCGACAAGAACACCGACATCGGCGCCATCAACTCCCGAGAGCAGCTCGATCGCATCCGCGAGCTCAGCCGGATCGGCGAGGAGGAGGGCGCCGAGCGGTGGACCGCGGACTGCGTCATCCCCGAGAACGGGTTCTGGTTCGCCCCGACGATCTTCACGAACGTGCAGGCGAGCCACCGGATCGCGCGCGACGAGATCTTCGGGCCCGTGCTGTCGGTGCTGACCTTCCGGACGCCGGCCGAGGCGATCGAGAAGGCGAACAACACGCCGTACGGGCTTTCGGCGGGGATCTGGACCGACAAGGGCTCGCGCATCCTCGCCGTCGCCGACCGCCTCCGTGCCGGCGTCATCTGGGCGAATACCTTCAACCGATTCGACCCGGCGAGCCCGTTCGGCGGGTACAAGGAGTCCGGCTACGGCCGGGAGGGCGGCCGGCACGGCCTGCTCGCGTACCTCAAGGCTCCCTCGCCGCTGGGCGACCGAGCCGCAGTCGGCTCGAAACGCGCGGACGAAACACCCCGCGCCAAGAAGGGAGCGGCGGCGTGAGCAAGCGACTGACGGTGCCGAAGACGTACAAGCTGTACATCGGCGGCGGGTTCCCACGCAGCGAGTCCGGCCGCACGTACGAGGTCGTCTCGGCCAAGGGCGACTTCCTCGCCAATGCGGCGCTCGCCTCGCGCAAGGACGCGAGGGATGCCGTCACCGCAGCGCGCGGCGCCGTGAAGGGCTGGTCGGGCGCCACTGCATACAACCGCGGTCAGGTGCTGTACCGCGTCGCCGAACTCCTCGAGGGCCGCCGCGCGCAGTTCGTGGACGAGATCGTCCAGCAGACCGGCGCCTCGGTCGCTGCGGCCACCGCCGAGGTGGACGAGGCTATCGACCGATGGGTCTGGTACGCGGGCTGGTGCGACAAGTTCGGACAGGTCTCAGGCAACGGCAACCCGGTAGCAGGCCCCTACTTCAACATCTCGGTGCCGGAGCCGACCGGCGTCGTCGCGGTGGTCGCGCCGCAGAACACGGCGCTCGTCGGACTGGTCTCGGCCATCGCGCCGGTGCTCGTGCCGGGCAACTCGGTCGTGGTCGTCGCATCGCAGCGGTACCCGCTCTCGGCGATCAGCCTCGCCGAGGTGCTGGCGACCTCCGATGTGCCTGGCGGAGTCGTGAACGTCCTCACCGGTTCGCCCGCCGAGCTCGCACCGTGGCTGGCCTCGCACCCCGACATCCATGGTCTCGACCTCGTCGGTGCCGGCGACCTGGATTGGGTCGATCTTCAGGTCTCGGCGGCGGAGACGCTCACGCGCGTGCTGCCGCCGGAACAGGGTCCGGATGCCGCATCCCCGAGCCTGAACCGCATCGCGGCCTTCACCGAGACCAAGACCGTCTGGCACACGAAGAGCCTCGTCTGACGCCCCGAGGTCGTCGACGCGCTGCACGACGCCGGCATCCGGGTCGCCGGCTACACCCTGAACCAGGACGCGCAGTGGCATGCCGTCATCGCGCCGGGGGTGGACGGCATCGTCACCGACGACCCCGGCGCGCTCTCGCAGTGGCAGCGCGCCGCGGCCGACGGGAGCCGCTGAACCTGGCGGAGGCGGGCGGCGCGTCCGCCTGACCGGTCGGCTGCCGCGTCGTAGGGTCGAGCCAGGACGCCCGGGACGGAGGTGCGACATGCGCGCAGTCCGTCCGTCGCCCGGTGTGCGCATCGTCGGGACGATCGCGGCCCTGGTTGCGGCCTCCGCGCTGCTCACCGCGTGCCGCCCGGAGCCGGTGGCGACACCGACGGCGACCGACGCCACACCATCGCCCACGGTGTCTGAGCCGTCCCCTTCGCCGTCGCCGATGCCGTCGCCCACCGAGACGAATCCGCCCGCCGCCTTCGAACTGCCCGCGCGCTGCGAGGACCTCTACTCCGCGAAGATGCTCGCATCCCTCAACACGGCGAATCCGCCCTTGAACGACCCCGGCGTCACGATGCACTCGACCCAGAACGCGGACGCGCTCGAGGTCCTCACTTCCGGCATCCCCACCGTCCGCTGCTCGTGGGGAAAGCCCAGCGAGTTCGGGCTCTCGACGAACGTGTCGGTGGTGGATGCCGCGCAGTCGGCCGCGATCATCGCGGCGCTTCGCAATGCGGGGTTCTCCTGCGACGACGTGTGGAGCGGGGTCCGGTGCTCGGTCGAGCAGAAGACGGTCGATCAGGATGACCACGAGGTCGCATTCGGCGAGACCCACTTCCTCCGCGGCACCGGCTGGGTGTCGACGGCGTGGGTGAATTTCGCCCCCGCGGGCTACACGGAAGACGTCGTCGCGACGCTCTGGCGCTGAATTGCGGCGCAATGCCGCTACACTGGGCCTCGGGGATCCCGCAGCCCGACGCCGCAGCTCGCAGAAGCGAGTGCCCGCGGCCGGTGGGCGGAGGCTTCCTGTCCCGCGTTCGCGACGGCCACCCAGCCGCCCGCGGGAGCAAGCAACCCTCGCCGGCCAGACCGGCCATCGCCGGATCATTCCGGCAGACACGCTCAGGAGGAGCATGCCGACCACGGCACCCGCCGCACAGCGGCGAAGGAGGACCCCCTCCGCCCGTCGCGACGACGAAGCACCCATCATCCCGATCCTCGCGCGCAAGGTCCGCGAGGTCGAGGCCAAGGCCCAGCGCGGAAAGCTCGGGCCCACGAACCGCGTCAAGTTCCAGGTCATCGCCTTCCTCGTGCGCGAAGAGCGCGCCCGCGTGAAGGCCGACACGACTCTCGCCGACGGCGCGCGGGCCGAGCTGCTCAAGCGCCTCGACGGCGTTGCGACGATCCTCGCCAAGACCGCTGCACGCGACACGTCCCTCATCCAGCTGCTCGAGGTCGATCAGGCGGCCTCACCGGTGGCGCGGCGCATGCGTCGGGACTGGCTGCTCGAGTCCGGCGCCGAGCTCGCTCCCGACGAGCTCATCATCACCGACGTCGCGCCCGCGTCGACGACGGTCGTGCCGGCGGCGCTCGCCGAGCGCCAGGTCGTGCCGGCATCCATCGAATCGCGTCAGCTCGCCAATCCGTTCCAGCCCCCCGACCTCAGCCTTCGCGCGCCGAAGCCGACGCCGCGTCGCCGGCTCGACGGGTGGGAGCTCATGGGCCCGCTTTACAAGGCGTTCGAGATGGGCGCCGGGGGGGCGAGCGCATCCATGGAGCTGCCTCAGGTGCCCGAGTTCGACCGGCTGTCGCCCAAGGGGCTCGAAGTGATGCCGCACCAGTCGCGCTTCCTCGAGGCTGTTCGTGACGGACACCGCACGTTCCTGCTCGCCGATGAGCCGGGCCTCGGCAAGACCGCGGAGTCGGTGCTCGCGGCATCCGTCGCCGGCGCGTACCCGCTCCTGGCCGTCGTCCCGAACGTGGTGAAGATGAACTGGGCGCGTGAGGTCGAGCGGTGGACACCGCAGCGGCGTGCCACCGTGATCCACGGCGACGGCGAGACGGTGGATGCCTTCGCGGACGTCTTCATCGTCAACTACGAGATCCTCGACCGCCATCTGTCGTGGCTCGGCTCGCTCGGGCTGAAGGGCATGGTCGTCGACGAGGCGCACTTCATCAAGAACCTCACCTCGCAGCGTTCGCAGAACGTACTGGCGCTGGCCACCCGAATCCGCGAGCAGGTGCGCAACCCGCTGCTGCTGGCGCTCACCGGAACGCCGCTCATCAACGACGTCGAGGACTTCGACGCGATCTGGCGCTTCCTCGGCTGGACGACCGGCGAGAAGCCGGGCCCGGTCCTCATGGAGCGTCTCGACGACACCGGCCTGACCCCCGCCGACAAGGCCTTCTATCCCGAGGCGCGAGAAGCCGTGATCTCGATGGGGATCGTCCGCCGCAAGAAGAAGGATGTCGCCGCCGACCTGCCCGACAAGCTGATCGCGGACCTCCCGGTCGAACTCGACGACGATTTCGGGCGCTCGATCCGCGCGGCCGAGCGCGAACTCGGCGAGCGTCTCGCCGCCCGCTACCGGCGCATAATCGAGGCGCGCGGCGCGCGCGGATCGACATCCGGAGGGGTCGACGCCGACATCGTGCGGCTCGTCGCCCAGAACGAGCTGGACGAGTCGAAGGCGGCCGGCACCGGCTCCGAGAACGTCTTCACGATGGTCCGCAAGATCGGCCAGGCGAAGGCTCTGCTGGCGGCCGATTACACCGTGCAGCTGCAGCGCTCGGTCGGCAAGGTGGTGTTCTTCGCGAAGCACATCGACGTGATGGATGCGGCCGAGGCCCACTTCGCGGCAGCCGGCATCCGGACCATCTCGATCCGCGGCGACCAGACCACCCCGGCACGGCAGATCGCGATCGACGCGTTCAACAACGACCCCGGCGTCGGCGTCGCCGTGTGCTCGCTGACCGCGGCGGGCGTGGGCCTGAACATGCAGGCGGCATCGAACGTCGTCCTCGCCGAGCTGTCCTGGACGGCGGCGGAGCAGACGCAGGCGATCGACCGGGTGCACCGCATCGGCCAGGACGAGCCGGTCACGGCGTGGCGCATCATCGCCGCCCACACGATCGACACGAAGATCGCCGAGCTGATCGACTCCAAGCAGGGGCTCGCCGCTCGTGCGCTCGACGGCGAGGCCGTCGACCCGCAGTCCAGCGACTCGGTGCAGCTGTCGGCCCTCATGCACCTGGTGAGGCGGGCGCTCGGAGCCGAGTGAGCAGGGTCGGCGGGCGCCGACGGTCCGCGGTGTGGCAGGCGCGCGGCATCCGACGCTAGTGTCGGGTGAGGCAGCGTCGCCGCATCCGAAGGCACCGAAAGCAAGGACCAGAGCATGAAGATCGGCATCCTGACCAGCGGAGGCGACTGCCCCGGACTGAACGCCGTCATCCGAGGAGTCGTGCTCAAGGGGACGACGACCTACGACCTCGAGTTCGTCGGCATCCGCGACGGATGGCGCGGCGTCGTCGACGCCGACTTCTTCCCCCTCACGCGGCACGAGGTGAAGGGCCTGTCGAAGGTCGGCGGCACGATCCTCGGTACGAGCCGGACGAACCCCTACGAAGGACCCCGCGGCGGTGCCGACAACATCGCCAAGACGCTCTACGGCCACCGCATCGACGGCATCATCGCGATCGGCGGCGAGGGAACCCTGGCTGCGGCCGACCGCCTCTCGAAGGACGGCATCAACGTCGTCGGCGTGCCGAAGACGATCGACAACGATCTGCGTGCGACCGACTACTCGTTCGGCTTCGACACGGCGGTCAACATCGCCACCGACGCCATGGACCGGCTCCGCACCACGGGCGACTCGCACCAGCGGTGCATGGTCGCCGAGGTCATGGGCCGTCACGTCGGCTGGATCGCCCTGCACGCGGGCATGGCGGCGGGCGCTCATGCGATCTGCATCCCCGAAGTGCCGATGTCGATCCAGGACATCACGGCACTCGTCAGCCGGGCTCATGACCGCGGCCGTGCGCCGCTGATCGTGGTCTCCGAGGGCTTCACGCTCACCGGCATGGAAGAGGCCTACAGCGACAAGGGACTGGATGCCTTCAACCGGCCGCGCCTGGGCGGCATCAGCGAGGTGCTGGCGCCTGAGATCCAGCGGCTGACCGGGATCGAGACCCGGGCGACCGTTCTCGGCCACATCCAGCGCGGCGGGTCCCCCTCGGGCTTCGACCGAGTGCTCGCGACCCGCCTCGGCCTCCACACCGCGGATGCGGTCGTAGACGGGGCATGGGGCCAGATGGTGGCGATGCGCGGCACCGACATCGTGCGGGTGCCCTTCGCCGACGCGCTCGGCGAGCTGAACACCGTCCCGCGCTACCGCTACGACGAGGCCGCCGCCCTGTTCGGCTGACGCCGGCTCGTCCCCTCGGTTTGGGGCGGGTCTGGTCCGTTGGGGCGTTGGGAACGCGCCCCGATGGATGGATTGCGCCCCGAAGGAAGCGACCCGGGCCACGGCGAGCCCGACCGGGGTTTCGGGCCTGGGACCAGCCCGACCCAGGGTTCGGGGCGCGTCCGATCCGTTGGGGCGTTGGGAACGCGCCCCGACGGACGGATCCCGCCCCAAACCCAGCAGTGAGAAGGTCAGTCGGTCGAGCCCACCACGTCCAGGAGCCACGCAAGTTCGAACGCGCGCTCCTTCCAGGCGTTGTAGCGGCCGCTCACGCCGCCGTGGCCGGCCACCATCTCGCACTTGAGCAGGGCATCGGCCCCTACCTCGCGCAGGCGAGCCACCCACTTCGCCGGCTCGACGTACAGCACCCGCGTGTCGTTGAGCGAGGTCACCGCGAGGATGCGCGGGTACTCGGCATCCGTCCGCACGTTCTCGTACGGGGAGTACGACTTCATGTAGGCGTAGACGTCGGCGTTGTGCAGCGGATCGCCCCACTCATCCCACTCGATAACCGTCAGCGGCAGCGACGGATCGAGGATCGTGGTCAGCGCATCCACGAACGGAACGTCCGCGAGGATGCCGGCGAACAGCTCGGGGGACAGGTTCGCCACGGCGCCCATCAGGAGCCCGCCCGCGGAGCCCCCCTCGGCCACCATCCGATCGGCCGTCGTGTAGCCGCTGTCGATGAGGTGCAGCGCGCAGTCGACGAAGTCGGTGAACGTGTTGCGCTTGTGCAGCATCTTGCCGTCCTCGTACCACTGGCGGCCCATCTCTCCGCCGCCGCGCACATGCGCCACCGCGAAGATCACGCCGCGGTCGAGCTCCGACAGCCGCGGCACCGAGAAGCCGGGCTCGATCGAGTGCTCGTACGAGCCGTAGCCGTACAGGTGCAGCGCTCGCGGCGCGGCGCCGGCATCCCCGAACGATTGCTTCCACACCAGCGAGATGGGGATCTGCACCCCGTCCTGCGCCATCGCCCATACCCGTGCCTGTGCGTAGTCGGCGGGCTCATAGCCGCCCAGCACCGGCTGGCGCTTGCGCAGCAGCAGCTCGCCGGTCGCGATCTCGTAGTCGTACACCGTCCCGGGAGTCACGAACGAGCCGTAGCCGAGTCGCAGCAGGGGGGGCGCCCACTCCGGGTTGCCGCCCGTGCCCACGGCGTAGAGCGGCTCGTCGAACTCGATCTCGGACACCGACCCGTCGGCGTAGTCGAGCATCCCGATGCGCGGGAGCCCACCGCGGCGGTAGCCGACGACCCCCCAGTCGCGGAACGTCGAGACGCCGAGCAGCCGCTCGCCGGCACGATGCGGGATCACGGTCTGCCGCGCTCCCGAGGGGTCGGATGCCGCCACCCGCACCAGCTCGAAGTCCAGGGCTCCGTCGTTGTGGAGGATGAAGAGCACATCCTCGCCGTCGATCACCGCATGCGAGGAGTCGTATTCGACCCCCTCGACGCGCGGCCACACGACGCGCGGCTCGGCGCGGAGGTCACCGGCATCCACGAGCCATTCCTCGCTCGTGATGGACGAGCCGATCCCGATGACGAGGTAGCGATCGCTGCGGGTGAATCCCGCGCCGACCCAGTACCGCTCGTCGGGCTCATGGAACAGCTTCACGTCGTCCGCGACGGGCGTTCCGAGCTCGTGCAGCCAGACCGTGTCGGGCCGCCACGCGTCATCGACGGTCGTGTAGACGATGGACCGGCCATCGGGAGAGAAGGTCGCTCCCGCGAAGGTGCCCGGGATCTCATCGACCAGCTGCTCGCCGGTGGCGAGATCGCGTACCCGCACGGTGTAGCGCTCGTCGCCGGCGACATCCACGCCGTACAGCATGCGGGTGCCGTCGTTGGTGACCTCGAAGCTGCCGAGTGAGAAGAACTCGTGGCCCTCGGCTTCGACGTTCCCATCCAGCAGAACCTGCTCGCCGGGCACAGTGACATCGGGCGAGAGCTCCGGCGGCGTCCAGTCCTCGACTGCGGCGAGTGGGGCACGGCACTGGATGCCGTACTGCTTGCCCTCGAGGGTCCGGCCGTAGTACCACCAGCCGCCGTGGCGGGAGGGCACCGAGAGATCGGTCTCGAGAGTGCGTCCCTTGATCTCGTCGAAGATCCGCGCTCGAAGGCCTTCGAGGTGCGCCGTGCGCTCCTTCGTGTACGCGTTCTCGGCCTCGAGATGGGCGATGACCGCGGCGTCCTCTTTGGCGCGGAACCACTCGTAGGCGTCTTCGACGTCGTCGCCGTGGTGACTGCGGACGATCGGCGCGCGGGCGGCGACGGGAGGGACGGTGGGGATTGCGTCGGTGGTCACCGTCCCACGGTAGTCGACGCGTCGGGCGATAGCCCCGGTCAGGTGGCCGCCTTCGGGCTTTCGGCTTCTTCTGCCTTCGGCAGCGGAACCTCGTTCGGGATGCCGCGCGAGGCAAGAAGTGACAGCAGCGCGAGCGCGATGAGACCGAAGAACGCGATGCGCAGCGACTCCAACTGCGACGTCACGTACACCTGGGTGAGCTCATTGCCCTGGTCCTCGCTCAGTCCCGCTTCCGTGGCGATCTTCTGGACGTCGGCGGCGGGGATGATGTCGACGCCGCCGGCGGTCGCGGTGCTCACGGTGGCCTTGACATCGTCGGGGAGCGAGCTCTCCGCGAGCCCCGACGCGAAGGTCGTCGCGAGCGCGCCGATGAGGAACGAGCCGATGAGTGCGGTTCCGAGCGACGAACCGAGGTTCTGGAAGACCCCCTGCAGGCCGCCGACCTCGCTGGTGTCCTTCTCGGTGACCGAGGACATGTTCACGTTCCCCAACTGCGAGGCGAGAAGGCCCAGGGCCGCACCGGCACAGAACATGCCGGTGCCGAACGCCCAGCCCGAGAGCTCGGGGTCGACGGCGCTCAGCAGGACGACGGCGCTCGCGACGAGGATCCACTGGGCGACGACGACGATCCGGCGCGGCGACCATCGGGTCGACAGCCGCGTGCCGACGATGGAGAACAGGATGAGCGAGATCGACAGCGGGAAGATCTTGATCCCGGTCTGGAGCGCGTCGAATCCCAGGGTCATCTGCAGGTACACCGGCACCATGAAGAAGAGCCCTGCAGTGATCGCGTACTGCGCGCCGAGCACGCTCAGGCCGCTGCGGAGTCGGCGGATCGACAGCAGCTCGACGTGGACGAGCGGCTCCCTGCCTTTGTCAACGAGCCCGCGCTGGCGGCGGAAGAACAGCGCGAGCAGCACGAGTCCGAGGACGATGAACCACGCGCTCAACGAGATTCCGAGCGGCGCGATCTCGACTCCGTTGACAACCGGGGAGTACAGCGGCACGACCCATCCCCAGACCTTGCTCTGCAGCATCCCGAACACCACCCCGATCAGACCGAACGCGGACAGGATGACGCTGAGGGGATCGATCCGAATGGAGCGGCGCTGGCTCTTCTCGCCGATGCGGCGGGCGAAGATCACGACGATGATCATGATGACGACCTCGGCTGCGAACACATACCGCCAGCTGAGGTAGGTGGTCATGAACCCGCCGATCAGCGGCCCGGCGGCGACTGCGGCGCCCGTCACGGCGCCGATCACCGCGAACGCAGTGATGCGGTCGCGGCCCTCGTAGTTGTCGGCGATCAGGGCGGCGACGGCCGGGATGACCAGCACCGCGCCGAGGCCCTCGATGATGGACCAGCCGAGGAAGAGGACGGCCATGTTCGGCGCGATCGCAGTCGTGCCGGAGCCGATCGCGTAGATGATCGACCCGATCACCAGGGCCCGACGGCGCCCCCACACGTCACCGAGCTTGGCTCCGAGCAGCATGAACGCCGCCATAGTGAGCGTGTAGAACGTGATCGCCGCCTGCATCGCCGTCACCGAGCTGTCGAGGTCTGCGACGACGGTCGAGATCGAGACGTTCATCACCGTGCCGTCCAGCACCATGACGAACTGCGCCGCTCCCAGGATCAGCACGACGAACCATTTCTTCATTGCGACTCGTTTCCAGGCGATCGGGCAGCGGGGCGATGTCCGCTCATTCAATACCCTGAACGGCCTCCGACGCACCATTGCCGAGTTGACCGGATGCTGTGGCGATGTAAGGATTCTTCGAGGCCGGTTGCCGGCACATTAACTCACGGTGAACTGTTCGTTCGTCACGCCGATCACGTCGGCACCACACCCCACCACCCCCACGGAAAGCGAACGGTGGACGCCGTAACCCTCACGCTCGTGCTCGTCATCGTGCTGGCGCTGTTCTTCGACTTCACGAATGGCTTCCACGACACCGCGAACGCCATGGCCACGCCCATCGCGACGGGTGCCCTCAAACCTCGGACCGCGGTGCTGATCGCCTCGATCCTTAACCTGGTCGGAGCGTTCCTGTCGACCGAGGTCGCCAAGACGATCTCGGGCGGGATCATCCGCGAGGACCAGATCGCATCGGATCTCTTCCCCGCCATCATCTTCGCGGGGCTCATCGGGGCGATCACCTGGAACATGCTGACCTGGCTGCTCGGACTTCCGTCGTCATCCTCGCATGCGCTCTTCGGCGGGCTCATCGGCGCGACGATCGTCGGCGTCGGCTACATGGCGATCGACTTCAGCGTGGTGCTGTCGAAGGTCATCCTGCCGGCCGTCATCGCGCCAGTCACGGCCGGCGTCATCGCGTTCACCGCCACCAAGATCGCGTACGTCATCACCCGCCGGTACGACGGCAAGCCGGATGGGCGCGACGGGTTCCGGGTCGGTCAGATCTTCTCGTCGTCGCTGGTGGCGCTCGCGCACGGCACGAACGACGCGCAGAAGACGATGGGCGTGATCACGCTGGCGCTCATCGCCGCAGGATGGCAGTCGGCATCCAACCCGAATCCGGAGCCTTGGGTCATCATCGTCTGCGGCCTGACCATCGCGCTCGGCACCTACATGGGCGGGTGGCGGATCATCCGTACGCTCGGCAAAGGCCTCACCGAGGTCAAGCCCGCTCAGGGCTTCTCGGCGGAGACGTCGACGGCGGCGACGATTCTCTCCTCGAGCGCTCTCGGCTTCGCCCTGTCGACCACCCAGGTGGCCTCCGGGTCGGTGATCGGATCCGGGCTCGGCCGGCGCGGGTCGATCGTGCGCTGGCGCACGGTGGGACGCATCATGGTCGGCTGGCTGCTGACCCTGCCGGCGTCGGGTGCCGTCGGTGCCGGCGCCGCGTTCATCGTGGTGCGGCTCGGGTTCTGGGGCATCCTGCTCGACACCCTCATCGCCGTGATCATCGTCACCGCGCTGTTCCTCCGCTCGCGTCGCAACGCCGTGACCGCGAGCAACGCGATGAGCGAGGTCGCCGATTCCGGCGCCGCGGTCAAGGTGAAGCGCAACCCGCCACCGACTCGCCGCCAGCGTTCGGTCGCGCGCGAAGAGGCCCGCCGGCTCGCCGCCGCGGACGCCGCCGCGCGCAGAGCCGCCAAGTCCGCCGATTCCGCCCCAGGGGACGGCGCGAAGAAGGGTCCCCGGCGATGATCGTCATCAACTGGCTCGCTTTCGTCCAGGTCTTCGTCGCCGCGATCCTGGCGACGACCATCGTGGTCACCTTCTACTCGCTGGGACTGCGGCTGCTCGTCCGCGCCGGTCGGGCGCCCATCGTCGCTCCGGCCGAGTTCACCGATGCGATCACCGTCATCTCGTCGAAGGACGCGCGGCGAGCCGAGAAGGCCGCGGCGAAAGCGGCCCAGCGCAGCCCCCTGAGCGAGGGACAGAAGCGCCTCGCCCGCTACGGCTCGTACGGATGCTTCGCGGTGTGCGCCGCGGCGGTGCTCGGCGGCATCCTGCTGATCTTCCTCAACCGCTGAGGGCTCCCGCCGTCGGCGGGTGTGCTCGCTGTTCCGCCGCGCCCAGACCTAGGCTGGCGGCATGGTCCCCACGCCCCCTCCCCCCGACGCCGGCGGCGCGTCGCGCGGAGCCTCCGGGCGCGTGAGCCCGGCGTCCGTGCAGTTCGGCCAGTACCCGCCCGCGCGGCGAACCCTCCTGCACCTGAGCGACACGCACCTGCTCGCCGGCAATCCGCCCCTCGGGGGACGGTACGACACCGCCGCCAACCTTCGCAGAACCCTCGAGGCGGTCGAGCGGATCGGCATCCGGCCCGATGCCATCGTCTTCACGGGCGATCTGACCGACCTGGGTGAACCCGACGCCTACCGGGCGCTGCGCGACGCCGTGCAGCCGGTGGCCGAGCGCCTCGGCGCCCCCGTCGTGTGGGTCGCAGGCAACCACGACGAGCGCCCCGCGATGCGTCGCGACCTGCTCGCGCTCGAGCCGACCCAGGAGCCGGTCGTGGGCGTCTGGGACCTCGGCGGGCTGCGTCTGGTGGCACTCGACACGTCGGTACCGGGGTGGCACCACGGCGACCTCGACGACGGGCAGCTGGCGTGGCTGCGCGAAGTCTTGGCCGTCCCGGCGCCTCTCGGCACGATCATCGCGATGCATCACCCCCCGCTGCCGTCGCACCTGCCGCTCTTCGACATTCTCGAACTGCGCGACCAGGGCCGGCTGGCCCAGGCGATCGGCGGGACCGACGTGCGCGCCATCCTCGCCGGCCACCTGCACTATTCGACGAGCGGCACGTTCGCCGGGGTCCCGGTGAGCGTGTCGGCGGCGACCTGCTACACCATGGATCTGGCGCGGCCGGCCGCCGACGTCAACGGAATGGATGCCGGCCAGTCCTTCCACCTGGTGCACGTCTACGACACCACGGTGACCCACGCGGTCGTCCCCGTCGTGGACGCTCCGGCCGGCGACTTCTTCTCGGACGCGTGGGTCGCGCGGATGGCTGCCCTGTCGCCGCAGGAGCGGCTCCAAGCGTTCTCGCGCAAGCGCACGACACGCTGACCCGGCTCGCCCAGCCGTACAGGGGAGCCATCCGGCTGTACGTCCTGTACATGCCCGTTCACAGGGGCCGCGAGTAGTCTCGAAGCACCCCCTGCACACCGCTGTGAACCCACGAGGACTGCACAAATGGCTTTGGACGCAATGACGCGAACCCGCACCGAGACCGACTCACTGGGATCCATGCAGATCCCCGGTGACGCCTATTGGGGCATCCATACCGCGCGGGCGCTCGAGAACTTCCCGATCTCGAAGCGGCCCATCTCCGTGTACCGCGATCTCGTGGCGGGCCTCGCGATGGTCAAGCAGGCGTCGGCGCGCGCGAACCGCGAGATCGGCGCGCTGAGCCAGGAGAAGGCCGAGCTCATCGACCGCGCATCCCAGCTCGTGATCGACGGCAAGTACCACGACCAGTTCGTGGTCGGCGTGATCCAGGGCGGAGCCGGCACCTCCACGAACATGAACGCGAACGAGGTCATCACCAACATCGCGCTCGAGCTCGCAGGCCGCGAGAAGGGCGACTACGCGTTCCTCTCACCCCTCGACGACACGAACCGCAGTCAGTCCACCAACGACGTGTACCCGACCGCGGTCAAGGTCGGGCTGAGCCTCGATCTTCTGACGCTGCTCGAGGAGCTCGACCTGCTGCGCCGGGCGTTCCTCGCCAAGGCGGTGGAGTTCCACGACATCCTCAAGGTCGGTCGCACGCAGCTCCAGGACGCAGTGCCGATGACGCTCGGCCAGGAGTTCCACGGCTTCGCGACGACGCTCGGCCAGGACCACAAGCGCCTCACCGAGAACGCGTACCTGCTGTACGAGATCAACATGGGTGCCACGGCCATCGGGACGGGCATCACGACGCACCCCGAGTACGGCACGGCCGTGCTGCGCCACCTCCGCGAGATCACCGGACTCGACCTCGAGACCGCGACCGACCTGGTCGAGTCCACGAGCGACACCGGTGCGTTCATGTCGTTCTCGGCCTCGCTCAAGCGCAACGCCATCAAGCTCTCGAAGATCTGCAACGACCTGCGGCTGCTGTCCTCCGGGCCGCAGGCGGGCTTCGGAGAGATCAACCTGCCGGCACGGCAGGCGGGCTCGAGCATCATGCCCGGCAAGGTGAACCCCGTCATCCCGGAGGTCGTCAACCAGGTGGCGTTCGCCGTCGCAGGCGCCGATCTGACAGTGACCATGGCCGTCGAGGGCGGCCAGCTGCAGCTGAACGCCTTCGAGCCGGTGATCGCGCACTCGATCTTCCAGTCGATCACGTGGATGCGCCGCGCGATGCACACGCTGCGCGTCAACTGCATCGAGGGGATCACGGCGAACCGCGAGCGGCTCGGTGCGATGGTGGGATCCTCGGTCGGAGTCATCACGGCGCTCACTCCGTTCATCGGATACGCGGCCGCCACGGCCCTCGCGAAGGCCGCGCTGCTCACCGGGCGCAACGTCGCGGACCTCGTCGTCGAAGCCGGACTGATGTCGAGGGAAGACGTCACGAAGCAGCTTTCGCCTGCGCGGCTGTCGGGACTCGAGGCGGTCACCGCCGCGATCCCGATCGTTCAGGCGGCGGAGGACGTCGTATAGGCCGGGGGCGAGAGGCGAATCGCCGCCGGGAATTGCCCGTTCTGCACGCGCAACGCTACCTTCGTGCAGAACCCACGTGAGAGGAACCGCAATGACCGATCCGCAGAACCCCGCCGAGCCCACGCCGCCTGGGGCGCAGCCCGCCCCGCCCGCCTACAGCCCGCAGCCGACCCCACCCGTCTACAGCCCGCAGCCCACGGCTCCGCCGGCCTATGGCGCGGCGCCGACGTACCCGCAGCCCTATGCGTCGGCTCCGCCGCCCGCGTACGGCCCGCCTGCCACGGACACCGTGCCGGGCCGGACGATGGGCATCGTCGCGTTCATCCTGTCGTTCTTCATCCAGCTCGTCGCGCTGATCCTCGGCATCGTCGCGCTCGTGCAGAGCCGGAAGGCCGGTCAGAAGAACGGCTTCGCCGTCGCGGCGATCATCATCAGCGCCGTGCTCCTGGTGGTCGGGATCATCGTGGGCATCTTCGTGATCATCGCCGTCTCGGCCGCCGCCGGGTTCGCGACCGACGCTCTCGCTGCCTGCCAGGCGGTCGGTTTCACCGGCACGGTGACCGTCCACGGCGTCACGGTCGACTGCTCGACCATCAACCCTTAGCAGCCGCCGAACGCCGGCCCGCGCAATCGCGCAGGCCGGCGTTCGCGTGCGCGGCTCAGTCCAGGATCCGGCAGTGCGTCGTGAGCGCGCCGATGCCGTCGATCCCCACCGTGACGGTCGATCGGTCCCGCAGGAACACCTGCGGGTCACGGGAATAGCCGGCTCCGCCGGGGCTGCCCGTCGAGATCAGGGTGCCGGGCAGCAGTGTCGCCGACTTCGACAGATGCGAGATGAGCGTCGCCACGGGTCGCACCATCTGCGACGTCGAGGCGTCCTGGAGCGTCCGTCCGTCGAGCACGGTCCAGATGTGCAGATCCTGCGGGTCGGGGATCTCGTCGGCGGTGACGGCGAAGGGTCCGGTCGGTGTGAAGCCGTCGAACGACTTGCACCGCGACCACTGCGCTTCGGAGTACTGGATGTCGCGGGCCGTGATGTCGTTGACCACGGTGTAGCCCCACACGTGGGCGAGCGCGTCGTCGGGTGCGACATCCTTCGCCGGCCGGCCGATGATGACACCGAGTTCCGCCTCGTAGTCGATCGACTCGCTCAGGGATCGCGGCCACGACGTCGTGGCGCCGTGCCCCGTCAGCGAGTTGGGCCAAAGGCCGAACACGGTCGGGTTGGAGTCGGTCTTCAGGCCCAGTTCGCTCGAGTGCGCGGAGTAGTTCAGGCCGATGGCGAGGATCACGGGCGGCGTGAGCAGGGCGGACGCGAACGGCAGGCCGTCGAGCGGATGTCGCGGCGCGCCGGGAGCGGCATCCCTCACCCGCTGCAGCAGTTCGTCACCGCCGGCGATGAGCTCCTCGAGCACCCGCGGGGCCCCGTCGAAGAGGTCCTCGACGAACACGAGCTCGTCGCCTTCGACGACCACGAGCCGCGCGGCTGCCGATCCCGGCGCCATCACGTGGGCGAAGCGCATTGCTCCAAACTACCGGCCTGGCATGCCGCCCGTTGTGCGCGGTGCGCGGTCCTATGCTGTGCGCATGACCCTCGACTCGGGCCCAGCCGGGCCTCAGCCATCCCTGACACCGCCGCCCTTCCCGTCTGCGCTCGCCCAGCCGCATCGCCGGGAGCCGGCCGCCGTCCCGCCCGCGTCCTCGTCGCCGGCCGCACTGCACGTGCCCCTGCGCGCGGGCAGAACCGCCCCGGTGTGGTGGTTCGCCGTCCTGGTGATCGTGCTGACCGTGCTGGTGGGCTACTTCCTCAGCGCGATCGGGCCCGCGGCGTCGCTGATCGGGATGCTGCTGGCCCTCGTGCCGTTGACCGGCGTGCTGCTGGCCGTTCGGCTCGTCGACCGATGGGAGCCCGAGCCGCGGGGCCTCCTCGTCTTCGCGGTGGCGTGGGGGGCGATCGCCGCCGTCGCCATCGCGCTCGGCGTCGACCTCGTCGTCACGACCGTGTTCGGCGTGTCGTCCTCGCCTGAACGGGACGCTTTCGTCGCGATCGTGCAGGCGCCGATCGTCGAAGAGATCGCGAAGGGCATCGGCGTGTACCTGATCTTCGTCACCGCGCGTCGCGCGTTCGACGGTCCGGTCGACGGGATCGTCTACGGCGGCCTGGTCGGCGCGGGGTTCGCGTTCACCGAGAACATCCAGTACTTCGCGGTCAGCTTCATCGAGGGCGGGGTGAGCGAGGTCTCGACGACCTTCTTCGTGCGCGGCATCCTCTCGCCCTTCGCGCACGTGATGTTCACGAGCGTCACCGGCCTCGCCCTGGGCCTCGCCGCACGGCGGGGGATGAGCCCCGGGAGAGCCGTCGGGCCGTGGGTGCTGGGCATGATCGGCGCGATCGCGCTGCACGCCTTCTGGAACGGCTCATCCGTGTTCTACGACTTCTTCGCGCTCTACATGGCGGCTCAGATTCCGCTGTTCGTGCTGTTCGTGCTCGGCGTCATCGCCCTTCGGCGCGAGGAGGCGAGGCTGACGCGGCGAAGGCTCGGCGATTACGCAGCAGCAGGATGGTTCACCCCACAGGAAGTCGACATGCTGGCAACTCCCGCGGGCCGGCGAGCCGCACTCCGGTGGGCCAAGACCCTTCGGGGCGACCGCACCCCGCTCATGCGCCGGTTCATCCTCGATGCGACCGCTCTTGCGGCTGCGCGCCAGCGCGCGATCACCGGCCGGGACTCGCGCGCGTCCGAGGACGAGGGCGTGCTGCTCGCGCGCACCGCGGCCGACCGTGCCGGTCTGTTCGCGCCCTGACCGGGGTTGACAGTATCAGGGGGCCCCGGCATCCTGAATTCAGGTCAACTCAGCGCTCGGTAGTCACGCAGGCATCGCCGCGGCACCGAGCGCTGAGTCCTGTTCCGGATGGTTTCCACCCTCCCCGCCACCGAGTTCACCGCGCCCCTCTCACCCGGGCGGCGACGCACCCGGGCGGCAGCCGCGTTGACCGGGGCGCCCGCCTCGGGTTGGATGGCATCATGAGTGACGACCGCACCAAGCCCGAGATCGACGCCCCCGAGGGTCCCGCACCCACCGAGCTGCTCAGCCGCGACATCATCTTCGGTGACGGGGACGAGGCGAAGCCGGGCGACACCGTGACCGTCCACTACCTGGGCGTCGAGTACGAGACGGGCGAGGAGTTCGACTCGTCCTGGAACCGCGGTGAGAGCATCCAGTTCCCGCTTCGCGGCCTCATCCAGGGCTGGCAGGAGGGGATCCCCGGCATGCGGGTCGGCGGGCGGCGTGAGCTCGTCATCCCCCCGGCGCTGGCCTATGGCCCTCCGGGCGGTCACTTCCTCGGCGGCAAGACCCTCATCTTCGTGATCGATCTGATCGACGTCGCATAGACCCCACCTTCGAACCGGGGGGCGGATGCTGACGGCATCCGCCCCCCGTCGTCTCACCACTTCACCATCAGTCCTGAGCCAATAATATATTCACGGGAATGGATGTCGGTCGCCTGTCGTTCTCACATTCAGAGCTTGCCGCGCACCGCGGCGAAGAATCGACGCAAAGGACGACCATGACAGCCACGACCACGATCGACGTTCCCGGCTACCAGACGGGCACCTGGGTGCTCGACCCCTCGCACAGCGAGGTGACCTTCAGTGTCCGCCACATGATGATCTCGAAGGTGCGGGGCACGTTCGGGATGAAGAGCGCGACCCTCGTCGCGCCTGAGAACCCGCTCGACGCCACGGTCCAGGCGAGCGTCGACGTCTCCTCGCTCGACACCAACGACGCCGGCCGCGACACCCACCTCCGGTCGGCCGACTTCTTCGACACCGAGAACCACCCGACCATGGAGTTCGTCTCGACCGGCGCGCACATCGTGGACGGCGAGTTCTTCGTCGACGGCGACCTCACCATCCGCGGCGTCACCAAGCCGGTTTCGTTCGAATTCGAGTTCGGCGGATTCGGCACCGACCCGTGGGGCAAATACAAGGCCGGCGCCACGGCCAAGACCGTCGTGAACCGCGAGGACTTCGGGCTGACCTGGAACGCCGCCCTCGAGACCGGCGGAGTGCTCGTCGGCAAGGACGTCACGATCACGCTGGACCTGCAGGGCGCGCTGCAGCAGGACTAGTCGGCCAGTGAAGGGGCGGATGCTCCGCCGCTGCTCTGCACGAGCGGCGCGGCATCCGCTCCTTCGTCGTTCCGGCGCCGTCGCGCGAGGACCAGCCGGTTCTGTGCGAGCAGGATGCCCAGGAACACGACGAGGGCCCCGACCGGTTCGTTCCAGCTGACCGTCTCGCCGAGGACGAGCACTCCGAGGACGACGCCGACGATCGGGGTGATGTACGTCACCGTCGATGCCCGAGTCGGACCCCAGGCCCTCACGGTGTTCTGGTTCCAGATGTAGGCGAGGCCGGTGCCGAGGCATCCGAGCAGGACGACGCTCGCGATGATCCACGGATCGAGGGCGACCGGCGCGAGCGCGACGACGGGGGTCAGACCGAGCATGATCAGGGCGCCGATGCCGATGTTGAGGAACGAGAAGACCAGCGCCGTCATGCCGGTGTCGGACACGAACCGGCGCATGTAGGCGAAGCTGAAGCCGTAGCAGGCGGTGGCGCCGAGGATCGCGAACTGCGCGACCACACCCTGGCTGAAGTCGAGACCCTGCCACGGCGCGATGATGACCACGACACCCAGGATTCCCACCATGATGCCGGCGACCTGCACCGCCTTGAGGCGTTCGACGCGGAACAGGAGTCCCGCCATCACGGCGGTCATGATCGGAGTCGTGGCGTTGTAGATGCTCGCGAGACCGGACGTGACGTGCTGCTGCGCCCACGAGAAGAGCAGGTACGGCGCGACGCAGAAGGTGACGGCGAGCACCGTCATGTGGCCCCAGATCCTCAGTCTGCGCGGCAGGTGCTCGCGTCGCAGCAGGACGATCAGCCCGAGGGTGAGGCCGCCCAGCATGAGCCGCGACCACGCCACCTGGCCCGGTGACAGCCCCTCGAGCGCCACCTTCATGAAGAGGAAGCTCGAGCCCCAGACGATCCCCGCGAGCACGAACTGCACAGCGATCCACGCGGAGCGGCCACGCGGGCTCACCGCAGCGCCCGTCGCCGGGGTGGTCTGGGAGGCATCAGAGGGCACGCCTTCGACGGTAGTCCCGGCATCCGGCCGTAGTGCTCGAACCCGGATGCCTCGTCCGAAATCCGCCGAAGCGCGGCGGTTCGGCTACGGCGGGGGCCGTCCGTTCGGGTCGAGCCCGGGTCGGCCCGAGTCCGGCGATCGGCCCGAGTCCGGCGATCGGCCGGGACTGCCCGGTCGGCGCGATCACCGCGGCGAGTTTCCCCGATCGGCGGGATTGCCTGGCCGGGATGCCGCCAGCTCGGGCAGCTGGCGAGTTTCCCGACGGCGGGATAGGCGGATCGAGCTCGGGGATCGGCCCGAGTCCGGCGATCCGCCCGGGCTGCCCGGTCGGGGCGGTCACCACGGCGAGTTTCCCCGAACGGCGGAGTTGACGAGCCGGGATGCCGCCACTTCAGGCACCTGGCGGGTTTCCCGAGCGGCGGGATCGGCGGCCGCTGGGCGCGGCGACTTCGGGGCGGGTCGATCTCCGCCGCGAGTTTCCCCGATCGGCGGGATTGCCTGGCCGGGATGCCGCCGGTTCGGGCAACTGGCGGGTCGATCACGGCGAGTGTCCCCGAAAGGCGGTGTCGGCGGTATCGGCGGACCGGGATGCCGCCGGCTCGGGCACCCGGCGTGTCGATCACGCTCAGGCCCGGCCGGGGCGCGCCGCTCAGCCCTCTGGCCTATTCATCCCGCTCGCGCCGGTTCTCCCGTCAGTTGCCGCAAACGGTGGGGCTGCGGGGCTGGGATGCCGCCAGTTCGGGCACCGCCGGGCTGAAGGGTGATGGGCGTCGCCGGGCTACGGCACCGGGTGCTCGGCGTCGTAGGCGCGGAAGCGGGGGCTGCGACGGACGAGCAGGGCGACCAGGGCGATGACGACGAACCCACCGAGGAGCGGCGGGAGCCACAGCGTGGTCAGGGTCGCAAGGGCGCCGGCGTAGAGGGCGCCGACGCGCGGGCCGCCCGTGACCACGACGATGAAGATCCCCTGCAGCCGGCCACGGATCGAATCGGGCACGGCGGCCTGCATCATGGTCGACCGGTAGATCGCGCTGACATTGTCGGCCCCGCCCGCCACGACGAGGAAGAGGCCCGCAACGATGATGAGCGTGAGGTTGGCGCTGGTCGCGTCCACGGTGGGAGGCGCACCGACTCCGAGCGCGGCCGCCAGCAGCACGACGCCGAACGCGCCGATGGATGCGCCGTAGACGAGGATGGCGCGTTCGATCCCGAGCCCGTGGTGGCGGACACGTCCGATCGGACCCGAGAACAGACTCGAGAGGAACGCGCCGACGGCGAAGGATGCCGTGAGCACGCCCGTCGTGATCGGTCCTCCGCCGAGCAGCACAGCGCCGATCGCCGGGAACAGGGCGAGGGGCTGGCCGAAGGTCATGGCGATGATGTCGAGGATGTACTGCAGGCGGATGTTCGGAGCGCGGCGCAGGAACTGCCAGCCGTCGCGCAGCGACTCCAGCCCTGGTCGCACCAGTTGGCCCTCGGGGCGGATGCTGGGAAGCGTCCAGAGTCCGAGGAACAGCGACAGCATCAGCACGACGTCGATCGTGTAGGTCCACGCGTAGCCCGTCAGTGCGACGAGCACTCCCGCCAGAGCGGGTCCCGCCATGACCATGACTCCGACCGTGATGCCCTGCAGCGCCGCGGCGGCGGGAAGAAGCTCGCGGGGGAGCAGGCGCGGGGTGATCGCCGACTTCGTGGCCATCACGATCGAATTCGCCGCCGAGATGATGACACTGAGCACGTACAGCCACCACACCGACTCGAGCTCCGCCCACGCGAGCAGCGCGAGCGTCGTCGTCGCGGCGAACGTGATGCTCGCGGCGATGAGCGCCACGATCCGACGGTCGAAGGCATCCGCGAGCATCCCCCCGTACAGGCCGGCGACGATCATCGGCAGCAGGCCCGCGACCGCGATCATCGCGACCGCGAACGTGTCCTGGGTGAGCGCGTAGACGTGGAGCATCACGGCGACAACGGTGAGCTGACCGCCGAGGCCCGAGAGGGTCGAGCCGATCCAGAGGCGCGCGAATGCAGGGCTGGTGGTCAGGGGGCGAAGGTCGATGAAGTGGTCGCGCCGCAGCCGCGCCATCAGCGGGTGATCCGGCGGTGTCGAGGCATCCTTCGAGCCTAGCCGTCGCGCGCGTCTGGTCGATTCGGCGGGGTGGGAACCGGCTGGTAGACTCTCCAGGTTGCCGTTCGATCGGCCGCGGATAAAGAGAGCCCACGCATCAGGCGTCGGGCGCCGCGCAACAAGCAGAGAGGGGATCACCTATGGCACTGGAAGCAGACGTCAAGAAGGCGATCATCGAAGAGTACGCGACGCACCCCGGTGACACCGGATCCCCCGAGGTGCAGGTCGCGATGCTGACGCAGCGCATCAAGGACCTCACCGAGCACCTCAAGGAGCACAAGCACGACCACCACTCGCGTCGTGGGCTGTTCCTGCTCGTCGGTCAGCGCCGTCGTCTGCTCGGCTACCTCCAGGACATCGACATCGCGCGCTACCGCTCGCTGATCGAGCGTCTCGGACTCCGCCGCTAATCGCAGCCAGCGTTCAATCGCGCAAAACTTCTTCCGAAGGCCGTCCCAGGTGTGGGGCGGCCTTCGTCGTTGCGTGCGGGCTTGTCGTCTGGTCGCTTCCCTGCTCGCTCGACGACCGCGGCTCCGGTCGTTGAGCGAGCAAAGCGAGACGAAACGTCGCCCTGCACTCGGGTCGTTGAGCGAGCGAAGTGAGACGAAACGTCGCCCTGCACTCGGGTCGTTGAGCGAGCGAAGGGAGACGAAACGCGGTGAGGTCAGCCGGATGCCGCCGCCCGCGCGGCGAGCAGGTCCGCGTGCCAGATCTCCGCGACGTCGGGATGCGCGCGCAGGCGCGACTTCAACGCGTTCTCGCCGTACAGGGCGTGGATCGGGTTCGCGGGATCCTGCGTCACCCCGCGGGCTTCGGCCGCGAGGTCTGCGGGCAGCTCGATGAGCGGCAGCTTCGAGTCCAGGGCGGGATTGAAGAAGAACGGGATGGAGATCCGGTCGTCGGGATACCGCGGCGAGACGACGCGATGGTTCGTCGCCTTGAGATACCCCTGGGTGGCGTACTCGAGCATCTCGCCGATGTTGACGACGAACGCGCCAGGGACAGGCGGAGCGTCGATCCACTCGCCGTCACGCTGGACCTGCAGGCCACCCTTGCCCGGTTCCACCCACAGCAGAGTGACCACACCGGAATCCTTGTGCGCGCCCACGCCCTGCTGCGGCGACGGGTCGTCCTTGCCCGGGTACCGGACGATCTTGATGAGCGTCGATGGTTCGCCGAAGTGCTCGTCGAAGTACGTCTCAGGTGCGCCGAGTGCCAGCGCCCAGGCCCGCAGCAGCCTGCGCGCGATCCCGGCGAGATGGTCGTGCCACTCGGCCACGATCTCGCGCAGCTCGGGCTGAGCCTCGGGCCAGAGGTTGGGACCGACGAGCCGGGCGTAGTCGGGTGCGCCGGTTGCCGTGATCGCGGCCCGCTCGGGGCCGATGTCGATCTGTTCGCGCCAGTCCACCCTTCCCTGGGTGCGCTCGCCGCCGATGCGGGTGTAGCCGCGGAAGTGCGGGCTCTTGATGTTCTCGATCGCGAGCTTGTCCGCATCGGGCAGCAGGAAGAAGTCCCTCGCCGCTCGGTGGAGCTGCGTCTCGAGCTCAGCGGGCACTCCGGTGCCGGTCAGATAGAAGAACCCGACGCGGTGTGTGGCGTCTCGCAGCTCGCTTCGGAAACGGGCGGCGGCGTCGGCCCCGGCGTCGAGCTGCGAGAGGTCGAGGATCGGCAGGTTGAGATCGGCCATGCAGGCGACGATAGGCGGATGCCGCGGCATCCACTCGATTTGTTGCACCGGGTGACGGCCGCCTGGGGTACGCATCCGATTGGACAGGTTCGCGTGGTCCCAGGTAAGTTACTCAGGTAAGGCTTACCTCACCTACTCGAACAATCCCCAGACTTCTCCGATAGGACCGACGTGCTCGCCACCTTCCTGATCGGCCTGCGCGAAGGCCTCGAAGCTGCACTCGTCGTCGGAATCCTCGTCGCATACGTGACGCGCATGGGCCGTCGCGACGTGCTGCCGCGACTGTGGATCGGCGTCGGCCTCGCGATCGCCCTGGCACTGGGCATCGGGGCCGTTCTGACGTTCGGCACGTACACGCTGACGTTCGAGGCGCAGGAGCTGATCGGCGGTGTCCTGTCGCTGGTCACGGTCGCGATGGTCACGTGGATGATCTTCTGGATGCAGAAGACGGCGCGCACCATGAAGTCGTCGCTGGAGGCAGGCGTCGACCGCGCGCTCGCCGCGAGCGGATTGTGGGCGGTCGTCGTCATCGGCTTCATCTCGGTCGCGCGCGAGGGCATCGAGACCACCCTTCTGCTCTGGTCGATGGTGCAGTCGTTCGGCGACGCGCCGGCCGCGCTGCTCGGGGCCGTGCTCGGGCTTGTCGCGGCGGCGGCGCTCGGATGGCTTCTCGCGCGCGGGATGCTGCGCATCAACCTGCGCGTGTTCTTCACCACGACGGGGGCCTTCCTCGTCGTCGTCGCGGCGGGAGTGCTCGCGTACGCGATCCTCGATCTGCAGGAAGCCGGCGCCCTTCCCGGCCCGTTCACCGAGGCCGCCCCGATCGATCCGGTCACCGGCGCCGTGGCCGTCGGGCTCGCCGGATTCCCGCTCGGCTGGGCGTTCGACCTCAGCGCCGTGGTCCCCCCGGGCGGCGCGGTCGCGACGATCCTGCAGTCCACTGTGGGCTTCATGCCGCGGATGTCGTGGCTCCAGGTCATCTCGTGGGTGCTCTACATCGTGATCGTCGGAACCCTGTTCGTCCGCGGCGCTCGCGGGCCTCGCCGCGCCACCAAGGTCGAAGCGCCATCCGAGCCCGCCCCGCTGCCGTTGCCGTCCGCGGCGGCCGGCCAGGACCGATCGGAGCGGGTCATCGCCTCCGGCATCCACTCCTCCGCCGCCGCGTCCACCCCTCCCCAACGAGGAGCAGCGTGACCTCGCACCGCCCTCTCGTCGCCGTCCTCGCGATCGGCGCAGCCGCCCTGGTCCTGGCGGGCTGCGTCGCCAAGAGCGACGTGGCTTCCGGCGACGCGCTCGCGGTCACCTCGACGGACTCCACGTGCGAGGTGTCGGCCTCGACGGCGAAGAGCGGAACGCTGGCCTTCGACGTGAGCAACGCCGGTCAGCAGGTCTCGGAGTTCTACCTCCTCGCCGAGGACGGCCTGCGGATCGTCGGCGAGGTCGAGAACATCGCGCCGGGGGCATCCCGCACCCTCACCGTGGTCGCTCAGCCCGGCGAGTACTTCACGCTCTGCAAGCCGGGGATGGTCGGCGACGGCGTGGGAAAGAGCGGATTCACTGTCGGGGGTGACCGCGTGGTGGCCACAGGCGACGACGCCGCGCAGAACAAGCAGGCGGTGGACCTGTACGCCGCCTTCGTGAAAGACCAGGTCGAGCAGCTGCTTCCGGCGGTGAAGACCTTCGCCGCCTCGTACAAGGCCGGTGACGACGCCGCCGCGAAGGCGGCCTTCCCCACCGTGCGGGCCTACTACGAGCGCATCGAGCCCGTGGCAGACAAGCTCAGCGACCTCGACCCGCGAATCGACTACCGCGAGGTCGACGCCGTCGCGGAGGGTTTGGACTGGACCGGCTTCCACCGCATCGAGAAGGATCTCTGGGTCCCTGCCAAGGAGGCGCTGAACGCCGATGGCGCTCCGGCGTGGCGGGACTGGGCGCCCTCGACCTCCGCTCAGCGCGTCTCGCACGGCGACCAGCTCATCTCCGACGTCCAGGAGCTCTACGACTACGTGCACTCCGCCGACTTCCAGACCACCCTCGAAGACCAGGGCATCGCGGGCATCTCCAACGGTGCCGTCGGACTGCTCGACGAGGTCGCGACCGGCAAGATCACGGGCGAGGAGGACTGGTGGTCGGGCACCGACCTGTCGGACTTCGCCGCCAACGTCGAAGGCTCGAAGATGGCCTTCTCGCTCGTCCGCGACTTCGCGGTGTCGAGGGGCGCAGCGGGCAAGGCGCTGGCAGCACGGATCGACGCCGGCTACGCCGACCTCGAGGCCGCGCTGGCGACCCACGGGTCGCTCACCCACGGCTTCGTCGGCGACCGCGAGCTCACGGATGCCGACAAGCGCGAGCTCGTCGATCTGATCAACGCACTCGCTGAGCCGCTCTCGCAGCTGACGGCGACCGTCCTGGGCTGACATGGCGGACGACACGCGAACCCCTGCGGGCTCCGCCGGCTTCAGCCGCCGGGGCCTGCTCGGGCTCGCCGTGGGAGCCGGCGCCGCGGGGCTCGCGATCGGCGCGGGCGCGGGCTCCGCGGCCGGCGCGGCCGTCGGCCGGGCGCATGCCGAGGCCGCGGCATCCGTCCACCCCTTCTTCGGCGCGCACCAGGCGGGCATCACGACGCCGGTCCAGGACCGGCTGCACTTCGCGTCGTTCGACATGATGGCGCGGACCGACCGCCACGACCTGATCTCGCTCCTCCAGGACTGGACCTACGCCGCGGCGCGCCTCACGCAGGGGCTCGACGTCAGCGCCTCCGGAGCCGTGGGCGGTTCGCCCGAGGCGCCACCCGACGACACCGGCGAGGCGCAGGGCCTCGGAGCGAGCGGCCTCACCATCACGTTCGGCTTCGGGCCCACGCTGTTCGAGCTCGCCGGTGTCGATCGCTACGGGCTGGCGTCGCAGCGCCCTGCCGTCCTGGAACCGCTGCCCTCGTTCCTCGGCGACGATCTGGATCCGGATGCCTCGGGCGGCGACCTGTGCGTCCAGGCGTGCGCCGACGATCCGCAGGTGGCCGTGCACGCCATCCGCAACCTCAGCCGCATCGCGTTCGGAAGGGCGCGTCTGCGCTGGTCGCAGCTCGGGTTCGGACGCACCTCGCGCACCACATCCGCGCAGCAGACACCGCGCAACCTCTTCGGGTTCAAGGACGGGACGCGCAATATCCTCGCCGACGACACGGCGGCTCTGGACCAGCACGTGTGGGTGTCGGCACCCGATTCGCCCGCCTGGATGGCCGGCGGCTCGTATCTCGTGGCACGGAAGATCGCGATGCTCGTCGAGACCTGGGACCGCGTGCGGCTGCTCGAGCAGAACGACATCATCGGGCGGACCAAGGGCGAGGGCGCTCCGCTGTCGGGCGGTCAGGAGCACACCGAGCCGGACTTCCACAAGGTCGACTCGTCGGGGATGCCGCTCATCCCCGTGAACAGTCACATGCGCCTCGCCCACGCCGACGCCAACCAGGGCACTCGGATCCTGCGGCGGGGCTACAACTTCGTCGACGGCAACAACCACCTCGGCCGACTCGATGCGGGCCTGTTCTTCCTGTCGTATCAGCGCAGCCCCGAGCAGTTCATCCGCATCCAGCGGAGGCTGTCGAAGGACGCCATGAACGAGTACATCCGCCATGTGCAGTCCGGCCTCTGGGCGATTCCGCCGGGCGCAGCCGCCGGCTCGTACGTGGGCGCACGGCTGTTCGGCTAAGCCTCAGCCCGAGCCGGACCGAAGAACGTGCGGATGTCGCCGACGACCAGTTCCGGAACCTCCAGCGCGGCGAAGTGCCCGCCGCGATCGAACCGGCTCCAGTGCACGACGTTGCTGTTATCGCGCTCCGCGAAGACCCTGATGGTCTGGAAGTCGTCGGCGAACACCGCAACCCCGGTGCGGGCGGCGTTCACCCGGGGCTCGGCCGCTGCGAGCGCATTCTCGCGATAGGCGCGCGACATCCCCGCGGACGCGTTCGCGAACCACGTGACGCTGACTTCGGTGAGGATCGAGTCGAGGGGCACGAGACTCGTCCCGTTGCCGAAGGAGTTGAACAGCTCCGAGTAGGCGAGCACGCCCACGGGCGAGTCCGAAAGTCCGGCGGCCACCGTCTGCGGGCGCGAGGCATTCATGGTGTTGTAGCCGCCGACCGACTGGAACCACTGCATGTGCTCGAGACCGGCGTGGTCCTGCGCCTCGAGCCTCGAGAACTCCTCGGGGTCGCCCGTCGGGAACGAGAAGAGCTGCAGCACGTGCAGTCCGAGGAACCCCTCGGGCTCGAGAAGGCCGAGCTCGCGCGCGATCAGGGCGCCGTTGTCGCTGCCGTGGATGCCGTAGGAGTCATATCCCAGCCGGCGCATGAGTGTGTCGTAGGCGGCGGCGACCCGGGCCGTCGTCCATCCCGCATCCACCACCGGCTGGCTGAATCCGAATCCGGGGGCGTCGGGCACGACGACGTCGAAGGCGTCTTCGCCGCGCCCGCCGTGGGCGACGGGGTCGACGAGGGGGCCGATCATGTCGAGGTAGTCGACGAACGAGCCGGGATACGTGTGTGCGAGGAGCAGCGGTGTCGCGTTCTCGTGCGGGGAGCGCACGTGGACGAAGTGGAGCGTCTGGCCGTCGATCTCGGTGGCGAAGTGCGGGAACGCGTTCATCCGCGTCTCCGCTTGGCGCCAGTCGAAGGCCCGCCAGCGGGCGACCGCGTCGCGGAGGTACGAGACGGGCGTTCCCGACTGCCAGTCATCGCCGGGCGCCGGCCGGGGGAATCGCGTCCGGGCGAGGCGCGCGATCAGGTCGTCGACGTCGGCCTGTGGTACGTCGACGCGGAAGGTGCGGATGCCGGTGGGTGTGGTTTCTGCGGTGTTCATGGTTCTCACGCTACGATCGATATAGGAACATTTCGTTCCTATATGCCAGGGGAATCGAGATCGCCGTGCTCGAGACATCCGCGCGCCTGCTGGCGCTCCTCGCGCTGATGCAGAGCCGTCCGGACTGGACCGGCACCGAGCTGGCCACGCGCCTCGGCGTCTCACCCCGCACGATCCGGAACGACATCGATCGGCTGCGCACGCTCGGATACCCCGTCGATGCCACCCGCGGTCGCGCGGGGTCCTACCGGCTCGGAGCCGGCGGGCGTCTGCCGCCGCTCCTCCTCGACGACGAGGAAGCCGTCGCGGTCGCGATCGGACTTCGCGTGGCGACCGGTGTGGCAGGCATCACCGACGCGGGCGAGCGAGCTCTGGCGAAGCTGCTGCAGGTGCTTCCGTCACGCCTCCGGCCGACGGTGGATGCGCTCGCGGCCACCGTCGACCGCGGACCCGAGAACATCGGCACCGACGCCCCCGATCCCGAGGTCGATCCGGCGGTGCTCGCCGCGGCGGCACAGGCGATCCGCGACGGGGAGTGGCTGCGCTTCGACTACACAGATGGCGCGCGGCTCGTCGAGCCCTACCGGCTGCTCAGCTGGCAGCGGCGATGGTATCTCGTCGCGCGCGATCCGGCGTCGGGGGAGTGGGGAACGTTCCGCATGGACTGGGTCCAGCCGCGGATGCCGACCCGGCGGCCGTTCGAGCCGGTCGCTCTCCCGGGCGGAGACTTCACGGCCTTCGTCCTGCGGTCGGTCGCGTCGAGCGGATGGATCGTGCACGCGCGGCTCCGCGTGGATGCTCCGGCCGAGGCGGTGCTGGCGCGCATCAACCCCACGGTCGGCGTCGTGGAATCCATCGACTCCACGACCTCCGTGCTCGTCACGGGCGCCGACAGCCTCGACACGATCGCGGCCTACATCGGCATGCTGCGGATGCCGTTCACCGTCGAATCGCCGATCGAACTGCGGTCCCACCTCGCGCGGCTCGCCGAAGTCTACCGTCGCGCGAGCGGACATGCTCCGGCGCGGTGACGGTGCGAGCCCGGATCAGCCGTTCTGACGTGGGTCGGCGTGGACGCGAGGGCCGTGCGGCGCGTCGGGCGGTCGCCGCGAGCCGGTCGGGTCGCTGCGGTGCCCCTCTCTGCGCGCGAGCGTTGCATCCGCGAACAGCCAGGAGGGTCGAGGTTCGACCAGAGGTCGGAACAGCCGGCGCACCGGCTTCGTCGCGAGTCCGAAGGCGATGAGCACCGAGGCGATGACGACGGTCGGCAGCCAGAGCCACGTCGGCTCCAGGCCCTGCAGCAGACCCGCCTCGCGGAACGGGTACAGCACGAAGGAGTGCAGGAGGTAGACGTACATCGTGTACTGCCCGAAGTGCGTCCACCACTTCGTGTTACGTGGCATGAGCGCGAAGAGCGCGGCGCTGAGCAGCAGCGCCACTGCAATGAGCGCGAGGCGCACGCCGCCCGCCCACCACGCGCTGAGGCCGATCGAGGCGTAGTCCTCGTCGTACGGCAGCCACTCGGTCAGGTGCATCTCCCGCCAGCTGCCGACGAACACCCACGCGACCGCTGCGGCGACGACGAACAGGGCGATCGCCGTCGCCGGCACCCACCACGGTCGGCGTCGCAGGAGACCGAACCGCTCAACGATGTCGTGCTCATGCAGCCACCAGCCGAGGGTGAAGAAGGGGAGCAGTCCAAGGGTGCGCGCGAGCGAGAACGTCGCGCCGAGGTTCGGCAGGTACCCGGCGCCGATGGAGATGACCAACGCCCACAGCAACGGCCAGCGCAGCAGCGCGAGATACGGGAGCACGAGCCGGAAGATGCCCAGCGCCAGCAGGAACCAGAGCGTCCAGGCCGGCGTCGTGATGTTCGGCTCGATCCGGCCCTTGATGAGGAACTTGAAGAGCACCCAGAGGCCCTCGAAGATCACGTACGGCACGACGATGTCGGTCATGAGCCGCGCCATCTGCGTGCGGGTGGGCGAGCTCGACTTGGAGAAGTACCCCGAGATGAGCGCGAACGCCGGCATGTGGAACGCGTAGATGACGAGGTACAGCACGAGCGCGACATCCGAGTCGTACGTGAGCTTGTTGATGGCGTGTCCGACGACGACGAGCACGATGCATACGAAACGCGTGTTGTCCCAGACCGGCATGCGGCGCCGTGGCCGGGGCTGGCCCGCCCGTCCGGCGGCCGGAGCGCCGGGAGGGGTGGATGCCGCGGCCGCCGCCGCGTTCGATGGATCGGTCATGGGAAGCGAGCCCACCTTATCCTGGGTGTCTCGGTGCGACACGTCGCGTCGCATCGAGAACGCGCGACGACGCGGCCGCCACTGCAGCGGAGCGCATCCGAGATGGAGACCGCATGCCCGACTCCCCCGTCCTCTCCGTTTCGACCGGCGCCCTGCGGGGAACGACCGCGGACGGCATCGACCGGTTTCTCGGCATCCCGTATGCGGCCCCCCGTTCGGCGAACGGCGATTCGTGCCTCCGCAGCCTGTCGTCCCATGGTCGGACGAGCGCGACGCAACGGTTTTCGGTCCGACGGCACCGCAGCTGCCCTATCAAGGCGGCATCGAGAGGCTGCTCGCGACCGTCGAGGTGCCGGGCGACGACATCCTCACACTCAATGTCTGGACTCCCGCCGACCGGGAGGGCGGGCAGCGCCATCCGGTGCTCGTCTTCGTGCACGGCGGGGGGCTCACCCGCGGGTCGGCGGCGCTTCCGATCTACGACGGCACGACGTTCGCGCGGCACGGCATCGTCTTCGTCACGCTGCAGTACCGCGTCGGGCAGGAGGGATTCGCGGTGCTGGATGACGCGCCGCAGAACCTCGGCGTGCTCGACCAGCAGGCCGCCCTTCGATGGGTGCGGCGCGAGATCGGCGCGTTCGGCGGCGATGCGGGCCGCGTGACGGTGATGGGACAGTCGGCAGGCGCCAACACCCTGACAGCGCTGCTCGCCCTGCCGCACGCAGCGGAGCTGTTCGACCAGGCGATCCTGCAGAGCGGGCCGTTGCAGGCGCAGCCGGCGAAGCGGGCCGGCCGCATGACGCGCGAGATCGCGAAACGTCTCGGCGTCGCCCCGACCCGCGCCGGCTTCGGCGGGATCGAGCCGGCCAGGCTCGCAGCCGAGCAGACAGCGGTCGGCGCAGGCGGATCGCCACTGGGCAGGGGTCCGGCGGTCGCGCTGGCGATCGGCGGCGAGGCGGTGCCCGAGGATCCGCTCACCATGCTCCTGGCGGGCGCGGGACGCGGCATCCCGGTCCTCATCGGCTCCACGAGCGAGGAGTACCGGCTATGGCTGGCCCCCACGGGCGCCGTCGACCGCATCCGCTGGTCGACCGTGACGCTCGCCCGGATGACGTCCCGTGTCCCGCAGCGCATCGTGCGCGCTCACCGCACCCGCCGCCCCGAGGCGACGGCGGGCGAGGTGCTGGGCGAGATCATCGGCGACATGCTGCTGCGCGGTCCGATCACGCGGTTCGCCGACAGCCGCATCGACGCGCCCGCGCCGACCTTCGTGTACGAGTTCCGCTGGCGCAGTCCCGTCGATCGACTCGGAGCTGCTCACGCGATGGAACTCGGTTTCGTCTTCGACAGACTCGAGACCCCCGATGCCGTCGCCCCCGGCGGCACGCAGGCTCCGGTCGCCCTCGCCGAGGCGATGCACCGCGCCTGGGTGTCGTTCGTCGTCGACGGCGATCCCGGGTGGGACAGATGGTCGGCTCGCCGTCCCGTTCAGGCGTTCGACGCGGACGGCGGTCACATCCACTTCGCACCCCGGCCCGATGAGCTCGCCGGCCTGCCCACACGGTAGTCTCGTCCGCGCTATGACTTCGATCGACGACGCCCTGGAACTGGATCGCGCGATTCCCGATGTGGATTGGCACGTCTTTCCGCCCGGCACCGAGCACGACGTGTTCGACGCGCCGAGCGGTGGGCTCGCCCGTGCGAGGCTCGGCGACCCCGACGCACCACGGGTGGTCCTCGTCTCGGGGGTCGCGGGCTCGAAAGAGGACTTCATCCTGCTGTTTCCGCTCTTCGCGGCGGCGGGCTACCGCGTGGAGTCCTTCGACATCGCGGGCCACTACGGATCAGTCGACGCCGGACCGCAGAACCTCGATCCGCCCCGCGAGCGTTACGACCATCGCCTGTTCGTCGACGACCTGATCGCGATCCTCGAGGACGGACGCACGCCCGCGCACGTGCTCGGGTACAGCTTCGCGGGTCTCGTCGCCGAACTCGCCCTGGTGCAGCGTCCGGAGCTCTTCGCGAGCCTGACGCTGATGGCGGCGCCCCCGGCGACGGGCCAGGTGTTCCGGGGCGTCAAGCACATCGGACCGATCTCGGACATGCCACCGCACCGCGCCGCGGGTCTCATCCTGTGGGGGATCCGATACAACCTCAACCGCACCCCACCGCTGCGGATCGCGTTCGTCCGCGAGCGCATGGGGGTGACCGGTCGCGCCGTGATCGACGATGTCGTCCGACTCATGATGACGATGCCCGACATCGCCGGGGAGGTCGCCGCGAGCGACATCCCGAAGCTCATCGCCGTCGGCGAGGCGGACCTCTGGCCCGAGGCACAGCACCGGGAGTACGCCCAGCGCATCGGCGCTCGCGTCGCCGTGTATCCCACCGGCCACGCGCCGTGCGAGACGGCTCCCCATCAGCTGGTGCGCGACATGCTCGCAATGTTCGGCCGCGCCGCGTAAGGGTCACCAGTCGTCAGGTCGCTGACTTTCGTGGGACGGATGTCGGCCGCCGCCGGCGGGTGTACTGTGACGCTCGAAGCGGCCCATCCGCCCCCTACCCCGCCGAGGCACCCGTGACCGTACTGCTGTCCCCGGGCCCACCGCCGCTCACCGATGACGCGGCGCAGGCCGTGCTCGACCTCGTCGACCTCACCGCCGCCACCGCGCGCGGAGTCGACACCATCGACATCACCGACCCAGTGCGCGCGATCTGGCTGCAGCAGGTGACCTTCGCCTACCCATACCTCGCACCGCCGGTCCGGGTGTGGATGGCCAGCGCTCCAGAGACGCTCCGCACCGTGACGTGGCAGCTTTCGCAGCTCTCGCCGCCGGACCGGGCTGCGCTCGGCGCCAGCTGGACGCCCGACCTGCCGTGGATGCTGCAGCTGATCGCACCCGCGCTTCAGGCGGGCGGTGGCAGTCTCGCGCCCGCGGTGTCAAGCGACGCCGCGGCGGCCGACGAGCTCACCCGACAGACCCTTGCAGAGCTCGACGAGGAGCGCAGGCAGGAGGATCTGCGCGGCACGCCGCTGCCGGTCGCGCCCTCGGAGCCCGCTGCCGCGGTCGATCCCGTCCAGGCGGCGCAGGACCACGTCGCGGCATCACGCCTCATGGAGGCGGGCTCCTACCGCATGATGGTCGACACGATGGGCATGATCAACGCGATCAACGGCATGTCCGGGCACTGACCCTCCCTCGCCATGAACGGGATCGAGGGCGGGCGTGCGGCATTCCCCGTCTGCTCGGAATATCCTGACGCAAGCCGCGTTGCATGAGATACATTCACATGCATAGAAAACGCGAGGAGCGATCGTGAACGACATCACACCTCAGATGCAGTTCGGCATCTTCACGGTGAGCGACATCACCGAGGACCCGACGACGGGCGTCACCCCGAGCGAGGGGGAGCGGATCCGGAACACGATCACGATGGCGAAGCACGCCGAAGAGGTCGGTCTCGACGTGTTCGCACTGGGCGAGCACCACAACCCGCCGTTCTGGTCGTCGTCGCCCACCACGACGCTCGCGTACATCGCGGCGCAGACCGAGCGGCTCATCCTGTCGACGGCCACCACCCTCATCACGACGAACGACCCGGTCAAGATCGCCGAGGACTTCGCCATGCTGCAGCACGTGTCGGACGGCCGCGTCGACCTCATGCTCGGGCGCGGCAACACCGGGCCGGTCTATCCGTGGTTCGGCAAGGACATCCGCCAGGGCCTTCCGCTCGCGATCGAGAACTACAACCTGCTGCACCGGCTGTGGCGCGAGGATGTCGTCGACTGGGAGGGCAAGTTCCGCACGCCCCTCCAGGGCTTCACGTCGACGCCGCGACCGCTCGACGGAGTTCCCCCGTTCGTCTGGCACGGCTCGATCCGCACGCCCGAGATCGCCGAGCAGGCGGCCTACTACGGCGACGGATTCTTCGCGAACAACATCTTCTGGCCCAAGGAGCACTACCAGCGGCTCATCTCCCTCTACCGCCAGCGCTTCGCCCACTACGGTCACGGCACGCCCGAGCAGGCGATCGTCGGACTCGGCGGCCAGGTCTTCATGCGCACGAATTCCCAGGACGCCGTGCGCGAGTTCCGGCCCTACTTCGACAACGCCCCGGTCTATGGCCACGGACCGTCGCTCGAGGACTTCAGCGAGATGACCCCCCTGACCGTCGGGTCACCGCAGCAGGTCATCGACCGCTACGCCGGGATGCGCGAGCACTACGGGGACTATCAGCGACAGCTGTTCCTGATGGATCACGCCGGCCTGCCGCTGAAGACGGTGCTCGAGCAGCTCGACATCCTGGGCGGCGAGGTGGTGCCGGTGCTCCGGAAGGAGCTCGCCGAGGGCCGGCCGGCCGACGTGCCGGATGCCCCGACCCACGCCGGCCGCGTCAGGGCGGTCTACGGCGACGAGGCGCCGCGTCAGTCGGTGCCCAACGCCAACCGCGGAGACAACCTCGCCGGCGACTCGCCCTACCGCGACACCGACTCCCGGCTGCTGAGCGCGCCGAAGCAGGGGTCGTCGTTCGGGACCGCCGCGACGCGGACGGAGGCCTGACATGACCGACGAGTCTTCGCAGACACGCCGGATCGCGGTGATCTCGGCCGGGCTCTCGAACCCGTCGTCGACTCGGATGCTCGCCGACCGCCTCGCATCCGCCGTGACCCGGCAGCTCGCCGAGCGCGGCATCCGGATCGAAGTGGATGTCTTCGAACTGCGCGACTACGCGCATGACATCACCAACCACCTGCTGACCGGCTTCGCGCCGCCGGCGCTCGAGTCCATGATCGACGCGGTGGTGTCGGCCGACGCGGTGATCGCCGTCACGCCGATCTTCTCGACGAGCTATTCAGGCCTGTTCAAGTCGTTCATCGACGTGCTCGATCCCGATGCGCTCACCGGCAAGCCGGTCCTCATCGGTGCCAACGCGGGCACACCGCGGCACTCCCTCGCGATCGACTACGCCATCCGGCCGCTGTTCACCTACCTGCACGCCGAGCCCGTGCCGACGGGCGTGTTCGCGGCGTCGAGCGACTGGGGAGGCTCCGCCGACCAGGTCGCGCCGCTCGGCGAGCGCATCGACCGCGCTGCCCGTGAGCTCGCCGACGCCGTCGCGCGCCGTGAGCCGGCGAAGAGCACCGACCCGTTCGACCCCGCCAACTACCTCGGCGAGGGTCGTTCGTTCGGCCACCTGCTGGGCGGACTCGCGGGGGAGTAGCGCCGGGCCTCAGCTCAGAGCGCGGTCGAGGAATGCGAGCACGCGGTCCCACGCGTCCTCGGCCTCCTCAGGGAAGTATCGCGTGCTCGTGTCGTTGAAGAACGCATGCCCGGCATCCGGGTACACGTGATCGGAGAAGTCGACTCCCGCCGCCGCCATAGCGGTGCGCACATCGGGCAGCGCATCGATCAGGGCGGGGTCGTGGGCTCCGTAGAGGGCGAAGACGGGGCATCCGATCGTCGCCATGCGATCGGGCGCCGGCGCGGTGCCATAGAACGGCACTGCCGCGCGGATGCGATCGTCGGATGCCGCGAGCGCGAACGTGTACGAGCCGCCGAAGCAGAACCCGACGACGGCGATGCGCCCGTCGACACCCGGCTCGTCGGCCAGTGCGTCGACGGCTTTGCGCAGCTGCGGGATGGCGAACTCCGCGAACTCGGGCGCGCGGATCGGGGCGAGCGCCTCGCGGAATCGAGGCTGCGCGGCGGTGCGCCGGCTCTCGTCCGGGTCCGACATCAGCGTCTGGAGCTCCTGGCCGAGCTGGGGCGTCAGACCGAACCCGCTGAAGAGGTCGGGGGCGAGCACCAGGTATCCCTGCGCCGCGAATCTGTCCGCGACGTCTTTGATGTGGTCCACGAGGCCCCAGATCTCGTGGATGAGGATGATTCCGCCACGGGGCGACCCTTTCGGCGCGGCGCGGTAGACGGGCAGTCCGTCGAGGTCGATCGTCTTCATACGCTCAGCCTGGCACTACGCGCAGGCAGTGGGGGCGGCAAGGCGGCGGCGTCGTGCTGGGGGGCACCCGAAGACCGGCACCGCGAGGAAGCCCGCGTCGTAGCCGGTGGGGTCGGATGCCGCATCCCGGGTGCTCACAGTCTCATCCTGCCGCGGCATCCCGACCCCCGCCCCTGCGCACGCGACGGGAGAGGAGCATGTCGAGTGCGAGCCCGAGCGCGAGCGCGACGGCGACCGAGACCAGCATCGCCGCCGCAGTGCCTCCCGGCACCACCCAGGCCACGACCACTCCGACGACGGATTGGTAGGCCGCCCAGCCCGTTGCCGCGACCGCCGCGATCGCGAGGTACCGCGGTGCGTGTACCCGCGAAGCGCCTGCGGTGAGGTTCACCGCGAGCCTCGCGAAGGGGATGAACCGTGCGGTGAAGACGATCGCCGCCGTACTCCGGTCGAGCCGCGCCCGCGACCACGCGAACGCGGACTGCGCGCGGCGGCCGCGCATCCATGCCCACCGGTGCAGCCCGACGGTGCGCCCGACGACATAGCACAGCGCGTCGCCCGCGAACGCCGCCATCGCCGCGACAGCGACCACCCCGGAGATCGGCGGAGTCCCGACCGACACGGCGAGCGCCGCGAACGCCGTGACGGCCGCTTCGCCCGGGATGACCACCAGGAACGCGTCGCCGACGACGAGGAGGAACAGCGCGGCCAGTGCCCAGGGACTCGAGGCCCATCCGGCGAGCAGCATGTCGATCACGAGGCATGGGTACCAGGCGCCGGTGAACGGTCACGAAACGGGGAGCGTCCGGTGACGCCCGGCGGTGCATCCGGTGAACTCTCGGCGACAGCCGCCTCGGGGGCGCGCCGCGCCGCGCCGCGCCCGTCACCCTGGAGATGTGAGAGTCGCACTGCTCGCCGAGTCCTACCTTCCCCACATGAACGGGGTGACGAACTCCGTCCTGCAGGTCCTGCGCCACCTCGAGCGGGAGGGCCACGAGACGCTCGTCATCGCACCGCACGCCGCACAGGCTCCCGACGTGTCCGGCACGCGGGCGGAGCTGCTGCGCTCGGTTCCCGTTCCGTCGTATCCGGAGGTGCGGGTGGTCTTCGCCCGCGCCGCGTACCTCACCCGGCTCGTGGGGGAGTTCCGGCCGGATGTCCTCCACCTCGCGTCACCGTTCATCCTGGGCTGGCAGGGGCTCGCCGCGGCCGATGCGCTGCGGGTTCCGGCCGTCGCGGTCTACCAGACCGACATGGTCGCCTATGCGGAGCGCTACCGGATCGCCGGAGCCTCGCCGCTCGTCGCCGCACACGTCGCCCGGCTGCATCGCCGGGCGACGCTCACCCTCGCGCCGTCATCCGCCTCGGAGCTCCAGCTCGCGGCACTCGGAGTCGATCGCGTCCGCCGGTGGGGTCGCGGCGTCGACGCGGTGCGCTTCGACCCGCAGCGCAGAAGTCCCGAACTGCGCGCGCGGCTCGCCCCCGACGGCCGGCTCCTGGTCGGCTACGTCGGGCGGCTCGCCCCCGAGAAGCAGGTCGAGGACCTTCGCGCGATCGCGGGGATTCCCGGCATCCGGCTCGTGATCGTCGGCGACGGACCGTCGCGCGCACAGCTCGAGCAGGAGCTGCCGGATGCCGCGTTCCTGGGCTTCCTCGCCGGGGACGCGCTCGCCGAGGCCGTGGCGAGCCTCGACGTGTTCGTGCACCCCGGCGAGAGCGAAACGTTCTGCCAAGGCGTCCAGGAGGCCCTGGCGAGCGGCGTTCCGGTCGTCGCCACGGGCCGCGGCGGGCCGCTGGACCTCGTGCGCAGCAGCATCGACGGGTGGCTCTACCGTCCGGGAGATCTCGTGGATCTGCGCAGCCGCGTCGCCGACCTGGTCGGAGACGCGGGCAAGCGCCGCGCCTTCGGCGCCGCCGCACGGGAGTCCGTTCACACCCGCACCTGGGAGGCTCTCGGTCACCAGCTCGTCGGACACTACGAGGATGCGGTGAGGCTGCGGCCGATCGACGACGCGCTGATGGCACGTGCGGCGACGCGTCCTGCCGCGCCTGCGCTGCCCGCCACCGCGTCCGCCGGCGCCGGTCAGCCGCGGTGGGCGCGGTACATCGCCCTCGGCGACTCGATCACCGAAGGTCTGTGCGACCGATCGAGGGTTCCCGACGACGAGTACCGAGGATGGGCGGATCGTCTGGCGATGCTCCTCGCATACGCCCGAACCGGTGGCGAGCGATTCCGGTACGCCAACCTCGCGGTGCGCAGCCGCCGGGTGCGGCACGTGCTCGAGGAGCAGATCCCGAAGGCGATCGAGCTGCGGCCCGACCTCGTGTCGGTGCTCATCGGCGCGAACGACCTCGTGAAGTGGAATGCCGATCCCCGGCGCCTCGCCGATTCGCTGGCGGACGGCATCCGGACGCTGCGTGCCGCCGGCTGCGACGTGCTGCTGGTGACCCCGTTCCTGCCGCGTCGCAGGATCGCGCGACTGCTGGCTCGGCGATTCGCGGCGTACTCCGCGCACCTGCGGGCCATCGCGGCCGAGACGGGAGCGATGCTCCTCGACCTCGAGGCGCACCCGGCGATCGGAGAGCCGGAGCTGTGGGCCGACGATGCCGTGCACCTGCGCACCCAGGGCCATCGGCTGCTGGCCTATCGGGCCGCTGAAGTGCTCGGCGTTCCCGATGCCGAAGCGCTGGGCGGGCTGGATGCCGTGCTCCACGCCGACGAGGAAGACCCGCCTTCCCACCTGGGCCGCCTCGGGTGGGCGCGGTCGCACGGTCTGCCGTGGCTGCGGCGCCGGCTTGCCGGTCGAGCGGCCGGCGACGGACTCGCGGCCAAGCACGAGGGTTACGTGGAACTCCGCCCCAAGCGCAGCGCACGCCGGTCGTCGTCCGCATGAGCGGTCACCGCTCGGGCGTCAGGGCTCGATCTCTCCCGCTTCGATCGCCGACTCACGCTCCTCGAGGGCGAGTTCGTCGACGTCGTCCTCGATCGACTCCATCGGATCGAGCGTCGCCGGAGGAAGCTCGAGTTCGTCCTCGTCATCCACCGAGGCATCCCGATCGTCGTCGGGGATCCGTTCCCGGAAGTCGCTCACCGCAGTCCTCCGAACCGTGTCAGCCGCTCTTGCGACGGAACTCGCGCTTCAGCGAGGCCGGGCCGTGGGATCCGTGCACGACGGAATCGCCGTCCAGGTGCGCCTCGCCTTCACGGTGCTGCGCGTTCTTCTTGTCGAGCGCCTCCTTGAACTTGCGCTTCATGTCGTCTGAAGCGGCGCCGGTCGGCTTCTCATCGGTGCTCATGGATCCACCCTACGCACGACGCGCTCGGCTGTCATCGCGGGACGGATGCCGTGCAGTCCGTTCGTCACCGCCTCACTGGTAGGCTGGATCGGGTTGCCTTGCGGCATCCGCTCAATTCAATACGAGCTCATGGAGCAGGCCGGCAGGAAGCTGGTCCCCTGTGGTGGGTTCCTCTCCCCGTGTCGGGAGGGTGGTCTTCTACTGGTGGCCAGCGTCGGCGGTACTCACGGAGTCATTCCCGCGCGCCAATAACTGCCTGTTCCTGCTCCTTTCGCGAAATGCTCGCGCGCCACACGGGTGCGCGGGTCGAAGCAAGGGCACAGCGCCCGCTGCCCACACGGGGCCGGCGACGCGCTCCCTTGAAATGAAAAGGAGAGACCTCTTGGAAGGTCCTGAAATCACATTCGCCGAAGCTGTCCTCGACAACGGACGTTTCGGCACCCGCACGGTCCGGTTCGAAACCGGACGTCTCGCGCAGCAGGCGCAGGGCGCCGTCGCCGCGTACCTCGACGAGGAGACGATGCTCCTCTCTGCGACCAGCGCGAGCAAGCAGCCCCGCGAGGGCTTCGACTTCTTCCCGCTGACCGTCGACGTCGAAGAGCGCTCGTACGCCGCGGGGAAGATCCCCGGTTCGTTCTTCCGTCGCGAGGGGCGTCCCTCGACCGAGGCGATCCTGGTCTGCCGCCTGATCGACCGGCCGCTGCGTCCCTCGTTCGTCGAGGGTCTGCGCAACGAGATCCAGATCGTCGTCACGGTGCTCTCGATCGCGCCGGGTGAGTTCTACGACGCGCTCGCGATCAACGCGGCCTCGGCGTCGACGCAGATCTCGGGTCTGCCGTTCTCGGGTCCGATCGCCGGCGTCCGCCTCGCGCTCGTCCCGGGCCACGGCGACCACGCCGACCAGTGGGTCGCGTTCCCGAACACCAAGGTGCTCGAAGAGGCCGTGTTCGATCTCATCGTCGCCGGTCGGGTCGTGACGGATGCCGCAGGAAACGAAGACGTCGCGATCATGATGGTCGAGGCCGAGGCCACCGAGCACAGCTGGAACCTGATCAAGGCGGGCGCCACCAAGCCCAGCGAAGAGGTCGTCGCGCAGGGTCTCGAGGCGGCGAAGCCGTTCCTCAAGCAGCTCGCGGACGCGCAGGCCGTGCTCGCGAGCACCGCCGCCAAGGAGATCCAGGAGTACCCGGTCTTCCTGCCCTACAGCCAGCAGACGTACGACTTCGTCGCGGGCCGGTCGTACGGCGACCTCGTGGATGTCTACCAGATCGCCGACAAGCAGGACCGTCAGAACGCGGATGACGCGGTCAAGGACCGGGTCAAGGGCGAGCTGCTAGCCGCCGTCGAGGCCGGGGAGCTCCCCGCCGTCGCGACGCTGGAGTTCTCCGCCGCCTACAAGTCGGTCACGAAGAAGATCGTGCGCGGACGCATCCTGACCGATGGCGTCCGCATCGACGGACGCGGGCTCGCCGACATCCGTCCGCTCGACGCCGAGGTGCAGGTCATCCCGCGCGTCCACGGCTCGGCGATCTTCCAGCGCGGCGAGACCCAGATCCTGGGCGTCACGACGCTGAACATGCTCAAGATGGAGCAGCAGATCGACTCGCTGTCGCCGGTGACGCACAAGCGCTACCTGCACCACTACAACTTCCCGCCTTACTCGACCGGTGAGACCGGCCGGGTCGGCAGCCCGAAGCGTCGCGAGATCGGGCACGGCTTCCTCGCCGAGCGCGCCCTCGTGCCGGTGCTTCCCGCCCGCGACGAGTTCCCCTACGCCATCCGCCAGGTCTCCGAGGCGCTGAGCTCCAACGGCTCGACGTCGATGGGCTCGGTCTGCGCGTCCACGCTCTCGCTGCTGAACGCCGGAGTGCCCCTGCGGGCACCGGTCGCGGGCATCGCGATGGGTCTCGTATCCGACCAGGTCGACGGCCAGACCCGCTACGCGGCGCTGACCGACATCCTGGGCGCCGAGGATGCGCTCGGCGACATGGACTTCAAGGTCGCCGGCACGAGCGAGTTCGTGACCGCGATCCAGCTCGACACGAAGCTCGACGGCATTCCGTCGTCGGTGCTGTCGGCCGCGCTGCAGCAGGCCCACGACGCCCGCATCACGATCCTGAACGTGCTGAACGCCGCGATCGACGGTCCGGACGAGATGGCTCCGACTGCGCCGCGCGTGATCAGCGTGCAGATCCCGGTCGACAAGATCGGCGAGCTCATCGGGCCCAAGGGCAAGACGATCAACGCGATCCAGGACGAGACCGGCGCCGACATCTCCATCGAGGAGGACGGCACCGTCTACATCGGCGCCGTCGACGGCCCGTCGGCCGAGGCCGCCCGCGCCCAGGTCAACGCGATCGCGAACCCGACCAACCCCGAGGTCGGCGAGCAGTTCCTCGGCACCGTCGTGAAGATCGCGACCTTCGGCGCGTTCATCTCGCTCCTGCCCGGCAAGGACGGCCTGCTGCACGTCAGCGAGGTCCGCAAGCTCGCCGGCGGCAAGCGCGTCGAGAACGTCGAGGACGTGCTCGGTGTGGGTCAGAAGCTGCTCGTGCGAATCACCAAGGTGGACGACCGCGGCAAGCTCTCGCTCGAGCCCGTGCTCGAGGAGCCGGCCGACCAGGAGGGTCGCGACGCGGCCAGCCACGGCGCGGAGGTTCCTCCCGCCGAAGGCTGAGCCTTCGGCGTGGGAAGGCCCCGAGGCTGAGCCTTCGGCGGTGTGACGACACATAAGGCCCACCCACCCGTATCAGAACGACGCCCGTCTCCTTTCACGAGGAGGCGGGCGTCGCTGTCGAAGCGCGCTCGCGCCCGCGAACGCAACCTGCACGGTGAGACCACCGATTCGGGCGGCAACGGGCGGGTTTCGCTCTGGCTGTCCACCGAAAGGGGGACAGATTGCGGCATCCGCACCCGACCGTGACGCAAGTGTTATGAAAAGTTTACCGACAGGACCGTTCACTGAACGGTCCGTCGACCGGACTGCCTTACCCTCAAAGTACCGCGCCGGGGGGTGTGGAAAAGGCGATCACGAGGAGCTCCGCAGGAGTCCTCGTGAGGGGGTGGCACATGGCGTTCTTCGGCATCGGCTCGACGCTCTCGTCGGCGAGCCCTGAGGCCACCGACGAGCCGACCTCACTGCACCCGTCCGCCCCGATTCCGGTGCAGGGTCCGCCGGTCGGGCGCAATCTCCGTGTCGCACTCGGCGAGACGGGCGCGACCATCTTCCCGCTCATCCTCGGCGGCGCCGAGTTCGGGTGGAATGTCGACCTGGAATCCAGCCACGAGATCCTCGACGCGTATGTCGAACTCGGCGGGAACGCCGTGCACACCGCGGACAGCTTCTCGGCCGGCCGCAGTGAGCACATCATCGGACAGTGGCTGCGCTCGCGGGGCCTGCGCGACGAGATCGTGCTGACGGTGCGCATCGGCGGGCACCCCGACAATCCCGGACTCGGGCCGGTCAACCTCGTGCGTGCCGTCGAAGCGTCGCTGACGCGACTCGGCACCGATCGCCTCGACGTACTGTACCTCGACGCCACGACCGATTCGGCTACGGCGCTCGAGGACACCCTCGCGACAGCGGAGTGGCTCGTCGAGTCGGGCAAGGTCGCGGCGATCGGTGCGGTCGGCACCACGGCGGCGCAGCTGGTCGAGGCCCGCATCCTCGCTTCGGCGGGCTATCCGCGCATCACCGTGCTGGACGTGCCGTTCAACGTGCTGCGCCGCCACGAGTTCGATGCCGACCTGCGCCTCGTGGCCGGCGCCCAGGGCATGGCGGTGACTCCGTCGCACGGGCTCGAGCACGGGTTCCTCGCCGGCCGCCACCGCACCCGCACTCGCGGAAGCCTGTCGGTGCGCGGCGCGCAGCTCGCTGCGAACGTGAACCGCCGCGGCAGCCGCACGCTGCGCGCGCTCGACGTGGTCGGCACCGAGCTCGGTGTGCCGGATGCCGCAGTGGCGGTGGCGTGGCTGCTCGCGCAGAAGCTCGTCACTGCGCCGATCATCAACGCGTACGCCCCGCAGCACGTCCAGGAGCTCGTCCAGGGAGTCGGCATCCCGCTCAGCCGCGCGCACCTCTCGGACATCGCCCGCGCCGCCGAATAGCCCGTTCGCGGGAGACGTCGCACCGGTGACATAAGGTGGAGGAGTGCCCCTGCGGGGGCCGCGAATCCCGACGGAGTGAGCTGCGTGACGCACTACATCTATCTGGTGCGGCATGGCGAGCACCAGGACGCCGAGCATGGCCTCGTAGACGGACGCCTTTCGCCGCGCGGCCGCAGGCAGGCCGCACTGCTGGCCGACCGGCTGTCGGGAGTCCCGTTCGACGCGGTCTGGCATTCCCCGCTCGAGCGCGCGAGTCAGACGGCGCGCGCCGTCGCCGAGCGGATGCCGTCGCTTTCTCCGCAGCCCTCGGCGCTGCTGTTCGACTGCGTCCCGACCGGGATGACGAGCGAGACCCCTGCGGTGTTCGAGCCCTTCTTCGGCTCGGTTACCCAAGCCGAGGTCGAAGCGGGCAGCGCTCAGATGGCGGATGCCGTCAGCGAATTCCTGGTGCGCAAGCGCGGCGAGGTCCACGAGCTGCTGATCACGCACAACTTCGTGATCGGCTGGTTCATCCGCGAGGTGCTCCAGGCCCCCGACTGGCGATGGATGACGCTCAACCAGGCGCACTGCGGGCTGAGCGTGATCGCGCAGCGGCAGGGTCGGCCGTGGACGCTGCTGTCGCACAACGACATGGCGCACCTGCCGGTGGAGCTGCGGACGGGCCTCCCCGAGATCTACCCGGTATAGCGCCCGGGTCCGTCGGCGCCCTCGGGCGCGCCCGCGCCGACCAGGGTCTTCGCGTACCACCGCGTCGCGTTGGGGTTGTCGTTGTAGGGCTCGATCTCGACGAACCCCGAAGTCGCGTACAGTCCGCCGGCGGCCTCGAGCGAGTGGTGGGTGTCGAGCACGAGTTCCCGCGCTCCGAATGCGATGGCCCGGCGCTCGAGATCGTCCAGGAGCAGCCGGCCCCAGCCTCTGCCTCGTGTCTGCGGGCTCAGGTACAGGTGCTTGACCTCGTAGCGACGTCCGAGGGGACCGTCCGGAATGAGCCGGATGCCGCCGCAGCCCACCGGTCCGGCGTGCTCGTCTTCGACGAGGACGAACACCCCTGCCGGCGGCTGGAACACCGCGGGATCGGGGAAGGTGGCCGTGTAAACGACGTTCTGGTGGGCGAAGCCGATCTCGCGCGACGTGAAGTACGCCACCAGCAGTGCGTGTGCATCGGGGGCGTCGACGGGGGAGGGGCGCAGCGAGACCACCCCACCAGCGTAGGCGGCCCCGATGGGCCGGGCCGCTGCGGACCGCCCGCCTAGGATGGTTCCCATGACGACGCGCGTGGCCATCGTGGGGGGCACCGGCAAGCTCGGGGGGATCATCAGCGGGGTGATCGACGAGTCCGACGAGTTCGAGATCGTCGCCGCGCTGTCTTCGAAGTCCGACCTGGCCGAGCTCGACGGCGCCGATCTGGTCGTCGACGCCTCGACGGCGGCGGTGTCGATCGACGTCGTGCGCGCGGCCATCGAACGGGGCGCGAATCTCCTCGTGGGCACCTCGGGCTGGTCTGCTGAGCGGATCGCGCTGGTCAGACCGCTCGTCGAGGCGGCCGGAACCGGCGCGGTGTTCATCCCGAACTTCTCGCTCGGCTCGGTGCTGGGTTCCGCGATCGCGGCTGCGGCCGCTCCGTTCTTCCCGTCGATCGAGATCGTCGAGGCGCATCGCGAGACCAAGGTCGACTCGCCCAGCGGCACGGCGATACGAACGGCCGAGGTCATCGCCGCGGCCCGCGCGACCGTCGGCCCCGTCGAGTCGCCCCATGTCGACCAGCGAGCGCGCGGCCAGCAGGTGGCCAGCATCCCCATCCACTCGCTGCGCAGGCCCGGCGTGGTGGCGCGTCAGGAGACGATCCTCTCGGGTGCGGGGGAGTCGCTCACCATCGTCCACGACACCATCGAGCCGGCGCTCGCATACGGTCCCGGTATCCGGCTCGCGCTCCTCGCCGCCCGCGACGCGCGGGGCGTCACCGTCGGACTCGACAGCTTCGTAGACATCGGCATCCGCCGTCCCGAGCGCAGCCCGGAGCGACCCGTCGACGAAGGCGGAGTGCCAGGGCAGGTCGCTCGCACGACCGGCGCATGAGCGTGCGCGTCGGCGTCGCCGTCATGGCGGCGCTCCTCGCCCTGTACATCGGCTTCGTCGCGCAGCGCGCCTGGCTGCTGCTCACGGCGCACGAGCCGATCGCGATCGCCCTCGGAGCGGCCCTCGTCGTCCTTCCGCTCGTCGCCGCCTGGGCGCTCGGGCGCGAGCTGTGGTTCGGCGTCCGCGCCGAGCGGCTCGGGCGACGACTGGAGTCCGAGGGTGGTCTGCCCGACGACGAGGTCGCGGTGCGTCCGAGCGGCCGGGTCATCCGCGCGGATGCGGATGCCGTGTTCCCGGCGTATCGGATGGATGTCGAGGCGCATCCGGACGACTGGCGCGCGTGGTACCGGCTGGGGCTCGCGTACGACGCGGCGGGCGACCGTCGACGGGCGCGCGAGGCGGTGCGCTCGGCGATCCGGCTCGAGGGTGCGCAGCGCCGAGGTCAGGCCGGCTGACCCGCCGCCGGCACGGCCGCGGCGATGGCCTCTTCGACCGTCCGATGCAGGAACGTGAACCCCGTCCGGTCGAGCACGTCCGGAACGATGTCCAGATCAGCCGTGAGCAGCGCCTCGGTGGCGTCGGCGCCGAGCACCAGCGAGATCGCCCACGCCGGGGCGCGCAGCACGTACGGGCGGTTCATCCGCACCGCGAGTGCGAAGCCGAGATCGTTCGCGGTCGCCCGGGTGGGACCCGCCAGGTTCACCGGACCGGTGATGCCGGCGGCCATCACGTGGCGGATCGCACGCACCTCGTCCTCGAGCGTGATCCACGGCCACACCTGGGTGCCGCGGCCGATGGGACCGCTGACGCCCAGGCGGGTGAGCAGCATCAGCGGCGCGAGCACGCCCTGTCGGTGGACGATCGGCGCCGTGCGGAGAAGCGCCACCCGCGCCTTGTCGCCGGCAGCGAGGGCGGCCGACTCCCACTCGCCGCACAGATCCGCCAGGAACGTCTCGCCGCGGGGTGCGGCCTCGGGCAACCGCCTGCCGACCGACGAACCGTAGTACCCGACCGCCGAGGCCGACACGAAGGCCGGCGCATCAGCTCCGAGCTCTCGCACCGCCCGCGCGATCGCGCGCGTGGGGGTGACGCGAGACCAGACGAGCGTGCTCTGATACTTCGCGGTCCACGGGAAGCGCCCGATGCTCGCACCGTTCAGCCCCACCACGGCGTCCGCGCCCTCGAGAACCCCCGGGTCGAACGGATCCGGACCGGTGAGCCATTCGACCTCGCCCGGTCGCTCGGGGGGTCGGCGGACGAGGGTGACGACCTCGACGTCGTCGGCGCGCAGCTGATCCACGAGCGCGGAGCCGATGAGTCCGGACGCTCCGGCGACGACCACACGATGGATGCCGGTCGCGCCGCTGCCCGCTTCAGGCAAGCGTCGCCTCGAGGGTGATGTCGATGCCGGCCAGCGCGCGCGAGACCGGGCATCCTGACCGCGCGTTCTCGGCAAGGCGCTCGAAGTCCTCAGGGCTGATCCCGGGTACGACGGCGTTCACGTTGAGATGGCTTCCGGTGATCCCGACGCCCTTCTGGAAGGTCACGGATGCCGTCGTCTCGATCGACTCCGGTGGGGTGCCGTTCTTCGCGAGCTGCGACGAGAACTCCATGCTGAAGCACGACGAGTGCGCCGCGGCGAGGAGTTCTTCGGGAGTGGTGATGCCGGTCGAGCCCTCGCTTCGGGCCTTCCAGTCGACGTCGAAGGTGGCGAGCCCCGACGAGACCAGGCTGACGGTGCCGGAACCCTCGATGAGGGAGCCCTTCCAAGCGGTGGTGGCTTCGCTCGTGACGGTCATCGGGAACCTCCTGTGTCCACGCGCGCCCGCGGCCGGGGCGCATCGCGGTCAGCCTAACCGCGCGGCTCGCGGTGCGCGATGGGTTGACATCGCGCGGTGGCGGACATGGTGGGCGGCCTCTGCGTCAGGCGCCAGCGGGGCGCTCACGCCCCACGAGGCCGGCGCGCTGCAGCAGCAGGTAGAGCTGGCAGCCGAGGCACAGCCCGAACACGGCGTTGAGGAAGGCGGCGACGAAGGCCGAGGCCCCAGCGACCGGCAGGGCCCACGGCACGCCGAGCAGGTGCAGCACGAGGCCCACCCCGACGACGAAGAGTCCGACCCCTTGCGCGAAGCGGGGCGGGCGCGGGTCTTCGAGTTCGCTCGGCGGACCGAGTCGCGGTTGAACGAGTTTCCGGTAGACCACACCCCACGGCGCCGTGCGGGGCGACATGACGCCCCACAGGAACAGGAGCGCGGTGACGAGCAGCAGGAGGAAGCCGGGGTCGAGGGCCCGCTCCGCGACAGTGGCGTCGGCGAGATCGGCCGACGTCGAAAGCCCGGTGAGACCCAGGAAGACGGCGATGAGCAGCAGGAGCGAGGTGATGCCGGCCGCGAAGCGCGGGCCGCGCGAGTCGATCCCGCGCGCGGAGGAGCCTCCCGCGTGGGCGGCCGTGTGCGAACCTGCTGTCGCAGCGGCATCGAGTCGATCAGACATTGGCATCCTCTCCGGTGAGGCGGTTCAACTCGAGTTCGAGCACTTCCCGGCTCGGCACGCCCCCGAACCGGGTCTGCACGACTCCGTTGCGGTCGAGCACGAGGGTCGTCGGGGTCTGCAGCACGTGGAAGTGCTTCGCGATGTCCGGGCGATGCGTCAGGTCGACATCGAGGTGCCGGACCCCGTCGCGACCATCGGCGATCGTCCGGAGCGTCCGGTGGACCCCCGGACAGCGGGCGCACAGCTCGGTGCTGAACTGCAGCAGCGTGGCGACTTCGCCGAGCGCGTCGGCACCGAGGCGGACCGGCTCGACGACCTCGTGGACGACGTGCCGACTGGGGCGGCCCTGGCGCCATTGCAGGAAGACGCCGACGGCGACCGTCGCCGTCAGCAGGAGGGCGAGGCCTATGAGAGCGCTCACGAAGGTCACAGCTGATCAGGCTATCTCGTTGCGCCTGAATGGATCCCGGATGTCGCGAGTATGACGCGCGGGCCGTAACAAACCTGCTCATGCCTGAGGCTGTCGACGGGCCCCGCCCCGGTAGTCTGGCCGCGTGACTGACGACACGGCTCCCGCCCCGCCCGAGATCGAGTTCCGCAGCGACGTGACAGTGGAGATCGTCCGCTCCAGCGCATCCGATTCAGACGTCCTCTTCGCTGCCCGGGTCTCGACGCAAGGGGAGCAGACGCTGGACGCCGCTGCCGCCGGCACCGAGGCGACCGCGCGCGACCGCGGGCTCATCAATTACCTGATGCGCGACCGCCACGGGTCGCCCTTCGAGCACAACTCCATGACGTTCTACGTCCAGGCGCCGATCTTCGTCTTCCGCGAGTTCATGCGCCATCGCATCGCGTCCTACAACGAGGAATCGGGTCGCTATCGCGAGCTCCGCCCGGTGTTCTACGTCCCGGGGCCGGAGCGCAACCTCCTGCAGATCGGCAAGCCGGGCGCCTACGAGTTCCTCCCGGGCAGCGAGGAGCAGTATGCGCTCGTCGATACGGCCACGCGCGACGCCGCGAGCTTCGCCTTCGACGCATACCAGCGGATGCTCGACGCCGGGGTCGCCCGCGAAGTGGCGCGCATCGTGCTGCCCCTCAACATCTACTCGTCGATGTACGTGACGATGAACGCGCGCTCGCTCATGAACTTCCTGTCGCTTCGCACCAAGGTCGAAGGGACGCACTTCCCCTCATTCCCGCAGCGCGAGATCGAGATGTGCGCCGAGAAGATGGAGGCGATCTGGGGCGAGCTCATGCCGCTGACCCGTGCGGCCTTCAACGCGAACGGGCGCGTGGCCCCGTAGCGGGGCATCCGCACTCGCCGTGATGCCTCCTCGCGTCGGCGACCTAGGCTCGTAGCCATGGCCAGGACCGCTCTCATCACCGGCGCGAGCTCCGGGCTCGGCGCCGAGTTCGCCCGGCAGCTCGCTGAGCGCGGCGCCGATCTGATCCTCGTCGCCCGCGACGAGGACGCCCTCGAATCGGTGGCGACATCGCTGCGCGGGAGGTATGGGATCGGCGTCCAAGTGCTCGCGGCGGACCTGACCGAACCGGAGCAGCGCGAGAAGGTCGTCGAGCGCCTGGAGGACGACGAGCGCCCGATCGAGATCCTCGTCAACAACGCGGGCTACGGGCTTCCGCTCGCGTTCGAGCGCAACGACATCGAGGAGGAGGCGCGGCACCTCGCCCTGCACGTCGAGGCGCCGATGCGACTCGCCCACGCCGCCCTCGGCCCGATGCTGACCCGGGGGGGCGGACGCATCATCAACGTCGCCTCGGTCGCCGGGTTCATCCCACGCGGCACGTATGGCGCCGTGAAGGGCTGGGTCATCAGCTTCAGCCGCTGGGCGAACGTGCGATACGGTCCACGAGGAGTGACGGTGACCGCGGTGTGCCCGGGGTTCGTCCACACCGGCTTCCACGAGCGGCTCGGACTGCCGCCCGGAGACGAGGGCGTCCCGCGACTGATGTGGCTCAACGCCCCCGACGTCGTGCGAGCGGCCCTGCGCGACGCAGCGCGCGGCAGGGCGGTCTCGATCCCGTCGCTGCGCTACAAGCTGCTCATCGCGCTCACGCGGGTGGTCCCGGCATCCATCGTGGTCAAGGCCGGCGAGACCGGCCGCTGAGCTGGGTCGACCTCGCCGCCCCGCTGCTCGGGCGGCGTCCAGATCAGGTGAGTTGCCGAGATCAGGACAGTCCACGCGGAATCGGACGGATTCCGCGTGATCGCCTGAACTCGCCGCCTCTCACTCGACTTCGCGCCCGGTGATCCGCAGCTCCTCCAGGTCCAGCTGGGCGCCGACCGCCCGCACGACGGTGTCGTCGATGCGCCGTTCGTCGCGCAGGCGCAGCACGGTCTCCCGCTTGACCTGCATCAGGGCGAGCCGGAGGCGCACATACTGCTCCTTGGCCCGCGCGGTCTCGGCGCCATCCTGCGTCTCACCGTCCACCTCCAGCGCGGCGAGATGCCGCTCGGCCTCCCGGGCCACCTTGTCGCGCACGTCGTCATCGACGCCGAGCGATGCCGCGAGGCCCGGCAGGGCTGCGAGTCCGGCACGCGTGGACTCGGTCTGTGCGAGGAGGCGCTCGTCCTCCACACTGTCGGCGGGCAGCCGCGCCCAGCGCACGAGCGCCGGGAACAGCGGTCCCTGCACGGCGAGGGTCAGGACGATCACCACCGCTGTCACGAAGACGATGAGGTTGCGCATTGGGAAAGGGCCGCCGCCCACGACCGAGAGCGGGATCGCGAGTGCGGCCGCGAGCGACACGGCACCGCGGTACCCGGCGAAGGCGTTCATGACGAGCGCGCGCGTCGGGGCGCGCAGCGTCCGCTGGTAGGGACGGCGATCGAGGGTCCGGATGACGCCCGTCGCGGCGAACGTGAAGGCCATCCGGACCACGATCAGCGCGAGCCACACGATCAGGCCGAGGAGCACGCCGAACCACAGGTCGCCCGAAGGCAGAGCCCGCACCACGACCTGCAGTTCGAGGCCGATCAGGACGAACAGGGCCCCGTTGAGGATGTACGTCGTCAGCGTCCAGAACGAGCGGGCCTGATCCCGGGCCTCCGCGCGGGCGATCCGCGCGCCGCGCTGGCTCATGAGCAGTCCGCAGACGACCACCGCCAGCACGCCCGAGGCGTGGATGAGCTCGGCGACCAGGAACGCGACGAAGGGGGTCACGATCATCGCCACGTTGCTGGCGAGGGTGTTGCTCATTCGCCGCAGGTAAGAGCCGATGAAGCCGACAGCGAGCCCTATCGCGATCCCGCCGAGGTACGAGACGGCCAGCGCCCAGGTCACCGACCAGGGGGTGAACTGCGCGACTCCGGCCGCCACGCTGACTGCGAGACCGAAGATCACGAGCGCCGTGCCGTCGTTGATGAGGCTCTCGGCGCGAAGCAGCGTGCGCTGTCGCAGCGGGAGTCCCGCCGCGAGGTTTCCCACGGCGGTCGCATCGGTGGGTGCGAGCGCGGCTCCCATCACGAGGGCGACGGCCCACGGCATCCCGAACCACACCCCCACTCCCGCAACGGCGAACGCCGTCAGCACCACGAGCACGGTGCCGTTGAGGAGGATGACGCGCACGTAGCGGCGGCTCTCGCGCAGGGAGGTGGTGACGCTCTCCCAGAACAGGATCGCCGGCAGGAACAGCAGCAGGACGGCCTCGGACGGCAGCTGCACGTCCCGCAGCGCGGGGATGAATCCGAGCAGGACGCCCGCCGCGACCTGGACGAGTGCCAGCGGTATCCGCAGCCGGGGCGCCGCCACCGCGGCGACGACGAGTATGACGCCGATCGCGACGATCGCTTCGAGTGCGAGCACGATGACCTCCCTCGAATCGCGGGTGTGGCGCCAGCGTAGCGAGCACCCGTGACGCGGGGGAGGCCCCGCGCCCTCGAGCCGATACCCTGAAGCCATGACGCACACGGGCAATCCCTTCGGGCAGGTGCTCGTCGCGCTCGTCACCCCGATGACGGCCGACGGCGAGGTCGACTGGCCCGCCGTCCAGAAGCACATCGACGATGTCATCACGGCCGGCGCGGACGGCATCGTCGTGACGGGCACGACCGGTGAGACGAGCACGCTGACGGATGCCGAGAAGATCCGGCTCGTCGAAGTCGGCAAGGATGTCGCATCCGGCCGCGCCAGGATCATCACCGGCGGCGGCTCCAACGAGACGGCGCACGCGATCGAGCTCTACCGGGCCAGCGAGAAGGCCGGCGCGGACGGGATCATGATCGTCACGCCGTACTACAACAAGCCCACGCAGGCCGGCGTCCTGACCCACTTCCGCCTGGTCGCAGACGCCACGGATCTTCCCGTCATCCTGTACGACATCCCCGGGCGCACCGGTGTGCCGATCCAGTACGAGACGATCCTGCGCATCGCGAAGCACCCGAACGTGCTCGCGATCAAGGACGCCAAGGGCGACTTCAGCGAGGTCAGCCGCGTGCTCAACCAGACCGACCTGATGTACTTCTCGGGCGACGACGCCAACGTGCTGCCGCACCTCTCGATCGGGGCGACCGGACTCATCGGCGTCACGGCGAACATCGCCGCGCAGCCCTATCGAGTGATCGTGGATGCCGTGAACCGCGGCGATCTCGCGGCGGCGACCGCCGAGCACCGGCAGCTCGAGCCGCTCGTCCGGGCGGTCATGACCCACGTGCCGGGAACCGTCTCGGCGAAGTACATCCTCCACGGGCTCGGCCGGATCGGAAGCCCGCGCGTGCGGCTCCCGCTGGTCGGCCCCGAGGAATGGGAGGCCGCGAAGATCGAGGACGAGCTGGCGCTCGTCCGCGACGTGCCCGGCGCGGACTTCTCGAACTTCCGTCCCGACCGCAACGCCGCGGCGGGTGGGGCGCTGCCGAAGGTCTCCGGCACGACGCGATGACCGAGATGCGCGCCCGATGCAGCGCAGATGCGGATGCCGCGGCATCCCAGGAGGGTGACTGATGTCCAGCACCGTGTACGACCCGCCCGCTCTCGAAGCCGGAACCCTGCGGGTCACTCCGCTCGGTGGGCTCGGCGAGGTCGGTCGCAACATGACCGTCTTCGAATACGCCGGCAAGCTCCTCATCGTTGACTGCGGAGTGCTGTTCCCCGAGGAGCACCAGCCCGGCGTCGACCTGATCCTGCCGGACTTCGAGCCGATCAAGAACCGGCTCGGCGACGTCGTCGGACTCGTCCTCACGCACGGTCACGAGGACCACATCGGGGCGGTGCCGTACCTTCTGAGGCTGAAGCAGGACATCCCGATCATCGGCTCGGGCCTCACCCTCGCCCTGACCGAGGCGAAGCTGAAAGAGCATCGGATCCGGCCGTACAGCCTGACGGTCACCGAAGGCCAGCACGAGAGCCTCGGGCCGTTCGACCTGGAGTTCATCGCGGTCAACCACTCGATCCCCGATGCGCTCGCGGTGGCGATCCGCACCCCCGCCGGAACCGTGCTCGCAACCGGCGACTTCAAGATGGACCAGCTGCCGCTCGACGGCCGGCTGACCGACCTCCGCGCCTTCGCGCGGCTGGGCGAGGAGGGGGTGGACCTCTTCCTCGTCGACTCCACGAACGCCGACGTGCCCGGCTTCACGCCGCTCGAGCGGTCGATCGGGCCGGTGCTCGACCAGGTGATCGGCAAGGCGCCCCGCCGCGTGATCGTCGCCAGCTTCTCGAGTCACGTGCACCGGGTGCAGCAGGTGCTGGATGCCGCCGCCGCCCACGGCCGCCGGGTGGCGCTCCTCGGACGAAGCATGGTGCGCAACATGACGATCGCGTCGGACCTCGGCTACCTGCACGTGCCCGAAGGGGTGCTGATCGAGTACAAGAAGGCCCGGGATCTGCCGGACGACAAGATCGTCTACATGTCGACCGGCTCGCAGGGCGAGCCGATGGCCGTGCTCAGCCGCATGGCCAACCTCGATCACGAGATCGAGCCGGGGCATGGCGACACCGTGATCCTCGCGTCGAGCCTCATCCCGGGCAACGAGAACGCCGTCTACCGCGTGATCGACGGACTCACGAAGCTCGGCGCGAACGTGGTGCACAAAGGCAACGCCAAAGTGCACGTCTCGGGCCACGCCGCCGCGGGTGAGCTGCTCTACTGCTACAACATCCTCAAGCCGAAGAACGTCCTGCCCGTCCACGGCGAGTACCGTCACCTGATCGCGAACGCCAAGCTCGCGCAGGACACCGGGATCGCCGCCGAGCGCACGATCGTCGGCGAGAACGGAACGATCGTCGATCTCAAGGGCGGCGTGGCGCGGGTCGTCGGCCAGCTCGACCTCGGGTTCGTCTACGTCGACGGCTCGACGGTGGGCGAGATCACGGATGCCGACCTCAAGGATCGCCGGATCCTCGGCGAAGAGGGCTTCATCTCGGTGATCGTCGTCGTCGACGCCGCGACGGGCAAGATCATCACCGGCCCCGAGATCCACGCCCGCGGCTTCGCCGAGGACGACACCGTGTTCGAGGACGTCAAGCCGAAGATCGCCGCGGCGCTCGCCGAAGCAGCGCGCTCGGGGGTGCGCGACCGGCACGCCCTGTCGCAGATCGTGCGGCGCACGATCGGGCGCTGGGTCAATCAGTCGCTGCGTCGCCGCCCGATGATCGTCCCGCTCGTCATCGAGGCGTAACCGGCCGCCACTACACTCCCCTGCATGGCTTCGTCGTTCAGCATCCGCCCGGCCACCCAAGCCGACGGCGCGTTCCTGGGCGACATGGTGGTCGAGGCGGCGAACTGGCGACGGGGCGGAGCGCGGCCGAAGCACGAGGTCATCACGAGCTCGGATCACAGCCGTTATGTCGCGGGCTGGATGCGACCGGGGGATGCCGGCCTGGTCGCCCTCAGTCCGCACGGTGAGCCGATCGGGGCCGCCTGGTATCGGATGCTGCCCCGCAGCGATCCGGGTTTCGCCTACGTCGGAACCGGGGTGCCCGAGCTCATCATCGGCGTGCGCCCCATCTGGCGCGCGCACGGCGTCGGGCGCGCACTGCTGCAAGGACTGTGCGACCTCGCTCGTGCGAACGGATATGCGAGGATCAGCCTGAGTGTCGAGCGCGACAACTTCGCCACCACGCTGTACCGCAGCGAGGGCTTCGCGGTGACGCAGAGCGGCATCGGCCGCGACACGATGGTGAAGCGGCTGCGCTGAGCCTCCGCGGACCGCAAGCGTCGGGGCGGTGACGAACAGGTCAGGTCACGAGACCGCGTCGTTCCCGCGGAAAGTCGGATCCGCGCCGTAGCGTTGACGGCATGGCGAGTTCGACCAGAGGCACAGGCGCGCCCTCCAAAGGCACGCCCTCGAAGAGCACGCCGACGCGTGGCTCGTCATCCTCTCGCGCAAGCAAGCCGGCCCCGGCGCCCAAGCGCTATGTCGGCGACGCCGACAAGCCGCCGCTGCTGGTGCGCGCCTGGATGGGTCTCGCGCACGCGACCGGCGGTCTGTTCCGCGCGTTCGGCCCCGAGACCCTCCAGAAGGATCAGCGGCGCGACGGCTTCCCGTTCCTGCTGGTGCTGCTGGCGATCGCCGGCGCGGTGAACGAGTGGTTCTTCATCGGCTCGGATGTCGCCACGACCATCAGTTCGTACACCGCCGGGGCCCTGCTCGGGCGCGAGGCGTTCATCCTTCCGGTCCTCCTCCTGATCCTCGCGGGCTGGATGTTCCGGCATCCGGCCAGCGTCCATGACAACGGACGCATCGGGATCGGGTTCGGGCTGTTGATCCTGACGATCGCCGGCTTCCTGCATGTGGCCGGAGGGCGCCCGCAGCCCAATCAGGGACTCCCGGCGCTCAGCCAGGCGGGCGGCCTCTTCGGCTGGATGATCGGCGAGCCCCTCGCGCTGCTGCTCAGGGATGTCGGCGCATACATCGTGCTCGGCGTGCTGTCGGCGCTCAGCATCCTGATCATCACGAAGACCCCCCCGAACCGCATCGGACGGCGCCTCGGGCAGCTGTACAACTGGATGTTCGGCGCCGAGGCGGGTCAGCCGGCAGGAGGCGCGGATGCCGCACCCGCTCGCGCCGATGAGGCGCAGTCGCAGGCGCTGCCGTGGTGGCGGCGCAACAGATCCGGTCGCGAGAAGGATCCGGACACGGGCATCGGACCGCAGGACCTCACCGAACTCCTGCAGCCGGGCGCGCCGCAGGGCGGGTTCGACCAGGCCGTCACTCCGATCGTGCCGGCGGTTCCCACCGACGCCCTCACCGAGGTGATCGACCCGGCGACGCTCGCGGGCGCCAAGGCCGCGAAGAAGGGCGGCACGTCGCTGCGCGACGACTCCGACCAGGACCCGCTGGACGACGGCGTGCTGCCGGGCCTCTCGGGCATCGGATCCGATGGCCCGCGTTCGACGCCGCCCGTGCCGTACCGCCTGCCGTCGGTCAACGCGCTCGCGGCGGGCAGCCCGCACAAGGCCCGGTCGCAGGCCAATGACGACACCGTGCGCGCCATCACCAGCGTCCTCGACCAGTTCCAGGTGGACGCGCGGGTCACCGGATTCTCCCGCGGGCCGACCGTGACGCAGTACGAGATCGAGGTCGGACCGGGCGTCAAGGTCGAGCGCATCACCGCGCTCACGAACAACATCGCGTACGCCGTGGCATCCAACGAGGTGCGCATCCTCGCCCCGATCCCCGGCAAGAGCGCGATCGGCGTCGAGATCCCGAACGCCGACCGCGAGATCGTTACCCTGGGCGACGTCCTCCGCTCGGCGAATGCGCAGAACTCCACGCACCCCATGACCATCGGCGTCGGCAAGGACGTCGGCGGCGGGTACGTCGTCGCCAACCTCGCCAAGATGCCGCATCTGCTCGTGGCGGGTTCCACCGGATCGGGCAAGTCGAGCTTCGTCAACTCGATGATCACCAGCCTTCTCATGAAGGCGAAGCCCGCAGACGTGCGCATGGTGCTCATCGACCCGAAGCGGGTCGAACTGACGTCGTATGCCGGAGTCCCGCACCTGATCACGCCCATCATCACGAGCCCCAAGAAGGCCGCCGAGGCGCTGCAGTGGGTCGTGAAAGAGATGGACATGCGGTACGACGACCTCGCGTCCTTCGGCTTCCGCCACATCGACGACTTCAATCGCGCCATCCGCTCCGGCGAGGTCAAGCTGCCGCCGGGCAGCGAACGCGTCCTCAAGCCCTACCCGTATCTGCTCGTGGTCGTGGACGAGCTCGCCGACCTCATGATGGTCGCGCCTCGGGATGTCGAGGACTCGATCGTGCGGATCACCCAGCTGGCGCGGGCCAGCGGCATCCATCTCGTCCTCGCCACCCAGCGGCCGTCGGTGGACGTCGTCACCGGCCTCATCAAGGCGAATGTGCCCTCACGCCTCGCGTTCGCGGTGACCAGCGTCACCGATTCGCGGGTCATCCTCGATCAGCCGGGCGCCGATCGGCTCATCGGCCAGGGCGACGCGCTGTTCCTGCCGATGGGGGCGTCCAAGGCCGTCCGCGTGCAGGGCGCCTGGGTCAGCGAGCTCGAGATCGAGAAGGTCGTGGCGCACGTCACCGCCCAGGCACGGCCGGAGTACAGGTCGGATGTCGCGGTCGTCGCGGAGAAGAAGGAGGTCGACGCCGACATCGGAGACGACCTCGAGCTGCTCCTCGCCGCCGCCGAGCTCGTCGTCTCGACGCAGTTCGGCTCGACGTCGATGCTGCAGCGCAAGCTCCGCGTCGGGTTCGCCAAGGCCGGGCGCCTCATGGACCTGCTGGAGTCCCGCGAGATCGTCGGCCCGTCCGAGGGCTCCAAGGCCCGCGATGTGCTCGTGACGAACGAGCAGCTGCCCGGCGTCCTGGCGCGCCTCCGCGGCGAGGACGAGCCCGAGGACGGAGCCGCCGATCCGGTGGACGCCCAGTTCCACGGCTACCCGGTCGTCGAGAGCGAGGATGACGAAGACGCCTGGGGCCTGACCGGACGGGACTGATCCGCCGCCCGGCAAGTAGGCTCGGCCGTATGGCGATCCCACGGCAGCTGCCGAACGCGATCACGATCGTGCGGATCCTGTGCGCGCCGGTTTTCCTGTGGATGCTGCTCGCCGACGGGGGAGCGGACGGCGCGCTGCGGTGGTGGGCGGCCGCCCTGTTCATCGTCGCGATCGCCACGGACGGCCTCGACGGATACCTGGCCCGCCGCAACGACATCGTCACCGACCTCGGCAAGCTTCTCGACCCGCTCGCCGACAAGATCCTGACCGGCTTCGCCTTCATCGGGCTGTCGATCCTCGGCGAGCTGCCCTGGTGGGTGACGATCATCGTCCTCATCCGCGAGATCGGCATCACCATCCATCGCTTCGTGGTGGCGAGCGACCATGTCGTGGCAGCCGCGTGGATGGGCAAGCTCAAGACGCTCGCGCAGGCGGTCGCCCTCTCGCTGGCGCTCCTTCCGCTGTGGACGCTCGTGGGCGACTGGATCTTCTGGGTCAACGGCGTCGCGATGACGATCGCGGTCGTGCTCACGATCGTGAGCGGCATCGACTACGTCCTCACCGAGGTGCGCGAGGCGCGCAAGAGCCGTGGCGCCGCATGACCCATGCCGCCGCCGAAAAGGTGCTCGCCCGGCTGTCGGGCCACGGATGGACGATCGCCACAGCGGAGTCTCTCACCGGCGGGCTGCTCGCCGCCGCGATCGTCTCCGTTCCCGGCGCATCGGCGAGCATGCGGGGCGGCGTGGTCGCGTACGCCACCGATGTGAAGCAGTCGCTGCTGAAGGTGGATGCCGACCTCCTCGCGTCCGCGGGAGCCGTCGATCCCGCCGTCGCCTGGCAGATGGCCGAGCGCGTCCGCGCCCTGCTCGGCGCGGATGTCGGTGTTTCGACGACGGGCGTCGCCGGCCCCGATCCCCAGGACGGCAAGGCCGTGGGAACCGTCCACATCGCGGTCGTCACGCCCGACGGCACCGGGATCACCTCCCTCGAGATCCCCGGTTCCCGGGAGCAGATCCGCACGGAGACCGTCGACCGCGCGCTCGCGCTGTGCCTCGAGGAACTCTGAGGTGGCGGCGGGAACACAACGTGTTTCGGCTCGGTTACATTCAGCGATTCCCACCCATTCCTCAGTGGACGGGATTAGATTGGCACCATCCGGTGCTGTACTGTTGTCCACCCGGACAACGGCGGAATGAGAAGTGAGAGGGGGCCCACAATGATCCTGGTTCGTCAAGAGATCGGCGAAGTGCTTCGTGACTTCCGCCAGCAGAAGGGCCGCACCCTCCGTCAGGTCGCGAGCCGCGCAAGTGTCGCACTCGGCTATCTGAGCGAGGTCGAGCGAGGCCAGAAAGAGGCATCGAGCGAGATCCTCGCGTCGGTCGCTGAAGCGCTCGACGTCCCGATCTCGATCATCATGCGCGAGGTCGGCGACCGCATCTCGGTCCTCGAGGGCCTCCAGGGCTTCCCCGACGTCGTTCCCGATGATCTGGTCGCATCCGTCGACGCGGAACTGTCGCTGCGCTGACTCCTCGACGCCTCTCTTCCCCGCATGCGACGCAGTGAGTTCGATCGCGCTGTTCGCGACGAGTTCGGCGCTCAGGCGTCGACGCTGATCGCTGATCTGGTGCTGTCGGATGTCGGCGGCCGCACTGCCGCAGAGGCGCTGGATGCCGGCATCCCGCCACGCGACGTGTGGCTCGCTCTGTGCGTCGAGACCGACGTGCCGCCCGAGCGCCGGTACGGCGTCGGACGCCTCGAGCCGCGCCGCGGCTGACCCGTCGACAGGGCCGGACCGACGGGGCGAATCCGGTGCGCGGAGGCGCGGCGTGTCGTCGAACGTTCGTTCGAGCCCCGCGTAGGCTCCTGCACAGCAGGTGTCGAGGACGTTTCTGTCCACAGCGACCGGAGGAGCGAAGACGGATGTCGGAGCCCACCCCTAGCGTGAACCACGTCGAACGACACCACACGCCTTGTCGCAGCATCCTCATCGGCCCTCGAGACGGAGCGCGACAGTCTACAGGCGACGGAACGCGAGCATAAGGAGCACGCCATGCCATCACCCGCTGACCGCGAGAAGGCCCTCGAATCGGCCCTCGCCCAGATCGACCGGCAGTTCGGGAAGGGCTCGGTCATGCGACTGGGCAGCGACGACCGCGCGCCCGTCGAGGTGATCCCCACCGGTTCGATCGCCCTCGATGTCGCACTCGGCGTCGGCGGGCTCCCGCGCGGCCGTATCGTCGAGATCTACGGTCCGGAGTCGTCCGGAAAGACGACGCTCACGCTCCACGCGATCGCCAATGTGCAGAAGCAGGGCGGCATCGCCGCGTTCATCGACGCCGAGCACGCGCTCGACCCCGAGTACGCCCGCAAGCTGGGCGTCGACATCGACGAGCTGCTCGTGTCGCAGCCCGACACGGGCGAGCAGGCGCTCGAGATCGCCGACATGCTGATCAGGTCCGGGTCGATCGACCTCGTCGTGATCGACTCGGTCGCCGCTCTCGTGCCCAAGGCCGAGATCGAGGGCGAGATGGGCGACTCCCACGTGGGTCTGCAGGCTCGTCTGATGTCGCAGGCGCTGCGCAAGCTGACGGGTGGCCTCAACACCACCAACACGACGATGATCTTCATCAACCAGCTGCGCGAGAAGATCGGCGTGTTCTTCGGCTCTCCCGAGACCACGGCCGGCGGCAAGGCGCTCAAGTTCTATGCGTCCGTGCGGCTCGACATCCGCCGAATCGAGACGCTCAAGGACGGCACCGACGCAGTCGGCAACCGCACGCGCGTCAAGGTCGTCAAGAACAAGATGGCGCCCCCGTTCAAGCAGGCCGAGTTCGACATCCTGTACGGCACGGGCATCTCGCGCGAGGGCAGCCTCATCGACTTCGGCGTCGACCACGCCATCGTCAAGAAGTCCGGCGCCTGGTACACGTACGACGGCGAGCAGCTGGGTCAGGGCAAGGAGAACGCGCGCAACTTCCTCCTGAAGAACGAGGATGTCGCCGCCGACATCGAAGCCAAGATCAAGGCGAAGCTCGGCATCGGCCAGCCGAAGGCCGTCGAAGCGCCGAGTCAGGACGAACTGGCAGCTCGCCGCCCCGCCTGATGGTTCACTTCACCGAGGACGGGAGCGAGCCGGAGAGGCTCGCTCCCGTGACACCTCTCTTCGGCAGACACGCCGGCGCACCCCGAACGGGCCAGCCGGCGGCACGCACGGCGCGGACGGCACATGCAGACCGACCCGGACCGTCACCTTGGCGCTCGACGGGGGTCGAGGATGACGACGGCGACGCCCGCCGCGCCTACGACGACGATCAGTGCGGCGCGACCGATCGCGCTCGGGCATCCGAGCTGCAGGCCGCCTTCGGGCGGCTGATGAAGAAGCTGGGGCGCAGAGGCCTCTCGGTCGCCGAGGCGACCGCCGCGCTCGTCGCCGACGGCGTCGACCGCGACGCCGCAGAAGTCCACGTGGCCGAGTTGGAGAGCAAGCGCTGGATCGGGGATGCCGACCTCGCCGAACAGCTGGTGTACGCGGCTGTGACGCGCAAGGGCCAAGGACGCACCGCGATCGCGCAGACGCTCGCGAAGCGCCGTATTCCGCGCGAGGTGGCGGAGGCCGCGCTGGCCCAGCTCCCCGATGACGAACGGGAGCGCGCGCTCGACTTCGCCCGCACGAGAGCCCGCTCCCTCAGGGAGGTTGAGCGAGGCGCTGCGCTGCGACGGCTCGCCGGGCAGCTCGCACGGCGCGGCTACAGCTCCGCAGCGTCGCTCACCGCGGCGCGACAGGCGCTCGACGAGGCGTCGGCCGGCTGAACCAGGGGCGAGCGTCGAGCACTCACACGACAGTCGCACGACAGCGGTACGAAAGCGGTGCGGCAAGAGTGAACCGCATGAGCGAGGAGCATTTCGCGCGGTCCGCTGACGGCTCGCGGATCGGCTATTCGAGAGTCGGCGACGGACCGACCCTGGTGGTGGCGCCCGGCAACAAACGGATGGCCCACCCTTCTGCTTGCCGGAGGAAGCAGTCCCGCGCATCTGCGGGCGTGGCTGGAACCCCTGCAGCGCTTCATCCCCGACGTCTCCGTGGAACTGATCCCCGACCTCGATCACACGCGCCCGATCTCAACGCGACCGCACCCGAAGAGATCCCACAGCCTCCCGGCTCGTAGAATGGCACGCATCATGACCATTCCGTCCTCGGCGCCGACGCTCATCGCGCCATCCCCCGCCGCGCTCACCCCGGGCGGCCGCGCCCGCACATACGAGGTGCGCACATTCGGCTGCCAGATGAACGTCCACGACTCCGAGCGGCTGTCCGGCTCCCTGGAGAGCGCAGGGTACGTGCCCGCCGCACTCGGCGAAGACGCCGACGTCGTGGTCATCAACACGTGCGCCGTCCGCGACAACGCCGCAGGCAAGCTGTACGGCACACTCGGGCATCTGAAGTCGCGCAAGGACAAGCACCAAGGAATGCAGATCGCCGTGGGCGGGTGTCTTGCCCAGATGGACAAGCAGACCGTCCTCGACAAGGCGCCGTGGGTGGATGTGGTCTTCGGCACGCACAACATGGGATCGCTTCCGAGCATGCTCGAACGGGCGCGCCACAACGGCGAAGCCGAGCTCGAGATCCTCGAGTCGCTCGAGATCTTCCCGTCGACGCTGCCCACCAAGCGCGACTCCGTCTACAGCGGCTGGGTGTCGATCTCGGTCGGGTGCAACAACACCTGCACATTCTGCATCGTGCCGAGCCTCCGCGGCAAAGAGAAGGACCGGCGGCCCGGCGACATCCTGAACGAGATCAGGCTGCTCGTCGACGACGGAGCCATCGAGGTCACGCTTCTGGGCCAGAACGTCAACTCGTACGGCGTCGAGTTCGGCGACCGACAGGCGTTCGGCAAGCTGCTGCGGGCGGCGGGCGAGATCGATGGGCTCGAGCGCATCCGCTTCACGAGCCCGCATCCGGCCGCGTTCACCGACGACGTCATCGACGCGATGGCCGAGACTCCGTCCGTGATGCCGCAGCTGCACATGCCGCTGCAGTCGGGCAGCGACCGGATCCTCAAGGCGATGCGACGGTCCTACCGCAGTGAGCGGTTCCTCGGCATCCTGGATCGTGTTCGCGAGCGGATGCCGCATGCGGCGATCACGACCGACATCATCGTGGGGTTCCCCGGCGAGACGGACGAGGACTTCGAAGACACGATGCGCGTCGTAGAGCAGGCGCGCTTCTCGAGCGCCTTCACGTTCCAGTACTCCATCCGCGAAGGCACCCCGGCCGCGACGATGCCCGACCAGGTGCCGAAGGCGGTCGTGCAGGAGCGATACGAGCGGCTCATCGCACTGCAGGAGCGCATCTCGCACGAGGAGAACCTCAAGCAGGTCGGTCGCGAACTCCAGGTGCTCGTCTCGATGGGAGAGGGCAAGAAGGACGCCGCCACCCACCGGCTGACCGGACGCGCGGAAGACAATCGGCTCGTGCATTTCGAGGTGCCCGAGGGCTCGGAGCTGCCGCGCCCCGGCGACGTCGTGTCCGTCGTGGTGACGCATGCCGCACCGTTCCACCTGCTGGCGGATGCCTCGGACGCCGCGCCGCTGCGCATCCGCCGCACCCGTGCGGGCGATGCATGGGACCGCACGCAGGCGGAGTCCTGTGCGCTCCCCGCCCCCACGGGCGGGTCGCCGACAGCGGTGTCGCTGGGGCTTCCCACGCTCCGCGTCGGGGTGTGAACGCGCCGGCCACGGGCTCGCCGCGCGTCTGGGCCATCGTCGGCGCGACCGGCACCGGCAAGACCGCGCTGTCACTCGACCTCGCCGAGGCCCTCGCCGCGCAGGCCAGACCCGCCGAGATCGTCAACGGTGACGCGATGCAGCTTTATCGCGGCATGGACATCGGCACGGCGAAGCTGCCGGTCAGCGCGCGGCGCGGCATCCCGCATCACCTCCTCGACGTGCTGGAGGTGACGGACGAAGCGGCGGTCGCCTGGTATCAGGATGCCGCCCGCGCCGCGATCGACGGCATCCACGATCGCGGCCGGGACGCGATCCTGGTCGGCGGATCGGGGCTGTACGTCTCGAGCGTGCTGTTCGACTTCCGCTTCCCGCCGCATGACGATGCGCTGCGCGCAGAACTCGAGGCGGAGCTGGCCCAGCACGGACCGGGGGTGCTGTTCGCCCGGCTCAGAACGCTCGACCCGGCGACGGCGGCACGGGTGGATCCGAAGAACGGCAGACGGATCGTTCGGGCTCTCGAGGTCATCGCGCAAGGCGCAGCGACCCACGGCGCCGCACTGCCCGACGCGCCTGCACTCTGGCGCCGGGATACGCGGGTCATCGGCGTCGCGGTCCCTCGTGAGGCGCTGGTGAGTCGGCTGGATGCGCGCGTCGAGCACATGTGGACGGCCGGACTTCTCGGTGAGGTCGAGACTCTGCGGCGGCAGGGTCTGGAACGGGGCGTGACCGCGCGGCGCGCCATCGGATACGCGCAGGCACTGGCCCAGCTCACCGGGGGGCTCTCGCAGTCCGAAGCCATCGCCGAGACGCAGGCGCTCACCCGCCGTTATGCGCGCCGTCAGGTCTCGTGGTTCAAGCGGTACGCATCGATCACGTGGGTGGATTCCGGAGTGGACGCCGCGACCCTGGCAGACTCGCTCGGGTGACTGTCGACATCCGCCCTTTCGATCGTGCCGACACGCACCCGGTCCGGTCTGCCGCACACAGCCCCGCGAGGTGACTAATCGGACGGAAGCGGAATCGGGGCTTCGCGCGCGCCGACCCGTTGACCGAGGCCGAGTTCCTCGAGCAGTGCGTCGAGCGTCTCGCGCGCTGCCCGCACCTGCTGCGCGCCGACCACGCCGATCACTCGCGCCTCGAGCAGCCGGCGCGCCTCGCGTGCGGCGCGCACCGCCCCGTGCCCGCGGTCGCTGAGGACGACGACACGACGGCGCGCGTCGGCCGGATCCGCGGATGCCTCGACGTAGCCGAGTGACGTGAGTTCGGCGATGGTCTTCGACATCGCCTGCTGCGTCACGCCGAGGTCGCGGGCGAGTTCGCTGATGCTCGACGGCGCGACGAGCAGCCGCTGGAAGACGTACCCGTGCCGCACGCGGAGACCGATGAATCCCGCCCCCTCGAGGATCCGGACGACGAACGCGTCGGAGGCCCCACCTGCGAGCGAGACCACGTCGATGAACGAAGCGGAGGAAAGCACACAACCATGGTTGTGTATTATCGTCTCCATGACAAGCACCGAAGACGTCGTGCGCCGCTATTTCTCGGTCGTCGCCGACCTCGGCTCGACCGCGGACGATCTGCGCGAGGTCGTCGCGTCGGACGCCGTGTTCACGGAACTGCCGAATCCGATCTCTCCGAACGGGCACGTGAGGACTCTCGACGAGACGATCGCAGGGTTCGAGGCCGGCAAGGCGCGGCTGTCGGCGCAGTCGATCGACATCCACGAGATCCTCGTCGCCGGCGACCGCGCGGCGGTTCGCTCGACCTGGCGCGGCAGCGTCGGAGACACCGAGATCGTTGCGCACATGGGCGGGTTCCTCACCGTGCGCGACGGCCGGGTCAGCGCACACGAGACGTACGACTGCTACGAGCCGTTCGCGCTGTGAGCGGGCACCGAGACCGGGCTCGCCGAAGCAGGCCGGGCAGCGCCTCGACGTAGACTGGGGGAATGCCGCAGACGCTCGCCTTCACGAAAGGCCACGGCACCGGCAACGACTTCGTGATCCTGCCCGATCCCGACGGCCGGCTCGATCTCACAGATGATCAGGTCGCCGCACTGTGCGACCGCCGCTTCGGAATCGGAGGCGATGGGATCCTTCGCGTCGTGCGGGCGATCGCGATCGACGAGGGCGCTGGGGCCGCGGCATCCGCAGCCGAGTGGTTCATGGACTACCGAAACGCCGATGGCTCGAAGGCCGAGATGTGCGGCAACGGCATCCGCGTGTTCGCGCGCTATCTCGCCGACGTCGGCTGGGCGACGCTTGACGGTGCGCCGCTGGCGATCGGCACCCGCGCCGGTGTCAAGACCCTGACCCGAAGCGAACTCGGCTTCGAAGTGGACCTCGGACCATGGCGGGTCGACGAGGCCGATGTGCTCGTCCGCGCCCGGGGGATCGGCGCCCCGCGCCCGGGGCTCGGGATCGACGTCGGCAATCCGCACGTGGTCGTCGCGCTGCCCGACACCGACGAACTAGACGGGCTCGATCTCACCGCCGTCCCGCAGCTGAGTCCCGAACCGCCGCATGGCGCGAACATCGAGTTCGTGGTGCCGAGTGAGCCGCTCGTGCAGGACGGCGTCGGCTCGATCCGGATGCGGGTCTTCGAGCGGGGCGTCGGCGAGACGCTGAGCTGCGGAACCGGAGTCGCCGCGGCGGCGCTTGCCGTGCGTCACTGGGCCGGGCCTGCAGCCCCCGACAGATGGACCGTCAGCGTCGCGGGCGGCGCGCTGGGGGTACGGATGCCGGAGGTCGGCGACGAGCGGCACGTGCTGCTGTCGGGGCCGGCGACGCTCGTCTATTCGGGCGAGATCACCCTCGCCTGAGGAGATCCGCCCTCGTCAGGGGAGCGTGATGGGCTCGCTGGGCGGAGAGCCGTGCCGACGCACCTTGATGACCCGGAAGCCGCGGCCGGTCGCGGCGCGCTGGATGCTGTAGCCACGGTCGAATGTCGCGGCCAGCCATCGCTGGAGCGAGTCGGACCCCAGGTTGCGCTGCACGACCAACCAGGCGTCGGAGCGGTCTTCGAGGCGCGGGATCCATTGCTCCAGCAGCCCATGCAGCTCGTTCTTGCCCACCCTGATGGGAGGGTTCGAGCGGATGGTGCGGAACGCGACGTCGTCGGGAACATCCTCGGGCGGCACGGCATTGATGTTGTCGAGTCCGAGTGCGTCGGCATTGCGGCGGACGAGATCGAGCGCCCGCTCGTTCACGTCCACCGCCCAGACCGTCGCATGGGGCGATTGGATGGCGAGCGTCAATGCGATCGGACCCCAGCCGCTCCCCAGATCCAGCAGGTTTCCGCCTGGTGGTGGCGGGGGGGTGTTGGCGAGCAGCACCGCGGTGCCGGAGTCGACATGGTCGGGACTGAAGACCCCCCGTGCTGTGGTCACCTCGAGGGTGCGATCGGCGAGTGAGACGCGGATCTGGCGGAGGTGCTCGGCGCTGGCGGGGGACGTGCTGAAGTAGTGATCGCTCCCCATGGCAGATGAGCGTAGCGGAGGACCTCCCCACCGCGGGAGGCTAGAATTCACCAGCGCCGGCCCATCCGGCCACCTCGCCCGGCGAGGCATCCTGAAAGGAACACATGACGGATACGACGACCCCCCAGACCACCGAGGATACCCCGGTCGACCCGGTGGATCGGGTGCTGGCGCGCGCGGACGCGCGCGGGGGGGTGCACGTGTTCGGCACGGCACAGGCGCTCCAGGACGACGCCACGATCGCACGGCCCGACACCGACGGCGAACAGTGGGACCGCGAGGAGCGCGCTGCACTCCGAAGGGTTCCGGGACTGTCGACCGAGCTCCAGGACGTCACCGAGGTCGAGTACCGCCAGCTGCGGCTCGAGAACGTCGTTCTGGTCGGCGTCCATCCTCAGGGCGCGCAGGAGGATGCCGAGAACTCGCTCCGCGAGCTCGCGGCTCTCGCCGAGACCGCGGGCGCGGTCGTGCTCGACGCGGTCCTGCAACGGCGTCCTCACCCCGACGCAGCGACCTACATCGGCCGCGGAAAGGCCCATGAGCTGCGCGACATCGTCGCAGCGCTCGGCGCCGACACCGTGATCGCCGACACCGAGCTCGCGCCGAGCCAACGTCGTGCGCTGGAGGATGTCGTGAAGGTGAAGGTCATCGACCGTACGACCGTGATCCTCGACATCTTCAGCCAGCACGCCAAGAGCCGTGAGGGCAAGGCCCAGGTCGAGCTCGCCCAGCTCGAGTACCTCCTGCCGCGCCTGCGCGGCTGGGGCGACTCGATGAGCCGCCAGGCCGGTGGCCAGGTCGGAGCGGGCGGCGCGGGTATGGGATCCCGCGGTCCCGGTGAGACGAAGATCGAGCTCGACCGGCGTCGCATCCGCACCCGCATGGCTCAGCTGCGGCGACAGATCCGCGACTTCGCTCCCGCTCGCGACGCCAAGCGAGCCGAGCGCAAGCGCAACACGATCCCCTCCGTCGCCATCGCCGGCTACACCAACGCGGGCAAGTCGAGCCTGCTGAATCGCCTCACCAGCGCGGGCGTGCTCGTCGAGAACGCGCTGTTCGCGACGCTGGATGCCACGGTCCGTCGCTCCGCGGCGCACGATGGCCGCGTCTACACGCTCACCGACACGGTCGGTTTCGTGCGCAACCTCCCGCATCAGCTGGTCGAGGCATTCCGGTCGACCTTGGAAGAGGTCGGCGGCTCCGACGTGATCATCCACGTCGTGGATGCCGCGCACCCCGACCCCGCTGCCCAGCTGGCGACGGTGCGCGATGTGATCGGCGACGTCGGCGCCCGCGACATCCCCGAGATCGTCGTCTTCAACAAGGCTGACCTCGTCGACGACAGCACGCGGCTCGTGCTGCGGGGTCTCGAGCCCAAGGCGATCTTCACCTCCTCGCGCTCTGGTGAGGGCATCGACGACCTGCGCGCCGCGATCGAGGGCGCGCTGCCGCTGCCGGCGGTCGAGGTGCGGGCCCTCGTGCCGTACGACCGTGGCGAGCTGGTGTCCGCCGTGCACGAGCAGGGGATCCTGCTCGCCCAGGAGCACGAGGCCGGGGGGACCGCGATCCACGCTCGCGTCGGCGAGCACCTCGCAGCACGACTCGCGCCGTTCGCCGTATAGGCCCGGCCGGCGCCGAGTCCCTGTCGGCCGCTAGTCCAGGTCGAGCGCCGGAACCCCCGGGGGCTCGAATCCGAAGATCTGCCCGAGGAACGCGAGTTCCGCCTCGAGAGACCTCGCGACGGTCGCGGCCAGCCGGAATCCATGGCCCTCCCCCGCGAACGCGAGGTAGGCGTGCGGCACGCCGTTCGCGGCCAGGGCGTCGCGCACCGCCTCGGACTGCGATGGCGGCACGACGTGGTCGTCGAGCCCCTGCTCGATCAGCATCGGCGTGGTGAGGCGTTCCAGGTGCGACAGCGGAGAGCGCTCGATGTAGCGTTCCTCCGCGTCCGGGAGCGGCCCGACCATGCTGTCCAGGTAGTGCGATTCGAAGTCGTGCGTGTCTTCGGCGAGCCGCCTGAGATCGGCCACCCCGTAGCGGCTGATGCCCGCCGAGAAGGTGTCCGACGCGGTGACGGCGCACAGCACGGTCCAGCCGCCGGCGGAGCCGCCGGCGATGGCCAGCCGCCTCGGGTCGGCCCGTCCCGATTCGGCGAGCCCGCGTGCCGCGGCGATGACGTCGTCGACGTCGACCACGCCCCACTGCCCGAGCAGGCGCTCGCGGTACTCCCGGCCGTAGCCGGTCGATCCGCCGTAGTTGACGTCGAGCACGCCGACCCCGCGGCTGGTGAGATAGGCGATCTTTCCGGATGCCGCCGCCCCGACATGGCTGGTCGGGCCGCCGTGCACGAACACGACGTACGGCGGCAGCTCACCGTCGGGGGCATCGACCTCGGGGTTCGTGGGCGCGTAGTCGAAGGCGTGAACGGGCCCGTGCGGACCGTCGAACGTGACGGCCCGGGGGACCGGCATCCACTCCGCACCCCACGGTGAGGATCCGCCGGCGATGAGCGCGGCGGAGGCCGGCTCGTTCGCATCGACGAGCCACAGCTCCGCCGAGCCGCGCGCACCGGATGCCGTCAGCAGCACCTGCGAGCCGCGGACGTCCTCGATGTTGATGTTCGCGGCCGCGCCGATCTCGAGCGTGGTCGCCGCACCGTCCGGGGCCGCGACCACGAGCTGATCGTCGCCGTTCGTCCGCACCGCCACGATGCGCCCGTCTTCGAGCACCGCGAACCACTTCAGGGCGAGGCCCCACAATGCACCGCCGGTGTCGGCGTCTGCCGGTGCTATGGGTCCGTGATGCAGGTCGGCCGTCAGACGGAGTCGCCACAGGTTCCAACGCCCGCTCGGGTCGTCGCTGTAGACGAGGTCGTCCTCACCCGTCCACACCGGCTGGAGCGGGGCCGTGCCATCGCCACCGGCGATCGTCGCCCACTCCGCGACCAGTCCGTCCTCGAGGCGGCCGACGCGCAGCTCGGTGGTGTCCCACGGCATGTGCGGGTGGTCCCACGCGATCCAGGCCAGGTGCGTGCCGTCCGACGAGAGCGCCGGCTGCGCGAGGAAGTCGCTGTCCTCGGTCAACGAGAGGATGGCGCGCTCGTCCCATGCCGCCGTGCGATCCAGGGGCACCTCGACGATGTCGCGGTGCGGCGGACTGCCCGGGCGGTGCGTCTCGCGAATGGCGAGCAGCCGTCCCCGCTGCCAGGTGAGACCTCCGAACCGCATCCCGCGATCGGCGGGTGTGACCGGCCACGGGCCGTCGCCATCCGACATCAGCCACACCCGCTGGTCGTCGTTGTGGACGAACGCGAGTGCGCCATCGGCGGTGACGGTCCACGCGCCGCCGCCGTACTCGTGGACGCGCGAGCGAGCGTTCCACGGCGCGGGCAGCACGACCTCGATCGGTCCCGGAGCCTCTCCGAGGGCCGATCGACGACACACCGTCGTGCGCCCGCCCTCGTCTGGTACGGACTCTCCCCACCAGATGTCATCGCCCACGAAGCGTGCGCCCTCGATGCGCGGCGAGGCGGCGGCCACGGCCGCGGCGGTGAGTGGAGATGGCCAGGACCCGTAGGGGATCGTCGTCTTCACGGCTCCACCGTACGCCGAAACGGTTCCGCGGATCCCGTCGAAACAGAAGGTCACACGCCGTGTTCCGCGCCATCGGTTCGCTAACCGTGAAGCAACCGTCCGGGTCGTCGAGTTCATCGAGGAGTCCGGACGGGGAGCGACAGCCGAGCCCGGCATCCGCCCGTGATGACAACGCACCGCCTGCTTGCGCAGGGTGCGCGATCCGCGGCCGACCGGCCACCCATCGTTCCCACCCGAGAAGCACGAGATTCCCATCGACTCGAGCGCACCGCCTGTGCCGTTCTCGTTCGAGGTGTACCCGCCGAGATCCCAGGCCTCGACGACGGCTCCACGAGACGATGCGCCGGCTTGCCGCGACGGGTCCGCGGTTCATCTCGGTGACCTACGGCGCGGGCGGATCGACGGGCGGCCGCTCCCTCGGCCTCCTGCGGTTCATCCGCCGCGAGACGCCGATCCCGCCTCTCGCGCATCTCACCTGCGTCGGAACACCTACGCGGGTGCGAACGCGCTGATCCGCGAGTTCCTGGATGCCGGGGTGACGAGCTTCCTCGCGCTGCGCGGCGACGCGCCCGCCGGAGCCGACACCGGCGAGCCGTTCCTCGGCGACCTCGAGACCTCGGCGCAGCTGGTCCAGCTCATCGACCGCGTGCAGGCCGAGCACGCGCCCTACACCGAGGCCACCATCCCGGGCGTTCCCGGAGCGGCCCGGGTGGAGCGCGGCTGCCGTTCCTGCCGACCACGACGATCGGATCGTTCGCGCAGACCGACGAGATCCGGCGTACACGTGCCCGCCACGATCGGGGCGAGCTCTCGACGGCCGAGTACGAGGACCTGCTGCGTTTCGAGATCACCGCGGTCATCGGACTGCAGGAGGAGCTCGGCCTCGATGTCCTCGTGCACGGCGAGCCCGAGCGCAAGGACATGGTGCAGTACTTCGCCGAGAACCTCGACGGGTTCGCGGTGACCCGCAACGGGTGGGTGCAGTCCTACGGTTCGCGTGCCACGCGGCCCTCCATACTGTGGGGAGACGTCTCGCGTCCCGCCCCGATCACCGTGGAGTGGTCCCGATTCGCCCAGTCGCCGACCGACAAGCCTGTCAAGGGCATGCTCACCGGTCCGGTGACGATCCTGGCGTGGTCCTTCGTCCGGGACGACCAGCCACTGGGGATCACCGCCGGCCAAGTCGCGGTGGCGATGCGCGACGAGGTGGTCGGCCTCGAGTCTGCCGGCATCCGGATCATCCAGGTCTCGGAGTTCGGCGAAGTGATCGACGCCATCAGCGGTCTCGACGCCGACGTCACCTCGATCGAGGCCGCCCGCAGCCGCATGGAGATCATCGCCGACGTCGCGGCGTCCGGGTTCGACAGGGGCATCGGGCCGGGGGTCTACGACATCCACTCGCCGCGCGTGCCGTCGGCCGTCGAGATCACGTCTCTCATCGAGAGTGCGATCGCCGAGATCCCCGAGCGTCGTGTCTGGGTCAACCCGGACTGCGGTCTGAAGACGCGCCTACCCCGAGACCGTCACCTCGCTGGGAAGCCTCGTCGAGGCGACGCCCCTGGTGCGCGAGCGCACCACCGTCAGCGTCAAGGGGACTTCCCCTTCGGGGGTGGGGATGCCGCGGCCGGGCCCCCGCGCTCAGCGGCTCCGGGCAGCGCGCCGGCGCTGTCCGGAGCGGGCGTGGGGACCATCGTCTCGGCCGTGAGGTCGAGGGTGGGCGACGCGTCCTCGGGGACGATCCCGGCGGTCGGCAGGTCGTCGTCCGTGACCACGACGGCGGATGCACCCGGATCGACCGCCGAACCCGCGGCCGCGTCGACGAGCACCGGCTCATCCAGCGGCGCCGCGACGATGGCGAGCTCCTCGGGACGTCGCTGCAGCAGCTCGAGGATCCACGCCACGCCGAAAGACACGATGACGACGAGCAGGATGTCGCCGACCGACAGCGGGCGCAGGGCGAAGAGCCACACCACGGCAAGCACCGCGATGATCGAGCGCACCAGGATGCGCTGGCGACCGAGCCACATCCCGAATGCGCCGGTGTCGAATCCGCGCGACGCGAGCTGCCGACGGCCGGTGGCGTTCATGCCGTCGATGGACCGTCGCAGTCCGCGTGCCGCGCGGGACCGGCCCATGACCCAGCCGAGCACCGCGATGAACACACCGAGGAACACGATGACGAGCGAGGTCTGGGTCATGTTGCCGATCAGCTGCTCGTAGATGACCTCCAGAGCGGCGGCGGACAGGCCGAGCGAGCCCGCGCTGATGCCGACCACGGTCGCGCCGATCGACAGGCCTATCGCAAGCGCCGCGCCGCCGACGGCGAACCCGATGCCGGTGCCGAGGACCGCTGTGCTGCGGCGGCGGGCGATCAGGATCCCCAACCCGAACAGCGCGAGGGTGATGAACGGCAGCCAATAGCCCAGCGTCGTCGCGAGAGCGTAACCGGTGCGGATCGCCGTCAGGTTCTCGCCCGAGCCGATGATGACGACCTTGTCGATGGTCGGTATCAGCTGCGCGACGCCGACACCGGCATCGATCAGATTCTGCTTGACGCGCTCGACCACCGCGCCCAGCTGGATGCCGACTCCCTGATCGGTCTGGACGACCAGACCGCCGCCATCCGACGTCGACACCCCCACCAGCGCGCGGTGGGCGGCTCGCGTAGCGGTGGCCCATACCTCCGCGAACGCGTCGGAGCGGACGACCCGCGTGACGGTCGTGGTGACGAGGCTCTCGAGGCCGTTGGCCGCGGGCTGCTCGAGCCGCTTGAGCGCGTCGGCGGCACGCGGCGGCAACCCGAGTCCCGCGATGCCGTCGAACACGTCGGAGGTGATCTGCTGGAAGTCGACCTGCGCCCTGATCGCCTGCATGGACTCGTCGATGATCATGTCCTGCACTGCCGGGTCGCCGACGAGAGGTGCCAGGGTGGCGACGAACGTGTCCTCATCGACGAGCTGCACTCGCGCCCAGGCGCCGACGATCGACACCGGGACCAGGATGGCGGCCACGACGATGCAGACCGCGGAGAGCAGCGCGCGCCACCAGCCGGCGCGGGCGGCTGCCGCCGGCGCGACCTCGTCCGGCGGGACCGCCTGGCCGGTCCGGAGGGCTTCGTTCTCGACCCGCAGGGCGGTGAGTTCCGCTTCCAGGTCGACGGTGTCTGGCTCGCTCATGAGGCCCCCTTATAGCCGGATGTCACTCATTGTGGCGCACCAGCCGGAAACAGCATCACCCCCAGCGGGCGACAAGCGCGCCGGATGGAGCTGCGAGGAGGAGCGAGTCGCGGGGCCTCACACCGCGCGCAGCACCGCCACGACTTTGCCCAGCACCACGGCCTCGTCGCCGAGGATCGGCTCGAATGCGGAGTTGCGGGGGAGCAGCCACGTGTGTCCGTCGCGCTGGCGGAACGTCTTCACCGTCGCCTCGCCGTCGAGCATCGCCGCGACGATGTCGCCGTTGTCGGCCGTCGCCTGCGAGCGGATCACGACCCAGTCGCCGTCGCAGATGGCGGCATCGATCATGGACTCGCCGGAGACCTTCAGCATGAAGAGGTCGCCCTTGCCCACGAGCTGACGGGGGAGCGGGAAGATCTCCTCCACCTGCTGCTCGGCCGTGATCGGGACGCCTGCCGCGATCCGTCCCACCAGCGGCACCATGGCCGCGTCCCCGACGGCCGGACCGCTGTCGGCGGGGTTCTCGGTCGAGACCCCGGGCAGGTCGATGAGGACCTCCATCGCGCGGGTCTTGCCGGCGTCGCGGCGGAGGTAGCCGCTGAGCTCGAGCTGGTTGAGCTGGTGCGTGACGCTCGAGAGGGATTTCAAGCCGACGGCATCCCCGATCTCGCGCATGCTCGGCGGGTAGCCGTAGCGGGCGATGGAGCGCTGGATCACCTCGAGGATCGCGAGCTGCTTGTCGCTCAGGCTCTTGCGCCGGCGCGTCTGGGGCTTTTCGCGGCCGTTCGCCTCGCTCATGGTCCTGCTCCTGTCTCCCGCTTGGGGGGCATCGGTCTTCGAATGTCGGAGGCCCGTGGTGGGGTGTCGGTATCGAAACCGTATCCGGTATCGACGCGGCTCTGCGGGAGGCTCCCCGCGTGTCGCGTTCGAGGAATCCTGATCCGGATCGCCAGTTGACAGTCTACAACTTCGAATATAACTTCGGAAGAGAGATTCGCATCCGCTGTTCCCGGCCGAGTGGCGGATGCGAACCTCTCCCCACCTGCAGGAGGACCCCATGAGCGCAATCGGCATCACCGCATCCACCGCGACCGGTCTGCCGGCGACCCGCCTGCGGCTCACCGTACGCGGCCGGCGAGTGCTCGCGGCGGCTGCTGCGCTGCCCGCCGTGATCGCGCTGAGCCTTGCGATCGTGGGCGGCGGTGCGGCCCTGGCATCGAGAGACAGCGGATCGCCCGCGGGCTCGTTCGCCACCGTCGTCGTCTCGCGGGGTGACTCGCTCTGGTCGATCGCCGAAGAAGTCGCGCCGAGCGCCGACCCCCGGGATGTCGTGGACGCCATCGTGCGACTCAACGCGCTCGACGGCGTGACGATCGCGGCGGGACAGCGTCTGGCGATCCCGGCGGAGTACTCAGCGGGCCGCTGAGCGTTCGCCCTACCATGGGACGGGTGAGCGCTCGCCTCGACGACCTGCCCCTCCGCGACGATCTGCGCGGTCAGACTCCGTACGGCGCGCCACAGGCATCTCTGCCGGTCGCGTTGAACGTGAACGAGAACACGCACCCGATGCCCGAAGACGTCGCCGACGACATCCTGGATGCCGTCGCCGTGGCGCTGCAGGAGGTGAACCGCTACCCCGACCGCGAGTTCACCGCCCTGCGAGAGGGTTTCGCCGACTACCTCGGGTTCGGCCTCACGCGCGACGAGATCTGGGCGGCGAACGGCTCGAACGAGGTTCTGCAGCATGTCCTGCAGGCCTTCGCGGGGCCCGGGCGGACCGCATTCGGCTTCGCGCCGACGTATTCGATGTATCCGATCATCACGCGGGGCACCGGCGCGGCCTGGACGGCGGGAACGCGATCCCACGACTTCACCGTCGACGCCGGGAGCGCGGCAGCCCAGGTCGCGGCGACGGCACCCGACGTCGTCTTCCTCTGTGCACCGAACAACCCCACCGGAACCCCGATGCCCCTCGACGTCATCGAGGCCGTCTACGAGGCGACGCACGGAGTGGTGGTCGTCGACGAGGCGTACCAGGAGTTCGCTCCGCGCAGCGAGCCGTCGGCCCTCGCACTGCTTCCGGGCCGCGAGCGGCTCATCGTCTCGCGCACGATGAGCAAGGCGTTCGCTTTCGCGGGCGCGCGGGTCGGGTATCTCGCCGCCGACGCCGCGGTCATCGACGCGCTGCGGCTCGTGCGCCTGCCGTATCACCTGAGCACGCTGACACAGGCTGCGGCGACGGCGGCGCTTCGTCACGCCCTCACGATGCTGCGGATGGTGGATGAGATCGTCGCCCAGCGGGATCGCATCTCGGCGACCCTGCCCGCACTGGGATACGAGCCCCATGACTCGTCGACGAATTTCGTGCTGTTCGGCGGTGTCAACGACCCTGCTGCGATCTGGCAGCAGCTGTACGACCGGGGCGTGCTGATCCGCGACGTCGGAATCCCGCATCACCTGCGCGTGACCGCGGGAACCGACATCGAGACGACCGCGTTCCTCGACGCACTCGCCTCGATAGACTCCCGATCATGACCCGTTCGGCCGCTCGCATCGCATCGATCCACCGAGCGACGAGCGAGTCCACGGTCGAGCTGGAGCTCGATCTGGACGGCGCTGGACGCAGCCATGTCGACACCACAGTGCCGTTCTTCGATCACCTCCTGACCGCCTTCGCGAAGCACTCGCTCACCGATCTCACGGTCCGCGCGTCGGGCGACACCGACATCGACGCCCATCACACGGTCGAGGATGTCGCGATCGTGCTCGGACAGGCGATCGGCGAGGCCCTCGGCGACAAGGTGGGGATCTCGCGCTACGGCGACGCTCTCGTGCCGCTCGACGAGGCACTGGCGCAGGCGGTCGTCGACATCAGTGGACGTCCGTATCTCGTCCACTCCGGCGAGCCGGCCGGTTTCGAGCACCACCTGATCGGCGGCCACTTCACCGGTTCGCTGGTGCGCCACACGTTCGAGGCCATCGCGTTCAACGCGGCGCTGACGGTCCACGTGCGCGTCGTCTCGGGGCGCGACCCCCACCACATCGCCGAGGCCGAGTACAAGGCATTCGCCCGTGCCTTCCGGCAGGCCAAGGCTCTCGACCCGCTGGTCGAAGGCATCCCGAGCACCAAGGGCGCTCTGTGAGCTCGAAACCGCTCGTCGCGGTCCTCGACTACGGCTCGGGCAACGTCCACTCCGCCGTCAAAGCGCTCGACGCGGCCGGGGCCGACGCCCGACTGACGTCCGATCGGGCACTCGTCCTCGAGGCCGACGGTCTCGTCGTCCCGGGCGTGGGGGCGTTCCGCGCCGTCATGGAGGCCCTTCGCGCCAGCCGCGCCGATCAGCTCATCGATCGCCGGCTCGCCGGGGGGCGTCCCGTCCTCGGCATCTGCGTGGGCATGCAGGTGCTGTTCGAGCGCGGAGTGGAGCGCGGCGTCGACACCGAGGGGCTCGGCGAGTGGCCGGGGGTGGTGACGGAGCTGGACGCGCCCGTCCTGCCCCACATGGGATGGAACACGGTCCGCGCCGGTGACGGCTCACGCCTGTTCCGTGGGATCGAGGAGGAGCGGTTCTACTTCGTCCACTCTTTCGGCGCTCAGAAGTGGCTGCTCGACGTCGTGCCGCCCTTCCCGCAGCCCGTTCTGACCTGGTGCGACTACGGCGAGCCGTTCCTCGCGGCCGTCGAGAACGGTCCGCTGTCGGCGACGCAGTTCCATCCTGAGAAGTCAGGGGATGCCGGCATCCGCCTGCTCGCGAATTGGATCGACGGGCTCGGCAGGGCTACTCTCTGAACTCGTGCCATCTTCGGGAGCGTCTGCCTTCGTGATCTGTCGGCACGAGGAGCCATGAACGATTTCGCGTCAACGCCCGAACTGATCCTGCTGCCCGCCGTCGACGTCGCGGACGGCAAGGCCGTGCGCCTCACGCAAGGCGAGGCGGGGAGCGAGACCAACTACGGGGATCCCGTCGACGCCGCACTCGACTTCGCGCGCCAAGGTGCCGACTGGATCCACCTGGTCGACCTCGATGCGGCCTTCGGACGCGGCAGCAACACCGGTGTGCTGCGCCGGGTGATCCGCCAGGTGCGGGGGGTGCAGGTGGAGGTGTCGGGCGGCATCCGTGACGATCGCAGCCTCGAGGAGGCGCTCGAGAGCGGTGCGTCGCGCATCAACCTCGGCACCGCGGCGCTGGAGAACCCGGAGTGGGCGGCAGACGTCATCGGACGATACGGCGATGTGATCGCCGTCGGCCTCGATGTGCGCGGCACCACGCTCGCCGCGCGCGGCTGGACGCAGGAGGGCGGCGACCTGTGGGCGGTGCTCGAGCGCCTCGAAGAGGCGGGATGCAGCCGTTACGTGGTCACCGACGTGACCAAGGACGGCACACTGCAGGGTCCGAACCTCGACCTGCTGCGCGAGATCACCTCCCGCACCACCAAGCCCGTCGTCGCGTCGGGCGGCGTGTCGAGCCTCGACGACATCATCGCCCTGCGCGACCTGGTGCCGCTCGGCGTCGAGGGCGCGATCGTGGGCAAGGCGCTCTACGCGGGCGCGTTCACGCTCGCCGAGGCACTGGATGTCGCCGGACACTGATCCGCACGCGCAGGGCGACTCCGCCGGGGTCCCGTGGGAGGGTCGCGTCTTCGAGCCCAACCCGCACGCGGGCGACGACGGCTCGGCCGACCCGCGCCTGCTGGCCGCGCTCACCGCACAGCGAGGGAGCGCCGCGGGGCAGACCGAGGTCATCGACGCCTACCGCACGGCGCGGCTGCTGATCCCGCTGGTCGCGGCGAAAGGCGATGAAGGCGTCGGCGCAGACGGGCTCGTGGTCGACAAGACCCAGGAGCTCTCGATCGTCACAGTTGCAGCACCCGATGGGCGCCGCGTGCTGCCGGTGTTCACGTCGGTGACGGCGATGCAGCGGTGGGATGCCGAGGCCCGGCCGGTTCCGGCCGACGGCGTCCGCACGGCGGTGGCGGCATCGACCGACGACACCGACCTCATCGTCATCGATCCGGGTTCCGACACCGAGTTCGTCATCCGCCGCCCCGCCGTGTGGGCGATCGCCCAGGGCCAGCCGTGGGAGCCGAGTCCCTCCTCACCCGAGGTGTTCGCGGCTCTGCACGAGAGCGTGGGCGGCGAGCTCGCCGTGCTCGACCTCGCCGTGGAGTCCGGGGATCCGTCCGCGCGGCTGCGCGGACCCGAGCTGCTCGTGCGGCTGGAGCTGATCAAGGGTCTCGATCAGGCGGAACTGGACGCAGTGCTCAGTCGCCTCGCCCGGCGGTGGGCCGCCGATGACCGCATCGCCGTGCTGGTGGACTCGCTGAGCGTCAAGCTCGTCCGGGGCGCCTGAGCTCCGCGGTGGTTCGGCGCGTTTCGTCTCGGCGCTTCGCGCCTCGCTCAACGACCAATGGCCCCCGGCCCGATGCCCCCGCCGGTCGTTGAGCGAGCCGAAGGCGAGACGAAACGCGCCGACTACGTGACCGGCCCGGTCCACTTCTCGCCGGGCCCCTTGCCGATCGGATCGGGGATGACGGATGCCTCGCGGAACGCCAGCTGCACCGAGCGCAGGCCGTCACGCAGCGACCGCGCGTGTACGTCGCTGATCTCGGGGGCCCCGGCCGTGATCAGGCCCGCCAGGGCGTTGATGAGCTTGCGCGCCTCATCGAGGTCGGTCTGCGTCCCGGGGTCGTCGGCGAGTCCGACCTTGACGGCGGCCGCGCTCATGAGGTGCACCGCGGCGGTCGTGATGACCTCCACAGCGGGAACGTCCGCGATGTCGCGGGTGGCGGATGCCGCGGCCCGCTCCTGCTCTTCCCAGCGGGCCTGGCGCTCGGCCGGGCCCACGCGCCCGGAGGCTCCGCGCGGCGCGTCAGCGTCGCGTGGAGGGGGCGGGGGGACCGCCGTCGGCAGTCCTGTCGCGCGGTCGCCGTCGGCGTCCCGAATCGTGTCCACGTGCCACTCTCTGTTAGACTATGGCGGGCTCCGGAGCGTTCTGCTTCGGAATCGAAAGAGGATCACATCCCACCCGCGCTTGCCGCTCCAGGCTACCGGGTCACGCACTCCGCCTCGTCCGCGCTCCGGACGGGGTAGCCAGTGAATGGTTCAGGGTGCAGGAGCCGGCGCTCACGCGTCGTGCCGGGTGGCATGCGACTCTTCCGCCCGCGACACTCCCTGTGCCGCGGTGGCCGACACCCTGCACGAAAGAGGAGTTCCGCATCAGCGATCCCCGCACCAATGACCGCATCCGCGTTCCCGAGGTCCGCCTCGTGGGCCCCGCGGGTGAACAGGTCGGCGTCGTCCGCATCGAGGTGGCGCTGCGCCTGGCTCAGGAAGCCGATCTCGATCTGGTCGAGGTGGCTCCCAACTCGAAGCCTCCCGTCGTCAAGATCATGGACTACGGGAAGTACAAGTACGAAGCCGCCCAGAAGGCCAAGGAAGCGCGTCGCAATCAGGCCAACACGGTCCTCAAAGAGGTCCGCTTCCGGCTGAAGATCGAGCCGCACGACTACGAGACCAAGCGCAAGCGCGCTGAGGGCTTCCTCAAGACCGGCGACAAGGTGAAGGCCATGATCCTGTTCCGAGGCCGCGAGCAGTCGCGTCCGGAGCAGGGTGTGCGGCTCCTGCGCAAATTCGCCGAGGATGTCTCGGAGTTCGGGACAGTGGAGTCAAACCCCACCATCGACGGTCGCAACATGGTCATGGTGATCGCCCCGCACAAGAACAAGTCCGAGGTCAAGACCGAGCAGAACGCCCAGCGCGCGGCGAACAAGGAAGCGGCGCGCTCAGCCCGCGTCGGCTCGGCCGCGGACGGCTCCACGGCGACCCAAGTCGTCGAGGAACCCGCCGAATAGGCCCCCACAGACTCCCGCACCGCGGGACACCGACTCCCGCAGCGCGGGACACCGACTCCCGCCCCGCGGGACGTGAAACGAAGGAAGAAGAGATGCCGAAGCAGAAGACCCACTCGGGCGCCAAGAAGCGCTTCAAGGTCACCGGCAGCGGGAAGCTCATGAAGCAGCAGGCGAACCTTCGCCACAACTTCGAGGGCAAGCCCAGCCGCCGCACCCGCCGACTTTCGCAGGATCAGGTGCTCGCACCCGGTGACGCGAAGATCGCCAAGAAGCTCCTCGGTCGCTGAGCCGCGCCGACGCAAGTTAGGAACGAAACGAAATGGCTAGAGTCAAGCGGGCCGTCAACGCCCACAAGAAGCGTCGCGTCATCCTCGAGCGCGCCTCCGGTTACCGGGGTCAGCGCTCGCGTCTGTACCGCAAGGCGAAGGAGCAGGTCACCCACTCGCTCGTCTACGCGTACCGCGACCGCCGCAAGCGCAAGGGTGACTTCCGTCGCCTGTGGATCCAGCGCATCAACGCGGCGAGCCGCCAGAACGGGCTGACCTACAACCGCTTCATGCAGGGCCTCGGCCTTGCGGGCGTGCAGGTCGACCGTCGCATGCTCGCCGAGCTCGCGGTCAACGAGCCCGCGACCTTCGCGTCGCTGGTCGAGACCGCCAAGAACGCGCTGCCCGAGAACGTCAACGCGCCCAAGACCGCGTAGTTCCGGCATCCCGACGTCGAGAGGCGTCCTCCTTCGGGAGGGCGCCTCTGCTTCGTCGACTGTTGTATACCGAACACGGGATGCCGCGGCCCTACACTGAGTCCGTGCTCGAGAATCCGCGGTCGCCGCGTGTGCGCGCCGTCGCGAAGCTCACCAAGCGCAGCGCCCGGCAGGAGACCGGGCTGTTCCTCGTCGAGGGTCCGCAGGCCGCCCGTGAGGTCCTCGCGTTCCGGGCGGACACCGTCCTCGAGGTGTTCGCGACCCCGACCGCTATGGAGCGGCACTCCGACGTGCGCGACGCTGTCCGTGACGCCGGGCTGGATGTCGTGTTCACGGCCGAGCCCGTCCTCGACGCGATGGCCGACACCGTCACGCCGCAGGGGATCGTCGTCGTCGCGAAGCAGTCGCCGACCTCGGTGCGAGATGTCTTCGCCGCATCCCCGCGGCTCGTCGCGATCTGCGAAGAGGTGCGGGATCCCGGAAACCTCGGCACCATCATCCGCGCGGCGGATGCGACAGGCGCGGATGCCGTCGTGCTGACCGGTCGCACGGTCGACCTGTACAACCCCAAGGTCGTTCGCGCATCGACCGGTTCGCTGTTCCATCTGCCCGTCGCCATCGGCGTCGACCTCGCGACGGCGGTCGACCGGGCGCACGCCGCCGGCGTCCGCGTCGTCGCCGCGGACGTCGGCGGAGAGGACTTCCTGGCGTCGCGGGCGCTGCTCGCCGAGCCCACGGCGTGGCTCTTCGGCAATGAGGCGCGAGGGCTCGAAGACGAGGCGCTGCGCCTCGCGGACCTGTCGCTGCGGCTGCCGATCTACGGGCGCGCCGAGTCTCTGAACCTCGCCACCGCGGCGAGCGTCTGCCTCTACGAGACGGCCTTCGCGCAGCGCGCGGCGGGCTGAACCGCTCCGTTCCGGCCCTGTCACAGAACGGTAAAGGCTCCCCCCGAGGTCTGGTCGCGCGTCACAGCCCGCCCATAGGGTGGCGATATGACGACCTCCGAGCGTGGCCCGAAGACGTCGAACATCAACGTCAGGCGCGGTGATCCGCTCGTCGAGATCACCGATGTGCAGAAGCACTACGGCGATTTCCAGGCGCTGAAGGACATCGACCTCACCGTCAATCGCGGCGAGGTGGTCGTCGTGATCGGTCCATCCGGCTCTGGCAAGTCGACGCTCTGCCGAACGATCAACCGGCTCGAGACGATCACGTCGGGCACGATCCGGATCGACGGCAGGGATCTCCCCAAAGAAGGCAAGGATCTCGCGACGCTGCGGGCGGATGTCGGGATGGTCTTCCAGTCGTTCAATCTGTTCGCGCATCTCACGATCCTCGACAACGTGACACTCGGCCCCATCAAGGTGCGCAAGCTCAGGAAGGCGGATGCCGTGCGCGAGGCCAGGGCGCTGCTGGACCGGGTCGGCGTCGGCCAGCAGGCGGACAAGCTTCCCGCGCAGCTGTCCGGTGGGCAGCAGCAGCGCGTCGCTATCGCCCGAGCGCTCGCTATGAACCCGAAGGTGATGCTCTTCGACGAGCCGACGAGTGCTCTCGACCCCGAGATGATCAACGAGGTCCTGGACGTCATGGTGAGCCTCGCCCAGGAGGGGATGACCATGATCGTGGTGACCCACGAGATGGGATTCGCCCGCAAGGCGGCCGACCGCGTCGTCTTCATGGCCGACGGGCAGATCGTCGAGGAAGCGACCCCCGAGGAGTTCTTCACCCACGCGAAGAGCGAGCGAGCGAAGGACTTCCTCTCCAAGCTGCTGACTCACTGACCCTCGCCCGACCCCGAGACCCGCCGAGAAAGGATCCCGCAGACCACACCACCAAGATGCATCCCAGACGGACCCGAACGTCTCATACGGAACCAACCCGGATATACGCAACCAGGAGGACAGCAATGAGAAAGTCACGGATCATCACAGGACTGAGCCTCGCGGCCGCGGCGCTTCTGACGCTCACCGCGTGCAACAGCGGTGCACCCGGAGGGTCGCCTACGAGCGGGACGCCGAGCGGGTCCGCCTCGGGCACGTGGTTCGAGGTATCCAAGGACGTATCGCTGCAAGGCAGCCCCACGTTCGATGCGATCACCGCACGAGGCTCGGTGAAGGTCGGCGTCAAGGAGGACCAGCCGGGGCTCGGATACCTCGACCCCACGACCGGTGAACGGACCGGCTTCGACATCGACATCGCACGCTGGATCGCGGCATCCCTCGGCTACGACGAGGACAAGATCGAGTTCACCGCGATCCCGTCCGCCAACCGCGAGCAGGCTCTGGTCAACGGCGACGTCGACTACTACGTCGGCACCTACTCGATCACCGACTCCCGCAAGGAGCAGATCTCGTTCGCCGGCCCCTACTTCACCACGGGCCAGGGCCTGCTGGTCGCGGCCGACAACACCGACATCAACGGTCCCGACGACCTCGCGGGAAAGACGGTGTGCTCCGCGACGGGGTCGACCTCGATCCAGCGCATCAAGGATAAGTATCCCGACGCGCAGACCACCGAGTTCGACACGTACTCCCAGTGCGTCGAACAGCTCAAGAACGGCCAGGTGGATGCCGTCACGACCGACGAGTCGATCCTCATCGGCTTCGCGGCGCAGGATCCCGACAACCTCAAGGTCGTGGGCGACGTGTTCAGCGAGGAGCGGTACGGCGTCGGGATCGCCAAGGGCGACACGGCGCTGCAGGAGTTCATCAACACGATGTTCACCGACGGCGGCGACATCTGGCAGGCGATCTTCGACAAGAACCTCGGCCCTGCCGGGGTCAAGGGCGAGCAGCCCGCAGTCGATCCTGTCAGCTGACCGATCCGGTGGCGGCATCCGCGACGAGCGGGTGCCGCCACCTCAGCGGAGGAGGAGGATGCCGTGAACCAGATCACCGATTACCCCGACCTGTGGGCGGCGGCGCTGTGGGGCACGCTCGTGCTGTTCTTCGCAGGCGGTGCGATCGCGCTCGTGCTCGGGGTCATCGTGGGTGGGATGCGGGTGTCGCCTGTGCCCGTGGCACGGGCTGTAGGCGCCGTGTACGTGAACTGGATCCGCAACACCCCGCTGACCCTCGTGATGTTCTTCTTCGCGTTCTGCGTTCCGCTCCTGCTGCCGGGGCGCGCGAACTTCCTCGTGCTGGCGATCTGGGCTCTCGGCATCTACACCGCGACCTACGTGGCCGAGACCATCCGCTCGGGCATCAACACCGTCCAGGTCGGTCAGGCCGAAGCGGCACGCGCGATCGGACTCACGTTCGGCCAGGTGATGTCCCTGGTGGTGCTGCCGCAGGCGATGCGCTCGGTCATCCCGCCGATGATGAGCGTCTTCATCGCGCTGCTGAAGAACACCACCGTCGCCGCGGGCTTCTCGGTCGTGAACCTCGGCAACATCCGCGCCGAGATGAGCGAGAACGGCGAGAACCAGCTCGTCACCATCCTCTGGGTGATGGTCATCTTCGTCGCCATGGTGCTGCTGCTGGCCTGGCTGCAGCGCACTCTCGAGAACCGCTGGAGGATCGCGCGATGAGCACCCCGAACGCGTCCCGCGCGCGCCGGCGCGTCGATCGCCCGAAGGGGGCGATCGAATGAGTTCAGTCCTGTACGACGTCCCCGGGCCGCGCGCGATCGTCCGCAACCGGATCCTCGGGGTGCTCACGATCCTGGTCGTCCTCGTCATCTTCGGGTTCGTGCTCTGGCGGTTCTGGGTCACCGGGCAGTTCAGCGCGGAGAAGTGGTACGCGTTCACCTTCACGCGCATCTGGGAGCAGTTCGGCCTCGCCACGCTGCGCACCCTCGCCGCGTTCATCGTGGCGGCGATCGGCGCGATCATCCTGGGCTTCGTCCTGGCGATCGGGAGGCTCTCCGATCACACCTGGCTGCGGGTTCCGGTGACGCTCGTCATCGAGGTGTTCCGCGCCATCCCGGTCCTGGTCCTCATGATCCTGCTGTATTACGGGCTTCCGGTGATCGGAATCCGGATGCCGTCCTACTGGGCCGTGGTGATCGCCCTCGTCGTGTACAACGGCTCGGTCCTGGCCGAGGTCATCCGCGCCGGCGTCGAGTCCCTGCCCCGAGGCCAGCGCGAAGCCGGGTTCGCGATCGGGCTCCGCAAGGCCGGTGTGATGCGGATGATCCTGCTGCCGCAGGCGATCCGCGCCATGATGCCGGTCATCATCTCGCAGCTGGTCGTGACCTTGAAGGACACCGCGCTCGGCTTCATCATCACCTACCCCGAGCTGCTCTACTTCGCCCGCCTGCTGGGCTCGAACGCCGTCCTCGGCTCGCCACTCATCCCGGCGGCCCTGGTCGCGGGCGCCATCTACGTCACCCTGTGTCTCGCACTGTCGTACACGGCATACGTCGTCGAGCGTCGCCTGCGCCGTTCGCCCAAGCTCGCGACCGGTCCCGCCGCTCCCGCGACCGACACCGAGGTGCTCGTCGCGCAGCAGTCGTTGACGCGGATCGAGAAGGGCGACGCCGGCGGCACCTGATGCGGGCGGGTCGGGGGATAGGCCGTCGGTAGACTCGTCTCTCGTGTCTGACGAACCAGAAATCTCTCCCGAGGCGGTGCATGCCGCGGTCGAGGCCGCGCTCGCCGCCATCGCCGGCGCCGCCGACGCCACCGCGCTGAAAGCGGCTCGCGCCGCGCACACCGCTGAGGGTTCGCCGCTCGCGCAGCTGAATGCACGGCTGCGGGATGTCGCGCCCGATCGCAAGGCGGAGTCCGGCAAGCTCGTGGGCCAGGCACGGGGGCGCGTGAGCCAGGCGCTCGTGGCGCGCGAGCAGGCACTAGACGCCGCAGAGACCGCGGCGAGGCTCGAGGCGGAGCGCGTGGACATCACCGCGATGCCGACCCGCGCTCGCGTGGGGGCGCGGCATCCCATCTCCCTGCTGCAGGAGCAGATCGCCGACCTCTTCGTCGGCATGGGATGGGAGATCGCCGAGGGGCCTGAGCTCGAGCACGAGTGGTACAACTTCGACGCCTTGAACTTCGACGCCGACCACCCGGCCCGGCAGATGCAGGACACGTTCTTCGTCGAGCCGACCTCACGCCACCTCGTGATGCGCACGCACACGAGCCCGGTCCAGGTGCGCTCGATGCTCGAGCGCGAGGTGCCGATCTACGTGCTGTGCCCGGGACGCGCCTACCGCACCGACGAGTTCGACGCCACGCACCTCCCCGTCTTCACGCAGTTCGAGGGCCTCGTCGTCGACAAGGGCATCACCATGGCCCACCTCAAGGGCACGCTCGACCACGCCGCGCGCGTGCTGTTCGGCTCCGAGGCCAAGACGCGCTTCCGCGCGAACTACTTCCCGTTCACGGAGCCGTCGGCAGAGCTCGACCTGTGGCATCCGACCTTCAAGGGCGGTGCCCGGTGGATCGAATGGGGCGGCTGCGGCATGGTCAACCCGAACGTGCTGCGCGCGGCGGGCATCGACCCCGAGGAGTACTCGGGCTTCGCGTTCGGGATGGGCGTCGAGCGGACGCTGATGTTCCGCAGCGACGTGCAGGACATGCGCGACATGGCCGAGGGCGATGTGCGCTTCAGCGAGCAGTTCGGGATGGTGGTCTGATGCGCGTCCCGCTCTCGTGGCTGCGTGAATACGTGGATGTACCCGTCGGCGCGTCGCCCGAGGAGGTCCTCGAGGCGCTCGTGCGCGTCGGGTTCGAAGAGGAGGAGGTCTTCCGGTTCGACCTGCACGGTCCGATCGTCGTCGGCGAGGTCCTCGAGTTCGTCGAGGAGCCGCAGGCCAACGGCAAGACCATCCGGTGGTGCCAGGTGCGCGTCGCGCCCGATGGTGGGCACGCAGCGGATGCCGGTCCCGCCGTCCACGGCATCGTCTGCGGCGCCCGCAACTTCTTCGCCGGCGACAAGGTCGTCGTGACTCTGCCCGGATCCGTGCTGCCCGGACCGTTCCCGATCGCAGCGCGCAAGACGTACGGCCATGTCTCCGACGGGATGATCGCCTCGGCGAAGGAATTGGGACTCGGCGACGAGCACTCCGGCATCCTGCGCCTCGTCGAACTCGGCGTCGACGCGCCGGTCGGCACCGACGCGATCGCGCTCCTGGGCCTCGACGACGTCGCGGTGGACATCAACGTGACGCCCGACCGCGGCTACGCCCTGTCGATGCGCGGTGTCGCGCGCGAGTACTCGCACGCGACGGGAGCGGCTTTCCGCGACCCCGCGATCCGCGCGGTCGACGAAGTCGCGCCGGGCAGCGGCTTCCCGATCGCCGTCGACGACCGCAGCCCGATCCGCGGCCGGGTCGGCGCGTCCGAGTTCGTCGCGCGCATCGTCCGGGACGTCGACCCGACCCGGCCCACGCCGCCGTGGATGATCGCACGGCTGACGCTCGCCGGCATCCGCTCGCTCGGCATCCTGATCGACATCACGAACTACGTCATGCTCGAACTCGGCCAGCCGATCCACGGGTACGACCTCGATCGGCTCACCGGCGGCATCACGGTCCGCCGCGCGACGGCGGGCGAGAAGCTCGAGACCCTCGACGGCAAGGTCCGCACGCTCGACGTCCAAGACCTGCTCATCACCGATGAATCGGGTCCGATCGGCCTCGCGGGCGTGATGGGCGGCGGCACGACCGAGATGGGGCCGGCCACCCGCAGCGTGCTCATCGAGGCCGCCACGTTCGACCCGGTGTCGATCGCGCGCACGGCCCGGCGGCACAAGCTGCCCTCCGAGGCGTCCCGCCGGTTCGAGCGCGGCGTCGATCCGGCCATCCCGTACGTCGCTGCCCGTCGGGTCGCCGACCTCATGGTCGAGTACGCCGGCGGCACGCACGACGATCGCGGCGGCGCGCTCTACGCCGAACTCCCGCGCACGCGCATCGCGCTGCCCGCAGGGTTCGTCGAGGGGGTGATCGGCGTGGCCTACACGCCCGAGCAGATCGCCGGCGCGCTGCGCCTCATCGGCTGCGACCTCGACGAGCGGCCCGAGGGCTGGATCGTCACGACGCCGACCTGGCGCCCCGACCTGACCGACAAGTGGACCCTCGCCGAGGAGGTCGCCCGCATCGAGGGGTACGACCGCATCCCCTCCGTGCTGCCGCTTCCGCCCTCGGGCCGAGGTCTCACCCCCGCGCAGCAGGGACGCCGCCGCGTCTCGAACGCGCTCGCGGCGGCCGGGTACGTCGAGACGCCCTCGTTCGCCTTCACGAGCGAGGAGCAGAACGACCTCCACGGCTCGGCGTCCGGGGGGCACCTGCCGAGCATCAAGCTGGCCAATCCGCTCGACGGGCAGATGCCGTTCCTGCGGCGCACGCTCATTCCCGGGCTCCTCGAGATCGCGCACCGCAACGTCTCCCGCGGATTCACCGACCTCGCGCTGTTCGAGGTCGGCGTGGTGTTCCTCCCCGAACCCGGCATCCGGTACGGCACGTCCTTCGTGCCGCCGCTGGCCGTGCGTCCGGATGCCGCGACCCTCACCGCGCTGGACGCGTCGATCCCGCCGCAGCGCCGCCATGTCGCGGTGCTGCTGTCGGGCAACGTGGTGGCGAAGCAGCCCGGAGCGGCCGCGATCGCGAGCGGGCTCGCCGATGCGCTGGATGCGGTGCGCACCATCGCCGCCGCGGCCGGAGTCACGATCGAGGTGGAGCAGGGTGAGCGCGCCGCGCTTCACCCCGGTCGCACGGGCGTCCTCGCCGTGCCTTCCGCGGCCTCGGGCACATCGGTCGAGGTCGGATACGTCGGGGAGCTGCTTCCGGCGGTAGCCGAGGCATCCGATCTTCCCGGCCGAGTCATCGTCGCCGAACTCGACCTCGACCTCGTGCTGTCGCTCTCCCGAACCCAGCCGGTCGCGCCCTCTCTGTCGGGGTTCCCCGCCGCGACGCAGGACGTGTCGCTCGTGGTCGGGTCGGACGTGCCCGCGGCCGAAGTGCGGGCGGCCCTCGTCGAGGGCGCGGGCGACCTGCTCGAGTCGCTGCGGATCGTCGACGACTACCGCGGCGCCGGAGTCGCCGACGGCGCGAAGAGCCTGACGTTCGCATTGCGATTCCGTGCGCCCGACCGCACGCTCACGGCGGGGGAGGCCACCGAGGCCAAGCTCGCCGGTGTGGCCGTCGCGGCGACCCGATTCGGAGCCACCCTTCGGGAGTAGCCATGTGCCCCGTTCCGGTCGTTGAGAAACCACAGCGCCGCTGAGAAACCACCCCGCGGATGGGACGTCCCGCGACGCACGCTGTCTCGTCCGGAAGGCGGTTTCTCGCCGTAGCGGCGCGAGCACGTCCCCCACCGAGCCTCCGTCTGGTGGGATGGATGCATGACCGACGTGCTGATCCTGGGCGGTACCGGCTGGCTGAGCGGGCGCGTCGCGGCGCGCTGGGTGGCTGACGGCGCATCCGTGACCTGCCTGGCCCGCGGTGGTCGCCCCGTGCCCGATGGCGCGACGCTCGTGGTCGCCGATCGCGCCGAGGCGGATGCCTACACGGCGGTCGCGGCGCGCGAGTGGGACGAGGTCGTCGACATCTCGTCCATTCCCGAACACGTCGACTCCGCCGTGAGGGCGCTGGCAGAGCGCGCCGCGCATTGGACCTACGTGTCGTCGCTCTCGGTCTACGCGAGCGACGTCGACGTCGACGCGGATGAGACGGCGGCGCTGCACGAACCCGCGGTGACAGGGGAGGAGTACGACTACGGCCGCGCCAAGTCGGCGGCCGAGGCATCCGTTCGCGCGGCTCTCGCGGAACGGGTCGCCATCGTGCGTCCCGGCCTGATCGTCGGCCCCGGCGATCCCACCGACCGCTTCGGGTACTGGGTCGGTCGGTTCGCGCTGGCAGGCGCCGAGCCGGTGCTCGCGCCCGTGCTCGACGGCCTCAGAGCACAGGTCATCGACGTCGACGATCTCGCAGGGTTCATCACGGCACGCGGCGGTGCAGGATGGCACGGCGTCGCGAACGCGACGGGCGAGAGCATCCCGCTCCGCGAACTGCTGACCGCGGCACGTGAGGCCGCCGGTCACACCGGCCCACTCGTCGAAGCCGACGACGAGTGGCTCACGGCTCGTGACGTCGCGCATTGGGCAGGCCCGAGGTCGCTGCCGCTGTGGCTCCCGCGCGACATGCCGGGCTTCGCGACGCGCTCGATCCGTGCCTATCACGCCGCCGGGGGAGGTCTCCGCGACCTCGGCCAGACACTCCGACGCACCCTGTCCGACGAGCGCGGTCGCGGCCTCGACCGCGAGCGCCGGTCGGGTCTCTCGCGCGCCGAGGAGCTCGAGCTGCTGGCGCAGCGGCCCTGACGCCGGATCGCGTCGATCCGCGGAAGCGAGCGCCTCGATTTGCGGATGCCGCAATCCGGCCGCTATCGTCGGCCCATGCCTTCGGCGACCCAGGGATCCGCGATGCTCGCTCCGAGCCTCGCTCCCGCGCGCCGACGTCTGGACCTCCGCCGACTGTAGGCGACCCCCTGCGCACCTTCTGAGAAGGGGAGCCGAGGGCGTCGCCGCTTATGGCCCTTCGTCCGCCGAGCCTCGGCGATCGACGAGACAGTCCAGACTCTAAGGTGGAACCCATGACATATTCGGTCGCCGTCTCCGGCGCATCCGGTTATGCGGGCGGCGAGATCCTCCGGATCCTCGCCGCACATCCCGACGTCGAGATCCGCACTGTCACCGCACACTCGAACGCGGGACAGCCCCTCATCCAGCATCAGCCGCACCTTCGCTCGCTCGCGCACCTCACGCTGCAGGAGACGACCCCCGACGTTCTCGCGGGCCATGACATCGTGTTCCTCGCGCTGCCTCATGGCCAGTCCGGGCAGTACACCGACGCGCTTCTCGACACGCCGCTCGTGATCGACGCGGGGGCCGATCACCGTCTCGAGTCCATCGCGGACTGGGACCGGTTCTACGGCGGCGACTTCCACGACCCCTGGACATACGGGGTTCCCGAACTCGTGGTCGGGGGCGCGAAGCAGCGCGAGCGGCTCGTGGCCGCGACACGGATCGCCGCCCCCGGCTGCAACGCCTCGACCGTGAGCCTGAGCCTCGCGCCCGGGGTGGCCACGGGGGTGATCGACCCGTCCGACGTCGTGAGTGTTCTCGCAGTGGGGCCGTCGGGTGCCGGCAAGAGTCTCAGGGCGAACCTGCTCGCGAGCGAGATCCTGGGCACCGCGAACCCGTATTCCGTCGGCGGCACGCATCGGCACATCCCCGAGATCCGGCAGGCGCTCGCCGCAGCCCGCAATTCGGGGATCGGCACGGATCTCGGGGCCGCCCCGGCCGGCACTCCGAATTCGGTGGCGGACCCCGATGGTCGGATCCCGTCATCGACCGGCGTCGACGCGTCCCGCGGCGCCGATGAAGGCATCCGCATCTCGTTCACCCCCGTCATCGTGCCCATGGCACGCGGCATCCTGGCGACCTCGACCGCGCCGATCACGGCGGGAGTGACGGATGACGACATCCGCGGCGCCTGGGAGTCCGCGTACGGCGACGAGATGTTCGTGCAGCTGCTTCCCCAAGGCGAGTTCCCGCGCACCGCAGACGTGCTCGGGGCCAATACGGCGCTCCTGGGACTCGCCATCGATCGCGCCGCCAACCGGGTGGTCGTCGTCGCCGCCGTCGACAATCTCGTCAAGGGCACGGCGGGCGCCGCCATCCAGTCCATGAACATCGCGCTGGGCCTTCCTGAAGGCCGCGCCCTGACCATCAACGGAGTCGCCCCGTGAGCGTCACTGCAGCCGACGGATTCGACGCGGCCGGAGTCGCCGTGGGCCTCAAGTCGACCGGCGAGCCCGACGTCGCCGTTGTCGTCAACCGCGGACCTCTCAAGGTCGGGGCCGCCGTGTTCACGTCGAACCGCGCGAAGGCCAACCCGATCATCTGGTCGGAGCGCGTCATCCGGGACGGAGTCGTCGAGGCGATCGTGCTCAACTCCGGCGGAGCGAACTGCTTCACCGGGTCGTTCGGCTTCCAGACGACGCACCAGACCGCGGAGAAGGCCGCCGCGCTGCTCGGCGCGAGTGCGGGCGACATCCTGATCTGCTCGACAGGTCTCATCGGCACCGGCGACGAGGTGTTCCGCGGCCGGGTGCTCGACGGCGTCGAGCAGGGCGTCGCGGCACTCAGCCCGGACGGCGGCGACGCGGCATCCCTCGCCATCATGACGACCGATTCGAAGCCGAAGCGCTCCACCGTCAGCCGCGACGGCTGGACCATCGGCGGCATGGCGAAGGGGGCCGGGATGCTGGCGCCCGGCCTCGCGACGATGCTCGTGGTGATCACGACCGACGCCGTCGTGGACGCCGCCCAGGCGGACGGGGCGCTGCGCGCCGCGACCCGCATGAGCTTCGACCGCCTCGACTCCGACGGCTGCATGTCGACGAACGACCAGGTCACACTCATGGCGAACGGTGCGAGCGGCGTGCAGCCCGCACCCGCTGCCTTTGCGGCCGCTCTCGCCGCGGTGTGCCTGGACCTCGCCCGGCAGCTCCAGGGCGACGCCGAGGGCGCGAGCCATGACATCACCATCGAGGTGCGCAACGCGGCATCCGAGGAGGATGCCGTCGAGGTCGGCCGCTCCGTCGCGCGCAACAACCTCTTCAAGGCCGCGATCTTCGGCAACGACCCGAACTGGGGCCGCGTGCTCGCCGCGATCGGCACGACCCACGCGGCGTTCGATCCGTACGACGTCGACGTGTGGATGAACGGCGTGCGGGTCTGCAGCGCGGGCGGTCCCGATCGTCCTCGCGAAGAGGTCGACCTGACGCCGCGCGCCACCGACCTGGTCATCGATCTCAAGTCCGGCGCAGCCACGGCGACGATCCTCACGAATGATCTGACCCACGACTACGTCCACGAGAACAGCGCCTACGCGTCATGAGCGACATCGACATCCAGGACACCGATCCGAGCGAGGCGAGCGCGAAGGCCGCCACCCTCATCGAGTCGCTGCCGTGGCTCCGCCGATTCGGCGAGCAGATCATCGTGATCAAGTACGGCGGCAACGCCATGGTGTCCGAGGAACTGCAGGATGCCTTCGCCGCAGACATCGCCTATCTGCGCTACGTCGGGGTCAAGCCCGTCGTCGTGCACGGCGGCGGCCCGCAGATCTCCTCGATGCTGGATCGCCTCGACATTCCGAGCGAGTTCAAGGGCGGCTACCGCGTCACGAGCACGGAGGCGATCGGGGTGGTGCGGATGGTGCTCACCGGTCAGATCAACCCTCAGCTGGTCGGCAAGATCAACGCCTACGGACCCCATGCCGCAGGACTGAGCGGCGAGGACGCCGGCCTGTTCGGCGGTCGACGGCGCGGTGTGGTGCTCGACGGCGTCGAGCACGACCTCGGCCGGGTCGGCGACGTCGTCACGGTCGATCCGCAGCCGGTGCTCGATCAGCTCGCGGCCGGCCGGATCCCCGTCGTCTCGAGCATCGCTCCCGACCTCGACCACCCCGGACATTCCCTGAACGTGAACGCGGATGCCGCGGCATCCGCTCTGGCCGTCGCGCTCGGCGCCGCGAAGCTCGTGGTCCTCACCGACGTGCCGGGGCTGTACGCCGACTGGCCGAACCGCGACTCTCTCGTGTCGCACTTGACCTCGACCGAGCTGCGCGCGATGCTGCCGCAGCTCGAGTCCGGCATGATCCCGAAGATGCAGGCGTGCCTGGAGGCGGTCGAGGGCGGCGTCGAGACCGCCGCGATCATCGACGGACGGGTGCCGCATTCGGTGCTCGTCGAGATCTTCACAAGCAAGGGAATCGGAACAGAGGTGGTGCTCGGATGAGCTGGCAGGAAGACGCAGGGCGCGATCTCGTCCGCAGCTTCGGTGAGCGGATGGCGTTGTTCGTCCGCGGCGAGGGTGCCTATCTCTGGGATGCCGACGGAAAGCGCTATCTCGATTTCCTCGCCGGGATCGCGGTCGACTCCCTGGGGCACGCCCACCCGGCGTTCGTCGAGGCGATCGCGTCACAGGCCGCGACGCTCGCACATGTCTCGAACTACTTCGCCACGCTGCCGCAGCTCGAGCTCGCCGCGCGGCTGAAGCGTCTTGCCGGCACCGGAGACGGCGGCCGCGTGTACTTCGGCAACTCGGGCGCCGAGGCCAACGAGGCGGCGTTCAAGCTCGCCCGGCTGCACGGTGGTGCCGAGCGGCCGCGGATCCTCGCGCTGACCGACGCCTTCCACGGCCGCACGATGGGCACGCTCGCGCTCACCGGCAAGCCGTACATGCAGGAGCCCTTCCTGCCGATGACCCCCGGCGTCGAGTTCATCGGCTCGACGGTCGAGGCGCTCGAGGCCGCACTCGACGACGGTGTCGCCGCGCTGTTCGTCGAGCCGATCAAGGGCGAAGCCGGTGTCATCGACCTCGCGGACGGGTACCTCGAGGCCGCGCGGGAGCTCACCGAGAAGCACGGGACGCTGCTGATCATCGATGAGATCCAGACGGGCGCGGGCCGCACCGGCGAGTGGTTCGCCTTCCAGCACGCGGGCATCACGCCCGACGCGATCACGGTCGCCAAGGGCATCGGCGGCGGCTTCCCGATCGGGGCGCTCATCACGTTCGGCAGCGCGAGCGAGCTGTTCTACCCGGGCACCCACGGCTCGACCTTCGGCGGCAACGCGCTCGGCACGGCGGTGGCGAGCGCCGTGCTCGCCGAGATCGAGCACGAGGACCTGGTGCGCAACGCCGCCGAGCGCGGCCGGCAGCTGCGCGACGCGATCGCCGCGATCGACACGACGCTGGTCGATGGATGCCGCGGCAAGGGCCTTCTGATCGGCGTAGGGCTGCGGCATCCGGTCGCGAAGGCCGTCGTCGCAGCCGCGCAGGAGCACGGCCTCGTCATCAACGCCCCGAACGACGAGACGATCCGGCTCGTCCCCGCCCTGAACATCGGCGACGTCGAGATCGACGAGTTCGTCGCCCTGTTCACCGCGGCGTTGCACACCGTCGAGCACGCGCTCATGCTCGACGATGCTCCGTCGCTGCCGAGTGCGGATGCCCACGACATGGAGGTCTCGGCATCCGCCGCATCGAGCGACCGCGGGGAGTCGAGATGACCCGCCACCTGCTGCGCGACGACGATCTGACCCGCGAAGAGCAGACCGAGATCATCGACCTCGCCATCGAGCTCAAGAAGGACCGCTGGAAGCTCACGCCCCTCGCCGGGCCCCAGACGGTGGCGGTGATCTTCGACAAGTCGTCCACCCGGACCCGCGTCTCGTTCGCGGTCGGCATCGCCGACCTCGGGGGCTCGCCGTTGATCATCTCGACCGCGAACAGCCAGCTGGGCGGCAAGGAGACCCCCGCCGACACGGCGCGCGTCCTCGAGCGCCAGGTCGCCGCGATCGTGTGGCGCACCTACGCCCAGGCGGGGCTCGAAGAGATGGCGGCGGGCACCCGCGTGCCCGTCGTCAACGCGTTGAGCGACGACTTCCACCCGTGTCAGCTGCTCGCCGACCTGCTCACGATCCGCGAGCACAAGGGAGAGCTCGCCGGTCTGACCCTCGCCTTCTTCGGGGACGGGATGTCGAACATGTCGCACTCCTACGTGCTCGCCTGCGTCACCGCGGGCATGCACGTGCGGGTCGCCTCGCCCGAGGACTACGCCCCGCGCGACGACGTCATCGCGGCCGCCGACCGCAGAGCCGCCGAGACCGGCGGCTCGGTCACGCTCTATACGGACCCCAACGAGGCGGCGGCGGGCGCGGACGTGATCGTCACCGACACCTGGGTGTCGATGGGCAAGGAGGAGGAGAAGCTCGCGCGATTGCGCGACCTCGGCGCCTACAAGGTGACGCGTGACCTCATGTCGCTCGCGAAACCCGAGGCGATCTTCATCCACTGCCTGCCCGCCGACCGCGGCTACGAGGTCGAGGCCGAGATCATCGATGGTCCGCAGAGCGTCGTATGGGACGAGGCCGAGAACCGGCTCCACGCCCAGAAGGCGCTGCTGGTGTGGCTGCTCCGCCAGGCGTGAGCGCCAGCGGGTGAGCGGGACCGAGCGGTCCCGGCCGTCCACCGATTCCGGCGAGACGGAACGCACGTACCTCGGCGAGCGCTTGGCGACCGGCCCGGTGTTCCGGCGCGTCGGCCGGGTGCGGGCACGGTCGAGGGTCGTCGGTAGGGTGGAGCGGTGAGCACAGGCAAGTCCGACGGGACCAACGACGGCGCCCTCTGGGGGGCCCGCTTCGCGACCGGACCCTCGCCCGAGCTTGCCACGCTGAGCCGCTCGACGCACTTCGACTGGGCGCTCGCGCTCTACGACATCGCGGGATCCCACGCTCACGCGAAAGCGCTTGCCGCCGCGGGATACCTGACCTCGGACGAGGAGAGCGCCATGCACGCCGGGCTGGACGAGCTCGCCCGCGGCATCACCGACGGCACCCTCCAGCCGGATCCCGCCGACGAGGACGTCCACGGTGCGCTCGAGCAGGCGCTGATCCGGGCCGTCGGGTCGGAGGTCGGCGGCAAGCTGCGCGCCGGCCGCAGTCGCAACGACCAGATCGCCACTCTCGTGCGGATGTACCTGCTGGATCATTCGCGCACGATCGCCCGCGACATCCTGCGTCTCATCGACGCGATCGTGGCGCAGGCCGAGGCCCACCCGGACGCGATCATGCCCGGACGCACCCATCTGCAGCATGCGCAGCCGATCCTGCTCGCGCACCACCTGCAGGCGCACGGCTGGCCGCTCGTCCGCGACCTCGAGCGGCTTCGCGACTGGACGGCTCGCGCCGCGGTCTCGCCATACGGCGGGGGAGCCCTCGCCGGCTCGACGCTGGGCCTGGATCCGCAGCTCATCGCCGCCGAGCTCGGTCTCGATCGCCCCGCCGAGAACTCGCTCGACGGCACCTCGGCGCGGGACGTGGTGGCCGAGTTCGCCTACATCGCGGCCCAGATCGGCATCGACCTGTCTCGGTTCGCCGAGGACGTCATCCTCTGGAATACCCGCGAGTTCGCCTTCGTGACGCTCGACGACGGCTACTCGACCGGCTCGAGCATCATGCCGCAGAAGAAGAACCCCGACATCGCGGAGCTCGCCCGCGGCAAAGCCGGAAGGCTCGTGGGCAACCTTGCGGGACTGCTGACCACGCTGAAGGGACTCCCCATCGCGTACAACCGCGATCTGCAGGAGGACAAGGAGCCGGCGTTCGATTCGGTCTCGACCCTCGAGATCGTCCTTCCGGCCTTCGCCGGCATGATCGCGACGATGCGCCTCGACACGGCGCGTATGGCCGAGCTCGCCCCGCAGGGGTTCTCGCTCGCGACGGATGTCGCCGAGTGGCTCGTGAGGCGCGGCATCCCGTTCCGCGACGCTCATGAGATCTCGGGGCAGCTGGTGCGCCGGTGCGAGTCCGAGGGCATCGAGCTCGACGAGGTCACCGACGCCATGCTGGCCGACGTGTCGCCGCACCTCACGCCCGCCGTTCGCGAGGTGCTGACGATCGAGGGCTCGGTCGCGAGCCGGGACGGCGTGGGCGGTACCGCGCCGGTGCGCGTCGCCGAGCAGCGGGCCGAGCTCATCGCACGGTCGCAGGCGGCGGTGCACGCACTGGGGCTCTAGCTACCAGATCGCGAGGCGGATGAGCCCGCCCACGATGCACGCCCACAGCAGGCTCGCGAGCGTGCCGATGATGAAGCGCTCGCGGGCTTCGGCTTCGGCCAGCTCCGAGAATCGGCCGATGCCCTTGACCGCGACCACTACGGCGATCGCCTCGGGGAAGCCGGCGACGATCGCCACGGCGACGCTCAGCCGTTCGAGGTAGCCGATCGTCGCTCCGCCGCGCAGCACCTCGTGCACCGGCGTGGCCGCCGACGGGGCTTCGCTTGCGGATGCCGTCTGCAGCAGGATGCCGCCGTTGTCGCCGTCCGGCACCCGGCCGTGGGTGGCGATCGTCAGAATGCGACGCGTGACCGGGTTGCCGCCGAGCACGGCGAGCGTGACGCCGAGAAGCGTGATCCCGAGCCCGACGATCACGGGGACGTTCACGGGCGACACGACGACGACGAGCAGACACAGCACGACGAGTCCGCCCGCGACGAGCAGCGGGATGTCGGTGGGCTTCCGCAGGCTCACGACCACGAGCGCGAGCGCCCCGCACAGGGCGAGGAACAGGAAGATCGACAGGATGCCGGCGACCAGCGCGTCGGGGATGACCATGCGGTCAGTCTCGCACGCGCCCCCGACGCCCCTGGCGTGGGCGCGCGGGTCTCCGACAGCCATCGCGACCGAGCTTCGGCTCCTACGGAACGCGGTCCGCACGATCGAGCATGCGAACCAGGGCGGGCACGGCGGACTCCTCGGCGCGCAGTGCGGCGACCTTGGCGCGAAGGCTCACAGCACCTTCGCTGATCCCCAAGCGCCGTGCCGCGTCACGCTGGCTGAGCCCGTCCGCGAGCAAGTCGTGCACTTCCCACCCCTCGGTGCTGCGCCGATCCCGCAGCTCGACGAGCAGACGGATCAGCGCCTCGGCGTCCGACGGCGCCTCGCCGTCGCCGGTCACGGCGAATCGGGTCGTTGCGCGCTTCGCGCGCTCGACCGCCTCGCGTGCATGGATGAATGCCTCGCCGCGGCCGGCCCGCACGCTCGCGGGGAGTGGCGTCTCGACATCCCCGATCCCGACGCCGACGCTCCACGAACCGAGTCGTGTCAGATGGAGGGCGATCGAGAGCACCGCAGCGGGGTCGCGATCGGCGACCTGCAGCTCGTCGCCCGCCGTGCGCTCCGCGACCGAGGTCGCATGCGGGCCCGTGATCCGCGCCACGTCATCGATCGCGGCCGGCACCAGGTCGTCCCCGGAGCGGCTGTCGCGCTGGTCCGCGGTGATGACGAACATGGATCGCTCCCTTTAGCTACTAGACTAACTCCATCAGAGTTTAGCATGAGGAATTGAACCGATGATGCCCTGGAACTTAATTCACCATTAGTTAAGCTCGTGAGCTAATGCGCTGGGCCGCCCGCCCCCGGGCAGAGGCATCCCGAACCCGCTGATAATCTGGCACGCGTGCAGGCCCCCCTCGTGAGCGCGACCGCCCCCGCCAACGACCCCGCATTCGATAACGTGTGGGATGAGATCGTGTGGCGCGGATTCGTGCAGGTGTCGACGGATCAGGAGGCGCTGCGGGCGCTGTTCGCCGGACCGCCGATCACCTACTACTGCGGGTTCGATCCGACCGCGCCGAGCCTCCATCTGGGCAACCTCGTGCAGCTTCTGCTCATGCGGCGGCTGCAGCTCGCCGGACACAGGCCGCTCGGACTGGTCGGCGGCTCGACCGGACTGATCGGCGATCCGCGACCCAGCGCGGAACGCACCCTCAACACGAAAGAGACCGTGAGCGAATGGGTCGGCTACCTGCGCTCGCAGGTGGAGCGGTTCCTGAGCTTCGAAGGCGACAGTGCCGCCCGGATCGTCAACAACCTCGACTGGACCGCGCCGCTGAGCGCCATCGACTTCCTGCGCGAGATCGGCAAGCACTACCGGGTCGGCACGATGCTCAAGAAGGATGCGGTCGCCGCTCGCCTGAACTCCGAAGCGGGCATCAGCTACACCGAGTTCAGCTACCAGATCCTGCAGGGCCTCGACTACCTGGAGCTCTTCCGCAGCTACGACTGCGTGCTGCAGACCGGCGGATCCGACCAGTGGGGCAACCTCACGAGCGGCGTGGATCTCATCCACTACGTCGAGCATGCGCCGGTCCACGCGATCGGGACGCCGCTCATCACGAACAGCGACGGCACCAAGTTCGGCAAGAGCGAGGGCAACGCCATCTGGCTGGACCCTGCGATGTGCAGCCCCTACCGGATGTACCAGTTCTGGCTCAACACCGACGACGGCGACGTGATCTCGCGCCTGAAGATCTTCACGTTCCTCACTCGCTCCGAGATCGAGGACTACGAGCGCCTCGTCGGGGACGAGCCATTCCGTCGTGCGGCGCAGAAGCGTCTCGCGCTCGAGGTCACGACCTTCGTCCACGGGCCGGATGCCGCGACGGCGGTGATCGCCGCGTCCGAGGCGCTCTTCGGCCAGGGTGATCTGTCGGCCATCGACGCCCAGACCCTCGGCCAGGCGCTGGAAGAGCTGCCGAACGCGACGGTGGCGTCGGGGACCCCGGTGATCCAGGCCCTCGTGGACACCGGGTTGGTGACGAGCCTCAGCGAGGCTCGTCGCGCGATCGCGCAGGGCGGCGTATCCCTGGACGGTGCGAAGGTCGAGGACGACGACGCCGTCGTGGGTGGCAGCCTTCCTGGGGGCGTATCGGTGCTTCGCCGTGGCAAGAAGACGCTCGCCGGTGTCTTCGTTGCCGAGGCGTAGGCGACCCGCGGTGTCGCTTGGGGCCGGCCACAGCGGCTGAGCGAGAGATAGGCGCCGGTGCGACGCCGATCCCGGCGCCGTGAAGACCTCCGGCGCTCGCTAAGAGTTGCGCAGCTCTGCAGCGACGACGCGCGCGACGGCTCGCGCGTCCAGATTGATCTGCAACAGCTGGCCCTTCAGAGGGAACGAGAGGCCCATGAACCGCAGACCGGGAGCCGACGGCAGCGTACGGACACCCGTGACGAGGGGGTGTCCGCGATGGTCGAGGACGCCGAGGTGCCCGACCATGGGCGCCAGGCCGGTGCTGTATCCCGTCGCGGCAATCACGGCATCCGGGGTCAGGCGACTGCCGTCGACCAGAACCACCTCGCCACCGTCGAATCGCTCGACCGCGGCGACCGGCATCACGCGGCCGGCGCGCAGCGACGCGACCATTCCGACATCGATCGTCGGTGTCAGGCCGGTGGCCCGCGCTTGAGCGACCAGTCCGGCGCGAGGCGCGGGAAGGCCGTAGCGCGTGAGATCGCCGAGGGTCCACCGCTGCAGGAGCCGATTGACGGGGTCGACCAGCCAAGCAGGGGAGTAGTCCATGGGGATGGCGACCAGCGTCGTGGGCAGGGGGCCGAGTTGTCGCGGGATGACGTTGGGTGGCGTCCGCACCGACAGGTGCACCGTTCCCGCACCACCCGCCGCGAGGTCGGCGGCGATCTCCGCGCCGGAGTTCCCAGCGCCCACCACCAGAACGTTCCTGCCGACGTAAGGCGTCGCCGTCCGGTACTCCGAAGCGTGGAGGATGTCGCCGCCGAATGTCTCCTGCCCGGGCCACGCCGGCCGGAGGGCGGAGTTGGCGTAGCCGGTGGCGAGGACGACCAGCCGGGCCGAGACCTCACCGCCGTCGGTGAGCGCGGTCCAGTGGCCGCCGTGCCGCTCGAGCCGACGCACCTCCGAGCGGAATCGAGGCAGGATCGCGTGATGCCGCGCGTAGCGCCGGAGGTAGTCGGCCACGTCGTCCTTCGACACCCACCGCCCGTACTCCGCGGGCATCCTCAGGCCCGGGAGCGCCGACTGAATCCGCGGAGTGTGCAGGTGCAGCCGGTCGTAGCGTGACCGCCAGGTGTCGCCCACGTCCGCGCCGCGGTCCAGAATCAGCGCGTCGATGCCCTTCCGCTGCAGGCAGGCCGCCGTGGCGAGGCCGGCGGGTCCAGCCCCGACCACGAGCACCTCGGCATCCACGGCACCACCTCCGGCGTCACGGTAATCGCGGCGAGCGCCGACGTCCAGCCGACTCCGGCACCGTGGGATGAGGGCCCGCCGGGGCGGAGTCACGGCCGGGAGGGCTCGCCGCCCATCATCCCGATCTCCCCGGTCTCGGGGTACGCCGCGTCGTGGGCGTCGGGATTCCAGCCGAGCGTCGTCCATGCCTGCACGCGGACCCGCTCGACCGGGTCGTCGACGAGGCGGTCGATGATCCCGTCGGGGTCGTCGATCCCGTGCCGCCGGATCACCTTGAGGCTCATCTCGCGGACGCGCCACGAGTCGTCCGAGAGCGCCCGCAGCAGCATCGCCGGATGCGCCGGCGGCCCGACGTGCAGCAGCCCCCGCGCGCCCCACACCCGGCCCCAGTAGTCCGCCCATCCGGTCGTGCCGCCAAGCCACGCGATATCGGGCCACCCGGGGTCGCCGGCCTGAGTCCGGCCGGCCAGGAGCCCCTCGCACCACAGCACGACGTGCTCGCGCCCGAACAGCTCCACCGCCTGCGCCGCCAGGTCCTTGGGCAGGGCACCGGGAGTCGCCGGGTGAACGGGTTCGCCCATACGCGGGACACTACGCCGCACGCCGCGCCCGCGCCAGAGTCGCTGCGCCGCGAGAACCCCGGAATTCCGCGGCACGACGCGACGACACGCCCGGGGTGCAGCCCCGATTTGCCCGATCCCCGCAAGCCACGTAACTTATTACCTGTTCGCCCCACAGGGAAGCGGAGAGGCCGAGAGCCTCACCCCCCTCAAGCGGAGAACCACCCCCCATCTCGTCTCTCTCATTGAGGGCGCAGACCCTTGGGTCTACGATGGAGGTTCCCACTCCTCGAAGCTGTCGTTGAGTGCTGCCGGAGACGCTGAAACAGTCCCGGTCAGCCGATTTGACAAGCAGAGCGGGAGGGATAAGATAGAGAAGTTGTCCCGCCAACTGACGGAGTCAGAGCGTGGGCCATCGGATCTCTCTTCGTGAGACGCTGTCGCCGGCACCATTCGAATTCATTTCGAATCACGCCGATTTGACAAGCCGAAGACGAAGAATAAGATAGAGAAGTTGCCCTGAAGGGGAAGCCGAGAGGCCGAGCCGCAGGAGCATCCGATCCTTGAGAACTCAACAGCGTGCACTTGTCAAATGCCAAAAAACCTCGCGGTCAGCTTGTCTGATCGATGAGATTCTTTTGAGATTAAACGAGATGTCAGCAATGACATCCGATCGTCAGATCAAACTCGCTCGGCGCGACCTATTCCGGTCTTGTCGCAGCAAAATTCTTTTACGGAGAGTTTGATCCTGGCTCAGGATGAACGCTGGCGGCGTGCTTAACACATGCAAGTCGAACGGTGAAAGAGAGCTTGCTCTCTGGATCAGTGGCGAACGGGTGAGTAACACGTGAGCAATCTGCCCCTGACTCTGGGATAAGCGTTGGAAACGACGTCTAATACCGGATACGAGCTGCGAAGGCATCTTCAGCAGCTGGAAAGAACTTCGGTCAGGGATGAGCTCGCGGCCTATCAGCTAGTTGGTGAGGTAATGGCTCACCAAGGCGTCGACGGGTAGCCGGCCTGAGAGGGTGACCGGCCACACTGGGACTGAGACACGGCCCAGACTCCTACGGGAGGCAGCAGTGGGGAATATTGCACAATGGGCGAAAGCCTGATGCAGCAACGCCGCGTGAGGGACGACGGCCTTCGGGTTGTAAACCTCTTTTAGCAGGGAAGAAGCGAAAGTGACGGTACCTGCAGAAAAAGCACCGGCTAACTACGTGCCAGCAGCCGCGGTAATACGTAGGGTGCAAGCGTTATCCGGAATTATTGGGCGTAAAGAGCTCGTAGGCGGTTTGTCGCGTCTGCTGTGAAAACCCGAGGCTCAACCTCGGGCCTGCAGTGGGTACGGGCAGACTAGAGTGCGGTAGGGGAGATTGGAATTCCTGGTGTAGCGGTGGAATGCGCAGATATCAGGAGGAACACCGATGGCGAAGGCAGATCTCTGGGCCGTAACTGACGCTGAGGAGCGAAAGGGTGGGGAGCAAACAGGCTTAGATACCCTGGTAGTCCACCCCGTAAACGTTGGGAACTAGTTGTGGGGTCCATTCCACGGATTCCGTGACGCAGCTAACGCATTAAGTTCCCCGCCTGGGGAGTACGGCCGCAAGGCTAAAACTCAAAGGAATTGACGGGGACCCGCACAAGCGGCGGAGCATGCGGATTAATTCGATGCAACGCGAAGAACCTTACCAAGGCTTGACATATACGAGAACGCTGCAGAAATGTAGAACTCTTTGGACACTCGTAAACAGGTGGTGCATGGTTGTCGTCAGCTCGTGTCGTGAGATGTTGGGTTAAGTCCCGCAACGAGCGCAACCCTCGTTCTATGTTGCCAGCACGTAATGGTGGGAACTCATGGGATACTGCCGGGGTCAACTCGGAGGAAGGTGGGGATGACGTCAAATCATCATGCCCCTTATGTCTTGGGCTTCACGCATGCTACAATGGCCGGTACAAAGGGCTGCAATACCGTAAGGTGGAGCGAATCCCAAAAAGCCGGTCCCAGTTCGGATTGAGGTCTGCAACTCGACCTCATGAAGTCGGAGTCGCTAGTAATCGCAGATCAGCAACGCTGCGGTGAATACGTTCCCGGGTCTTGTACACACCGCCCGTCAAGTCATGAAAGTCGGTAACACCTGAAGCCGGTGGCCCAACCCTTGTGGAGGGAGCCGTCGAAGGTGGGATCGGTAATTAGGACTAAGTCGTAACAAGGTAGCCGTACCGGAAGGTGCGGCTGGATCACCTCCTTTCTAAGGAGCATTTGGAGCTCTTCGGAGCTTCCAGAGCCAGACTCGAGACGAACGTTCTCGACTGGTCAGCTCATGGGTGGAACATTTGACAAGGTGCGAGGGCAGCGATCCCTCATCCAGTACGCCGCTTGCCGGCCGGAACGATGAGAGTTCGAACGCCTCGCACTGCACGCTGTTGGGTCCTGAGGGACCGGATGCCTCGACCTTCGGGTCGGAGCAGACGAAACTCAGGACCTTTTCTGATGTCGGCCGTGCGCCGGCAGCGGGGAAGGTACCGCCCGTACTTTGAGAACTACACAGTGGACGCGAGCATCTTTTGAATCGATCTTTGATCGGTTCATATTGATGATCTTAAAGATCATTAGTCAATTTCGAGTCGGACTCCGGTCCGAGCCGATTCTTGATAAAACTCATGTGATTTCAAGTCTTTAAGAGCAAACGGTGGATGCCTTGGCATCTGGAGCCGAAGAAGGACGTAGCAATCTGCGATAAGCCTCGGGGAGTGGATAAGCACACTTTGATCCGAGGGTGTCCGAATGGGGAAACCCCGCTGGGCGGCGTGCCGACCCAGTGACTCCCGCCTGAATATATAGGGCGGGTAGAGGGAACGTGGGGAAGTGAAACATCTCAGTACCCACAGGAAGAGAAAGCAACCGCGATTCCGTTAGTAGTGGCGAGCGAAACCGGAACAGGCTAAACCGAGTACGTGTGATATCCGGCAGGAGTTGCGTATTCGGGGTTGTGGGACTTTTCAGGCTGCTCTGCCGAGCAGCCGGCGTTACAAGAAGGTATAGACGAACGGCATTGAAAGGCCGGTCATAGAGGGTGCCAACCCCGTAGTCGAAATGCCTCCCTTGACGCGAAGAGTATCCCAAGTAGCACGGGGCCCGAGAAATCCCGTGTGAATCTGTCAGGACCACCTGATAAGCCTAAATACTCCCAGATGACCGATAGCGGACAAGTACCGTGAGGGAAAGGTGAAAAGTACCCCGGGAGGGGAGTGAAATAGTACCTGAAACCGTTTGCTTACAAACCGTTGGAGCCTCCTTAGTAGGGGTGACAGCGTGCCTTTTGAAGAATGAGCCTGCGAGTTAGCGATATGTGGCGAGGTTAACCCGAGTGGGGTAGCCGTAGCGAAAGCGAGTCTGAATAGGGCGATTCAGTCGCATGTCCTAGACCCGAAGCGAAGTGATCTATCCATGGCCAGGCTGAAGCGACGGTAAGACGTCGTGGAGGGCCGAACCCACTTAGGTTGAAAACTGAGGGGATGAGCTGTGGATAGGGGTGAAAGGCCAATCAAACTTCGTGATAGCTGGTTCTCTCCGAAATGCATTTAGGTGCAGCGTTGCGTGTTTCTTGCCGGAGGTAGAGCTACTGGATGGCCGATGGGCCCCAAAAGGTTACTGACGTCAGCCAAACTCCGAATGCCGGTAAGTGAGAGCGCAGCAGTGAGACTGTGGGGGATAAGCTTCATAGTCGAGAGGGAAACAACCCAGACCACCAACTAAGGTCCCTAAGCGCGTGCTAAGTGGGAAAGGATGTGGAGTTGCTTAGACAACCAGGAGGTTGGCTTAGAAGCAGCCACCCTTGAAAGAGTGCGTAATAGCTCACTGGTCAAGTGATTCCGCGCCGACAATGTAACGGGGCTCAAGCACGCCACCGAAGTTGTGGCATTGACATTATTGGTAGGCCTTCGTGGTCCAGCCGTGTTGATGGGTAGGAGAGCGTCGTGTGGCCAGCGAAGCGGCGGTGTGAACCAGCCGTGGAGGCCACACGAGTGAGAATGCAGGCATGAGTAGCGAAAGACGTGTGAGAAACACGTCCTCCGAAAGACCAAGGGTTCCAGGGTCAAGCTAATCTTCCCTGGGTAAGTCGGGACCTAAGGCGAGGCCGACAGGCGTAGTCGATGGACAACGGGTTGATATTCCCGTACCGGCGAAGAACCGCCCAAACCAATCCAGTAATGCTAAGTGTCTGAATCCCACTGACGGATCCCTTCGGGGTGAAGCGTTGGGCCTAGCACACGACCCTATGCTGAGGCGGTTAGCGTATTAACAGGTGTGACGCAGGAAGGTAGCCCAAGCCAGGCGATGGTTGTCCTGGTGCAAGTGCGTAGGCCGAGTGATAGGCAAATCCGTCACTCATACAGGCTGAGACACGATGCGGATGAAAAGTGGGTGATCCTATGCTGCCAAGAAAAGCATCGACGCGAGGTTCAAGCCGCCCGTACCCCAAACCGACTCAGGTGGTCAGGTAGAGAATACCAAGGAGATCGAGAGAATCGTGGTTAAGGAACTCGGCAAAATGCCCCCGTAACTTCGGGAGAAGGGGGGCCTTCGACGTATAAGGATTTACTCCGAAAGCGTTTGGAGGCCGCAGAGACTAGTGGGTAGCGACTGTTTACTAAAAACACAGGTCCGTGCCAAGTCGCAAGACGATGTATACGGACTGACGCCTGCCCGGTGCTGGAAGGTTAAGAGGACCGGTTAGCCGCAAGGCGAAGCTGAGAATTTAAGCCCCAGTAAACGGCGGTGGTAACTATAACCATCCTAAGGTAGCGAAATTCCTTGTCGGGTAAGTTCCGACCTGCACGAATGGCGTAACGACTTCCCAACTGTCTCAACCGCGAACTCGGCGAAATTGCAATACGAGTAAAGATGCTCGTTACGCGCAGCAGGACGGAAAGACCCCGTGACCTTTACTACAGCTTGGTATTGGTGTTCGGTGTGGCTTGTGTAGGATAGGTGGGAGACTTTGAAGCATGGACGCCAGTTCATGTGGAGTCATTGTTGAAATACCACTCTGGTCACTCTGGATATCTAACTTAGAACCGTAATCCGGTTCAGGGACAGTGCCTGGTGGGTAGTTTAACTGGGGCGGTTGCCTCCCAAAAAGTAACGGAGGCGCCCAAAGGTTCCCTCAACCTGGTTGGCAATCAGGTGGCGAGTGTAAGTGCACAAGGGAGCTTGACTGTGAGACTGACAGGTCGAGCAGGGACGAAAGTCGGGACTAGTGATCCGGCAGTGGCTTGTGGAAGCGCTGTCGCTCAACGGATAAAAGGTACCTCGGGGATAACAGGCTGATCTTGCCCAAGAGTCCATATCGACGGCATGGTTTGGCACCTCGATGTCGGCTCGTCGCATCCTGGGGCTGGAGTAGGTCCCAAGGGTTGGGCTGTTCGCCCATTAAAGCGGTACGCGAGCTGGGTTTAGAACGTCGTGAGACAGTTCGGTCCCTATCCGCTGCGCGCGTAGGAAGTTTGAGAGGATCTGACCCTAGTACGAGAGGACCGGGTTGGACGAACCTCTGGTGTGTCAGTTGTTCCGCCAGGAGCACCGCTGATTAGCTACGTTCGGGATGGATAACCGCTGAAAGCATCTAAGCGGGAAGCCGGCCTCAAGATGAGACTTCCATGCCTTCGGGCGAGAGGCTCCCAGCCAGATTACTGGGTTGATAGGCCAGATGTGGAAGCGTGGTAACACGTGCAGCTGACTGGTACTAATAAGCCGATGACTTGATAACACACCGTTTTTGGTGCTTGCGTCCACTGAGTGGTTCTCGATGTACGGTCGAGAACCGCACGACAATGACTTTTGTTGTGCAGACTGAAACATCAATAGTGTTTCGGCGGCCATAGCGTGAGGGAAACGCCCGGTTACATTCCGAACCCGGAAGCTAAGCCTCACAGCGCCGATGGTACTGCAGGGGGGACCCTGTGGGAGAGTAGGACACCGCCGGACTTCTTTCGAGAAATGGCCACCCAGAGCTGGGTGGCCATTTCGCGTTAACAGCCGTCATTGCCCGAACGTCGGGTACCCGGAAGGATCGAGAGATGGCAGAGCAGGAGTCGCGCGACGACCGGACCGGTCGGGAATCGCGCCCGCGCAGCGATCACGATCCGCGCCCGCCTCGTGGGTCGGGAGCCGGCAAGAAGCCGCACCAGAAGCACGACGGTGAGCGGAAGAGCTACCCGCCCCGTGACGGTGAGCGGAAGAGCTACCCGCCTCGTGACGGTGAGCGGAAGTCCTATCCGCCCCGCGACGGAAATCGCAAGCCCTACGCCGCGAGCGGTGGCAGCAAGCCCTATCCGCCTCGTGACGGTGAGCGTAAGTCCTATCCGCCCCGTGACGGTGAGCGGAAGAGCTACCCGCCTCGTGACGGTGAGCGGAAGTCCTATCCGCCCCGCGACGGAAATCGCAAGCCCTACGCCGCGAGCGGTGGCAGCAAGCCCTATCCGCCTCGTGACGGTGAGCGTAAGTCCTATCCGCCTCGCGATGGTGAGCGTAAGTCCTATCCGCCCCGTGACGGAGAGCGTAAGTCCTATCCGCCTCGCGATGGAAATCGCAAGCCCTACGCCGCGAGCGGTGGCAGCAAGCCCTCTGCGAAATACGACGGCGAGCGGAAGTCGTATCCGCCTCGCGATGGTGAGCGGAAGTCGTATCCGCCTCGTGGCGGAGCTCAGCGTACCGATCGCCCCGCGCGTGGGGGCGTCGATCGGCCCGACCACGGCCAGCGTCCTGACGAGAACCGGCCGGTTCGGCCGCGCCACGACGATCCGTTCATTCCGGATGACATCACCGCCGCCGACCTGAACGCGGGCGCGCGCAACGAGTTGAAGACGCTGAGCAAGGAGAACGCCGAGTGGGTGGCCCGTCACCTCGCCATGGCGTCGAAGCTCATCGACGTGGATCCCGAGCTCGCTCACCAGCATGCCCTCTCGGCGTCTCGTCGAGCAGGGCGTATCGCGATCGTCCGTGAGACGCTCGCGATCACCGCCTACGCGACAGGCGACTTCGCTCTGGCACTCCGCGAGCTGCGCACGTACCGTCGGATCTCGGGCCGCGACGACCAGATCGCGCTCATGGTCGACAGTGAGCGCGGTGTCGGGCGTCCGGACCGTGCGCTCGAGGTCGGCCGTGCCGTCGATCAGAAAACTCTGCCCACCGGAGCGCGGGTGGAGCTTGCGATCGCGATGTCCGGGGCGCGGCTCGACCTCGATCAGCCCGATCGTGCGCTGCTCGAGCTGGACATCCCCGAACTCGACCCGGATCGCGCGTTCGAGTGGAGCCCCGCGCTGTTCGCCGCGCGCGCGATCGTGCTCGAAGAGCTCGGTCGCGACTCCGAGGCCGAGGAATGGCATCGCCGGGCCGAAGTCGCGGCTGACGCGCTCGACGCCGCAAGCGGTCTCGGGGATCTCGAGACGGTCATCGTCGAAGAGGTCGAGGAGCAGTTCATCGACGACTCGCCCGAGGAGCAGGGCGAGCAGCAGGATGTCGTCGTCGAGACGTCCGATCGCTCGACCTCCGATGAGCCGCTCACAGAGGCAGCGCCATCCGACATCCCTCTGCCGCAGGACGATTGATGGCACTGTTCACCCGTCGACGCGAGCTCGCGCCGTTGGACGGGGTCGACGTGATCCTCGCCGACCTCGACGGGGTGGTCTACGCCGGCGCCGGCGCGCTGCCCTATGCCGTCGAGAGCCTCACCCGCGCCCGCGACGGGCGGACGCTCGCATACATCACCAACAACGCTTCGCGGACGGATGCCTCGGTTGCGGCCCATCTCTGCGACCTGGGTCTGGAGACCGAGCCCGAAGAGGTCGTCACGAGTCCGCAAGCGGCGATGCGACTGCTCGTGCAACGGATCACGCCCGGCGCGACCGTTCTGGTCGTCGGCGGCGACGGGCTCGTGAGCGAGGTAGAGAAGGCCGGGTTCGTCGTCACGCGCAGCGCCGACGACGCTCCGGCCGCGGTGGTGCAGGGGTTCGCCCCCGAAGTGGGCTGGTCGCAGCTCGCGGAGGCCGCGTACGCCCTGAAGGTGCCGGAGGAGGAGGGCGGCATCCCCTGGATCGCCACGAACACCGACTGGACCATCCCGCAGGCCCGCGGGATCGCGCCGGGCAACGGCACGCTGGTGTCTGCCGTGCACACCGCCATCGGGCGGCTCGCGACCGTCGCCGGAAAGCCCGAGGTGCCGATCTTCGAGGAGGCCGTCGCGAGATTCGGGGCGCGGCATCCGCTCTTCCTCGGTGACAGGCTCGACACCGACATCCTCGGCGCGAATCGCGCCGGCATCCCGTCGGCGATCGTGCTCACCGGGATCGACCGGCCGAAACACGTTCTCGCGGCGCCTGCAGGATCGCAGCCGACCTTCATCCTCGGCGATCTGCGCGAGCTCCACGAGCCCTACCCAGACGTCCGCGTGCACGAAGGAACCGCCACCGTGCGAGGCGCCTCGGTGCGCATCCACGGGCCCGACGTGCAGATCGTGTCGACGGGGGATCGGCCGATCGACCTGCTGCGTGCCGGTGCCGCCGCGATCTGGGCGACGGGGCGTGCGATCTTCGGATTCCGGGTGCCGGAAGAGCTGTACGCGGATCCGTTCCACAGGCCCTGACATCCCTGCCACGACCAGAGTCCGGCCGTATCCTGGGGACATGGACGAGACCCGCGACGACGAGGCCGCCGATCTGCTGTCCCGGCTCGAGGTGATCGAGGCGCAGCCCCTTGCGACACGAGCCGACGCGTACGATGCGCTGCACGATGCGCTCTCACGCCGCCTCGAAACCGGCCCCGCGGGCGCTGCGGCGCCCCGATGACGGCCCGACTCGATGCGGCACTTGCCGCGCGGGGCCTGGCGCGCTCACGCACGCACGCTGCGACACTGATCGCCGACGGACTCGTGACCGTGGATGGCCGACCCGTCGTCAAGGCATCCGCACAGGTGGACGATGACGCCGTGCTCGTTGTGGCAGGCGCCGATCATTACGTCAGCCGGGCTGCCCGCAAGCTCATCGCCGGTCTCGACGCGTTCGGTGTCGACGTCGCGGGGCGCCTGGCTCTGGATATGGGAGCGTCGACCGGCGGCTTCACGCAGGTGCTGCGCGAACGGTGCGCCGAGCCGGTGATCGCGGTGGATGTCGGCCACGGACAGCTGGCGGCATCCATCGCCCTCGACCCCGGGGTGATCTCGATCGAGGGATTCAACGTCCGCTACATGACGTCCGACTCGCTCGCGACGGCCAGCGGAGTGCATGAGGCGCCGTCGATGATCACCGGTGATCTCTCGTTCATCTCGCTCGTCCATGTGCTGCCTGCCGCCCGCGCGGTGTCGGCGGACGATGCGGATCTGGTGCTGCTGGTCAAGCCGCAGTTCGAGGTCGGGCGCGCCGCGGTCAGGGGCGGACTGGTGACGGATGCCGCAACCCGCGCCGACGCCGTGACGAATGTGCTGTGGGCGGCGTGGGACGAGGGGCTCGGCACGTGCGGTGTCGTCTCCTCCCCGATCGCCGGTACGCACGGGAATGCCGAGTACCTTGTGCACCTGGCTCCGGGCCGCGGCCGCAATCCGACAGAATGGTTGAGCACCGTGAACCGACTGGCGGGGAGCCGATGACACACGACGACGCGAACACCCAGCGCAGCATCCTGGTGGTCGCCCACGCGCATCGCGCCGACACCGTGGTCGCCGCCGAGCGGGTCGTCGGAGCGCTTCGTGCAGCGGGAGCGCGTCCGGTGCTGGCCGTCGACGACCGAGCGGAACTCGCCGCGGTGCGCCCGTCACTGGGTGAAGTCGCGACGCTGGACGACGTGCCCGTGGACGAGATCGAGCTCGCCATCGTGCTGGGCGGGGACGGCACGATCCTCCGCGCCGCGGAACTCGTCCGCGATGGGACCGCGCCCGTGCTCGGCATCAACATGGGTCACGTCGGCTTCCTCGCCGAGATCGAGCGCGACGACATGGACGACGCTGTCCGGCGTGTCATCGCCCGCGATTACGCCGTCGAAGAGCGCCTCGCGCTGCAGGTGCGGGTGAAGGATGCCGCCGACGCGGTCGTCTACGAGACGTGGGCGCTGAACGAAGCCACGGTCGAGAAGGCCAGCCGTGAGCGCATGCTCGAGGTCGTCATGGAGGTCGACGGACGCCCGTTGTCGACGTTCGGCTGCGATGGAGTCGTGGTGTCGACGCCGACCGGCTCGACGGCCTACAACTTCTCCGCCGGCGGCCCGGTGATCTGGCCGACCGTCGAGGCGATCGTGGTCGTGCCGCTTTCCGCGCATGCGCTGTTCGCCAAGCCGCTCGTCGTCGGCCCTGAGCACGCTGTCGCGATCGAGCTGCTCGAGGGGACGACCGACGCCGGCATCCTCTGGTGCGATGGACGTCGATCACACGACCTGCCCCCCGGCGCGCGCGTCGTCGTACGTCGCTCCGACCGGCCGGTGCGACTCGCGCGGCTGCATCCGGCCGCGTTCACGGATCGCCTCGTGCGCAAGTTCCGGCTTCCGGTGGCAGGATGGCGCGGCCCCGCGGCCATGCAGGGCGAGACGCCGTGATCGAAGAGATGCGCCTGCGAGACCTGGGTGTCATCGCCGAGGCGACGTTGCACATCGGCCGCGGGTTCACCGCGATCACCGGCGAGACCGGTGCGGGCAAGACGATGGTCGTGACCGGCCTCGGACTCCTGCTCGGGCAGCGCGCCGACTCGGGCGCCGTGCGATCGGGCGCGTCGCAGGCATCCGTGGACGGCGTGTGGATCGTCCCCGAAGACGGGCCGGTCGCCGATCGCGTGCGCGAGGCGGGCGGATCCGTCGAGCCCCTGGGCGACGGCACCGCCGAGCTCTTCGTCGGGCGCTCCGTCTCGAGTGAAGGCCGTGGCCGCGCCACCGTCGGTGGCCGCTCCGCTCCGGCCGGCGTGCTGGCCGACCTCGCCGATGAGCTCGTCGTGGTGCATGGCCAGTCCGACCAGCTGCGGCTGCGCTCGGCTGTGGCGCAGCGCGACGCACTCGACCGGTTCGGCGGCGAAGAGGTGCACGCAGCGCGCGAGTCCTATCGCGCGGCGTACGAGCACTGGCGTGCGATCGAGCGGGAGCTCACCGGCCTGACAGCCGACCGTGACGCGCGTGCAGCCGAGGCCGCGCAGCTGCGCACCTGGATCGCGGACATCGAACAGGCGGCACCGCAGCCGGGTGAGGATGCCGAGCTCGCGGTGCGGGCCGAGCGGCTCGCCAACGCCGAGGAGCTGCGGCTCGCGGCGGCGGCAGCGCACGAGGCGCTCTCGGGCGACGGCGAGGAGCCCGACGCCGGTTCGCTCCTGGCCGAGGCGCGCCGTGTGCTCGAGCGTGCGCACGATCCCGCGCTGGCGGAGCTCGCGGTGCAGGCGGCCGAGCTCGGCTACCGCACGGCGGACCTGGCGGCATCGCTGGCGGGCTACCTCGCGGATCTCGACGAGACCGGGCCTCACGAGCTCGCGGCTGTGGAGGAGCGGCGGTCCGTGCTGACCGGGCTCATCCGAACCCACGGCAGTCTCGACGACGCGATCGCCCTGCTCGACACGGGGTCGTCACGGCTTGCCGAGCTCGATGACGACGGCGACAGGATCCAGCGTCTCACGCGCGACCAGGATGCCGCGGCATCCGCACTCGACGAAGCCGCTGCCGCGCTCACGGCCGCCCGCACCGCCGCGGCCGGTCGGCTCGGAATCGCCGTCACGACCGAGCTGCGGGCTCTCGCGATGCCCGACGCCCGGTTGTCGGTGGCGGTCGGTTCGGGTGCCGAGACGGCATCGGGGCGGGATGACGTCGCGATCCTGCTCTCGCCGCACCAGGGCGCGGAACCGCGGCCGGTGGCGCGTGGCGCGTCGGGCGGTGAGCTCAGCCGGGTGATGCTCGCGATCGAAGTCGTGATCGCGGCAGCCGATCCGGTGCCGACATTCGTGTTCGACGAGGTCGACGCGGGCATCGGCGGGGCGGCGGCGATCGAGGTCGGCCGCCGGCTGGCGCGGCTCGCCGAGGCATCCCAGGTCATCGCCGTGACGCACCTCGCCCAGGTCGCGGCCTTCGCGAACAATCACCTGTCGGTCGTGAAGGCGAGCAACGGCTCGGTGACGGCATCCGACGTCCGCCGCCTCGAAGGGGCAGACCGCGAGGCGGAGATGGCGCGGCTGCTGTCGGGACTGACGGATTCGGCGGCCGCCCTGACTCATGCCCGGGAGCTGCTGTCGCTGGGCGGTTCGGTCGTGTGAGACCGCCGGCTCGCCGCGTTCGTCCAGTTTGGGCCGCAGGACGTGGGATAGGATAAAAGCCCGTGATGCAGAACTCTTCTTCAGGCGCGGGAACTTCGAACGACACCACCAAGCACATTTTCGTGACCGGGGGTGTCGTTTCCTCGTTGGGGAAGGGCCTCACGGCCGCGAGCCTCGGCAACCTCCTCACGGCCCGCGGACTGCGCGTCGTGATGCAGAAGCTCGACCCGTACCTGAACGTCGATCCCGGCACGATGAACCCGTTCCAGCACGGCGAAGTCTTCGTGACGGATGACGGTGCCGAGACCGATCTCGATATCGGGCACTACGAGCGCTTCCTCGACATCGAGCTCAGCCAGGCCGCGAACGTCACCACCGGTCAGATCTACTCGCAGGTCATCGCACGCGAGCGGCGCGGGGAATACCTCGGCGACACCGTGCAGGTGATCCCGCACATCACAGACGAGATCAAGCGACGGATGCGGCTGCAGGCCACCGAGGATCCGCATCCCGACGTGATCATCACCGAGATCGGGGGCACGGTCGGCGACATCGAGTCCCAGCCCTTCATCGAGTCCGCGCGCCAGATCCGTCATGAGCTGGGGCGGGCCAACGTCTTCTTCGTCCACGTGTCGCTCGTGCCCTTCATGGGCGCCTCCGGTGAGCAGAAGACCAAGCCGACGCAGCACTCCGTCGCGACACTTCGGTCCATCGGCATCCAGCCCGACGCGCTCGTGCTGCGCAGCGACCGCCCCGTGACCGAGGCCAACAAGCGCAAGATCGCCCTGATGTGCGACGTCGACGAGGGCGCCGTCGTCAACGCGGTGGATGTGCCGAGCATCTACGACATCCCGTCGATGCTCAACGAGCAGGGTCTGGACGAGTACATCGTGCAGACCCTGGGCCTCTCGCAGGCCAACGATGTCGACTGGTCGCGGTGGGAGCGGGTGCTGCAGGCCGTGCACAACCCCAAGCACGACGTGACGATCGGCCTCGTCGGCAAGTACATCGACCTGCCGGATGCCTATCTCTCGGTGACCGAGGCGCTCAAGGCCGGCGGGTTCGCGCAGGAGACCCAGGTCAAGATCCGCTGGATCCCCTCCGACGCATGCGAGACGCCGGAGGGCGCCGCGAAGGCCCTCGGCGAGGTGGACGGGATCGTCGTGCCGGGCGGGTTCGGCATCCGCGGCATCGAGGGCAAGGTCGGCGCCCTGCGCTTCGCGCGCGAGCAGGGGATCCCGGCGCTGGGGCTCTGCCTCGGACTGCAGTGCATGGTCATCGAGTACGCCCGCCACGTCGCCGGACTCGAGGGGGCGTCATCGAGCGAGTTCGACCCCGACACCGAGTTCCCGGTGATCGCGACGATGGCCGAGCAGGTCGACATCCTCGAGCACGGCGATCTGGGCGGCACGATGCGCCTCGGCCTCTACCCGGCCGACCTCGCCGACGGCTCGCTCGCCGCCGAGCTGTACGGCTCGGAGATCGTCCAGGAGCGGCACCGCCACCGGTACGAGGTGAATAACCGCTACCGCGACCGGATCGCCGACGCGGGACTCGTGTTCTCGGGTTTGTCGCCCGACCGCAATCTCGTGGAGTACGTCGAGCTGCCGCGCGAGGTGCACCCGTACTACATCGCGACGCAGGCGCACCCCGAGCTGCGCTCCCGACCGACGGATCCGCATCCGCTGTTCCGCGGCCTGGTGGGGGCGGCGATCGAACGCCACCGTTCCAGCGAGCTGTTCGACGTCGAGAATGACTGAGCCGGGCGTGGGAGTCGGGACCCGGCCCGTCGATGGTGTCGGCGAGCCCGTCGATGATCTCCGCGACGAGGCCTTCTCGGCGGAGGTCGTCGCGAGCGACCTCGTCTACGAGGGACGCGTGTGGGACGTGCGCAACGACACCCTGCGGTACCGCGAAGGCGAGATCAAGCGCCAGTACGTCGACCACCCGGGGGCGTCGGCCATCGTGGCACTCGACGCCGACGGCCGCGTGCTGCTGATCCAGCAGTACCGGCATCCGATCCGCTACCGCGACTGGGAGATCCCGGCGGGCCTCCTCGACGTCGACGGGGAGTCCCCGCTCGAGACGGCGAAGCGCGAACTCATCGAAGAGGCCGACCTCGTCGCATCCGACTGGCAGCCGCTGGTGAGCGTCTTCACCACTCCGGGCGGCAATGACGAGGTCGTGCACATGTTCCTCGCGACCGGGCTGTCGCTGGTCGGTCACGCGCACCCGCGCGAGGCAGAGGAGGCCGACATCCGCATCGAGTGGGTGCCGTTGGCGGATGCCGTCGCCGGCGTGCTCGAAGGGCGGCTGCGCAACGGGATACTGGCGACCGGCGTACTCGCGACGGCGGAGCGGCTGCGCCGCAGCGCTGCGGAGTCGCCGGAGGGCGCGCGTCCGCGGGCCGGGGGTTCGGGGCGGAGCCCCTTAGGACACTGACATGCGGCTCGAGCGTGCGGTCGACGCCTACCTGCGGCACATCTCGATCGAACGCGGACTGTCCGATCACACCGTCGCCGCGTATCGCCGAGACCTGGGCGGCTACGTCGCCTGGCTCGCCGAGCACGGCGTCGCGGACTCGAACGCGGTCACCCCGGAGCTCGTCGCGGAGTTCGCGGCCGACCGTGCCTCGGCGCAGCCGCCGGTCGCGGCATCCAGTCTCGCCCGCCTGCAGTCCTCGGTGCGCGGGCTGCACCGATTCCTCGCGCGGGAGGGCCTCGAGCCGGTCGACCCGTCGACGCGGCTGCGGCCGCCGAAGCAGCCCCAGCGGCTGCCGAAGGCCCTCACGATCGACCAGGTCGAGCGACTGCTGGATGCTCCTGAGCGCGAGACCATCCTGGGTCTGCGCGACCGGGCACTGCTCGAACTGCTGTACGCGACAGGCGCGCGCGTGTCCGAGATCGTGCAGCTGGACGTCGACGATCTCGCACACGGGGACGTCCTGAGGGTGCGCGGCAAGGGCTCTAAGGAGCGGATCGTGCCGGTCGGCTCCTATGCCCGCGCCGCCGTGGACGCCTACCTCACGCGGGCGCGGCCGGAGCTCTCGCGGCGGGGGCGGGCCACCCCACGGCTGTTCCTCGGCGCGCGCGGTGCGCCGCTGTCCCGGCAGAGCGCGTGGCTGGTGATCCAGGATGCCGCTGAGCGCGCGGACCTCACCGCACACGTGTCGCCGCACACGCTGCGGCACTCGTTCGCGACGCATCTGCTCCAGGGCGGCGCGGATGTTCGGGTCGTGCAGGAGCTGCTCGGGCATGCCTCGGTCGCGACGACGCAGATCTACACGCACGTCTCGGTGGACGCCCTCCGCGACGTCTACGCCACGTCGCACCCGCGCGCCAGGTGATCCTCCCGGGCGAAGGCCCCGGTCGTGGCTAGAATCGGTGCACGGCATGGCGAAGTCAAGGAGAGTCTGTGGCGGTCAGCAAGCGGGGCGCGACGACGACCTCAGAGGACGGGACCCCGATCGGTCCCACCGGGCGTCCCTACCACGGCTTCCCGACTCCGCCGAAGCTCGACGGTCACGGGCCCGCCCGTATCATCGCGCTCTGCAACCAGAAGGGCGGCGTCGGCAAGACGACGACCACCATCAACCTGGCGGCGGCTCTCGCGGTCTACGGGCGCAAGGTGCTCGCGGTCGACTTCGATCCGCAGGGAGCGCTGTCGGCGGGCCTCGGCATCCAGACCCACGAGATCCCGACCATCTACGACCTTCTTCTCGACGGCAAGCGCGACCCGCGTGAGGTCGTCGTGCACTCGCACCTCGAGAACCTCGACGTGATCCCGGCCAACATCGACCTCTCGGCCGCCGAGGTTCACCTCGTCAACGAGGTGGCGCGTGAGCAGACGCTCTCTCGCGCACTCCGCCGGGTCAGCGCCGACTACGACGTCGTGCTCATCGACTGCCAGCCGTCGCTGGGTCTGCTGACCGTCAACGCGCTGACCGCGAGTCACGGGGTGATCATCCCGCTCGAGTGCGAATTCTTCGCGCTGCGCGGTGTGGCGATGCTGATCGAGACCATAGACAAGGTGCGCGATCGCCTGAACCCGACCATCACGCTCGACGGCGTGCTCGCGACCATGTACGACTCGCGCACGCTGCACTCGCGCGAGGTGCTCGAACGGGTCGTCGACGCATTCGGCGACGACGTGCTCGAGACGGTCATCGGGCGGACCGTGAAGTTCCCGGATGCCTCGGTCTCGGGCATGCCCATCACCGAATTCGCGCCCGAGCACGCCGCCGCCCAGGCCTACCTGCGGCTGGCGCGGGAGCTGGTCGCCCGTGGCGCCGTCGCCTGACGAAAAACCCACATCTGAGGTCCACGAGACCGATCGCGAGTCGGGCGACGGGTTCCAGGTGTCGCTCGGCGTGTTCGACGGGCCGTTCGACCTGCTGCTCTCACTTCTGTCGAAGCACGAGCTCGACATCACCGAGGTGTCGCTCTCGCTCGTGACGGCGGAGTTCATCGCGTATCTGCGCGAACTGGGCCCCGATGAGGAGCTCGACCAGGCGTCGGAGTTCGTGGTCGTCGCCGCCACCCTGCTCGACATGAAGGTCGCCGGGCTGCTGCCGCAGGGTGAGCTCGTCGATGCGGAGTCGGTTGCGCTGCTCGAAGCACGCGACCTGCTGTTCGCGCGTCTCCTGCAATACCGGGCGTTCAAGGAGGTCTCAGCGTGGTTCGCCCGATGCCTCCAGCGCGAGGACCGTCGTCACTCGCGCTCCGTCCGCCTCGACGAGAAGTACCGCAACGCCGTTCGGGAGCTGGTCTGGACGCTGAGCGCCGACGATTTCGCGACCCTCGCCCTGCTTGCGATGACGCCGAAGGAGATTCCGCACGTCGGCCTCGACCACCTGCACGCGCCGCTGGTCAGCATCCGAGAGCAGGCGGCGGTCGTCGTGACGCTGCTCCGGGATGCCGGCACCCTGAACTTCCGCGAACTGATCGCCGGCGTCACACAGCCGGGGGTCGTCATCGCACGATTCCTGGCGGTGCTCGAGCTGTACCGCCACTCCGCCCTTTCGTTCGAGCAGATCGAGCCGCTCGGCGAGCTGACCCTGCGCTGGACCGCGCAGCGCTGGTCCGACGAGAGCCTCGCCACTCTGGGAGCCGACTATGACCGATGACCCCGAGTCGACCTTCGTGGAGCTGACCGAGCCGCCGGTCGACGAGCACGCCGCACCCGCACCGGTCGCCGATGTCGCGCGGCGACTGGAGGCGATCCTGCTCGTGGTCGACGAGCCGCAGAGCCTGGTCAGCCTCGCGGCTGCGGTCGCGGCACCCGTGCCCGCGGTCCGGCAGGCCATCGAGGGACTGGTCGAGGACTACGACGGCGAGGCCGGCGGACCACGTCGCGGGTTCGAGCTGCGCGAAGTCGGCGGCGGCTGGCGGCTCTATGTGCGCGAAGAGCACGACGACCTCGTCTCGGAGTTCGTCAACTCCCAGGCGCCGTCACGGCTGTCGCAGGCCGCCCTCGAGACACTGGCCGTGATCGCCTACAAGCAGCCGGTGACCCGTGGCCAGGTGGCGTCGATCCGGGCGGTCAACGTCGACTCGGTCGTGCGAACGCTGCTGTCGCGCGGGCTGATCACCGAACTGTTCACGGATGCCGAGACCGGCGCCATCCACTACGGCACGACGGATGCGCTGCTCGTGAACCTGGGCATCAACTCGCTCGACGAGCTGCCCCACATCTCACCCCTCCTGGAGGACGGCGCCGATGGCTTCGACGACGAGGTCCGACGATGAGCTCGCCGACAGGCTCGGGGGTCGCCGAGCCGGAGGGGGTGCGGCTGCAGAAGGTGCTCGCGAACGCCGGAGTCGCCTCCCGCCGAGTCGCGGAGGAGCTGATCGTGCAGGGCCGGGTGCGGGTCAACGGCGAGGCGGTCACCGAGCTCGGCTCGAGGATCGATCCGGCCGTCGACATCGTCGACGTGGACGGCACCGTCATCCAGCTCGATCCGTCGAAGCGCTACGTCATGCTCAACAAGCCGACCGGCGTGGTGAGCTCGATGAAGGACGATCGCGGGCGCCCCGACCTCCGGGGGTTCACGAAGGAATGGCCGGAGCGCCTGTACAACGTGGGCAGATTGGATGCCGAGACGAGCGGCCTGCTCGTCCTGACGAACGACGGCGAACTCGCGCACGTGCTCGCACACCCGTCCTTCGGGGTGACCAAGGTCTACATCGCCAAGGTCGAAGGTCGCGTCACCCCGCAGACGATCGCGAAGCTGACGCGGGGGATCGAACTCGAAGACGGGCCGATCGCCGCCGACAAGGCGCGGCTGCTCGACGCTTCGGCCGGCTCGGCGACCAGAGGAGACGCCGGGCACAGCATCGTGGAGCTGACCCTGCATTCCGGACGCAATCGCATCGTGCGTCGGATGATGGATGCCGTGGGCCACCCGGTCGTCGAACTCGTGCGGCGGCAGTTCGGGCCGCTGCACCTGGGAACGCTGCCAGCTGGGCGGGCGCGGGAGTTGACTAAAGTGGAGCGGGGAGCGCTGTTGACACTCGCGCGCCCGGCCACGAGCGGCCCGTCGCAGGATGAGCACCGCGACGAAGACCCGCACTCGGCGGGGAGCGACCAGGAGAGACAGTGACCGATTCCGCCGGATCGACGGCAGTGCCGCACGTCCGCGGCACGGCGCGCCCGCGTCCCGCCGATTCGGCTCTCGCGTCGCGCGTGCAGGGCACGGTGCGGATCGTGGGTGCAGGTCTGCTGGGGTCCAGCATCGGACATGCGCTCACCGGACGTGGCGTCGACGTGGCGCTGTACGACACCTCGCCCTCGCAGCTGCGGCTCGCCATCGACTACGGCGCAGGGCGCTTCGCGCGCGACGACGACCGGCCGTCGCTCGTCGTGGTCGCGGTGCCGCCCGACGTGACGGCGGACGTCGTCGAGCGGGAGCTCTCCCGCTACCCGCAGGCGGTGGTGACGGATGTCGCGAGCGTCAAGCTCGAACCGCGCAAGGTGCTGCGCGCCAGAGGTGTCGACCTGACCCACTACATCGGCTCCCATCCGCTCGCGGGCCGGGAACGCGGCGGGGCGATCGCCGCGCGCGCGGACATCTTCGTCGGCCGGCCATGGGTCGTCTGCCGCGACGAGGACACGTCGGCCGCCGACCTCGCGCTCGTCGAGGGCCTCGCGCTCGATCTGGGCGCTACGCCGCTCGAGATGTCGCCGGAGGAGCACGATCACGCGGTCGCCCTCGTGTCGCACGTTCCCCAGCTGGTCGCGAGCCTGCTCGCCGGGCGTTTCGTCGATGCGCCGGACGGATTGCTCCGCCTCGCTGGACAGGGCGTTCGCGACACGACGCGGATCGCGGCATCCGCCCCCGAGCTGTGGGTGCAGATCCTCGGAGCCAACTCCGCGCCCGTCGTCGATGTGCTCGACGCCCTCGCGACCGACCTCTCGTCGGTCGCCGACGCGCTGCGCGCACCCGATGCACCGGGCTCGCGTCGGGCGGTCGCCGACACGATCCGTCGCGGCAACGACGGCGTCGAGCGACTGCCCGGCAAGCACGGCCAGAACCGCCGTTTCGAGCAGGTCGTCGTCATGGTCGACGACACTCCTGGACAGCTCGGGCGGCTCTTCGGCGAGCTCGGCGAGCTCGACGTCAATGTCGAGGACCTCCGCCTGGAGCACTCGCCGGGCGCGCAGTTCGGGCTCGCCGAGATCAGCGTCGTACCGAGCGCCGTGCGCCGCGCCGTCGACGGGCTCGAATCCCGCGGCTGGAAGATCGCGAGCAGCAATGACTGACCGTTCCATCGCGGATGCTTCGGGCGCTTCGCGCGCCTCCGGTGCTTCTGAAGCCGCCGCAGCCTCAGCGGCCGAGGTGCCTGCGGGGTCCGCTCCGGTCGTGATCGCGATCGACGGGCCCGCCGGCAGCGGCAAGTCCAGCGTCTCGAAGCAGGTGGCACGTCGCCTCGGCTACGGGTTCCTCGACACCGGCGCGGCGTATCGCGCGCTGGCGTGGCACGCGCTCGAGCACGGGGTCGAGACGGCGGATGCGGCATCCGTCCTCGACGTCCTGGGCGAGTTCGACTACGCGATCTCGCTGGATCCCGATGTCTTCTGGGTGCGCGTCGGCACGAGCGACGTCACCGCCGCGATCCGCGAGCCGCGGGTGACGGATGCCGTCAGCGGCGTCGCGCGCGTGCCGGCCGTGCGCGAGTCGGTGAACGACCTCTTCCGCGCGCTGATCGCGGCATCCGATCGCGCGGGAGTCGTGGTCGAAGGACGCGACATCACGACGGTCGTGGCGCCGGACGCGCCGGTCCGGATCCTGCTGACGGCCGCGCCGGAGGTGCGCGCCGCTCGCCGCAGTGCCGAACTGACGACGCAGGATGCCGCAGCCGTCGCGGCAGCGCTGCACCGGCGCGACGCGAAGGACGCGGCGGTGGTCGACTTCCTCACCGCCGCGCCCGGTGTGACGGTCGTCGACTCGACCGACCTCGATTTCGAACAGACCGTAGACGCCGTGCTCGGCGTCATCCATGCGGGCGTCAGTGAACAGACAGGAGCCCGCGATGGGCGCTGAGAACCCCTCGACAAGCTCAGAGGAAGAGTACGAGGGCGGCCCCGACAACCTCGAAGCGAAGCTCGCCGATCTCGACGAGGAGCTCGCCGAGCAGCGCGCCGCCTCGTTGCGCGCCGGGCTCGCCGACTACGACCTGGACGATGAGGATGCCGACCTGCTCGCGGGCGTCGAACTCGGCGAGGACGGCATCGAGTACTCGCCGGCGCTGCCGGTCGTCGCGATCGTCGGACGGCCGAATGTGGGCAAATCCGCGCTCGTTAACCGCATCCTCGGGCGCCGCGAGGCGGTCGTGGAAGACACGCCGGGTGTCACGCGCGACCGCGTGACCTACAAGGCGGAGTGGATGGACCGTCGGTTCTCGCTCGTCGACACCGGCGGCTGGGAGCCGGACGCCCGCGGGATCGATGCGTCCGTCGCCGCGCAGGCCGAGGTCGCGATCGACCTGTCGGATGTCGTGATGTTCGTGGTCGACGCCATGGTGGGGGCCACCTCCACCGACGAGCACGTCGTGCGGCTGCTGCGCAAGGCCGGCAAGCCCGTGTTCCTGGTCGCGAACAAGATCGACGACGCGCGCCAGGAGCCCGAGGCCGCGGCGCTGTGGAACCTGGGACTCGGCGAGCCGCATCCGGTCTCGGCGATCCATGGGCGCGGCGTCGCCGACCTGCTGGACGAGGTCATGAAGGTGCTGCCCGATGTCTCCGCCGTCGCCAAGCGCGAGATCGGCGGACCGCGGCGCGTGGCGATCCTGGGGCGCCCGAACGTCGGCAAGTCATCGCTGCTGAACAAGGCTGCAGGCGAGGAGCGCGTCGTCGTCAACGAGCTCGCGGGTACGACCCGCGACCCGGTCGACGAGATCGTGGACCTGGGCGGCAGGCTGTGGCGGTTCGTCGACACCGCCGGCATCCGTCGTCGCGTGCATCTTCAGCAGGGCGCGGACTTCTATGCCTCGCTGCGCACATCGGCCGCCCTCGAGAAGGCCGAGGTCGCCGTCGTCGTGCTGGACGTGTCCGAGACGATCTCGGAACAGGATGTGCGCATCATCGACCTCGTGCTCGAGTCGGGGCGGGCGCTCGTGCTCGCGTTCAACAAGTGGGATCGCCTGAACGACGACGACCTCGAGAACCAGGATCGGCGCCGCTACCTCGAGCGCGAGATCGAGCAGGACCTCGCACACGTCGCGTGGGCGCCGCGGGTGAACATCTCGGCGCGGACCGGCCGTCACCTCGACAAGCTCGTGCCGGCGCTCGAGACGGCACTGGACTCGTGGGATCGCCGGATCCCGACCGGCAAGTTCAACGCGTTCTTGTCGGAACTCGTCGCCGAGCATCCGCATCCGCTCCGCGGAGGCAAGCAGCCGCGCATCCTGTTCGGCACGCAGGCGTCGACCCGGCCGCCGACGTTCGTGCTCTTCACGACCGGATTCCTCGACCCGGGGTATCGACGGTTCATCCAGCGGCGCCTGCGCGAGCTGTACAGCTTCGACGGCACGCCGATCGTCATCAACATGCGGGTGCGCGAGAAGCGCCAGCGCTGACGCGGCCTTTCGGGTGGATCGGCCGTGGCGGCGAGACTCGGTGACTCAGCCCTGCCGACTCGGCCGGACCATCGCGGTCGCATCGGGGGCGGCGAATCCGAACTGCTCGTAGAGCCCGTGGGCGTCGCCGGTGAACAGCACCCAGCGGAAGTCGCGTCCAGGACCGTCGTCGATCATGTGCCGCATGAGGCGCTTACCCAGTGCCCGCCCGCGATGCTCGGGCAGGATGAACACGTCCGCGAGGTAGGCGAAGCCCACGCCGTCCGACACCGCGCGCCCGAACCCGATCTGCTCGCCGGTGTCTGCGCGATACGCGCCGACGACCCGCCAGGCCGACACCAGCTGTGCGTCGAGGTCGGCGCGCGAGCGCCAACGACCCCAGTACGCATCGGTCGATAGGTACGTCCACACCACGTCGGGCTGGATGCGGGCGGGGTCGTCGTCGAATTCGTAGTCCACCGTCCCATTCTCGCGAGACTCCGGATGTCGGTGCCGGGGCCGATCGAGACCCGGTGGCCTGTCCGTGTGTCAGGCTGGGCGGGTGACGATCGAGCCGCCCGCACCCGGAGCGCCGCGGCGACCTTTCGGTCCGCGCGATCCCGGTGACGCGTGGGTGGTGGCGCCCACAGGGGAGCGGTACTGGGGCCGATTCGGAGCGGCGGGGCTGCTGGCGGTGGATGCCGAGCGCGGCGTGCTGCTGCAGCACCGGGTCTCGTGGAGCCATTTCGGCGATACGTGGGCCCTCCCCGGCGGTGCACGGCATGAGGGCGAGTCGGCGACCGAGGGGGCCCTGCGCGAGGCCGCCGAAGAGGCCGGCGTTCCCGGGGCGGCGGTGCGACCGCGGTTGATGAGCGTCCTTGATCTGGGGTACTGGAGCTATGCGACCCTCGTTGCGGACGTGGTCCGGCCGTTCGATCCGACGATCAGCGACCCGGAGAGCCACGAGCTCGCGTGGGTGCCGGTCGAGGCCGTCGACGAGCGTGCCCTCCATCCCAGCTTCGCAATCTCGTGGCGACGACTGCGGAGGATGCTCGGCATCCGTCCTGCCGTCGTCGTGGATGTCGCGAACGTGATGGGCGCCGTCCCGGACGGCTGGTGGCGCGATCGCGCGGCTGCGGCCGACCGCCTGATCGCCCGGATCGAGACCCTCGCCGCAGCCGGCGTGCGGGGCACGGCGCTGGATCTGGCCGAGGACACCTGGTTCGCGGAGTGGACTGCGGTCGTCGAGGGTCAGGCGCGGGGCGCGGGCGCCGGCGCTGCAGCGGTCGAGGTGGTCGGGGCCGCGGCATCCGGCGACGACACGATCGTGGTCGAGACATCGCGCCTCATCGCCGCCGGGCGGACCGTCACGGTCGTGACCAGCGATCGCGCGCTCGCGCGCCGGGTGACGGACCGAGGGGCGGCCGTCCGGGGCGCGCGCTGGCTGCTCGACCTCTTGGGCTGAGCCGGCTCACCCTTCGCGACCGCGCAGTCTGTCGATGTCGCGGCGCTCGCGCTTGGTCGGGCGGCCTGCGCCGCGGTCTCGCATCGGCACGAATGCCGTGAGCTCGCGTGGGGGTGAGGGAGGCGTGCGGTCTTCGACGGCGGCTGCCGCCTGGACTGCGCCGACGCGCTTGGTGATCGGCTGGCGGACGACGAGAATCCGGTCGAAGCCGGAGATGCGCACGCGAAGCTCATCTCCCGGGCGCACCGGCTGTGCGGCCTTGGCCCTGTCTCCGTTCACCCGCACATGCCCGGCGCGGCATGCGCTCGTGGCAGCGGAGCGTGTCTTGTAGACCCGGACGGCCCACAGCCACGCGTCGACGCGTGCCGAGCCGTCGGTCACGGCGTCGCTCCCGCCGTTTCAGCGTCGCCCGCGAGAGCACGGAGGCGGTCGGCGACGATGACACCCGCCGCGATGAGCCCTTGTCCGAGGCAGTAGGCGAGCATGATGACCGGGCTCGTCCACGCCGGCGTCACATCCGGCATGAACAGCTCCAAGGCCAGGATCGTGTCGGACGCGAGGAAGAACGCGCCGCCCACGGCGATGAGCGGATGACAGCGGGATGCCGCGACGGCCGTCCCGCCGAGCACGATCCCGTACAGAGCCACGGCGATGAGGAGTCCGCCGAGCGTCGGCCACAGCACTGCGAGCAGGATGCCGTACCAGAGCGCGTAGACCACGGCCCAGGGCGGAACCCGCCGCACCGCGAGGATGCGCCAGAACAGCCAGATGTAGCAGAGGTGGGCCATGCCGAAGCACAGCAGCATCATCGGCACCGTGGGCGCGAACGGGAAGAATGTGGTCGCGCCGTCGCCCAGCCAGGAGAGTGCGATCGCAGTGAAGAGCAGTGCGTAGGTCGTGCCCCAGCGCGATCCGCGCCCTCCCCAGAACACCGCAACGGCCAGCAGGGGCATCAGGACGAGCTTCGTCGGCGCGGCGACCTGGTCGGCGCCCAGCGCGAGCGCGGCGATGTGCACCAGCGAGGCGATGCCGAAGGGAACGAAACCGATCCAGAGCCGATTCATGAGCCTCCTCGACGAGCGTGCGACACCAACATATTCGCACGCTCGCCCGGGGTTCTTGCACGGGTGCGGAGGCTACGACGTCAGGTCGAGCGAGACGATCGCGCGATCAGGCTTGGGTCGGGCGACTTCGCGGAATCCCGCGCTTGCGAACGTCGACACGATGCCGCGGAACAGGTTGTTGACCGGCTTGTTCTTACCCGTCGCGGGGTCGATGGGTTCGGTCGGATACGCCTCGATCACGCGGGCGCCGTGCGCGCGCGCGAACTCGATCGCGGCGTGGAGCAGGCGGCTGTTGAGCCCCTCGCCGCGATGCTCGCGGCGGACGACGAAGCACGTCACCGCCCACACCGACTCGTCATCCCACGGCTCGACGGAGTGCCCGGTGAACTCCTTGGTGCGTGCCAGCCGCACCTGTCGGGTGCGGGGTCCGACTCGGATCCAGCCGGCGGCTTCGCCGTCCACGTAGGCGATGAGCGCCGGCGGGGGTGCTTCAGCCATCTCGTGTTCCAGGAGCGTCTTGCGCTCGTCGCGCGTGGTCTGCTGCCACTGCGTGTTGGTGATGGTCCACCAGGCGCACTGACAGGATGCGCCGTCGCCGCCGCCGCTGAGTGCATGCTGGGCGTCTTCGAATCGGTCGGCGGTCGCGGGTTCGATGGTGATCGTGGCCATGGAGCGACGCTATGCCCGGCCTCGGACACCGACAAGGCCGATGGCGCGAGGCTACGTCGCCAGACCGTGTTCACAGCTGCGGAGCGGTGTGCACAGCGGCGGGGCTCGATGCCGACCCGAGGTGATAGAGATCGCGCCGCGGCGTGTCGCCGAAGATCCCGCAATCGTGCACAGGGGTGGGATGGGGTCCCCGTGCGTTCGCGCCGGATGCAGGGCTCGGGTAGGATGGGGGAGTTGTCCGCGCTGAGGCTCGGGCTTCGGGATGTGGCGCAGCTTGGTAGCGCACTTGACTGGGGGTCAAGGGGTCGCAGGTTCAAATCCTGTCATCCCGACCGGAAAGTCCCGGGAACTCAAGGGTTCCCGGGACTTCCTAGTTGGTGAGATGTGACCACGTCACCGAAAACCTACCGAATTGACCTCGTTGCGCTTCTCCTGAGTCGGTCGGCGTCGACAGGCGCGAGTTCGTTGCGATTGCCCCCGGGTGGTTGGGCGGTGCGCGTCGCACCTCGTGAATATGGACGCAGACAACAACCTGTCGCTCGAGCTGTGGGGGCTGGAGAAGCTCCTCGACATCAACGAGCTCGCCGCGTATCGCCGCTTGTCACTCGACCGACGCGCCCTCGGTTAGCGGCACAACCCTTGGGCACGAGGAGCGTGCGCGCCGCAATCACGGACTCGTTCTCGGCGAGAACCAGCGCACCGCGCTCCACGCGATTGCAACCTCGGGACGAGCCCTGAACGTGCTCATCGGCCCGGCCGGTGCAGGCAAACAACAGCGATGCACGCCCTGCGCCTCGCGTGGGAGCACGAACACGGCAACGGTTCGGTGGTCGGACTCGCACCCTCCGCGGCGGCCGCGTCTGGGTCGAGGGCCGTGAGAGTGGCAGATAGGAATGGCGCGGTTGAGGTCCGGCTGACGAGCAGGGTGAGATGGCAACGAGTTACCTCGGTTCATACGTGAGGTGCACGGCGACGAGCGAGATTCGACCCGCGAGCGGGACGATCCTCTCCGAACATTGTCCGATTGGGTCGAGGGGCGCGGATGGGGATCGTTTGCGCGAGCGATGGATGGGAGGCGGGGCGGTCTGTTGCGGTCAACCATGCGCCCATCCGCTCCACTTCGTCACCTCGACCACGATGATCGGCCCAGGATGTGCGGCGTGACGGTACTGCTCATACTTGTCGTTGAGCGCCTCCCATGCTCGTTCCCAGAACCAACCGTCCTCGGCGACGGCGGCGACCCCATCAGCCCGTACCCACCACAGTCGGCTCCAGTCCTCGTCGTACCGGTCCCAGCAGAGGGCGACGCGTGGATCTCTTCGGATGTTCCTCAGACGCTTCAGATCGAGGGTGGACTTCGGTTTCTCGTCGATGCCGATGACCACGAGTCCCCCTGAGACGGCGAAGGTCACGGGCACCAGATGTGGACCGCCAGCCTCCGATACCGTCGCCAGCCGGCCGACCCGCTGCGCCAGCGCGAGGCTTCGGGACTCCTCGGCGGAATACCTCATCCAGCCATCCTGCCCCTCGAGGGGTCTCGCTGCCCTCGACATTCGGCAGCGTGACGGGATACCTGAATCGTCGTAGGGTGGGCGCGTGTCGGTCCTTCGGAGCGGCGCGGGCGCGGCATTGCTCGTCAACGCTGTTCCACACGGCGTGAGCGGTCTCCAGGGCAGACCGCTCCCCAGCCCATTCAGCGACCGATCCGGTGTGGGCGTGTCGCCCCCACACGTGAATTGCGGCTGGAGCGCGGGCAACGCGCTGGCAGGGACACTCCTCCTACGGCACGGCATCCGTTCTACAGCCGAAGGCGTAGCAGCGGCCGTCGGCGCCATCGCCATGGCAGTGGTGCTCTCATACCATTTCAGTGGCGTGCTGCGCGGAGGCAGGTCTCCGAGGACTCCGCGAACGACGTTCAGTCGACAGCGGCTGAGGACCACCGCGCGGTCACCGGCGCGAGACCCGCACCACGGGCGAGGTCAGCAATCGAGCCCGCGCCCCAGTGTAGAAGCACGAGGCCGATCCGCGACCCCCGGAAGCCGCAACCACGCGCCGCTGGTTATGTGCCGGCGAGACGGGCGACGACGGGGGCGAATTCGTCCATGCGATGAGGCATGACAGCGATGTACGAGATACTCAGCTGCTCGCGCCAGCCCCTGAGCTGGTCGACAATCTCGTCGACCGTGCCCACCAGGAAATGGACCGAGTCGAGAACCTGATCACCCGAGATGCCCCATCGTCGACCGATCTGCTCGGCACCCTGTTGCCGCTCCGCAGTGACTTCCACATCCAGCACCAGGATGTTGAGCTCGATGTCATCGAACCTCGCACCGGCTGCCTGACGAACCCACTCCACGCGCTCTGCGGTGGCAGCGACGGAATCGTCATCGAAGTCGAGGGCGCCATCCCGGGACCTCATCAGCAGCCCGACGATGTCCGCCTCGCGGGCAGCCAGCGACAGAATCCGCTGCACGCCGCCGGCGATCAGAATAGGCGGATGCGGCTGTTGGACGGGTTTGGGGAACCCGTCCAGTTCAGCAATGGTGTAATACTCACCGGCGAACGTAACCGGTGTCGGTCCGAACAGACCGTTGATGACATGCACCGCCTCGATCAGCCGGCTGACCCGCACTCCCGGAGCATCGTAGGGAATCCCAGTCTGCGCATAGTCGGGGCCGAAATAGCCCGCGCCGAGACCAAGCTCGAGTCGACCGTCAGTGAGCAGGTCGAGCGTGGCGGCCTCCTTGGCCAACACCGCGGGGTGCCGGTAGTCGTTGTCACAGACGAAACTGCCGACGCGAAGTGTCTTCGTCGCGTTCGCTGCGGCCAGCAGAGCGAGGAACGGGGTGAGTTGATCGTTGAAGTGATCCGGGAGAAGCAGCGCGGCGTAGCCCAGATCCTCGATCTTGCGCGCGAGAGCCGCATACTCCCCGGCGGAGGGCGCGTAGAACGCACCCGTTGCAAATCGAAAACGGCGGTCCACGGTCATGGCGATCGCTCTTCCTCTTGGCGTTGCGCCCGCTGGCCCGCGATCACTCTATGCCGATCTCGCCTAGACACAAGAGTCCCCGACGCCCACGGGAGGACCCTTGAACGCCCGATCAGCCACCCGGATTACGAACGCTGACGGACCCGCTTGTGTTCGGGGTGTTTGGTGATCAACGGCCTGACCCTCAGAATCGCCAGCGGTTTCTCGGCAAGCAGGGATAGCTGCCGGATCCTGGATCCCGAGGCCCTTGGCCCCGTGATGTCGGCGCTAACTGGTAGACCAGGGGCATGCCCGAGCACAATCGCATCGATCTCATCGAATTCCCTGTCGGCGGCGGCGATCTGGCTGCGGCACGCGTGTTTTACGAAGCGGTGTTCGCATGGCGGTTCACGGATTACGGCGAGTACCTCGACACCTCGGACAGCGGGGTGACAGCGGGATTCAACGCCGTCGACGACGGCACTCGTCAGAGGCAGCCGCTCGCGGTGCTGTACGTCGACGACCTCGAGGCGGCGCGCGAACGGGTGACGGATGCCGGGGGCACTATCCGGCACGACATCTATGAGTTCCCCGGCGGCCGGCGGTTCCACTTCGTCGATCCGGCGGGCAACGAGCTCGCGGTCTGGTCGCAGTAGCCCGCATCGCCTGCGGTCGGGTTCGCCGCACGTCAGCGGCGCGTGCGGGGAGCGTCGCTCAGGGCCACCGCGCCCAGCCCCGCGTAGGGCGAGCGTCCGAAACGCGAGCGCACAAGGCCGAGCGCCCTCCACACATGGCGCGCAAGAGGACCGGCTTGCGGGCCACGACATGCGTCGTCGAGCCCGGCAGGGACGTCAAACTCCAAACGCGGGTGCCCTCCAATCCTGCAGGGTGCCCGCGTGTCCTCGCAGTTGACGTCGCCCCCGTTCGTCGGAACGAGTGCGGCGTCGGTTGACATGCGGCCACCGATTCCTTCGCCCCGATCGCACGCCCCTCGACGACACGCGCTTCATCGACGAGACGGTGCAGTTCTTCGATGTATACCCCGAAGTCGTGCCTGTTACGGTTCGTTGGTCGCGGTCGGCGTCGGCGTCGGTGTTGGGGATGGTTCCGGATTCTGAAGCTCAGCGATCGTCTTCTCGAAGGCGGCAATGGTCGCGGAGTCCACGGTGCCTGTGGGCTCGACGCCCAGTGCGCTCTGGAATTCCTTCAGGGCCTCAGTCAGTTCGGGGGTCCACGCGCCGTCGACCGGTCCGTCCCAGAACCCTGCGAGCTTGAGGGTCTGCTGGACTGCAGCCGTTGTCGCTGTGCTCTGCTGCGCCGCGGCCCCGCCGAGCGCCTCGAGTTCGGCCTGCAGCGCGGCAGCGGTCGCCTTGTCCACGGTGCCGGTGACAGGCAGCCCGTTCGCCTTCTGCACGTCTTCGACGGCAGCCACCGTCGCCGGCCCATACACGCCGTCGACGGCACCGGCGTAATGACCCGCAGCAGCGAGATCCTGCTGCAGCGTCGTCGTATATGCGCGAACAATCTCCTGTGCCTGCTGCTGCTGCGCATCGGAGAGGCACCCGGCATCCGCGAAGAGCTGCAACCACGCCATCTCGAGAGCGACAGCGGCGCTGTTGAACTGCTCGGATGCGTCCGTCAACGTCGTGTCGTCCGTGACAGCGCCCTGTGCCGCCGTGAACTCCGCCTCCGCCTGCGTCACGCGGTCGACCGTCGTGGCCGGCGCAAGCGGCGTGCTGGTCGGCTGATCTGCGCTGGAGGGAGATGCGTCCGAAGAGCCGCCCTGAGCCTGCTGCAATGCGGCGCGAGCGTCGACGAGCTCCTGCTCGGCGACCACGAGAGCCTGCTGGGCTTCGACAGCCGCCTCGGCTCCGGCGAAAGCATCCGCACGCGGCTCCGTCAGGTCTGCGCCGGCGACCCGGATGTCTCCGACAGTCGGCGCGGTGGCATTCAGCACGTCGCCGTAGCGATCGAGCGCCGTGATGTAGGTCTTGCTCGCGTCGCAGAACTCGCCCGACGCGGCCGCCAGGTCGGCCTCGGCTTGCGTGACCGCGTTCTCTTTCGCGGTCACCCTCGCTTGAGCCACGTCGACACTGCTGAAGTCGCCACTGCAACCGGTGAGCCCGACAGCCGCGAATGCAACGCACAGCGCGGTCGCCGCCCGGAAGCCCGGCATCCCTCTCGGAGGGGTCTTCCCAGGTGCGGTCCGACGCAGGGCACTACCTCGCGAGTGACGGAGTGACATCGACGGCCTTTCGCAGTGGTGGCGCGGCGGCGCTCGGCATCTGCTGGTCACCGCGGAGCCGGGGCCGAGCGATGCGAAATCGTAGCTGAACGATCGATCGGCCGCGTACTCCTGACCGAGCCAACAACGCCGACGTGAACCACGCATCACCCCGCAGGAGTGATCAGACGCAATCCAAGAGCACCCCAAGCGTTCGACTGGATCTGCGCGAATCTCGACGAGGACGTCGCCGCGTTCCGCGACCGCCCGCTCGCGGACACCAGCTATCCGTTTGTGTTCCTGGACGCGACCTATTGCAAAGCGAGGGTGGCCGGCGGGCCGTCTCCCAAGCAGTCGTGGTTGCGGTGGGCGTCGCCGCGGACGGCAGAAGGGAGGTCCTCGGCTCCGACGCCGCTCGGCTGAGGCGCTGCCTGAGCCTCCGGGCTCAGAGACTGGCGCCCTCCAGCGACCGCCTCGCCCGACCGACGGCCTCCTCGACGGCCAGCTTTCGCCCACTCTTCCGCGCCGCCTCGAACGCCTCGTCGGCGGGATTGGGCTGCGCCTTCTCCATTCGCGGCAGCGCGAAGGCGGGCGGGGTCGCGAGACCTGCGCGCCCGCGCAGCCGCGCGGCCTCGAATGTCGCTTTGTCCGGACCTGACCGGAGCTCCGCCATGAAAGGCCCGTGGAAGGTGGGCTGGCTCGCGAGCCCGGTCCGCTCGCGAACCGACTGCGCCGCGCCGAGCAGGAACCCTGCGCGCTCCACGTCACCCTCCGACGCGGCCACAGCCGCCAGTCCTTCGAGAGCATAGGCCGTGCCCTCGTGGTGACCGATCCGGGAGGTCACGGCCAGGCCACGATCGAAATCGTCCGCCGCTCCTGCGACGTCCCCGAGAGTCAGCCGCACCCATCCTCGGTAGTACAGGGTGATCCCGAGGCAGAAGGAGTCTCCCAGTCGCTCGGCGACCGCAACTGCGGGGGCGATTCGCTCGAGCGCGAGATCGAACTGCCCAGCCCCGACAGCGAGTCGAGCGGTACCGATGCGCACGATCGTCTCGCCCCACCCGTCCCCGGCAAGGCGCACAAGTGCGGCGGCGTTCGCCAACAGCTCCTCGGCACGCTCGCTGCCCGATGGGGTCGGCAGCGAGAAGGCGATCGCACTCAGGGTCATCGCCTCGCCTGTCGGATCGCCGGCATCACGGAAGCACTCGGCGCCTTCGACGAGTCCGTTCACGTCCACGATGTCGGTGCCTTGCCAGTACCCGACAGTCCCGCGGAAATAGAGCGCGATCGCCCGCGTGCGGACTTCGATCGGCTCTCCGGCATCCAGGATCTCCTCCATCCACGTGCGCACCTCGGCGTGCCCATCGAGCCACCAGTAGACGAACAGCGACCACACACAGCGAGCGGCGAGATCCCATTGGCGGGTGTTCAGCAGATGTCGGATGCCTCGGCGGATGTTCTCGACGTCCTCGGCGAGCCGCGCGATGCATCCGGTCTGATCAGGGCCCTTGAGCGCCGAGGCGGAGCGCTCGGCACAGGACGCCACCCATGCAGCCTGCCGGTCCCGGAGCGCCTGGGCATCGGGGCGCGCGTCGAGCGCCGCCGAGACGTACTCGTGAACGGTGGAGAGCAGCATGAATCTCGCACGGTCTCCGCGATCCTGCTGCCGGAGGAGACTTCCGTCGACGAGAGCCCCGAGATCCGCGAGCACCCCCGCGCCCTCGGGGTCATCGGCGATGGCCTCGACAGCGTCCAGCGGAAACGAGCACGCGAAGACGCCGAGACGGGTGAGCAGCTCGCGGGCGGTGGGCGGGAGCAGCTGCACCGACCACTCGATGGCGGCCCGCATCGTGCGCTGGCGCTCCGGAAGATCGCGTGCACCGCTCGCCAGCACCGTCAATCTGCGGTGCAGCCGGTCGAGGAGATCAGCCGGCGGGAGCACTCTCGCATGCGCAGCGGCGAGTTCGATCGCGAGCGGCACGCCATCGAGGGCCACGCAGATGCGCCGAACGTCCTCGAGGTTGGAAGCAGTGAGCTCGAAGTCGGGCTTGGCTGCGCGAACGCTCGAGATGAACAGAGCGACCGACGGATTCGCGCTTTCGATCTCGACCGTGGATTCGCGCTCGAGATCGGGCACGTCGAGCGGCTCGACCTCCATCCCGTGCTCCCCCGACACGCGGAGCAGGATGCGGCTCGTGACGAGGGCCTTGGCGCGGGGCGCGCCCTGCAGCAACGAACGGATCGCCGGCGCCGCGTCGACGACCTGCTCGAAGTTGTCCAGGAGCAGCAGGACGCACCGATCGTGCAGAGCGGTGCGCAGCAGGTCCTCGATACGGCCGATCCCGTCGTCGCGGACGTCGAGCGCTTCGGCGATGACACCGAGCACGAGGGCGGCGTCGCTGACCGGGGCGAGATCGATGAACACGACTCCGTCAGGAAAGCGATCGCGCAGCAGCGTGCCGGCCTCGAGGGCGAGCCGGCTCTTCCCGATCCCACCCGATCCGGTCAGCGTGACCAGCCGAGCCTCACCCTCGAGCAGGCCGACCACCGCATCGAGGTCGCGATCTCGGCCAAACAGTCGAGTGAGCGCCGACGGCAGAGCGACCTCCGCGCCGCCGGCGGCCATCGGCGCTGGTGGATCACCAGCAGCCAGGGCGAACCGCTCCGCGAGCAGCGTGGCCAGGTCGCCGCGGACGAGTTCGGCGAGCTCGTCAAGGCTCGTGAAGTAGGCGTAGGACGTGCCGTCGTCGTCCCTGATCTGGTCGAGAAGCGCCTTCAGTCGCTCCTCCTGGTGGGCGCCCTCCTTGATATAGACGAGCTTTGGCATCTGTCGTGGCGCCAGTCGGTATTCGTCCTCCAGGCCTGAGATCTCCTCGCCCGGAGCGACCCATCCGTACCGCCCGGCGTAGATCCCGACGAAGACGTCGCTCTGCTCCAGGTAGGCGCGATACAGATCCCGCGGCGGGTGCGGCCGCGCCCCGAGCTCGAACATCACCGGGGCCAGGCGCAGCCCCTCGATCGCCACACGGACGGCGCGGCGCTCGGGGGCAAGCTCCTTGAGGGTGGAGCTCACGAAGATCCGCAGGCGCTGATCCGGCGTGCGGATCGAGCCGGTCCCCGGGGTCATGGGGTCAGTCTGATCCCGCCGTCACCCCGCTGTCCAGGACCAGAATCCGCTCCGCCCTCAGACGATCCCGGCGTACTCCCGCAGTGGAGTCTCCGCCGGGTCCGCGTCGGGATCGACCCGGTCGGCCCAGCCGAACCCTCCGCGGGGCGGACGGTCAGCGCCGGTGCCCGTGTCCTCGGCTCGCCTCTGGACGCGCCACGCGGCCACTGGCGTGACGGTGAGCGCCGCGAGTAGCCACACACCGAGGGGCCAACGGCCGGCAAGACTCCGATGGGCCGCGCAACCAGGGACCGGAAGGCGCCGACGGAAGGTGAACGGCAGCCAGGAGTGGACGGTCTGGAACAGGTCGGGCGTGGTCTGGATGGGATAGGTCGCGCCTGCAGATGCGAGCTGGAACACGATGAGCACGAGGACGACGAAACGACCGACCGGGCCCATCAGAACGATCAGGGCTGGTTGATCGCGACGAACGTCAGACTGGTCAGCAAGGCGATCCCGGCGAGGCCGGCGAGGTTGGAGGACTCGATGCCCACCCCGAACCGGACCATGAGAACGACCAGCAGGCTCTACACGCGACCTTGTCGGGCCGAGAACGAGCGGTACTCCGCTGCGTCGTTCGGGGCCTACTGGCACGAAAACGGCTTCCACGATGACAGACGCACGATCGGACTAGCGAATCTGCTTTGGGCCGCCCCGGGGGGTCCCTGATCCGTCCAGGGCTCCGGCTCCCCCGTTCAAGGATCGTTGCCGTTCGAAACTAGCCGAGCAACGCCACGCCGAACCCGGCGACCACAGCCCGCACTTCAGCAAGGTAGCGCTGAGCCTGTTCGGTGAGCGGAATTGCGGCGTGGCCGATCCAGCCGATCTCGATGCGTTCGTCGACGTCGAGCGGGATGGCCACGATCTCAGGGTCGAGTTTCTCGCTGATGATGCCGGTCGAGATCGTGTAGCCATCGAGTCCGATCATGAGGTTGAAGATAGTCGCGCGGTCGGCGACCCGGATCTCCTGCTTGCTCGACAACGTGGAGAGGATCTCCTCGGCGAAGTAGAACGAGTTGTTCGCCCCCTGGTCGAAGGTGAGCCGCGGCAGATCGGCGAGATCGGCGAGCGTCGCCCGATCTCGAGAAGCGAGTGGGTTGTTCCGGGAGATGAAGATGTGCGGCTCGGCGAGGAAGAGCGGGCGGAACGCAAGCCCGGAGTCCCGGAGCAGCTTGTCGATGACCTTCCGGTTGAAGTCGTTCCGGTAGAGGATGCCGATCTCGCTGCGGAGCGTCCGGACATCCTCGATGATGTCCCAGGTGCGAGTCTCACGCAGCGAGAACTCGTATTCGGCTGCTCCCGAAGCCTTGATCATCCGAACGAACGCGTCCACCGCGAACGAGTAGTGCTGCGCCGACACGCCGAGCAGGCGTCGCGACGGCGGTCGACCGAAGTAGCGCTGTTCGAGAAGTGCGACCTGCTCGACGACCTGTCTCGCGTAGCCGAGGAACTCCGCACCATCGACGGTGAGGGTGACGCCGCGGGCGGAACGGACGAGGAGCGGGCGACCCACCCGGGCCTCGAGGTCTTTCATCGCCGCGGACATGGTCGGCTGCGCGACGTAGAGCACGTCGGCGGCGCCGGAGATCGACCCCTCCGCTGCGACTTCGATGAAGTAGCGGAGCTGTTGCAGCGTCAGGCCGCTCGATACCTGGGGCATAGGTAAAGGCTATATGCATACATAGACGCCGCGAGTTACCCGATATTATCCCGGCGCCTGCACGATGGAGGCATCACTTCCGAAGGCCGAACCGCGGCCGTCACCCACCGGATTGGCCATCATGGCGGACGAGTTCACGTTCAGTTTCACTACTACTCGCTTCGACGAGGACTATTCGCCGTCGGAGAGCTCCCGGATGACGACGAACTTCGCCAACCTGGCGCGGGGCGAGCAGCGTCAGCAGAACCTCCGCAACACGCTCGCGATGATCAACCGCCGGTTCAACGATCTCGCGCACTGGGACAACCCGAACGGCGACCGCTACGTGGTCGAACTCGAGATCGTCTCCGTGCAGTTGCAGTTCGCTGCGGAGGGGGCGCATCAGCAGTTCCCGCTGCTCGAGATCCTCGACACCCAGATCGTCGACCGATGGACCGGTGCCCGCCACCACGGGATTGTGGGCAACAACTTCTCGTCGTATGTCCGCGACTTCGACTTCAGCGTGCTGCTGCCCGCGTTCAACGAGGGCGCAATCAAGCCGAGCGTCCCCGATGATTTCGGCGATCTGCACGGAAAGCTGTTCCAGCACTTCCTGGACTCGGCCGCATATGAGGAACGCTTCGCCAAGTCGCCCGTCATCTGCATCAGCGTCTCGACGAGCAAGACCTACCATCGGACCGCGAACCACCACCCCGTCCTCGGGGTCGAGTATCAGCAGGACGAGTTCTCGCTGACCGACGAGTACTTCGGAAAGATGGGGCTGCGCGTCCGGTACTTCATGCCCCGGGGCAGCGTGGCACCGCTCGCGTTCTACTTCCGCGGCGATCTGCTCAACGATTACTCCAACCTGCAGCTCATCAGCACGATCTCCACGATGGAGACGTTCCAGAAGATCTATCGCCCGGAAATCTACAACGCGAACTCGGCCGCCCCGGCCGTGTACCGGCCGAGCCTCGAGGCGCAGGATTACTCGCTAACCGAGATCGCCTACGACCGTGTCGAGCGCAGTCAGCTCGCGATCACCCAGGGGAAGTACACGGAGGAACACTTCATCACGCCGCACAGAGAAGTGCTGGAGCAGTGGGCCGGCGGCTACCTCACTCGAGTCGCATGATGAGCGGAGAATCTCCGGCCCCGCACACGCTGTTGCCGACCTCGATCGTCGGCAGCCTGCCGAAGCCGTCGTGGCTCGCACAGCCGGAAGTCCTCTGGTCTCCTTGGAAGCTGCATGGTGATGCGCTGGTCGAGGGCAAGCAGGATGCGCTGCGTATCGCCGTCGAGGAGCAGAGCCGACGCGGCATCGACATCGTCGGCGACGGGGAGCAGACCCGCCAGCATTTCGTCACGACGTTCGTCGAGCATCTCAGCGGGGTCGATTTCGAGCAGCGCAAGACAGTGCGCATTCGTGATCGCTACGACGCGAGCGTGCCGACCGTCATCGGGTCGGTCAGTCGCGAACAGCCCGTGTTCGTGGACGACGCGAAGTTCCTCCGCGCGTCCACCGATCGTCCGATCAAATGGGCTCTCCCCGGTCCGATGACGATGGTCGACACGCTCTACGACGCCCACTACAGAAGCCGCGAGAAGCTGGCTTGGGAGTTCGCGACGATCCTCAACGAGGAGGCGAAAGAACTCGAAGCGGCGGGGGTCGACATCATCCAGTTCGACGAGCCCTCGTTCAATGTCTTCTTCGATGAGGTTCACGACTGGGGAGTAGCGGCGCTGGAAAGAGCCGCGGAAGGATTGCGCGCGGAAACCGCCGTGCACATCTGTTACGGCTACGGGATCAAAGCGAACACCGACTGGAAGGCGACCCTCGGCTCGCAGTGGCGGCAATACGAGGAGTCGTTCCCGCTCCTGCAACAGTCCTCCATCGACATCGTCTCGCTGGAATGCCACCACTCCCATGTGCCGATGGACCTCATCGAGCTCGTCCGCGGCAAGAAGGTCATGCTCGGGGCCATCGACGTGGCGAGCGAGACGATCGAGACCCCTGAGGAAGTCGCCGACACCCTCCGGAAGGCGCTCAGGTTCGTCGATGCGGACAAGCTCGTTCCCAGCACGAACTGCGGCATGGCGCCGTTCCCTCGCGACGTCGCGCTTGGGAAGCTGAGCGCGCTCAGTGCGGGGACGAAGATCATTCGCGAGGAGCTGGCCGTTGCGGAGCCTTGACCCGCATGCATCCCCCACGGGCGGCCGGATCGAGACGCCGAAACACGGCTTCTCGTCCTCCCTTTCGCCCGACGATTTCAAAGCCCTGTTCCGCGGGCACCCAGCGGGTGTCGCCGTCATCACGGCGGATGCGGGCGATGGGCCCGTCGCGCTGACGGCGACGTCGGTCGCCTCGGTGAGCGCCGAGCCTCCGTTGCTGATCTTCTCGATCTCGGCACTGTCGTCGGCATCCGACGTGCTCTCGCGCGCCGAGACCGTCGTCGTGCACCTTCTCGACGCGCACGACATCGAACTGGCGAAGCTCGGTGCGACCGGCGGCACCGATCGCTTCGCCCAGACGCACCGCTGGTCGCGCCTGGTCACCGGTGAGCCGGTTTACCGCGATGTCCGCGCCTGGGTACGCTGCACTGTCATCGATCGCATGGATGCAGGGACCTCGACAGTCATCGCCGCCCACGCGCTGCAGTCCCACATCGAGCGCGACGTCCACCCGGGCGGGCCCGGCGACGCGCTGATCTACCACAACCGAACATGGCACCGACTCGGCGAGCACTCCCGCATCGAGGGCTGATCTGAGCGATCCCCCGAATAGGGATCCGAGCGGCACGGTGGCGGGTCCGAATCAAGTCGCGGCGCGGGCGCGGATTGTTTGATTCGCGCGCCCGCAACCCCCGATTAGGCGAGTTCAGCTGAGAACCGACGCTGCGCGGCGTCGAACTCGAGCACGCGCAACTCGAGCTCGGCACCTGGCTCACCCCCACCCTCCACGCCCCTCGCCGGCCCCGACACATTCGCGTAGTGCACGAGACCACCGAACGGCAGCGACTTCGTCATGGCCGCGGTGACCACAGTCACCGGCCGAGAAAACTTCTCATTCCTGCATCCACCCCGTCTCCCTGTATCGGCGAAGGAGAACGGACGGATCACGGGGCGGGCGGGTCGCACTTCCAGTTCGTGCCGCGCATCGCGTCCGGCACCATCCCGATCGGCGCGCGCACGCTCTAGCCCCGCCGCCAGGTGCCCAGAGCTGGGTGCCCTCACGGAGCCGTCGGCCGCAGCGCCCGGTTTGGCGATCCTACGCTGGCGTGGGTGGCAGCTGTATCTGGAGTGTCTCCCGGGTATACGCGCTCCTTATACTGACGACCGTCAGATGATCGCGGAGCCAAAGGAGAACCGACATGACTGATGAGACAGCCGCCGCGGCGGACGAGATCGCGGTGGCAGCCGTCAGCGACGGCGCGTACACGCTGATCGCTGCCGACTTCACCGACGTCGACGTCGCGTTGGAGGCCTATCAGGCGCTCAAGGACGTCGAGGACGGCGCGACAGTCAAGATCGACGGCGTTCTGGTCGTCAAGCGCGACGGCGCCGGCAAGCTTGAAGTGCAGAAGGTCACCGATCACAGCACTCGCGAGGGCCTCGGTTGGGGAGCCGTCGGCGGCGCTGTTGTCGGCATCCTGTTTCCGCCCTCGATCCTTGGCAGCGTCCTCGTCGTGGGCGCGGGCGGAGGGATTATCGGGAAGCTGCGTGAGCGCCACCACAAGAAGGAGCTGGCGGAGGAGCTGCAGGACGCGATCGAGCCGGGCCACTCCGGCATCATCGCCCTGGTGTCCGACCCGGGCGAGGTGAAGATCCGCAAGGCGCTCGAAAAGGCCGACAAGATCGTCGAGAAGGCAGTAGACGACGCGGTGGCCACGGACGCGAAAGCAGCGGTAAAGGCAGAACCCGACGACAACAAGTAGCGCGCAGACGGCGAGGAGTGCCGCCATTTCGCCTCCGGTCAGGACGTCGCGCTGATACTCGCCGCCACCGTGGCTCTGGACCAGTTGTCCCACTGACACCGTCGCTCTCCGACCCCGAGCACCCGGCAGTCGACCGACCGTCGCGGGGTTGTGTCGGCGTTGCGTGGTGGGGGCCGCGCGGCGCTGCGTCCGACCGGGAACCCCGGCCCGTCGAAGAGGTGGTCGGTCAGACGCCGCGCACGTGCTCGAGCACCTCAGGCGCACTCATCGGCGGGACTCACCCTGTTGCAGGAGCTGACAACCCTCCCCAACCTCGCCGCTCAGCTCCACCGAGTCCTCACGAACGATGGCGCATTGGTGTGTCGACGGTGCATCCCACGGGGTCAGCGGCCGCTATGCCCAGTACTCCAGGTTGCGACCGGCAGTTGGATCGGACTTCTACCCATTCCCCACCTGAGCATCTGACGTGGTTGAGGGTGGACCCGAATCCTGAGGTCCGTCGCGCGGCCTCTACGGTCCAAGCACCGCCCGATCGAGGATCCGACCGGGCGACAGCTTCGAGCGAGAACGCCGCGGAGCAAAGATGCGCGATGGAGCTGCGAAGTGTTCTGCCACCCCGGCAAACCGGGACCCGACCTCGGCGGCACTTCTCACCGCATACACACCGGCGATGGCGGCGGCCACGCTCATGACGATCGGTGTGACCGCGAGCACGAGGGCGATCGCATTGGGTTTGAAGACCGTCCCACTGGGGCCTTGGACGTATGCGCCAATGGGCAGCGCGATCCCGCCTCCGCCGCCACCCGAGCCTTCCCCCTTGCCCTGGGGCAGCTTCTCGGTCACGGGAGTCTCGCCGGACCCCTCCCCGGCACCGAACCCGAACGCGACGATCGCGACGGGGACGATGTCCTGCCCGCCGACCGTCGACTTCTCTCCGTACGCGATGCGGGCGCCCCACGAGGGTACGGACCCGGCGAGCTTCTCGACCAGTCTCTCCGTCATGAGGCGACCATATCGGCCAGCGCACTCCAGGACCAGCCTCCCGACGGTGCCGCTTCGGCACACTGCCCGATTGCGGATGGTCTCGGAGCGCGCGGGTTCCGGGTCTACTTCAGGTTCTGAGTGATCCCATCCGCCGTTGCGTCGACCTTCTTGAGGGTGTTCGAGAGAGGGGACATCATTCTCCGAAGCCTCGGCGTCGACCCTCCGCCTCACGCGCGCGTCCTGAACCCCCTCACGCCGCCGCGCTCGAGAGGACCCAATTGGTCGCGGTGATTCGCCCGCTCGCAGCGGGTCGTGCAGAGGTGATCCGTCCAGCCCGTAGAGGGATCCCAATCGCACCCGCTCAGGCCCGCACGCCATCTACCGTCAGCGTGAGCTGACTACTTACGGATCGCCTGTCGGTGGAAGATTGCCCGGGCTGATTCGACGCTGTTCAGGTGCTGGGCTGTTGGAGTTGCTGTGTGAGTCGTTCGGTTGCGCGTTGGAGAACCCGCACGGCTACGGCGAGGTCGTCGGGGTCGGCGTCCTCGAATGACATCGCCTGGGACACGGCCACGGGGTCGGGAAGGTTCGCCCAGAGGTTCCGCCCGGCTTCGGTGAGTTCCAGGATGCGTTGACGCTGGTCCACGGTGTCGGCGCGTTGTTCAACCAGGCCTTTGCGTACGAGGGTGGTCACGATGGCGCTGAGGGTGGCGCGCTCGATGTTCAGGATGCGGCCAAGATCTCGCTGCACCATCGCACCGTCGTGGGCGAGTTGGTACACCACGGCCCATTGGGTCGAGCCGAGGTCGTACGGGCGCAGGATCGACTCGATGGCGGCGCGGTTCGCGAGGTGGTACCTCTTCGCCCACGCCCCCACGGAAGCATGCGTCTCGGGATTGTCAGCCACCAGACATTCTCACCCGAACACGATCGCGTGTGTCAAGGCGGCCAGGAGCGGTCACCACGGGATGTCGGCGTTCTCCCACCGCGTGAAGGTGCCACGCGGGTCGTCGGGACCGTATTTCGCGACACGGACGATCTCGCGCGCACCCTGTTCCAGCGGCTCGGCTCCGGCGAATCCGTTGAGGTTCGTGGCGGTGAACGCGGGTGAGGCGATGTTGACCTTGATGTCGGTGTCCTCGAGCTCGATCATCATCGCGAGGCTCATCGCGTTCAGTGCGGTCTTCGAGGCGGCATAGATCGGCCCGTACATCTTGTGGTACGGGTAGCCCGGGTCGGCGTTCGTCGTGAGGGATCCGACGCCGCTGCTCACGTTGATGATGCGGGCATCCTTCGATTTGCGCAGCAACGGCAGCATGGCCTGGTACACGGCCAGGGCTCCGAACACATTCGTCTCGAACACGGCGCGCACCTCGTCGAGCGAGGCATTGCTGGCGAGCGCTCCCGCCCAGTATTCGGGTGACCCCAGCTCGCGACCCGAGGTGTTCGAGATACCGGCGTTGTTGACGAGCAGGTCAAGCCGACCGGCCTCGCGCCGGATGCGTTCCGCGGCGGCGGCGATCGAATCGGCGTCGGTGACGTCCAGCTGCACGGCGATGGCGCCCGGGCCGATCTCGGCGGCAGCGGTCTCGCCGCGCTGCAGATCCCTCGATCCGACGAATACGGTGTTGCCGACTGCGACCAGTTCCTTGGCGACCTGGAACCCGACGCCCTGATTGGCGCCGGTGATGAGAGTGATGCGGCTCGCTGACACGGCGATCTCCTTAAGACTTTGTTCGTTGCCTAACGACTATTGTTAGGTAGCAAACGACAATTGTCAAGGTGTCGGATGCCGCCGCCCACGGGCACGGCGATGCCCGCAGGCGGTAGAAGGCCGGGCGTGGAGAAGATGAGCAGCCTGTCCGCCTGAGTTCAGTCTTATGCTCGATGACGGTGGGGATGGACATTTCCCACTGAGCGGGCCATGGTGTGGGCATGCCAAATATGGACGAGGCGTCACAGAACATCCTCGCTGCCCGTGAGGCGGCGAACTCCGGGAATCTCAGCGGGGCCTTCGGCATTCTGCTCCACGGGCAGCAGGGCGCGGCTTCTCCGGGAGACGGCAACTCTGCCCCGACGAGCTCTGGAGACTCGTATCCTTATGTCGGTCAGACGAGCTCGGGAGACCCCTACTATCCCTACGTGCCTCCGACCACTGATCCCTACTACCCTGAGGTTCCGCCCCCTCCAGCGTTCGTCGTACAACCCGGATGGTACGCAGATCCGTTCGACGGCGTCGGCTACCGGTGGTGGAACGGTTCGGGCTGGACTCAAGCGACCTCCGGCTAGACGACACAAAACCATCACGGAGCAACGCCGCCGAGACGACGAAGTCGCATCGGGCTACCTCCAACTCAGCATCGCGCCAATCAGCCGGCAGCGTCGCCCTCGACTCGGGGGCGCCGAGCCGCTAGGGTTCCCGCATGCTCGACGGCCAGACCACCATCGCGCTCGTCGTGGCGCTACTGGGATTGGTCGGGGTATTTGGCGCATCGATCATCGCGCAGTTCTCGAGCCGAAATCAACAGGCTCGTGAGGTCCTGTTTGGACCTGCGCGCACGTTCGCGCGCGACGCGCTCAATGCTCTCGCAACGATGCGAGGGATCACCCCACCTCGGCCGCCAACCGACGGACAGGCACCGCATCGTAATGAACAGTTGATTGGCGATGCCGATGACCGGACAAAACGATTTGCGGAGTGTGAGGATGCGATCGACCAGATTCGCGTGGCGCGGGCGGACGTGAGGCTGGTCTTCCTGCCGCGCTCTCTCGCGGCCGAATACACCCGTCGAGTCCTCCTCGCTGAACGGATGGCGATGGAAGCGGCGGCAGACTACTTCCGTGAACTCGCCCGCGAGGATCCCGCCAATCACCAGCAATGGCGCTTGACGCGAGGTCGGGAGTTACGTGATCAGTACACGGCGTGGCGTGCAAGCGCCTATTTCAATCTTGATCGATTCTTTGATGACGTTGCCGCCCGGGTCAGGTTCCCCACATGGAATCCTCACCGGATCCCTCCGCGCTGGGACCTAGACACCCCGGTCACGCTCAATGCCCGCCTCGTGGATCAAGAAAACGTTTGGTCCGACGAGCGCCTTGACGCAGCCACGTACCACACGGGTCTTCAGCGGCTCGACGTCATCGCCAACCGAACCGACCGCACCCTGGGCTACCTCAACAGCATCCAGCGGCGCGGACGCCGCTGACCAGCCCTGATGTTTCGCATCGGCGCAATAGTCCTATGACCGTCACGGGGGTGACCGACCGCTGCCTGCCGGAGCCGCTTCCGCGACCGTGACCGCTGAAGGATCGCTAAGAGACTTGTCGCCGGCGGGCGTCAGTAGGCTCGACCCCCGCGTGTGCCTGGTCCGCCGACGATGCGAACACGCGGTTGCGGGGCTCCCGGCCTCAGGCGAGCACGGCGGCGGCCGCGCGTCGGAACGATCGCAACGCGGCGCCCCAGTATGAGCCCACGCTCAGGCCGCACGTCCGCAGCGCCGCCCCGTGATCGATCGCGACGACCGTGGCGGCGCCGACCGCGACGCACCACCACACACCGAACAGCAGTACTCGTACGAGCGCGGGGAGCGCCGCGAACCCCAGCCGCAGTTGATCGATCTGGAACGCCAGGTGGTGCTCCTCGTCCAGCGCGATCCGTGTGCCGATTCCCCGGATCACCTCGTCGGGTCCGCAACGCGCGAGCACGACGAAGTACGGCATGGCGACGGCTTCGGCGGTGAGAAACACGGCCAGCTCGGTGCGCAGCCCGAGAGACCGGCGCAGCTGTGTGAAGACACGGTCCGCCCAGTGGCCGGCCAGTGGGGGAGCACCAAGGTGCCGAAGACCCCGCTGGAACAGCCCGGAATGCTCCTGCTCCTCCGCCACGAGCATGCGCAGCGCTTCCTGCTGAGCCGCGCTGCAGCGAGAGGCGTTGTGGAGAAGGTGCGCACCGTCGCCCCCCTCACCCAGTTCGAACCTCTGGAACGACCGGATGAAAGCAGTCCGCACGGCGTCAGGAAGATCGGCCGGTGCGTCCCAATCGACGCCGGCCTCGATTGCTTCATGCCGCGCCCGGTTGGCGGCAAAGTGGGCGACCCAGCGTTCGAAGACGGGGTCGCCGACGCCGGCGGACACGGCAGCCTTCATGACGGCCAGTCTTGCAGCGCTATCCCGCCTCCGGGCCGGTCATCACGACGAAGACGACCATGTGGTGAACAATGCGACCCTGTCTGAACTGCCAGCGCGGACAACTGCACAGCGGGTATCCGTATCAGGATCAAGCCGAGCATTCCGCTGCACGGCGCCGCCGCTTAGTACTAACGAGGCGAGCCTCCAGCCGGAGTCAATCCATCGAGCCGACGATCTAACTCATGGAAGACGAGCCTCCCGCGCCAAAGTGGGTCATGCCCTCAAGAGCTAAGCCCCAACTCCGGTTGCCGCGAGGGCGGTGGTGGCGCGAAGCGCGACCAGGATTCGTGAGTCATGCGACCTCAGCGAGAAACCCGGGGCAATGGCGCTCGACAGCCGACGAACTGCCCGACAATCTCGCCCGGGCTCGCTAGCCTTGCGCGCGGCTGCGCGTTGAAGGATCCTTGCCGAGCGCGGCCGGCTGCCGTGGCGTCAGTAGATGTGCACCTCGCACGAGGCGAGGAACGATGCCCGCCGACGTTGCAGCTCACGGTAGACGGTCGCTCGAGAGACCCCCTGGGGGGTCTGGTCGCGACCCCGCCGTGGGTCCTCTGCTGACCTCCGCTCCGCTCGTCTGGAGGGGTCAGCTTCCGCCTTGCGGGCAACTCCCTCCGGCCTACTGAGCCAGAGGTGCGAGCTGGATCTGCTTCGCGAGCGCGTAGGCAGCGGGTCGGTCACTGTCGTCGTCGACGAAGACCCGTCCGATGACGAGAGCGGAAGCGTGGGGCGCTGAGATCTGCGTCATGCCCGCGGGGACTGTTCCCTGCCAACCCGGGCCGCTGAGCAGGTACTCGCCCGCCTTGGTGCCAGTTGCGCGCTTGCCGACGTACGCGAAATTGGCGCTGCTCGGGGGGTCGGTGAACTGAAGGCTGTAATACCGGCTGGCCATGTCGGGCACGCGCAGGACCTGCGGCCCGTCCTTGAGGTCGAGCCACCCGGCGATGTAGAGCACGTCGTCCGTTCCGGTTCCCATCAGGCTGCCAGTCGGCGATGCGGAAGAGACGTTGGGCTCGGCATACAGCGAGTTCACCGGGATCGGACCACCGCCGAAACCACGTTTGAGGATCGCCCTCTTGAAACCACCCACCGTGATGCGCGGCCAGAGAAGGACGAATGTCGGTGTGCCGATTGCCCACACCACCACCGCGGCGATGGCAAGCGTGGTGATCTCGCCGCTTCCTCGAACGAGCCTCGTATAGACGACCCACGCGAAGATCACCAGAATGACCGCGGTGATGGGATACGCGTACTTCACAATCAGGCGGTTCACGTCATCCCACCCGCACTACCGGCGGCACTCGGTAGCTGCCGTTGAGGACCGCTGCGCCCGGCAGATATGCGCGGAGCGTCAGCTTGAACTTCCCGGCAGGCGTCGGCAGCCAATTCTGCTCACGCCCCGTCGGAGCCTCGTGCCGCAGGTAGATGTCGATCGAGCCGTCGGCGTCTCTGGCGAGACTCGAGCGATCGTTGAAGCTCGAGCGGCCAATCGGATTGCTCACCATGTACCCGACAACATCAGTGATCGTGAGAGACCAGAACGCATCGTTAGGAGGGAATTGCCCGGCCGGAAAACGCAGCACGTACTCGTGCGTGCCGGTCAGCGTTCCGCCCGAACCGTCTCTCGTGGTCGTCCAGTACGCGGCTTCTTCAAACACATTGACGGCAGGCAGTGCTTTCGCCGCGGCGGCACGGATGAGGACACCGTTTCCGGGCTGGCCGACCGTCATGACGGAATCCCAGCCATTCGTCGTCGTGGTGATCATCCGACCCACGACATTCATCACGACAATTGCCGTGAGAAACGCCAACGTTCCGCCGATGATCACCCCCTGCACGACCCCGGAGGTCGAGACCCACCCAAGGACATTCGACATATCGGCACATTAGCGCTCGACAACCGACGGCCGGACTGTAACCCTCAGCAGGCGAACAGGCTTGAGTCAGCTGCCCGCTCAGGGATCTGAATCGGCCGCGGTTTCGTGCAAAGCACGCATTGGGATCCGAGCAGGCCTTTGGGGAAGCGACGAGAGAACTGTCCACAAGTCGGGGACGTTGGCGTGGGTCGAGATGGCTGCACCGAGTACGCTCGCCCGGTGACTGAACGTGCTCATGAACTCGCCCGTGACTGAGCAGAACGGGGACCCGCAGCTTCGCCGCATGCACCTGCGGTACAACGGGCAATGCCGCGTGTGCGGGATTGCCCTATCCGCAGGGACATTCGCAGTCTATGAGCGCTCACTGCGCACCGTTCGCTGCATCGATTGCGAAGCGCGGTCCTCACAACCGCCGGCCCCTTCTGCCACGATCGACGAGCTTCCGGCTGAACCCGTGGCAACCACAAACGATCTGCGACTGCGGGCGCCCGCTTCCGCCGTCATTGCTGAGGCTCTTCGTGTCCAGGCGGGCGCGGCACCGCGTTCTGCGGCCGCGCGCGTCTTCGGTCGCAGCCCGCGCACTGCGCAGAGCAGATCATGGTTTCTCGGAGCGATCGGCGAGCTCGAGGTGGGCCGGCTGCTCGACCTGCTCGGTGACGGTTGGCTGGGAGGGATGCCGGCTGTTGCGGCGTCCATTTCCGCATTGAGCTCGGGCGTTCGGGATGCACGATCGGGTAGACCAGGACGACCGATTCCGGCATCCGCTCGCCTGCGTCTCTCAGTCGCACTGCCCTGTGTCGACCGCGGTCGGTGGTCTGTTCGGAGACACGCGGTAGCGGAGGAGTTCGCAGCAGTGGGGGGCTCCCGTGGAACTGCTGAGTGAACTGAACGCGGCTTGATCCAGTCGGGAGGAGCTGATCCCGAGCGCGCGCAGCTGACAGACGGACCCCCCCGGCTGTCCGCCCCTGCCAGGATGGCCGATGTGGATGAGGTGGAGGTTGTCGTCGCCCACAGCCAGCGGGCCACCCTGCGCGTCGGCGACGTGTTCCTGAAGGTCGACGGCGACCCGTCGCACGCCGACGCCGAGGTGCGGGCGATGGCCATCGCGCCGATACCGACCCCGGCGATCCTGTGGCGCAGGCCGCCGGTGCTCGCCATCGCCGCCGTGCCCGGCCAGGCGCTGGGTGTCCTCGGCGAACCGTCGGCCGCGTCGTCGGCGGCGTGGGCTGCTGCGGGTGCCGCGATACGGATGCTGCACGATGCGCCGTTGCCGCCGTGGCCCGGGCGTGGACTCGACGACGTGGCGGCGGAACTCGACGGCGAGTGCGCATGGCTGCTCGCCAACGGAGTTCTGCCGGGCGCGGTGATCCGGCGCAACCGCGAGATCGCCGAGGCTGCGCTCCGGCCGTGGAAACCGGCGTTCATCCACGGCGACCTGCAGATCACACACGTATTCGTCGACGGCGACGAGGTCACCGGCGTCATCGACTGGTCGGAGGCCGCCCCCGGCGACGCCATGTTCGACCTCGCCATCTTGACGCTCGGGCACGAGGAGCGCCTGGACGACCTGCTCACCGGTTACGGTCCGGGAGTCGACCGGGAAGTGATCCGCGCCTGGTGGTCGCTGCGCAGCCTGGTGGCGTCGCGCTGGCTGATCGAGCACGGCTTCGATCCGGACGCGCCGGGATGCGAATTCGACGTCCTCAGATCCCGCATGCAGGACCTCTAGGGCTGTCTCAAAGCGGGGCGACGCCGCAGCCCGGCTTCCGCTCTGATTCATACCCAGGGGGAGGACGACTGAGCGTTCACCGCGGGCGAGGAAGCCGAGCTACAGGGATTCGAGTTCGCCGACGAGCGTGACGATCAGCGACGTGTGCTGTGTCGTGTCGGGCGCGAAGACCCGCGCCGTCGGAATACTGCCGGCTTCGAAATAGAGCCTGACCGGTGCTGTCACATCGTCGAGGTCGGGGTGGGACTTCGTCACGAAGTAGGGCACTCCATTGCCTTCCAGCACGAGGCTGCCGGAGGCGGGTCCGAGCTGAGCTGAAACACTGGTGATGCGTAGACGCTTGCCGGCAGGAACCGCCGGAAATTCGAACTCGCACTGGCCGCCTGGGCACGTCGCCGAATCGGCGACGGAGTCTGTCGCTTGATACGGCTCGATGGGTTGGCTCATGTTCCAGATCCTAGTGTGAGGCTCGTCGCACCGACAGGAGAAGACCCAACGCCCGACATCCCCATCCTGCTTCGCGGGGTCATTCTTCGGATGCGGTTGACCCGGGAGATGGTATCGGGCGCGTCGAGCCCAGGGAGATAGACGACATACTCGAGCCATTTCTGGAGGATCGGTCCCGCGACCGCGAGCCATTCGCGACCTTCTGCGGTGTCATCGAACCCGCCGCCCGGTGACACCCGATCACAGGCTTCGATGCTGTCCCCCTCGACGAGCGCAAGGTATTGCCCGACCTGGTCGCCGGCTCGCCTTTCAGCAACGCGATCCGCCAACCGGGCAGTGGCGGCAACTGCTCGGCGCGGCTGAGGAGAAACCGCTCGAAGTCCTCATCCTCGACGCCGGGCCGAAGCTCCAGCGACTGCAGTCCGTAAATCTTGCCCATGGCGTTTCCTTCCATCAGTGGGTGCGGCGGCAAAAAGGACGAGGTCGGCCGCGCACTGTCCCAGCGGAGGCTCGGGTGGGCACTTGACCAAGGCACGGATACCCGCTATTCCGAGAGTGGCGGCGAGAGCCGCGCGTGCGGCGTATGGCTGCGCACAGGGACAGGGAGGGCGCAATGGCTTATTCGGCACAACCCTTGGATGAGATCACCTTCGGGGGAGGCGTCGCGATGACCGAAAACGGGCTCGTGGCCGGCATCGACGAAGCGAACAGAACGGCCTGGATCTACCGTGACGGCGGCATCGACTTTCTCGCGTTCACCACCAGGGAGCTGATCGCATCCGACGTCAATGTCTCAGGTGTGGTGGTCGGGCATCAGGGCGATCGGGACGCGGCGACGGTGTGGGTCTTCGACTCGACGCTTCGGGACATTCAATCGAAGCTGTCAACCCAGTTCGGTCGAGCTCGGGCGATCTCCGACAACGGGGTCGTGGTCGGCGCTCGCCGCACCCCACCAGCCCCGGTGCTCGCGTACCGATTGGATCTGTCGAACGACGAGTTGACGCCTATCCCCATGTCGGAGACCGTGGGCCCGGAGTACGTGAGTTCGGAGGCAGTGGTCGTGTCGGCTGACGGGCGCCTCGCCGCCGGTCTGGCGTGGAAGGAGTTCGGCTCTGAGCCCCGAGGGTTCCTCTACGACCACTCCACCAGGAAGACGACCGATCTCGGCACAACGATCCTTCCCCGAGCGATGAATGAGGTCGGCAAGCTCGCCGGCTCCACTTGGCCTTCAGGGATCACCGTCACATACGACATCGCGTCCAAGACGACGAGAACGCATGGCGGCAGCTTTCTCGCCGAGGGGATGAACGATGCAGGCCAAGTCGTCGGATCGTTGCGGGGTGGGGGCGACCTCCCGAGTGCGTGCGTCAGCAGGCCCGGCCAGCTCCCGGTGGACCTGAATTCGGCGGTGACCGGCATTGCGGGATGGCTCGTCAGCGCAAGCGACATCATCAACGACGGCCGAATCCTCGTTACGGCGATCGTCGTCGATGCATCTGGAGCACGGCACAGCCGACCCTACATATTGACGCCCGTCTGAACTGTCGGCGCGCTCAGTCACCGCGCTTCCGCGTCGAACCCGCGGGCCGTCTCCCTTGGAACCGTTCCAGGTCGGGCAGCAGACCGCCTCCCCCCCCGAACAGCCCGGCGCCGGCCGATGTCGGACCCGGCGGCGCATGTGCGAGGGGTACCGCTGGTGCCTCCCGCCCACAAGGGAACCCGCCTACGGTCGAATGTATGACGCCCAAACTGGCAGCCGGTTCACGCGTGCTGCGAACTCCGAGTTCGCGTTTGCCGCGCTCCCGATGAATCGCCTGCTTTCCTCCTCCTCTGCGCTGCTCTGGGGTCTCCAGTTCGCCTTCTTGAGTCCGGTCTTGGCGCTCCTGCTCGTGAGCCTCTTCGATGCGACCCCGGCCGACGTCGGGTGGGTGCTCGCTCTGTACAACGCGAGCGGCTTCGTCGCTGCGCTGCTGATTCCCGGGTGGGCCGATCGCAATGGCGACTATCTGCGCCCGATGCTCGTGTGCGCGGTGCTCACCGTCGCCCTCGCCGGTGCACTCGCGATGACGACGTCACTGCCGATCGCCGTGATTGCGCTGATGGTTCTGGGCGGACCGGCGGGCGTGGGAAGCACGCTTCTGTTCGCCGAGCTGAGGCACTCCGGGGCGCGCACTTCTGAGGTGATGAACACCCGTGCGGTCGTGTCGTTCGCGTGGGTCGCCGGCCCTCCCGTCGCGACATTCGTCATGGGGACCCTGGGAGATCGGTCGATCATCCCGCTCCTGGCTGTCGTCGGCATCCTGAATGTGGTCACGACCTTGCTGCTGATGAGACGTCGCCGCTCCGCATCCACAGAGCGGGTCGAGCTCGGGGGGGATGAACCGCAGGAAGAGTCGATCGGAAGGATGGGCGTCGCGGCGGTCTTCACTGCCTTCGTCCTCTTGCAGGCGACCAACGCAGCAGTCATGGCGATCATGGTTCTCTACGTCACCGCAGTGCTAGGGCTCCCGGTGGTCTGGGGCGGTATCACACTGGGTGTGGCCGCGTTGGCCGAGATCCCCGCATTGTGGCTGATGGGGCGCTTCAGCCATCGCTTCTCCCTCCACTCCCTCATCATCAGCGGCTGCCTCGCAGGCGTGCTCTACTACGTCGCGCTGATCTTCATCCGCGACCCGATCACGCTGCTGGTTGCGCAGCCGTTGAACGCCTGGTTCTTCGCAGTCACCGCTGGGATCGGCATGACCCTGTTCCAACAGATCATCCCGCGCCCCGGGCTGGCAACGGGGCTGTTCATGAACACCCGCCGCATCGGCGCAATCGTCGCGGGTCCGATCATCGCCGTGGCAGGCATCGGCGGCCTCGGATACTCGGCCGTCTGCGCCCTGTGCGCGATCATCACCATCGTCGCCGTCGCGATCCTGATGGTGGCGCAGTCCGCCGTCAGGCGAACTCGCGCTGGATCGCGAACGGTGGGCACCTAGCTGAAGGCCCGAGCAGGGACGTCACCCATCCCATCGACGTCGCTGCGGTGTGGAGCAGACTTCGCAATCCCTCCGACCCAGAAGCCACCGCGGCAGCCGCATGGGTTCAGCGTCGTCGAGCCGAAATCCGCACGCGCATTTCCTTTGTCGGACGTTGGGCCGACAATGGCGGCATGACGGCGCACGTGATCAAACCCTTGACGCTCGAGACCTACCCCGCGTGGCTCGCGTTGGCCGAGAAGCACAACGGGGTGTGGGGAGGCTGTTACTGCCACTACTTCCACGACGACACCGAGACGACCAAGAAGGCGGACGTGGGCGGTCCCCTGTTCAAGAAGCGGATGATCGAGGAGGGCATCGCGCACGCGGCCCTCGTCTTCGACGGCGACCAGGCGATCGCCTGGTGCGAGTACGGCAGTCCCGCCGAGCTGCCGCGCATCTACCACCGCAAGGAGTACGACGCCGGGGAGTCCAATCCCGCTCCGTGGCGCATCACCTGCTTCTTCGTCGATCGCGACCATCGACGTAAGGGCGTCGCACTCGAGGCGCTCCATGGAGCGCTCGATCTCATCGCGCAGGCCGGCGGTGGCGAGGTTGTGTCGTTTCCCAACATCGTCGAACCCGGCAAAAGGGTTTCGTCTTCGTTCCTCCACAATGTGACACCCGGAATGTTCGAGGAGGCGGGCTTCACCTTCGAGCGACGGATCGGCAAGAACAAGACGGTCATGCGAAAGGTCGTGTCACCGGCCTGAGCCGCCGCATGCTCGGAGTCATCGTCACCGTCTGCAACGTACGGGATCTCGGCTTCCTCGCCTGTTACTATGGCGGCGCAGTGCACAGCGAGGCCTCGCGTCCCACTCCGGGACACGCCTGCGATTCCGTTCGTGGAGTCGCGCCTTTGCGGCTCCGGTCTGAAGGAGCATCCAGCATGGTCACCGTCACCAACGCCCACTTCGTCGGCAGCATCAACCAGCCCGATGTGGAATCCGTCTTCCGCGCGGTTGCCGAGCACATCGGCGGTCGCGCGCGGCGCATCCCGGATGGAGAAGTCGGCGAGCGGTTCTACTGGATCCAGTTCCAGACTTTCCGTCTCGAAGAGACCCCCGGGCTCGTCCGCGTCGGTGAGGAGCTCCCCTTCAGGATCCGCGACATCTTCGACCTGCGACCCTTCGCGCTCGACGGCACCGTCGCCGCCGCCGACCTTCAGTTCCCCAACCTCGGCTACGCCGACGCCGCGATCCAGTCGTTCGCGGAGTTCGCCGCGCTGCGCGACGAGGGCGTGATCCCCGCCGGTGTGCGCTTCCAGGTCTCGCTCCCGACGCCGGTCGGTGTCGTCGGGGCGTTCATCGTGCCGGACGACCGCGCTGCCGTAGAGCCCGCCTATGAGAACGCCCTCTTCGCCGAAGTCGGCCGCATCGTCGAGGCGATTCCCCATGAGGACCTCGCCATCCAATGGGATGCCGCGGTCGAGTTCGGAATCCTCGATCGTGCCGAGTTCGGCGGCGTCCCGTTCAGCGCGGGGTGGGGCGGCGACCTCCTGGGCGGCGTGATCGATCGCGCAGTACGCCAGATAGCGGTCGTGCCCGACGACGTGCAGGTGGGTTTCCACCTCTGCTACGGCGACGTAGAGGAGGAGCACTTCATCCAGCCGAAGGATTCCGGAACGCTCGCGTCCGTCATCCGGGGCATCGTGGCGGCGGCACCGCGGACCGTCAGCTGGTTCCACCTGCCGGTGCCGATCGAGCGAGACGACTCCGCATACTTCGCGCCGCTGGCGGACCTCGATCTTCCCGACGACACCGAACTCGAACTGGGTCTCCTCCACCACGAGGACGGCGTCGACGGCGCCGAGCGCCGCATCACGGCAGCCGCGACGGTTCTCGACAGGTTCGGCGTCGGCACCGAATGCGGATTCGGCCGCGGGCCGGCGGAGCGCACCGCGCCACTGCTCGATCTGCACGCCGCGGTGGTCGACGCACACAGCTGACCGTCGCTTGCGCACGGCCGCGACGACGCGCATAGTCGGTCGCGGAGGGACCGACATCCATGAAGCGCACCACGTGGATCGCCATCGCAGGCGGCGTCGTCGCGGTCGTCGCGGCGGGGGCGATCCTGTGGGGTCAGGCGGCGGCCGTGCCACCGCCCATCACGGCCTTTCCGCCCTGGTATCCCGCCGAGGATGCGCGGGGCGATCCGCCGTTCGTGGATTTCGAGTCGCACATTCCGTGCGCCATCGACCCCGAGCCCGACCCCGCCTGCCAGCGGGTGAAGTTCGGGCTGGTGCTCTACCGCGACCCGGTCACGCACGAACCGTCCACCTACGCGATGTCGATTCTGCGCGTGGGCGTCAGCGACGAGCGCGAGTACCACGAGGGGGCGTGGCAGGTGACCAGCGGGACGGCCCTCGACTCCGATGCCACCGTCTATCGGCTAGACGGAGTGCCCGCCCACCTGCAGAACTTCTGGGCGGTCGGAGACGGCATCCTGCTCATGCTCGATGAAGAGCGGATGCCGCGGGTCGGCGAAACGGCATACGGCTACACGCTCAACAGCATCCCGCTGCGAACCGATCGCTAGTCCGAATCGCCCGGCAGCTGAGCCTTGACATACCCGACGATCGCGTTCGCGTGCCCGTGGCCCATGCCGTATTCCGTCTTGAGCCAGGTTACGACCTCCATGTGACGCTCGGTGTCGAGGCGATCCGCGGCGAGGTCGAGCCAGTCCTGGATCGGACGGCCGTACGTCTTCTCTATGCTCGGGAAGTAGCTGGCAGGTCCGTAGACCTTGCCGTCCGCGGGCGGGGTGGGCGGTGTGACGCGATGTTCCGGCATGCGAACGACGTTAGCGAATTCATCGACGAGAGGGTGAGCCCCAGCAGGGTGAGCCGCGATCGGCGGCCGGGTTGCGGATGCCGGGTCGGACGCTGAGCATGTAGGCATGGCGAATGCGGGCGGATCGATGGAGTCGCGCCACCGCGGACGCCGTCTGGTGATCGTTGCGGCGGTCGTCGTCGCGCTCGTCGTCGGCGCCCTGATCCTGTGGGGGATCCGACCCGTCGTGGGCGCGGCATCCGCTCCCGCCCCCGCGGCGACGGCCACCCCCAGCGCGACTGCGACTCCGACCCCGACCCCGACCCCGGCCCCGCGCCCGACGCCGACCGGCTTTCCGGCGAACACGACGGCGTACGACGTGACTTCCCTGCCCCAGGTGAACGTGTTCGCGGTCATCCCGGCGCTGCCCGTCGACGGCGACCGGTTCGGCGCCTTCACGGGCGAGCAGGCGGTGGCGCACGGCGGCGGCGCGCCGGTGTTCGCCGACCCGACCCGGCCGCCCGTCGCGTACCTGCCGAGCCAGTTTCCCTACGGCGGCACGACGGTTCCGGTCATCCAGAAGCAGGAGCACTGGATCGAGGTGCTCTTGACCGGGCGTCAGGCGGTGCCATCGCACGGCGACTCCGCGCAGGTCACGGGCTGGCTGCGTGCGCAGGACGTCGAGCTCGCACCCATCGACACGATCGTGCAGGTCAGCATCTCCGCGCGCACCATCGACATCGTGCATGCCGGAGTGCCGGAACGGATCGCGACCGACTTCGCGTGGGGGACTCCGTCCACGCCGACCCCACGCGGGCGCGCGTTCATCATGACCGAGGCGGTCGTCCCCGAATACGCGTACACGCGGGGGCATCCGATCGTCTATCTCTCGGTCCAGTCGCCGACACTCGACGGATTCGGTGGCGAGGATGTCGCGGTCACCGCGTTCCACTACCACGACCAGCGGTCGGGGCCCATCTCGAACGGCTGCATCAGGGTCGACCCGTCGGCGATCACGCGGCTGGCCCAGCTCCCACTCGGCACTCCCGTCATCATCAAGGACTGAGCGCTCCGCTCAGAAGGAGGAAACACGCAGAAGCGATCCCTCGGACGCACCGGACGCGACGTCTCGGCCATCGGGCTCGGCACCTGGCAGCTCGGCGCCGACTGGGGGGCGGTCAGCGAGGAAGACGCGACGGCCGTGCTGGCGGCATCCGTCGATCGCGGCGTGACCCTCTTCGACACTGCGGATGTGTACGGCGACGGGCGCAGCGAGTCCGTGATCGGACGGTTCCTGGCTGCTCGGGCAGGGCACGACATCACCATTGCCACGAAGATGGGGCGACGGATGGCGCAGGAGCCCGAGAACTACACGCCCGAGAACTTCCGCGGGTGGACGGATCGGTCGCGGCGCAATCTGGGCGTGGAGACTCTGGACCTCGTACAGCTGCACTGCCCGCCGACCGAGGTGATCGAGGATGCCGCCACCTACGACGCACTCGACGCGCTCGTCGCGGACGGCACGATCGCCGCCTATGGCGTGTCGGTCGAGACGTGCGGCCAGGCGCTCGCCGCGATCGCACGGCCGAATGTGACGAACGTGCAGATCATCTTCAACCCGTTCCGGCTGAAGCCGCTCGACGAGGTGCTGCCCGCGGCTCAGGCCGCCGGCGTCGCGATCTTCGCGCGCGTGCCGCTCGCATCAGGGCTGTTGTCGGGCAAGTACTCGGCGTCGACGACGTTCGCTGCTGACGACCATCGCGCCTACAACCGCCACGGCGAGGCGTTCGATCGCGGAGAGACGTTCTCGGGCGTCGACTTCGAGACCGGGCTCGCGGCCGTCGCCGAGCTCTCTGCGGCACTGCCGGAAGGCGTCTCGCTTCCTGCCGCGACGCTCGCCTGGATCGTGTCGCAACCGGGTGTGACCAGTGCGATCCCCGGCGCACGGTCGATCGCGCAGGCGTCGTCGAATGCGGATGCCACGGCCCTGCTCGAAGACGGGTTCGATGTGTCGGCGTTCGATGCCGTGATCCGCGAGGTGTACGATCGCCGGCTGCGGGAGGCGATCCACCCGCTCTGGTGAGTACGCGGCGCTGGCCCAGCGACCGTGGAGGGAGACCAGGTCGCTGGGCCAGCGCGATTTGCGAGGGCGCTTGCTACGGCGCGGGGTAGTCCACCACGTACGACGGAACGCCGATGGCGGCCGTGGTCGCGGGGGCGCCCACGCCGTTCACGACGTGCTCGATCGTGCCCGCGCTGAGGTTCACCGTCATGATGTGGTGCAGGCGCACGCCGGGCGTCCGCGGAACCGAGAAGCCGTTCGCCGTGACGATGGACGGGTTGTTCTGGTTGAAGACGTAGACGCCGCCGCCATCGAGCCGATGGGTCTTCACCTTCTTGTCGACGACGTAGCCGGGGTAGCCGAGCGTTCCGTTGGGCTGGGTCCAGTCCGCCTGGGTGGGCGGATCGTACGGCAGCTCGTTCTGGTACAGGATGACGCGTCCGTTCTCGCCCTTCCAGAGGGTGTTGTACTTCTGGAAGTGCTCGACGAACAGGCCGGTCGCCGTGACGTTGTCGCCGTTCACGATGACGCCGTTGGTCCCTGTGTTGGTGTTCCAGCGCTGGGTGTCGCCGCCGGTGAAGCCCTCGACGCCGTGGTCCGCGCGCCAGACCCAGGTGTGGTCGACGAGCACGTTGTCGGCGTTGATCTCCAGCGCCGTCGTCGCCTTGCCGACGTGCGGTCCGCCGACGCGGAAGTACACGTCGTTCAGCGTGATCGGATTGTTCTTAGAGGCCTTGCTCGACAGGTTGCGCGTCTTGCTGAGTCCGACCTTGAGCAGCACAGGCGACAGCTTCTCGCCGGCGTCGATGGTCATTCCGGCGACGACGACTCCCGGCGCGTCGGCGATCGCAAGGGGAGTCGAGCCCTTGGTCGCCGTCAGTGTCGCGTGCCCGAGGCCGAGGACAACCGTGCCCGGGCGCCACACATGGATCGTCGACGGGATGTTGTAGACGCCCGGTGTGAAGATCAGGTTCTTGCCGAGCGCGAGCGCCGTGTTGATCTTGAGCACGGAATCACCCGGCTTGGCGATGTAGAAGTCCGTGATCGGGATGCTGCGGCCCGCCGTCGCGCCCGCGCCCCAACTGATTCCGCTCGAGTTCTGCTGCATCGCCGGCACGCGGACGTTGTAGCGCCCCTTGTCGTCGACGTACAGGTATGGCTTTTCGCGGCTCACGGGAGTCTGCGGGATCGAGGTGTAGGGCGGGCTCGGGAATGCCGAATCATCGGGCGCGCCCACGACACCTGAGAACACCTGATTCCAGACGCCGTTCGTCCATTCGCCGATCTCGCTGTTTCGCGTCAGCCACTGCTGCTGAGATCCGTTGACGGTGGTCTGCAGCCGCGAATCGCCGATGTATCCGCCGCTCGCATACTGGGGTCCGGCCGTGCAGTAGTCCATGAGTGAGAGCTTGCCGTCCACGTTGACACGGCGCATCGAGACGGCCTGCGAAACGGCCCAGAAATTGGCGGTTTGGCGGCATCCGTCCTGGCCCGCCTTATTCACGTGAAGCGAAAGGTTCGAGAGCGTGCGCCAGAAGTTGACGAGCGCGAGGCAGTTGCTGGTGCCACCGTTGTCGAGGCAGCGGTTGTAGACCTCGATGGCGCCGTTCACGTTGACGTCGGCGGGATTCAGGCCGAGGCCGGCGACCTCGGTGTAGTAACCCACCTCGAACTGCAGGGGAGCCTCGTCCGTCCCGTACTGTCCGGGCAGGAAGTAGACCGCGTGACGGCTGGTGCCCATCTCGTTGTCGCGCTGCTGGGCGGCGAGTGTGTCGAGGCTCGACTTGATGTCGGCGATTGGCGTGCTGGGACTGAAGATGGTGACATTGGGGCCGAAGTCCGGATGCATCGGATTGACAGCGCCCGGTGGGGCCGCAGCCGCTGGGGAGGCCGTCAGAGCCCCGGCGATCAGTGCGGCGCCGGTGACCAGGACGGCCAGTCGTCGTGTGCGGGGGGCGGGTGCGTTCATTGCGATGGTCCTCTCCGTGGAGCGATCTCGCGCACCAAAGGCCGCCTCTGCTTACAGGACTGTAACCAGGGCGTGGGAGCGCGTTCAAGAGGTTAGCGGTGAAAGACCGTCGCGGGTAGAGGTGCTGATCTGGGTTCCCAGCGCTGTGCCATCGTGGGTCGGGCTGCTGCGCCTCCGCGCAAGCTTGGGGCACAGCCCTGCTCGGCCCGCTATGCGGCCGTTGCATAGTCGAAACGCGCCCGCCCGCCGAGTCGTGGAGCACGATCGGGGTCGACGTGAGGGGGCGGGATGAACCACACTCTCGACCTCGTCGAGGCGTCGTCGATCCGGATCTCCCAGCCGTTGTCGTGGATCCGGTGATGACAGGACTCGCATAGCAGCACACCGTTCGACAAGTCGGTACCTCCGTGATCGCGCTGCCACCACGAGAGGTGATGCGCCCGAGTCATGCCCGGAGGAAGCCCGCACATCGCGCAGCCTCCGTCCCGCTCGACGAGTGCGAGGCGCTGAGCCTTGGAGAAGAGGCGCTTCCTGCGGCCCCAGTCGAGGATCTCGCCGCGCTCGCCGAGCACGCACGGGATCACTCCGCCGCCGGCTGCCATCCGTCGCGCGGTGGCGACGGTGACCGGCCGGTTGATTCCGTCGATGGTCGCGTAGCCGGCACCGGAACTGAGGTCGTCCAGGCTCATCCGCACGACGAGAGTCGCGCCCCCGAGCGGCAGATGGTCGTGTGTGCAGTCGAGGACATGCCGAGCCATGAGCGCCAGCACGTCGGCCTGGCGTTGCGGCACCGACCGGCGGTCGGCATCCGGATCGTTGGTCGTCTTCTGTGCCTCAAGAGCGGCCCGGAAGTCCGCAGTGACGAGTGCCTCGATCGCGATCTTCACAGGTGCGCCCGTCTCGGCGTCGAGTTTCGCATTGAGATGGATCATTCCGTCGCGCTCGAAGATGTGGAGCGACCGCTCGGCGCGAGCATCGCGCTCTCTCGGCTCGAGACCGTCGGGGTCGAGGTGGGCCTCGGCGCGGGCGATGAGCTTCGCGAGCTGATCCAGGCTGAGCCCGACTGCCTGCCCGACAAGTGTCTCTTCGGCTCGCTGGCATGCGGCCTGGTCGGCTCGCAGGGCGACGCGGTCGAGCATGGTGATGATGACGGAGGCCGCCGGCATCCCGATTCGTCCGGTCTTGAGTGCGTCGGCGACGTGCGGATGCCGTGGAGGAAGCGCCTCGCCGGTGAGCGTAGTGCGAGGGGCGGTCGCCTCACCCACTCTCACCAGACGGACTGCGTCGCCGGTCGAGGAGCCTTTCGTCGCTGCGATCAGCGCGGTGGGATTGCGGAAGCCCTGCTGCTTCGAGAGCCCGTCGGGCCCGAGCTCGGGGCGCGACTCGCGAGCGATTTCAGCGGCGAGGTCGGCGTGCAGCGAATCTGCGATTCGAGACACGACGCTCAGTGCGGTGTTCACCGCGATGAGCCGCGAGCGCTCCAGATCTTTCACCGCGCGCAGATCGTCGCCGCTCACGCCACGCCACGCGGCATGCAACTCGCCGACTGCCTCTTCGAGGACGGCGAGCGGGTTGTTCATGCATTCACTGTATCGAGCGGTGAGCCGACTGTCAAAGAAATATTCGAATCAGCCCGAAAAAATCAGCGTTGGATCCTGAACCTCCGCGGATGTCGGCCGACGACATTAGAATATTTGTATGATGAATCACAATTCAAGCCGCATCACCACCCGCCGCTTGGTCGGATGCGAAACCTCGCGAAACCCGGCAGCGACGAAGGGGCCGATCGGGCCGACGCTGAGTTCGTCCCAGATGACTTCTCTGCCTTCGGTCAGCAGTGGGTAGCCCTCGATCACGCGGGCGCCGCGGGCACGGGCGTGCTCGACCGCCGCCGCGACCAGGGGATAGGTCAGACCCTGGTGACGGAACCCTTTGCGCACGACAACGCACGCGATCGCCCAGACCGACGCGTCGTCCTTGTCTTCGCTGCGGTCCTTCCAGGGCACGGGCGAGCCGCGCACGCGACCGTAGACGCTGCGCGCGTCGACCGCGCACCAGCCGGCGGGGTCATCGTCGACGTAGGCGACGATGCCGATGGTCTCGGTCGCACGGGGATCTCCGCAGTGCGTCTCTTCGCGCAGGATCGCGGCACGCCCATCGACCGGGATCCGGAACCAGTCGTGATCGCCCAGCCGCTGCCGCTGGCACTGACAGCGGCCGGCCGAGCCGGTGAGGATCGCCTGCAGGTCGTCCCACGATGCTTCATTCGCGGGAACGATCCGGATGCCGTCACCTCGGCCACCGCCACCCATGAATCGAGGCTATGCCTACGATCCGACGACGACCGCTTCGCCGCGCGACGGGCCGCCCGATGCCCACGAGTGACCCGTCGAACTCACTCTTCTGCGACACCACCCAGAGGCGCGAACCGGTCCGGGAAGCCCAGAGTAGGGTGAGGATGTGACCCTCGCTCCCACGATCACGGTCGTCATCCCGTGCCGGAACGATGCGGATTTCCTCGACAAGTGCCTTCAGGCGCTCGCCGCTCAGTCACACCCGGCGACTCGGGTGATCGTCGTCGACAACGGCAGCACCGACGACTCGGCAGCAGTCGCCCGACGATACGGAGCGACCGTCGTCGGTGAGTCGATCGTCGGGATCTGGCCCGCTGCTGCCCGCGGATACGACGAAGCGATGGCGGATGCCGACATCATCGCCCGCATCGATGCCGACTCCCGTCCGCACCCCGACTGGATCGCGCGGCTGGTGCGCGCATTCGTCGCCGATCCCGGTCTCGGCGTCCTCACCGGTGGAGCGGAATTCTACGGAGGCAGTCCGCTCGCCAATTATCTCGGCGAGCACTGGTACATCGGCGGTGGCCACTACTGGATCAAGAAGTGGCTCGGCATCCCATTGGTCTTCGGCTCGAACTTCGCGATGCGCACGCGCGTGTGGCAGCGCGTGCGCGAGGATGTCGACCGGACGAATGCCGGCATCCACGACGATCTCGATCTGACCATCCGCCTGCGTCCAGCCGACGGGATCCGGTACGACCCGCAGCTGCGCATGCCGGTGTCGGCACGGCCCGTCCAGACCGTCACGGGGCTGTCGCGGCGTGTGTGGCGTGTCGCGACGACTTTCGCGTCCAGCTGGCCGGAGGGCTCGAGGTGGCGTCGTCGCGCCGAGCTTCGAACGACGACGGATGCCGCGGCCCCGGCCGCCGTCGACACGTCATGGTCGCCCACCGACGACGATTGGGCGCCAGGGTTCGGGCGCTGAGCCATCGCACCCGCCCGAAGGCCCGCGCGCCTGCCGCCGACTACCCGCCGACGATCACGACGATGTTGCCGATCTTGTGATCTGCGGCGTACTCGGCGAAGGCGGCTTCCGTGTCGTCCAGGCTCTTCTCGCGGTCGACGATCACCCGCAGCGCGCCCTGGTCGACGAGGTCGGCGAGCTTTCGCAGCCCGTCGCCGGTGGAGTATCCGGCTATCGTCGCGAACCGGATGCGCTCGGCATCCGGCCCCTCGAACGCGTACGCCACCGGCGACACCAGCCGGCCGCCGTCGCGCACGAGGCTGCCGACCTGGCCGACGTCCCCGATGAGATGCACGGCCGCGTCGACGCCCTCGGGCGCGATCGCGCGCACCTCTTCTTCGAGATCGGCGTAGTCGACCGCGTGCGCGGCGCCGAGCTCGCGCAACAGTGCGCGCCCTTCGTCGGTGCGGCCCGTCGCGATCACCGTGGCACCGGCGGCTGCGGTGAGCTGCACGAGCAGCGTGCCGACTCCGCCGGTGGCGCCGACGATGAGCAGCGTCTTGCCCGCGATGTCGCCGAGGGTGTCCAGTATCACGAGGGCCGTCGAGCCGGTGTGGGCGAGGCTGGCGGCTGCGGCATCCGACAGCGAATCGGGCGCGAGCGCCACTCCGCTTTCGACGATCGCCGTCGTGTACTCGGCGAAGGCGCCCTCCTGAAGGTGTGGCTTCGAGACCACGCCGATGACCCGGTCCCCGATGACCACCCCCTCGACGCCCTCCCCGAGTGCGTCGACCACTCCGGCGAACTCGCGGCCGAGCACGAGCGGGTAGCGATGCTCGAAGTATCCGGCCATGTATCCCGCGGCCACCGCGAGGTCGAAGCCGTTGACGGATGCCGCCGACACGCGAACGCGCACCTCTCCAGGCTCAGGTTCGGGGATGTCGACGTCGAGGATGGCGGGTGCTTCACCCGCCGATGGAACAACGTATGCCTTCATATCGGGCTGCTCTCTGGGCGTCCGTCCAGGCGGGTGCGAGGTGTGAGCGGACGCCGCGTCAGCCCACACTTATACCCCTCGGTTTCCCGGCGCAAGACCTGCAGCCAGTCTCAATGTTCCCCCCGGCCATTTCATGTCCGCAACGGCATGAAGGAAGCGGTAACACGCCGCCCCGTTGGTCATTGAGCGAGCGAAGCGAGACGAAACGCACCGAACCCGCACGCAACCTCCCCGTGCTCCGACGTCCGGACTACCGTTGCGAGCATGCATGAGCTGACCGAAGAGGCGCTGGTCGCGGCATCCCTCGATACCGTCTGGGTCGACTTCACGGATGCCGCATGCCTCGCCGAATGGTATTGGCCACCGCGCTTCGAGACCGAGGCGCTCGTCGAACTGGAACCGCAGGGTCGCTGGGAGGTCCGTTCGGCGGTGGCGGATCTCGCCGTCGAAGCCACCGTGCTCGCGATCGACGCGCCGCGCGCGCTGCGCCTCCAGTGGCGCTGGGCGGGGGAGGAGCACGCGACCGACGTCGAGATCGCCCTAGAGCCGGCGGCGGATGACGCGACCCGCGTGATCGTGCGGCACGCCGGCTTCGTCTCGGCGGAAGAGCGCGAGAACCACGTCGAGGGCTGGTCGAGCTGCCTGCAGCGCCTGATCGCCCGCCACGGCCTCCCTCCCCGCGGGTAGCCGCGTCCCGGCATCCCCGGTCGTTGAGCGAGCGAAGCGAGACGAAACGCCCCGAGCCATCGCGCTACCGTAAGCCCCATGCAGTTCGAGTTCACCGGAGAGGTCTACCGCTGGGCCGCCCGCGAGGACGCGGCATGGTTCTTCACAGATGTCCCTCTCGAGCTGAGCGGGGACATCCGTGAGATCCCGCGCCCCTACCGCGGCTTCGGCTCGGTGCGCGTGTGCGCGCGTGTAGGTGGGTCCGAGTGGCGGACCTCGATCTTCCCCGCGTCGGCGAGCGGCTCGTACGTGCTACCGCTGAAGAAGGCGGTGCGGGATGCCGAGCACCTCGTCGATGGCGGTCCGGTGGTTGTGAGGCTCGAGGTTCTCGACGGGTAGGGCCGATCCCGCGCAGATCAGGGACGCTTGGACGTCGGCTCGAAGGCTGCTCGTTTGACGGCGATCTCCATTCACGATAGTGGAGAGCAAGGATCTCCTTCGAACGTCGAACGCCCCGACATGAGCAAAACGACCTGGTCGGAATAGCTTTTCTGACCTTAGCGACGACGCAAGGTGTACATGCTTTGGGGCCGACAAAACTCATCCTGAGGATTTCCTGAGCCAACCCCGCGAAATCGGTTTGACTCCGATATGAGAGAACACTCATGCTTCTCTGCGGGAGAGGAACCGTGCATGCACGTTTCTGCACCTAGCTCTGGGGAGAACTAGGGGATCTGGGGATTCAGTAGCACCTGCAGGACAAGTCAGAGCTGACCTGTTCAATCACAACCTTTGGGGAGACAGCACATGCGTGCATCCATCAAGAACTACCTCGACGCTGCGAAGCAGCGTCGTGAGGAGACCGGCGAGTCCGGCTTCTCGCTGATCGAGCTCATCATCGTCGTCGTGATCCTGGGCATCCTTGTCGCGATTGCCGTGCCGATCTTCGTCAACATCCAGGACCAGGCTTCGAAGAACGCTGTGCAAGCAGCCGCCTCGAACGGGGCAACCGCAGCCGCGGCGGCCTTCGCAGCCAATGACCCCACTGTAACCCCGGCGGCGGCTGCGGCCTCCGGTGGTTCCGGCAGCATCAAGACGGTACTCAACAGCGGGACTAACGTCTCCAACGTCTGCGTCGGCGCATACACCGGAGCCACCGCACCGACGACCTGGCCGGCAAAGGGCGCGCCGACCATCACCGCCGCCGTCGCGGGCCCCGGCTGCCCGTAACAATCGCAAAGCATCAGGGCCGGGAAACCCCGGCCCTGATGCCATGCCCGCCTGAGAAATCAGCCGATGGGAGACGGACGGATGAGGTGCCGTGACACGGATGGTGAAGGCTTCGGTCTCGTCGAGGTGATCATCGCGATGGTTCTGCTCGCCGTGATCGCAGCCGCGATCCTGCCCGTGTTGTGGAGTGGCATTAGATTCTCGTCGGAGCAGGCGACCGTCGCGACCGCGACACGTCAACTCAACGCGCTCATTGAAGATGCGCGACAGTCACCATCCTGCAGCAGCCTGCCCGCGATCATTGCTCCACACAGCTTTAGTGCGGGCGACGGTCTGCCGTATGCCACCACGGGAACTCTGAGCGGATGTGCTTCTGGGTCCGCGGCCTCGGTCAGCCTGGTCGCTAAGCGTGGCAGCGCCACCCTGGCGACCGTCTCGGCATTGGTGTATGTCCCATGAGCGCTCACCAGAACGACGATGCCGGCATCACCTTCATCGAGCTCCTGGTCTACCTCGTTCTCCTCGGGATCTTTTCAGCGGTATTCGTCACCATTTTCGTAAACACTTGGACAGCGCAGGCGAGCGTGTCCTCGCAGACCCGCGCGACGATGCGCGGTCAGCTAGTCAGCTCCGAGATCGAGCGCGCGATGCGAAATGCTGTCGCGTTCACGATCTCGCCCGACGGGTCCACGCTCCAAGTCCGAACCTCTCTGACAGGAAGCCGGGAGTGCCAGGCATTCGCTCTCTCTGCCAGCGGTGCACGCATGATCGTCAGCACCAGCCCTGTGACGTCTTCGGTATGGCCCATCTGGCAGGACCGGATCGCACAGTCCGGAACAACTCCATTCTTCGAGCCGATCGACTCGACCGGAGTGACCTACACATTCGACTCGACCAGCGACTCAGCGCCGGTCCACTTCACAGGAGATGCGAACATGCGCAATGCAGCGGAAGGGACGATGGCACCATGTTGGTGATCCGCAGACTTAGGGCACGAAACGGCCGCGACGAAGGCGTCGCGCTCGTAGCCGTGATCGGGATCATGCTGGTGGGCTTCCTCGCGGTCGGAATGATCGCCTCGACAGTGATCTTCACGATCCAGTCGAACTCCCGAAACACGAGCGGGACGCAGGCGTTCATCGCCGCGGAATCGGGCCGCGACGCGGTGCTGGCGAAAGTCCTAGCCGGCACCTGCAGCCTCACAGCCTCGAACACAAATGCCACGCAGCCGCCTTTGTACAGCGCTTCGGCGCAGACTGGCGTGGACGCCGGCCACGTTAGCTCGGTATGCCCGAGCACCACAGTCAGCAACACGCTCGTTATTTCATCGACAGGTACAGGGCCGGATGGATCGACGGCGACCATCACGTCCGTGTACCAGCGCCCGGTCACGTACACCAATCAACCGGGCGGGACGATGGCCTACTTCTCGGGTGAGTTTCTCGCGACCCAGTCGACCTACACCGGCGACCTTGTCATCCGCGACGGAAACTACAGCTGCAACAGCCACTCCGTGATCGACGGGGACCTCTGGGTAACCAAGGGCAGCGTCGACCTCAGCGCCGACTGCACGATCAACGGCGATGTCTACGCACTTGGAAGTGTGAGCATCGGCAACGGCGCTGGTGTCACCATCAAGGGCAACGTTGTGGCAAACGGGATGATCAGCGTGACATCGAACAAGGCCCAGGTCGATGGGAGCCTGCTGTCGAATGCGACCATCTCAGTCACCAAAGGCACGATCAACGGGGACGCGAGGGCCGCAGGGGCGGCGACGGTCGCGGCGGGCACCGTCTTGGGAATGGTGAAGTCGAACGCGACTCCGAATCCCGCGGTCTTCGTGCCGGATCTTGCCACCGTCTACATGATGACCACCTGGGTCGATCTTCCGCTCGCCCGAGCCTCGTGGGGGTCCGACGTGAAGTGGCAAACCGGTCCGTGCAACGGCGCCGATGTGATGACTGCAGCGACGCAGACGCTCTCTGCCCCGTACACGCGCGCCGGCGTCGATTACACGGGGTGCACCGGACCGGTCACGATCAAGCTCTCTGGGGGAGCGGCGAACGTCAGGCAGGACGTCGTGTTCCTTGTGGCACCGGGATCGACGATGTCGGTGAACGTAGCGAGCAACCTCAACTCGACTCTGACTCCGCAGCCGCAGCTGTTCTTCATCCACGGCGACCAGGTGCAGGGCAACTCAGCCCCCAATTGTGGCGCGGGCTCCGCGAGTGACAGCTTGTCGTTACCCAACACGGTAAAAGCCCGTCTGCTCTTCTACAGCCCGTGCGGGTTGAAGCAGAGCTCGCAGAACGGCCTTGTGTTCAACGGGCAGTTCTACTCCAACAACGATGGAAATCCCCATTGGGTCCATCCCGACTTCACCTGCCAGCCGATGGCGTGGGCGCCGATGCTCGACCTCGGATGCAAGATCAACGCGTCAACGCCTGGCAGCGGATCCGCTACACCCACAGTGCAACCGCCTGTCCTCATCTCTCAGACGGAGCAATAGTGAATCCCGTACTCGGCGGCCTCGTCGTCGTCGGGGGGCTACTCGGCATGATCGTCGGGTCATTCCTCAACGTCGTCGCGTACCGCGTTCCGGTGGGCGTTTCACTCCTGCGCGAGAGTCGCTGCCCACATTGCGACGCGCCGGTGAGGCCCTGGCAGAACATTCCGGTGGTCTCCTGGCTAGCGCTGCGAGGAACGTGCGCAAGCTGTGGCACGGGAATCTCGGTGCGGTACCCGATCGTCGAGGCGCTCACGGGCGTTGCGTTCGCAGGCGTGACTTGGTGGGTCCTCATCGTCGCTTCGATGGGCTCAGCGCCGCTCCGGGACGGCTCCTCGGCGCGGACTGATCAATGGTCGTTGGCGGTCTTGATCTCGGCGTACCTGTACTTCGCAGCGATCAGCATCGTGTTGACGCTCCTCGATCTCGACACCCACAGGCTGCCAAATGCGATTGTGCTGCCGAGTTACCTGGTCGGAGGCATCCTGCTCACGCTCGCCTCCCTACTCAGCGGTGACTGGGCGGCGTTGGTGCGCGGCGGGGTTGGCATGGTGGCGTTGTACACCTTCTACTTCATAGTGAGGCTCATTCGCCCGGGCGGAATGGGTGGAGGTGACGTAAAGCTCTCCGGCGTTGTCGGTCTCTATCTCGGATACCTGGGGTGGGCCGCGCTGGTGGTCGGTGCGTTCGCAGCTTTCCTGTGGGGCGGCATCTTCGGTATAGCGCTCATCGCTTTGAGGCAGGCGGGCCGAAAAACGGCCATCCCGTTCGGCCCATGGATACTCGCTGGGGCGTGGACCGGAATCTTGATGGGCGAAACAATCGCCCGCTGGTATACAGGGCTGTTTTTCACCGTGTGATGGGAGCGGCGCAGCCGCCGCGGTGATGTTGGGGAAGGGATAGGTGAGACCATGGCGAAGACGCTCGTGGGACTCGAGATAACGGAGGAGAGTGTGCGCGCCGTCGAATTGACGACCGGACGCTCGCCTTCATTGATCGCGGCTGGGGAGATCCCGTTGCCGCGCGCTGCGGCAAAAGACTCCGAGGTGATCGATTCGGATGCTGTCGCGCTCGCGTTGCGTCAACTCTGGGCTTCGGCGGGCATCAAGGGGCGACGCGTCACGCTGGGAGTGGGCAGTCGGCGAATTCTGGTCCGGGAGTACACCACCCAGGCGCTTAGCCCAGACCTCTTGCGCGAGGCGCTCCCGTTCCAAGTGCAGGATCTGCTGCCTGTTCCGGTGGCACAGGCCGTGCTCGACTTCTACCCGGTCGCGCAGGAGGGCGATCAGGTCAGTGGACTGCTCGTCGCGGCGGTCTCGGAGACGATCGAGGAGATGATCTCGACGCTCGGCAAAGCGAAGCTGCAGGTCGACGCCGTCGACCTCGTGCCCTTCGGGCTCGCCCGCGTCGCCAAGCGCGTGGCTGCGCCGGACGAGACGGTCGCGATGATCCACCTAGGGGACCACACATCGCACGTCGTCGTAGCGACGAACGGGATACCGCATTTCGTTCGAATCATCCCGGTCGACATCGCCACTACGGCTGTTCGTCGAGAAGACCCCGCGTATGCGACTCCTGAACTGGAGCTGGAGGCGATGCTCGAGTCCGTTCCGCCCCGACCAGGTGGAACCCGTGCATCGCTGAGGAGCGGTACCAGCCAACCGGCGGTAACCGACCTCGCTGCGCGGTTGCGCAGCACGTTGGCATTCTTCTCTGCGCGACCGGCGGCGCCGGTGATCTCGACCGTCTGGGTGAGCGGGGCCGGGTATGCAGCCGCAGGCGTCGCCGAGACGCTCGATCGATCGCTCGACGTTCCTGCGCAGCCAGTCCGCCTGGATCAGCTGGTTCGGCTCGGAAAAGGCGCCCTGCCGGATGAGCTTGCCCTCAACGCCGTGGCTACCGCAGGAGTTCTCCTTGGGGAGGGAAGTAGATGAGCGTCGCCGCACCAACCTTGACCCGATCGGGGATTCCGCGGGTCAACCTGATGCCGCGCTTGGAGACCGAGCGCCGGGCACGGGATCGTGTCGTCCGCGCATGGCTATGGGGCATCGTCGCAACCGTTGTCGTCGCCTTCCTCGTCGTTCTGGGCGTTTTCGGACTCAAATGGGTCGCCGATCAAGGCCTCGCGGCTGAACAAGCACGCACGAATACATTGCTCACGGAGCTGGCGGGCCTTTCGGACGTCAGCGGCGCACTCGCCACTGAACAGGAACTCGGTGCTTTCCGCGCGGAGGCCATGGGGTCGGACTTCGTGTGGGCCCCGGTGATCAACTCGCTCGCGAGCGGACTGCCCGCCGATGTTCGGTTGACGGGCTTCGATCTCGTGACGGGCGGCATCCCACAACCCGGCGAATCCGCCTCCGGAGTGGGACTTGTCGGGACACTGACGCTCTCAAGTCCGAACGCAATCGACATCGCACCGACGGTCCGCAGGTTCCGGCAGCTACCTGGAGTCTCGCACGTCGATGGGCGCCTCGTTTCCAGCAGCCAACAGGCGGTCGGTTCGTACACATACGAACTCAGTATCTCATTCGATCAGTCGATCTACTCGGGCGCGTTCTCGGAAGGGGCTCATTGATGCCCAAGCAACTCATCAACGTGCTCGGTGTCGTCGTCTGTGTCGGCATCCTCGCACTGGCGATCGCGCTGGTAGCAGTGCCCGTTTTTGTTCAGTCGATCGCTACCGGCGCCCAATCTGCTGTCGTCGCACACACGAATGAGCTCTATCAATCGCAGGTGGACTCCCTGCAGACCGAGAACCAACGAATTGACGAGGTCAAGGCATCGGTCGCTGCCTTGCGGACTGAGATCCCGGCGACCAACCGGCTCGATGACGTCTTCGAACTCGTCGCATCAGCGGCCGCAGCATCAGGAGTCTCGGTGGAGTCCATCGCCGCGGGAGAGAATGCCGCATTCGCAGCCCGCACCGAGCCCCTCCCGATTGGGGACACGAGCGTGGCCCCCGCCGTTCCGCTCAGCGACGGCACCAAGACGACGAGTGGGGCGTCGACGAAGGGTGGGGGGGCCGCTTCGGCGGCTCAGCCGTCTTCGGACGCTCCCGCCGCTGCCGGCGACCGCAGAGAGCAGGTGGATTTCACGATCAGTGTGGTCGCCACCGAGCTCGACAGCACTGTCCGGTTCCTCGACGCACTCCGCGCTGGCCCCCGACTTCTGAGTCCCATACAGACGACAGTGACACCGACGGCGACCGGCTGGGATGTCACCGTCGCCGCACTGACGTTCGTACTTCCGGAAAGCTGAGCCATGTCCGACTCATCATTGGATGCCCTGCTCGCGCGCGCCGCTCGTCTGCGTGCGTCAGATGTGCATCTGACAGCCGACGCCCCACCACTGATGCGCGTCGACGGTGACCTGGTCTCGATTCCCGATTACGCGAAGCCCCTGCCGCTTGCGTGGGTGGAGGCCGCAGCTTTGGAGCTCATGTCGTCGGATCAGCGAACCGAGTTCGAGGAGCGTCACGAGGTCGACCTCGCGCACTCAGCAGAGGGACTCGGGCATTTTCGGGTGAACATCTTCCGCCAGCTCGGGTCTGTAGCGGTAGCGCTCCGGTTCATCCCCGACCGTGTCTACACTCTCGAGGAGCTCGGCGCACCGGCAATCGCGTACGACCTCGCCCTCAAACCCCGTGGACTCGTGCTGCTCACCGGCCCGACCGGATCCGGGAAGTCGACGACGCTCACCGCGATGATCGACATCATCAACGGGTTGATGCCCGCTCACGTGATCACGATCGAAGACCCGATCGAGTTTCGCCACGAGAGCAAGAGAGCGCTCATCCACCAGCGTGAAGTCGGGACTGATACGCACTCGTTCTCAGAAGCGCTGCGCCGCGTGCTGCGCCAAGACCCCGACGTCATCCTGATCGGTGAACTTCGTGACCCCGAGTCCATCCGCACGGCGCTCTCGGCGGCTGAGACTGGCCACCTCGTGCTATCAACGCTGCACACCCAGGGAGCCGCAAAGAGCGTGAACCGCATCGTCGACGTGTTTCCCGCAGACCAGCAGGCGCAGATTCGAACACAGCTCGGCGACACGCTCCAAGGCATCATCAGCCAGACGCTGATGCCGCTGTCTCAGACCGACGGCCGGACGATCGCGACCGAGGTGCTCATCAACACACCGGCAGTGGCGAACATGATCCGCGAAGGTCAGGTTGCGCAGCTGTATTCCGCGATGCAGGCGGGGGCAAGCGTCGGGATGCACACGCTCGACCAGGATCTTAAACGCCTTGTCGAGGAAGGGATGATCGCCCAGAATGTCGCGAAAGCGTTTGCCGTCGACCCCTCGTCGCTTGACCACGTCCGCGTTCGCCCGCGGGACCTGGACGTTGAGGCGTGGAGTCAGCATGCGGGCGAGTGGCTCGGCCAGAGGGCGAGGGCGTGACATGCCTGTGATCCAGGAGTATTCGTATCGCGCCGTAGATCCGCGCGGAGGATCGGTCGTCAAGGGAACGATTGAGGCGGCGACCGAGTCGGCAGTCACCGGCAAGTTGCGCGCGCAAGGTCTGACTCCGCTCGAGGTCAAGGCACTCTCGAAGACCGGCCTCCGCATGGACGTCAAGCTTCCGGGTGCGACGAAGCACGTTTCGTCCAAGTCACTGGCGATCTTCAGCAAACAGATGGCGGGGCTTATCAATGCGGGCCTGCCGCTGATGCGTACGCTTTCGATCTTGATCGAGCAGACGGAAGACAAGAAGCTCCAGCCGGCCCTGATTTCGGTTCAGGCCGACGTCGAAGCCGGATCCTCGTTCTCGGCTGCGCTCGCCCTCCACCCGCAGGTCTTTCCGCCGCTCATGCTCAGCATCGTGCGCGTCGGCGAGACAGGCGGCTTCCTCGGTGCCGCACTGGGCTCGGTCGCGGAGAATTACCGCAAGGAGGCCGAGCTTCATAACAAGATCCGCGCGGCGACCACCTACCCCGTCATTGTCCTCATCATCGCGATCATCGGTGTGCTCGGGATGGTCACCTTCGTCGTGCCGGTCTTTGCAAACATGTTCGCGAGCCTCGGCTCGCAACTTCCGCTACCCACGCAGATCCTCGTGACGATCTCGAACAACATGGTGTGGATGCTGCCGCTGCTCATCCTCATCGTCTTGGTGGCGTGGACTTGGTGGGTGCGAAATCGTCATACAGAGCGCGTCCGTCGGGTAGTCGATCCGATCAGATTGAAGTTGCCGATCTTCGGCCCGCTGGCCACAAAGATGGCGGTTGCCCGTTTCAGCCGGAATCTGTCGATGATGCTCAACGCCGGCGTTCCGATCATCCAGGCGCTCGGAATCGTTGGGCAGGCATCGAACAACTGGAAGATCGAACAGGCGATCCTCGAGGTGCAGGAGTCGATCCGGCAGGGGAAGTCCTTCGCGGCGCCGCTCGCGAAGGCGGGCGTCTTCCCACCCATGGTGCCTCAGATGGTGTCAGTGGGTGAAGAGTCGGGCACTCTGACAGAAATGCTCGCGAGCATCGCCGACTTCTATGAGGACGAGGTCGAGACTGCAACCTCGCAGCTGTCGTCGACGATCGAGCCGGTGCTGATCGTCGGGCTGGGTGTGATCATCGGCGGAATGGTGATCTCGCTCTACCTGCCGATCTTCACGCTGTATGGGGAGATCGCGAAGCAGTAGTCAAGCACGAGATCCGGTCCCGTCCCATCGGGCCCGGGTGTCGAAGCGCCGCCCCGGTGAGGCTTGTGCCACCGGGGCCGGTGTCCTGCTTCGTCTCGCTTCGCCCGCTCAGGGACCGAGGCTACACAGCGACGCGAAGAACCTCTTCGATCGTCGTGAGACCCTGGGCGACCTTGCTCCAGCCGTCGTCACGCAGTGCAACCATGCCCTGTTGGAGAGCCAGCTGCCGCATGGCGGTACCCGTCGCGCGGGCAACGACGAGCTGTTCGATCTCGTCGCTCATCATCATGACCTCGTGGAGGCCGATACGGCCTCGATACCCCGTGCCAGAGCACGCCTGGCACCCGACAGCGTTGTACAGCTGCGGCGGATCGCTGGGGTCGTGCGGGAAGTTCAGGGCCTCAAGCACTCCTTCGGGCTCGGTATAGGCCGAGCGGCACCGCAGACATAGGCGCCGCGCGAGACGCTGAGCGACCACGGCGGACAGCGCAGTCGCGACCAGGAAAGGCTCGGTGCCGATCTCGGTCAGGCGCGTCAAGGCCGAAGGAGCATCGTTGGTGTGGAGTGTCGAGAGAACCAGGTGGCCTGTGAGTGCGGCCTCGATGGAGATGACCGCGGTCTCCTGATCACGGATCTCGCCGACGAGGACGACGTCGGGGTCGCTGCGGAGGATCGACCGCAGGGCTGCAGCGAACGTGAGGCCCGCACGGTTGTTCACCTGCACCTGGTTCACGCCGGCGATCCGGTACTCCACCGGGTCCTCGACGGTGATGACATTGATCCGCGGGTTGGCCACCGTGCGCAGCGCGGTGTAGAGAGTCGTCGACTTGCCCGAACCCGTCGGCCCGGTCGCGAGGATCATCCCGTGGGGGCGGCTGATCGCCTCACGGAATCGCTGCTCGTTGATCGAAGAGAACCGCAGATCGCTCATCGCCATGACCTGGCCGGAGTTGTCGAGGATGCGCATGACGATCTTCTCGCCCCACACCGTCGGCAGGGTCGCGACGCGAAGATCGATCTGACGGCCCTCGTGAGTGACCGAGAGACGGCCGTCCTGCGGTCGGCGCCGCTCCGCGATGTCGATCGCCGACATGATCTTGAGGCGCGAGATGACGCCGTCCTGGATGCCGCGATCCGCCTTCTGCATCTCGTGCAGCACTCCGTCGATCCGGTAGCGGACAGTCAGCTGGTGCTCTCCCGGTTCGATGTGGATGTCGCTCGCTCGGTCGTTGATCGCCTGGGTGATGAGCAGGTTGACGAAACGGACGACGGGGGCGTCGGCATCCTGTTCCTCGAGAGTCTCGGTGAACGTCACGCCGGCGGTGCTCGTCGCCGATTCACCCATCTGCTCGGAGAGGTCGCTGAGTTCTTCATCAGAGCGGAGGAACCGCTCGAAAGCGTTGTGGAGTGCATCGGCGGCGACGACGACCGACTCCACCTGCAGATCCGTAAGGCTCGTCACGTCGTCGATCGCGATGATGTCGGTGGGATCCAGCATCCCGAGGACGACCTTGCCACGCATCAGGTCGAGTGGGATGAGCTGGTACTTGCGGCACAGCGCTCCGGGGACGAGTGCCAGCAGGTCCGGCGCGATGTCGATCTCGCTCATGTCGTAGTAGCGATGGCCGGTCTGCAGCGCGATGGCTTCGGCGATCTGGGCCTCCGACGTCAGGTTCTGACTCACGAGCAGGCGCTGAAGCTCGGGTCCCTCGCCGACCCGAGCGAGCGCGGCCGACATGTCAGCGGCACGCACGGCCCCAGTGAGCACAAGCGTCTGTGCGAGTCCTCTCACGGCATCCCCTATTCCCCCTGACATACTACGTGGCGCTTGTCGAGCCCGAACTCCGGGGGCGGCGGCGGTGGATAAGGTGGCGCCATGAAGGACCTGATCGAGCGTGTCACCGCCTGGGCGCTCACGCTCAAGCCGGTGCGCGCGTTCCTGCTCTACGCCGACAGCCGGGGGCCGATGCTGGCCGACAGCATCAGCTACCGCACGATGTTCAGCGTGTTCGCCGGCGTCTTCCTCGGGTTCTCTGTCGCCTCGCTGTGGCTCGCCGGCAACCCCGATGTCCTCAATTCCCTGGTGAGTGTGGTGGATGCCGCGATCCCGGGGCTGCTCGGAGACCAGGGGCTCATCGATCCGAAGACGATCCAGGCTCCCGCGGGTCTGACGATCACCGGCATCGTCGCCCTGGTCGCCCTGCTGGGCGCGGCGATAGGAGCGATCGGCTCGCTGCGCATGGCCTTTCGGCAGCTCGCCCGGCACGTGCACGACGACATCTTCTGGATCTGGGTGATGCTGCGCAACGTGGTCATCGCGATCGGCATCGGCGCGGCGTTCCTCGCCTCGGCGGTGATCACGTTCTACGGCACGGCCGGCATCGGCGCCCTCACGGAATGGCTCGGTCGGGGACCCGATGATCCGCTCACGGTGTTCAGCGCCCGCGCGCTGTCGATCGCAGTCGTGTTCGTGCTCGACGCGCTGTGCATCGGCATCCTGTTCCGGCTGCTCTCGGGACTGAAGCCCTCGGCGCGGTCGCTGTGGAGCGGGGCGCTGCTCGGGGCGGTGGCGCTGACGGTGCTGCAGCAGCTGTCGTTCCTGTTCGTCGGCGCCGTGTCGCGCAACCCCATCTACGCCTCTTTCGCCTCGCTGATCGCGCTGCTGGTCTGGCTGAACCTCTCGGCGCAGGTGATCCTCATCGCCGGCGCCTACATCATCACCGGCGTCGCCGAGGAGTCGGATCGGGTACGTGCGCGGTACGGCGCGAGGACCTTCGCGCAGCGGCGCGTGCGGGATGCCGAAGACCTCGCCCGACTCGCGAACGAAGAGCTCGTCAACGCCCGTGCGGGGGAAGAGAAGGAGCGCACGCGTGGCTGAGGCCTTCTCGACCTATCGCGCCATGCAGGTGCGGGCGGCCGAGGCGCCGCTGCTCGCGGCAGGGGAGCCGCTGATGCGGCGGGCCGCCGCGGCGCTCGCCTCGGTCGTGCGCGACGAGTTGACGGATGCCGCGAGCAGCCGCGTGCTCGTCCTCGTGGGCGGCGGCGACAACGGCGGCGACGCGCTCTTCGCTGCGGCTGAACTGGCATCTGTCACTGAAGTTCGTCTGCTGCTCCTGTCGGATCGCTTCCATGAGGAGGGGTTGGCGACAGCGATCGCGGCGGGAGCCGCGCGGGTCGAGCTTCCGGAGGCCCGGGACGCGGCATCCGGATACGACGTGCTGATCGACGGGATGGTCGGGATCGGGTCTTCGGCGTCGTCGGCGCTGCGCGGGACAGCGCGCGAGGCTGTGGAGCTCCTGCTGCCGGCGGTACGCGCGGGGCGGCCGCGGGTGGTCGCCGTCGATGTGCCGAGCGGCCTGAACCCCGACACCGGAGAAGCGGATGACACCGTCCTGCCGGCGGCCGTAACCGTCACGTTCGGTGCGGTGAAGGCCGGGCTCGCGTCGGGGCGCGGCCCTTCGCTCTGCGGCAGGATCGTCCTGGTGGAGCTGGGTCTCGAGCGGGGCCTTGCGGACGAGGTGCCGGCTGGAGAGGCATCCGTCGACCGGGTCGTCCGGGGCTGACGCGGAGAACGGATCCGGCGGTTCGGGGGCGCGGTGGAAGGACTCGCTGAGCGGCCAGGCCCCCAGGTCCCGGCCGCTCAGCGACATCCCAGTCCGACGCTCTTGGTGGTGACGAGTGTGGATTCGATCTCGGGATCGAGCAGGCTCAGATGACGGCGAGGATTGCTCCTCAGTCGCTGCTCCCCCAGGACCTAATCGGACCTCACGGTCCGTATAGGCTGGAGATTACCAGAACTCAAACCGAAAGAACAATGGTCGGGGTCGGATTCGAGTCCGCAATTGCGGTACGCAGGAATGAGCGCACGGGGGAGCAGTCGGGCGGAAGGAAGATACCGTGCGAGCGGATGCCGAGGCGAACCGGGAACGGGTGCTCGATGCGGCCGCCGAGGTCTTCGTCGAACACGGAATCGAGGCGCCCTTCAACCTCATCGCCGAGCGGGCGGGAGTCGGCAAGGGCACTCTCTACCGGCACTTCATCGATCGCGAGGCGCTGATGCAAGGGCTCGCCGATCGACTTCAGCGCAGATATGCGGAGATCGCCGAGGCGGCGGAATCCGCGGCCACCGGCTGGGACGGGCTGGCGATATACCTGGACGGCGTCACCGCGATGTACTTCGACACCCCCTGGGTGGTCGTGTCACGTGCGCGTGCGCGCCGGGTGGCCAGCACGAACGGCCGGGCCGAGCAGGACTTCCGAGTCGTGCTCGAGAGAGCGTGGGCCGAGGGGTCGCTGCGCAGCGACGTCGATCTGACCGACCTCGCGTTCGTGACGTCGGCGCTCGGCGGGCTCGCGAGACTGCCTGAGCCGTTGCGCAGCGTGATCGTCGGGCGGATGCGGGGCATCCTGTTCGACGGGCTCCGCGCCGAAGGGTCGCCGCGGCCGCCGCTCGGCGGGAAGCCGCTCGATCTCGAGCAGTTCCGGGGGTACCTCGCGGAACAGGTGGGAGAGACTTCCGGGCAGTAGCTCGCGCAGCGCTATCGGGCGTAGCGCTCGACGAAGTTCCGCAGGATCCGGCTCGGATGCGAGACAGGTGCACGCCGTGCCGCGGCGAGGGTCAGCTCCAGCTCGTCCGCGGCGAAATACCCGTGGTCGGCGTACGCATGGATCCTCGTCATGATGCCCTCGACATCCAGCTCGGGGTGGAACTGTGTCGCGTACACGTTCGTGCCGACCCGGAACATCTGCACCGGGCACGCCGGCGACGATGCCAGCAGCACCGCGGACGGCGGAAGAATCGAGATCGCCTCCTTGTGGCCCACGAAAGCCTCGAAGGTCGGCGGCATCCCATCGAGAAGGGGGTCGGATGCCGCGCCCTCGGCGAGCGTGACCGGCACCACGCTGATCGGCTCGGGGTAGGTGCGGTCGATCGTCGCGCCCTGGTGCACTCCCAGGGTGCCGATGCCATAGCAGGCACCGAGGAACGGGAAGTCGCGTGTGACGACGTCGTCGAGAAGCACCTGGAACTCGGCCTCCACCCGGTGCTGCACGTCGGACTTCTTCTCCGGCGGATCGGAGGCGTTGAATGGTCCGCCGCCGACGAAGATGCCCGAGAAGTCGTCCAGATCGAACTGGGGCATCGGCCCGGCCTCGAGCCGCACGCGGATCAGCTGCTCCGCGGTCAGCCCGCCGTAGCGCAGGAAGAGTGCGTACTCCTCATCCGCGGGGAGGTCTTCAGCCCGGGTGGCGAGGAGGACGAAGGGCTTCACGTGTCGAGGATACGGGGTTGCGGGGCCTCGGTCGTTGAGCGAGCGGAGCGAGACGAACGCGTCTACGTCATGAGGCGTAGGTGACCAGGCCCAGCTCCACGGGCGAGACGAGCTGCGGGTGCGTCGGCACCACGCGCACGGTGTATCCGAAGGTGCCGGTCACCGTCAGCGGCAGCACGCCCGTGAACGTCGTCACGCCGTCGACCTCCTTGCCGACGGGCGACAGGCGATACACCGAGCGATCGCCGGCGAGCGCGTCGTCCTCGTTCGTGCGTCCGTAGGCGAGCTCGACCGCCACATCGTCCGGCGAGAGTCCGTCCAGCCGCACGCCTGCACGCACCTCGAGCGTGTCGCCCGCCTGCGCCTGCTGCGGGATGCCCGAAGAGTCGACATTGTCGACATGCACCCTGGGCCAGGCATCCCGAACACGGCTTACGAACACCGCGAGAGCCTTCGCCTCTTTGAACCTGTTCGCGCGCAGCGCGGCGTCGTGAGCCGCGGCGGGCACATACAGCCGCGTGACGTAGTCGCGCACCATCCGGTCGCTCGTCGCCTTCTTGCCGAGCTCGGTCATCGTGTGCCGCACCATTCCGAGCCACGCGAGCGGCAACCCGTTCTCGCGCTCGTAGAAGCGCGGCACGAGCTGGTGCTCGATGAGGTCGTACAGCGCGGACGCCTCGGCGTCATCCCGCTCCTCGTCGTTCGAAGCCGTGTCGGCGGTCGGAATCGCCCAGCCGTTCTGCCCGTCGTACCACTCGTCCCACCATCCGTCGAGGATCGACAGGTTGAGCGCGCCATTGAGCGCCGCCTTCATGCCGCTCGTGCCGCAGGCCTCGAGCGGACGCAGCGGGTTGTTCAGCCAGACGTCGCAGCCGGGGTAGAGCGTCTTCGCGAGGCTGATCTCGTAGTCGGGCAGGAAGACGATTCGGCCGCGCACCTGCGGATCGCGGCTGAATCGCACCAGCTGCTGGATCAGGATCTTGCCCGAGTCGTCCGCCGGGTGCGACTTTCCGCCGATCACGATCTGCACGGGCCGGTCGGGATCCGTCAGAAGCTTCGTCAGCCGCTCCGGATCACGGAGCATGAGCGTGAGGCGCTTGTACGTCGGCACGCGCCGGGCGAAGCCGATCGTCAGCACCTCGGGGTCGAGGATCCGCTCCACCCACGACGGAACGACGCCGCTGCCGGTGGCCTGAATGGATGCCGCGACCCGCCGTCGCGCTTCCGCCACGAGCTGCTGCTTCATGTGCTGACGGACGCCCCACAGCTCGCCATCCGAGACGATTCCCCGGTCGGTCCAGTCATGCGTGTCGGTGTGCGCGTTGCCCCAGGCCCGCTCGCTCACGCCCTTGAGCGCCGGATGCACCCACGTCGGCGCGTGCACGCCGTTCGTGATCGACGTGATCGGCACCTCTTCGGTGTCGACGCCGGGCCAGAGCTGCCCGAACATGCCACGGCTCACCTCGCCGTGCAGCACCGAGACGCCGTTGGCGTGCTGTCCGAGGTGCAGGCCGAGCACCGCCATGTTGAACACGCCCTGGTCGCCGCCGTCGTAGGTCTCCAGGCCGAGCGCGATCGCGCGACCCGCGTCGAGCCCGGTGAAGAGGCTGCTCGCGAGGAAGTCCGCGATGAGGTCGCGCGGGAAGCGGTCGATGCCGGCGGGTACCGGCGTGTGGGTCGTGAAGACGGTGGATGCCCGCACCTGGGCGAGGGCCTGGTCGAAGTCGAGGCCGTCCTGCGTGATGAGCTCCGACATCCGCTCGAGGCCCTGGAAGCCGGCGTGCCCCTCGTTCGTGTGGTAGACGTCGGGAGTGGGCTTGCCGTTGAGCGCGCTCCAGGCGCGCACGGCGCGGACGCCGCCGACCCCGAGCAGCAGCTCCTGCAGCAGACGGTGCTCGCCGCCGCCGCCGTAGAGGCGGTCGGTGACGCGGCGCATGTCCTCGGAGTTGGACGGCGTCTCGGAGTCGAGCAGCAGCAGCGGAACGCGGCCGATGTCGGCCACCCACACGCGGGAATGCAGCTGCCGGTCGCCTGGCAGGTCGAGCGTGATCTCGACGGGCGCGGCATCCTCATCGCGCAGCAGCGTCAGCCCCAGCCCGTACGGATCGAGCAGCGGGTAGCTCTCGCGCTGCCAGCCGTCCTCGCCGATCGACTGCCGGAAGTAGCCCGCCCGGTAGAAGAGGCCGACACCGGTGAGCGGAACGCCGAGGTCCGACGCGCTCTTCAGATGATCGCCTGCGAGGATGCCGAGGCCGCCCGAGTACTGGGGGAGCGAGCCGTCGACACCGAACTCGGGGGAGAAGTACGCGATGTGGGCCGGCTTGTCGCCCTCGAGGTTCTGGAACCATCGGTCGCCTTCGAGGTACGCGGTGAGCCGCTCGTCCTCTGCGCGCACCCGGCCGACGAACTCGCCGTCGCGGGCGAGCTGATCGAGCTTGTCCTGTCCCAGGGCGCCCAGCATCCGAGCCGGGTTCTCACCGATCTCCTCCCAGCGGGCGGGGTCCATGGATGCGAACAGCGCGTAGGTCGCACGACTCCACGACCAGCGCCAGTTGGAGGCGAGTCGATCGAGTGGAGCGAGGCTGTCAGCGAGGACGGGGCGGACGGTGAACGTTCGGATGGCCTTCACTCGTGCGATTCTATGGGCACCGCATGAAATCGCATGCACTCGCATGTTACGGCTGCGTGCACGGTCCTCGCGTGTGCGCGGCCCCGCGCGGGACGCCGGGTCTATGCTCACCCCATGGCGATTGCACGACTTCACGGAGGCCCGCTGGATGGGCAGCTCCTGCCCCTCGAGAGCCCCGAGCTCGATTCCCTCATCGTTCCTTATGGCGAGGGGCAGATCGTGTACCGTCGCGGCGGCGCAGAGCACACCGGGGATGGCGACGCCGGTCCCACCGCGGCGGCATTCTGGTTCGTCGAGGCCACGGACGAGATCGGACCCTCCGACGACTGAGCGGGGGTCGGACGCAGACGCCAGCCGCTCAGTGGAGATCGAGCGCAAGTACGACGTCGACGACCTCGCGGCGCTGCCGGACTGGACCGCCTTGCCCGGGGTCGCGGTCGTCGGCGCGGCGGAGATCCGTGAGCTCGACGCGCAGTACCTCGATACCGCCGACAGGTCTTTGGCCCGCTCGGGCTTCGCGCTGCGACGCCGCAGCGGAGGACCCGACGAGGGCTGGCATATCAAGGGACCGCTCGTGGATGGCGGGCGCGTCGAACAGCACTGGCCGCTCGGCGACGCCCGGGACGCTTCGGTCGTGCCGCCGGCGATCCTGGCCGCGCTGTCACCGGTGACGACGGAGCCCCTGCTGCCGCTCGCCCGGATCCGCAACGCGCGCACCGCCTACGCGCTGCGCGCGGCCGATGGCGGTCTCGTCGCCGAGTTCGTCGACGACCGAGTCAGGGCGACAGACCAGCGCTCCGGCGTGGAGCGCGCGTGGCGCGAGTGGGAGTTCGAACTCGGGGCGGCGGCGCCGGCGGATCCGGCCTCGCTGTTCGCTGCTGCGGACGACGCGATAACCGCGGTCGGCGGGCGACCGGCGGGATCCGCTTCGAAACTCGCACGCGCACTCGGCGCCTGACCCGGGTTGAATCCGGCCATAGTCTGGCGTCATGGATGCCGACTTCGTGGAGCGCTCCCGCACGATCACCTGGGAGGATCCGGTGCCGCCGCTTGCGGCATCCCGGGAACTCGACGGCCTCAGCTATCTGCGTGCACTCATCTCGGGCGAATATCCGCCGCCGCCGATCTCGCGGCTGATGGGCTTCGAGATGGTGTCCGCCGAGCCGGGTGAAGCCGTCTTCGAGTGCGAAGTGGGGGAGTACCTCTACAACCCGCTCGGCATGGTGCACGGCGGCCTCGCGTGCACGCTGCTCGACACGGTGATCGGCTGCGCCGCGCATACGACGCTTCCGGCTGGCGTCGGCTACACGTCGATCGACCTGAACGTGTCGTATCTGCGTCCGATCCTCGCGACCGCGGGGCTGCTTCGGGCGCGCGGCCGGGTGGTCAAGGGCGGTCAGCGCGTGATCTTCGCGTCCGGCGAGCTGACGGATGCCGAGGGCCGGGTCTTCGCAACGGCGACGGGTTCGCTCCTCGTGCTGCGGGGATAGTCGGTCGCCGGCGGGGGGCTGCAGTGACGCGTCGGCGTCCGGCTCGCGACGGGTCGGGGTGCGGTTGCGGCGCCGCTCCGACGCCTAGAGGTTGATCATGTGGCCGACGAGACCGTGGAAGGTCTCTTGCACGGCCTCGGACAGCGTCGGGTGCGTGTGCACGTTGCGCGCCGCCTCGAGCGCCGTCAGGTCCCACTTCTGCGCCAGCGTCAGCTCCGGAAGAAGCTCCGACACGTCGGGCCCGATCAGGTGTCCGCCGAGGAGCTCGAGGTGCTCGGCATCCGCCACCAGCTTCACGAAGCCGATCGGCTCGCCGAGGCCGTTGGCCTTGCCGTTCGCCGAGAACGGGAACTTGGCGACCTTCACGTCGTAGCCGGCATCCCGCGCCTGCTGCTCGGTGAGGCCGAACGAAGCGACCTGCGGCGAGCAGAACGTCGCGCGCGGCATCATCCGGTAGTCGCCGAGCGCCATCGTCTCGGCCTTGCCGATCGTCTCGGCGGCGACGACGCCCTGCGCCTCGGCGACGTGCGCGAGCTGAAGCTTCGCGGTGACGTCGCCGATCGCGTAGATGTGGGGGACCGACGTGTGCATGAAGTCGTCGATCTCGATCGCGCCGCGGTCGGTGAGCTTCACACCGGTGTTCTCGAGCCCGAAGCCCTCGACGTTGGGAGCGAATCCGATCGACATCATCACCTTGTCGGCATCGATCGACCCCTGGCCGCCGTCCTTCGGCGTGTACGTCACCGTGACGCGGTCGCCATGGTCGACGACCGTTTCGACTTTCGTCGAGGTGAGGATGTCGACGCCGTACTTCTTGTACTGGCGGGCGATCTCCTTCGAGACATCCTCGTCCTCCATCGGCAGAGCCCGGTCGAGGAACTCGATGATCGTGACCTTCACGCCGTAGTTCACGAGCACGAAGGCGAACTCCATGCCGATGGCGCCCGCGCCCACGATGACGATCGACTCGGGAAGGTCGCGAGCGAGGATCTGCTCCTCGTAAGTGACGACGTTGCCGCCGAGTTCGACTCCAGGAAGAAGTCGCACCTTCGACCCCGTGCTGATGATCGCGTTGTCGAACGTGACGCGCTCGGTGGATCCGTCTTCCTTCGCGACGTCGATCGTGTGCGCGTCGACGAAGGAGCCGCGACCCTGATGCTCGGTCACCTTGTTCTTCTTCATCAGGAAGTGGACACCCCTCACATGGGTGTCGGCGACCTTGCGGCTGCGATCCCACGCTGCGCCGAAGTCGAACGACACCTCACCCGAGATGCCGAACAGCTCCGCCTTGTGGTGGAAGGTGTGCGCGAGATCGGCGTTCTTGAGGAGCGCCTTCGAAGGAATGCACCCCACGTTCAAGCACACACCGCCCCAGTACTTCTCTTCGATGATCCCGACGGAGAGGCCGAGCTGAGCGCTGCGGACGGCCGCGACGTACCCGCCGGGGCCGGCGCCGAGAATGACGACGTCGTAGTGAGGCATGGCTGAAGCCTATCGGTCGGCGGGGGGCTCGTTTCGGGTGGCGGACCGGGCGGCCGCATCCAGCGCCGCCTTGTCGCGCTCCCGGCGCGCCCGCGACACCAGAACGTAGGTGATCGCGCCGAGCACAGCGGCGAGGATGATCCCGCCGATGATCCACGCCACGGCGGCACCGGCGTCCCCAGTGTCGTCGGGGACGGTCGAGGGGGACGGGCTGGCCGTCTCGGTCGGCGTTGGCGTCGGGGAGACGGTCGCCGTCGGTGTGGGAGTCGGCGTCGTCGTCCCGCCGGACACGGTGAACGAGAGCTCGCCCGAGACCGGGTGGCCATCGGCCGAGACGACCTTCCACAGCACCCTGATGGCCCCGGATGCCGCGCCCTCGAGCGGCTGCGTGAGGACGTTGTCCTGCGCGATGGGGGTTCCCGCGGTCAGGGATGTGCCCGCGGCATCCGTCACCTGCACCGCTGAGGCGCCCGCATCGGTGGAGATCGCCTCGTTGAACGTCAGCGTCAACTGGGCCGGGAGGGCATCGACGGTCGAATCGGCTGCGGGATCCGTCGACACGAGCTCGTCATGGGCGCTGGCAGGCGCCGCCATCAGAAGGCCACCCCCGGACAGGAACACGGCGACTGCCGCGGCGATCAGTAAACGAGTGAGGAAACGTGGGGAGGAGGTCTTCTCAGGCATCCCGACCAGGCTACGCCTCTCGTACAGCCACGCTGGGCGCCGGACATTTCATATGTCGGGCATGTGAATTGAACCTGAGCGCGCCGCCGACCCCGTGACGTGGGACGTGCGTCGGAGTAGCGTTCCGATCAGGCGGTCACCGCCGCCACCACCAGAGGAAGGAGCGTGAGATGGACTCCATGATGATGGACGCCATGTCGAAGGACATGATGTCGATGCCCGGAATGGACTCGATGGACATGTCCGTGATGCAGGCCTGTATGGATGCCTGCTCGGCCTGCGAGCAGGCGTGCACGGTATGTTCCACGCAGATGATGGATTGCGCCCCGGCGTGCATGAATTGCGCTGATATGTGCAACACGATGATGCGCACCATGATCCGGATGCAGGGGACCACCCAGGCATCCATGATGGCGATGCTCGACGCGTGCATCGCGATGTGCCAGACCTGCATGGATGAGTGCATGAAGCACGCCGACCAGAGCGAGGTCTGCAAGATGTGCGCTCAGTCGTGCCAGGCCTGCATGGACGCGTGCATGGCGGTCAAGAACTCGATGATGGCGATGAGCTGACAGCAGTCATCGCCGGACGCGGTGGCTCAGTCGTTCGAGGTCAGCCGCGCAGGATGTTGAAGCGCTCGCGCCCGACCGCCAGCACGTGGTAGCGCCCGTGCAGCGCGACCGGCGAACCGGGAGCGAGTTGCTCTGCCGCGCCCGCGGCGCTCCACACGGCGACAGGCGCGGCGTCCGACAGGGTGCGGACGACGATCACGCCGGTGGCGGCATCCGCCGACTCGACGATCGCGTCCGACCAGTCGGACGGCGTCGCCGACGAGAGCCGTGCCTGGATGAGGTGGAGTGCGTGCCCGGGTGCGAATGAGGAGCAGCCGTCGCCGTGGTCGCACATGCACGCCACACGCTCCCGCACCTCGACGGGGGGGTTATGGCGCTGCGGGCTCGACACGGGACTGCTCCTTCTCGTAGGTTCGGACTTCAATCAGGTTAGGGGCGCGTCCCGATCCGCGGCATCCCGGCCGAAACGGTACGAAACAATCGGAGATCGCGCGTCGGGGGCCCGATTCGGCTCTTTCGCGCCTGGGGCGATCGGATAGGCTTGCAAGCCAGAGGAGGGAACACCGTGGAGGACAACCGCCGACCTGAGCCGGACGAGATCCGCCGAGGTTCCGGCCTCGGGGGCGCGGCAGGCCACAGCGAGCGCGGCACCGACACGACGCAGACCTTCGGACATGATTCCGACCTCTCGTTCGTGCCGTTCGGCAGCGATCTCAACACTGCCGAGCTCGAGGCGATCGAGGCGCTGCCCAGCGGCGCGGCGCTGCTGCTGGTGCGGTCCGGACCCACCGCGGGCGCGCGCTACCTCCTCGACACCGACGTCACCACCGTCGGCCGGCATCCCGAAGCCGACATCTTCTTCGACGACGTCACCGTCTCGCGTCGCCACGCCGAGATCACCCGGTCGGGCGCCGCGTTCGAGCTGGTCGACCAGCGATCCCTCAACGGCACCTATGTGGACGGCGAGCGCGTGGACCGTGCCCCGCTGAACAACGGCTCCGAGCTGCGCATCGGCAAGTTCCGCCTGAACTTCTTCGTCTCGCCCGCTGACCTGGCCCAGCCCGCAGGCGGGTGATGCCTGCCGCATCCGCCCGCGAACGACCGTCGTCCGCGGGTCTTCTGAGCATCGGGCAAGTGCTGGCGAGACTCTCGCCGGACTTCCCGACGCTGACGTCGAGCAAGCTCCGATTCCTCGAAGTCCAGGGCATCGTCACGCCCATGCGCACGGAATCCGGCTACCGCAAGTTCACGCCCGACGACCTCGAACGGCTGCGTCTCGCGCTCACCCTGCAGCGCGACCACTACCTGCCGCTCGTCGTCATCCGCGAGTACCTCGAGGACGTCGATGCCGGGCGCGACCCCGCGACCCCGACAGCCGTGCCGCCGCCCTCGATCGTGCCGGCTCCGCGCCGCTATCGCCGTGACGAGCTGCTCGTCGCGGCAGGCGCCGCTCCGCAGCTGCTCAACGACGCGATCAGCACCGGTGTGCTCATCGGCGCGGAGTCGTACACCGAGCAGTCCGTCACGCTGCTGCGGGCGCTCGTCGCGCTCGACCGGCACGGCATCGAGCCGCGTCACGTGCGGGCGCTGCGGCAGAGCGCCGAGCGGGATGTGTCGCTGGTCGAGTCGGCCCTCGCGCCGCTGCTGCGGAGGACGGATGCCGCCTCCCGCGGCCGCGCCGGAGAACTCGCGGGCGAGCTTGCGAAGCGTCTCGAAGAGGTCCGCACGATCTTCGTGCGATCCGCTCTCGACCGGCTGCTCTCCTGAACGGTCGACCCAACGGCAGGTCGGGCGGTCGCGCCACGCGACACGCCGACGGCTCGGCGCGTATGTCGTTGCCGCATGGGGGAGGCTGATCTAGCGTGGAACCAACGGATCTCGAGGGGGGATGCGCATGACCGCTCGCGAAACAGGCGACGATCAGCCATTCGTGGCGGATCTCCTCTTCACCGACGGACTTCCGCAGATGGACGACGAGGTCGGCTACCGCGGTGCCGTCGCAGCCCGTGCCGCCGGCATCACCTATCGACAGCTCGACTACTGGGCACGCACCGAGCTCGTCGAACCCACGGTTCGAGGAGCCACCGGTTCGGGCTCGCAGCGGCTGTACGGCTTCCGCGACATCCTGGTCCTGAAGCTGGTGAAGCGCCTGCTCGACACCGGGATCTCGCTGCAGCAGATCCGCACGGCGGTCGAGCAGCTGCGTTCGTCCGGCATCCGCGATCTCGCCGGCACCACGCTCATGAGCGACGGGGCGTCCGTCTACCTGTGCACATCGAACGACGAGGTCATCGACCTCGTGAGTCGCGGACAGGGTGTCTTCGGCATCGCAGTCGGCAAGGTGCTCAGCGAGGTCGAGTCGACGCTCGTCGACTTCGATGCGCAGTCGCCCGATGCGATGGACGAGCTCTCCGCTCGTCGCGCCGCCCGCACTGCCTGACCCCATTCCCGGCCGCTCCTCCAGTGGCTGAGCGAGCGCGCGTTGCGGGACGTCCGGCGCGTTTCGTCTCGGTCGCTGCGCTCCCTCGCTCAACGACCGGGGGGGACCGGAAGGGCTATGCGCGCGCCTCGCCGGCCACCGGGATGCGGCCCGTCCGCATCACGCGGTCCAGCAGGGCGTCGAAGTCGGCGGCGAGCTCCTGAGCGGAGTCGCCGGGCCAGATGTGCAACGGCTTCGCAGCACCCTGCGCCTGCTGCAGCGAGGTGCGCTCGGGCAGCTGCGGCGCGAGCACCAGCGGACCGAACATGTCGCGCAGCTCCTTGATCCGGAACTGGTGCTCGATCGACTGCGGCCGCACGCGGTTCACGACGATCCCGAGCGGCTGCAGCCGCGGCGACAGACCGCGGCGGATCTCTTCGATCGCGCGGAGTGCCCGGTCGGCGGCGGCGACGGAGAACAGGCCCGGCTCGGTGACGACGATCACACGGTCGGATGCCGCCCACGCCGTGCGGGTCAGCGCATTGAGCGACGGTGCGCAGTCGACCAGGACGAGGTCGTAGTCCGCCTCGATCGTGGCGAGCGCCTCTTCGAGCTTCCACACGTCTCGCACGCTCGGGTGCGGGCCGTCGAAGTTGATGGCGGACGGACTGCCGATCATCACATCGATGATTCCGGGGTGGACCTTGGCCCACCCGCTGGAGGTGATGGCCTGACGGACGACTTTTTCTTTGGGGTTGCCGAGGACATCCGAGACGTTGAGGCGCCCGGCGACCTGGATGTCCATGCCCGTCGAGACATCGGACTGGGGGTCGAGATCGACCACGAGCGTGCGAACTCCCCGCGCAAAAGCAGCGGAAGCGAGTCCCAGCGTCACGGTTGTCTTGCCGACCCCGCCCTTGAGCGAGCTGACGGAGAGTACGTGCACAAGGCACTACGTTACCTTCCCGTAGGCTGAAGGCACACTCAACCCGCTCTCAAGGCCGCTCAGCGAGGTGTGCATGTTCCGAAAGATCCTTGTCGCGAACCGCGGAGAAATCGCCATCCGGGCGTTTCGAGCCGCGTATGAACTCGGGGCCCGCACCGTCGCGGTCTACCCCTACGAGGATCGTGGCTCGATTCATCGCCAGAAGGCCGACGAGTCGTACGTCATCGGTGAACGCGGCCATCCCGTGCGCGCCTACCTCGATGTCGATGAGATCATCCGCGTCGCTCGGGAGGCTGGTGCGGATGCCATCTACCCCGGCTACGGGTTCCTCTCCGAGAATCCAGAGCTCGCCGCGCGAGCAGCCGAGAACGGCATCACCTTCATCGGGCCACCGGCGATGGCACTCGAGATGGCCGGCAACAAAGTCACCGCGAAGCATTACGCGACAGCCGCGGGAGTTCCTGTGCTGCGCTCGACGGAGGCGTCGGAAGACGTAGACGAGCTCGTCGCTCAGGCGGCCGACATCGGATTCCCGATCTTCGTCAAGGCGGTGGCCGGCGGCGGCGGCCGTGGCATGCGTCGCGTCGAGACCCCCGGCGCACTCCCGCCCGCGATCGCCGAGGCCATGCGCGAGGCCGGCGCGGCGTTCGGCGACGCCCGCGTGTTCTTGGAGCAGGCGGTTGTGCGCCCGCGTCACATCGAAGTGCAGATCCTCGCGGATGCCACGGGCCACACCGTCCACCTGTTCGAGCGGGACTGCTCCGTCCAGCGCCGGCATCAGAAGGTGATCGAGATCGCGCCGGCGCCCAACATCTCCGACGAACTGCGCGCGGCGCTTCACCGCGACGCGGTGGCGTTCGCCGAGTCGATCGGGTATGTGAACGCGGGAACCGTCGAATTTCTCGTCGACACCGCCGGCGATCGAGCCGGCGATCACGTGTTCATCGAGATGAACCCTCGCATCCAGGTAGAGCACACGGTCACCGAAGAGGTAACGGACGTCGACCTGGTTCAGTCACAGATGCGCATCGCCGCGGGCGAGACCCTCAATGACCTCGGCCTCGCCCAGGAGAACATCGTGCTGCGCGGCGCGGCGCTGCAGTGCCGCATCACTACCGAGGACCCGTCGCAGGGCTTCCGCCCCGACACCGGGCGTATCACGACCTACCGCTCACCGGGCGGCGCAGGCATCCGCCTCGACGGCGGCACCACCGCTGCGGGCTCACAGATCAGCCCTCATTTCGACTCGATGCTCGCAAAGCTCACGTGCCGGGCACGCGACTTTCCATCAGCCGTCGCCCGCGCCAAGCGCGCACTCGCGGAGTTCCGCATCCGAGGCGTCGCCACGAACATCCCGTTCCTTCGTGCCGTGCTGGACGATCCCGCCTTCGTCGCGGGCGACCTGAGCACGGCCTTCATCGAAGAGCGCCCCGCGCTGCTCACCGTCAACCAGTCGCGCGACCGCGCGACCAAGCTGCTCAACTGGCTGGGCGATGTGACCGTAAATCGCCCGTATGGCGAGAAGCCGGTCTCGGTCTCGCCCGGGAGCAAGCTGCCGGCCATCGACCTCTCGGCGGCGCCGCCGGCCGGAAACCTCCAGCGTCTGCGGGAGCTCGGCCCGACTGGATTCGCCCGCGCGCTGCGCGCGCAGGTGCCGCTCGCGGTGACAGAGACGACATTCCGCGACGCGCACCAGTCGCTGCTGGCGACCCGCGTCCGCACCCGCGACCTCGTCCGGGTCGGACCGCACGTGGCGCGCATGACGCCCGAGCTGCTCTCGATCGAGGCCTGGGGAGGTGCGACCTACGACGTCGCACTCCGCTTCCTCGCCGAGGACCCGTGGGAGCGACTCGCCGCGGTGCGAGAGGCGATCCCGAACATCCCCATCCAGATGCTGCTGCGTGGGCGCAACACCGTGGGCTACACGCCGCGGCCGGACGAGGTCGCCCACGCGTTCGTGCGAGAAGCGGCCGCCACCGGTGTCGACATCTTCCGCATCTTCGACGCCCTGAACGACGTCAGCCAGATGCGCACGGCGATCGACGCTGTACTGGAGACCGGCACAGCGCTGGCCGAGGTAGCCGTCTGCTATACCGCCGACCTGCTCGATCCCGCCGAGACGCTTTACACGCTCGACTATTACCTGCGGCTCGCTGACAAGATCGTCGAGTCCGGGGCTCACATCCTCGCGATCAAGGACATGGCGGGGCTGCTGCGGCCGGCCGCCGCAGCGAAGCTCGTCACGGCCATGCGCGAGCGCTTCGATCTTCCGGTCCATCTGCACACGCACGACACCGCGGGCGGCCAGCTCGCGACGCTGCTGGCGGCGAGTGCGGCGGGGGTGGATGCGGTGGATGCCGCGGCCGCGCCTCTCTCGGGCACGACCAGTCAGCCCTCGCTGTCGGCGCTGGTCGCGGCGCTCGCCCACACCGAGCGCGACACCGGTCTCGACCTCGCGGCCGTGAGCGATCTCGAGCCGTATTGGGAGGGCGTGCGCCACCTCTACAGCCCATTCGAGTCTGGTCTTCCAGGACCGACCGGCCGCGTGTACCATCACGAAATTCCGGGCGGACAGCTCTCCAATCTCCGCCAGCAGGCGATCGCACTGGGGATGGCGGATGAGTTCGAGCGCATCGAGGACATGTACGCTGCGGCAGATCGCATCCTCGGGCGCATCCCCAAGGTGACCCCGTCGTCGAAGGTCGTCGGCGACCTGGCCCTGGCACTCGTCGCGGCGAACGCAGATCCGGCCGACTTCGCCGAGAATCCCCAGAAGTATGACATCCCTGACTCGGTCGTCGGTTTCATGGCAGGGGAGCTGGGCGACCTGCCCGGCGGCTGGCCGGAGCCGTTCCGCACCAAGGTGCTCGCCGGCCGGCACATCTCGATCGATGTTCCGCCGCTCACCGACCAGGAGCGCGATGGACTGGCAGGCGACACCGCGGAGCGACGCCGCACGCTCAACAGACTTCTCTTCCCGGGGCCAGCGAACGACTTCGAGACCAACCGCGAGACCTACGGCGATCTCTCCGCGCTGGGCACGCCCGACTACCTCTATGGGTTGCAGCCAGGCGAGGAGCACATCGCGGAGATCGACCCGGGAGTGCAGCTGTACGTGGGGCTGGAAGCCATCGGCGAGGCGGATCCCAAGGGCATCCGGACGGTGATGACGACACTGAACGGCCAGCTGCGACCGGTGTACGTGCGCGACCGCAGCATCAAGGTCGACGTCCGTCAGGCCGAGCGAGCGGATACCTCCAAGCCCGGTCAGATCGCCGCCCCCTTCTCAGGAGTCGTGACGCTCAAGATCGCCGTCGGCGACACCGTCACGGTCGGCCAGCCCGTCGCATCCATCGAGGCGATGAAGATGGAGGCGGCGATCACGGCGCCCGTCGGCGGTGTCGTCGATCGAGCCGCGATCAGCGAAACGCAGCAGGTCGAAGCCGGAGACCTTTTGGTCGTCGTCCGTCCTGCGCATTAGCCTTGAGGCGGCACCTACCTGAATGCCGTCCGACTCTCCTGGGGAGAATCCTGCAGTGACGCCCGATCGCCCTGACCACACGCCCGACGACCCCGCACACGGCGTGCTCTCAGATACTGGAAGCATCGAGACCGCCGGGCTCGGCATCCTCGGTGACGCCACCGAGCGAGTGAGCGTGGATCTGCCGTCCGGGGTCGAGGACGACCTCGAGGGCGATGACGACGTGATCGGCGACGAGGTGCCCACCATCGAGGCATTCGTGCCGACCGAGACGGCCGAGGGCGAGATCGTTGACGCAGGTCCGGGCGGTGCGGGCGAGGCGAACGACGATGAGAATACGGAGGCGTCTGCCATGTCTGAACCAGATGTCGAAGATGCGGATGTCGTCGGCGACGACGAGGCTCACCCCCCCGCCGCAGAAGACCACGAGGCGGATGCTGCGCTGGAATCGGGGTCGGGCTACGACGCCATGATCGCGGGCGCGATCGCGGCCGCGGTGGCCGAGCCGCCCACCATCACCGGGTCGACGCCGGCGACCCGCCGCGAGGCCTATCACCCCGAAACGCTCGACCGGATCCACATGGTCGAACGGGTCAACCCGCCCCACACGGAGGTCGAATTGACGTCGAAGCGTCTTGGCGAGCTGAAGGTCGAGCATGAGAGCGCCGATCTGCTCACCGCTGACCGTCTGCTCGACCCGCATCAGGTTGTCGGACCCGAGCCCGAAGGCGCATGGCAGCAGTTCATCTACGCGATCTCGGGTCACCGCATCAACCTCGGCGACGGCAAGCACGCCCGTGCTCGCAAGGAACTCGATCGGCGCATCGCGGCGCCGCTGACCGGCGGTGCGCGGTTCGTCCCCGTGCTCTCGCGCAAGGGCGGCGTCGGCAAGACCACCGTGACCATGCTGCTGGGCATGGCCCTCGCCGACGCCCGCGACGACCGCGTCATCGCCGTCGACGCGAACCCCGACCGGGGCACGCTCGCGGAGCGCATCGCCCACAGCAGCGGCAAGACGGTGCGCGACCTGGTGCGCGCGCGCGGAGAGGTCGTCGGGTACAACGACCTGTCGGGGATCGTCGCACGCGACGACACCCGCCTGGACGTGCTGGCATCGGATTCCGACCCTCGCGTGTCCGAGGCGTTCAGCGATCGCGACTACCTCGACGTCGCTTCGCTCGCCGCGCACTACTACTCGATCGTGCTGACCGATACCGGCACCGGCATCGTGCATTCGGTCATGGGCGCGACGCTCGACCTCGCGGATCAACTCGTCATCGTGTCGGGGCTGAGCGTGGACGAGGCGCGGCTCGCGTCCGAGACGCTGACGTGGCTGGAGACGAACGGGTACTCCGAGCAGGTGCGCACGGCGGTCGTGGTGCTCAACGCATCACGTCCGGGCACCCCGCTCGTCCGGCAGGAGGAGCTCGAATCGCATTTCCGCAGCCGCGTGCGCAATGTCGTGCGGGTGCCATACGACCCGCACATCGCAGCCGGCAGCGCGATCTCGTTCCGCGATCTGCGTCCGTCGACTCGTCTGGCGGCGCGGGAGCTCGCGGCCTCGGTGGTGGAGGGTCTGCGGTCCCTCGCACCCGCGGCCTAGGCATCCCATGGCGGTTCGTGCCATTCGGGTCTTCGGAGACCCGGTGCTCAAGTCGGTCAGCAGTCCGATCGGTGAGATCGACGAGGGTGTGCGCGCGCTGGTCCGCGATCTCGTCGACACCGTGGAGCTGCCCGGCCGCGCCGGTCTCGCAGCCCCGCAGATCGGCGTCGGACTTCGAGCGTTCAGCTACAACATCGACGGCGAAATCGGGTACGTCATCAATCCCGTGCTCGTCGAGGTCTCGGGCGAGCCGGAGCCGGTCGGCGAAGGATGCCTGTCCGTGCCGGGTGTGTGGCACGACGCGATACGGCACCCGTGGGCGAAGGTGGTCGGCATCGACCTCGACGGCAACGAGGTCGTCCTCGAAGGCGAAGGACTGCTGGCGCAGGCGCTGCAGCACGAGACCGACCACCTCGACGGCAGGCTGTTCCTCGAGCGGCTGACGCCCGAGACGCGACGGGTGGCGATGCGCGAGATCCGCGAGTCCGACTGGTTCTGACCCCCGCCGGTCGCGGAGCCGAACGCTCCGCGCATGCGGGATGGTCACGCGCGTTTCGTGTCGCTGCGCGACCGGGCGCGAAGGGTTCGCGCTACGGCAGCGCCACGTTCCTCGTGTCGGCGGGAACGCTGTAGATCTCGTCGATCGCTCCCGCGTAGTCATCCATGATCACGTTGCGCTTGATGCTCATCTTCGGCGTCAGGTGGCCGCTGGCCTCGGTCCATTCGTCGGCCAGGATCGTGAACTTGCGGATCGACTCGGCGCGCGACACGTTCTTGTTCGCCCGGTCGATCGCGCGCTGCACCTCCGCGCGCACGGCGTCGTTCTTCGCGCATTCGGCGAGCGGCATGTCCGCCGCCAAGCCGTTGTTCCCCAGCCACGTCGGCAGCATCTCGGGGTCGAGCGTCACGAGTGCCGAGATGAACGGCTTCTGGTCGCCCACCACGACGACCTGCCCGATGATCGGGTTCGCCCGAATCGGGTCCTCGAGGACCGCGGGCGCGACGTTCTTGCCGCCCGCCGTGACGATGATCTCCTTCTTGCGGCCCGTGATGGTGAGGAATCCCTCGTCGTCGAACGTGCCGATGTCGCCGGTCTTGAACCAGTCGCCGTCGAATGCCTCGGCGGTGGCCTCGGGATTGCGCCAATACTCCTTGAACACATCGATGCCGCGCACCTGGATCTCGCCGTCGTCCGCGATGCGGACGCCGACACCGGGCAGCACCGGGCCGACCGTGCCGATCTTGGACTTGGTCGCGAGGTTCACCGTCGCGGGAGCCGTCGTCTCGGTGAGCCCGTAGCCTTCGAGGATCGTGATGCCGAGGCTGTGGAAGAAGTGGCCGAGGCGGTGGCCGAGCGGTGCGGAGCCCGAGACGGCGTAAACGACCTTGCCGCCCATCGCGGAACGCAGCTTGCTGTAGACGAGCTTGTCGAAGAGCCAGAACCTGGCCTTCATCATGATCGGGATCTTCTTGCCGTCCTGCTCCAGCTTCGAGTGGTCGATCGCGGTCTGCGCTGCGGACCGGAAGATCTTGCCCCGGCCACCGGCCTCGGCCTTCTGCTCGGCCGAGTTGTAGACCTTCTCGAACACGCGCGGGACCGCGAGCAGGAACGTCGGCTTGAAGGACTCGAGCGCGGGCAGCAGGTGACGGGTGTCCGGCTGGTGGCCGGTCTTGACGCCGGCGTGGACGGTCAGCAGCGAGATGAACCGCGCGAAGACGTGGGCGGTCGTGATGAACAGCAGGGTCGATGCGCCGGGCGTCTCGACCACCTCGCTCAAAGCCTTCGACGAGTTGCGGGTGAGCTCGACGAAGTTGCTGTGCGTGAGCACGCAGCCCTTGGGCCGGCCTGTCGACCCCGAGGTGTAGATGAGCGTCGCGATGTCGGCGCCGTTCGCGATCGTGCGGCGCCGCTCGATCTCGGCATCCGTCACGTCCCTGCCCTCTGCCACGAGCTTGTCGAGCGCGCCGTCGTGCATCGCCCACACCGAGCGGATGAGCGGTAGGTCGGCGCGGACCTCGTCGAGGCGTGCGGAGTGCTCGGACGACTCGACGATGCAGCCGATCGCGCCGGAGTCGGTGAGGTTCCAGGCGACCTGCGCGGCCGAGCTCGTCTCGTAGATCGGCACCATGACCGCTCCCGCGTAGAACAGGGCGAAGTCCACCAGCGTCCACTCGTAGGTGGTCCGCGCGATGAACCCGACCTTGTCTCCGGGCTGGATGCCGGCTGCCGCGAAGCCCTTCGCGAGCGCGATCACCTGCGACTGGAACTCGGCGGCGGTGACGTCACGCCATCCATCGCCCTCCGGCACGCCGAACAGGACCAGCTGGGGGGTCGCCTTTACCCGCTCCACGAGCAGGTCGGTGACGTTTGCCCGCGGATCGGCTGGGACGATCGCAGGGACTTCGAATTGCACCACGGCAACTCCTTCGGTACCGGTTCGAACTTCTGACTGAGGCTTCCGCCGAGTCTATCGTCGGGCCGTGAGCGCGAACGGGGGGTGTGGATGCCGCCGCGCGGCTAGACTGCAAGGCGCCGTCGCCAGAGCGCCGGTGGGAGAGGATGAGCGGTGCTCAAAGTCGGGATCGACATCGGCGGGACGAAGATCGCAGGAGGAGTCGTCGACGAGGACGGACACATCGTCGAGAAGCTCCGCGTCGACACTCCCGTCGACACGCGCGAGCTCGCCGACGCGGTCGTGGACATGGCACGGCATTTCGGCGCGGACCACGACATCTCGGCCGTCGGCGTCGCGGCGGCCGGCTTCGTCGACCGCGATCGGGCGACGGTGATCCACGCTCCCAACATCGACTGGCACGACGAGCCGCTCAAGGCGACGATCGAGTCGCGCATCGACGTCCCCGTCATCATCGAGAACGATGCGAACGCGGCCGGCTGGGCCGAGTTCCGCTTCGGCGCGGGTCGGGATGTCGAGCACATGGTGATGCTCACGATGGGCACCGGCGTCGGCGGGGCCGTCGTGACCGACGGCCAGCTGTTCCGCGGCGGACACGGCATCGCGGGTGAACTCGGTCACACACGCTTCATCCGCGACGGCCTGCCCTGCGGCTGCGGGCAGAACGGGTGCCTCGAGCAGTACGCGTCCGGCCGCGCGCTGCAGCGGGCGGCCAACGAGATCGCGGATGCCGGCGGCATCGGAGACGAGCTCGCAGCACTCCGCGCCGAGAAGGGCTCGATCAGCGGACCTGCGGTGTCGCGGCTGGTGCTGGCCGGCGATCCCGGCGCGACAGAGGCGCTGCGCCGAGTGGCGACCGCGCTCGGCGAGGCGTGCGGCGGATTCCAGGCGGTGCTCGACCCGCAGCTGTTCGTCATCGGCGGCGGCGTGGCCCAGCTGGGTGAGGAGCTGCTCGCGCCCGTGCGGATGGCGTACGAGACGTCGCTGCCGGGCTATGGTGAGCGGCCGGTCGCGGCCTTCGCGATCGCTCAGCTCGGCAACGACGCCGGCCTGATCGGTGCCGCCGACCTGGCGAGCCCACAGGGATAGACGATGTTCTACTGGCTGATGAAATACGTCGTGATCGGGCCGATCTCGAAAGCGATCTTCCGCCCGTGGATCGTCGGCCGTCGCAACGTGCCCGCCGAAGGCGGCGCCATCCTCGCAAGCAACCACCTCTCGTTCGTCGACTCGATCTTCCTGCCGCTCATGATCGATCGACCGGTCTCGTTCCTGGCCAAGAGCGACTACTTCACCGGCAAGGGGATCAAGGGCTGGGCGACGCGGATGTTCTTCAAGGCGACGGGCCAGCTGCCCATCGACCGATCGGGCGGAAAGGCGTCCGAGGCATCCCTCAACACCGGCCTGCAGGTGCTGGGCCGCGGCGATCTGCTGGGCATCTACCCCGAGGGCACCCGCAGCCCCGACGGCAAGCTCTACCGGGGCCGCACCGGAATCGCGCGAATGGCCCTCGAGGCGCATGTGCCGGTCGTGCCGGTGGTCATGGTCGACACCGACGTCATGATGCCCATCGGCACGCGGATCCCGCGTGTGGTGCGGATCGGCATCGTCATCGGCGAACCGCTCGACTTCTCCCGGTTCGAGGGCATGGAAGGCGATCGATACATCCTCCGCTCCATCACGGACGAGATCATGGTGGCCCTGCAGCGCCTGGGGGAGCAGCAGTACGACGACGTCTATGCATCCACCGTCAAGGACCGGGTCAAGACGGCGGCGTGACGCAGTCGTTCGACCCTGAGGGCTGCACCGGGCGGCGGGTGCTGGCGGAGCCGGGCGGACACCGCCCGCTTATAGACTGAGCGGATGCCTCAGCAGCTCGACGCCCTCGACCACTGGCGGACCCTGCCCATCAAACAGCAGCCCGAGTGGCCCGACACGGACGCCGTCGCCGCCGTGTCCGCCGAGATCGCCACGCTGCCGCCGCTCGTCTTCGCAGGCGAGGTCGACAACCTGCGCGACAAGCTGGCGCGGGCGGCATCCGGTCGCGCATTCCTGCTGCAGGGCGGTGACTGCGCCGAGACGTTCGCGGGCGCGACGGCGGAGCAGATCCGCAACCGGATCAAGACCGTGCTGCAGATGGCCGTCGTGCTCACGTACGGCGCCTCGATGCCGATCGTGAAGATGGGACGGATGGCGGGCCAGTTCGCCAAGCCCCGCTCGAGCGACACCGAGACCCGCGGCGATGTGACGCTGCCCGCCTACCGCGGCGACATCGTGAACGGCTTCGACTTCACGGAGGCCTCGCGCCGGGCCGACCCGCAGCGACTGCTCAAGGGCTACCACACCGCCGCATCGACCATCAATCTCATCCGCGCCTTCACCCAGGGCGGCTTCGCCGATCTGCGCGAGGTGCACTCGTGGAACAAGGGCTTCGCCGAGAACCCGGCCAACCAGCAGTACGAACGGCTCGCCCACGAGATCGATCGCGCCATGAAGTTCATGGAGGCCGCCGGCGCCGACTTCGACGAGCTGCGGCGCGTCGAGTTCTACACCAGCCACGAAGGCCTGCTCATGGACTACGAGCGGCCGATGACCCGCATCGACTCGCGCACCGGCACGCCGTACAACACGTCGGCGCACTTCGTCTGGATCGGTGAGCGCACCCGCGACCTCGACGGCGCGCATGTCGACTACTTCTCGAGGATCCGCAATCCGATCGGGGTGAAGCTCGGTCCGTCCACGACGCCGGATGCCGCGCTCGAGCTGATCGACAAGCTCGACCCCGATCGCGAGCCCGGGCGATTGACGTTCATCACGCGGATGGGTGCGCGCCGGATCCGCGACGCGCTGCCGCCGCTGCTGCAGGCGGTGCGCGACTCCGGCGCGACACCGCTGTGGGTCGCCGACCCGATGCACGGCAACGGCATGACGACGCCGACCGGGTACAAGACCCGTCGGTTCGACGACGTCGTGGACGAGGTGCGCGGGTTCTTCGAGGCGCATCGCACGGTCGGCACCTTCCCCGGCGGCATCCACATCGAGCTCACCGGTGATGACGTCACCGAATGCCTCGGCGGATCCGAGATGATCGACGAGGCGACGCTCGCGACCCGCTACGAGAGCCTGTGCGACCCGCGCCTCAATCACATGCAGAGCCTCGAACTGGCGTTCCTGGTGGCCGAGGAGCTCGAGACGCGCTGACGTCGCTGCGCGTCGCACGTGCCAGGGCGGGTTACCGCTTGGCCGTGATCTCGATGTAGACGCGCGTGCCCTTCTTGTGGAGGTCGCCGGGGCCGGGGTCGGAGCCCGTCACCTCGGTGAGCGAGTTCGGGAACGGACCCCAGAACACCGCGTAGTCCACCTGGAAGCCCTGACCCTCGAGCTTGGCGATCGCGTCGTCGCGCGTGAGCCCCTTGACGTCGGGGATCGGGAACAGCGGCGGCCCGGTCGACACGATGAGCGTGGTCCCGTCGCCCGGGCGCCACCATCCGCCGCCGGCACGATCGGTCGTGCCGATGACCTGTCCCTCGGGGATGCTCTCACTCGACGTCTTCTGAACGTCCTTCGCCACCACCAGTCCGGCATCCGTCAGCGTCTGGCGTGCTTGGTCGGCGGACTGACCCTGGACTCCGGGCAGGTGACCGAGCGACACCCACAGCGTCGCGGAGTCGCCCTGGTGCGCCGCGCACCCCTCGCCGCAGGCGATGGGCTTCGCGTCTCCGGCCGGGTCGAGCATCATGCCGACGACCACATCGCGTGCCGCATTCGTGAAGAACTGGGTGTTCTTGTCGCCCACGGAGATCGCCTGAGACTTCAGGACGCCCCGGGCCTCGGTCTCGGTCTTGTCGATGACCTTCGCGATGGTGACGGCCGCCGGCCCTAGCGACACGATCACCTTCACGTCGGAGTCCTTGTCGACGCGTGCGCCGGCGGCGGGATCCGTGCCGATCACCGTGCCCGCAGCGACATCGAGGCTGTTCTCGCCCTTCTGAACCGCGACGAGCGAATCGTCGGCGAGCCTCGCCTGGGCCTGCTCGAACGTCAGGTTCGCGACATCCGCCACCGCCACCATCGAACCCGGACCCGAGCCGAACCACCAGCCGGCACCTGCGGCGAGGGCCGCGAGGAGCAGGACGAGCGCGAGGATCCACCACCCCTTGCCCTGCCGGCGCCTGGTGGCACGGCGAAGGCGGGCGGCGTTGTCGACATCGCCGACAGTGGATGCCGGTCCGGTCACGGCGACCGGCAGCACCGCCGTCAGCTCGCCAGTGGAGGTTCCCTCTCGGATCGTGCCTGCCGGGGGAGTACGCGACACCTGGGGGAACACGCCGAGATCGCGCTCGATCTCGCGCAGCCGGTCGAGCATCTCGCGGGCGTCGACCGGACGATCGTCGGGGTTCTTCTCGGTGGCCCACAGCACGAGCTCGTCCAGAGGCTCGGGCACGGCGGGGTTCTTGACGCTCGGGCGCGGCACGGAATCGGTCGCGTGCTGGAAGGCGATCTGCATCGGCTGCTCGCCCTTGTACGGCTGCTCGCCGGTGAGCATCTCGTAGAGCATGATGCCGAGGGCATAGATGTCGCTGCGCGCATCGGCGGTGCCGCGCGTGACGAGCTCGGGGGCGAGATACGCGATCGTGCCGAGTAGCTGCGCACCGGTGGCGGTGTTCGCGCTGGTGGCGCGGGCGAGCCCGAAGTCGCCGATCTTGATTCGCCCGTCCTCGGCGAGCAGCACATTCTCGGGCTTGACGTCGCGGTGGACGATGCCGGCGCGGTGCGCGGCGGACAGCCCCGACAGGATCGCGTCCATGATCGTGATCGTCTGCGGGGTCGTGAGCCGTCGCTGTTCTCGCAGCAGCTCGCGCAGGGTGATTCCCGGAAGATACTCCATGACGAGGTACGCCATGTCTCCGTCCTGACCTTGGTCGAAGACGTTCACGACGTTCGGGTCGGCCAGCCGAGCGGCCGCGCGGGCCTCCTGGATGAACCGGCTCTGGAACACGGTGTCGTCGCTGAGGTGCCCGTGCATCACCTTGAGCGCGATCCGCCGCTCGAGGCGCAGATCGGTCGCCACGTACACGGTCGCCATCCCGCCGCGCGCGATTCGCGCGCGGACCCGGTACCGGCCGTCGACGAGACGCCCGATCAGCGGGTCGGTCTGCTGACTCGTGCTCACGCTGAGAGTCTACGGACGGGTTCCTGCGAGCCGGCGGAACGGCTCACCCCTGGCGGGCTCAGAGCCTGCCCGAGCGGACCCGCTCGTCATCCGGCCGTCAGCGGAGGGCGGCCAGCCACGCGGCCGCAGGCTTCTCCCACTGCGCGTAGGCGTCGGGGTACGCCGAGACCTGCACCGCCTGCGCGGCCTGCGTGAAGGTCATGCTCTGCCAGCCCGGGATGTCCAGGAGTCCCTGGGTCGTGATGCCGTTCGGATCGGAATGCCCGCCGTAGAACGCCTTCGTCGCGCGCGTCGCGTCTTTGACCTGGGCCTCAGTGCCCCAGCCGGCACTCGGCCGCTGCTGGAAGAGACCCACCGAGTCGCGATCCCCCCAGCCGAGATTGCGCATCCCGGACTCCTGCATCGCCGCGCCGAGCGCGATGGCGATGCCGCGGTCGGGGACCCCGAGCTGACGCCCGATGCGCACGATGAGCTTGGCGTTGGACAGCTGCTCCGCGTCGAAGCCGGGAATCGACACGACCGCGGCCGCGGGGGCCGCCTTGAGCGGGATCGCGATCTTCTCGCCCGGATAGATGATCGACGACCAGCCGAGTTTGTTCGCAGCCAGGACCGACCGCACGGAAACGCCGTGGCGCTGCGCGATGGAGCTGATGGTGTCGCCCGCTCTGACGACGTACGTGCCGCCGACCGAGGGAGCCGCCGCGGGCGGCCGCGGCGCAGGCGCGGCCGGGGCGGCCGGCGCCGCTCCGCCCGGGATGACGAGCTTCTGTCCCGGATAGATCACGGAGGACCAGCCCAGCCGGTTGGCGGCGAGCACCGATCGCACCGACAAGCCGTGTCGCTGAGCGATCGAGCTGATCGTGTCGCCCGCCTTGATCGTGTACGTCCCGGATGCCGCCCTCGGCGCCGCGGCGACGGGCGCCGTCTGCGCAGCCGCTGCCGAGCCGGTCAGGCGCAGCACCTGGCCGGGATAGATGACCGACTTCCAGCTCAGACCGTTCAGCGCGAGCACGTCCACGGTCCGCAGTCCGAAGCGCGTTGCGATCGCGTTGATGGTGTCGCCCCGCTTGACGATGTAGTTCGCGGGCAGCGCCCCAGAGGCTCCGCGCAGCGCACGCAGCGTGGCGGGAGCCCGGTCAGCGGATGCCGGCAGGGCGCGCAGCATCCGCTGATCGGAACGCGTGTCGACGGCGTTCGCAGGCGTGCCGCTCAGCGCGAGAGCGATGGATCCGGCGAGCGCGAAGGGCGCGCCGGCGGCCACAGTCCGCGCAGTGCGCCCACGGTGGGTCGATTCCTCAGGTCGCAAGAGATCCCCCCTCTATCGACTTTGGAAACCGTGTCACGGAAGTCAATTCGTGTCAACTGGTGCTATAGGAGTGGCTGAAGTGACGTATGTGGCAGATGTGACCTGACCCGCGGCGTGCACGGACTCCCGTCCGGATGGGATAGTGGCTTGGTGACCGCTGACTCCGCGCCGCGAATCCAGACCGACTGGCTCAGCCTGCCCGAACTCGTGGAGGCGCTGGGTGAGCCGCTGGGCCGCGTGCGGCGCATGCTCGACGAATTCCAGCTCATCGGCTCGCGCCGCGACGGTGCGCTGAAGGTGCCCGCCGTCTTCCTGGTCGACGGCCATCCGCTGTCGTCGCTGCGGGGCACGGTCTTCGTGCTGCACGACGCGGGATTCACCGACGACGAGGCGATCGACTGGCTGCTCAGCGACGAGGAGTCCATCGGCATCCCGCCGATCGAAGCGCTCCGCGCCGGACGCAAGAGCGAAGTGCGCCGGGTCGCGCAGAGCCAGGCCTGAGGTCGCTCCGATCGCTCCGAGATCGCACGGCCCCCCGGTGCCGGCGCCTCAGGTGACGCGTACAGTCGCGGATCGCGCGAGATCCCGCAGCTCGCCCACCGCGGCGTTGCCCAGGCGCACGCCCGAGAGCGCGCGATCGGCTTCCCTGGCGTAGTCGGTGATGAGCGCCTCCACGCGCTCCAGTGCGCCGCTGTCGACGATGGTGCGCTGCAGCGACGCGATCTGATCGTCATCGAGCTCGGGATCGCCGATGAGCTCGTCGATGATCCGGCGTGCCGAGGGCGGGAGCGCCTCGCGCGCGTAGGCGACGAGGACGGTGCGCTTGCCTTCGCGCAGATCGTCCCCGGACGGCTTGCCCGTCTCGTTCGCGTCGCCGAAGACGCCGAGCACGTCGTCGCGCAGCTGGAATGCCATGCCCAGCGGATGGCCGAACGCCGCGAGGGCGGCGGACTGCGGCAGATCCGCCCCGGCGAGCGCGGCGCCGATCGCGAGCGGCTGCTGCACGCTGTAGCGCGCGGACTTCAGCGAGGCGACCCGCAGCGCGCGGGCGGCATGGCGCTCGTCGGGCTCGGCGCGGAAGGCCGACTCCTCGGCCACGTCCAGGAACTGGCCGATCGTGACCTCGCGTCGCATGGTCGCGTAGGCGGAGCGGGCGGCGACCGCGTGGGGGAGGGATGCCTCGCTCAGCCCTTCTTCGAGCAGATCGTCGCTCCATGCCACGAGCAGATCGCCGAGCAGGATCGCGGATGAACGGCCGAAGGCCGCGGCATCCCCGAGCCACCCGGTGGCCCGATGCGCACCCTCGAGCGCGCGGTGCGCTGCCGGGCGCCCCCGGCGGGTGTCGGAGTTGTCGATGACGTCGTCGTGGACCAGCGCGGCGGCGTGGAAGACCTCGAGCGCGGCCGCCGCCGTGACGACGGGCTGCGGAGCCGGGCCCGCGGGCCTGGATGCCTCCGCGACGGCGCGCCATCCTGCGATGCAGAAGCGCCCGCGCAGGCGCTTCCCGCCCGCCACGGCGGCTGCTGCCGACTGCACCAGGAGGGCCGCTTCCGCGCCCAGGTCCGCTGTCGCCTGCCGCTGATCCGTGACAAAGATGTCCAGTCGCTGGGAAATCGCTTCGACCGGGTCGAGGGAGGCTTCCACAGGCCTAGCCTAGTGATCCAGGGCGCGCGTAGAATCAACGCACGAGCCAGTAAGAGGGGGATGCATGCCACTCTCCGAACAGGAGCAGCGACTGCTCGACGAGATGGAACGCCATCTCATGCGCAACGACGCGGACGTCGTCAGCGCGCAGCGCGACGGCCGCACCCTGAGTTATCGCAACATCGTCTACGGCACCGTGCTGGTGCTTCTCGGCCTCGGTGGGCTCGTCGTGGGCGTCGCCATCGGCGAGGTCGTCGGCATCATCATCGGCGTCATCGGCTTCCTCGTCATGCTCGGCGGCGTCGTCCTCGCTGTGACGCCGACCCGGCTCGCCACCCGGATGCCGGCGGATCCGACCGCCCCGGCGCCCGCTCGTTCGAACTCGTCGTTCATGGATCGCATGAACGATCGATGGGACAAGCGGCAGGGCGAGCACTGACGCGATCGCGCGCCTGACTCAGGAACCTTGAGCACCGACCTGTTGGTCGGTGCTCGTTTCATGCCCGCGGCGCCGTAGCTGACCACGCCGCCGAACCCGCCCCTGGAGCCGCGAAGGTTGCAGCACGCGCGCGGGGTCGGCTTCGCGCTGCGTGCTGCCCTGCCCGGCAGTGGGGGCAGCGGACGTCGCCGCGCCTCGAATGGGTGACAAAGTGGAGGAAAGTGGAGTAACGTGGCGGACAACCCGGGGGGCCGGAACGAAGGGGGTGATGGCCGATGCTGTTGGGCACGCACACTCCCAAGCTGGACGACAAGGGCCGCGTCATCCTCCCTTCCAAGTTCCGCGACGATCTCGGAGCGGGAATCGTCGTCACGCGCGGGCAGGATCGCTGCCTCTACGTGTTCAGCAGCCAGGAGTTCGAGCGGATCCATGAGCGGATCCGCGAAGCGCCGCTGAGCAGCAAAGCCACCCGCGACTTCCTCCGCATGTTCCTCTCGGGCGCGAGCGCCGAGAAGCCCGACAGCCAGAACCGCATCACCATCCCCCCTCCGCTGCGCGCCTACGCCGGCCTGGAGCGCGACCTCGTCGTCACCGGCGTAGGCGCTCACGCCGAGATCTGGAACGCCGACGCGTGGAACACCTACGCCGAAGGCAATGAAGAGAGCTACGCCGAGCTGGAGCAGGAGGTGATTCCGGGCCTGTTCTGAGCCCTCGGTCCTGACTCCCAGCCGCTCCCGCCCTGACGCACTTCCCCGGCGCCAGGTCAGAGCGGATGGGGATCAGGACCGGGGGACCACGGCCCCGCTCATCATGAGCCTGCGCGACATCCACACCCCGGTTCTCCTCGACCGATGCATCGAACTGCTGGCACCTGCGCTCGAGCGCGACGGCACCGTCTTCGTCGACGCCACGCTCGGGATGGGCGGCCACTCCGAGGCGTTCCTGGAGCGCTTCCCCGGCATCCATCTCGTCGGACTCGACCGCGACCAGGATGCGCTGCGCATCGCAGGCGAGCGCCTCGCGAGGTTCGGCGATCGCGTCACCCTGGTGCACACCGTCTACGACGGCATCGCCCAGGCGGTGACCTCAGCGGGTTTCGGCGCCGCGGACGGGATCCTGTTCGATCTCGGGGTGTCATCCCTGCAGCTGGATGTCGCGGATCGCGGATTCGCGTACTCGCAGGACGCCCCGCTCGACATGCGCATGGACCAGTCCGCCGGCACGACCGCCGCCGACATCCTGGCGACCTACGGCGAGGGCGACCTGCGGCGGATCTTCGAGCGCTACGGCGAGGAGAAGCTCGCTGGGCGGTACGCGCGAGCCATCATCGCCGCCCGCGCCGACGCCCCCATCGACCGGTCCGGACGGCTCGTCGAGATCCTGGTCGCCGCCACGCCGTACGCGGCCCAGCGCACCGGACACCCCGCCAAGCGGGTCTTCCAGGCCCTGCGCATCGAGGTGAATCGCGAGCTGGCTGTGCTCGAAGCGGCGATCCCGGCTGCGCTCGGCATCCTGCCGATCGGGGGCCGCATCGTCGTGCTCGCGTACCAGTCCCTCGAAGACCGGCTCATCAAGCGGGAGTTCGCGCATGCTTCGGCGTCGACCGCTCCCGCCGGGCTGCCGGTCGAGCTTCCCGAGCACGCACCGCGATTCCGCCTGCTGGTCAAGGGGGCGGAGCTCGCGTCCGACGAAGAACGCGCCACGAACCCGCGTGCGACGCCCGTGCGCCTGCGCGCGGCAGAGCGCCTGAGGGAGACTCCATGAGCGCCCCAGCCACCGCGCACACCGGCGCGCCGGCACCTCGCCGCCCCGAAGCGCCGCGCCGACGGCTGCGGGTCGTCGCCGCCCCCGCGCGGCGCCGTCGGCCTCGGCTGCTGTACGGGGTCGTCGCCGTGCTCGGGGCCGTCACGATCGGCGCGGCGCAGATGACGCTGTCGATCCTGACCACGCAGAGCTCGTACGAGCTGTCGTCGCTGTCGCAGCAGCAGCGCGACCTGACCTACCAGAAGCAGATGCTCTACGACGAGGTGGCGGGGCTCAGCTCACCGCAGTATCTGGCCGCGAACGCGTCCGCGCTCGGCATGGTGATCGCCGCGTCGCCGAACTACCTCCGACTCAGCGACGGCGCGCTGCTGGGGGCTGGGAACGCGTCGCTGGGTGCATCGTCGATCGACGCGATCGGCCGCGGCGTGGTCGCCAACGCGCTGATCACGGCCACTCCGCTCGTGACGGATCCCGAGGCGACGATCGAAGGCACCACCGCCCCGACGACGGTGGTCGGTCCCGACGGAGTCGCGAACACTCCGCCGCCGATCACCGACGGACTGCCCACCCCGAGCACACACTGAGCACATGGTGACACGAGCAACGCGAAGCCCGCGCCGGCGCACCGTCGTGGCGCTCGCCGTCGTGCTGGCAGTGCTGGCAGGCTTCATCGTGCGCCTCGTCGACATCCAGGTCGTGCACGCCAACGAGCACATCGCGGACTCGCTCTCGCACGCTCTCGGCGCCACGCAGACGCTGTACGGCACGCGGGGCTCGATCCTCGACGACACGGGTCAGACGCTCGCGGGCAGCGTTCTCGAGTACGACTGCCAGCTCGATCCGCTTCTGATCACCCAGATCGATCAGGCCATCCTCGACAAGAAATCGGCCGCGAAGCCGTGGTCGAAGGTCTCGGTCGAGATCGCCGATCTCACCGGGCAGGAAGTCGCAGTGGTCCAGAAGATCGTCGCGGATGCCCTGGCCGCGGATCCGAAGTCGCGCTACGCGCTGCTCGAGCGCGGCCTGTCGACCCAGGTCTACCGGGCGCTCGCGAAGCTGGGCGAACCCTACCTGGCGTGCGTGCAGCATCCGGCGCGGACCTACCCAGACGGCGCGGTCGCCGGCAACCTGGTCGGCTTCATGGGCACCGACGGCGACGCGCTCGAGGGCCTCGAACAGACCGAGGACTCGTGCCTCGCCGCCACCAATGGCACCCGCGCCTTCGAACGCGGCAAGGACGGTGTCGTGATCCCGGGCACCCAGCGCGAACAGCCCGCGGTCGACGGCGGGACCCTGCGGCTGACGATCAACCGCGACCTGCAGTGGTACATGCAGCAGCTGATCGGCGAGCAGGCGCAGGACATGGGCGCCAAGCACGGGGCGGTGCTGGTGGTCGAGACGGCGACGGGGAAGATCCGCGCGGCGGCGGAGTGGCCGAGCGTGGACCCCAACGACGTGAACGCCTCGAAGCCCGCCGATCGCGGCAGCCGCATCTTCCGTGACTGGTTCGAGCCGGGCTCGACCTTCAAGGCCCTCACCGCGTCGACCGTCATCGACGCCGGCGGGCAGTCCCCGACCTCGACGGTCGTGGCGTCGAGTCACGAGAGGTTCGCCAACGGCGCGAGCGTGCGCGACTCCTTCAGTCACCCCGCCTACACTTACACGCTGGCCGGTGTCCTCATCGACTCGTCGAACGCCGGCATATCGAAGTTCAGCGAGAAGGTGAGCCCCCAGACGCGCTACGACTACTTCAAGAAGTTCGGCATCGGCGACGGCAGCGCCATCGGGTTCCCGGGCGAGCAGAAGGGTCTCATCCGCCCGGTCGCCGAGTGGGACAACCAGACCGTGTACAACACCGCATACGGTCAGGGCGTCACGACGACCATGCCGGAACTGGCCGACGCGTACGACGCGATCGCCAACAACGGGGTGCGGATGCCCCTGTCGCTCGTCGAGTCGTGCACGACGGCGGGCGGCCAGGTCATCACGCCGAAGCTCCCCGAGCCCACCAGGGTCATCAAGAAGTCCACCGCATCCCAGATGCGGACCGTGCTCGAGAACGTCGCGCTTCAGGCGGGATATTCGAAGGTCATCCAGATTCCGGGGTACCGCCTCGCAGTGAAGACCGGTACCGGTGAGAAGTCGAACGGAACCGGCGGGTACAAGGCCGGCGTGTACTACACGACCATGATCGGCTTCGCGCCGGCCGACGACCCGAAGTACCTCGTCGTCGTCACGCTCGACGAGCCGACGAAGGTAAAGTCGTCTGCGGCCAACGCGATCGCGTTCCAGAAGGCCATGACGCAGGTGCTCAAGACCTACCGCGTCATGCCCTCGACGACGGCGCCGGAGCTGCTGCCCAAGTTCGGGTGACGCCTCCGATCCGGCCGGAGACCTGATGATCACCCTGACTCTTTCCGAACTCGCCCGTGCCGTCGGCGGCGAGGTCCTGCTCGCACCGGGCGACACGCTCGACACGGTGGTCTCCGGAGCCGTCGACACCGATTCCCGGCTCATCGGCCCCGGCTCGATCTTCGTCGCCAAGCCGGGGGAGCAGACCGACGGACACCTCTTCGTGGACGCCGCGGCGGCTGCCGGGGCTGTCGTCGCGATCGTCGAGCATCCGGTCGAATCGTCCGTCGCATCCGCTGCCTCCGCTGCGGCTGAACCGAGGTCGGTGCTCACGCAGATCGTCGTGCGCGACGCCGTCGAGGCGCTCGCCGACCTCGCGCGCGAGGTCGTCGCACGGGTGCGGTCCGGCGGTGACCTGCGGATCGTCGGCATCACCGGATCGAATGGCAAGACCACGACGAAGAACCTGCTGGCCCGGATCCTCGAGCCCGAAGGCGAGACGGTATCGCCCAAGGCGTCCTTCAACAACGAGGTCGGCGCACCCCTCACGATGCTGCGGGTGACGGAGGCGACGAGGTACCTGGTGAGCGAGTTCGGCGCCAGCGCGCCGGGTGAGATCGCACGCCTGGCGGGTCTTGTCGAGCCCGACGTGGGTGTGGTGCTCATGGTCGGGATGGCCCACGCCGGCGGCTTCGGCGGCATCGAGGCGACCCTCGCCGCGAAGTCCGAGCTGGTCCGCGCGCTTCACCGCGGCGGACTCGCGGTGCTGAACGCCGACGACGCGCGGGTGGCGTCGATGGCCCCGATCGCGAGCGAACGGGATGCCGCGGTCCGCTGGTTCGGACGCGGCGGCGGCGTCGACGGGCGCGGGGTCGATGTCCGCGCCGACGACGTCGAGGTCTCGGCATCCGGAACCACGTGCGTCGTCACCGCCGACGGAGTCTCGGCGACGCTCCGCCTGCGTGTGCTCGGCGAGCACCACGTCATGAACGCGCTCGCGGCCATCGCGACGGCGACGGCGCTGGGTGTGTCGCTCGCCGACTGCATCGAGCGCCTCGAGGCGGTCGAGATCGCCGAGCGCTGGCGGATGCAGCCGCTCGGCTCGGAGCGCGTGCGGATCATCAACGATGCCTACAACGCCAGCCCCGACTCGATGGCGGCGGCCCTGCGAACGCTCGCCCAGATCACGGGCCCCGGCGAGCGCACCGTCGCCGTGCTCGGCGCGATGAGCGAACTCGGGGAGTACGCCGAAGACGAACACGACCGGGTGGGCCTGCTGGCGGTGCGTCTCGGCATCCAGCGCATCGTCGTGGTCGGAGCGGGCGCGCGGCGGATGTTCCTCGAAGCGGTGGCTCAGGGTTCGTGGGATGGCGAGGCGATCTACTTCGAGACGGCGGACGAGGCCTACGACTACCTCATGACAGAGCTTCGCGACGGGGACCGGGTGCTGGTCAAGTCGTCCAACTCCGCGGGTCTCCGGTTCCTGGGCGATCGTCTGGGAGAATCGTTCTCGTGAGATCACTCCTGACGGCGGCGGCGATCTCGCTGGCATTCACGCTCTTCCTCACGCCGGTCTTCCTGCGCCTGTTCCGCAGGTGGGGCTGGGGCCAGGTCATCCGCACGCCCGAGGACATCCGCAACCCGAGCCACGGCGAGAAGCGCGGCACGCCCACGATGGGCGGAACGATCTTCATCGTCGGCACGATCCTCGGCTATCTCGTCGGCGCGTACACCGGCAACAACCCGCCGACCATGTCGGGCTGGCTGGTGCTGTGGATGATGGTCGGCTTCGGCGCCGTCGGCTTCATCGACGACTACATGAAAGTGCACCGCCAGCGGAGCCTCGGCCTGACCGGCTGGCGCAAGATCGTCGGGCAGATCATCGTGGCCGTCCCGTTCGCGGTCGTCGCGCTGAACTTCCCGAACACATGGGGGCAGACGCCCGCGTCGGCCCATGTCTCGGTGTTCCGCGACGTGCCGTGGCTGTCGTTCATGGTGCTCGGGCCGATCGTCGGCTGGATCCTCTACCTGGCCTGGGTGTCGTTCATCGGGGTCGCGTTCTCGAACAGCGTCAACGTCACCGACGGTCTCGACGGTCTGGCCGCGGGCGCCGGGATCTTCGTGACCGGTGCGTACAGCCTCATCGCGTTCTGGCAGTTCAACCAGGCGTGCTCGGGCGGCGCGGCACTCACCGCGGGCGAGCTGCCCGCCTGCTATCCGACGCCGAACCCGTTCGACCTCGCCATCGTGTCGGCGTCCTTCGTCGGCGCGCTCGTCGGATTCCTCTGGTGGAATGCGCCGAAGGCGCAGGTGTTCATGGGGGATGTCGGATCCATGGCGATCGGCGGCGTGATCGCCGCGATGGCGATCCTGACGCGCACCGAGCTGCTCGCGGTGCTGGTGGCGGGCGTCTACGTGATCGCCTCGGGCTCGGTCGTCCTGCAGCGTCTGTACTTCAAGGTCACCCGGGGCAAGCGGCTGTTCCTGATGAGCCCGCTTCACCACCACCTCGAGATGCGCGGCTGGGCCGAGATCACGATCGTGGTACGGATGTGGATCATCGCGGGGATGCTCGCCGTGTTGGGCATCGGCTTCTTCTACGTCGAGTGGCTCTCGCGCACATGACCGACCCGCGCCTGGATGCTCTCACGAGCTGGCACGCGAAGTGGAAGGGCCTCCGCGTCGCCGTGCTCGGGCTCTCGGTGACCGGCTTCTCGGCCGCCGACACGCTCGCCGAGCTCGGCGCCGAGGTGCTCGTTGTCACCGAGAAGGCGAACGAGGAGTACGAGCGGCTGCTCCCGGTGATCGGCGTGCGACTGTGGACCGGGCCGCTCGACGTCGTTCCGCCTGACCTCGTCGAGTTCGCCCCCGACGTCGTCGTCGCATCGCCCGGGTTCGCGCCGGGGCATCCGGTCATCCGCTGGACGCAGGAGTCCGCGGTCGCGCTGTGGGGCGACATCGAGCTCGCGTGGCGGGTGCGCGACAAGGTGGTCCGCCCCGACGGAGCTCCCGCCGACTGGGTGCTGGTGACGGGCACGAACGGCAAGACGACCACGACGCGACTGGCGGCGACGATGCTCGTCGAGGGCGGGCTGCGCGCAGCCCCCGTCGGCAACATCGGAACGCCCGTGCTCGAGGCCGTGCGCGACCCCGGCGGATTCGACGCCCTCGTCGTCGAACTGTCGAGCCACCAGCTCTGGTATCTCGGACTGCAGAGCGGCCCGGACCCGGTCTCGCCGCACGCGAGCGTGTGCCTCAACCTCGCCGACGATCACCTCGAGTGGCACGGCTCCGCCGAGGCGTACCGTGATGCCAAGGCGCACGTCTACGACAGCACGCGGGTCGCGTGCGTGTACAACAAGGCGGATGCCGCGACGCGACGCATGGTCGAAGAGGCCGACGTCGTCGAGGGCGCGCGTGCGATCGGCTTCGACCTCGGAGTGCCCGGGCCGAGCGACCTCGGAGTGGTGGACGGGATCCTCGTGGACCGCGCGTTCCTCGATGACCGGCACCGCAGCGCGCTCGAGCTGACGACCGTGGCGGAACTCGCCGAGCTCGGACTCGCCGCCCCGCACGTGGTCGCCAACATCCTCGCCGCGGCGGCGCTCGCGCGATCGCTCGACGTGCCCCCGGCCGCGATCCGCGAGGCGGTGCGAGGATTCCAGCTCGACCCCCACCGCATCGAGGTGGTCGCCGTCGCGGACGGCGTGACCTGGGTCGACGACTCCAAGGCGACGAACCCCCATGCCGCCGCGTCGTCGCTCGCCGCCTACCCCGGCGCGGTCTGGGTCGTCGGAGGGCTCCTCAAGGGCGTGGACATCGCCGACCTGGTCGCCGGGCGCGGCTCGGGGGCGAAGGCTGCGATCGTGATCGGCCTGGATCGCGCGCCCGTCGTCTCCGCGTTCGCGCGACACGCGCCCGGGGTGCCCGTGTTCGAGGTCGACGCCGATGAGACTGAACAGGTCATGGCGCGGGTCGTCGAACTGGCGACCGGGATCGCGCGTGACGGGGACGTGGTGCTTCTCGCCCCCGCCGCGGCATCCTTCGATCAGTTCGCGTCCTATGCCGACCGAGGTCGTCGCTTCGCGGCCGCGGTGAGGGAACAGATGGGGACGGGGGCCGAGGGTGACCACGACGCAGCCGCGGACCCGCCCCCTGCAGCCGACGCCTGACCGCCCCGCAAAGCGCGGCCTCGCGGCCCGGGTGTCGCTCGGGAGGGTGTTCGCACCGGTGCCGAGCGAGTTCTTCCTCATCGCCTCGACGGCGCTGATGCTGACCGGCTTCGGACTCGTGATGGTACTCTCGGCGACGTCGGCCACCGCCGCGGCGGCGGGCCAGCCGCCCTATGACGCGGTGCTCAAGCAGGCGATGTTCGCCGTGATCGGCATCCCGCTGATGTTCATCGCGAGCCGTCTGCCGATCTCGTTCTGGAAGCGCATCGCGTGGCCGGCGCTCATCTTCGCCACGGTGTTCCAGCTGCTCGTGTTCACTCCGCTCGGCGTCTCGGCGTACGGAAACCGCAACTGGATCATGATCGCCGGGTTCCAGGCGCAGCCGTCGGAGTTCCTGAAGCTCGCTCTCGCGCTGTGGGTGGGCTACGTCCTCTTCCGCAAGCAGACCCTGCTCGGCCTGTGGCGGCACGTCTACATCCCGCTCGTCCCCGTCTCGATCCTCGTGATCGCGACCGTCATGGCCGGCGACGATCTCGGCACCGCGATGATCCTCGTCCTCATCGTGCTCGGCGCCCTCTTCTTCTCAGGCGTCAAGCTGCGGATCTTCATCCTTCCTGCGCTGGGCGCCATCGGCGCGGTCGCCTTCCTCGCGGTGACCAGCCCCGACCGAGTGCGCCGGTTCCTGAGCTTTCTGAACCCGAACTGCCTCGCCGACTATCTCAACGACTGCTATCAGCCGCTGCACGGCGTGTGGGGCCTCGCGGGCGGCGGCATCTTCGGGCTCGGACTGGGCAACTCGCGCGAGAAGTACGACTGGCTGCCCGCCGCCGCGAACGATTACATCTTCGCGATCGTGGGCGAGGAGCTCGGACTCATCGGCTGCGCCGTCATCCTCGGACTCTTCGCGCTGTTCGCCGTGGGCGCGTTCCATGTCATCCGCAAGACCGACGACCCGTTCGTGCGCATCGTGTCGGGCGGCATCACCGTGTGGATCGTCGGCCAGGCGCTCATCAACATCGGCGTCGTGCTGCGCGTGTTCCCCGTGCTCGGGGTGCCGCTGCCGTTCATGTCGCAGGGCGGCACGTCGCTGCTGTCGGTGCTCGTCGCGTCGGGAGTGCTGCTCGCTTTCGCGAGATCGCTGCCGTCCAAGCGCGCCGCCGCCCCTGGGCGCGCCGCGGCACGCGCGTCGACGGGACGAGCGTCCACGGGCGACTGACTCGGCCCTCCTTCTCGGGTTCGGGGCGCGTTCTGTCCGTTTGGGGCGCGGGTTCTGCGCCCCGACGGAGGAAATACGCCCCAAACACGTGGGTCGACAGCCCGCCGACCCGGGAGGCGCTTCACCGGCCCGACGCAGCGCGCACGTCGCCGGCCGGCCGACCCGACGCGGGGTTTCGCGTTTGGGGCGCGTTCTGTCCGTCGGGGCGCAGGTTCTCCGCCCCGACGGAGGAAAGGCGCCCCAACCCCGTGGCCAAGGGGGGCCGGGCCGGGCCGGTAGAGTCGCCGGGTGACGACGTACCTCCTCGCCGGCGGCGGCACCGCCGGGCATGTGAACCCGCTGCTGGCGGTCGCCGACGCGCTGCGGGATCGAGATCCGGATGCCGAGATCCTGGTCCTCGGCACCCGCGAGGGACTCGAGGCGAGGCTCGTGCCCGAGCGCGGCTACGAGCTGCTGTTCGTCGACAAGGTGCCCTTCCCGCGCCGGCCGAACCGGGACGCGGCGGCGTTCCCCACCCGCTTCCGCCGAGCGACCGGACAGGTGCGCGCCCACCTGATCAGCCGTGGGGTCGACGTCGTGGTGGGCTTCGGCGGATACGCGTCAGCGCCCGCCTACGTGGCGGCCCGGCGAATGCGCGTGCCGGTGGTCGTGCACGAGGCGAACGCGAAGCCGGGAATGGCCAACATCCTCGGCGCGCGCAGCGCGGCGCAGGTGGGCGTCGCGTTCGAGGGGACGCCGCTCCGCCGCTCGCGGGTGGTCGGGATGCCGCTCCGCCGCGAGATCGTCGAGCTCGACCGTGACGCGCTGCGCGCCGAGGCGGCGGAGTACTTCGGCCTCGACGCCGGCATCCCCACGCTGCTCGTCTTCGGCGGGTCGCTCGGCGCCATGCGGCTGAACGAGGCTTTCGGCGAGGGGCACGGCGCCGCGTGGCGCGACATCCTCGACGCCGGCTGGCAGCTCGTCCACGTGACGGGGGAGCGGTCGACGCTGGTCGACCCCGGCGCGCGCGGCTACGCGATGCGGCGCTACGTCGATCGCATGGACCTGGCCTTCGCCCTCGCCGATCTCATCCTCTCGCGGGCGGGCGCCGCCACCGTGAGCGAGATCAGTGCGCTCGGCATCCCGGCGGTCTACGTGCCGTATGCGGTGGGCAACGGCGAGCAGGCGCTGAACGCCGCCGCCGCCGTGCGGGCGGGCGCCGCGATCCTCATCGGCGACGCCGACTTCACAGCCGACAGGGTGCGCGCCGACGTCGTTCCCCTGCTGGCCGACGGCGGGCGGCGCGCGGCGATCACGGCGGCCGCGGCATCCGTCGGCACGCGCACCGGCACCGAGAACGTCGTCGCCATGATCGACGAGGCCCTCGGCTGACTCCCGCGGCGCCCCCGGATGGCCGCGCCGGCGCATGCCAGCGCGCCGGGACCGGGCCATCCCGGGCCCGACCTAGGATTGACGGGTCATGATCAGACCCGACCTGAGCCTTCCCATCCCCGAGCGCATCGAGGCCGCGCACTTCATCGGCATCGGCGGTTCGGGAATGTCCGGGCTCGCCCGCATGTTCCTCGAGCGCGGTATCCGGGTGTCCGGTTCCGACCGGGCCGACAGCAGGGCGATGCGGGAACTCGCGGCCCTCGGCGCGCGCGTGCACGTGGGTCACGACGCCGCGAATCTCGGCGACGCCGACACCGTCATCCACACCGGCGCGATCTGGCCCGACAACCCCGAGTACGCCACCGCGAAGGAGCGGGGGATGCCGGTCATCCACCGATCGCAGGCGCTCTATTGGCTGATCGGCGGCCGGCGGCTCGTCGCTGTCGCCGGCGCACATGGCAAGACCACATCGACGGGGATGATCGTCACCGCGCTCCAGATGCTCGGGGCCGATCCGACGTTTGTGAACGGCGGAGTGATCTCGCAGCTGGGCACCTCGAGTGGGACCGGCTCGGACGACATCTTCGTGATCGAGGCCGATGAGTCCGACGGCACCTTCCTGCTGTACGACACGTCGATCGCACTGATCACCAACGTGGATCCCGACCACCTCGACCACTACGGCACCGACGACGCCTTCCACGACGCGTTCGCGCAGTTCGCGGACCGGGCGCGCGAAGCAGTGGTGATCTCCGCGGACGACGAGGGGGCTCGCCTCGTGACAGAGCGGCTCACCCATCCGAGTGTGCTCACGTTCGGTGAGTCGGATGCCGCGGATGTCCGAGTCACGGCGATCCGCACGAGCGGCCCGGTGTCCTTCACCCTCACCCACGACGACGTCTCCGTCGAGGTGCGTCTGCTGGTCGCCGGGGCGCACAACGCCATCAACGCGGCAGGCGCGGTCGCCGTGCTGCTGACGCTCGGCCACCCGCTCGAGGCCGCCGTCCGCGCGGTCGAGGGCTTCGAGGGCACCCTGCGCCGGTTCGAGCTGCACGGTGTGGAGCGGGGTGTCAGCGTCTACGACGACTACGCCCACCACCCCACCGAAGTCGCAGCGGCGCTCGCGGCGGCCCGCACGGTCGTCGGCGACGGCCGGATCATCGCGCTCCACCAGCCGCATACGTATTCGCGCACGCGGGCGATGTTCCACGAGTTCGCGGAGGTGCTCGAGTCCTACGCCGACCACACCGTCGTGCTCGACGTGTACGGCGCGCGCGAGGACCCGGTTCCCGGCGTCACGGGCGAACTGGTGTCGGATGCGTTCGTCGATCCTGCGCATGTCCATTTCGTCGCCGACTGGCAGGACGCGGCCGACTACACCGCGGGAATCGCGAGGGATGGCGACTACGTCATCACGCTCGGCTGCGGCAATGTGAACCTGATCATCCCGCAGGTGCTCGACGCGCTCGCGCGCACCGCGCCCACGGACGAGTCGGAGTAGCGCCCGATGCGCCGGCCTTCGCCGCTGCCGCCCGCGAGCCGGGCGACGTCGGCCGTCGAGACGGAGTCGGCCTCCGAAGGGAATGCTCGGGCTGTCGGCGGGCGTGACACCTCGGACGTCGTCGACCCGTCCCCGGGGTCGGGGGCCGCCGTCGAGCCGTCCTCAGGGCTGGGTTCTGCCATCGGACCCTTGCCGACGGGCCCGGGTGGCCCGGCGCCGGCAGCGGCGGGCGGGGCGACACACGACGCGGATCGGCCGATCGCTCCCGTCATTCCGCTGACATCGCCGATCACCGTGGCGCGGCGCCCTGGGCTCGCAGCGGCGATCGGCGCGGATGCGCCTGCGGATCAGTCCCCCGAGGAGGACCCGTCGCCCGTCGGACTGCGGGCGGTGTGGCGCGCCGCGCGCGCCCGCCGCAAGGCGCTGCGTGCCGAGGTCCGTCGCTTCACCGTCCGCCAGCGTCGCCGGCGCGCCGCGTGGCTCGGGGGCGCGGCATCCGTGGTCGTCCTGGTCCTTGCGACCCTCGGCGCCGCCTACAGCCCGCTCTTCGCCGTCGAGTCGATCCGAGTCGTGGGGGCATCGCAGGTCGACGCCGGCACTGTCGAAGACGCGCTGGGCAGCCAGGTGGGCACGCCGCTGCCGCTCGTCGACGAGAGCGCCGTCAAGGCAGCCCTCGTCGCCTTCCCCCTCGTGGAGTCCTACTCCCTCGAGGCCCGGCCGCCCCACGAACTCGTGGTGCGGATCGTCGAGCGCACGCCGGTCGGGCTCATCAAGACGGCGGCCGGTTACACGCTGGTGGATGCCGCCGGTGTCGTCCTCTCCACGACGCCCGCCCCGGTGCCGGGGATGCCGCTGCTCACGATCACGGGCGGCACCCGCTCGCCGGCGTTCGAAGCCGCAGGGCAGGTGATGCGATCGCTGCCGTCCGCCATCCGCACGCAGGTGACGGCGGTCGCGGCATCCACTCCCGACGATGTCACCCTCACGCTCGGCGGGACGAACACGAAGGTCGTCTGGGGGAGCGCCGAGGACTCGGCTCTCAAGGCGATCGTGTTGCAGTCGACGATGGCCGCGCGTCCGCCCGCGGGTGTCAGCGTCTACGACGTGTCGTCGCCGCGCGCGGTCGTCGTGAGCTGAGCCGTCACCACGCGCCGTCGTCGTGAGCTGAGCCTTCACGCGAGTGCCGGCGTCGAGACGGCCCCGTCGAGTCCGCGGTCCGCGCGTCCTCCGGCCAGCGGAGGGCCTCGGGCCAGGGGAGGTCGATGCGACGGCCGGCGCCCCTTCCGTCCACCGTGCCCCTCCGGCGAGCGGAGGTCCGCCGGGCCCCTCCGGCGAGCGGAGGTCCGCCGGGCCCTCCAGCGAGCGGAGGTCGAGCGCGCGGAACCGGATGCGGAGGTCGAGCGCGCGGAACCCGATGCCGCGGTCGGCGCGGCGGGCCCGCGCGCCGCGCGAGCCGGCGCACTTCGGCCACCGGTTCGGTTCGGGATGTCGCGACACGCCCGCGATGCTCCGCCCGAGGCGTCCCGCTCCGCTTACTTTCAATTCAGGAATTGCATACTGAGCAATTCTTTATACCTCTACTAGAGGTTGAAGGTTTATTTCAAGGTTCGGACAGACGGAGGCCGGCATGAGCCAGAACCAGAACTACCTCGCGGTGATCAAGGTCGTCGGCGTCGGTGGCGGCGGGGTCAACGCCGTCAATCGCATGATCGACCTCGGTCTGCGCGGAGTCGAGTTCATCGCGATCAACACCGATGCTCAGGCGCTGCTGATGAGCGACGCCGACGTCAAGCTGGACGTCGGACGCGAGCTCACCAGGGGCCTCGGCGCCGGGGCGGATCCCGAAGTCGGACGGCGGGCGGCCGATGACCACGCGGAGGAGATCGAAGAGGCGCTCCGCGGCGCCGACATGGTGTTCGTGACCGCGGGCGAAGGCGGCGGCACCGGCACCGGCGGCGCACCCGTCGTGGCCAAGATCGCGAAGTCGATCGGCGCCCTGACGATCGGCGTCGTGACCAAGCCGTTCTCGTTCGAAGGCCGCCGTCGCCAGCAGCAGGCCGAGACGGGCGTCGCAAAGCTGAAGGAGGAGGTCGACACCCTCATCGTGGTGCCGAACGATCGCCTCCTCGAGATCAGCGACCGGGGCATCTCGATGATCGAGGCGTTCGCGACCGCCGACCAGGTGCTCCTCGCCGGTGTGCAGGGCATCACCGACCTCATCACCACGCCCGGCCTCATCAACCTCGACTTCGCCGACGTGAAGTCCGTCATGCAGGGCGCCGGGTCGGCGCTCATGGGCATCGGCTCGGCGCGCGGCGCCGATCGGGCGATCAAGGCGGCTGAACTGGCCGTCGAGTCGCCGCTGCTCGAGGCGTCGATCGAAGGCGCGCACGGCGTGCTGCTGTCGATCCAGGGCGGCTCGAACCTGGGCATCTTCGAGATCAACGATGCCGCGCAGCTGGTCAAGGAGGCCGCCCACCCCGAGGCGAACATCATCTTCGGCACCGTGATCGACGACACGCTCGGCGACGAAGTGCGCGTCACCGTGATCGCGGCCGGATTCGACGGCGGCGAGCCGTCGCTGCGGATCGACCCTGTGACGACATCGCGTGTGGTGTCGACCCCGGTCATGCCGTCGCTCTCTGCGATGGACGCTGCAGCGGTCGTGGAGCGCGAGAAGGAGCGGGTGCCGGTCGGCGCCACGATCTCGGACCCCGACTTCACGGATGACGACCTCGACATCCCGGACTTCCTGAAGTAACCCCCTCCGGGGACTGCAGCCAGGCTCAGGAGGACGCCGCGCGTGCTACCGCCCGCTGAGCCTGTCGACGCGCTCGCCGCGCGCCTTGCAGACGTCGATTCCCGGATCGCGGATGCCGCGCGCGCGGTCGGCCGCGATCCGGGAACGATCACGCGGATCGTCGTGACGAAGTTCCACCCGGTGTCGCTCGTCGCACAGCTGTACGCCATGGGTGTGCGCGACGTGGGCGAGAACCGCCAGCAGGAGTTCACCGACAAGGCATCCGCCGCCGAGGATCTGCCCGGACTGCGGTGGCACTTCATCGGGCAGGCGCAGACGAACAAGGCGCGGGCGATCCGGGCCGCGGCATCGGTCGTGCATTCGGTCGATCGCATCCGCATCGCCGATGCGCTCGATGCCGCCTCGAGCGAGGGCGACCTGCCGCTCGACGTGCTGCTGCAGGTGAATCTCACGGCCGACGCCGCACGGGGCGGAGTGGCGCCCGACGCCCTCGAATCGCTCGCCGCACACGCGGCGGGATGCCGATCGCTCCGCGTGCGCGGAGTGATGGCCGTCGCACCGCTCGACGAACCACCCGCCCCGGCGTTCGAGCGCTTGCACACCTATGCAGACCGGGTACGGGCGGTCGTGCCCGACGCGGGCTGGATCTCCGCCGGAATGACGGCGGATTTCGCCGAGGCGATCGCGGCAGGCGCGACACACCTGCGGATCGGGTCGGCAATCACGGGACCGCGCCCCCTGCGCGGTTAACCTCGGAACAGATGAGCACTACGGAGGATGCGATGTCGAACCCGCTCAAGAAGACCATGGTGTACCTGGGCCTCGCCGACGAGGAGGAGGTCTATGAAGAGCCCGCGCCGCAGCCCCGCGGTCGCAAGACCGAGACCGCGGTGGAGAAGTCGGCGCCGGTGACGCCCATCCATCGCCCCACCGTCGTGCGCCAGCCGGCGCCGTCGGCGATCAGCGAGATCCTCACCGTCCACCCGAAGCAGTATCGGGACGCGCAGGTCATCGCCGAGAACTTCCGCGAGGGAATCCCCGTCATCATCAATCTCTCGCAGATGAGCGATGCCGATGCGCGTCGCCTCATCGACTTCGCGAGCGGGCTCTCCCTCGGGCTGTACGGACGGATCGAACGCGTCACGAGCAAGGTGTTCCTCCTCTCGCCCGAGAACGTCGCGGTGTCGGGTGAGGGAGCCGTCGCGCAGGCGGATTCGGACGCGGTTCCTTTCGCACAGCCGTAATCTGTCTAGGTGGCAGTCGTTCAACTCATCGCGTCCGTTCTCAACATCGCACTGCTGCTGTTCGTCTTCGTGCTGTTCGCCCGGCTGATCCTGGACTGGATCCCGTTCTTCAACCGCGAGTGGCGCCCCAAGGGTGCCGGCCTCGTGGCCGCCGAGGTCATCTACACCGTCACCGACCCGCCGATCAGGCTGTTCCGCCGTCTCATCCCGCCGCTTCGCGTCGGGGCCATCGCGATCGATTTCGGGTTCGCCCTGACCATGCTGCTGTGTTTCATCCTGCTCGCCGTCACTCGCACGCTGGCGAGCTGACGCAGTTCGCGTCAGCCTCGACGAATGCCTTCCACACTCTCCGTGAGGCCCGACTATGCTTGCTGGATGCGGCCTGCCGGCGATGGCTGGGTCGTCCCCCGACATCGGCCAACGACTTGACCGCTCGAAAGAGGAATCACCATGGCATTGACCCCCGATGACGTCGTCACCAAGCAGTTCCAGCACGTTCGCTTCAAGGAGGGTTTCGACCCCGACGAGGTCGACGACTTCCTCGACGAGATCGTGGTCGAATGGCGGAAGGTGATCGCCGAGAACGACGAGCTCAAGGCGAAGCTCGCCTCTTACGAGTCCGGCGAGGGTGCCGAGCCCGCGGCCGCCCCGGTCGCCGCGGCTCCGGCAGCAGAGGCGCCCCAGACCACCGCGCCGGCGCCCGTCGCCACCGCCGGCATCATCGAACTCGCTCAGCGCCTGCACGACGAGCACGTCGCCGAGGGCCTCGCCCAGCGCGACAAGCTCATCGCCGACGCCAAGGCCCAGGCGGCGACGATCGTCTCGGATGCCGAGACCCGCGGTCGCGAAGAACTGGCCAAGCTGGATCGCGAACGCGGAGGTCTCGAGACCCGGATCTCCGAGCTGCGACAGTTCGAGCGCGACTACCGCGCCCAGCTGCGCAGCTACATGGAGGGCAAGCTGCGTGACCTCGAGACCATGGCGACGACCTCGGGTTCGACGCCGGTCTCGGCCATCGGCCTCTAGGCCGGCCTTTGACAGGCCGTCCGCCACTTCGTCCGTCGGCGGCCGGCGCCATCATCGCGGTTCTCGCGCTGGTGGTGCTGGCCGCTGATCAGTTCACGAAGTATCTCGCTCTCGCCAACCTTCCACCCGAGCAGCCGGTCCACGTGATCGGCGACTTCCTGATCTTCTATCTCATCCGCAATCCTGGTGCGGCGTTCTCGCTGGGCGAGGGCGTCACCTGGGTGTTCACGATCGCACTCGCCGCCGTCTCGGTCATCATCGTGTGGCTCGCCGCCACGCGGGTCCGCTCGCGCCTCTGGGCAGTCGTCCTCGGGCTGCTGCTGGGCGGCGTGCTCGGCAACCTCACCGACCGCGCGCTGCGCGAGCCCGGCTTTCCGGTCGGGCACGTGATCGATTTCATCAACACGCCCTGGATGATGCCGGCGATCTACAACGTCGCCGACACGTTCATCGTGACGATGATGATCGGTGTCGCGCTGCTGGTGCTGTTCGGTCTCGGACTGGACGGCAGGCGCGATCGTCGCGTCGCGACGGAGACGGATGCCGCGGCATCCGGCGAAGGCTCTCCCGAGGAGGAGTCCACCGACGAGGCGTCGCCCGCCGCAACGCCCGAGGACTCGTCCGTGGCGGGTGACGCGAACGGGGACTCCGCCTCGGTCGACGACGCGCCCGGCCCGACGGCGAAGGACTGACGTGGAGTCGCGCAGCCTCCCGGTGCCCGATGGGCTCGACGGCACGCGTGTGGATGCCGCGCTCTCGAAGATGCTCGGCTTCTCACGCACATTCGCGGCCGAGGTCGCCGAGGCGGGCGGGGTCAGCATGGACGGCCGGGTCCTGTCGAAGGCCGACAAGCTCCACGGGGGCGCGTGGCTCGACGTGTCGTGGGCGCCGAAAGAGCCGCCGCGCGTCGTCCCCGTGGAGGTGCCCGACCTCGGGATCGTCTACGACGACGACGACATCGTGGTCGTGGACAAGCCCGCCGGAGTCGCGGCGCACCCATCGATCGGCTGGGAAGGACCGACGGTGCTCGGCGGTCTCGCCGCAGGCGGCTATCGCATCGCCACGACCGGAGCGGCGGAGCGACAGGGCGTCGTCCACCGGCTGGATGTCGGGACCTCCGGCCTCATCGTCGTCGCCAAGAGCGAGCAGGCCTACTCCGTGCTCAAGCGGGCCTTCAAGGAGCGCGAAGTCGAGAAGATCTACCACGCCGTCGTGCAGGGGCACCCCGATCCCCTCGCCGGGACGATCGACGCCCCGATCGGACGACATCCCACCCATTCGTGGAAGTTCGCGGTCACGCCCGAAGGCAAGGACTCGGTGACCCACTACGAGACCCTCGAAGCGTTCCCCGGGGCGTCGCTGCTCGAGATCCACCTCGAGACGGGGCGCACGCACCAGATCCGCGTGCACATGGCCGCGCACCGTCATCCGTGCGTCGGCGACCCGCTCTACGGCGGCGACCCGACACTGGCCGCCCGGCTCGGGCTCACCCGGCAGTGGCTGCATGCCCGCGAGCTCTCGTTCGCGCACCCCCGGACGGGGGACCGGGTGACGTTCACCTCCGAGTACCCGGCCGACCTCGCGCACGCTCTCGAGGTGCTGCGCGCGGACTAGCGGTGTCGGATGCCGCCGGCATCATGTCGTCATGACGATCGATGTGCGTCCGGCATCCGTGTTCGAGGACGTCAGGACGATGGTCGGGCCGAGGAATCCCGTCTCGACCGTGTGCTGGTGCCTGAGCCACCGGGTCCCGTCGAGGCAGAGCAGCGCGCTGCGCGGTGCGGAGCGCGGCGATTTCGTGCGGGGGCTGCTGGCAGCGCCCACCGCGCCGGGCGTGCTCGCCTACGACGGCAACGAGGTCGTGGGATGGGCGGCCATCGCGCCGCGCTCCGCCACCAACTTCGCGCGCAGCGGCAAGATCCCGCATGTGGATGCCCTGGACGTGTGGTCGCTGTGGTGCATCCGCACACGCCCAGGGCATCGAGGGCAGGGGATCACCCACGCCCTGATCCAGGGGGCGGTCGAGTTCGCCCGTGCGAAGGGCGCGCCCGCGGTCGAGGGCTATCCGGTCGACAACGGCGACGCGAAGGTCGATCAGACCATGGCGTACGTCGGCACGCGCTCGATGTTCGAGAAGGCGGGCTTCGTCAAGGTCGCCGACACGACGTCGGTCTCGGGCGGGTTTCCCCGGGTGATCGTGCGGCTCGCGCTCGGCTGATCCCGGTGCGGCGACTCAGCGACCGCCGTCGAAGGCCGCAGGGTCATCCGCTGCGATCGCGAGCGCGATCACCCGCATGTGGGCGGCATCGACGTCGCCGAGCTGCTCCAAGCCGCGGAAGCCGACCTCGGTGAGCTCCCCGTCGGCGGGGTGGGGCTCCCCGGACACCCACGCGCATCGGAACACCAGGTCCAGGTAGTCCACCTGATCCCCGTTGGGATAGGTCACGCGAGGGACGGTTCGCACCAGTGCGAGCCGCTCCGCACGAACGACGACGGCGGCCTCCTCCAGGCATTCCCGCACCGCCGCGTCGGCGGGCTGTTCGCCCGGGTCGACGATGCCGGAGACGCACTGCAGCTTCCCGTTGTCAGCGCGGCGGCCGACGAGCACCTTCTCGCCGCGGAACACGACAGCGGTGACGCCGACGAGGGGCAGCGGATCGTGCCCGATACGCCGGCGCAGGTCGAGGACGAACTCAGGCGTCGGCATCCGGCCACATTAGCCGCCTTCCGCGCGTGGTCGTGCGTGCCGCGACTGGGAGGACGGCAGCCCGCGGGGGCTCGAGTCAGGCTCGGGCAGCCCCACCGGCATCGCTCCGCTGCTCGCGGGTCGGCGCTCGGACGCGGCGGACGACCCAGCCCGATCCTTCACCTTCAACTCGAAGGTGAGGCGACCTCGCCACTGCTGCGCGCAAGAGCGGGCGCGCCCGACCGACGTGTCGAGCCCCGTCCGTAGACTCGACGCGTGGCATCCGACTCCTTCGTTCACCTGCACGTGCACAGCGAGTACTCGATGCTCGATGGAGCCGCTCGAGTCGCCCCGCTGGTGCAGGAGGCGGTGCGTCAGCAGATGCCCGCGATCGCGGTCACCGACCACGGCAACACATTCGCGGCCTACGAGTTCTACAAGACGGCGAAGGATGCCGGCATCAAGCCGATCATCGGCATCGAGGCGTACGTCACGCCTGGCACGCACCGCTCAGACAAGGCACGCGTGCGATGGGGAGGCCCCGAGCAGTCCGACGACGACGTCTCCGGTGCGGGCGCCTACACCCACATGACTCTGCTCTCCGCGACCACTGAGGGCATGCACAACCTCTTCCGCCTCTCCTCGCGGGCATCGATGGAGGGCTACTACTTCAAGCCGCGCATGGATCGCGAGCTGCTGCAGACCTATTCCAAGGGCCTCATCGCGACCACGGGCTGCCCGTCCGGTGAGGTGCAGACCCGCCTGCGACTCGGCCAGTACGACGCAGCGCGGGCGGCCGCCGCCGAGTTCCAGGATCTTTTCGGCAAAGAGAACTACTTCGCTGAGATCATGGACCACGGGCTCTCGATCGAGCGCCGCATCATGACCGATCTGCTGCAGATCGCGAAGGATCTCGACATCCCCCTCGTCGGAACGAACGATCTGCACTACACGCATCAGCACGATGCCAAGAGCCATGCGGCGCTGCTGTGCGTGCAGTCGGGATCGACGCTCGACGACCCGAAGCGCTTCAGATTCGACGGCGACGGCTACTACGTCAAGACGCCGGCCGAGATGCGCCAGGTCTTCCGCGATCACCCCGAAGCGTGCGACAACACGCTGCTGATCGCCGAGCGCTGCGACGTCGAGTTCAACACGGCCGCCAACTACATGCCGCGCTTCCCGGTTCCGGCGGGCGAGACCGAGGAGTCGTGGTTCGTCAAAGAGGTCGAGCAGGGTCTGCGGATCCGGTATCCGAACGGGATTCCGTCCGAGGTGCGAACGCAGGCCGAGTACGAGACCGGCGTCATCACCCAGATGGGGTTCCCGGGCTACTTCCTGGTGGTCGCCGACTTCATCAACTGGGCCAAGCGCAACGGCATCCGGGTCGGACCGGGGCGCGGCTCGGGCGCGGGCTCGATGGCCGCCTACGCGATGGGGATCACCGACCTCGACCCGCTGCAGCACGGGCTCATCTTCGAGCGATTCCTCAACCCCGACCGCGTGTCGATGCCCGACTTCGACGTCGACTTCGACGACCGCCGCCGCGGTGAGGTGATCCAGTACGTCAGCGAGAAGTACGGCGACGAGCGGGTCGCGCAGATCGTCACCTATGGCACCATCAAGGCGAAGCAGGCGCTGAAGGACGCCGGTCGTGTCCTCGGGTTCCCGTTCAGCATGGGGGAGCGGCTCACCAAGGCCATGCCGCCGGCCGTGATGGGCAAGGACATGCCGCTGGAGGGCATGTTCGACCGCGATCACCCGCGCTATCGCGAGGCATCCGAATTCCGCGCGCTGATCGAGACGGATGCCGAGGCCAAGACGGTCTTCGACACCGCGGTCGGACTCGAGAACCTGAAGCGCCAATGGGGTGTGCACGCCGCCGGCGTCATCATGTCGAGCGAGCCGCTGATCGACATCATCCCGATCATGCGCCGCGAGCAGGACGGCCAGATCGTCACGCAGTTCGACTACCCGGCGTGCGAGGCCCTCGGCCTCATCAAGATGGACTTCCTGGGGCTGCGCAACCTCACGATCATCAACGACGCCCTCGACAACATCGAGGCGAACCGCGGTGAGCCGCTCGTCCTCGAGGAGCTCGCGCTCGACGACGCGCCCGCCTACGACCTGCTCGCCCGCGGCGACACGCTCGGCGTCTTCCAGCTCGACGGGGGGCCGATGCGGTCTCTGCTCCGGCTGATGAAGCCCGACAACTTCGAGGACATCTCTGCCGTCATCGCGCTGTACCGCCCGGGGCCGATGGGTGCGAACTCACACATCAACTACGCGCTGCGCAAGACCGGCCAGCAGGAGATCACACCGATCCACCCCGAGCTCGCCGAGCCGCTCGCCGACATCCTGGACACCAGCTATGGCCTGATCATCTACCAGGAGCAGGTGATGGCCATCGCGCAGCGCGTCGCCGGCTTCACGCTCGGGCAGGCCGACATCATGCGCCGCGCGATGGGCAAGAAGAAGAAGTCCGAGCTCGACAAGCAGTACGAGGGCTTCCAGGCGGGCATGAAGGTCAACGGGTTCTCGGATGCCGCGATCAAGACGCTGTGGGACATCCTCGTGCCGTTCTCGGACTACGCGTTCAACAAGGCGCACTCCGCGGCATACGGCCTCATCGCCTATTGGACGGCGTACCTGAAGGCGCACTACCCGGCGGAGTACATGGCCGCCCTCCTCACGAGCGTCGGCGACGCCAAGGACAAGCTCGCGGTGTACCTCAACGAGTGCCGCCGCATGGGCATCAGGGTGTTGCCGCCGGATGTGCGGGAGTCGATCCGCTACTTCGCGGCGGTCGGCGAAGACATCCGGTTCGGTCTCGGGGCGGTGCGCAACGTCGGCGCGAACGTCGTCGACGCGATCGTCGCCGCCCGTGCTGAGACGTCGTTCGAGTCCTTCCACGACTTCCTGGGCAAAGTGCCGGTGCATGTCGCCAACAAGCGCACGGTCGAGTCGCTCATCAAGGCGGGGGCCTTCGACTCGCTCGGCGCCACGCGCAGGGCCCTCATGGAGATCCACGAGGACGCCACCGAGCAGGCCGTGCTGGACAAGCGCCGCGAGGCGAACGGCGAGGTGGGCTTCGACTTCGATTCGCTCTGGGATGAGCCGCACCAGGTGGCCAAGGTTCCCGACCGGCCGGAGTGGACCAAGAAGGACAAGCTGGCATTCGAACGCGAGATGCTCGGCCTGTACGTGTCCGACCACCCGCTGGCGGGGCTCGAGATCCCTCTCGCGAAGCACGCGTCGACCAGCATCCACGATCTGCTCGCGTCCGAGGATGTCAACGACGGTGACCAGGTCACGGTGGCAGGGCTGGTCACGAGCGTGCAGCACCGGGTGGCCAAGTCGAGCGGCAACCCCTACGGCATGATCACGGTCGAGGACTTCGACGGCGAGGTCACCGTGATGTTCATGGGCAGGACCTACACCGAATTCCAGTCGATGCTGCTGGCCGATTCGATCCTCGTCGTGCGCGGCCGCGTCTCGCGACGCGACGACGGGCTGAATCTGCACGCGCAGTCGGCGTTCTCTCCCGATCTCGGTGCGGTGGATGCCTCGGGTCCGCTCGTGCTGATGATGCCCGAGCACCGCGCTACTGAGCGTGTGGTCCTCGAACTCGCCGACGTGCTTAATCGGCATCCCGGCGACACGGAGGTCACAATCCGCCTCCACAAGGGGTCGTCTGCGAAGGTGTTCGAGGTGCCGATGCCTGTTCAGGTGACGGCGGATCTGTACGGCGAGCTGAAGGGTCTTCTGGGGCCGCAATGCCTCGGATGATCTCATCGGCATCTCACGTGCCGTGAGTAGTATCAGGACGAACTACGCCGCCTGGATGCGGCCGGAAAGGATGATCGTGACCGACGAGCAGCAGGACCAGGACGTCGAGATCGAGGCGACCGAAGCACCCGAGGCCGAGACGCGGGAGGCGCCGCTGTACGGCGTCGGTCCGTTCACGATCCGCGAGCTCGCGCTGGTCGCCGTGTGGGTCGCCGCGTTCGTGGTGTCGTTCTTCTCGATCTTCAGCGATCGACGCTTCGCCTTCCTGCCGGACGGCAGCGCGTCGGTCTGGACGTCGGGCCTGGAATGGGTGCTCACGATCGGCGTCCCGACCATCGCGGTCTTCCTGATCGTCCTCCGGCGTTTCTCGCCCGATGGCATCCGCCGGGTCGGCTCACTCGGAGTCGATCAGTTCGCGTCGGTCGCGTTCTCGGTCTCGGCCGTGGTGTGGCTCGTGTGGCTGTGGTCGAATGTCGGCACGGCGATCTCCACCGGGGTCTGGGTCTACAGCTGGGTCGTCTGGGTCGAGTTCTTCCTGATGCTGGCGGGGGTCGTGCTCACGGTCGCAGCGCCTTTCCTTCCGCCGTTCGAGCAGGACTTCCTGGGGCGCCCGGAGGTGCCGGCGCACCGCAACGCCCGCCCGGTCCGCGCGGTCGAGGCGAGGCCCGCTCCGGAGCCGCGCCCGGTCGACGACTCCGCCGACAGCGCCGCCGCGGCCGCCGTGGTCGAGGCCGGCGAGCCCGAGTACGCGAGCTACGACGCACCCACGGCCATCGACGAGTCCGCCCTCGCGGAGCCGGAGTGGGCGCCGTCGCAGGCGCGTGGCACGTTCGAGCCTATCCCGCATGAGCGGCAGCAGGCGTTCTGGGCGCTCGCGCCCGAGGAGCGCGACGTCGTGGACGAGGCCGGTGTGCCCATCTTCCGGATCGGCCCGACGGCGTGGGCGCTGGTCATCGAGGATCGCGGCGAGGCTTTCGTCGTCCGGCACGAGGACGGACGCATCGGCTACCTGCACGACGTATCGGGCGTCACGCGCGGCTAGTGCGCGCGCCCGCGCTAGCGTAGACGGATGCTTCGGACCATCGATCTGCGCGGACGCACGCTCTCGCTCCCGCAGCTTCTCGCGGCCGTGCCGCGGGCGACGGCAGCCCGGGAAGAGGCCCTCGCGACGGCCGCGCAACTGGTCGCCGACGTCGCCGCCCACGGCGAGTCGGCGCTCCGCGATCAGGCGGACCGCTTCGACGGGGTGACCGGTCACGACATCCGGGTGCCCGGCGCTCATCTCGATGAAGCGCTCGCGAGCGTCGACCCGGCGGTGCGGGAAGCGCTCGAGGCGGCGATCGAGCGCGTGCGTGCGGCATCCGCGGCCCAGGTTCCACCGCCTGTCGTCACCGAACTCGGTCCCGGTGCCCGTGTGCACCAGCGCTGGCAGCCGGTGCGGCGTGTCGGGCTCTACGTCCCTGGGGGCAAGGCGGTGTACCCCTCGAGCGTCGTGATGAACGTCGTGCCGGCGCAGGTCGCGGGCGTGGCGCAGGTCGCACTGGCATCGCCTCCGCAGAAGGCGCACGCCGGGCGCGTGCATCCGGTGATCCTCGCCGCGGCACGCCTCCTCGGAGTGGATGAGGTGTATGCCATGGGCGGGGCCGGCGCCATCGGCGCGTTCGCACACGGGGTGGCCGGCCTCGGCCTCGACCCCGTCGACGTCGTGACAGGTCCCGGGAACAATTTCGTCGCCTCGGCCAAGCGCGCCGTCGCCGGTCTGGTGGGGACGGATGCCGAGGCCGGCGCCACAGAGATCCTCGTCGTCGCCGATTCCGCGGCCGACCCGCGGCTGATCGCCGTCGACCTCATCAGCCAGGCCGAGCACGACGAGCAGGCCTCGGCGGTCCTGGTCACCGACTCCGAGGCGCTCGCCGCCGCCGTCACAGTCGAGATCGGCCCGCGTGCCGCCCGGACCCGCCACGCCGAGCGGGTCGCAGCGGCCCTGTCGGGACCGCAGTCCGCCATCGTACTGGTCGACGATCTCGCCGCGGCCACCGCCTTCAGCAACGCCTACGCGCCCGAGCACCTCGAACTCCACCTCGCCGACCCGCGTCCCGAGGACTTCGTCCACGCCGGCGCCGTCTTCGTCGGACCTGACTCTCCGGTCAGCCTCGGCGACTACCTCGCGGGCAGCAACCACGTGCTGCCGACCGGAGGACAGGCCCGCTACAGCGCGGGGCTCTCGGCGGCGACGTTCCTGCGCCCGCAGCAGGTCATCGAGTACGACCACGCGGCGCTCGCGTCGGTGCGAGACGCCATCGTCGCCCTCGCCGAGGCCGAGCAGCTGCCCGCACACGGCGAGGCCGTCGTGGCCCGCTTCGAGGCCTAGCTCTTCGCGCCCGGGCGTAGTCTGTCTCTGCCATGCACTGCCCGTTCTGTCGCCACCCCGACTCCCGTGTGATCGATTCGCGCACAAGCGACGACGGTCTCAGCATCCGTCGCCGACGTCAGTGCCCCGAGTGCGGGGGGCGCTTCTCGACGATCGAGACCGCGAGCCTCAACGTCATCAAGCGCTCCGGGGTCATCGAGCCGTTCAGTCGCGAGAAGGTGATGTCGGGGGTCCGCAAGGCCTGCCAGGGCCGCCCGGTGACCGAGGGCGATCTGGCTGTGCTGGCTCAGACCGTCGAGGAGGCGGTGCGTCAGACCGGGTCGTCCCAGGTCGACACGAACGAGATCGGCCTGGCCATCCTGGGTCCTCTTCGCGAGCTCGACGAGGTCGCGTACCTGCGCTTCGCGAGCGTCTACCAGGCCTTCGAATCGCTCGAGGACTTCGAGTCGGCCATCTCGCAGCTGCGTATCGATCACCCGCGCCAGTCGGCCCGCGGAGAAGCGGCATCCATCGCCTCCGGCGACTGACCGTGAACGCCCCATCGCGGGCGGCGGCGAGCCGAGCCGGACGACCGGATACCCTGGACGGAATGTATCCGCTCCTGTTCCGGACCGTGCTGTCGCGAATGGATCCCGAGACTGCGCACCATGCGGCGATGGTGGTCATCCGGGCGCTCGGCGTTCCGCCGCTCTCCTGGCTGGCGCGGGCCGTGACTCGTCCCGACCGCACGCTTGCGACCTCGGCGCTCGGGCTGCGGTTCGACTCGCCGTTCGGCGTCGCCGCGGGCTTCGACAAGGACGTGCGAGGTGCGGCGGGACTGTACGCCCTCGGGTTCGGCCACGTCGAGGTGGGAACGCTGACCGCGATCCCACAGCCGGGCAACCCGCGTCCGCGGCTCTTCCGGCTGATCCCCGATCGCGCGGTCGTCAACCGCATGGGGTTCAACAACAGCGGTGCCGAAGCCGCCGCCGCCCGCCTCGCCCGGCTGCGGCGTCGCGCGAAGCGCGCTGTGATCGGCGTCAACATCGGCAAGAGCCGGGTTGTCGATGTTGCGGACGCGACCGCCGACTACGTCCGCAGTGCGACACTGCTGGCACCGCTCGCCGACTACCTCGTGGTGAATGTGTCGTCGCCCAACACGCCGGGGCTGCGCGGTCTGCAGTCCGTGGCGGCGCTGCGCCCGCTGCTGGAGGCGGTTCGGGATGCCGCGGGCACGACCCCGTTGCTCGTGAAGATCGCGCCCGATCTCCCCGACGACGAGGTGACCGCCGTCGCCGATCTCGCCGTGGACCTCGGACTGTCGGGTCTCATCGCGACGAACACGACCGTCTCGCGCGATGGTCTCGCAACCGATCCGGCGGTGGTCGCCGCAGCCGGCGAGGGCGGCCTCTCAGGCGCCCCGCTCAAGGCCCGGTCGCTCGCCGTCCTGCGCCTGGTGCGTGAGGCGGTGCCGGCGGAGTTCTGCGTGATCTCGGTCGGAGGCGTCGAGACCGCAGCCGACGTGCAGGAGCGGGTGGATGCCGGAGCCACCCTCGTCCAGGGCTACACGGCGTTCCTCTACTGCGGCCCGCTGTGGGCCCGACAGCTCAATCGAGGTCTTGCACGCGGGACGAGCTGAATCCCGGTCGCCGATCCGCGTTCGGCGCGTTTCGTCTCGCCTTCGGCTCGCTCAACGACCGGAAGGCTGCACCCCCCGGTCGTTGAGCGAGGGAGCGCAGCGACCGAGACGAAACGCCCGCACCCACGTTCTACACGGGCTTGTGACCGCGCCGCACCTGGGGCTTCGGAAGACGCAGGAACCGCATCTGCACGATGCGCATCGCGCCGTACCAGCCGAGGCCCTTCTCGACCTTCCCGACGCCGAACTTCGTCTTCGCGGCCGCCTTCACGCGGATCGACGTGATCACCATGTCGCCGACGACGAAGAGGATGAAGATCCAGAGGCCGACGAATGAGTAGTACTGGATCGCCGGGAGCGGCACGAACGTGGCGAGGATGACGAGCACCATCGCGGGCATGACGAACTCGGCGAGGTGCCACCCGCCGTCGACGAAGTCGCGCACGAATTTGCGCTGCGGCCCCTGGTCTCGGGCCGGAAGGTACTTGGGATCGCCCGCCGCCATGCCGACGCGGGCTTTCTCGCGCTTGGCGGCGAGGTCGGCTCGAGCCTGGGCCTTCGCCTCCTTCGTATCCGGAACGAGCGGCCGCTTGCGAGCTGCCTCCTGCTCGGCGCGCGAAGGGGTCGCGCGGCCCTTTCCGGACGACATCTCGATCGAGGAGTCGGTCGAAGCGTCCTTGGGTGCCGGAACGGCAGGTGTCTTGGCCACGGTGATCCTCGATGAAGCGGTAGGGGTGCACTTAAGATTACCCGCATGACCTCTGACCTGACCCGACAGGATGCTGTGCGCGAAGCCGCGGCCTCCGGCATCCCCGCTGCACTCGCCGATCTGGGCACTCTCGTGCGCATTCCCTCGATCGCGTTCCCCGGCTTCGATCATGGTGAGGTGCAGCGCAGCGCCGAGGCTGTGGCCGGTCTCGTACGGGGAACCGGGCTGTTCGAGGTCGTCGACATCCGCCGCTCGGCGATTCCCGGCACCTCCGAAGTGGGGATGCCCGCGGTCATCGCCACGCGCGCCGCCCGCAACGGCCGGCCGACCATCCTGCTGTACGCCCACCATGACGTGCAGCCCGTCGGCGACGATGCGCTGTGGGAGTCGCCGCCCTTCGAGCCGACGCTGCGGGACGGCCGGATCTACGGGCGGGGGGCGGCGGACGACAAGGCCGGCGTGATGGCCCACATCGGCGCCCTGCGCGCACTGACCGAGGCCGTCGGTACGGACTTCGACCTGGGTGTCGTGCTGTTCTTCGAGGGCGAGGAGGAGGCGGGATCGCGCTCCTTCGCGCAGTTCCTCAGCGACAACGCCGACGAGCTTCGGGCGGATGTCATCGTCGTCGCAGACTCCGGCAACTGGGACGCGCAGACGCCGGCCCTGACCGTGTCGCTGCGCGGCAACACCCGGTTCACGATGCGCGTGCGCACCCTCGAGCATGCGTCTCACTCGGGCATGTTCGGGGGAGCCGTGCCGGACGCCATGATGGCTGGCGTGAAGCTGCTGGCCACGTTTTGGGACGATGACGGCGCCGTCGCGGTGGACGGACTGACGGAACGGGATGCCGAGACCCCCCCGTACAGCGAAGAGACGCTGCGCGACGAGGCGGGGCTGCCCGCCGGCGTCCGCCCGATCGGAACCGGCACCATCCTCAGCCGGATCTGGAACAAGCCCTCGATCACCGTCACCGGGATCGACGCGCCGAGCGTCGCGAACGCGTCGAACACACTGAGCCCGGAGATCGCGGTGGTGATCAGTGCGCGTCTTGCTCCGGGTCAGGACGCCCGCGGCGCGTACGAGGCGATCGAGGCGCACCTGCGGGCGCACGCCCCGTTCGGCGCGCAGCTCGAGTTCAGCGACCAGGACTTCGGCGACCCCTTCCTCGTCGACACGAGCGGGTGGGCGGTTGCGGCGGCACGGGAGGCCCTGCACGAGGGATACGGCGTCGAGCCGGTGGACATCGGCGTCGGCGGCTCGATCCCTTTCATCGCTGATCTGGTGCGCGACTTCCCCGATGCGCAGATCCTCGTGACCGGTGTGGAAGACCCCCACGGTCGTGCCCACAGCCCGAACGAATCACTCCACGTCGAGACGTTCCGCCACGCTCTCCTCGCCGAGGCGCTGCTCCTCGAGAAGCTCGATCGGCGCGGTCCGGAGGCCTAGACGCGCCACGCTCGGAGCCTGCTCACGGACGGCGAGGGTACAATCGAGGCATCCCGCCGCCGCCGCGGCCCGTCCGGAGGAGTGCCATGACCGACACTGCACTGTCGACCGCCCAGACCACGCGCGAGCACGGTGTCCTTTTGACGGATGCCGCAGCGCTCAAGGTGAAGAGCCTGCTCGGCCAAGAGGGCCGCGATGATCTGCGCCTGCGCGTCGCCGTCCAGCCAGGCGGATGCAGCGGCCTGATCTACCAGCTCTACTTCGACGAGCGGTACCTCGACGGCGACAAGACCGTCGACTTCGACGGCGTCGAAGTCATCGTCGACGACATGAGCGTTCCATACCTCGATGGCGCCACGATCGACTTCAAGGACACGATCTCGGAGCAGGGTTTCACGATCGACAACCCGAACGCCGCCGGCAGCTGCGCGTGCGGCGACAGCTTCCACTGAGCCAGTCGAAGTCCGATCTGCCGAAGGCCTGATCTCAGCGGATTTTCCAGGGCCCGGACCACTCTCGCGAGTGGGCCGGGCCCTTGTTTTCCCGCGGCCAGGACACGGCGGAACCTGGGCGCTTGGCCTGAATCCGCTGGATGGTTGCCCTAGACTGGCGAGAGTCACACGTCCGACCCAGAAAGGTGCATCGTGCCCACGAAACGCCGTTTCCGCTGGGCCCTTCTTCCCGTCGGGATCGCAGCGGCCGTCGTACTGGCCGGCTGCACGCCGACCGAGCTGAACGGGTACCTTCCCGGGTTCGAAGAGGGCGCAGCGCCGACCACGAACCGCACCGAGATGGTTTCCGGGCTCTGGGTGAACTCCTGGATCGTGCTGCTCGTCGTGGGCCTCGTCACGTGGGGTCTGATGGGCTGGGCCGCCGTCGTCTATCGGCGCCGCAAAGGCCAGGTCGGGCTCCCCGTGCAGCTGCGCTACAACATGCCGATCGAGATCTTCTACACGATCGTGCCCCTGATCCTCGTCGTCGGATTCTTCGCCTTCACCGCGCGCGATCAGATGACGCTCGAGACGCAGTACGACAACCCCGATGTGTCCATCACCGCGATCGGCAAGCAATGGGCGTGGGACTTCCAGTACAACGGCGCCACGGCCGACGAGACGGTGTGGACGATGGGCGTGCAGGCCCAGACCGATGCCCAGGGCACTGTGATCAGCAAGCTGCCGACGCTCTACCTGCCGGTAGGCGAGACGGTGAAGATCAAGCTGCAGTCTCGAGACGTGATCCACTCGTTCTGGATCGTGGACTTCCTCTACAAGAAGGACCTCTACATCGGCCGCGACAACTACTGGTCGTTCACGCCGACGCGCGAGGGCACGTACGCCGGCCGGTGCGCGGAGCTGTGCGGCGAATACCACTCGAACATGCTCTTCACGGTGAAGGTCGTGAGCCCGCAGGAGTACCAGGACTACCTCGACTCCCTCCGCGCTGCCGGTCAGACCGGCGACATCAACGCCGCGTACGACCGCCTGCAGAATATGCCCGGCACGGGTACGACCACCAAGACCGAGGAACAAGGAGGCTGATCATGGCTACGACGCTTCCGCTCCAGGAGCAGGGCCGCCCGACCACGCTGCCGCCCCGTCAGGCCGCTCTGCTCAGCGCCACGCGCGTCGAGCAGAAGGGCAACATCATCGTCAAGTGGATCACCTCCACCGACCACAAGACGATCGGCTATCTGTACCTCATCGCGTCCGTCCTGTTCTTCATGCTGGGCGGCGTCATGGCACTGATCATCCGCGCCGAGCTGTTCCAGCCCGGCTTGCAGATCGTGCCGACGAAGGACCAGTACAACCAGCTCTTCACGATGCACGGCACGATCATGCTGCTGATGTTCGCGACGCCGCTGTTCGCGGGTTTCGCGAACGCCATCATGCCCCTGCAGATCGGTGCGCCGGATGTCGCCTTCCCGCGGCTGAACGCCTTCGCGTTCTGGCTGTTCCTGTTCGGATCGACGATTGCGGTGGCGGGCTTCCTCACGCCCCAGGGCGCTGCCGCGTTCGGCTGGACGGCGTATCAGCCACTTGCGAGTTCGACCTCCTCGCCAGGAGTCGGCGGGAACATGTGGATGCTCGGCCTCGCCATGAGCGGCTTCGGGACGATTCTCGGCGCGGTCAACTTCATCACCACGATCATCACGCTTCGGGCGCCCGGCATGACGATGTGGCGGATGCCGATCTTCACCTGGAACACCCTGATCACCAGCATCCTGGTGCTGATGGCATTCCCCGTCCTGGCCGCGGCACTGCTCGCGGCCGCCGCGGACCGCGTGCTCGGCGCGCATGTGTTCGATCCGGCGAACGGCGGTGTGCTGCTGTGGCAGCACCTGTTCTGGTTCTTCGGTCACCCCGAGGTGTACATCATCGCGCTGCCGTTCTTCGGCATCATCTCCGAAGTCATCCCGGTCTTCAGCCGCAAGCCGATCTTCGGCTACAAGACCCTGGTCTACGCCACGATCGCGATCGCGGCGCTGTCGGTCGCGGTGTGGGCGCACCACATGTACGTGACGGGGGCCGTGCTGCTGCCGTTCTTCGCACTCATGACGATGCTCATCGCGGTGCCCACCGGGGTGAAGATCTTCAACTGGATCGGCACGATGTGGCGCGGTTCCGTGACCTTCGAAACGCCCATGGTGTGGGTCCTCGGCTTCCTGGTGACTTTCGTGTTCGGCGGCCTGACGGGAGTGATCCTCGCTTCGCCGCCGCTGGACTTCCACATCTCGGATTCGTACTTCGTGGTCGCGCACTTCCACTACGTCGTGTTCGGCACCGTGGTCTTCGCGATGTTCGCGGGCTTCTACTTCTGGTGGCCCAAGTGGACGGGCAAGATGCTGAACGAGCGGCTGGGGATGGTGCACTTCTGGATGCTGTTCATCGGCTTCCACATGACCTTCCTGATCCAGCACTGGCTGGGCGTACAGGGCATGGCCCGTCGGTACGCCGACTACGCCGAGGCCGACGGGTTCACTTTCGAGAACCAGGTCTCCACGGTCGGCGCGATGCTCCTCGGCGCTTCGATGATCCCGTTCCTGTACAACGTGTGGATCACCGCCCGCAAGGCTCCGAAGGTCACCGTCAACGACCCCTGGGGCTACGCCTCGTCCCTGGAGTGGGCGACATCCTGCCCGCCGCCCCGTCACAACTTCACGTCGATCCCACGCATCCGCAGCGAGCGGCCGGCATTCGATCTGAACCACCCCGAGGCGGGCGTCCCGGTCGGCGTCGGTCCCGCGAAGGACGCTCCTGACGCTCCTGTGGTCGACCTCGCCGAGGGAGAGGTGAAGTAGATGCGGACCAACACCGGTCTGTGGTGGCTGCTGGCCGCATTCTTCGCGCTCATGGCCGTGACGTACACGATCTGGAGCATCATCGCTCACCCCGACGTGCCGTGGTTCCATGGCGTCGAGTGGGTCGGCAGCGTGGCGCTGCTCTTCACCGCGATGATGGGGAGCCTGATCGCGTTCTACCTGGGCCGGGTGCACCGTGCCCAGGGCGGCAATCTGCCCGAGGACGTGCTGACGGCCGACATCGACGACGGGGACCCCGAGCTTGGCGAGTTCAGCCCGTGGTCGTGGTGGCCCATCACGCTGGCGTTCTCGGCTGCACTCGGAATGATGGGCTTCGCGATCGGCAACTGGCTGCTCCCGATCGGCGTCGGCGTGTTCCTCGTCGCGATCGTCGGCTGGGTGTTCGAGTACTACCGCGGACACTTCGCGCGCTGATTCGTGCTCGTCCGGCTGAGAGCCGCTGCGGCCTCCGACATCGGGCCTCACCGGAGCGTCAACCAGGATGCCGCCTTCACGGCGCCTTGGGGGGTCGCGGTGGCGGACGGCGTGGGCGGCGGACCGGCTGGTGATCTCGCGTCGGCCGCATTCATCCATCGCCTGGCCGCGGGCAGCGTCGGACCATTCGATGCCGATCAGCTCGCGGTGAGCGTCCGTACCGCGAACTGGGACCTTCGTGCGCACGTCGAGCGGGATCCCGCTCTGCACGGCATGGCGACGACCTTCACCGGCCTTGTCGCGTCGCGGAGCGGCACGCTGCTGGTCGCGCACACCGGCGACTCACGCGCCTACCGTCTGCGCGATGGCGTGCTCACCCAGCTGACGCGAGACGACTCATACGTGCAGGCACTCGTCGACCGCGGCCTGGTCGCGGCGGCGGATGCGGCATCCCATCCCCATCGCAACCTGATCACCTCTTCGCTCAGCGGCGGTGAAGCGGACGTAGCCGCGGTCATCGAGTACGACGCCGTCGTCGGCGACCGCTGGCTGCTGTGCAGCGACGGACTGACCGACTACGTGCCGGATGCCGAGATCGCAGCCACGCTCACCGTCCATGAGAACGCGGATTCGGCAGCTCGCGCGTGCGTGTCGCTCGCCATCGAGGCCGGCACCCACGACAATGTGACGGCCGTGATCTGCGACATCTCGGTCGACGGAGTCGCGGGCGGCGGCGTGCTGTCGAACGACGGTGGACCAGGGCCGGTGTTCTACGGCGCTGCGGCCGTGCGGTTCAGCGAGGGGCTCGAGCCCGCCTGATCGACCGGCGACCGCTCAGTGGGCGACGGCTCAGCCGGCGACCGGCTGCCGGACGACCATCACGAGGGGGTCGAACGCGCGGGGGAGCCGGCCTTCGTCGTTCTCGATGGGCTGCCCCTCGCGGATCCAGTACTCGTAGCCGCCGATCATCTCACGGACACGAAAACCGAGTTTCGCGAACTCGAGAGCACCCTTGGTGCCGGCATTGCACCCCGGACTCCAGCAGTAGACGACGACGGGGACCGCCGGGTCCAGTTCGCGCCGCGCACGTTCGGCGATCTGGCGGTACGGCATGTGGATGGCGCCGCTGATCCGGCCCTGCTTCCATGCCTCCTCGCCGCGGACATCGACCAGCACGAACGTCTCGCCGGCGCGCTGCGCGTCGTACACATCGGAGGCATCGGTCTCGAGCGCGAGCTTGGCGGAGAAGTAGGCGAGAGCATCTGTCATGCATTTCACGCTATGGCACCTGGGCGCTGATCACGGCGTTCTCGGCGGCCAGACGCAGCCGCATTCCTGCCGTTCCCGCTGCCACAGCCGAAAGGATGGATCCGCGCGCCGGGACGGCGGCGGGGATCCACCCTTTCGACAGTCCGACTACTGGCCGGGTTCCTTTTCGCGGTTGCGCGTCATCGTTCCGTCGTCAGGGACGATGACGTTCGACGGGCGAACCGGGACCTCGGAGTTGTGACCGTCGTCGATCGGCACGTGCGGGGCGTCGGGGACGCCGGCGCGCTCGTGGGCGGCCTGGATCTCGGCGTCCTCCTCTTCGGCGATGTGGTCCAGCTCGTGGTGCTGATGCGCACTGGCCGCATCGAGCTCGGCCTGGGTCACCGTGGTGAGCCGGTCCTCGAAGAACCAGCGCGAGAAGGACGCGCGGAGGTTCTGATGCCACGGGATGCGTCCCTTGGCGTTCGGACGCACGACGAGCGGCTCGTAGTGTTCGATGTCCACCAGCTTGTACCGGTCGTAGTCGTCGACGGGCTGATGCACCTCGATGTACTCACCGCCCGGCAGGCGGACGATGCGGCCGGACTCGTAGCCGTGGAGTGCGATCTCGCGGTCCTTCTTCTGAAGCGCGAGGCACATCCGCTTGGCGACGAAGTAGGCGAGGATCGGGCCGACGAACAGCAGCACCTGAAGGGTGTGGATGACGCCCTCCATCGTGACCCAGAAGTGAGTCGCGATGATGTCGGATCCGGCAGCGGCCCACAGCACCGCATAGAACGTGACGCCGGCGGCACCGATCGCGGTGCGCGTCGCCGCATTGCGCGGGCGCTGTGCGTAGTGGTGCTCGCGCTTGTCGCCGGTGACCCACGCCTCGATGAAGGGGTAGATGAGGACGAGCACGATGAATATCCCGATAGCAGTAAGCGGGATGAGGATGTTGAACGACCAGGTGTGCCCGAGGAAGTACGCCTCCAGATGCGGCGGGACGAGCCTCAGGGCCCCGTCGGCGAAGCCGATGTACCAGTCCGGCTGGGTTCCGGCCGAGACCGGCGAGGGGTCGTACGGACCGTAGTTCCAGATCGGGTTGATCGTGAACAGCGCTGCGATCAGGACGATCACGCCGAACGTCAGGAAGAGGAACCCGCCCATCTTCGACATGTAGATGGGCATCATCGGGTAACCCACGACGTTGCTGTTCGAGCGCCCGGGCGCGGCGAACTGCGTGTGCTTGTTGATGACCATCAGCATGAGGTGCACGACGAGCAGGCCCACCAGGATCGCGGGCAGCAGCAGGATGTGCAGCGTGTACAGACGGCCCACGATCTGGTCACCCGGGAACTCGCCGCCGAAGATCAGGAACGAGGTCCACGTGCCGATCAGAGGGATGCCCTTGACCATGCCGTCGATGATGCGCAGGCCGTTGCCCGACAGCAGGTCGTCGGGGAGCGAGTATCCGGTGAAGCCTTCGGCCATCGCGAGGATGAACAGGATGAAGCCGATCACCCAGTTGAGTTCGCGCGGCTTGCGGAACGCCCCGGTGAAGAAGATCCGGAGCATGTGCACGCCGATGCCGGCAACGAAGACGAGAGCCGCCCAGTGGTGGATCTGGCGCACCAGCAGGCCGCCGCGGACGTCGAACGACAGGTGCAGCGTCGAGTCGAGCGCGGCCGACATCTCGACCCCACGCATCGGCAGGTAGGCGCCCGTGTAGTGGGTGGGCACCATCGACGCCTGGAAGAAGAAGGTGAGGAAGGTGCCCGACAGCAGCACGACGACGAAGCTCCACAGCGCGATCTCGCCGAGCATGAACGACCAGTGGTCGGGGAAGATCTTGCGACCGAGCTCTTTGACGAAGCCCGAGAGGCTCGTGCGCTCGTCGATGTAGTTCGCGGTCGCGAAGATGAACTTGCCGCCGAGGGGCTTGTCGCGGTGCCCGTTGGGGGAGACCACCAGGTCTTCGTGCACCGCCGGCTCGAGCCTCTCGTGCTCAGAGGGGTGAGTTTCAGTACTCAATGGCGCTCCCAGAAGCTCGGACCGACAGGCTCGGTGAAGTCGCTCCGCGCGATGAGATAGCCCTCGGAGTCGACCGTGATGGGCAGCTGCGGGAGCGGGCGGGCGGCCGGGCCGAAGATGACCGCCGCGCCGTTCGTCACGTCGAACTGCGACTGGTGGCACGGGCACAGCAGGTGGTGCGTCTGCTGCTCGTACAGGGCGACCGGGCATCCGACGTGCGTGCACACCTTGGAGTAGGCGACGATGCCGTCGTATGACCAGTCCCGGCGATCGGGCGCCTCATGCAGCTGCTCCGGGAGCAGTCGCATGAGCAGGACGATCGCCTTGGCTTTCTCTTCGAGGTATCCCTGAGTGTGGTCGAGCTTCGCGAGGTCTTCGGGGATCACATGCACCGCCGAGCCCAGAGTCACGTCGGCGGCGCGGATCGGCGTGCCCTCAGGGTCGTGCGCGAGTCGTGTGCCCTTCTTCCACATCGTGCGGCTGAGCAGGGCGACGGGGTCACCGGCTTCCGGCTCGAGAGCCGTGTTGAACGGTGCCAGACCGCGGAAGAGCACGATGCCGGGTGCGAGCGAGGCGACCACGGCCGCGATCATCGAGTTGCGGACCATGGCCCGACGGCCGAAGCCCGACTCCTCGTTGGCGTCCTCGAAAGCCTTGTATGCGGCGGCTCGGGTCGTGTCGCGCCCGCGGGTCGCGTGTCGAGGCTCGGCGTACTCCCTGTCGGACATGATCGCCTTCGACCAGTGGATCGCTGCGATGCCGATGGCCAGGAGGGCGAGCGCGATGCCGAGACCGACGAAGAGGTTGTTGTCGCGGATCTCTACGAGCGAGCCGCGCTCGATCGGGAACAGGAAGTACGCGGCGATCGCCCAGATGCTCGCTGCGACCGAGAGGTAGAAGAGCGTGTAGACAGTGCGGACCGCTCGCTTCATCGCGGCGGGGTCCTTGTCGGTGATCCGCGCGCGGTGCGGCGGCAGTTCGGGATCGCGCACCGGGTCGGGGACCGCGACGGCGAGCCCGGGGGAAGGCTTCCAGGAAGCCCTCTCGTGCTCTAGCGGGTCGTCCTCGAGTGTCATGCTGCTCCTCGTTCGTACTTGCGTGTCGTATCGATCAGTTCGACTTCGCCGTGATCCACACGGTGATGGCGATCAGCGCGCCGATGCCGAATACCCAGATGAAGAGGCCCTCGGAGACGGGGCCGAGCGAACCGAGCGAGAACCCGCCCGGCGACTCGTTCTCCTGGAGGAACAGGAGTGCCGAGATGATGTCGCGCTTGTCCTGCGTGGTGAGGTTCATGTCGTTGAAGACCGGCATGTTCTGCGGGCCGGTCACCATCGCGGCGTACATGTGCAGGGCGCTCGTGGTGTGCAGGGCCGGCGCGTACTTACCCTCGGTGAGGGCGCCGCCGGCCGCCGCGACGTTGTGGCACATCGCGCAGTTGATGCGGAAGAGCTCGGCGCCCCGGGCGACGTCGCCCTGCCCGTCGATGACCTCACTGTCGGGGTAGGTGGGGCCGGGTGCCAGGGTCTGCACGTAGGCGGCCATCGCCCGGATCTGGTCCTCGGTGAACTGGACGGGCTTCTGAGGCGCCTGCGGGCCCTGCATCGCCAGCGGCATGCGTCCGGTCGAGACCTGGAACTCCACGGCGAGCTCGCCGACGCCGTAGAGCGAGGGGCCGTCCGCGGTGCCCTGCAGGTCGAGCCCGTGGCAGGTGGAGCAGTTCGCCTGGAAGAGCTTCTTGCCGTCTTCCGTCGTGAGAGCGGACGGCGCCTGCGTGCCGGTCGTCGAGGCCATAGCGGCGGATGCGCCGGCGTAGACGCCGCCGGAGATCAGCAGGCCGATGCCGATGAGTGCGGCTGCGGCCCAGGGACTGCGACGACCGTTCGAGCGGCGCGGGGACGTGCGTGCCATGTGGGGGATCAGCTCCGCTCTATTTCAGGAAGTAGATGACGAGGAAGAGGCCGATCCAGACCACGTCCACGAAGTGCCAGTAGTACGAGACGACGATCGACGACGTCATCTCCTTGCGACCGAAGTTCTTGACGGCGAAAGCGCGGCCGATGACGAGGGTGAAGGCGATGAGCCCGCCGGTCACGTGCAGAGCGTGGAAGCCCGTCGTGAGGTAGAAGGCGGATGCGTACGAGTCGGCACTGATCGGCATCCCCTCGGTGACGAGCTGCGCGTACTCCCACACCTGCCCCGACACGAAGATCGCGCCCAGCGCGAAGGTGAGCCAGAACCACTCGACCATGCCCCAGCCGAGCCAGCCGCGCTTCTTCGTCGAGTACGGCTGGAAGCGCTCGGCGGCGAACACGCCCATCTGGCAGGTGACGGACGACAGCACGAGCACGATCGTGTTGACGGTCGCGTACCCGACGTTGAGCTGGGCGGTGCGCTGCGCCCACAGCTCGGGAGAGGTGCTGCGAAGGGTGAAGTAGATCGCGAACAGGCCCGCGAAGAACATCACCTCGCTGCCGAGCCACACGATGGTGCCGACAGCGACCGGATCCGGTCGCTTGACGGACCGCATGGCCTGGGAGTAGGTCGCTGTGGAGGTCGTCACGTCCCCATTATGGCTGACTTCGGTCCGCGATTTTCGCATCGCGAGGCAACGATTTGGCTCCGACGAAACTTAGGACTGCCTAAGAGGATCCCGGGAGTGTACCGAGAAGCCGCGCCCCGACGGGTGCTCCGCCGCCGTGTCACAGACCCGGTCGGGCCGGGACGCGCGGCTAGGCTTCTGCGTTATGGCGGAGCTGTACACCTGGCCGGAGATCCTGACGACGCTGCTGGACCGGCGCGACCTGAGTGTGTCGGAGTCGACGTGGGCGATGCGGCAGGTGATGGAGGGCTCCGCGACGCCGTCGCAGCTCGCCGGATTCCTGGTCGCCCTCCGCGCCAAGGGGGAGACCGTGGACGAGATCGTCGGCTTCCGCGACGCGATCCTCGAGGCTGCGCTGCCGCTGCCCGTGGACCCCGCGGTGCTCGACATCGTCGGCACCGGAGGTGACCGCTTCGGCACCGTGAACGTCTCGAGCATGGCGGCCGTGGTGGCCGCGGCATCCGGTGTTCCCGTCGTCAAGCACGGCAACAAGGCTGCGAGCTCGTCCTCGGGGTCGTCGGACGTGCTGAGCGCACTCGGCATCGACCTCACGCTGTCGCCCGAGGCGGTCGCGGAGACGCTCTCGCGCGCCGGGATCACCTTCGCGTTCGCGTCGGCCTTCCATCCCGGGTTCCGCCACGCCGGACCCACCCGTGCCGAGCTCGGCGTGCCGACGGTCTTCAACTTCCTCGGGCCGCTGTGCAACCCCGCGCGGGCCGAGGCGAATGCGGTGGGCGTCGCGCACCTGGACCGGGTGCCGCTCATCACCGGGGTGTTCCGCACGCGCGGCGCGACCGCGCTCGTGTTCCGCGGCGACGACGGGCTGGACGAGCTCACGACCACCGGCCACAGCCGGGTGTGGGAGGTCAGCCGCGGAGACACCCACGAGCATGATCTCGACCCGCGGGATCTCGGCATCCCGCTCGCGCAGATCGGCGATCTGCTGGGCGGCGACCCCGCGCACAACGCCGCGGTCTTCCGCCGGGTCCTGGACGGCGGGCCGGGGCCGGTGCGCGACATCGTGGTGCTGAATGCGGCGGCGGGCATCGTCGCGTACCGGCTCTTCCGGGATGCCGGTGAGGTGCAGCGCCCGATCCTCGAGCGTCTCGCCGAGGCGAACGAGACCGCCGCGGCGGCGATCGACAGCGGCGCCGCCCGGACCAAGCTCGACCGCTGGATCGAGGTCTCGCAGGAGCTCGCCGCCTGAGTTCGGCGACGGGCCCGATCCGGGGTCGCGGTGCGCCTCTTCCGTCGGGCGCGCGTGCCCCGCTAGCGTGTTGACACGGAGGCTCTCCACCCCGCCAGGAGGACGAAATGACCGACGAGATCACCACCGAACCGTCACCCGCGTCCGTCGAGGCGCCCACGCGAAAGCTCGGCTTCGTCAAGTTCGTGGGGGTCGTCGGGATCATCGGCGGGATCCTGCTCATCGTCGTGGGCATCGTCGCGTGGATCGGCGTCACCACCCAGCTCACCGCCGAGAACATCACGATCCCGGACGATGCGGCGGCGATGCAGGGGCAGCAGGTGACGGGCCCCATCACCGCATACATCCAGGCGGACATCATCAACACCCACGCTCTCGCGGCGTCCGGGGGCAAGACGTACGCCGAGCTCGCACAGGACGACCCCGTCCGGGCGACCGTGATGCAGGCCTCGTTCCTGCGTGCGTCGCTGTTCACCTCGATCGTCGCGTTCGGCGTCGCGCTGTTCGCCGCCGGCATGGGAGTGCTCGCCATCCTCTTCGGCTGGGCGTTCCTGAGACTCGCAGGGGCGCCCGTCGTGGTGAAGCAGGCACGGATGGCGGCGAGCTGACGCGCCTCACTGCGCCCGCCGAGCGCGAATGAACCCGCACCAAGCGCTCACCGAGATCGCGACGCTCCTCGAGCGTGAGCGGTCTTCCCGCTACAAGTCGAAGGCGTTCCGGGCGGCGGCGGACGCGATCGAAGCGCTGAGCGACGAACAGCTTCGGGATGCCGCATCCCTGCGTCGGCGCAAGGGCATCGGGGACTCGACGTTCGCCGTCATCCAGGAGGCGCTCGCCGGAAGGGTGCCCGGCTACCTGTCGGATCTGCGCGAGCGCGCCGGCATACATAAGCAGTCCGTGCTGCGCGGGCTTCTCCGCGGCGACCTCCATTCGCACAGCGACTGGTCGGACGGCCTCACGTCCATCGACCTCATGGTCGACGCGGCGCGCGCCCTGGGCCACGAGTACCTCGCGCTGACCGACCACTCCCCGCGGCTGCGGGTCGCCAACGGACTCTCGCCCGAGCGGCTCCGCGAGCAGCTCGGCCTCGTCGCGGGCATCAGCGGCGACGGCTTCACGCTGCTGTCGGGCATCGAGGTCGACATCCTCGACGACGGGGAGCTCGACCAGGAGCCCGGACTGCTGGGCGAGCTCGACATCGTGGTCGCCTCCGCGCACTCCAAGCTGCGAATGGAACGCGGGCCGATGACCCGCCGGCTCGCCACCGCCGCCTCGAATCCCCAGGTCGACGTGCTCGGCCACGTCACCGGCCGGCTCGTCGAGGGTTCGCGCGGGACGCGGCCGCCTTCCGCCTTCGACGCCCGGGTCGTGTTCGAGGCGTGCGCGGCCCACGGGGTCGCGGTCGAGATCAACTCGCGCCCCGAGCGACAGGACCCGCCCGACGAGCTGCTCGCCCTCGCACTCGAACTCGGATGCCTCTTCTCGATCGACTCCGACGCGCACGCTCCCGGCCAGCTCTCGCTCATCGATCACGGAGCGCAGCGCGCGGAGCGGGCAGGAGTTCCCCCGGATCGCATCGTGACGACCTGGCCGCTCGCGCGCCTGCGGGAATGGACCGCCCGGGATCGCTGACACCGGCCGGGGGTCCGGCGATACGGTGTGATCGTGACCTACACCCATACCGGCCTGCTCGAGCGCAACGACGACGAATTCGCGTCGCTGCTCGACCTCATCGGCTCGATCCCCGCCGAGCGCCTCGACGAGGAGTTCGCCGGAAGCTCTCGGGACCGGAACGTGCGCGACGTCGTCGCGCACGTTCACGCCTGGCACATCCTCCTCGAGCGCTGGTACTCGGACGGGATGACGGGCGGTTCGCCCGCCATCCCCGCCGAGGGCTACGCGTGGCGGCAGCTCGCACAGCTGAACGAAGACCTGCGTCTGCAGTGGCAGGACACCAGCCTCGCCGAGCTGATGCCGCTGCTGCGGGCGTCGCACGAATCGCTGCAGGCGATGGTGGCGCTGCACGACGACCGCGAGCTCGACGACCCCGAGGCGTTCGCATGGACTCGGGGATCGGCGCTCGGCGAGTACGCCCTCGAGTGCGGCGCCAGCCATTACGCGTGGGCGCGCGAGACGATCGCGGCCGGGATGGGCCTCGACACCTGGTCATAGACGCGGGCGTGGGACGGCTGCCCTCGCAATCCCTGCAAGGCTTGCGGGATGCCGGCTCTCGTGCCGGGCGGCGGCTACGCCGGGGCCGCCCTCGGTGCCCCCTTCATGGGCTGGCTGCACGAGCTGACCGGAGGGCGGACCGCCGGCCCTGACGGTGATGGTCGTGCTGGCGCTCGGAGTACCGCGTGGCGCTGCTCGCCGCGTTCGCGCTGGCGCGCACCGCGGAAGGCGCTGAGCCCACGGCCCACGGACTCAGCGCCTTCGCGGGTCAGAGCGCGGCGTTCGCGCGCAGGACCTCGAGACGCGCCCGATACTCGACCTCGTCGATGTCGCCCTTCGCGTACCGCTCGGCGAGCGTCACCTCGGCCTGGCGGGAAGGACTGCTTCGGCGACGCCACCGCCTGCCGAAGATCGCGAACAGCGTCACGAACAGCAGGATCCAGAACAGCGGGATCAGCAGGAACCAGGGACCCCAGAACCAGGGACCGACGAAGTGGGTGGCCGCCACGGTGGCGGCGAGTGCTGCGGACATGATCATCCTCTCGTGGGATCGGCGACCTCGCGTCGCCGATGGGATGACTCGAGTCAACGCGCCGAGGCATCCAAGGGAATCTGCCCGCGGGACGCATTGCCGGTGCTCCCCCGGGAGTAGCGGCGATCCGCGCCCTACTGCTGCCAGCCGGGCGTCGCGAGACCGGACTCGTAGGCGAGGACCACGAGCTGCACGCGATCGCGCGCGTGCAGCTTCTGCATGATGCGCGAGACGTGGGTCTTGGCCGTGAGCGGCGAGAGGAACAGGCGCGCGGCGATCTCGTCGTTGGTGAGCCCCTCGGCGACGAGCCGCAGCACCTCGACCTCGCGCTCGGTGAGGCCCGCGAGCACGCGCGGGTCGACGGCATCCTTCATTCCCGCTGCCGCTCTCTCGAGAAGCCGGCGGGTGACTCCCGGCGAGAGCAGGGCCTCGCCCGCAGCGACGACCCGCACCGCGCGGATCAGGTCGACGGGTTCGGTGTCCTTGACCAGGAACCCGCTCGCGCCGGCGCGGATCGCCCGGGCGACGTATTCGTCGAGCTCGAACGTGGTCACGATCACGACCTTGATCGACCGCAGCTCCGGGTCCGCGGCGATCTGCTCGGTCGTCCACAGACCGTCGCCGTCCGGCATGCGGATGTCGAGCAGCGCGACATCCACGGGAGTCGTGCGCAGGATGCGCAGCAGCTCCTCGCCGCCGGACGCCTCGGCGACGACCTGGATGTCGGGCTCGGAGTCGAGCAGGGCCCGGAAGCCGGCCCGCACGAGCTGGTGATCGTCGGCGAGAGCGACCCGGATCACGACAGCGCCTTCCAGGGCAGCCGCGCGGTCACCTCGGTGCCGCCGCGGACAGCCGCCGCCAGCGTCAGCGAGCCGTCGAGCAGCTCCGCGCGCTCGCGCATCCCGCGCAGGCCGCCGCGCTCGACGGCATCCGAGGGGATGCCGCTGCCGTCGTCGGCGACCGTCACGACGAGCTCATCGGCATCCCGGTCCAGGACGATCGTCGCGTGGGCTGCCGCGGAATGACGTACGACGTTGGTGAGGGCCTCCTGCACGATGCGATAGGCGGTGGCTTGGATGGCGCTCGGCGGGAGATCGCCGGCCAGGCGATCGTCCAGCTCGACCGCGAGGCCGAGGCCCGAGCGCTGTGCGGCGAGTGCCCGCAGCTGCGCGAACTGCGGCTGCGGCGTCAGGGGCGCCGTGGAGGTCGTCGGCTCGTCGCCCCGCAGGAACGACAGCACGCCGCGCACCTCGTCGAGGCCGGTCGCACTGAGGGTGCGGATGTTCGCGAGCGCCTCGCGCGCCTGCTCCGGCTCGCGGTCGAACAGGTGCAGACCGACGCCGGACTGCACCGCGATCTGGCTCAGCGAGTGGGCGAGCACGTCGTGCAGCTCGCGCGCTATGCGGGTGCGCTCCTCCTGCTCGCTCGCGGTGCGGCGCTCCGCGAGCTGCCGTCGACGCTCTTCGCCGTGCTCGAGGCGCGCACGGATCCCTTCGCCGATGCCGAAGCACAGCGCGAGCGCGAGGGTCGTGATCGCGATGCGGAACGGATGCCAGCTCACCCCGAGCACTCCGCTGGCCACGACCGCGGAGAGCCATGCGGTGCCCACCGAGACGAGCGCCCACAGCCGGGCGCCGCGCACGATGGCGCCGATGATGGCGAACGCGAGCGCGATGAACGGGGGACCCGCGTCGGGGGGGACGAACAGGTCGAGCGCGGTGAGCACGGCGACGACCGCAACCGTGGCTCCCGGCCAGCGGCGTGCCCCGAGAAGCGCGAGGGCGGATGCCGCGGCCAGTGCGACGCTCAGCGCGGCGTAAGAGGGGGGGACACGCTGCCACACCGAGATGGCGATCGTGGCGGGCACCTGGACGAAGAACGCGACGACGACCGGGACGTACAGCGTCACGCCGGGCGGAGGGCGGAACCGGGGTCCAGCATCGGCCCAGGTGTCGCGCGGCATGCGCACGATCGTACGCCGGGCGATGCTGTGAGACGTCTGATCAGGGGACGGCCGTCGACTACTCCCGGGGGAGTAGTCGGTGGTCGCGGTGGGCCCGTTGCGGCATCCGAGTTTCGGAGATCGTGCCGGTTTTCGGACGCCGGACGTCGGTCGGGTCCGAGTTCGGCGCCGGGCTCCGAGTTTCGGGGATTGCGGACGCACGATCCGAGTTTCGGGGATCGTCGCGAATATCGGACGCCGGCGTCGGTCGGGTCCGAAAACGGCCGTGATCGCCGAATATCGGACGCCGGCGTCGGTCGGGTCCGAGTCGCTGGCGTGCGCCGAGTTTCGGGGATTGCGGGCGCACGATCCGACTTTCGGGGATCGTCGGGAAACTTGGATGCTGGGGCCCGCCGGGTCCGAAAACGGCCGGGATCGCCGACTTTCGGAGACTCGGGCCGCGCTGGGTGGGTCAGACCGCGTCTAGGGCGTCGATGATCCTCGTCATCGCGGTGCCCAGCGCCCAGCGCTCGGCGAGGGCGGCGGCATCCTGTTTCGCCGATTCGTCGAGCGGGCGCAACACCGTGTCGGTCTGCGGGAGGTCGAGGTCGCGGACGACCGCGACGACCTCGGGGGCGACCGCGAGGTAGGGGAGACCTGCGAGCAGCTTCGCGCGGATGCCGGCCGACATCCCTTCGCCGATCTCGGCCGCAGCGAGGATTCCGGCGAGGTCGCCGTGCGCCGCGAGGAGTCCCGCTGCGGTCTTCTCGCCGATGCCCGCCACGCCCGGAAGGCCGTCGGAGGCGTCGCCGCGAAGCGTCGCGAAGTCGGCGTACTGGCTCGGCAGCACGCCGTACTTCGAGACGACGACCGATTCGGTGACGATCTCCAGGTTGCTCATGCCGCGGGCGGTATAGACGACCCGGATGTCGCGTGCATCGTCGACGAGCTGGAAGAGGTCGCGGTCGCCCGTGATGATGTCGGTGGGGATCGTCGCCTGGGTGGCGAGTGTGCCGATCACGTCGTCGGCCTCGTGCTCGGCTGCGCCCACGATCGGGATGCCGAGGGTGTCCAGCACCGTGCGGATCACCGGCACCTGGATCTCCAGCGGATCTGGCACGACCTCGACGTCGGGGCCGCCGGCCACGACCTCCGCGACGCGGTGGGTCTTGTAGGTCGGGATGAGGTCCACCCGCCACTGCGGGCGCCAGTCGTCATCCCAGCAGGCGACGAGATGCGTCGGGTGGTACGTCGTGACGAGTCGCGTGATGATGTCGAGGAATCCGCGGACCGCGTTCACCGGGGTCCCGTCGGGCGCGCGCACCGTGTCGGGCACTCCGTAGAAGGCGCGGAAATACAGCGAGGCGCTGTCGAGAAGCATGAGGCGGTCGGTCACGGGGTTCATCCTGTCATGCAGGTTCGGCAGGATGAGAGATCGGATGCCGCGGCATCCCATCTCCGCGGGGGCTCAGTGCAGCTGGTAGGTCACGTGCGTGACGTGCGGGGTCGCCCGCACCGTCGACGAGGTGAACTGCAGCGGCGGGACGCCCTCGAAGACGCGGACCACGTCTGTGCGCCCGGCGTAGCCGAGGGTAAGCGGCACGACGTGGAGGCGCAGCACGTCGATGAGACCCGCTGCGAGGAACTGGTTGGTGGTCTCGGCGCCGCCGGCGATCGAGATGTCACCGTCGCCGGCGGCATCCCGCGCTTGCGCCATCGCCGACTCGACACCGTCGGTGACGAAGTGGAACGTGGTGCCGCCGTCCATCTCGAGCGGCTGCCGCGGGTAGTGGGTCAGGACGAACACCGGCCCGTGGTAGGGCGGCTCGGGACCCCACCAGCCACGCCAGTCCCCGGTCCATTCACCGCGGACGGGGCCGAACATGTTGCGGCCCATGATGAACGCCTTCGCCGCCACGATCGCGTCGATCTCGGCACGATTCTCGTCGGGGTGGTCGAACATCCACCCGGCGACGACTTCGGGGGCGATGTCTCCGAAAGGCGCTTCCTCGGTTTGATTCGGGCCCGTCGAGAAGCCGTCGGCGGAGATGGCCAAGTCTGCGTGCACGCGCGTCATGCCACTACTCTGCCCCGGCGTCGGCGCGCAGTGCCAGACTCCGGGCATGACATTCGCGAACATCGGCACACTTGGCGTGAAGCCCGGCAGACGCGACGAGCTCGTCGCGCTGCTCACGCGTCCGGGGCGGCAGCTGGCTGACGCGGGCTGCCTGCTCTACGAGGTCGGGGTGTCCGACCTCGAGCCCGACACGGTGTTCGTCGCCGAACTGTGGACCACCGCCGAGGCGCATCTCGCATCGCTGTCGCTCGAGGCGGTGCAAGCGGCGATCGCCGAGGCACGGCCGCTGCTGTCAGGGATCATGGGCGGTATGCGGTTCCACGTCGTCGGCTCGCCGCTGCGCGCCGAGTAAATGCGGGCGACGATCAGCAGCCCGGCCCGTGAGGGTTCTCCGCGCAGGTCTTGTCCACCAGCGCAGTGCGCACCTCCAGCACCCGCACGTCGTAGCCGCCGGATGCCGCGGTGACGTAACCCTCCACCGGGCGCCAGGTCCCCGAGCCGAAGTCCACGGAGGCTGAGTACTGCACCATGGCGGACACCGGGTAAGTGCCGCGGGCGGCGTACACGTGGCTCGTGACGGTCGGCGTGAACTGCGCCTGACCGAGTCGCTGCCACGTCGCGCCGCCCGTCGGGGTGCGGGCCGTGGATCCGTCGCCGTACTCGAAGACGAAGCCGGCCGGCACGAAGCGCACCGTCACGTCCCAGCCGAGCAGCGTTCCGCGAATGTGCTGTTCGGATGCCGCGGCCACCAGGTTCGCGGGCATGCCGACCACTCCGAATCCCGCGGGCTCGCCGCTGAGGCTCGGACGGTCGGGCCGGAATGATGCGAGATCCGCGAGAGTGACATCCGGTGGTGAGACGACGTCGTACGGAAGATCGCACCGGTCGAGCGGGCAGCTGTCGGGCGCGGGGACAGCGGGGTTCTGGATGACCGGGGGAACGGGGGAGTGATGATCATTGTGGGGATGGGAGGCACCGGATCCTGGAGTCGTGGTGCTCGCGCCGACGTCAACCTGGGTACCGGAGTTGGACACCTCGCAATTTCCTGACCATCCCGCAGTGTCGCACTCTCCGGCGTGGGCGATCAGTGGAAGGAACACGCCCGCCAGGACAACCCCAACCGCGAACGCGGTGATGGTTAGCCGACGCACTCGGGAGAACCTTCGCGGCCATCGACGTTGCTGATCAGGAAGCGCGTCGAACTCGAAGTGCTTGCTGTCATCGTCACCAACATCGATTGCAGATCTCGTCGATCTGCGCTTGCAACGGAATCGCGATGGGCGTCGACTAGCCTCACGCCAGAAATGTCCAAGCAGACGTCAAGAGCGACAACATTCAGATCGGGCGACGTGGGTGATTGCTGCCGGGCGCGGGCGAGCGCGACGATGGTTGGACCACTGACATCCCACCCGTCGGCATGCATCTGAGACAAGGACTCCCGCGCCCCCGCGTTTGCATCGCCCGTCGTCCACGCATACACACCCTCGAACGTGCTCGGATCGCTCAGATCCACATGGTTCAACGCGTCGACGTACGCGCGATACGTCGCCTCCGCTGCGGCGAACGCCTCGTCCTCGCTGGAGAAGGACGGTGTCGGCTCGGGCGTGCTCGCGGGGCTCGAGCATCCGGTCGCCGCGCCGGCCGTCAGCAGGAGGGCGACTGCCGCGGCGGCGAGGCGGGGATTCACGCGACCACGGTAGCCGCGATCGGACGACCCCGGATCGAGTTATCCACATGCCCGCTGCGCAGACGTCGTGCCACGAACTCGGCCATCCGGTCCAGCGCGATGACCCCTCCCGCGAGGACCGCGATGATCGCGAGCACCCGCGCGAGGGCGATCACGGTGCCGGCAAGACCCAGCGTCGCGAAGTCGAAGAACGGATAGTTGAACCGGCTCGAGACATCGGGGAACAGCGCCCCGCGGACGAGGGCGAGCGTGCCGTAGACGATGGGATAGAGCATCCAGACGAGTTGATCCCGCAGCCGGACGAGGCCTCGCGGCCCGAACAGCGCCCAGTCGATGAGCACCATGATCGGCACGGCGTAATGGAGGAGGAAGAGCGACCAGGTCGCGAGGGAGCCTGTGGAGGAGGAGTCCGCGAGGCGAGGGAACGGGCTCTGGCCATGGTTGAGGATGACGTGCGCGACGAGTCCGGTGGTCACGATCCACAGTGTCACGCCGCCGCGGAAGCGCGGCGCGGGGGCCTTCGTGGTGCGGTGGACGATCATCCACCAGATGGCGATCGCGAAGTACGCGGCGACGATGAGGTTGCTCTGCGTCGTGAAGAACATGAGGGGCTGCGCGCCGCTCGCGAGCCCGACCACGCAGACGATGACGATGGCCAGGCGCCACCAGAGCTGCTGCGCCTTCCACACATGCATCCCGGATCCCTCAGCCATTCGCGTCCCCCTCGCCCCCCGAGCGTTGCAGGGTACCGGTCTCAGGCCGGGAACCAAAACACCGCGCAACAAAAAGGTGAGCCGGCGACCGCTCCGGGGGGACACGGTCGCCGGCTCAAGGGCGGGGGCCGGTCGAGCTCGCCCGGCCGCCGGGAGAGGGGCACGGGCAGCGAGCGCGGTCCGATGGATCCGCCTGGATCGCGAAGGCGTTCGCCGGATTCGGGTTCCCGGCCGGTGCTTCGCGAAGATCTGTCCAGGATGCCACCGAGACCTGCGAGCGCCCCGCCGTCCGACCCCATACCGGCTGTGAGACTCTGGTGCACCGGCCGAGAGCCGCTGTCGGTCCAGGCACGTACGCTCGAAGCCGATGGTGAACCCTCAGGCCGATCTCGGCATCCGACTCCGCGAACTGCACACCGCGACGCGCACCCGCGCGCGGGCTCTGGATGCTGCCATCGCTCAGCTGCGGCGCGACCGGGGGGCGGATGTCGCCGACGACGAGCACGATCCCGAGGGCGTCACGCTGTCCGCCGAGTGGGCGCACCTTGCCGGGCTCCGCCGCGCGGTGGCTCAGGAGCTGGCTGATCTCGACGAGGCCGGATCGCGCTGGGATGCCGGAGCATACGGCGTCTGCGTGGACTGCGGGCGCGGCATCCCGATCGAGAGACTGCGCGCCCGGCCTGCGGCGGCTCGGTGCGTATCGTGCGCAGAGAAGGCGGGCGGCTGACGTGGCGTTCGGCGCGGCGGTGTCCGGTGGCTCGACCGGCGGGTTCCTCGCTCTCCGGGACGAGCAGCAGTGCCCCTGCGGCAGCGGCGAGCGATTCGACGGATGCTGCGCGCCCCTGCTGCGCGGCGACGAAGCCGCTCCCTCGGCCGAGCGGCTGATGCGCTCGCGATACACCGCCTTCGTGGTCGGCGACGCTCGATATCTCAGGGAGACCTGGCATCCCGGCACGCGACCCGAGGCGCTCGACCTGGACCCGTCCCTGCGGTGGTCCGGACTCGAGATCACCGACGTCGAGGCGGGCGTCGACGGCGACCGCCGCGGGGCCGTGGAGTTCCGGGCGCACTGGCGAGACGGCGACGCGACCGGCGTGCTGGCGGAGCGGAGTCGCTTCGTCCGCCAGAGCGGGCGGTGGTGGTACCTCGACGGAGCGGTCTCGAAGACCGGCCCGTCGTGATCGGCGTGCGCTGGTCACGGCTGACGATAGCGTGGACGGATGAGCACCCAGGTCGAGAAAGCCCAGACCCTTGCACGGCTTCACGCCGCGCCCGAGATCCTCCGCCTGCCGAACGTGTGGGACGTGGTCTCTGCAAAAGCAGTCGCCGCGTTGCCGGAGTCGCGGGCGATCGCGACTGCCGGGCACTCGATCGCCGCGACCTTCGGCTACGGCGACGGCGAGAAGATCCCGCTCGAGCTGATGCTCGACATGGTCGGGCGCATCGTCGAAGCCGTCGACCTGCCGGTGTCGGCCGATCTCGACGCGGGATACGGCAACGCGGGCGAGACGGTCCGCCGTGCGATCGGCGTCGGCATCGTCGGCGCGAATGTCGAAGACCGGCTGAAGCCGCTCGCCGAGTCGGTAGCCGCAGTGGAGGCGGTCATCGCGGCGGGAGAATCCGAAGGCGTGCCGTTCGTCCTCAATGCCCGCACCGACGCGATGATCCGCGGCGGCGATCGTCCGATCGAGGAATCCCTCGCCGACGCGATCGAGCGCGGCCGCGCGTATCTTGACGCCGGTGCGAACCTCGTGTTCGTGCCGGGCAGATTGGATGCCGGCACCGCGCGTCGGCTCGTGGAAGGGATCGGCGAGCGCAAGGTGAGCGTCATCGGGATACCGGGAAACCTCCGCGCAGCCGAGTACGAAGCGCTGGGCGTGGCGCGCATCTCCTATGGCCCCACCACGCAGCGGCTCGCGCTCACGGCGCTGCAGGACCTCGCCATCGATCTCTACGCCGACGGCGTCGTGCCGTCGACGATCCGCAGTCTGAACTGAGCGGGCGGGTCAGGCCTTCGCGAGCTCTTCGCGAAGCGTCCGCGTGACCCCCCAGACACCCTCGGGCGTGTTCGCGACGACCGTCACGGTCATGCGGGTCTCCGGATCGAATCTGGAGTAGATCGACACGCCGGCGTCGTAGCCGACGAGCACCAGTCCTGGCCCGTCGAGGTCGAGCCACACGCCCATGCCGTACCGCATGCGCTCGGACTCGACCGTGCTGCGCGGGCGGATCATCTCGGCCACTCGGGACGGAGGGACGATCCCACCGTCGATCAGTCCCCGCCAGAACCGGCTGAGATCCGCGACGGTCGTGAACGCCCCGCCGTCGCCGTTGCCGCGAACCGGCAGGTGGAGCACGTTCGTGCGCAGCGACTCCGGGTCTTCGTGCAGGTAGCCCTGCGCCGCATCGCCCGGCAGCTCGTCGAGCCGCAGATACGCCGTGCGCGACATGCCCGCACGGGTGAGGACGCGTTCCGCCACCAGGTCGTGGAACGGCATCCCGCTCGCTCGTTCGGCGACGATCGCCAGGACGATGTAGCCGCCGTTGCAGTACGAGAAACGCTCGCCTGGCGCGAACTTCTGCGGGTGTCCGTCGATGGCGCGCACGAACTGCTCGGTCTCGGCGAGTTCGTGCACCGGCACGCTGAGGACGTAGTCGTCGACCTCCCAGTCGGCCTCCTCGTCGAGGTAGTCGCCGATGCCGGAGGTGTGGCTGAGCAGGTGCTCGACCGTCACCGCCTTGTCGACCGAAGGCAGGTCGGCGTTCAGGATGTCTCGCACCGGGGTCTCGAGCCGAAGCGTGCCGTCATCGATGAGCGAGATCACCGCCGCGGCCGTGAAGCCCTTGCTCGCGCTCGCCATCCCGAATCGGGTGTCCACGGCGTTCGGGATGCCGTGGGCCCGGTCGGCCAGACCGTAGGCCGCCGCGAACAGCGGCTCACCGTCCAGGTCCAGTGACACGACGCCGCTCAGCCGGTCTGCTCGGGCGCGTGCATCCAGAGCCGTGGCGAGTGCAGACGCGTCGATTCCGGCCATGGCGTCCACGTTACGGCGGGCCTGATACCGCCACCAGGAGGGATGGGATGCCTCGGCCGGGTCATGAACGGTTCCCCGTATTGTCCTCGGACGGCAACCTCGGCCGTTCTCGTCGTTCACCGGGGCGCTTCAGCGTGAGGAGACGGACAGGCGGTCGTCGCGGAACGCGAAGGAAATGGTCGGGCGGATGTCGGCACACGTTCGGCATCTCGGACGAGCTGATCAACCCTGTGTTCGTCGGCAGTGGTCTGCTGGCGGGCGAGTCGGCGGTCGTCGCGCGTGATTTCCGACATCCGGATGCCGCCTGGCTCGCCGACGACTACTTCCACGATCCATCGATGGATGCGTGGTTGGAGCGGCTGGAGTCACTGGTCGCGCGGCGCCGCGCGGGGCGGCTGCCGCCCAAGCCGCCTCTCGCTCGCAGGGGTGGTCAGGCGCGGGACGTCTTCGAGCGCAAGATGGTCCTCGGACGCAAGGATCGTTCGCTCGCCGGCGTCGCGGCGATGGCGGTCGGGTGGCCGATCCGCTTGGCCATCCGTTCGTGACAGCGGGTGGCACGGGTCTTCGGTGGGCCAATCGGCCGCATACTGCTTCCGCAGTCGTTGCTCGAGCGGCAGGGTGTGCCCGTGGCGAGCGCGGCGGGCGGCGCCGATGTCCCGGCGGGCGCGCTCGGCGAGATCTGAGAGCGCCCAGGACTGCTCGAGCGACACCCACGCGACGGCGCACCGCGCGAGTAGCGTGGAGGGACGTCCACGGAGGGAGCCGCCATGTCGCGCATCGTCATCTTCGGCGGACACGGCAGGGTCGCGCTGCTGCTCGAGCCGCTGCTCGTCTCCGGAGGTCACGCGGTCACCGCCGTCATCCGCAATCCCGAGCACGGGGCTGAGGTCGGCGCGACCGGTGCGACATTCGTGGTCGCGGATGTCGAAGAGTCGGGTCTCGACCGTTTCACGGACCTGATCACCGGGCACGACGCCGTCGTGTGGTCCGCGGGAGCAGGCGGCGGGGATCCGAAGCGCACCTACGCGATCGACCGCGACGCGGCCATCAGGACGATGGATGCCGCAGCCGCCGCAGGCGTTCGACGCTACGTGATGATCTCGTGGATAGGGTCGGTCCCCGACCATGGCGTGGACCCCGAGTCGTCGTTCTTCCCGTACGCCGACGCGAAGCTCGCCGCGGACGAGTACCTGCGCGCCGGCGACCTGGACTGGACGATCCTCTGCCCGGGGATGCTCACCTTCGATCCGCCTGTGGGCCGGATCGCACTGGACGTGCCGGGCCGCGCGGAGGTGTCGCGAGCGGATGTCGCGGCCGTCATCGCTGCGGTGCTCGCCGATGATTCCACCATCGGTCGCACAATCCGGTTCGGTGCCGGCGATGTCGAGATCGCGGAGGCGCTCTCGATCGGCCGCCGGGCGGGTGACTGACCGCCGCCGCGCTGCGCGGCCGAGGCGCCAGGGTCTCGGCTGACCGGGTTACCGTCGCCGGCATCAGTGGTCTCGCCCGCCGAACCCCGATGCCGACCCGTAGGCTCGACCTATGCGTGCCACCGTCATCCATGCCCCTCACGACATCCGGGTCGAAGAAGTCCGCGATCCCACCCTGTCCACCGGGGCGGACGCCATCGTCCGCGTCGTCGCCGCCTGCGTGTGCGGCTCGGACCTGTGGCCATATCGCGGAGTCACCGCGACGCACGAGCCCCATCGGATCGGCCACGAGTTCGTCGGCGTGGTGGATGCAATCGGCCCCGACGTGCACCAGGTCGCAGTCGGCGACTTCGTCATCGCCCCCTTCTACGTCTGCGACAACACGTGTGCGAACTGCCGCAACGGGGTGAGCACCTCGTGTCTCAAAGGCGGCTGGTGGGGCGGCGACGACAAGGTGGGCGGCTTCGCCGACGGCGGCCAGGGCGAGCGCGTGCGCGTCCCGCTCGCGGACGGAACGCTCGTGGTCGTGCCGGGTCCGGTCTCGGACGACGAGATCCCGGGTCTGCTGACACTGAGCGATGTGATGGGCACCGGGCACCACGCCGCGCTTTCCGCAGGAGTGGGCGTCGGGGACTCCGTGGTCGTCGTGGGCGACGGCGCCGTGGGCCTGTGCGCGATCATCGCCGCGAAGCGACTCGGTGCCACCATGATCATCGCGATGTCCCGGCATCCGCAGCGCCAGGCGCTGGCGCGCGAATTCGGCGCCACGCACATCGTCGAGGAGCGAGGGGATGCCGGCATCGCGAGCGTCCGGGAGCTCACCGGCGGCATCGGCGCCGATCGCGTACTGGAATGCGTGGGCACCAAGGAGTCGATGGACCAGGCGCTGCGCTCCACCCGCCCCGGCGGGATGGTGGGATACGTCGGGGTGCCCAATGGCGGGCCCGAGCTTCCCATCCGGCAGATGTTCAACCGGAATGTGGGCGTCAACGGTGGAGTGGCACCGGTGCGCGGCTACATCGAGGAACTGCTGCCCGACGTGCGCTCCGGCGCGATCAAGCCCGGACTGGTCTTCGATCTGGTGCTGCCGCTCGGCGAGGCGGCGGAGGCTTACGCGGCGATGGATGAGCGCCGGGCGACGAAGGTGCTGCTGCGGCCATAGCGGACCCGCGGCGACTCGGTCCGGCTCCAGGCCGTCGTCGTGCAGCGCCGATAAGCGTTCCTCCTTGCTGAGTGCGGCGTCCGCGCCCGCTTTGACGTCTCGGATGTGCCCGACGGGCGTGGTGCGCGACGCCGATCAATCCCCCGGCCGAGACCGGCGTCGCGCTGCCCGCACTCCCCAGTGGCGGGCTGGACCAGTGTGGCGGAGGGCTCCGACATCGCCATGCGTCTCATTCGGCGGCGGCGCTCCTGACGGCGGCGACGAGATCGCGCGGCGAGCCGTGCCACGGCGTCCCGTGTCCGGGGAGCACCCATGAGGCATCGATGTCCTCGATCCGCGCGAGCGACTCGAGCGCGAGCGAAGGCTCGTCGGTGAACGGCGCGGGCTGGCCGCCGGTGCGCCCGGTCAGCACGTGGCGGGTGGTGAGTGCGTCGCCGACGAAGACCGCCTCAGCCAGCGGCACGTGGATCGCGATGCTTCCCGGCGAATGGCCCGGCATCCCGATGATCCTCGGAGCGCCTGGCAGTGGCAGCACATCGCCATCGGCCACGTCGATGACCTCCGTGACGTAGGTCGTGCGCATTCCGCCTTTGCGCAGCGCGTAGGCGAAGAAGCCCAGCATCGGTCCGATGCGCTTGGGACCGATCTCGTTCTTCGGCTTCTCGCCGCCTCTCGCGCGGTCGGCGTCGGCGGCGTGGACGTAGACGGGCACTCCGTGGTCGCGGCGAAGTCGCTCGGCGAACCCGAGATGGTCGCTGTCGCCGTGCGTGAGAATCAGACCGCGGATGTCGTCGACCGATCTGCCCATCGCCGCGAGCTCCGCGCGGAGGTCATGCCAGTGACCGGGGAGCCCGGCATCGATCACGGTGATCCCGTCGGGGAGGTCGACGAGGTACGCCGCGACGATGTCGTTGCCGATGCGGTGAAGGTGCGGTCCGAGGTTCATGATTGCTCCTGTTCGGGGATGTCGCAGACCCGCGTGACGGATGTGTTGATGGCTACGATACCTAGCTATGATAGCTTAGGTCAATAGCCATCGTCAGTGACATCGAAGGAGTCGCCATGCCGACACCGGATCGCACCTCGCTGGACGAGATCGTCGCCGCCGGGCGCGACCTCATCGAGCAGGGGGGGTCCTCTCGCCTCACCATGCAGGCGGTGGCCGACCGCGTCGGAGTGCGCGCTCCGTCGCTGTACAAGCGCGTTCGCGACCGTGACGCGCTGCTGCTGCTGGTCGCCCGGGCCACCGCGGACGATCTGTCGGAGCGCCTGGAGGCATCCGACGGGACGCTGGCGGCGCTCGGACACGCCTATCGCGCGTTCGCGCTGGCACGCCCGGAGGCCTTCCGCCTGCTGTTCTCGGTCGAAGGCGCCGTGGAGTCGCTCGATCGTGTCAGTGCGACCGTGCTCAGTCTCGGTCGCGAACTCGTCGGACAGGGCGAGGCGCTCGAAGCCGCTCGTCTCATCACCGCCTGGGCGACCGGGTTCATCAACATGGAGCTGGCGGGAGCCTTCCGCCTCGGGGGCGACGTCGACCATGCCTTCGACTTCGGTCTGGAACGTCTGGAGATCGGCCTGCGCGGCGGCTGAGCGCGCTCAGTCTTCGCTCGAGTGCAGACCGCGGCGCGCGGAAAGCACGGTGATCTCGGGGTGGTCCAGCACTGTCCGCTCCGCGCGGTCGAGCACGTCGCGCACATGCGACGACCCCGACGCCACCACGCTCACCCCGATGCCGGCGCGGCGGTGCAGGTCGTGCCACGCGACCTCGGCGACAGCGGCCTCGGTGCGCCGGCTGAGGTCGGCGACGAGGGGACGCACGACGGCGCGCTTCTCCTTCAGCGACTGCACGTCGCCGAGCAGGAGATCGAACTCGATCCACCCGATCCACATCCACTCGAGCATGCCAGCAGCCGATGAGACTGCGCATGCCCCCTAGGCGCGGAAATCGCGGGTGGGCACCGCGACGCGCCGATGCACGCGCACGCCGAGACCCGCCTCATACGGTAGAAAAGCAGCAGATGCGCTCCCGGGGGGGATCGCGCCGTTTCGCCGATTCGAAAGGGACCCCCTGACAGTGAAGCTCGTCAAGCGCATCATCATCGGGCTCGTCATCGCCTTCGCCGTCTTCTACCTCGTCACCCGCCCGCAGGATGCCGCGAACGCGGTCCAGGGCGCGGCCGGCGCCGTGTGGGGCGCGGGCGTCGCGGTCACCCAGTTCTTCGGCGCCCTCGTCGGCGGGTGAGCGTGTTCGATCCGCGGATCACCAGGCATCTGATCTCGGATCACGGCGAGGTCGTCATCGACGAAGTGCGCAAGCATTGGGCCGCGGTCGTGGGCGCGATCTTCGAGCTCTTCGGCGGCCTGATCGTGATGCTCCTGGCGTTCTTCGTACCGGTGCAGGCCTGGTGGCTCCCGGTGGTCCTGGGCGGTGCGGTGGTGATCCACGCGAGCTGGCGGATCCTCGAGCGCAGGATGGACCGGTTCGTCATCACGAACATGCGGGTGTTCCGGGTGAACGGCATCCTGGCCCAGAACATCGCCACCATGCCGCTGTCGCGCATCCTCGACATCTCGGTGCACAAGCCCGTCATCGGCCGCATCTTCTGCTACGGGCACTTCATCTTCGAGTCGGCGGCGCAGGAGCAGGGGCTGCGCGAGATCCGCTTCGTCGGCGACCCGGATGAGCGCGGGCTCACGATCCAGCGCGTCATCCAGCAGTCCGGTCTCCGCGGGTTCAGCTCGCAGCAGCCGTTCGCGTCGACAAAGCAGACACCGGATGCCGCCACGTCGTCACGGACGAGTGACGAGCGGCGGGACGAGGCGTGGTCCGAAGCGCGCCGCTCGATCCCTCCCCGTCCGCCGAGGCCCCCGCTGCCCCCGTTCGACCCCGACCGCACCAGCACCGCACCGTTCGACCTGCCCCGCTGAGCCCGCTCGGGGGTGGGGAACACTGCGGCCGGCCTGCGCGTTCTGATACTCTGGACTGTCACGATTGTGGCTTCTACAAGCACGTCTCCGTGGCATCGCAAGAAATCCGCTTCGCTTCGGCTCGAGGCTGCTGTCTGCGCCCCCAGGCTCAGATCGACACCGCGAGGCCGAAGCCCGACACCCCAACCCAACAAGGACAACCCACTACATGACTATCGCAACGACCGCCCCGGCCACCAAGCAGGTCGCCATCAACGACATCGGATCTGCTGAGGACTTCCTGGCCGCGGTCGAGAAGACCCTGAAGTTCTTCAACGACGGAGACCTCATCGAAGGCACCGTCGTGAAGATCGACCGCGACGAGGTGCTCCTCGACGTCGGCTACAAGACCGAGGGCGTCATCCCCTCGCGCGAGCTCTCCATCAAGCACGACGTCGACCCCAACGAGGTCGTCAAGGTCGGCGACGCCGTCGAGGCGCTCGTTCTCCAGAAGGAGGACAAGGAAGGCCGCCTCATCCTCTCCAAGAAGCGCGCGCAGTACGAGCGCGCCTGGGGCGACGTCGAGAAGATCAAGGAGAACGACGGTGTCGTCACCGGCTCCGTGATCGAGGTCGTCAAGGGTGGACTCATCGTCGACATCGGCCTTCGCGGCTTCCTGCCCGCCTCGCTCATCGAGCTGCGCCGCGTCCGCGACCTCACGCCGTACCTGGGTCAGGAGATCGAGGCCAAGATCCTCGAACTCGACAAGAACCGCAACAACGTCGTGCTGTCGCGCCGCGCCCTGCTCGAGCAGACGCAGTCCGAGTCGCGCACCACGTTCCTCAACAACCTCCACAAGGGCCAGGTCCGCAAGGGCACGGTCTCGTCGATCGTCAACTTCGGCGCGTTCGTCGACCTGGGCGGCGTGGACGGCCTCGTGCACGTCTCCGAGCTCTCGTGGAAGCACATCGAGCACGCATCCGAGGTCGTCGAGGTCGGCCAGGAGGTCACCGTCGAGATCCTCGAGGTGGACCTCGACCGCGAGCGCGTCTCGCTGTCGCTGAAGGCGACGCAGGAGGACCCGTGGCAGGTCTTCGCCCGCACCCACGCCATCGGCCAGGTCGCTCCGGGCAAGGTCACCAAGCTCGTCCCGTTCGGTGCGTTCGTGCGCGTCGCAGACGGCATCGAGGGCCTCGTGCACATCTCGGAGCTCTCGGGCAAGCACGTCGAGCTCGCCGAGCAGGTCGTGTCGGTCGGCGAAGAGGTCTTCGTCAAGATCATCGACATCGACCTCGAGCGTCGCCGCATCTCGCTCTCGCTCAAGCAGGCGAACGAGTCGGTCGACCCCTTCGGCACCGAGTTCGACCCGGCCCTGTACGGCATGGTCACCGAGTACGACGAGCACGGCGAGTACAAGTACCCCGAGGGCTTCGACCCCGAGACCAACGCCTGGCTCGAGGGCTTCGACAGCCAGCGCGAGAAGTGGGAGCAGGAGTACGCCGCTGCCCAGGGTCGCTGGGAGGCGCACAAGGCCGCCGTCGCCAAGACCCTCGAGGCCGAGGCCGCCGCTCCGGTCGAGTCGGGCAGCACCTCGAGCTCGTTCTCGTCGGACACCGCCTCGAGCGGCACCCTCGCCGACGACGAGGCGCTCGCGGCGCTCCGCGAGAAGCTCTCGAACCGCTGATCGGCCGTTCGACAGACTGAGCGGCACCGTCGCTCGACAGGGCCGGGACCTTCGGGTTCCGGCCCTGTGGCGTTCCCGGGTGACGGATGCCGCGCGCCCGGTCGCGGTGTCGGTCGTGGTCGCTACGATCCGGATGTGCTCCCTTCGCTCCGATGTGTCGTCGACGACGACGGATGCCGCGGCTCCGTGCCTGCGGATTCGCCCGTCGCCCTGTGCGAAGGGCACCTGGCCGCGGCATCCGACTGGGCGGATCGAACCTACGGCGTGCCCGACCTGCTGCCGTCGCCGTGCCGGCTGTGCGGCTCGCCGCTCGGCGTGCAGTTCCGCTCCGGCTGGATCTGCGCCGTGTGCGAGTGGCGCCACGGCGACGTGCCCGACGACGAGCTGGCGCCGCCCCGCGTCGACGTCGTCTACTACCTGCGGTACGGCGACCGCGTGAAGATCGGCACGACGTCGAACCCGAGGCAGCGCTTCGCCGCGATCTGGCACGAAGAGGTCCTCGCGTTCGAACGGGGCGACCGGATGCTGGAGCACCGGCGTCACATGCAGTTCGAGGTCGACCGCTTCGCGAGCACCGAATGGTTCCGGATGTCGGACGCGCTCCGCGCGCACATCGACGCCCTCGCTGCGGGCTCCGACGACCCGTGGCGACTTCATGCCCGCTGGATCAGCGAGGCCAACGCTGTTCGCTGACGGGCCGGGACGGTCTGACGGGGCGCGGGGGGCCGCGGCATCCGTTACCGTCACGGTATGACCGTCGCAATCAAGGGGGACCCGCATCCTGGCCGATCCCGCACGTCTCGCGGGCGCTCCGCGTGGCCGCGCAGCGACTTCGTGGACCGCACGCGGGACCGCGCGGCGACGCTCAATCAGCTACTGCTCGGCTCGGTCGTCTTCGTGCTGGCCGTGCTCATCGCGCTCGGCCCGTTCGACGGCGACGTCTCGCTGTTCTTCAGCGGAGTCGTCATCACCTTCGTGGTCACCGGCGCCACTTTCGTCATCCCCTGGAACCGGATCGCGGGCGGCTGGGTGGCCGTGGTCCCCGCGATCGACATCCTCGCGGTCACGCTCATGCAGCTCGCCGCCCCGGACACGGTCCTCGGCCTGCTCTGGATCTTCCCGATCATGTGGCTCGCCTCGGGGTTCGGCCTGCTCGGCCTCCTGGTCGACATCGTGGCGATCGCCGGCATCGCGAGCGTCCTCGTCAGTCTCATCGCCGCGGAGCTCACCTACACGACGCTCGTGCTGCCGCTCGTCCTCCTCGCGGTAGCCGCCACCAGCTACCTCAACGCGCGCCGCTCGGATGCCCAGCGCAGCCTTCTCGCGAAGCAGGCGCTGCTGCTGGGGCGCGTCCTCGAGCGGACACGGCGGCAGGAGCAGGAGGTCACCGAAGTGCTCGACGCGGTCGACTTCGGCGTCATCCGGATCGCAGCAGACGGGCAGGTGTCCGTGACGAACGACGCCCACGGCCGGCTGCAGCAGGCGGTGCGGGCCGACGCCGACGCCGACGCTGACGACGCCGACGTCCCGGCGTTCCGCGACGACGGGGTCACACCGCTGCCCGACGACGAGCTGCCGCTCGAGCGGGCGCTCCGCGGAGAGGCGTTCGATGCCGAGGTCGTCTGGTTCGGCGTCGATCCCGGGCCCCGGCGGGCGCTGAACATCAGTGCCCGACGCCTCACCGACAGCGCCGGGAACGACGTGGGCGCCGTCGTCGTCTCACGAGACGTCACGACCGAACTGGACGCCCTGCGGGCCAGGGACGAGCTCGTGGCGTCCGTGTCGCATGAGCTCAGGACGCCCCTCACGTCGATCCTCGGGTACCTCGATCTCGCGATCGAAGAGCCGGGCATCCCCGACCACGTGCGGTCCAACCTCGACGTCGCCGAGCGCAACGCCGAGCGACTGCTGCGGATCGTCGCCGACATCCTCGCGGCCTCGAGCTCGTCGTCGTCGTCGGTCGAGGCGTCGATCATGCCGCAGGACCTCGACGCGCGTGACATCGTCCGGGCTGCGGCCGAGGCGCTGATGCCGCGCGCGGCCGACCGTGCGATCCTGATCGACACCTCAGGTCTCGAGGCCGCACCGGTGACGGCCGATCCGATGCGCCTGCGCCAGGTCGTCGACAACCTGATGTCCAACGCGATCACCTACAACCGCGACGGAGGCACCGTGTTCCTCGGCACGACGACCGACGGCGCCTCGAGCTGGATCCTCGTCCGCGACACCGGCGTCGGGATCAGCGAAGCCGATCGCTCGCGGCTCTTCCAGCGCTACTACCAGGCCGGCTCGCCACGCAGGTCGGGAACCGGCCTCGGGCTGGCCATCACCCGCGACATCGTCCGCGCTCACGGCGGCGATCTGGCGCTGCACAGCACACCCGGCGCCGGATCGACCTTCATCGTGAAGCTCCCCGCTCCCTCCGACTCATCGGAACCCGACGAAGGGACACACCCTTGACCCTCGACCTCACGAGCGTGCTCGTGATGACGACGCTCGTCGTCAACGTGAGCGGCATCCTGTTCATCGCCGAGACCCTGCTGCGCCGCGACGAGGGCGCCGGGAAGGTCTGGGCCCTGGCATTCCTCTCGGGGATGCTCACCTCGCTCGCGTACAGCGTGTGGGCGCAGACACCCACCGCATGGTGGGCGGTCGCCGTGGGCAACGCGGCCTTCGTCTCGAGCGCCGGGTGCATGTGGCTGGGCTGCCGCCGGTTCAACGGCCGACGGATGCTGTGGCCGTCGGTGGTCGTGGCCGGGGCCGTCGTCGCGGCTGGCGTCGCGGTGGTGGCGGCCGGTCCCACCGGCGGCGACTGGGCGGGCGCGCTGTGGATGTTCCTGGCGCTGGTGGGGTTCGCTGGCATCGGTGCCGCGGAGTGCCTCCGCGGCGAACTGCGGGCCTCGCGGACGGCCTGGGTCCTCGCCCTGGTGCTCGGCCTGCAATCGCTCTTCTACATCTCGCGCACCACGGCGTTCATCACCTCGGGCCCTGACAGCGCCCTGTTCCAAGGGCCGTTCGGCACGGTCGCCACCAGCATGCTCACCGTGACGCTCACGATCGTCGCTGTGGTCGTGACCTCGGTGCTGCGGGCGACGCGGGCCCCCATGCGCGGAGTGCTCGTGCCTCCCGGCCGCTCCGACGCGGCAGACGGCATCATCGACACCGAGACGTTCGCCGACGAGATGGCGAGCCTCTGCGAGAGGGCCACGTGGCGCTCCGAGCTGGTGGGCGTCATCGCCGTCCGCGTGGAGGATCTCGAGCAGATCTCGACGGCGTTCGGGAGCGAGGTGGCGCGTACCGTCGCCGACACCTGGCGGATGGGCGTCAGGCATCATGCTCCGTCGAACGCCCTGGTCGCGGATGACGGGGCGACGGGTCTGCTCGTCGGTGTGGTCGTGGACTCTCCGTCCCATGCGCGCCGTGTGGCCGCCGCCGTCTATCGCGGGCTCTTCGAGGATCTCGGCCGGGTCGGCGGGGGAGTGATCCCCGTCGTAGGAGTCGGAGTGGGCCTCAGCGATGCGGCGGGCTACGAGACGACGTCGCTCATCCGCCTGGCCCGGGACGCGGCGGCGCGCGCGGCGACGAGCGTGGAGACGTCGGTGCTCATCGGCCACGACGAGTAGCGGCATCCACCCCGGCAATCACCCCGCGGTCAGGCGGTACCCCACACCGCGAACGGTCTCGATCCACCGTGGGCTCGCAGGCGACTCGCCCAGCTTGCGGCGGAGGTTCGCGACATGGACCTCGATCGCCCGCGCATCGCTGTCGCTGACGTACTCGATGCCCGTGTACTGCTCACCGCGCAGCATCAGCGCGAGGTCGGACTTGCCGCGCACCCGTCGACCGGCCCGGAGCAGATCGGCCAGGATGTCGAACTCGCTCCGGGTGAGCTCGACGTCCGCTCCGTCGACGGTCACGATCCGCATCTCGGGATTCACGCGCACCCCGTGGTGCTCCAGCCAGCCGACCGTGCTCGGCTCGGCCCCGTCAGGCGCCTGGTCCTGAGGCACGGCGATGTGATGCCGCGGGCGCCGGAGCATCGCGTCGATCCGCGCCCGCAGTTCGCGCGGGCGGAAGGGCTTCGCGACGTAGTCGTCGGCACCCGCCTCGAGCCCCTGCAGCGCGTCGATCTCCTCGGTGCGGGCGCTCAGCATGACGATGTAGGTCGTGCTCAGCGAGCGGATCTGCTTCGCCGTCTCGAAGCCGTCCATGCCGGGCATGTTGACGTCGAGCGTCGTGACGAGAGGCTGGTGCTCGCGGACCAGGTCGAGGCCGTCCCGGCCGTTCGCGGCGCCGTGCACCGTGAAACCGGCTTGCGAGAGGACCGTGGACAGCAGCGATCTGATGTCTTCTTCGTCCTCGATCACGACAGCGACGCGCGCTTCATCCACCGATGCACCTTCCGGTGCCGACGAGTCGATCGCCGGCTCCTGAACGTCGGTCATGATATCCCAGAAGGCGGCTTCGAACAGCCGCTGCGCGTCGGGCACTCAGTCACCGACGCCGGTGCGGAGTGCGCTTCGAGCCATCGGAAGACGGGTTGATCCGGCACGGCGGCGGTCCGAACGCCCCAGACGAATCGGACCGCGCACCAAGCCGGAGCGAGCGACTCTGCGGAATGCCGGACTTGCGCATCGCGCATTCCGCATCCCCCGGATGACGGTGAGGTGTGGCGGCCGTTCCCCAACGGCCGCCACCTCACCGAGTTGGAGGCGGTACGCAGCGCGCCGCCTGACGGCGACATGCGACGAGCGGGTGGCGCGAAGATCCGGCGTCGCGCAATCGCGGCCCCGAGCCATCGCTTCACCTCCCCAGGAACCCACTCGCGCGGATCCGCCTCCATCGGGTTGCCTATGACGCTATCCGGAGGTCCTCAAGCGAACCTCAGGTCAGCCTCAGGAGGGACCAAGTTCCGGCGGCGCACGCACCGCGGCATCCATCCCGTCCGGGGCGTGGCATCCTCGTTGCATGCCCCTCGTTGCACTCACCGGCGGCATCGCCTCGGGCAAGTCCACCATCGCACGACGACTCGCCGAGCATGGCGCCGTCGTAGTGGATGCCGATCGGATCGTCCGCGACGTCCAGCAGCCGGGCTCGCCCGTGCTGACGGCGATCGCGGCGGAGTTCGGCGAGCGGATGCTGCTGCCGGACGGATCGCTCGACCGCGCAGCGCTGGGTGGCGCCGTGTTCGGCGATCCCGAGGCTGTCGGCCGGCTGAACGCCATCGTGCACCCCGCGGTGCGCGCGGAATCAGCGCGGCGGTTCGGGGCTGCGTTCGCAGCCGACCCGGGCGCCGTGGTCGTGTACGACGTGCCGCTGCTGGTCGAAGCCCGTGTCGACGACCCGTGGCAGCTCATCGTGGTGGCTCACGCGCCCGCGGATGTCCGCCGGCAGCGGCTCGTGGGCCTGCGCGGGATGACGGGGGCGGAGGCCGCGGCACGCCTCGCCTCCCAGGTGCCGGATGAGGCCCGGCTGGCCGTGGCGGATGTCGTCATCGACACGACCGGTTCGCTCGCGGACACCGAGCGTCAGGTCGACGCTCTGTGGGAGTCGCTGGGCGACCGCATCGCGCAGCGCGCCGGCCGCTGACCGCCCAGGCAGTGGCCGTGAGCGAACACCGCCCCCGTGTCGGCGGCCCCGCCTACCCTGGATAGGTGCAGACCACTCGCTCCGTACGCCCCTTCGAAGTCGTCAGCGAATACCAGCCGTCGGGCGACCAGCCGCAGGCGATCGCCGAGCTCGCCGCCCGCATCAACGCGGGTGAGACGGATGTCGTCCTGCTCGGCGCCACCGGAACCGGCAAGTCCGCGACCACCGCATGGCTCATCGAGCAGGTGCAGCGTCCGACGCTCGTGCTCGCCCACAACAAGACGCTGGCCGCCCAGCTGGCGAACGAGTTCCGCGAGCTCATGCCGCACAACGCGGTCGAGTACTTCGTGAGCTACTACGACTACTACCAGCCCGAGGCCTACGTGCCGCAGACGGACACCTTCATCGAGAAGGACTCGTCGATCAACGCCGAGGTCGAGCGGCTGCGGCACTCGACCACCAACTCCCTGCTCAGTCGCCGCGATGTCATCGTGGTGAGCTCTGTCTCGTGCATCTACGGCCTCGGCGCACCTGAGGAGTACCTGCGGGCGATGGTCGCGCTGCAGGTGGGTGAGGTCTACGACCGGGATGCGCTCATCCGCAAGTTCATCGCGATGCAGTACAACCGCAACGACGTCGACTTCTCACGCGGCAACTTCCGGGTACGCGGCGACACGATCGAGATCATCCCGATCTACGAGGAGTACGCCATCCGCATCGAGCTGTTCGGCGACGAGATCGAGGCGCTGTACATGCTCCATCCGCTCACCGGCGATGTCGTGCAGCGGCTCGATTCCGTGCCCATCTTCCCGGCATCCCATTACGTCGCCGGCACCGAGACCGTCCAGCGCGCCATCGGCACCATCGAGGAAGAGCTCGAGGAGCGGCTGAAAGAGCTGGAGTCGCAGAACAAGCTCCTGGAGGCGCAGCGCCTGCGCATGCGGACGTCGTTCGACCTCGAGATGCTCCAGCAGCTCGGCTTCTGCTCGGGCATCGAGAACTACTCGCGACACCTCGACGGGCGGGCTCCGGGCGAGGCTCCGCACACGCTGCTCGACTTCTTCCCCGACGACTTCCTCATGGTGATCGACGAGTCGCACGTGACGGTTCCGCAGATCGGCGCGATGTACGAAGGGGACGCCTCGCGCAAGCGCACCCTCGTCGAGCACGGGTTCCGGCTGCCGAGTGCGCTCGACAACCGGCCGTTGCGCTGGGACGAGTTCAAGAACCGCGTCGGCCAGACCGTGTACCTCTCGGCGACGCCCGGTCGGTATGAGATGGGCATCGCCGACGGCGTGGTCGAGCAGATCATCCGCCCGACAGGTCTCATCGACCCGCAGATCGTCGTGAAGCCGTCGAAGGGCCAGATCGACGACCTGCTGGAAGAGATCCGGGTCCGAGCCGAGCGCAACGAGCGCGTCCTCGTCACGACACTCACCAAGAAGATGGCCGAGGAGCTCACCGACTTCCTCGGCGAGCACGGCGTGCGCGTGCGCTACCTGCACTCGGATGTCGACACCCTCCGTCGCGTGGAGCTCCTCAGCGAGCTGCGCCAGGGCGTCTATGACGTCCTGGTGGGCATCAATCTGCTGCGCGAGGGTCTCGACCTTCCCGAGGTATCGCTGGTGTCGATCCTGGATGCCGACAAGGAGGGCTTCCTCCGCAGCGGCACCTCGCTCATCCAGACCATCGGCCGCGCAGCGCGCAACGTCTCGGGCGAAGTGCACATGTACGCCGACACGGTCACCGACTCGATGCGCAACGCGATCTACGAGACCGATCGCCGTCGCGAGAAGCAGGTCGCCTACAACCTCGCGAACGGCATCGACCCGACCCCGCTGCGCAAGAAGATCGCGGACATCACCGACGTGCTCGCGCGCGAGGCATCCGACACGAACGCGATGCTCTCCCGCAAGGACTCGGCGAGGCTGAAGTCGGGCAAGGGCAAGTCGCCCACCCCGCAGCTGCGGCGGGAGGGCATCGCGGCCGAGGGTGCGGATCAGCTGGAGGCGACGATCGTCGATCTCAGCAGCCAGATGCTGGCGGCGGCCGGCGAGCTGAAGTTCGAGCTCGCCGCACGCCTGCGCGACGAGGTGCAGGACCTGAAGAGGGACCTTCGCGCCATGGAGCGCGCCGGCCACGCCTGAGCACGCCTTCCCCGAAGCGCGGCAAAGCCGAGCGTCGGCAGGACGAGCGCGGGGGCGATTTACGGGCAGTGCATGAGGGGCCTCGGCCCCGAGCGATCGAACGAGTGCTCCGTCATGGCGCGACCGCAGAGCGGGCAAGCGCGCTCTGCGCGCTGGGCGCTCGACGGCGCGGGAGTGATCTCGTACGGACCGACGGCTGCAGGACCTGCCAGACGGATGAGCTTCATGTTGAGCCACGCGTACCAGCCTCCCGCCGCGTGCACTCGGTCGCGCAGGGGGAGTGGGGCTGGGGTGTCGGCATCCATTCGTCGCATGATCATTAGTGTACTAACTATTCGCGCACGATAGAATCGCGGGCATGGAGCGATCGGAAGACCTGCTGAAGCTCGAGAACCAGCTGTGCTTCGCGGTGGTGACGGCGGCGCGCAACGTCGTGTCCATCTATCGGCCCGTGCTCGAGCCCCTGGGGCTCACGCATCCGCAGTACCTCGTCATGCTCGCGCTGTGGGAGCGCGCACCGCGGTCGCTCGGCGAACTCGCCGAGGAGCTTGCGATGGAGCCTGCGACTCTGTCGCCGATCGTGAAGCGGCTCGAGGGCCAGGGGCGGGTGAGCCGTCGACGCCGTGCTGCCGATGAGCGGATGCTGGACATCGAGCTGACGGCGACCGGCCGCGCACTTCGAGAAGACGCGCTCGATGTGCCTCGGCAGATTCTGGCGCGCACCGGAATGGACGTCTCAGAGGTCGCCGCCCTGCGCGACGCACTCGTCCGATTCGCCGGCAGCGGGGTCGCGTCACGCACCCGATGACCCCAGCGAACGCCTGAAGACCCGGATGCCGCGGAGCCCCGTGTTTCGCGGCATCCGGCCTTCCGTCCGTCGGCTTCGCGGCGGGCGAACATCCGTCGGAGGGATGCGGACACCCGGCCCCGCCGAGTGTCGGAGCCCGCACCTAGACTTGACGGGTGCCCATCGTCCCCGTCGCCGCGCCCGGAAACACCAGTGGAAAGCTCAGCGTCCGGGGAGCCCGCGTCCACAATCTCAAGAACGTCGATCTCGACATCCCGCGCGATTCGCTCGTCGTGTTCACCGGCCTCTCGGGCTCCGGGAAGTCCTCGCTGGCGTTCGATACCATCTTCGCCGAGGGCCAGCGCCGGTACGTCGAGTCGCTGAGCGCCTACGCGCGACAGTTCCTCGGCCAGGTCGACCGGCCGGATGTCGACTTCATCGAGGGCCTCAGCCCCGCGGTGTCGATCGACCAGAAGTCGACGAACCGCAACCCCCGGTCGACGGTCGGCACGATCACCGAGATCCACGACTACATGCGCCTGCTGTGGGCGCGAATCGGCGTGCCGCACTGCCCGGAGTGCGGCGAGGTCATCCAGCGCCAGACCGTGCAGCAGATCGCCGATCAGCTCATGGAGCTGCCCGAGCGGACCCGGTACCAGATCGTCGCTCCGGTCGTCACGCAGAAGAAGGGCGAGTTCGTCGACCTCTTCAAAGAGCTCGGTGCCAAGGGCTACGCCCGCGCGATCGTCGACGGCGAGATGATCCAGCTCGCCGAGCCGCCGGTCCTCAAGAAGACCTACAAGCACGACATCGGCGTCGTGGTCGACCGTCTCGTCGCGAGCACCGACATCCTGAGCCGCGTCACCGACTCGGTCGAGACGGCCCTCGGGCTCGCGGGCGGCGTCGTGCAGGTCAACTTCGTGGACGAAGACGGGGATGCCGCCTGGCAGTCGTTCTCCGAGAAGCTCGCGTGCCCGAACGGCCATCCGCTGCAGCTGACCGAGATCGAGCCGCGCACGTTCTCGTTCAACGCTCCATTCGGGGCCTGTCCGACCTGCTCGGGCCTGGGCACCCGGATGTCGGTCGACGTCGACCTCATGCTGGGCGACGACGAGCTGTCGATCCGCGAGGGCGTGCTGATCCCGTGGACGACCCAGGGCAAGGGGCTGTTCCAGTACTACGAGCGCCTGCTCGAGGGGCTCGCGGCCGATCTGAACTTCTCACTCGACACCCCGTGGCGCGATCTCCGGGTCGACGTGCAGGATGCCGTCCTGCGCGGCGAGAACTACAAGGTGACGGTTCGCTGGAAGAACCGCTACGGCCGCGAGATGCGGTACACCTCGGGCTTCGAGGGCGTCGTGCCGTACATCGAGCGTCAGTACGTGCAGGCCGAGTCCGACACGCAGCGCCAGCGCTGGTCGGAGTACCTGCGCGAGGTGCCGTGCCTGGTGTGCAAGGGCGACCGCCTCAAGCCCGAGGTGCTCGCGGTGCTCGTCCACGGGCATTCGATCGCGGATGCCTCGCGCCTGAGTCTCGGCGACGCGCAGGAGTACTTCGCCCAGCTGCAGCTGACCCCGCGCGAGGCGAAGATCGCGGCGCAGGTGCTGCGCGAGATCCGGGTCAGGCTGGACTTCCTTCTGCAGGTCGGATTGAACTACCTGAGCCTGTCGCGCTCGGCCGGCTCCCTCTCCGGCGGAGAGGCGCAGCGCATCCGGCTGGCGACCCAGATCGGTTCGGGCCTCACCGGCGTGCTGTACGTGCTCGACGAGCCGTCGATCGGACTGCACCAGCGCGACAACCGCCGGCTCATCGAGACGCTCCTGACCCTGCGCGACCTCGGCAACACGCTCATCGTGGTCGAGCACGACGAAGAGACGATCCATTCGGCCGACTGGGTCGTCGACATCGGTCCCGGCGCCGGCGAGAACGGCGGCGAGGTGGTGCACTCCGGACCGTACGCGCAGCTGCTGGCCGAGAAGGCCTCGCTGACCGGCGACTATCTGGCAGGCCGGCGCGCGATCGCGACGCCGAAGAAGCGCCGGCGCATCGACAAGCAGCGTCAGATCGTCGTCGAGGGCGCCCGCGAGAACAACCTGCAGAACGTCACCGTGCAGTTCCCTCTCGGCGTCATGACGGCCGTGACGGGAGTCAGCGGCTCGGGCAAGTCCTCGCTGGTGAACGGCATCCTGTACGAGGTCCTGGCGATGCGGCTGAACGGCGCCCGGCGGGTCGCGGGCAAGCACACGCGTGTGACCGGTCTCGACAACCTCGACAAGGTGGTCCACGTCGATCAGGCGCCCATCGGGCGGACGCCGCGCTCGAACCCGGCGACCTACACCGGCGTGTTCGACCGCATCCGCAATCTCTTCAGCGAGACACCCGAGGCCAAGGCGCGGGGCTACCAGCCCGGACGCTTCAGCTTCAACGTGAAGGGCGGCCGCTGCGAGGCGTGCGCAGGAGACGGCACCATCAAGATCGAGATGAACTTCCTCCCCGACGTCTACGTCGACTGCGAGGTCTGCCACGGCAAGCGGTACAACCGCGACACCCTCGCCGTGCACTACAAGGGCAAGAACATCGCCGAGGTCCTCGAGATGTCGATCGAGGATGCCGCGGACTTCTTCGAGCCCATCCAGGCGATCCACCGCTACCTGCGCACGCTCGTGGACGTGGGACTCGGGTACGTCCGGCTCGGCCAGTCGGCCACCACGCTCTCAGGCGGCGAGGCGCAGCGCGTCAAGCTCGCGACGGAGCTCCAGCGTCGCAGCAACGGCCGGAGCATCTACGTGCTCGACGAGCCCACCACGGGACTTCACTTCGAGGACGTGCGGCATCTGCTCGAGGTGCTGAACGGGCTCGTGGACAAGGGCAACACGGTGATCGTGATCGAGCACAACCTCGACGTGATCAAGTCGTCGGACTGGATCATCGACCTGGGGCCCGAAGGCGGATCGGGCGGAGGCCGGGTCATCGCGACCGGCACCCCTGAGCAGGTCGCGCGCGTCGAGGGCAGCCACACCGGCGCCTTCCTCGCGGAGGTGCTGCATCATCGCCCGGTCGCCGCGCTCGTCGATGCACGCAAGGCCGGCTGAGCCGGCGCGCTGAGCAGGCATGGCCGATCAGCTCTCCTACCGGCCGAAGCCGGGCGAGATCCCCACCAACCCGGGCGTCTACCGGTTCCGCGACTCTCAGGGCCGTGTCCTGTACGTCGGCAAGGCCAAGAACCTCCGCGCGCGCCTGTCGAACTACTTCGCGCCGCTGCGGAACCTGCATGAGCGCACCCGGCGCATGGTCACAACCGCGGCATCCGTCGAATGGACCGTGGTCGCGACCGACGTGGACTCGCTCCAGCTCGAGTACATGTGGATCAAGGAGTTCGACCCGCCGTTCAACGTGCGCTACAAGGACGACAAGTCCTACCCGTTCATGGCCATCACCCTCGCGGACGAGGCTCCGCGCGTCATCGTGACGCGCAACCGGCGGATCCCGGGCGCGAAGTACTTCGGCCCGTATCCGAAGGTCTGGGCCGTCCACGACACCATCGACCTGATGATCAAGGTGTTCCCCATCCGCACCTGCAGCGACGCCAGCTACAAGAAGGCGATGGCCACGGGGCGCCCGTGCTTCCCGGGCCAGATCGGCCGTTGCGGCGGCCCGTGTTCGATGAAGGTGTCGATCGAGGAGCACCGGGCGATCGTCGACGACTTCATCGCGTTCATGTCCGGCGGTGATCAGCGGTTCACGAAAGAGCTCACGGCGCGGATGCGGGAGGCCTCGGCCGCGATGGACTACGAGGCGGCGGCGATCTACCGCGATCGCCTGCAGTCCATCGACGCCGTGCTCAGCCGCAGTGCGCTGGTGCTCGCAGCCGACACCGATGCCGACCTCTTCGGCATCGCCGAGGACGAGCTCGCAGCGACGGTGCAGCATTTCGTGATCCGCGGCGGTCGAGTGCGCGGGGTACGCGCCACGACGATCGAGAAGGAGCTCGACATCACCGGCGGCGATCTCGTCGACCAGGTGCTGCAGCGGACGTACGGGGATGCCGCGCCCGCCGACATCCCGCGCCAGGTCCTGGTTCCGGCGCTGCCCGAAGACTCCGACGAGCTGGAGCAGTGGCTGCGCGACAAGCGCGAGCGCCCGGTGTCGATCCAGGTCGCCCGGCGGGGACGCAAGGCCGAACTGATGAAGACCGCGAGCCTGAACGCCCAGCAGGCGCTCATCCTGCACAAGACCCGGCGCACCAGCGACTACGTCGCTCGGTCGCAGGCGCTCACGGACCTCCAGGAGGCCCTGGGGCTGGCGGAGGCGCCGCTGCGCATCGAGTGCTACGACGTGTCGCATCTGAGCGGGACGAACGTCGTCGCGTCGATGGTGGTGTTCGAGGACGGCCTGCCGCGCAAGGACCAGTACCGCTCGTTCGGGGTGCCCGAGACGACCGACGACACCGATTCGCTCTACCAGGTGCTGACGCGGCGGCTGGCGTATGTCGACCGCGGCGACGCCGAGGACGCGGCGCAGGCCGAAGCCGATTCGGCGGTCGTCGATCCGGATGCCGAGGTCGTGACGACGCGCAAGCGCCCGCGCTTCGCGTATCGGCCTCAGCTGCTGGTCGTCGACGGGGGCAAGCCCCAGGTCGAGGCGGCCGCCCGCGCGCTGGCGGATGCCGGGCACGAGGAGATCGCGCTCTGCGGCATCGCGAAACGTCTGGAGGAGGTGTGGTTGCCCGGGGAGGAGTACCCCGTGATCCTGCCGCGCACCTCCGAGGCGCTGTACCTGCTGCAGCGGCTGCGCGATGAGGCGCATCGGTTCGCCATCACGCACCAGCGCAGACGCCGTCGTGGCAGCATCCAGAGCGTGCTGGCCGAGGTTCCGGGGCTCGGCGATGCCCGGATCAAGGCGCTGCTGCGCCACTTCGGCTCGGTCGCCGCTCTGAAGCGAGCCACGCCCGAGGAGATCGAGGAGCTGCCGGGAGTGGGGCCGAAGCTGGCCGCCGCGATTCACGCGCACTTGTCGAGTGGATAGGCTGATCCCGACGACGGGGGTGGTCATGACCGACGTGGAGCCCGGACAGACGGGCGAGGTGATGGTCGTCACCGGGATGTCCGGCGCCGGCCGGTCGACGGCCGCCAACGCCCTCGAAGATCTCGGCTGGTACGTCGTCGACAACCTTCCGCCGCAGATGCTCCGCCCGCTGCTCGATCTCACCGAGCTTGCCGCGGAGGCGCTGCCCCGGGTGGCGGTGGTCGTGGACGTCCGTGGTCGCGATCTGTTCGCCGATCTGCCGGAGGCCATCCGGGCGCTGCGCGAGGGACGCCAGATCCGGGTGATGTTCCTGGATGCCGCAGACGACGTGCTCGTCCGGCGATTCGAGGCGGTGCGCCGGCCCCATCCGCTGCAGGGCGACGGCACGATCCTCGACGGCATCCTGCTGGAGCGCGACCGGCTGGCACCCCTGCGCGAGACCGCCGACGTCATCATCGACACGTCGCGGTACAACATCCACCAGCTAGCGACGCAGGTGGCCGAGCTGTTCGCGGATGCGGCCGTCGCCCGCCACACAGTGACGCTCCTCAGCTTCGGATTCAAGTACGGGCTGCCCCCGGATGCCGATCTGGTCGCCGACATGAGGTTCCTGCCGAATCCGTTCTGGAACGAGGAGCTGCGTTCGCTCACCGGCGAGGACGACGCGGTGCGGGACTACGTTCTGGAGCAGGAGGGTGCACGGGAGTTCGTCGACGCCTACGCGGCGGCGCTGCATCCGGTCTTCGAGGGGTACCAGCGCGAGAACAAGCGGCACTCCGTCGTGGCGATCGGCTGCACCGGCGGCAAGCACCGCTCGGTGGTGATGGTGCGCGAACTGGCGGAGCGGCTCGCCGACGAGCCGGGTGTGGCGGTGCGGATCAAGCATCGGGATCTCGGCCGCGAATAGCGCGACGCCCCGAGTAGGCTTGACCCTCGTTCCGAACCGACGAATGAGGAGACCCGTGTCGCTGACCGCTGACGTGAAGGCCGAGCTCACCGCGGTGCGCGACCCGCACCCGACGGCCCGGGTGGCCGAGCTCACCTCCCTGCTGCGGTTCTCGGGCGGTCTGCACTCGATCGCCAATCGTGTGGCCGTGGAAGCGGAATTGGATTCCGACGTCCTCGCGCGCCGCGTCGCGCGCGACCTCGTCGAGATCTACGGCGTCCGCCCCGAACTCGTCCACGTCCAGGGCTCGGGAGCCCGCAACGGCAGCCACTTCGCCGTCCGGGTGATCGAAGGCGGCGAGACGCTCGCGAGGCAGACGGGTCTGCTCGACCAGCGCCGCCGGCCCGTGCGCGGATTGCCGAACAAGCTCACCACGGGATCCCGCAGCGATCTCGCCGCGATCTGGCGCGGCGCGTTCCTCGCCGCCGGCACCCTGAGCGAACCGGGCCGATCGGCGGCCCTCGAGATCACCTGCCCCGCGTCGGAGGCGGCGATGGCGCTCGTCGGCGCGGCGCACCGGCTCGGCATCCCGGCGAAGGCCCGAGAGGTCCGCGGCGTGCCCCGCGTCGTCGTCCGTGAGGGCGAGGCGATCCGCACCGCCCTCGCCCAGATGGGCGCGGAGCGGGCCGCCGCCGAGTGGGATCAGCTCCGCCAGCGCCGCGAGGTGCGTGCCGGAGTCAACCGGCTCGTGAACTTCGACGACGCCAACCTCCGCCGGTCGGCGCAGGCCGCCGTGGCCGCCTGCGCACGCGTGGAGCGCGCACTCGAGATCCTTGCGGACGAGGTGCCCGACCACCTTCGCGAGGCGGGCGAGCTGCGCCTCGCGCATCGCGACGCGAGCCTCGACGAACTCGGCCACCACGCCGATCCGCCGTTGACGAAGGATGCCGTCGCCGGCCGCATCCGTCGGCTGCTGGCGATGGCCGACAAGAAGGCCGAGACCGAGGGTCTTCCCGGCACCGAGTCGGCCGTTCCGGCCGGCATCGACGACTGAGGTCCTCCTGGCCGCTGGCCGATGCGCTTCCGGATACTGCCGCCTGCGGCACCCGTCCTCCCTCACCCGGCCGCCGGATCAGGCGATCCTTCGAGATCAGGACGTTGGACGCCGAGAACGTCCTGCGGCCGCCGGATCGCCTGATTTCGAACGGCTGCGGACGGGATGCCGGTCGCCCGCGTGAACGGGCGCCTAACGGCATGTCACACAGGGAAGCAACCCCCTCGCGGCGCTGTTGCCGCTCACTAGGATGAAATCGTCACCCCTCGCTGTCGCCGGGGAGCCTCGGCGCAGCGCCGATAGGAAGAAGAGAACATGGCGAGCTACACGTTGCCCGACCTCCCCTACGACTACGCCGCACTCGAGCCGCACATCAGCGGCAAGATCATGCAGCTTCACCACGACAAGCACCACCAGGCGTATGTGACCGGCGCGAACACCGCGCTCGAGCAGCTGGCCGAGGCGCGCGATACAGGCAACCTCGCGAACGTCAACAAGCTCGAGAAGGATCTCGCGTTCAACCTAGGCGGGCACGTGAACCACTCGATCTTCTGGACCAACCTGTCGCCGGACGGCGGCGGCCAGCCCGAGGGAGAGCTCGCAGCCGCCATCGACGAGTTCTTCGGCGGCTTCGAGAAGTTCCAGGCGCACTTCACCGCTGCGGCCACCGGCATCCAGGGATCGGGCTGGGCCGTGCTCAGCTGGGACCCGATCGGAGAGCAGCTCCTCATCCAGCAGCTGTTCGACCAGCAGTCCAACACGGCGCAGGGCACCATCCCCGTATTCCAGCTCGACATGTGGGAGCACGCGTTCTACCTCGACTACCTCAACGTCAAGGCGGACTACGTCAAGGCCGTCTGGAACATCGCGAACTGGTCGAACGTCCAGGACCGCCTCGCGGTCGCCCGTGAGAAGACCTCGGGCCTGCTGGTACTGTCATAGCAAGCGTGGGCGTCCCGGCGGGATGGCCCGCCGGGACGCCGTTGTCCACCGTCTGAAAGCAATGAACCGCGCAATCGCGCACGACACATCTCAGGAGTATTTCCGTGGCTGTCAAGATCGGAATCAACGGCTTCGGCCGCATCGGACGCAACTATCTCCGCGCGGCTCTCGCGCAGGGGTCGGATCTCGAACTCGTGGCGGTGAACGACCTCACCGACAACAAGGCCCTCGCTCACCTGCTGAAGTACGACTCGGTCGGCGGCCCGCTGTCGCACGAGGTGACGTATGACGGTGACTCCATCACGGTCGGTGGACACACCTTCAAGGTGTTCGAAGAGCGCGACCCGGCCAACCTCCCCTGGGGCGACCTGGGCGTCGACATCGTGATCGAGTCGACCGGCCGCTTCACGAAGGCCGACGACGCCCGGAAGCATATCGCCGGCGGTGCCAAGAAGGTCCTCATCTCGGCTCCTGCCACCGGCGACGACGCGACGATCGTCATGGGTGTGAACGAGGAGACCTATAACCCCGAGACCGACGTGATCATCTCGAACGCGTCCTGCACGACGAACTGTCTCGCTCCTCTCGCGAAGGTCTTCAACGACGCATTCGGCATCGAGCGCGGCTTCATGATGACCGCTCACGCCTACACCGCGGACCAGAACCTGCAGGACGGTCCGCACAGCGACCTCCGTCGTGCGCGCGCCGCCGCCATCAACATCGTGCCCGCCTCAACGGGTGCCGCGAAGGCCATCGGCCACGTGCTGCCCGAACTGGCAGGCAAGCTGAGCGGCTCGTCCTACCGGGTCCCCGTGCCCACCGGTTCCATCGTCGACCTGACGATCATCACGCCCACCGAGGGCCTCACGATCGAGCAGGTCAACGCGGCCTACAAGGCCGCGGCGGCTGACGGGCGTCTCGCGGGCTACCTGGAGTACACCGACGAGCCGATCGTCTCGAGCGACATCCAGCTCAACCCGCATTCGGCCATCTTCGACTCGGACCTCACGAACGTCAGTGGCAACCTCGTCAAGGTGTCGGCCTGGTACGACAACGAGTGGGGCTACTCCAACCGTCTGGTCGACCTCACCGAATACGTGGCCGAGCGCCTCTAGGCGTCCACCATGGCTCTGCGCACCCTCGATTCGCTGGGTTCGCTCGCAGGCAAGCGCGTCATCGTCCGCTGTGATCTCAACGTCCCCCTGAAGGACGGCGCGATCACGGACGACGGCCGTGTGCGAGCATCCCTGCCCACGCTCAACGCCCTCATCAACCAGGGCGCACGCGTCATCGTCTGCTCGCACCTGGGACGTCCGGACGGCGCGCCCGACCCGAAGTACAGCCTGGCGCCGGTCGCGCAGCGGCTGTCGGAGCTGCTCGGCAAGCCCGTGGCGTTCGCGCTCGACACCGTGGGCGAGTCGGCCCACGATGCCGTCGCGGCCCTTGAGGACGGCGACATCGCGGTCATCGAGAATCTTCGCTTCAATGCCGGCGAGACGGCGAAGGATGACGGCGAGCGGGGTGCGTTCGCCGCGCAGCTCGCCGAGCTCGGCGATGCGCTGGTCTCGGACGGCTTCGGTGTCGTGCACCGCAAGCAGGCGAGCGTCTACGATCTCGCCGAGATCCTGCCGTCGGCGGCCGGGTTCCTCATCGAGAAGGAGGTCGAGGTTCTCGACCGGCTCACCGAGAATCCGGAACGCCCTTACACGGTCGTGCTCGGCGGATCCAAGGTGAGCGACAAGCTGGGCGTCATCCAGCATCTGCTTCCGCGGGTCGACCGCCTGCTCGTCGGCGGCGGAATGATGTTCACGTTCCTGGCGGCGGAAGGGCACAAGGTCGGCTCGAGCCTTCTCGAGCAGGACCAGCTCGAGACCGTGAAGGGCTACATCGCGACGGCGAAGGAGCGGGGCATCGAGCTCGTGCTCCCGGTCGACGCGGTGGTCGCGGCGTCGTTCTCCGCGGATGCCGAGCACGTCGTCGCCCCGGCGACGGCGATCGAGGACACAGCGTTCGGGGCATCCGGTCTGGGGCTTGACATCGGGCCCGACACGGCGGAGCAGTTCGCCGCCGTCATCCGGGACTCCAAGACGGTGTTCTGGAACGGCCCCATGGGCGTGTTCGAGATGGCCGCGTTCGCCGCCGGCACCAAGACCGTCGCCAAGGCGCTGACCGAGGTGGACGGCCTGAGCGTGGTGGGCGGCGGCGACTCGGCCGCCGCAGTGCGTCAGCTCGGCTTCGCGGATGACGAGTTCGGCCACATCTCCACAGGTGGCGGCGCCAGCCTCGAGTTCCTCGAGGGCAAGAAGCTTCCCGGACTGGAGGTCCTCGGATGGCAGTGACCAGAACGCCGTTCATCGCAGGCAACTGGAAGATGAATCTCGACCACCTGCAGGCGATCGCATTCGTGCAGAAGCTGCACTGGACGCTCAAGGATGCCAAGCACGGCGACGACTCGGTCGAAGTCGGGGTCTTCCCGCCCTTCACCGATCTGCGCACGGTGCAGACGCTGCTCGACGCCGACAAGATCCCGTTCGCGCTCGGCGCGCAGGATCTGTCGACGAAGGACTCCGGCGCCTACACCGGCGAGATCTCCGGTGCGTTCCTGTCGAAGCTCACCTGCAAGTACGTCATCATCGGCCACTCCGAGCGCCGCGAGTACCACGACGAGACCGACGAGGTGGTGGCCGCGAAGGTGCAGGCGGCTCTGCGCCACGGCCTCGTGCCGGTGATCTGCGTCGGCGAGACGGCCGAGGATCTCGAGAAGTTCGGCGCCAGTGCCGTCCCCGTCGGTCAGCTCGAGGTGGCGCTGGCAGGCGTGCCCGCCGGCGCGGACATCGTCGTCGCCTACGAACCGGTCTGGGCCATCGGCTCGGGCCAGGCCGCCACGCCGGACCAGGCCCAAGAGGTCTGCGCCAAGCTGCGAGACGTGATCGCCGACAAGCTCGGGCCGGATGCCGCGGCCGCGACTCGCGTGCTGTACGGCGGGTCGGTCAAGGCGGCGAACATCGCGAGCTTCATGCGCGAGCCCGACGTCGACGGCGCTCTGGTGGGCGGTGCGAGCCTCGTCGTGGACGAGTTCTCGGCGATCGTCCGTTTCCAGAAGCACGTCGGAGTCTGACGCCGGCGGCATCGCGCATCCACGCGCCGAGGCGAAAGGCGAAGACGAAACGCCTCAACACGTATACTTGGACTTTGTGCGATCGGCGGAAGATCGCCTCGAAAGGCTTGAACGACTGTGCAAATCCTCGAGTTCGTCCTGCAGGTGCTCCTCGGAATCACGAGTCTGCTGCTGACCCTCCTCATCCTGCTCCACAAGGGGCGCGGCGGAGGACTGTCCGACATGTTCGGCGGCGGCATGACCTCGGCCCTCGGCTCGTCCGGTCTTGCTGAGCGCAACCTCAACCGCTTCACGATCGTCCTGGCGCTGGCCTGGTTCGTCTCGATCGTGGCGCTCGGCCTCATCACCAAGTTCCAGGGCATCTGATGGCGACCGGGGGCAACGCCATCCGCGGCACCCGCGTCGGTGCGGGACCCATGGGTGAGCAGGACCACGGCTTCCACGCCGATCGTGTCGCCATCTCGTACTGGGATGCTCTCGGCAATGAGACCGTCCGCTACTTCGCCGCCGGGATCCCCGAAGAGGAGATCCCCGACACGATCGACTCGCCGCACTCGGGTCTGCCGGCCGGACGCGACAAAGAGAACCCGCCGGCGCTGGCCAAGACCGAGCCGTACAAGACGCATCTCGCGTACGTGAAGGAGCGTCGCACCGAAGAAGAGGCCGAAGCTCTCCTCGATGACGCACTGCAGCAGCTCAAGGAGCGCCGCGGGCAGGAGTGACCGTCACGGTCGATGCTCAAGCAACCTCCCGGTGGGTTCGGGCGGTCAGTACTCCCCGTCGATGAGCTCGGGCGGAACCTGGGCCGCGGCGGCGCCGTCGACGAAGAACACGGTGCGCTTCCGCCCCTTCGCTCCCGCCGCCGGCACGCTCGCGTAGCTCGCGCCCGCTAGTGCCAGGCCGAGCGCCGAGGCCTTGTCGGCTCCGGTGAGCACCATCCACACCCGCTGCGAGCTGTTGATCACCGGCCGCGTCATGCTGACCCGGTCGGGCGGCGGCTTGGGGGAGTCGCGCACGGCGACCGTGGCGCGGTCCGTGATCAGGATCTCGGGACGATCCGGGAACAGCGACGCGATGTGCGCGTCGGGGCCGACTCCCAGGAAGCATACGTCGAAGGACGGCCAAGGCTCGCCGTCCGTGCCGAACCGCGCGAGCTCGTCCGCGTAGCGCGCGGCCGCGGCATCCAGGTCGATGCCTTCATCGCTCGCGGCGACGGCGTGGATGTTGGCCTCGGGGATGTCGAGGGCATCGAGCAGCGCCGCTCTGGCCTGGCCCTCATTCCGATCGGCATGGGCGCGGGGGACGAATCGCTCGTCGCTCCACCAGAAGTGCACGCGAGTCCAGTCGATCCGGTCGCGGCGTGCGCTGCGCGAGGCCGCCTGGAGCACAGCGGCTCCCATCGACCCACCGGTGAGCGAGACGTGGGCGATCCTGTCGTCATCGACCCGCTTGCTCATGCGACCCAGGAACCGCGTCGCGACCGAGTCGGCGAGCGCGTCGGCGTCGGCGCTGATGACCACGCGCTTCTCTGCCCAGGCCTCAACGTGCGTGCCGCTCATGCGTCTCTCGTCCCGCTCATGCGTGCCGGCCGGTGTCTCCCGTATCGTTGGGAGGCCCAAGCAGTTCCCAGCCCTCCGTGATGACTCGACCATACAGGACGTCCGGATCGAGGCGACGGAGCTCCTCGGCCAGACATTCCCGCAGTGTCCGGCGTGGGAAAGCCAGCTCGTGGACGGGCTGCCCAGGCTGGGTCAATACGGCGATCCCGGAATCCGGACGCTCGAGCCTGATCTCGCCGCTCTCGCGGATCAGGGTCACGGACTTGATCCCGTGCGGCCATTCCTCGGGGTCGAGGTACGCCCAGTCGACCGGGACATCCAGTGCGAGCCTCAGCCAGGCCGCCAGAAGTGCCGTCGACGGTGAGTCGGAGGCCCCCCGCACGTGCACGGCAGAAATCGACTCGTACGGCGGCTGGTCGAGGATCGCGGCGAGCTGCTCGCGCCACCGGGTCAGCCGGGTCCAGGCCAGGTCCGTGTCGCCCGGGGCGTAGCTGCCGCCGAGCGATGCCACCCACGCCGACGGGTCGCTCTTGGTCGCGGCATCCGTGATGCGCCGCTGCGCGATCTTGCCGATGGATGTCTGCGACGGCACGTCCGGGGTCTTGTTCGGCCACCAGACGACCACCGGCGCATCGGGAAGCAGTAGCCCCGTGACGAGGCTCTCGAGGTTCGAGCTGCCGGCCTCGCCGTGGATGTGGAGCGTGATGACCTCGCTGGCGCCGGCGTCGCCGCCCACGCGGATCTGCGCGTCGAGGCGCGACTCCGCCTCGTCGCCGTTGCCGATCATGAGCACGATGACGCGCATCGGATGCTCGCGGGATGCGTCGTTGGCGGCCTCGATGACCTCTTCCAGCGCACCCTGACGCGTGAGGATGACGAGGGTGAGCACGCGGCCGAGGGCGACCGCGCCGCCCTCCTCGCGCACGCTGACGAGTGCACGGGTGATCTTGCTCACGGTGGTGTCGGGCAGGTCGACGATCACGGGCGCCTCCAGGTGCGGCCATCGCGGGCGAGCATCTCGGCAGAGGACGCCGGTCCCCACGAGCCGGGCGAATACTGTTCCAGCGGACCCCCCTGCTCGGCCCAGAACCGCTCGATGGGGTCGAGGATCTTCCACGACAGCTCGACCTCCTCGTGGCGGGGGAAGAGCGGCGGGTCGCCAAGCAGCACATCGAGGATGAGTCGTTCGTATGCCTCGGGGCTCGCCTCGGTGAAAGCGTGTCCGTAGCCGAAGTCCATCGTCACGTCGCGCACCTGCGCTCCGGCGCCCGGCACCTTCGAGCCGAAGCGGATCGTCACTCCCTCGTCGGGCTGCACGCGGATCACCAGGGCGTTCTGGCCCTGGCCCAGCGTCTGGCTCCGTGAGAACAGCAGCTCGGGAGCGCGTTTGAACACGACGGCGATCTCGGTGACGCGGCGGCCGAGCCGCTTGCCGGTCCGGAGATAGAAAGGCACACCCGCCCATCGCCGGGTGTTCACCTCGAGGGTGATGGCCGCATACGTCTCAGTCGAGGAGTGCCGGTTCATCCCCTCTTCCTCGAGGAATCCGAGCACCTTCTCGCCGCCCTGCCAGCCCCCTGCGTACTGTCCGCGCGCGGTCGAGCGGGCGAGGTCCTTGGGCAGCGTGACGGCCGCGAGCACCTTCTCCTTCTCGGCACGCAGCTCCTTCGCGTCGAACGAGATGGGCTCCTCCATGGCGGTGAGCGCCATGAGCTGAAGCAGATGGTTCTGGATCACGTCGCGCGCGGCGCCGATTCCGTCGTAGTAGCCGGCCCGGCCGCCCACGCCGATGTCCTCAGCCATGGTGATCTGGATGTGGTCGACGTAGTTGCGGTTCCAGATCGGCTCGTACAGCTCGTTGGCGAACCGCAGCGCCAGGATGTTCTGGACCGTCTCCTTGCCGAGGTAGTGATCGATGCGGAAGATCGAGTCCGTCGGGAACGCCGATCGCAGCGCATCGTTGAGGGACTGGGCCGAGGCCAGATCGTGTCCGAACGGCTTCTCGATGACGACCCGGCGCCAGCGGTCGGGCTGGTCGGCGGTGTCGTCGACGAGTCCGGATGCCTTCAGCTGCTCTGCGACGAGCGGGAAATCCTTGGGGGGGATGGAGAGGTAGTAGGCGTGGTTGCCCATGGTGCCGCGGTCGACATCCAGGCGCTCCACCGTCTCGCGCAGCCGCCGGAAGGCGCCTGCGTCGTCGAATTCGCCCGACACGAAGCGGATGCCCTGGAGCAGCTGCTGCCAGGTCTCCTCCCGATACTCCGTCCGCGCGTACTGCTTCACGGCATCGTGGACGACCTCGGCGAAATCCTGGTCCTCCCAGTCGCGTCGAGCGAAGCCGACGAGCGCGAATCCGGGAGGCAGCAGCCCGCGGTTGGCGAGATCGTACACAGCCGGCATGAGCTTCTTGCGGGAAAGATCGCCGGTCACACCGAAGATGACGAGCGCGCTCGGCCCGGCGATGCGGTTGAGCCGGCCATCCTCCGGGTCGCGCAGCGGGTTGCGCCCGCGGGTGATCTCGATGCCTTTCCGCTGCGCCGAGCCGCTCGATCCCGGGATCTCGATGGGCATGTGGTGGTACTCCTACTGCGCCGCTTCGAAGAGCGACAGGACTTCGACTTGGGGATCCGTCAGCGTCAAGGTGACGACCGGACGCCCATGCCCGTCGGCGAGCACGGTCGCGTCTCCCGCGGCCTGCGCCTCGATCAGCTGACCGAACGTGAACGGGCGGCCGGGGATCTCGAGGTCGACGTCGGTGCTCTCCAGGATCTGCAGGAACACGCCGTTCGCCGGGCCGCCCTTATGGTACTGCCCGGTCGAGTGAAGGAACCGAGGACCCCAGCCGAACGTCGTCGGCCGGCCCGAGTCGGCGGCCACGAGCTCGCGCAGGCCCTCGAGCTGGGGCAGGTCGAGGCGATTCACGTACGCCTGGATCGACACGTAGCCGTCCTCGGGGATCCGTGCCCAGAGCGCGTCGAGGACGCCGGCGACGGTTCCGGATGCCGAGAGCTCAGGCTCCGAGACCCGCACTTCGACGCCCTCCACCTCGAACGCGGGGGCGCGGCGCTCGGGCCGCGCCTCGAGCAGGCCGCGCGCGGCGACCTTCGCGGATTCGACGTCGGGCTGATCGAACGGGTTGATGCCGAGCATCCGTCCTGCGATCGCCGTCGCGTACTCCCACACGATGAGCTGGCCGGCGAGCGATCCGCTGATGAGCAGTTCGCCCTCATGGTGCTCGCGGAAGTGGAACTCGTTCGCCTCGTCGACGATGCGCACGATCTGCAGGTCCTCGGGCTTGCTTTCGAGCTCTGGTGACACCGGCAGCAGGACCACGGGAAGGATGCCGGTGCCATCCTTGCCGGTGGACTCGGCGACGAGCTGCTCGATCCAGTCCGGCAGACCCACGATGTGGGTGCCGTCGGAGACGAGGCCGAGCTTGTCGCGACGAGGATCGCCACCCGCGATGGCGGCGGCGAGCACGAGGGCGGGGTTGTCCGCGCTGTCGATCGCGACCTCGAGGAGCGTCGCATCGGCCTCGTCGAGGAGTTCTGCGAGGTCGACGCCCGCGAGTCCGGTCGGCACCAGGCCGAAGGCCGTGAGCGCCGAGTAGCGTCCACCGACGTCGGGGTCGGCGTTGAAGACCCGGTAGCCGTCTGCGCGTGCCGCCGCGTCGAGCGGGGATCCGGGATCCGTCACCACGACGATGCGCTCCAGCGGATCGATCCCGAGGTCGCGGAAGGCGGCTTCGAACGCCCGCTTGGCGGAGTCGGTCTCGACGGTCGAGCCCGACTTCGATGACACGACCAGCGCCGTCCGGGTCAGGCCGCCCGCTTCCGCATCGCCGTCGAGGGCTGCGAGCACCTGTCCGGGCGAGGTCGAATCCAGGATCACGAGCGGCACGCCCGCCGTCTGCGCGATGACCTCGGGAGCGAGCGAGGACCCGCCCATGCCGGCCAGGACGACGCGTGTGACGCCCTTGGCGACGAGCTGCGTGCGCAGCGCCTCGATCTCCGCGACGAGGGGACGCGAGGTGGTGACCGCGTCCACCCAGCCGAGGCGATGGGATGCCTCGGCCTCGGCGTCGGGACCCCACAGGGTCGGGTCGCCGGCCGTGATGCCCGATGCGATCAAACTGGCGACCAGACCCGGGAGGGTCTCATCGACGACTGACTTGATGTGTCCGCTCAGGTGGAGCTGGAAGCTCATCGGGCGATCTCCGGCGCATTCAGCAGCGCCGTCTTGACCGTGTCCTTGAGCTCGTGCCACGAGGCGATGAACTTCTCGACGCCCTCATCCTCGAGCACCTGGGTGACGTCGTCGAAGTCGACCCCGACGGAGGCGAGTCGGTCGAACACCGCGTGCGCGTCGGCGTATGCGCCGGTGACGGCGTCGCCGCCGATCTCGCCGTGGTCGAAGGTGGCCTCGAGCGTCTTCTCGGGCATCGTGTTCACAGTGCCGGGTGCGACGAGTTCCGTGACGTAGAGCGTGTCGGGGAGCGACGGGTCCTTGACCCCGGTCGAGGCCCACAGCGGCCGCTGCACGTGGGCTCCGGCATCCGTCAGCGCCTTCGCGCGATCCGTCGCGAACTCCTTCTCGAAGAGCTCGTAGGCGAGGCGGGCGTTGGCGACGCCGGCCTTCGATGTGAGGGCCTCGGCCTCGGGCGTGCCGATGGCGGCGAGGCGCTTGTCGACCTCGGTGTCCACACGCGATACGAAGAACGATGCCACCGAGTGGATCTTCGAGATGTCGTGACCCGCGGCCTTGGCCTGCTCGATCCCGGACAGGAACGCGTCGATGACCTCGGCATAGCGCTGGAGGCTGAAGATCAGGGTGACGTTGACCGAGATCCCTTCCGCGAGCGTGGCCGTGATCGCGGGGAGTCCGGCCTTCGTGGCGGGGATCTTGATGTGGGCGTTCGGTCGGTCGACCGTCGCCCACAGCTGCTTCGCCTGCTCGATCGTCGCCGCGGTGTCGTGGGCCAGATCGGGCGAGACCTCGATCGACACGCGACCGTCGACGCCGTCGGTGGCGTCGTACACGCCACGGAAGATGTCGGTCGCGTCGCGCACGTCATCGGTCGTGATCTGGAAGATCGCGTCGTCGGTCGACACGCCGGCGGCGGCGAGCTGCGCCACCTGCGCCTCGTAGACGTGCCCGTGCGACAGCGCCCCGGCGAAGATCGTCGGGTTGGTGGTCACGCCGCTGACGTTGCGGGTCTCGATGAGCTCGGCGAGACTGCCGGACGTGATCCGCACGCGCGACAGGTCGTCCAGCCAGATGCTCACGCCCTGCGCGGTCAGCTTCTCGGTGGGGGTGCTCATGAGTTCTCCTTGATGGTTTCGCGGGCCGCCTCGACGACGGCGTCGGCGGTGATGCCGAACTTCTGGAACAGGGTCTTGTAGTCGGCGGACGCGCCGAAGTGCTCGATCGACACGGAACGGCCCTTGTCGCCGACGATGCCGCGCCACGTCAGGGCGATGCCCGCCTCGACGGACACGCGTGCGGTGACGGATGCGGGCAGCACGCTCTCGCGGTAGGCCTCGTCCTGCTCGGCGAACCACTCCAGCGACGGCGCCGAGACGACCCGGGCGTTGATGCCCTCGGCGGCCAGGGTCGCGCGCGCGTCGACCGCGAGCTGCACCTCCGAGCCGGTGCCGATCAGGATCACGTCCGGGGTGCCGTCCGGCGCCTCGGCGAGCACGTACGCCCCCTTGGTCGCGTTCTGCGCCGCAGCGAAGACGTCTCCGGATGCCTCGGCATCACCGCGCGGGAACACCGGGATGTTCTGACGGGTGAGGGCGAGGCCCGCGGGGCCGCCGTGCCGCCGGAGCAGCTCGAGCCACACCACCGCGGTCTCGTTGGCATCCGCCGGGCGGACGACGGTGAAGTTCGGGATGGCGCGCAGCGCCGCGAGCTGCTCGATCGGCTGGTGGGTGGGACCGTCTTCGCCCAGCGCCACGGAATCGTGCGTCCACACATAGATGGACGGGATGCTCATCAGCGAGGCGATGCGCACCGACGGGCGCATGTAGTCGCTGAAGATCAGGAACGTGCCGCCGAACGCGCGTGTCGGGCCGTGCAGCACGATGCCGTTGACGATCGCGCCCATGGCGTGCTCGCGGATGCCGAAGTGGAGCACGCGCCCGAACCGGTCGCCCGCCCATTCGTGGGTCGACCACTCCGACGGGATGAACGACTTCGCGTCCTTGATGGTGGTCAGGTTCGACTCGGCGAGGTCGGCCGAGCCGCCCCACAGTTCCGGCAGCTGGGCGGCGAGCGCGTTGATCACTGTGCCTGATGCGGCGCGCGTGGAGACCTCCTTGCCGGCCTCGAACGATGGCAGCGACGAGGCGATGCCCTCGGGCAGCTCACGGGCCTGCAGGCGATCGAAGAGCGCCTTGCGCTCGGGGTTGGCCGCGGCCCATGCGTCGAACGACTTCTGCCACTCCGCGTGGGCGGCGGCCCCGCGCCGGCCGAGCGACCGCGTGTGCTCGAGCACGTCCTCGGGAACGACAAAGGTGGTGTCCGGATCCCAGCCCAGCACCTTCTTGGTCGCGGCGAGCTCCTCGCCGCCGAGCGCGGACCCGTGGACCTTGCCGGTGTTCTGCTTGCCGGGGGAGGGCCAGCCGATGATCGTCTTCAGCACGATGATCGACGGCTTGGACGTCTCGCCCTTGGCTGCCTCGATCGCCGCGTTCAGTTCGGCGACATCCTCGACGTACTGGCCGGTCTTCTTCCAGTCCACCGTCTGCACGTGCCAGCCGTAGGCCTCGTATCGTGCCGCGACGTCTTCCGTGAAGGCCACGTTCGTGTCGTCCTCGATCGAGATCTGGTTGGAGTCGTAGAGGACGACCAGGTTGCCGAGCTCCTGATGACCGGCGAGCGAGGATGCCTCGGAGGTGACACCCTCCTGCAGGTCGCCATCCGACGCGATCACGTAGATGAAGTGATCGAAGGGGCTCGTGCCGGGAGCGGCATCCGGGTCGAACAGGCCACGCTCGTAGCGAGCCGCGTAGGCGAAGCCGACCGAGGATGCGAGGCCCTGGCCGAGCGGGCCGGTGGTGATCTCGACGCCGTCGGTGTGACCGAACTCCGGGTGACCGGGCGTGAGCGAACCCCACGTGCGCAGCGCCTTGAGGTCGTCGAGCTCGAGCCCGAATCCGCCGAGGTACAGCTGCACGTACTGCGTGAGGGATGAATGTCCGGCCGAGAGGACGAACCGGTCGCGGCCGGCCCAGTGCACATCCGATGGATCGTGGCGCATCACTCGCTGGTAGAGCAGGTACGCGGCAGGGGCAAGGCTCATCGCCGTGCCCGGGTGACCGTTGCCGACCTTCTCCACCGCGTCTGCTGCCAGCACGCGAACGGTGTCCACCGCGCGCCGATCGATCTCATCCCAACGCAGTTCCGACACCGGGCCGCCTTTCTCGATGGTCGCGCCCAGACGTGGCCGGTCCGCGGCCTTGTCCGGAGGGAGAAGGGGGAATCGGCGCGGGGGGCGCGCGTATGTGTTCAGCATACCGAAGGGGCATGCCGCCCTGGCCATGGGCACTTTTCTGTGACGCCGTCTTTCGCGTCCGGTGCGGACCCGGGTGGCGCGCCGCAGCCCCTCGAGGCGTGATCCCGCCGCAGGGAGAGCGGGAGGCGCGAGATCGCGCCGACCGGGTTCGGCGCGATCGATGCCATAGACTGAGGGCTGTTCTAGAGGCGGCGATTGCGGGGGCGATGGACATCACGACGACGGCCGGACGTCGAGCCGCCGACCGCGAGAAGCGCGATCCCCGTCGTTCCTTCGCCCGAACCGTCCGCGCCTATGTCGCGCTCACCAAGCCGCGAGTCCTCGAGCTTCTGCTCGTGACGACCGTGCCCGTCATGATCCTCGCGGAGGGCGGGTTCCCGAGCCTGTGGCTGGTGCTCGCCACCGTCGTCGGCGGTTCGATGAGCGCCGGCTCCGCGGCCGCCTTCAACATGTACCTGGATCGCGACATCGATGCGCACATGCAGCGCACTGTGAACCGCCCGCTCGTGACGGGCGAGGTGTCGCCCCGCGGCGCGCTGATCTTCGCGTGGACCCTCGCCGTCGTCTCGACGGTCTGGCTGTGGCTGACGACGAACTGGCTGGCGGCGACGCTCTCCGCTGCCGCGATCTTCTTCTACGTCGTGATCTACACGATGATCCTCAAGCGCCGCACCGAGCAGAACATCGTCTGGGGCGGGATCGCCGGCTGCTTCCCGGTGCTCATCGGGTGGACGGCCGTCACCGGCTCGGTCGCGTGGCCCCCCGTCATCCTGTTCGCTCTCGTCTTCCTGTGGACGCCGCCGCACTACTGGCCGCTGTCGATGAAGTACAAAGAGCAGTACGAGGACGTGCACGTGCCGATGCTCGGCGCGACCCGCAACGGATCGCAGGTCGGTCTGCAGGTGATCCTCTACGCCTGGGCGACGGTGGCGTGCTCGTTGCTGCTCGTGCCGGTCGCAGGCATGGGGCTCGTCTACACCGTCTCGGCCCTCGTCTTCGGCGGCTGGTTCATCTACGAGTCGCACCGACTGTACAACCGGGCGGTGCGTGGCACCGAGCCGCGCCCGATGCGGGTCTTCCACGCCTCGATCACCTACCTGACGCTGCTGTTCGTGGCGATCGCGATAGACCCCCTTCTTCCGTTCTGACCCCGGCCAGGTGCGGCGGATCGGCCGCGTTTCGTCTCGGCCCTTCGGGCCTCGCTCAACGACCGGTAGCGGCCCGCCGCGTCGCGCCCCCCGGTCGTTGAGCGAGCGAAGCGAGACGAAACGAGTCCAGCGCGGGGTTAGTAAGGTCCGCTGACAAACGTTAGTTAGGACTATTGACAAACCAAACGCGGCTTCGGCAGAGTGTGTCCCACCACAACGCAGTGAGAGGACATCCCCCATCATGATCTCGCTACCCAAATCCATCGCGGCGGTCGCCGCGGCAACGCTCGGGCTCGGTCTCGCGATAGCGGCGCCGGCTCAGGCATCCGACCCGAAACCCCCGGGCGACGCGCCCACCAAGGTCGTCAGCGCCTACTTCGCCGATTGGGACGTCTACGGACGGGGCTACTTCGTCAAGGACATCCCGGTCGACAAGCTGAACGTCATCCAGTACGCGTTCGGGGTCCCGTCATATGACCCGGCGTCCGGCGCGGTGGGCTGCCAGATCCTCGACCCGTGGGCCGACTTCCAGCAGGTCTACTGGGGCGGAGAGAACACGGTCGACGGCGTCGCGGATGACCCGAGCAACCCCGATCAGCACCTGTTCGGCAACTTCAACCAGCTCCAGAAGCTCAAGGCGGCCAATCCGCACTTGAAGATCGAGATCTCGCTAGGCGGCTGGACGAAGTCGACCTGGTTCGCGACCCTGGCATCGACGCAGGAGCTGCGCGAGAAATTCGTGGCGTCTTGCATCGACACGTTCATCAAGGGCGACCTGCCGGGCGGCGGCTGGCCGGAGTCCGCGGGCGGCCCAGGCGCGGCCGCGGGACTGTTCGACGGCATCGACCTCGACTGGGAATACCCGACACAGGTCGCCGACAGCAACGTCAACCCCACCGCGGCCGACCGGCACAACGCGACGCTGCTGGCCGCCGAGTTCCGCAAGCAGCTCGATGCCTACGGCCAGACGACGGGAAAGCACTACCTGCTGACGGCCGCCCTGCCCGCCGCGACGAGCTCGACGAAGTACTACGAGCTCGGCGCCTTCGTGAAGAGCCTCGACTGGGCCAACGTCATGACGTACGACTTCAACGTGCCGAGTTCGCCGGTGTCCGCTCTGAACACACTGTTCGCTCCCGACCCGCGTGACCCGAACGGCAAGAACCTCACGTGGAACACCGGCGGCACGGCGGCGTACTACCTGCTCAACGGCGTCCCCGCCTCGAAGCTCGTCATCGGGGTGCCCTTCTACGGCAACCAGTACCTGCGGACCGGCACGAAGAACTACGGTCTCTACACGCCGTTCGACAACACCGGCCTCGACCCGAACTCGCTCGCCGCCGACACGGCCCCGCAGCCGACATACCACGAGCTCGTCGATCAGGCAGGGTACGTCAGCGCGGACGGCAAGACCGGCGCGAACGGCTACACGGTCCGCTGGAACGTGCTGGCCGGCGAACCCTATCTGTCGAGTCCGGCCGCGACGCACAGCTTCGCCACGGGCCCGGAGACGGTGCCGACCGTGATCTCGTTCACGAGCCCGGCTTCGGTCGCGGAACGAGTGGCGCTCATCAAATCGCTGAAGCTCCGCGGAGCCATGGTCTGGGAGATCAGCCAGGACTCCGACAGCCACTCGCTCATGAACGCGATCTCGCCGGTTCTCCACTGACCTCATCTCGGACAAAGCAGCGGGCCCAGGACTTGTCCTGGGCCCGCTGCTTTGAGTCACATGCTGGCGTCAGCGACCGGTCTCTGTGTCGGCCGGGGGCTCGGCAGCGACCGGTGCAGGTTCGGCGACCGGTGTCGGCTCGTCAAACACGGCCGCATCGGCGACCGGCGCAGCGGCCGCGGGCGCTTCCTCGGCGACCGGCGCAGCGGGAGCCAGGGGTGCGAAGGACCCGACCGGGTTCTCGTCAGTCCAGGCGATGGGCTCGACGATCTCGACAGCGGCCTTGGGGCGGAGCGATGCAGCCGTGGCAACGGCCAGCGCGAGCAGGATGCCGATCGCGCCGACACCGATCAGCACAGCGCCCACCAGCGCCACCGAGGGACCCACGTAGACGTCGCGGACCGTCGCGCTGCCATTGGTCAGTGCCGCAGACATCTGGTTGAGCTTGGTGGTGAGGATCCACCAGCCGAGGACGATGGTGGCAAGGGACGCTGCGACGAGAATCCAGAACGGGATGCTGCGAAGCAGAGCGGGACGGGGATTCATTGATTCTCCTTGGAAGTGGGCACGAGTGGCCGCGGCATCCCGCCAGCGTGCCCGCGGCGGCGGAGCGCGGAGTATGTGAGGTCGATGTGTCGGCTATGAAAGGGATCCGGCGGTCTGCTCGCTCGGATCGAGCGCCGGGTCCGCGATTGTCGGCGCGGGCGCGGTGATGTGCATCACGACGGCCGTCATCGCTGAGACGACGAGCACGGCGAGCACCATGTGGATGTTGACGAGCAGGATCGGCAGACCGGTGCGCGCCTGCCAAAGGCCGACGCCGATCTGCACGAGTTCGACGGCGAGGAGGAGGCCGGTCCACAGTCGCAGCCGCAGCGCCGGGGCGGTGCGCCACGAGCCGGCGAACAGCACGACCGTGAGGGCGAACGTGGCATACGCGGGCCAGGAGTGCACGTGCTGCCAGAGGATCGGATCGAGCCCGTTGCGCGCGGCGATGTCATCACCGGCGTGGGGACCCGAGCCGGTGAGCAGGATGCCGATCGCCACGGTCACCGCGACGACCGCGCCGGTGACGCGGACCGTGACGGCGTACCAGGCCGGCACGGCACGCACCCGCGGCCCCGGCTGCGCGTGGACCCGGCACACCAGGCCGGTCGCGAGGACGACGAGCGTGGCCGAGATGAGGAAGTGGATGCCGACCACACTCGGCGGCAGCTTCAGCAGCACGATGATGCCGCCGACGACCGCCTGGACGATGATGCCGATCCCGACCGACAGCGCAAGGACCGTGAGATCCCGGCGCCCGATCCGCACCACGAACAGGAACGCCACCAGCGCCACGATGACGAGCACGCCGGTGAGCGTCCGGTTGCCGAACTCGATGAGCCCGTGGATGCCCATCGCCTGCGTGGGCACGAGCGAGTCGCCCGTGCAGTAGGGCCACTCGGGGCACCCGAGGCCCGAGCCGGTGAGCCGGACGAGGCCCCCCGTGCCCACGATCACGATCTGCATGACCAGGTTCGCCCATGCGGCGACGACCACTCGGCGGTCGACACGATCCGGCAGCCAGTTCCACATCCGTCGGAACGGACCGGGGGCGATCGGAGTCGTCGTGTCGGCGGGCATGGTCCGCTTCCTCCTGGGTGGTTGCGCACACGGCGGGTGCATGGACACAGGCGCCCGCGCTTGGGGCGGAACCTGTAGAATCGTGGGGTCGGCTTCGTGCGCCCTGAGCGCCGCGAACCACTGACAGTCTAGGCGCGACGGCCAGCGCCATTGAGAGGGCCCATCAGCGGCATCCCCCTTCGGTAACTCCACCGGAGGAGCCGGAATGCCGGGGCGGATGACACCGCCAGGGTCCGGAGGAGAACGTGACGATGTCTGATGTGCTGATCGACCGACCCGAGCTCGCCAGTCTGGGACAGTACGAGTTCGGCTGGCACGACGCCGACGCTGCAGGGGCGACCGCGCAGCGGGGGCTGAGCGAAGCCGTCGTGCGCGGCATCTCCACGCTCAAGTCCGAGCCCGAATGGATGCTCAAGAACCGGCTCAAGGGTCTGCAGCTCTTCGGCCGCAAGCCGATGCCCACGTGGGGCGCCGACCTCTCCGAGATCGACTTCGACAACATCAAGTACTTCGTCCGCTCGACCGAGAAGCAGGCCGGGTCGTGGGAAGAGCTTCCCGAAGAGATCCGCAACACGTACGAGCGGCTCGGGATCCCCGAGGCGGAGCGCCAGCGCCTCGTCGCCGGCGTCGCCGCGCAGTACGAGTCCGAGGTCGTCTACCACCAGATCAACGAGCAGCTCGAGGCGCAGGGCGTCATCTTCATGGACACCGACACCGCCCTGCGTGAGCACCCCGAATTCTTCACCGAGTACTTCGGCACCGTCATCCCCGCCGGCGACAACAAGTTCGCGGCGCTCAACACCGCGGTGTGGTCGGGCGGATCGTTCGTCTACGTGCCTCCCGGGGTGCACGTCGACATCCCGCTGCAGGCGTACTTCCGCATCAACACCGAGAACATGGGCCAGTTCGAGCGGACCCTGATCATCGCCGACGAGGGCTCGTACGTGCACTACATCGAGGGCTGCACGGCTCCCATCTACAAGAGCGACTCGCTGCACTCGGCCGTCGTCGAGATCATCGTGAAGAAGAACGCGCGCGTGCGCTACACGACGATCCAGAACTGGTCGAACAACGTCTACAACCTCGTCACCAAGCGCGCCATCGCCCACGAGGGCGCCACGATGGAGTGGATCGACGGCAATATCGGCTCCAAGGTGACGATGAAGTACCCCTCGATCTTCCTCGTGGGCGAGCACGCGAAGGGCGAGACCCTGTCGGTCGCCTTCGCCGGCCCCGGCCAGCACCAGGATGCCGGCGCCAAGATGATCCACATGGCGCCGTACACGCAGTCATCGATCGTCTCGAAGTCGATCGCCCGCGGCGGCGGCCGCGCCGGCTATCGCGGTGAGGTCCGCGTCGAAGCCAACGCCCACCACGCCGCCAACACGGTGCGCTGCGACGCCCTGCTCATCGACACGCAGTCGCGGTCCGATACGTATCCGTCCATCGACATCCGCGTCGACGACGTGCAGCTCGGCCACGAGGCGACCGTCTCGAAGGTGAGCGCCGAGCAGCTGTTCTACCTCCAGTCCCGCGGCATGCCCGAGGATGAGGCGATGGCCATGATCGTGCGGGGCTTCATCGAGCCGATCGCACGCGAACTTCCCATGGAGTACGCCATGGAGCTCAACAAGCTCATCGAGATGGGCATGGAAGGATCGGTCGGCTAGATGGCGGCCACGACACAGGCGCCCCCCACGGCGCCCGGTTCCACCGCGCACACCGACGGCGCCTGGGCGGCCATCCCCGTCCAGACCCGCTCGGAGCGCCCCCGCTCGTTCGATCCCGCGGACTTCGAGGTGCCGACGGGCCGTGAGGTCAACTGGAAGCACACCCCGGTCGACCGCCTCGCACCCCTGTTCGTGGATGCCGCAGGCGATGACACCGCCATCGCGTTCGACCTCGACGCCCCGGACGGCGTCGAGGTCGGGGTGCGCCGGGTGGGGGAGTCGCCCCGCGGCGAGGCGTTCGTGCCCGAGGATCGTCCGGCCGCGATCGCCTGGACGCGCGCCGAAGAAGCGCTGTACGTCCGCGTACCCGCCGACGCCGAGCTCGACGCCCCGGTCGTCGTGACGATGACCGGAGCGGGTGCCGATCGTCGGGCGAACGCCCACATCCTGCTCGAGGCGGGCGTCAATTCGCGGGCGAAGGTCCTGCTCCGCCACGCGGGCGCCGCGCAGTTCGCGCAGAACGTCGAGGTGCTCGTGCGCGACGGTGCGCACCTGGATGTGGTGACCGTGCAGCAGTGGGACGACGACGCCGTGCACGCGGCATCCCATCAGGTCCGCGTCGCTCGCGACGCCACCCTGCGCCACATCGTGGTCAGTTTCGGCGGAGGCGTCGTGCGCGTGAACCCCAGCGTCGAGCTCGCTGGAGCGGGCTCGCGCGCCGACCTGTTCGGACTCAGCTACTCCGACTCGGGGCAGCACCTCGAGAGCCAGGTGTTCCTGCACCACAAGGGCCCCGACACCAAGGGCGACGTGCTCTACAAGGGCGCTCTGCAGGGCCGGGGCGCCCGCAGCGTCTGGGTGGGCGATGTGCTCATCGGGCCGGATGCCGTCGGCACCGACTCGTACGAGGCGAACCGCAACCTGGTGCTGACCGACGGCGCCCGCGCGGAGTCGGTGCCTAACCTCGAGATCGAGACCGGCGACATCCGCGGCGCCGGTCACGCCAGCGCCACCGGTCGCTTCGACGACGAGCAGCTATTCTACCTGCAGGCGCGCGGCATCGGCGAAGACGAGGCCCGCCGCCTCGTCGTCCTCGGCTTCCTCGCCGAGATCGTGCAGAAGATCGGCATCCCCGCCCTCGAGGACGAGCTCTTCGCCGCGATCGAGACCGAACTCGCCCAGGAGGTTTCCGGATGACCGCTCAGCGCGTCTGCGCTCTCAGCGAGCTCGAGCAGGACTCGGCGATCCGCGTCGAGGTCGACGGTGTCCCGATCGCCGTCGTGCTGGACTCGGCAGGCGATGTTCACGCCATCGGCGACACCTGCACGCACGGCGACATCTCCCTCGCGGAAGGCTTCGTCGACGGCGACTCGCTCGAGTGCTGGGCACATGGGTCGGCGTTCTCGCTGAGCACCGGCAAGCCGCTCAACCTTCCCGCGTACGAGCCCGTCCCGGTCTTCGCCGTAACGATCGACGGCGACGACGTGCTCATCGATCCGAACGTGAAGAAGGCGATCTCGTAGGCTTCGCCGCGAATCGACCTCACACATCATGAAAAGAGAACTCTGAATGTCTGTCCTCGAGATCCGCGACCTGCATGTGACGGTCGAGACGGATGCCGGCATCACCCCGATCCTCAACGGCGTGACCCTCACGATCCGCACCGGTCAGACCCACGCCATCATGGGTCCCAACGGCTCGGGCAAGTCCACGCTCGCATACACGATCGCGGGTCACCCGAAGTACAAGGTCACCGCCGGCACGATCACCCTGGACGGCGAGGACGTCCTCGCGATGACCGTCGATGAGCGCGCCCGCCGCGGCCTGTTCCTCGCGATGCAGTACCCGGTCGAGATCCCGGGCGTCACTGTGACCAACTTCCTGCGCACCGCGAAGACCGCCATCGACGGCGAGGCTCCCTCGATCCGGACGTGGACCAAGGACGTCAAACAGTCGATGAAGAACCTTCGCATGGACCCGAAGTTCGCGCAGCGCAACGTCAACGAAGGATTCTCCGGCGGCGAGAAGAAGCGCCACGAGATCCTCCAGCTCGAGCTGCTGAAGCCGAGCATCGCGATCCTCGACGAGACCGATTCGGGGCTCGACGTCGACGCGCTCAAGATCGTGTCCGAGGGCGTCAACCGCGCGAAGGGCGAGACCGATCTCGGCGTCCTGCTCATCACGCACTACACGCGCATCCTGCGCTACATCCACCCCGACTTCGTGCACGTCATGATCGGCGGCCGCATCGTCGAGGAGGGCGGGCCGGAGCTCGCCGACCGCCTCGAGGACGAGGGCTACGACAGCTACCTCGAGCCGTTCGCCGAGGCCGCGGCGGACGTCGAAGCGTAGAATCGTTACATGACCGCAATACTTACGCCCGAAAAGTACGACGAGGTCACTGAGGCCCTGAAGGACGTCATGGATCCCGAACTCGGGATCAACGTCGTCGACCTCGGACTCATCTACGACCTGGGTTGGGATGACGAGAACGATGCCCTCGTCATCCACATGACCCTGACGTCTGCCGGCTGCCCGCTGACCGATGTGCTCGAAGAGCAGACCGCCCAGGCCCTCGACGAAGTCGTCGAGCGGTTCCGCATCAACTGGGTGTGGATGCCGCCGTGGGGCCCCGAGCGCATCACCGACGACGGCCGCGACATGATGCGGGCGCTCGGCTTCGCCATCTGACTCGACTCGCGGCAGACGCCCGAGTCGCAGGATGACTGCGCGACGAGGGAGGCATCCGCGGCCGCCGATAGGCTCGAGGGGTGAGCGTCACCCCCCTCCGGGCACTGTCCATCGAGCAGCTGCGGCAGCGGTCCAGCACGAAATGGCGCACCTACGCGCCCGACATCCTCCCCCTCTTCGTCGCCGAGACCGATTTCCCCCTCGCCGAGCCGATCACCGATGCCCTGCGCCGTGCCGTCGAGCTCGGCGACACGGGCTACACACCGCCGGATCCCGGCATCCGGGACGCCTATGCAGCCTTTGCGCAGCGCCGCTTCGGGTGGACGGTCGACCCCGCGAGGGTGCGGACGACCTGCGACGTCATGATGGGCGTCGTCGAGCTGCTCCGCCGCGTCACCGCGCCGGGCGACCGGGTGATCGTCACGCCGCCGGTGTACCCGCCGTTCTACGACTGCATCCCCGAAGCCGGCGCGGTCGTCGAGCGCGTGCCGCTGAGCCCGACCGGCACCGGATGGGAGCTCGACCTGCCCGGTATCGAGGCCGCTCTCGCCGGTGGCGCCCGGGCCGTGCTGCTGTGCAACCCGCACAATCCGACGGGCACCACCCATTCGCGCGAGAGTCTGGCTGCGCTCGCCGACCTCGCGAACCGCTTCGGCGCCGCCGTGATCAGCGACGAGATCCATGCTCCGCTGGTACAGCCTGGAGTGACCTTCACGCCGTTCCTGGCAGCGTCTGAAACGGCCGCAGAGGTGGGCTACGCCGTCACGAGCGCGAGCAAGGCGTACAACCTCGCGGGTCTGAAGTGCGCTCTCATGATCACGGCGGGCGACGAGCCTGCGCGGGTCGTGCGAGAGCTGCCCGACGAGGTCGAGTGGCGAACCGGGCTGTTCGGGGCACTCGCCGGGGTGGCGGCCTTCTCGCCGCAGAGCGACGCGTGGCTCGACGGACTGCTGGCAGCCCTCGACCAGAACCGCCGGCTGCTGGGCGGACTGCTCGCCGAACATGTCCCCGGCGCGCGGTATCGCATTCCCGATGCCGGCTTCCTCGCGTGGGTGGATCTCGGCGACCTCGGCTGGGGCGACAATCCCGCCGCGAGGATCCTCCGTGAGGCACAGGTCGCGCTGCATTTCGGTCCGCACTTCGGCGACGAGGGCAAGGGGCATGTGCGCATCAACATCGGGTGCTCGCCTCAGGTGCTGCGCGAGGCGATCGAGCGCATCGGGGCTCTCGACGCGCCATGACCGGCCCCATCGAGCCCCAGCCGGTCGAGTCGCCGCGGGTCGGGCGCGGCGGCGGAATCTGGGGACCACAGTACGTCTGGGTCACGGTCGGATCGGTCGCGCTCGTGTTCCTGGCCGCCATCCAATCGCTCGCCGTCACCACCGTCATGCCGGTCGTGAGCGCCGACCTCGACGGCGCATCGCTGTACGCCGTCGCCTTCGCGGGCACGCTCGCCACGAGTGTCATCGGGATGGTCGCGGTGGGCGCGTGGTGCGATCGCGGCGGAGTCGTCGTGCCGCTCACATCTGCGATCGCGGTCTTCGTGATCGGGCTGGTGGTGTCGGGGCTGGCGCCCACGATGGCTGTGCTCGTCGCGGCCCGCCTCCTCCAGGGTCTCGGGACGGGCGGCGCGATCGTCGCGCTGTACGTGGTCGTGGCGCGCGCGTACCCCGCCGAGGTGCATGGGCGTGTGTTCGCCGCCTTCTCGGCGGCCTGGGTCGTTCCGTCGCTCATCGGGCCGTTCCTCGCGGGGGCGGTCGCGGAATACCTGCACTGGCGGTGGGTGTTCCTCGGAATCGCGATCCTGACCGTGGCGTCCTACCTGCTCGTCGTGCTGCGCCTGCACGGGCTGCCCCTGCACACTGACGACCCCGCGACCGATCGGGTCGCCCCACGCCTCGTCCTCGCGGTCGCGGTGGCCGCAGGCGCCCTGCTGCTGAGCCTCGCCGGCAGCTTGGGACCGTGGGCGTGGGCGGCGGTCGCGGCATCCGTGCTGATCATCGGATTCGCATCGCGGCCCCTCCTGCCGCCCCGGACGCTGCGCTCCGGACGCGGGCTACCGAGCGTGGTGCTCATGCGGGGACTCATCGCGGGCGCCCTCTTCGGCGCCGAGATCTATGTGCCGTACCTGCTGATCGACGGCTACGGGTTCTCGCCCACGTGGGCGGGGCTCGGTCTCACGGCCGCGGCGCTCGCCTGGGCCGCGGCATCCGACGTGCAGGGCCGTTTCGGCGATCGCATGGGCAACGCGCGCATCACGCTGATCGGCACCGCGCTGCTGTTCAGCGCGGTCGCGATCGCGGCCGTCACGGCATCCGCCCATCTTCCTGCCGCGGTGCTCATCGTCGGCTGGACGTTCGCGGGTGCCGGCATGGGGCTGATGTATCCGCGCCTCACCGTGCTGACGCTGGCGTACTCCACCCCTCAGAATCAGGGGTTCAACTCGGCGGCGCTGTCGATCTCGGACTCGATCGGAGCCGCGACGACGATCGCGGCGATGGGTCTCGTCTTCACCGCGCTCGCCGGGACGGATGCCGGCTTCCCGGCGGTCTTCGTTCTCGCCGCCCTCCTGTCGCTGCTGGCATTGATCCCAGGTCTGCGGATGGGCCACGCCCACGAGAGCGCACCAGTGCATCGCGGCGCCCCCTGAGGACCGTGGATCCCCGCGGTCGCGGCCGACGCTGCCCAGAACTGATCGGCGCGATGTCTCGCGAACATGCCGAGACCCCGCTCCCGGCGCGGGGTCTCGGCACGGGGGGTCTCGGAGTATTGCGCGACGGGCGGTCAGGCGCCCTTGCGGCGATCGACCGCCCGGACCAGCGCCCACGCGCCGGGGATGATGAGCGCCGCGAGGCCCGCCTTGATGAGCCCGCCGATGATGAAGGGGAACACGCCTGCTTCGAGGATCTGCCAGAAGCTCAGGTCGAGACCCAGGACGACGTTCAGGATGTAGGCGAGGTATGGCACGCCGAACAGGAACGGGATGACGCTCGCGATGGCGAATCCGACGAACGCGAGCCCAGGACGACGGTCCCACGCGCGCTCGGCGAACCAGCCCGCCACGAACGCCGAGAAGATGAAGCCGATCACATAGCCGAAGCTCGGCTTCGCGACGGCAGCGATCGTGCCGGTGAAGTCGGCGAACACCGGGAGTCCGGCCAGGCCGACGATCATGTACGTGGTCAGTGCGGCGGCGCCGCGCCAGGCTCCGAGGGCCGCGCCGACGACGATGACGCCGAGCGTCTGCCCGGTGATCGGAACCGGCCAGAGCGGGATGGATACCTGTGCGAGGACCGCCACGAGGGCGGCGCCCGTGACGACGAGCGCGGCATCCACGGCGAACGCGCGGGCACGCGACGACGGGCGGCCGATGACGTCCGCAAGGACACGACGTCGGGATGAAGGTGCGGCGAGAGTCATGAGGCTCCTCGTGATCGGGACGCCGGGAAGGTGAGGAGGGCGTCGCGACTTATACTAGGGGGCTGGCCCATCGGGCCCCTTTGTACCCCTTCATCGAACGAAACGGACATTCGCTGTGCTCGCCGTGCACGACCTCGAGATCCGCGTGGGCGCTCGCGTCCTCATGTCGGACGTGTCGTTCCGCGTCAGCGACGGCGACAAGGTCGGTCTGGTGGGCCGCAACGGCGCGGGCAAGACCACGCTCACGAAGGTGCTGGCAGGCGATCTGCTGCCCAGCAATGGGCGGGTGGATCGCGCCGGCGCGCTCGGCTATCTGCCGCAGGATCCGCGCACCGGTGACCCCGGCATGCTCGCCCGCACCCGCATCCTCGACGCACGTGGACTCGGCACCATCGCACTGGGCATGCACGAGGCATCCCTCGCCATGGGCGACGACGACGCGGATGCCGCAGCCCGGGCGATGCGGAAGTACGCGAACCTCACCGAGCGATTCGAGGCGCTCGGCGGCTACGCGGCGGAGGCGGAGGCGGCATCCATCGCCCACAATCTCTCGCTGCCGGACCGGATCCTCGACCAGCCGCTGCGGACGCTGTCGGGCGGTCAGCGCCGGCGCATCGAGCTCGCGCGCATCCTGTTCTCGGATGCCGAGTCGATGATCCTCGACGAGCCCACGAACCACCTCGACGCCGACAGTGTCGTGTGGCTGCGGGAGTTCCTCAGGAACTACAAGGGCGGGCTCATCGTCATCAGCCACGATGTCGAACTCGTCGGCGAGACGGTCAACCGCGTCTTCTACCTCGACGCGAACCGTCAGGTCATCGACGTCTACAACATGAACTGGAAGAACTACCTGCGTCAGCGGGTGGCGGACGAGGAGCGTCGCAAGAAGGAGCGCGTCAACGTCGAGAAGAAGGCGACGGCGCTGCAGCTGCAGGCCGCGCGCTTCGGAGCGAAGGCGTCGAAGGCTGCCGCGGCGCACCAGATGGTGGCGCGTGCCGAGAAGATGCTCTCGGGCCTCGACGATGTGCGCCAGGAGGACCGCGTCGCGAAGCTCCGGTTCCCGAAGCCCGCCGCGTGCGGCAAGACCCCGCTGATGGCGTCCGGGCTGTCCAAGTCGTACGGCTCGCTCGAGATCTTCACGGATGTCGATCTCGCGATCGACCGAGGGTCGAAGGTCGTCGTGCTGGGCCTCAACGGCGCCGGCAAGACGACGCTGCTGCGGATCCTCGCGGGGGTGGACAAGCCCGACACCGGGCAGATCGAACCCGGTCACGGGCTCAAGATCGGCTACTACGCGCAGGAGCACGAGAACCTCGACGTCGACCGGTCGGTGCTCGACAACATGATGTCCGCCGCGCCGGACATCACCGCGACGGATGCGCGCAAGGTGCTGGGCTCGTTCCTGTTCACGGGCGACGACGTGCTCAAGCCCGCCGGCGTCCTCTCCGGCGGCGAGAAGACGCGGCTGTCGCTTGCGACGCTCGTGGTCTCGAGTGCCAACATGCTGCTGCTCGACGAGCCCACGAACAACCTCGACCCCGCGTCGCGCGAGGAGATCCTCGGTGCCCTCTCGCACTACGAGGGCGCCGTCGTCCTGGTGTCGCATGACGAGGGCGCCGTCGAGGCGCTCAACCCAGAGCGGGTGCTCATCCTGCCGGACGGCGTCGAGGACATCTGGGGACGCGACTACGCCGAGCTGATCAGCCTGGCCTGAGCTGGGGTTGAGCCCGGGCGGGTGACGGCGCCGGGTGTTGCCGGGGCTCGTTGCGCCGAGTCGCCCCGAGTGGCGGGCTTGCGCGGGTGGGATGCCGCCGGTCGGGGCAAGTCGGGGCAGAGCCTGCGCCGGGCGGTACCCTGCAGCCTGGTGTGAAGGGTGCGAGCCGGCAGGTGTGCCGAGTCGCCCCGAGTGGCGGGCTTGCGCGGGTGGGATGCCGCCGGTTGCGGCAAATCGGCGCGGGGCGTCGGGCGGGCTGGGTCTGCGTCGGCAGCCGAGCGCTCCTCAGCGCCCGGCGGCGTCGATCAGCGCGTCTTCGTCGACCGCGTCTCGATCACGGCGACGGCGTGGGGTGGGTGGCGCGAAGGCGATGCCCGCTTCGCGCGCTTCGGCCTCTTCGCGGCGGTGGCGCCGCTCGGTGTGGATGACGTACCCGATGAAGACGAACCCCATGATCGCGAAGAGGATCCATTGGATCGCGTAGGACAGGTACGGACCGGGATCGTCCGAGGGCGGTTCCAACGCGGTCGGCCGCTCGGCGGGCGCGGGGTCCTCCGAGACCATGAGGGCGTACGCGCTGCGTTCGAGCGCTGATCCGGCAGCGGGCTGCAGGATGTCGGCGACCAGGGCCAGGTTGATGGTCGGCACCTGTCCCTTCGGCGCTGATCGCCCTGATGGCGGAAGCGCCTCGCCGGGTCGCAGCCGTGCGATCACCGTCACCTTGCCGGAAGGCGCCGCGGGAACGGCATCCGGATCGGGCTGCTGGTCCCCTGGCGGCTCCCACCCCCGGTCGACGAGGATCACGCGCCCGTCGTCGAGCTGGAATGGCACGAGCACTTCGTACGCCGCAGTCCCACCGTGCGCCCGATTGCGCGCCAGAAGCTGATCGTCGGCGAGGTACCTGCCCTCGAGGCGCACGGGCCGCCATTCGTCTGCCGGATCCAGGCCGGCACCCGACGGGATGAGCTCGTCGAGCGCCACGGGCTTGGCGTCGTAGTTGGCCGCGATGAGTGCGAGCTGTTCCGATCGCCCGGCGTTGCGTGTGAACTGCCAGTTCGAGAGGAAGGCGCAGGCCACCGCGAAGAGCACCGCCAGCGCGATGTAGATCGCCCACCGCCCCGCTCGGGGAAGGCTCTGGATGCCGGCTGCGCGAGGACTGCTCATCGCGGCACCGCCTCGAGGCCGGGGTCGAGAGGGTGCACCGACACCGGGAAGTCCCGGGCGGCCAGGAACTCCCTCAGATACTCGCGGTGATCATCGCACGCAACCCATGACTTGACGCGATCGGCCTCATGGATGCGCGGATTGCGCCAGTCGATCCGCCACTGCGCCGGGGCGCGGCATCCCGCCCGCGAGCACGTCGGCTCGGCGTACCCGTCATTCATTCGCGCTCGTCCGGCTCGTCTGCCGCCGTGACGACGCGCGTCTCTTCGACCCGCAGGATGCCCGAGTCAGGTTTGGGGGCATCGTGCGGCGTTGCGGGGATCGCCAGTTCCGGACGTTCGGCATCCGGCGGGCGCACGTTCTGGCTGACGTTGGCCATCACCACGGCGATGTAGGGAAGGAGGACCGCGCCGATGCCGAAGACCCATGTGTACCAGCCGTACGGGGTCACGACGACCATCAGGACGAAGCACAGGATGCGGATCCCCATCGTGATGAGGTATCGCCGCGAGCGCGCTCCGGCGTCGTCGCGCGGCGCGCGCGGCAGTGAGGTGGCCGATGGGGCCCGGCTCGAACTCTTCACGATGCTTCCAGACTACGCCGGGCGCGGCGGCCGGTCGCCCGGAGAGTCAGTCAGTATCGGTAGGTCTGGAGATAGTGGACGTTCGCGAGGAAGACCGGCAGGAAGATCAGCAGCAGCAGGACCCCGATGACGAGAAATCCGATGCCGACCCACCCGAGGATCGTGCCGGTGAGGGCCAGTCCTCGACCTCCTTCACCCGTGTGCTTGATCTGCGAGAGCGAGATGTGGCCGGTGACCACTCCGACCACCGAGCCGATCAGCGGCAGGAGCACGTAGGCGGAGATGGACGCGATGAGCGATACGATCGCGAGCGTGTTCGTCCGCGGCTGCGCCGGCGCGCCGTAGGCCGGCGCAGCGCCGTGGGCCGGCGCAGCGCCGTATGGCGGAGCAGCGGCGTATCCAGGAGCGGCACCGTATGGCGGAGCGGCACCGTATGCGGGAGCGGCGCCGTAGGTCGGAGCGGCGCCGTACGCGGGGCCGGAGCCGTACTCGGGTGCCGGGGCGGCGCCATAGCCGGGTGCGGCCGCACCGTAGGGGGGCGAAGCGGCATAACCGGGCTGCGCCGGTGGTGCCGCCGGCGGATACGACGTCGGCGCGGCGTATGAATCGGGCGTCGGCGGGTAGACCGCGGTGGCGGTGTAGGCGTCGGGGCCCGGCGGCGCCGGAGCGGCAGGCGGCGCCGGAGCCCCGGGCGGTGCCGGAGCCGCCGGCGCCGCCGGGACGGCGAACACGTCGGCTTCGGGCTCCTGCGCAGCGGATGCCTCGGCAGCGGCGTCAAGCGTCTCCCCTGAAACGCCGGGGGAGGGCTGCGATGCGGCGGGATCGGGAGGGGAGGCGGGCGTGCTGTTGTCGCTCACGGCGGTGCCTTTCATGGATGCTCCTCCCAGGGTTCCGCGGACGCGGCAGAGTGTCAATCGGATCCGCGACTGCGTGATCGCTCGTCATGGGAGTGTCCGGCGCGCGCCGCTAGGCTGGTGCGGATCCGTTCACCAACCTTCGGGAGCGCCACCATGTCCACCGATCGCGTCGTCCTGGTCACCGGCGGAAACCGCGGCATCGGCCGATCGATCGCCGAGCGATTCGTCTCGGCGGGGTACAGCGTCGCCGTCACCGCGCGTTCCGGTGAGGGTCCAGAGGGCACGTTGACGGTTCGGGCGGACGTGACGGATGCCGCAGCGCTCGATGCCGCGTTCACCGAGGTGGAGAAGACCCTCGGCCCTGTGGAGATCGTGGTCGCCAATGCGGGCATCACCAAGGACACCCTGCTGCTGCGAATGACGGAGGACGATTTCGACAGCGTCATCGCCACGAACCTGGGCGGGACGTTCCGCGTGGTGAAGCGGGCATCGAAGGGAATGCTGCGAGCAAGGTGGGGACGGGTCATCCTCATCTCGAGCGTCGTCGGGCTGTACGGTTCGGCCGGTCAGGTCAACTACGCGGCGTCGAAGAGCGCGCTCGTCGGGTTCGCGCGTTCGCTCACGCGGGAACTCGGCGCACGCGGGATCACCGCGAACGTGGTCGCACCCGGATTCATCGAGACCGACATGACGGCCGCGCTTGCGGAGGACACCCAGGCCGAATACAAGCGCAGCATTCCCGCGGGCCGCTTCGCGACCCCAGACGAGGTGGCGGGCGTCGTCGCCTGGATCGCCTCCGATGATGCGGCGTACATCTCGGGCGCCGTGATCCCCGTCGACGGCGGCCTCGGCATGGGGCACTGACCTCCCTCCGCAGGCCTCCGCTCCGGAGCGCTGGGGCCCGACGCGGCGGTGCCCGGGACAAACGATCCGAGACGAGGACGCCTCAGCGCGAGACCGCCGCGAGGATCTCGCGCGCGAGAGCGTCCGGCTTCGTGAACTGCGGCCAGTGCCCGGTGCCGAGCTTCACGACCTCGCTGTCGTCGATGGCGTCGAATGCATCGGCCCACGGACGCCACTCGCCGAGCATCGCGCGCAGCTCGGCCTCCGACATCCCGCCCATGAGCAGCGTGACAGGCACCTTATGCCGCCGATCATCGTGCAGCTGCAGCGGGTCGGTCGGAACCTTCGCGGGGACCGACGCGGTGCGCGCCGCGGTCTCGGCCCGGGTCGCTTCGTCGAGATCCCAGACCTCGGGCTCGTCGAAGGACTCCCACCCGGGGAAGGGGACCACTCCGTCCACGACGTCGAACTCGGAGATGCCCTGGCCGGATGGCGGCGGAACCGTGTCGACGAATACGACCCGAGCCACACGGTCAGGACGCGCATCGACGGCTCCCCAGGCGACGTTTCCGCCGCCGCTGTGCCCGACGACCACGACCGCTCCGTCGGTTGCGTCGATCTCGGCGACGACCGCGTCGACCCAGTCGCCGATGCCGATGTCCGACGAGTCGGGCGCCGGCACGCCCGTGCCCGGCATCGTGAGTGCGTGAACGGTGTGCCCGGCTTCTTCGAGGGGCGCGGTGATCGAGTCCCAGGACGATGCGTCGAGCCAGAGACCGGGGATGAGGATGATGTCCATGGGCGCGAGGTTACCGAGCATGTCCGACATCGCGCACCGGGGTCGAGGTTCGGCTCAAGGCAGGAGCGCTGTCACCTCGGCGAGATCGATCGCACCGACGACGACATCCGCCCGTGCTCGGACCGCGGGCTTCGCGTTGAATGCCAGGCCGAGGCCGGCGTCGGCCATCATGTGGAGGTCGTTCGCTCCGTCGCCGATCGCGATCGTCCGCCGCAGCGGCACGCCGGCCTCCGCAGCCCATTCACGAAGCGCGGCGGCCTTGCCCGCGGCATCCACGATCTCTCCGTCGATCGAGCCGTCGAGCGCACCGTCCGCGACCCCGAGACGATTCGCGCGCCAGACATCCACGCCCAGTCCGGGAGCGACGGTGTCGAGGATCTCGTGGAAGCCTCCGGACACCACGCCGACACGGCCACCGCGGGCGTGGACGGCGTCGATCAGGTCGCGAACACCGCGGGTCGGCTCGATGCGGTCGAGGACGCGCGCGAGTGCGGTGACCGGTACGCCCGCGAGCACGGCGACACGGGAGCGCAGGCTCATCGCGAAGTCGACTTCGCCTCGCATGGCAGCCTCCGTGGCGGCTGCCACCTCTGGCCCGCGGCCGGCCTCGTCGGCGATGAGCTCGATGACTTCATTGCGGATGAGGGTCGAGTCCGCGTCGAGCACGACGAGGAAGCGGACGGGCGCGGGCATGCCGACAACGCTAGTGCCGCGGCAGCCCGCGACCCGAACGCGGCGTCATCGATCGACGTGGACGCCCTTGCCCACGACGGTGATGCCCGTGTCGGTGACGGTGAAGCCCCGCGCGAGATCCTTGTCGCGATCCACGCCGACCGTGGCGCCCTCGGCCAGGACGACGTTCTTGTCCAGGATCGCCCGGTGGATGCGCGCGCCGGCTCCGACGTGCACGTGGTCGAAGAGCACCGAGTCGGTGATCGTCGAGCCGCCTCCGGCGAGTGTCCACGGGCCCACCACGCTGCGCTCGAGGTGCGTGCCCGAGAGCACGGATCCCAGCGACACGACCGAGTCGATCGCGTTGCCGATGCGTCCCACCGAGTCGCGCACGAACTTCGCCGGCGGCGAGTTGACGGCCTGCGAGTGGATCGGCCATTGCGTGTTGTAAAGGTTGAAGATCGGCAGGGTCGAGATGAGGTCCTGGTGCGCGTCGAAGAACGACTCGATGGTGCCGACATCCCGCCAGTAGTCCCGATCGCGATCCGTCGATCCCGGGACGTCGTTGCGCTTCATGTCGTAGACGCCCGCTTCGCCGCGACCGACGAAGTACGGCACGATGTCGCCGCCCATGTCGTGGTTCGAGGTGGGCAGCTCGCCGTCCGCCTCGACCGCCTCGATGAGCGCCGACGTGTCGAAGATGTAGTTGCCCATCGACGCGAGCACCTCGCCGGGGGAGTCGGAGAGCCCCGTCGGGTTCTGCGGCTTCTCGAGGAACTCGTTGATCTTGCCGGGGTCATCGCCGACGACGTCGATGACGCCGAACTGGTTCGCGAGCGAGATCGGCTGACGGATGCCGGCGACGGTCGCGCGGGATCCGGACTCGATGTGCGCCGAGAGCATCTGACGGAAGTCCATGCGGTAGACGTGGTCGGCGCCGATGACGACGACGATGTCGGGCTTCTCGTCGTTGACGAGGTTGAGGCTCTGCAGGATCGCATCCGCCGATCCCGAGAACCACCGCTTGCCGAGGCGCTGCTGCGCCGGCACCGAGGCGACGTACGAGTCGAGGAGCGCAGACATGCGCCAGGTCTGCGAGATGTGGCGGTCGAGGCTGTGCGACTTGTACTGGGTCAGCACCACGATCTGACGAAGGCCCGAGTTTATGAGGTTCGAGATGGCGAAATCGATGAGCCGGTATTGACCGCCGAACGGAACGGCGGGCTTGGCCCGATCCGCCGTCAAGGGCATCAGACGTTTTCCCTCGCCGCCGGCGAGGACGATCCCGAACACCTTCGGAGCTGCTGGCATGGCACCACACTATGACGCGCAACCCCCGTGTACTAGCGTTCGAGACATGCGCGTCGACATCATCACCAAGGAGTACCCCCCCGAGATCTACGGCGGCGCGGGGGTGCATGTCACAGAACTGGTGAAATCGCTCCGCGCGTCCCTCGATGTGCGGGTGCGGGCCTTCGGCGCCCTTCGCGACGAGGAGGGGACCATGTCGTACGGGGTGCCGTCCGAGCTCGCCGACGCGAATGCGGCGGTCCAGACCCTCGGGACCGATCTCGAGATCGTGACGGATGTCGCCGGCGCCGACGTGGTGCACAGCCACACCTGGTATGCGAACTTCGCCGGACACCTCGCGTCATTGCTGCACGGCATCCCGCACATCGTCACTGCGCACTCGCTCGAGCCGCTGCGGCCATGGAAGGCCGAGCAGCTCGGCGGGGGTTACGCCGTCTCGAGCTGGATCGAGAAGACGGCGTACGAGGGTGCGGCCGCCGTGGTCGCCGTCAGCGACGGCATGCGCAACGACATCCTGCGCAGCTACCCGACCCTGGATCCGGCCAAGGTCCGCGTGATCTACAACGGCATCGACGTCGAGGCCTGGCATCCCGTCGAAGATCCAGATCTGCTCCGCGAGCTGGGAGTGGACGCGTCGCGGCCGTCCGTCGTCTTCGTGGGGCGGATCACCCGGCAGAAGGGGCTGCCCTACTTCCTCCGCGCCGCCGAGCGGCTGCCCGCCGAGGTGCAGGTCGTGCTGTGCGCGGGCGCTCCGGACACCCCGCAGATCATGGCCGAGGTCGAAGGCCTCGTCCGCGGGCTCCAGGAGTCGCGCGACGGCGTCGTGTGGATCGATCGGATGCTGTCGCGCCACGAGCTGTGCACCATACTGAGCGCCGCGACCACCTTCGTCTGCCCGTCAGTCTACGAGCCGCTAGGCATCGTGAACCTCGAGGCGATGGCGTGCGGCGCGGCCGTCGTCGGCACCGCGACCGGCGGCATCCCCGAGGTGGTCGTGGACGGCGTGACAGGGCGCCTCGTGCCGATCGAGCAGGTGCAGGACGGCACTGGGACACCGACTGATCCCGAGCGTTTCGTGGGCGATCTCGCGCGCGTTCTGACCGAAGTCGTCAGCGACCGTCAGCGCGCCCGCGAGTACGGTGCCGCCGGACGTCAGCGCGCCACCGACGAGTTCAGCTGGGGCCGCATCGCCGAGCAGACCGCCGCGCTGTATACGGAGGTCACCGGCGCCGGCCGATAGGCTGAAGACATGCCGCAGGTGCTCGAGTTCTCAGACGTCGTCGTCCGCAGAAACGCCCGAGACATCGTCGACCACCTCGACTGGTCGGTCAGCGACGACGAGCGCTGGGTCATCCTCGGACCCAACGGCGCGGGCAAGACCACCCTGCTGCAGCTCGCCGACACGTTGCTGCATCCGACATCCGGAACCGTCACGATCCTCGGCGAGCGACTCGGTCGCTCGGACGTGTTCGAACTGCGCCCGCGCATCGGATTCGCCTCGACCGCGATGGCCAAGCGGATCCCGGCGGAGGAGACCGTCCTGAACGTGGTGCTGACCGCCGCGTTCTCAGTGCTCGGCCGCTGGAACGAGCGGTACGAAGACATCGACGAGCGCCGCGCCCTGCGCGTCCTCGCCGAATGGCACCTGGAGGGCCTCGCCGATCGCACCTTCGGCACGCTCAGCGACGGTGAGCAGAAGCGGGTGCAGATCGCCCGGGCGATCATGACGGACCCCGAGATGCTGCTGCTCGACGAACCGGCCGCGAGCCTGGACCTGGGTGCGCGGGAGGAGCTGGTCTCGCTGCTGGGCGGATATGCGCAGGCGCCCAGCACCCCCGCGATGATCATGGTCACGCATCACGTCGAAGAGATCCCGGTCGGATTCACGCATGTGATGCTGCTCGCCGAAGGGCGCGCGGTCGCCGCGGGACCCCTGAGCGCGACGCTCACCGCCGAGAATCTCACGGCGACGTTCGGCGTGCCGATCTTCCTCACCGAACTCGGCGGCCGTTACGCCGCCCGGGCCGCGCACTGAGACGAGGGCGGACTCGTCGGCTGCTCGATTCCACGAGTGGGCCGCAGGGCTGATAGAATCGCTCTTTGGTGCGCTCGCACCGCAGACTTTCACCGCCCTGGCAAAATCCAGTGCACCACTCCCTAGAGGATCACCATGAAGACTGACATCCACCCCGACTACCAGGCCGTCGTGTTCCGCGACCTCGGCTCGGGCGAGACCTTCCTGACCCGCTCGACGGTCACCAGCGACAAGACGATCGAGCTCGACGGCGTCGAGTACCCGGTCATCGACGTCGAGATCTCATCGGCATCGCACCCGTTCTACACGGGCAAGCAGCGCATCATGGACTCGGCCGGTCGTGTCGAGAAGTTCAACCAGCGCTTCAAGAACTTCGGCGGCTCGAGCAAGTAAGCCCGCCTCGCGATGGCCCCGCTTCGGCGGGGCTTTCGTCGTTGTACCGGCCGGTCGCGCGGCATCCGGTCGTTGAGCGACGAGACGAAACGCGTCGTACCCGGCCGGTACGCCGGGTTGGGGGCGTTTCGTCTCGCTTCGCTCGCTCAACGACCGGGGGGCGACGGCCCGCGACGAAGCTCGGCTCAGCGGATCGGCCAGCTGCCGTCCAGACGATCCTCGGGGTCGAGGCGTCCGATCTGGATGAAGTAGTCGGTCAGGCTCGCGGCCTGGGCTCGGGCCCACGCGATCTGCCGCGTGTGAAGCTCGCCGGCGGTCGTCGGCAGCCACGGTGCGAACCGCTCGGCCAGTGCCTGCGCCACGCGTCCCGCCGCGACCGCGTCAGCCGACGCCTCGTGCGCGCCTTCGAGCCTGACGGAGTAGTGCGCTGCCACGACCGACAGCGTGCGCTTGCCGCGCCGCCATCGGTCGTACGCCTTGTCGACGACGAGCGGGTCGATCACCGGAGACGGGTCGTCGATCGGCCCGACGCCATGGCGGAGCGCCTCGTATTTCAGGAGTGAGAAATCGTACGGCGCGTTGTAGGCGACGATCGGGATGCCGGCATCCAGCAGGGCACGCAGTGCCCCGACGACCTCGTCCACGACCTCGGGCGCCGGGCGACCCTCGTCTCGCGCGCGATCGGTCGTGATCCCGTGGATGGCGGTGGCGCCTTCGGGGATTGCCACGCCAGGGTCTGCGAGCCAGTCGCGTGCCCGGATCACCGCGCCACCGGCATCCAACAGCCCGACGTGCGCCGTCACGATGCGGTCGGTCGTCACGTCGACGCCGGTCGTCTCGAGATCGAAGACGCCGATCACCTTGACCCACTCAGGGGTCTGGAAGAGCGGGAGCGGCTCGGGTCGCCACTGGTCCATGCCGATGACGGTATGCGTCCCCTCCGACATCCGCTGTCAGGCGCTCCGCCAGCCACGCTCTCGTAGACTCGACGCGTGGTCGTCCCGAATCCGTATGCGGCGCTGCTCGAGGCGATCCCCGTCGAGCGGCACGAGGTCGACGCCGGCGGCTCGACCACGGCGTACTGGACGTATGGGCCGGCGGATGCCGAGACCACCGTCGTCGCGGTGCACGGGTTCCGCGGCGAGCATCACGGGCTCGAGCCGGTCGTCGCCCACCTCCCCGAGGTGCGTGTCATCTCACCCGACCTTCCCGGATTCGGCGAGACGCCGCCGCTCCCCGGCAGCCGCCATGACATCGACGCCTACGCCGCGTGGCTTCAGGAATTCGTCGACGCGGTCGCCCCCGGCGCCGTCATCCTGGGTCACTCGTTCGGCTCCATCGTCGTCGCGGCGGCCGTCGCCGGCGGCCTCGCGACGCCGCGTGTCATCCTGGTGAACCCCATCGGCGCGCCGGCGCTCGAAGGCCCACGCGGGCTGTTGACCCGGCTCGCGGTCTTCTATTACTGGGCGGGCGCGCGACTTCCGAAACGCGTCGGGGATGGGCTGCTGCGCAACGGCGCGGTGGTACGGGTGATGAGCGTGTCGATGGCGAAGACACGGGATGCCGAGCTGCGCCGGTTCATCCACGACCAGCACGACACCTACTTCTCGCGATTCGCCGACCGCGACCAGCTGCACGACGCATTCCTCGCCTCGGTCTCCAATGACGTTCGCGCGTACGCGCCGAGGATCTCGCAGCCCACGCTGCTCGTGGCGGCGCAGCGCGACGACATCACTCCGATCGAAGCGGAGCGGCGCCTCGCGACCATGTTCCCGGATGCGACCCTCGTCGAGATCCCGGATGTCGGACACCTCATCCACTACGAGACGCCGGCTGCCGCGGCCGATGCGATCAGACGGTTTCTCGCGCCTTCCGAGCGCGATACGCGTTGACGTTCATGCGATTGCCGCAGTTGCCGGTGTCGCAGTACCGCTTCGATCCGTTCTTCGAATAGTCGATGTACACCGACTCGCAGTCGTCGGCCGAGCACACCCGGACGCGGTCGTATTCGTCCGCGCGGATCACGTCGACGAACGCCATCGCCGCCTCGACCAGGATCCGGGTGGCGAGCGGAGCGTCGTCGCTGGTCGCATGGACGTGCCAGTCGTAGCCGTCGTGCCGGACGAGGCGGGGGAGCGCTTCGCCGTCGCGCAGCATCGCGTTCACGAGGGGAACGGCGCTGTCGCGATCGACATCCCACAGCTGACGCAGGCGCGACCGGATGCCGCGCACCGCCTCGACCTCGTCGGAGTCGCGCCGGATCGTGCCGCTGTACGGGTTCATCGCGAGGTATTTCTCGAAGTCCGCGATCGTGACGAGGGTGTCTTCGTCGTCGAACGCCGGCAGCGTGTTGACGAGATGGACGGCGGCCATCAGCGACTGCTGCGTGTCACGAATGAAGACCATGTTGACTCCTGACATCCGCTTCGATATTGTCACCAGTGTAAGCACATTTCACTCCTTACAGTCGGATGCCGCCATGACCACTTCGACCGCATCGCTTCCGGTCATCCGATCGCTGTCGTCGACGCGGCCCAAGACGTCGGGACTGATCATGGCCGTCGCCTCCGCGCTGGCGTTCTCGTCGAGCGGACCGTTCGTGAAGCCCCTCCTCGAGGGCGGCTGGTCGCTCGGCGCGGCGCTGCTCGTCCGCATGGGAGTGGCGGGGCTCATCCTGTCGCCGGCTCTGTTCCTGGCGATCAGGCGCCAGCGGGGGTTCCTCCGCCGTCACTGGCGGCTGCTGCTCGGGTTCGGGCTCATGCCCGTGCTCGGCTGCCAGCTCTTCTTCTTCTCGGCGATGCAGCGGATGCCGGTCGCCGTGGCCCTGCTGATCCAGTACCTCGCGCCGGTGATGCTCGTGGCCTTCGTCTGGGCGCGGACGCGGCGGGCGCCGTCCGCGCTCGTGCTGTGGGGCTCGGCGGTGGCCATCGTCGGACTCGTGCTCGTCGTCGACATCTCCGGCGCATCCTTCGACCTGATCGGCACTCTGCTGGCCCTCGGTGCGGCGGTGTGCGTGTGCGCCTACTTCGTCATCTCGGAGCGCGCCGGCGACGACCTGCCGCCGCTCGCACTCGCGGCGGGCGGCCTGCTCATCGGCGCGGGTTTCATCGCGATCTTCATCGCCGGCGGCATCCTCCCCTTCGAGGCGCCGGCGATCGACGTGGTGCTCGCGGGAGTCTCGGTGCCGTGGTTCGTGCCGCTGCTGTGGGTCGCCGGGATCGCCACGACCCTCGGCTACGCGCTCGGGGTCATGGCCGTGCCCCGCATCGGCTCGCGCGTGGCATCGTTCGTCGGCCTGTCGGAGGTGCTGTTCGCGCTGGGCTTCGCCTGGCTCTTCCTCGCGGAGGTGCCGGCGCCGATCCAGTTCGTCGGCGGCGCGCTCATCCTCGTCGGCGTCGTGCTCGTCCGGCTGGATGCCCAATCACCCGGGAACCCGCGTGGGGAGGCCGCTACGTTTCCCGCCGTGCCAGCTCCATGAGGGGCGCCACTCGGTGACTGATGACCTCTCCCATCACGAGGGAGGTCTCGGTGCGCTCGACGCCCTCGATTGCGAGGATGCGGGCATCCGTGTCGAAGAGGTGCTGCGTATCGCGGCACGCGACCCGCACGAGCAGATCGACCTGACCTGACAGCCCGTGGGCGTGGACGATCTCGGGAACCTTCGTCAGCTCGGCGGTGATGCGGGGGAGGTCCGCCTGGCGGACGATGACGCTGATGAAGGCCTCTATCGGGAAGCCGAGCGCAGACGACGAGATCGCGCGTTCGTACGAGAGGAAGACGCCGGCGCGCTCGAGGCGGGCCATGCGTGCCTGCACGGTGTTGCGCGACAGCCCGAGCCGTTCGGCGAGCGCCACCACGGTCGCTCGCGGGTCGGCGGAGAGGGCGGCCAGCAGCTCCAGGTCGACGTGATCGAGGGCGCTCATAGTGCGCAAGGTTAGCACGGTCTCCGAGCTCGTGAGTTGGCAACATGCTCAAGAGGAGGCGGATTGGTTGAGCTAGGTGCGATGTGGACGTATTCTTGAGGTGTCGGCGACGCCGCCGGCGATCCACGTTGACCCGCCTCACGAGGGCAGGTCGAGGAGTGATGACGATGACGCACACCATGAACCCCACGGCCGATGTCGCGACCGACATCGACGATGTCGCCCGGCTGCTGAGTCCGGACGGCGAGCGGATCTCGGATCCCGACCTCGAGAGATGGGTGGCGGATGTCGATTCCGCCGTCCTTCGGAGCCTCTATCGCGACATGGTGCTGGTGCGCCGCATCGACACCGAGGGCGTCGCCCTGCAGCGGCAGGGACAGCTCGGCCTGTGGGCGCCCTGCCAGGGGCAGGAGGCCGCCCAGGTGGGGACCGCACGCGCCTTCCGCGCGGACGACTTCGTGTTCCCGAGCTACCGCGAGATCGGCGTGAACTACGTGCGCGGCGCGAAGCCCGCCGACTTCGTGATCGCGTGGCGCGGTGAAGAGCACTCCACGAACAACCCCTACGACATCAACACCGCGACGCCGCAGATCATCATCGGCGCCCAGTCGCTCCACGCGGTCGGGTACGCGATGGGCATCCAGATCGACGGCACCGACCAGGTCGCGGCCGCCTACTTCGGCGACGGCGCCTCGAGCCAGGGCGACGTCAACGAGGCAATGATCTTCGCATCGTCGTTCCGCTCTCCGGTCGTCTTCGTCTGCACGAACAACCAGTGGGCGATCTCCGAGCCCGTGTCGGTGCAGGCGAAGTTCCCGATCGCCGGGCGGGCGCCGGGCTTCGGCATCCCGAGCATGCGCGTGGACGGGAACGACGTCCTCGCGTGCCTCGCGGCGATGCGCTGGGCGCTCGACAACGCGCGCCGCGGCAACGGGCCGGCATTCATCGAGGCCGTGACCTACCGCATGGGCCCTCACACGACGTCGGACGACCCGACCCGCTACCGCGACAAGGACGAGGTCGAGCGCTGGCGCCGGCGCGACCCGATCACCCGGGTCGAGGCGCTGCTGCGGGCCGAGGGCGCGTTCGACGACGCCTTCGCGGCCGAGGTCGCCGCCGACGCGGACCGTCTCGGTGCCGCGGTCCGCGCCGCCACTCTCGGCGCGACCTCGCGCCAGCCGATCGAGGTGCTCGACCACGTCTACGCCGAGCCGCACTCCGGCCTCGAAGAGGAGCGCGCCTGGTTCGCGGCGTACCTCGACGGCTTCGCGGGTCAGGAGACGGGCCGATGACGCAGCTGACGATGGCGAAGTCCATCAATGAAGGGCTCCGTCGTGCCATGGCCGACGACCCCAAAGTGCTCATCATGGGTGAGGACATCGGCAAGCTCGGCGGGGTGTTCCGCATCACGGACGGCCTGCAGTCCGAGTTCGGCGCGCAGCGCGTGATCGACACGCCGCTCGCCGAGTCGGGGATCATGGGCACGGCCGTCGGGCTCGCGTTCCGGGGCTATCGGCCGGTCGTCGAGATCCAGTTCGACGGCTTCGTGTACCCCGCGTTCGATCAGATCGTGTGCCAGGTTGCGAAGCTGCACTACCGCACGCGCGGAAACGTCACGATGCCGATCACGATCCGCATCCCGTGGGCCGGTGGCGTGGGTGCCGCCGAGCACCACTCCGAGTCGCCCGAGGCTTATTTCGTGCACACCTCGGGACTGCGCGTCGTCGCCGTCTCGAATCCGCAGGACGCGTACGTCATGCTCCGCCAGGCGATCGCCTCGAACGATCCGGTCGTCTACTTCGAGCCCAAGCGGCTGTACCACACGAAGGGGGAGGTCGACCTCGACGTCGACCTGGCCGACGCGCCGCCGATGGGCCTTGCGCGGGTCGCGCGCGAGGGAACCGACGTCACGCTGCTGACGTACGGCGCGCAGGTGACGACGGCACTGGATGCCGCGACCGCCGCCGAGGACGAGGGCGTGTCGATCGAGGTCATCGATCTGCGGTCGATCTCGCCGGTGGACTATCGCACCGTGACGGCCTCCGTGCGCAAGACCGGACGCGTCGTCGTCACGCACGAGGCCGCACGCGAGGCCGGTGTCGGGGCCGAGCTCATCGCGAGCGTCACCGAGCGGTGCTTCAACTACCTCGAGGCCGCGCCGGCGCGCGTCACGGGCCACGACATCCCATACCCGCCCGCGAAGCTCGAGAAGCACCACCTGCCGGACCTGGACCGGATCCTGGACGCCGTCGACCGCGTGCTCGACCGGCCGAACTCGCTGACCGGAGTCGAGCTGTGAGAAACGATCACGACGGCCGCGGAGCGGCCTGGAACGGAGCGGTGCTGTGATCCAGGACTTCGCGCTCCCCGACCTCGGTGAGGGACTTCCCGAGGCCGAACTCGTCCAGTGGATGGTGAACGAGGGCGACACCGTCACCCTCAACCAGACGATCGCCGAGGTCGAGACGGCCAAGGCCGTCGTCGAGCTCCCCTCGCCTTACGCGGGCACCGTCAAGACGCTGCACGCGGCGGCCGGAGACGTCGTCGCCGTCGGCTCGGTGCTCATCTCATACGACGTCGAGGGTGCCGATGCGGCCGACAGCGGGCTCGCGCCCCAGGCCGGCGAGCCGGCGGCGGCCGCTGCGCCGGATGCCTCGGCGCCTGCCGCGGACGCTCCGGCCGAGTCTCCCGCCGAGCCTGAGGAGAAGGCCCAGCCCAACCTCGTCGGCTACGGGGCGGCACCCCGCGGTGCCGCTCGGCCGCAACGACGTTCGCGCTCGGTGGGCTCTCGGCCCGCGGCATCCGACACAGCCGTTCTCGAGGCCGCCCCGCACGACGCACTTCACGGCGTCTCGGCCGTCGTCGAGCAGCCGGTGGAGCGCCCGCGCTCGACTCCGCCGGTGCGCATGCTGGCGAAGCAGCTGGGTGTCGACCTCGCGCTCGTCGAGGCGACGGGTGATGCGGGACTCATCATGCGAGGCGATGTCGAGGCCTATGCGCGCCGCGTCGGCGCGGCGCCGGTCTCAGGAGCGTCGAACGGCGGCGCCCCCGCATCGTCCGTCATGGACGTGGACGTGCTCGAGGCCTCGCGGCCGCAGACGCCGGGGGAGCGGACCACCCGCACACCGATCCGGGGCGTGCGCAAGCTCACCGCCGAGGCCATGGTGCGCAGCGCCTTCACCGCGCCGCACGTCACGACGTTCGTGACAGTCGACATCACCGGGACGACCGAGCTGATCGCCTCGCTGAAGAGCGACCGGGGCCTTCAGGACCACAAGATCGGCATCATGGCGGTCGCCGCGAAGGCCGTGTGCCTGGCGCTGGCGCGGCATCCGGGACTGAATTCGCGGTGGGATGACGCGGCCGGCGAGATCGTCGAGCACCACTACGTCAACCTGGGCATCGCCGCCGCGACCGGCCGCGGACTCGTGGTCCCCAACATCCGGGACGCGCAGGAGCTGACGCTCGTCGAGCTGGCCGACGCGATCCGCGGGTTGGCCGAGACGGCACGCGCGGGAAAGACGGCGCCTGCCCAGATGATGGGCGGCACGTTCTCGATCACGAACGTCGGCGTCTTCGGCGTGGATGCCGGCACCCCGATCATCAATCCGGGTGAGGCGGGCATCCTCGCCCTGGGTGCCGTTCGCCGTCAGCCTTGGGAGCACCGCGGTGAGATCGCGCTGCGCGACGTCATGACCCTCGCTCTGTCCTTCGATCACCGGCTCGTCGACGGCGAGCAGGGATCGAAGTTCCTCGTGGACGTCGCCGACATCCTGCGCGAACCCGGCCGGGCGATGCTGCTGCGCTGATCGCGGCGCAGGGGCGCCTCGTCGACCACCGAGAACAGTCCACGAGATGTCGGCCTCTTCGAGCCGGGTGAAGATCGTAGGGGGTGCGGGATCCAGCCACTTGTCGTGCCCGCCACCGCCCGGTTCGTGATGAAGCCCTGCGAAGTCGAGGCGTGGAAGGCATCTTCCGGCCAGGTCAGGACACGACCCGAGCCCCTCAGGAGGTCAGCGCGGCGAACGCCATCGATTCGAGGATGCCCCGCACGGTGCTGTCTGCAGGAGCGCCCCGCAGGCCGCGCGAGCTGTACGGAGTCGAGTTGATGAGCCCGAAGCACGCATGCGCACGCACCCGAAGCTCGCTCTCGCCGTGCGTCGGGAGGAGGTCCGAGAGGATGCCGATCCACAGTTCCACGTACTCCCGCTGGAGCCGCCGCACGGTGTGGCGATCCTCCTCGCGCAGACTGGCGAGGTCGCGATCCTGCACGCGGATCACATCGGCGTCGCTGAGGGCGAAATCGACGTGGAAGGCGATGATCGCGCGCAGCCGATCCTGCGGATCTCCGCCTTCGTCGACGACGGCGCGACCGCCGGCGCGCAGCCGCGCGCTCACGCCGATCAGGATCGCGCCGAGCAGCGCCTGCTTGTTCTCGAAGTGCCGGTAGACGGCGGGGCCGCTCACTCCGACAGCCGCTCCGAGATCCTCGAGGCTCACGCCGCTGTAGCCGCGCTCGGCGAAGAGCCTTGCAGCCTCGTGCAGGATGGCCGCCTGCCGATCGGCTTTCGCACGATCGCGTTCGGTGACACCGCTTGTCATCTCAGTTAATCCTCGCTAACCTAGACTCCAGTTAGTGAACCCTAACCAATCGATCGCGGCGAGACAACAGACGTGACCCGATCGTGACGTCGACGGAGATGACATGAGCACGCCCACGGCCGGCGACCTGCGCGACGACCTCCTTTCGAGCGACCGCCTCGTCCGGCGTCCCGTGCTGCGACGGCTGCACAGCGTCGTGGCCCACGACGACCGATTCGAGCGCACTCGCGATGCCCAGGCGACGCTCGTCGCCGAACTGCGGGAGCGGCTGGCCGCGGCATCCCTCGGTGGACCCGTCCGCTCACGCGAACGCCACGTCTCACGCGGAAAGCTGCTGCCGCGCGACCGTGTGACGCGCCTGCTCGACGAGGGGAGCCCCTTCATCGAGATCGCGCCGTTGGCCGCCGAAGGCCTCTACGGCGGCGAAGCCCCCGGCGCGGGCGTGATCGCCGGCATCGGCCTGGTGCAGGGGCGGCACGTCATGGTCGTGTGCAACGACGCGACCGTCAAGGGCGGCACGTACTATCCGCTCACGGTGAAGAAGCACCTGCGCGCGCAGGAGATCGCGCTAGAGAACCGGCTGCCCTGCATCTATCTCGTCGACTCGGGGGGCGCCTTCTTGCCGATGCAGGACGAGGTCTTTCCGGATCGCGACAACTTCGGACGCATCTTCTACAATCAGGCACGGATGTCGGCCGCCGGCGTCCCGCAGATCGCGGCCGTGCTCGGTTCATGCACCGCGGGCGGCGCCTATGTGCCCGCGATGAGCGATGAGACCGTGATCGTGCGGAATCAGGGCACGATCTTCCTGGGCGGACCCCCACTCGTGAAGGCAGCCATCGGCGAGGTCGTGACGGCGGAGGAACTCGGCGGCGGCGACCTCCACGCCCGGCGCTCCGGAGTCGTCGACCACCTCGCAGAAGACGACGAGCATGCCCTCGAGATCGTGCGCGAGATCGTCGCGACGCTCCCGCCGCCGCTCGCACCGGGATGGGAGGTGCTGCCCACGGTCGCGCCCGCCGTCGACCCGTCCGACCTCTACGGCGTCGTGCCCGTCGACGTGAACCAGCCGTACGACGTCCACGAGGTGATCGCGCGGCTCGTCGACGCCAGCGAGTTCCACGAGTTCAAGGCGTTGTATGGCGAGACCCTCGTCACAGGGTTCGCCAGGCTCCACGGCCACCCTGTGGGCATCATCGCCAACAACGGCGTGCTCTTCTCGGAGTCGGCGCAGAAGGGCGCGCACTTCATCGAGCTGTGCGACCAGCGCGGCATCCCGTTGCTGTTCCTGCAGAACATCTCGGGTTTCATGGTGGGACGGGATGCCGAAGCGGGCGGCATCGCGCGAGACGGCGCCAAGATGGTCACGGCGGTGGCCACCACCCGGGTGCCCAAGCTGACGGTGGTGATCGGCGGATCCTTCGGCGCCGGCAACTACTCGATGTGCGGCCGCGCGTACTCGCCGCGATTCCTGTGGACGTGGCCTGCGAGCCGGATCTCGGTCATGGGCGGTCCGCAGGCGGCATCCGTGCTCTCGACCGTCAAACGCGACCAGCTCGAAGCCCGCGGCGAAGCGTGGACCGCGGAGGCCCAGGCCGAATTCGAAGCGCCGATCCGCGCCCAGTACGAACAGCAGGGCAGCCCGTACTACGCGACAGCGCGGCTCTGGGACGACGGCGTCGTCGATCCGGCCGACACTCGGGACCTGCTCGGACTGGCACTGGATGTCGTCTCCCGCACGCCCCTGCCCGAGCCGCGCTTCGGCGTCTTCCGGATGTGACCCCGATGGCCTCGATCCCCTTCCCTGAGTCCGTGGCACCGGTCGGCGAGGCCGTGGCACCGGTCCGTGAGTCCGTGGCGCCGGCTGCCGAGCCCGTCGGAGGTTTCGACACGGTCCTCGTGGCTAATCGCGGCGAGATCGCACGCCGCGTCATCCGCACCCTCCGCCGGCTCGGCATCCGCTCCGTCGCCGTCTACAGCGACGCCGACGCCGACGCTCCTCACGTGCGCGAGGCGGACCTGGCGGCACGGATCGGGCCGGCCGCGGCATCCCGTTCGTATCTTGACATCGATGCGGTGCTCGCGGCCGCGCGGGAGACGGGCGCGCAGGCGATCCATCCCGGGTACGGGTTCCTGTCCGAGAACGCCGCCTTCGCGCGGGCCTGCGCCGACGCGGGCATCGTCTTCATCGGCCCGGGCGAGCGCGCGCTCGACGTCATGGCCGACAAGATCCGGGCGAAGGCGCATGTCGCCGCCCACGATGTGCCGACTGTGCCCGGCTTCAGCGCGAAGGGCATGTCGGATGCCGAGATCGCCGTCGCGGCATCCGAGGCGGGCTACCCGCTCCTGGTCAAGCCGTCAGCCGGCGGCGGAGGCAAGGGCATGCAGATCGTGCGCGCTCCCGGGGAGCTGACGGAGGCGCTCGCCACGGCTCGGCGCGTCGCCGCCGCCGCGTTCGGCGACGACACGCTGCTCCTCGAGCGGCTCATCGAGCGCCCGCGGCACATCGAGGTGCAGGTGCTCGCTGACACGTACGGCACCGTCATCCATCTCGGCGAGCGCGAGTGCACGCTTCAGCGGCGGCACCAGAAGGTGGTCGAAGAGGCGCCGTCGTCCGTCGTCGACGCCGCCACGCGCGCCCGGATCGGCGCGGCGGCGTGTGCCGCGGCCGCCAGCGTGGACTACCGCGGCGCGGGAACCGTGGAGTTCCTCGTGGCCGCCGACCGTCCGGACGAATTCTTCTTCATCGAGATGAACACGCGGCTGCAGGTCGAGCACCCGGTGACCGAGCTCGTCACCGGGGTCGACCTGGTCGAGCAGCAGCTGCTGGTCGCCGCAGGGGAGCGGCTGGCGCTCGCTCAGGACGGCGTCCGCCTCGTCGGGCACGCGATCGAGGCGCGCGTATACGCCGAGAGTCCCGAACGCGGGTTCCTTCCGGCGACCGGCGATGTGCTGGAGTGGCGGGCGGCGTCTTCGCAGGACGGCGAACGTCCCGACGTCCGCACGGATGCCGCGGTCGAGACAGGCTCGGTCATCACCGCCGACTACGACCCGATGATCGCGAAGGTGATCGCGTGGGGAGCCGATCGCGCCGAGGCGCTGACCCGGCTCGATGAAGCTCTGGCCGAGACGGTGGTGCTCGGCGTCGACACGAACATCGCGTTCCTGCGCGGCCTGCTCGCCATCCCCGCGGTGGTCGCCGGCGATCTCGACACGGGGCTCATCGACCGGATGCCGGCGTTCGTCGGGGCGCGGCCCTCGGAGCCAGCCCTCGCCGCCGCGGCATCCTTCGTGAGAAACCATCGTCCGGCTGAGATGTCGGGCGATGCGCGGGGTCTCATCACGGGAGTGGTTCCCCAGCGAGGAGCGAGCGAGCTCTGGGCGACAGCCTCGGGGTGGCGCGCGGGCTCGCATGCGGTGCCCGTTTCGCAGTGGTTCGAGACTGCGGACGGCGAGATCGCGTCGGTGGCGTCCGTACCCGACCTGTCCTCCCGCTCTGTCGGAGACGGGGCTGACGACGGCGCGACGCCTGATGGCGCGATGGTCCGCGCCTCGGCAGACGGCCTGCTGTGGGTTCATGCGGACGGCGCGACCACCACGCTCCGGCCGCTGACCCGGCGCGAGGCGATGGACGCCCGTCTGGCCGCGCGGGAGCGGGAATCCGCAGCCACCGATCCGCAGCTGCACGCGCCGATGCCCGGAGCGGTCGTCGCCGTACATGTATCGGATGGCGCGGCCGTCCGTGCGGGCGACCGCATCGTGACGATCGAGGCCATGAAGATGGAGCATCCCGTCGTCGCGCCGCACGACGGCATCGTGACACTCGACGTCGCCGTGGGGGAGCAGGTGCGCCGCGACCAGGCACTGGCGCACGTCGTGGCCACGCCCGGCGACAGTGAAGCATCCGAACGCGACGCGGCTGAGACCGCGGGATCCACCAGCGGAGTTGATCCCGTCACGACCTCATCCGACCACCGATCCTGACCCCGTCACGACCCCATCCGACCACCGATCCCGATCCCCGACACGACCTCATCCGACCACCGATCCCGACCCCCGAGGACACCATGGACACCTACGACCTGACCGAAGACGAGCGCGAGCTCGCCGCCATGGTGCGCGAATTCGCCGACGAGGTCGTCGCGCCCCGTTCATACGAGGCCGACCGCACCCACACGCTGCCGCTCGACGTCGTCGCGCAGATGGGCGACCTCGGGCTGTTCGGACTGCCGTTCCCTGAGGAGTACGGCGGACAGGGCGGCGACTACTTCGCACTGTGTCTCGCCATCGAGGCGCTCGGGCGCGTCGACCAGTCGCTCGCGATCACCCTCGAGGCGGGGGTCAGCCTCGGTGCGAGCCCCGTCTTCCGGTTCGGGACCGAGGCGCAGAAGCAGGAACTGCTGCCCGACCTCCTCGCCGGCCGTGCGCTGGCGGGATTCGGGCTCACCGAGCCGGAGGCGGGGTCGGATGCCGGAGCCACCCGCACCACCGCCCGGCTCGACGGCGACGAGTGGGTCATCAACGGCTCGAAGCAGTTCATCACCAACTCCGGCACGGCCATCACCCGCTTCGTGACGGTCACCGCCGTGACCGGCGAGAGCGACGGCCGGAAGGAGATCTCGACCATCATGGTGCCCAATGGCACGCCGGGGTTCACGGTCGAGGCGCCGTACGACAAGGTCGGCTGGAACGCGTCCGACACGCATCCGCTGACCTTCCAGGACGTGCGCGTGCCCGACGCGAATCTGCTGGGCCGCCGCGGCAGGGGCTTCGCGAACTTCCTCCACATCCTGGACGAGGGCCGCATCGCGATCGCTGCCCTGTCGACCGGGGCCGCGGAGGGGTGTCTCGAGGCCGCCGTCGACTACGCGAAGAAGCGCACGGTGTTCGGCGAGGCGCTGTCGACCCGGCAGGGCATCCAGTTCATGCTCGCCCGGATGCGTGCGCGCGTCCACAACTCGCGCCTCGCCTGGCATCACGCGGCGCGCCTTCGTGATGCGGAAAGGCCGTTCAAGGAGCAGGCCGCCATCGCGAAGCTCACAGCCAGCGACGCCGCCATGGACAACTCCCGCGACGCCACCCAGATCTTCGGCGGCAACGGGTTCATGAACGAGTATCCGGTCGCACGTCACTACCGCGATTCGAAGATCCTCGAGATCGGCGAGGGAACGACCGAGGTGCAGCTTCTCGTGATCGCGCGGGCGCTCGGAGTAGCGTGACCCACGTGGACGGACCTGACCGGCCAGACGGCATCCTGCAGCGCGGCCTCTACTTCGAGGAGTTCGAGGTCGGCGCGCGTTACCTACACCGACCGGGCCGAACGGCGACGGAGGCCGACAACGTGCTGTTCTCGTCACTCACGATGAACACGCAGGCGCTGCACCTGGATGCCGCCTACGCGGCGTCGCAGCCCTTCGGGCAGCGGCTCATGAACTCGATGTGGACCCTCGCGACGATGGTCGGGGCATCCGTCGCGCAGCTGACCCAGGGCACCCTGGTCGCGCAGCTCGGGCTGAGCGACATCGCGTTTCCGGCGCCGCTCTTCCACGGCGACACGATCTACACCGAGACCGAGGTGCTCGAGAAGCGCCGATCGGCGTCGAGGCCCGGGCAGGGGATCGTCACGATGCGCCACACCGGCCGCAACCAGCACGGCGACGTCGTGGCGACGGCGACTCGGGTCGCGCTGATGTGGTGTGCTCCGGATGCCGCTCTGCCAGCACCCGTGGCTACGCCCGCACCTGTGAGCGCGCCGTGACCGGACGGACGGGTTTCGACCTGGGCCCCGCGCTGCTGTTCTGCCCGGCCGACCGCCCGGAGCGCTTCCAGAAGGCGCTGGATCGGGCGGATGCAGTCATCATCGACCTCGAGGACGCCGTCGCGCCCACCGCGAGGACCGCCGCGCGCGGCTCGGTCATCGAATCGGAGCTCGATCCGACGCGCGTGATCGTGCGCGTGAACCCGCCTGGGACGCCCGACTACACCGCGGACCTCGCGACCCTGTCACAGACCGACTACCGGCGGATCATGGTTCCCAAGTCGGAGTCGGCCAAACGCCTCTCGAAGATCGACCGCCGCTTCGAGGTGGTGGCGCTCTGCGAGACAGCCAAAGGGATCGGGCAGGCCGATCGGATCGCAGCCCTCGCGAACGTGAGCGCTCTCATGTGGGGCGCTGAGGATCTCGTGGCGAGCCTCGGCGGCACATCGAGCCGCAAGCCGAACGGGCGCTATCGCGACGTCGCACGCCTGGCGCGCGCTCGGGTCCTGCTGGCGGCGGGCTCGCGAGGCAAAGCCGCGATCGACACAGTTCATCTGGACATCGCCGACACGAAGCGGCTGTCGATCGAGGCGATGGATGCCGCGGCATCCGGTTTCGCTGCGACGGCGTGCATCCACCCGAGCCAGGCGACCGTCATCCGAGAGGCGTATCGGCCGGATGAGAAGTCGGTCGCGTGGGCGCACGCGGTTCTGGCCGCCGCCGCGGACGAACGCGGCGTTTTCACGTACGAGGGGCGGATGGTCGACGAGCCGGTGCTTCGTCATGCGCGGGGACTCCTCAAGCGCGCCGAACTGTGACCGTTCTCTGTCTGGACGCGTTCGGACGTTGCCGGTAGTGTGGCTGGTCGCGTTCGGAAGTTGACGGTAGTGCCCCCGGAACGCCACCGCTCCCTGCTTTCAGCGAGCAGGGGGCCATGCTTCACGCGACCTCGAATCGGCGTGGCGACTTGGTGAGGAGTCGTGTCGGTGGTCCAGCCGGTCCGCCCCGTTCGAGCGAAGGTGGGTACAGCCAGAACCCACCATCGATGCGCGTGATCTTCCAGCCTTGGTTGTGCAGTCGCAGATGATGGAAAGTGCGGAGCATCACTCCGAGGTCGACATCCGTTCGGCCGCGATGATCGGCCCAATGCTCGGAGTGGTGTGCCTCGCAGTGCGAAGGAGGTTCGGCGCACCCGGGCCACAGGCATCCCCCGTCTCGAATGCGGAGAGCCGCGCGCTGCCAAGGGGCCCGGTCATCCCGATGCATATGCTCAGCGCCGTCGTGGGACCGGATCCGCGCCACGATGATCCGCCAGGCGCCCGCATGGAGCGGGCCCCTGGCGGATGCGGTGTTCGTCGGGCTTGCCGCCCGAGGAGCGCTGGCGTCCATCGTCGGCTCCGCGGACACAGGACCAGGAGTCCCTGGTGACTCCACACAGAAGCCGGACTCAGCACCGCTCAACCGACGCCCGCATCACAGCGAAGGAACCTGCCTGCTCAGCCCGCCGAACCAGGCCCCCGCAAACGGACAATTTCCTCGGCCACCCACTCGCTCACCCCTCGGACCCAGGCACCCGCATACGGACGATCTCCGCAACCACCCGCCCGATCAGCCCATATGGCATCGGCTGTGCGTGAAGGAACACGGCGGAGTCCTTCTCCGCCCGGTACGGCGCGATCTCTGCTTCGAGGGGTTCAGGCAGAGGGGGCACGGGATAGAGGCCGACGTGCTTCTTCCACCCTGCGAAATGGATCGCCTTCCGCCCGCCGAGCATGACGGCGGCGATGCCGTAGCGGATCCTCTCCTCCGGAGTGTCGACGCCTCCCGCCTCGACCGCAGCGAGAATGATCTCGCGGATCCGCCGCAGCCGCTCGGCGACGTCCGGCGGGAACCCGGCGATGTAGTCGTCGACCGTCGCGGGTGCCGCCATGACGGCGAGCCTAGGCCGTCGCTGCCGCGTAGGACAGCAGCCGCAGTCGCTCCCGCTCGTAGAGCATCGAGTACGCGGATCCATTGGCCAGCCGCTCACCGGTGAGCGGCAGCTCGCCGCCGGTCGCGTGCCGGATCAGTTCGCGGATCATCGCGCCATGGGTGACGACGATGACGGATGCCGCAGCAGGTGCCGTCTCGCGTCGGGCGTCGCGCACCACATGACGCAGCGCCCGAAGCCCGCGGATGCGCAGGTGCGGCCACGGTTCTGCACCCGGCACCTCCGCGGTGTGCCAATCGCCCCAGCGAGTGAGGAATTCATCGACGTCGAGACCCTCGGCCTCGCCGTACGCCCGCTCGCGCAGCTCGGGGTACAGCCGCCACACGGGTACCTCGAGCTGGCCCGCGATGATCTCTGCGGTCTCGCGCGCCCGCGACAGGTCGCTCGAGACGACGACGACCGGCGCATCGGCGTCCAGCCGCGCCCGCAGGGCGGCCGCGGCATCCCGTGCCTGCTGCCTGCCGATGTCGTTCAGCGGGATGTCCGTCGATCCCTGGATGCGGCGCGTGCGATTCCATTCGGTCTCGCCGTGTCGGATGAGAGTCAGGACGGTCACAGTTCGAGCCTAACCGCGGGCCGGGACGCGCCGGCCGCTCACAGCGGTCGCACGAGCGCGGCGCCGAGCACTGCCAGCACTTCGCTCGTTCCGGCATCGACCTTCACGGTCGCGCGGGCGTCCGCGCGCGTCGCGCCACGATTGATGATCACGACCGGCAAGCGGCGGCGACGGGCACGTTCGAGCAGCCGGATGCCGGAATTCACGACAAGCGACGAGCCGGCGATCACCAGGGCTTCGCTGCCCTGGACGAGCTGCTCGGCGTCGCGGAACTTGGCTGCGGGGATGAACTCGCCGAAGAAGACGACGTCCGGCTTCAGCATCCCTCCGCATACCGTGCACACCGGAACCCGGAACCCCTCGGTGGTCTCGGGGCGCACATCGCCATCGGGTCCGAGCGCGATGTTCTCGGGAATGCGGATCCACGGGTTGTCGGACTCGACGCGCTCCGCGAGGTCGCGGCGATCGAAGACCTGACCGCAGTGCGTGCAGAAGACGCGGCGCATGGTGCCGTGCAGCTCGACGACGCGGCGACTTCCGGCGCGCACGTGGAGTCCGTCGACGTTCTGCGTGATGACGCCCGTGGCGATCCCGCGAGTCTCGAGATCGGCGATTGCGAGATGGCCTCCGTTGGGCTGGGCGGCGGCGAAGGCGCGCCAGCCGAGGTGGCTGCCGACCCAGTACCGTCGCCGGGCTGCGTCGCTCGCGAAGAACTGGTCGACCGTCATGGGGGTGCGCGCCGGCGCGCCCTGCCCGCGATAGTCGGGGATGCCGGAGTCCGTGGAGACGCCGGCTCCGGTGAGGACGGCGATCCGGCGGCCCGAGAGGGCGGCGACAGCCTCGGACACGGCATCGGTCGCCGCGGCGTCGAGCTCTGTGACGGTGGTCACGCGATCACCCCCTCGGCTCGAGTGTAGGGGTCGCGGTTTTCGGGGATGTTACGGCCATCTGCCAGAGTGGTGCCGTGCGCATCGAACGGGTCGGGTCGGCGGACGACGATCGCCTCGCCGACTACCGCGATCTGACGGATGTCGCGCTGCGCCGGATCCTCGAGCCCTCTGGTGGCCTCTACATGGCCGAGTCCGCGAAGGTGATCGCGCGGGCGCTCGCCGCCGGGCATCGACCGCGGTCGTTCCTCGTGCAGGAGAAGTGGCTGCCGGAGATGGAGGTGCTGGCCGCCGGACGCCCCGAGACGCCCGTCTTCGTCGTCGAATCCCACGTCGCCGAGCATCTCACCGGATATGCGGTGCATCGGGGCGCCCTGGCGGCGATGCATCGGCCGCCGCTCGCGCCGGTGGCCGAGGTCGTCGCCGGTGCCCGGCTCGTCGTGGTCCTCGAGGACATCGTCGACCACACGAACGTGGGAGCGATCTTCCGCGCGGCGGCCGGACTCGGCGCGGACGCGGTGCTCGTCAGCCCGCGGTGCGCGGATCCGCTGTACCGCCGCAGCGTGCGGGTCAGCATGGGCACGGTCTTCCAGGTGCCCTGGACACGGCTGCCGGAGTGGACGGAGGCCCGCGGCATCCTGCACGACGCGGGCCTGCACCTGGCCGCGCTCGCTCTTGCGGAGGGCGCCGCGTCGCTCGACGCGTTCGCCGCCGACCGGCCGGAGCGCGTCGCGCTGCTGTTCGGCGCCGAGGGGGACGGGCTGAGTCGCCGCGCGCTCGCGGCGGCCGACACGGTCGTGACGATCCCGATGGCGGGAGGCGTCGACTCGCTCAACGTCGCGGCCGCGAGTGCCGTCGCGCTGTGGGCGCTGCGACAGCCGGCCCCTTGACTCTGCGGTTCGGCGCCGGGCGAACCTAGACCGTCTCGCGGGGCGGGTCGCCGGCATCCCTTCCCGGCGCGAGCGTGGTCATCGGCAGCGGATCCGGCCGCTTCGCGGTGATCTCGTCGCCCGACGACTGGTGGCGCAGCCGCCGCAGCACCCACGGCACGAGATACTCGCGCGCCCACACCAGGTCGACCGCGCGCGCCTCACGCCACGTGCGGCTGGGCAGGGGATCCGGTTGCATCGGCTGGAGATCGTTCGGGACGTTCAGCGCCCGCAGCACCATGCGGGCGACCTCGTGATGGCCCAGAGCGTTGTAGTGCAGGCGGTCGTCGTCGAAGAACCGCATGTCCTGCACCTCCTTCAACGCCCACTGGTCGGCCACGATGCAGTCGTATTTGTCGGCGATGGCGCGGATGTTCTCGTTGTAGATCGCCACCCTCCCGCGGATTCCGCGGAAAACCGGGGTGAAGTCCGTGTCGATTCCGGTGAAAACGACCAGGGTCGCCCCGTCCTGCGAGAGGCGTACGACGGCATCCTCGAACAGCTGCGCGACGGCATCCGGGTCGGCACCGGGGCGGATGACGTCGTTGCCGCCTGCCGAGAACGTGATGAGGTCCGGCTTCAAGGCGATCGCCGGGTCGATCTGGGTGTCTACAACCTGCCTGATGAGCTTCCCGCGCACCGCGAGGTTCGCGTAGGCGAAGTCGCCGACCTGCTGTGACAGCACCTCCGCGACGCGGTCCGCCCACCCGCGGTGGCCTCCGGGCAGATGCGGTTCGGGGTCGCCGATTCCTTCGGTGAACGAGTCGCCCAGCGCGACGTACCGGCGCCACGGGTGCGGCTGGGGGTTCGCGATGTAGGGGGTTCGGTTGTCTTCGCTCGTCGGCATTCGTGTTCTCCCGGTTCGTGACCGTATTTCAGCGTATCGCCGCAGCGGCAGGGCGACGCGCGGCGCCCTCGACCTCGAGCCGTGGTGTCACCGGGCTCGTCTAGGGTGGTGACTCGTTGTGCGCGGCAGGCGTGGGCGACGGGCGGGAGGGCCGATGGAAGACGACGCGCTCCTCGCGGACCCGACGCCGACGGTTCACGATGCGGAGGCGTACCCCGGCGATGACGGCCGCCTCGGGACGTTCGCTGCTCCGCCTTCCCAGCTCGGCGGGAGGGCTGCCGATCATCTCTCGCCGTCCTACCCCCAACGCGCCCCGTGGGGCACCGCACAGCGCCTGCGGGCATGGCAGGCCGAGGCGCTCGACCTCTACTTCAGCCTCGACGGTCCGGACGGCCCGGGCTCGGGCCCGCGGGACTTCCTCGCTGCAGCGACCCCGGGAGCCGGCAAGACCACGTTCGCACTCCGGCTCGCGAGCGAGCTCATGCGTCGGCGCGTGATCGACCGGATCGTCGTGGTGGCGCCCACGGAGCATCTCAAGACGCAGTGGGCGGATGCCGCATCCCGGGTGTCGATCAGACTCGATCCGTCCTTCAGCAACCGTCACTCGGTGCCCGCGCGGCAGTACCACGGCGTCGCCGTGACCTACGCGCAGGTCGCGGTCAAGGCATCCGTCCACGAGCGCCTCATCATGGATGCGCGAACCCTCGTGATCCTCGACGAGGTGCACCACGGCGGGGACGCGCTCAGCTGGGGAGATGCCCTCCGCGAGGCCTACCGCGGGGCCACGCGCCGCCTGCTGCTGTCCGGCACCCCGTTCCGCAGCGACACCGCCCCCATCCCGTTCGTGGAGTATCACCCCGACGAGCGCGGCATCCACCTCTCCCGCACCGACTTCAGCTACGGCTATCGCCGCGCGCTCGAGGACGGCGTCGTGCGGCCGGTCATCTTCCTGGTCTATGCCGGCCGGATGCGCTGGCGCACCAGAACCGGTGACGAGATGGAGGCGCAGCTCGGGCAGGACAACACCAAGGACATCACCGCCCAGGCCTGGCGCACCGCGCTGGATCCCGAAGGGGACTGGATTCCGGTGGTGCTGCGGTCGGCGGACCGCCGGCTCACCGAGGTGCGCGACCAGATCCCGGATGCCGGGGGCCTCGTCATCGCGACGGATCAGACCGCTGCACGCGCCTACGCCGGGATCCTCCGGGGCATCACGGGAGAGGATCCGGCCGTCGTCCTCTCCGACGAGGCCGAAGCCTCGGCGCGGATCGAGGCGTTCGCGGGTTCGACGAGCCGCTGGATGGTCGCCGTCAGGATGGTGTCGGAGGGCGTCGACGTACCGCGGCTGGCGGTCGGCGTATACGCGACATCCGCTTCGACGCCGCTGTTCTTCGCCCAGGCGATCGGCCGGTTCGTGCGTGCGCGGCGCCGCGGCGAGACTGCGAGCGTGTTCCTGCCGAACGTCCCCCAGCTGCTCGCCCTCGCCGGTGAGCTCGAGCGCCAGCGCGACCACGCCCTCGACCGCGAGAGCGACGATGACGACTGGAACACCGAAGAAGACCTGATGGATGCCGCCGAGCGCGATGACAGGGCCTCCGACGCGCTCACGGCGGAGTTCACCTATCAGGCGCTCGGATCGCTCGCCCATTTCGACCGGGTGCTGTTCGACGGGAGCGACTTCGGGCAGCTCGCCGTGCCCGGCACGCCCGAGGAGGAGGAGTTCCTCGGGCTTCCAGGACTCCTCGAGCCGGAGCACGTCCATGAGCTGCTGCTTCAGCGCCAAGCGCGACAGGGCAGGCATCGCCGTGCCCGCGAAGCCCGCGAGGCCGAGCCCGGGGGAGGGGCCGAGTCCGCGGTTCCCGCACCGCTGCACCGCACGCTCAAGGAGCAGCGGCAGCTGCTCAACAGCCTCGTCGGGCTCTACGCGCGCCAGTCGAGCGAGCCTCACGGCGCGGTGCACGCCGAGCTGCGACGACTGTGCGGCGGGCCCGCCGTCTCGCATGCGACGGTGACGCAGCTGCAGGCGCGCATCGACCTGCTGCGCAGCCGAGTCCGGTCCTGACGGTCGCCGTAGACTCCGGGGATGGGCACGGCCTACTCGTTCGTGTCGGTCTGGCGCGTGCCGGCATCCGCGCCGCGCTGCTGGGCCGAGCTCGTGCGGATGATCACGCCGCCCGCGGCCCGCACGGAGTCGGTCGCCGGCTCTCAGCGCGGCGCCGTCGCGACGTGGTGGCGGTCGGTGTCTGTCGAACCGCCGCGCAGGATCGCGGTCGGTGAGGGGATGGCACTCCACGTCCGCAGCCCCCTCGGCTACGCCCTGCGGGTCCACCTCACGCTCACCGGCGTCGAGGACGGTCGCTTCCTCTCCGCGGCGAGCGCCGGCGACCTCCGGGGAGCGGGGAGCGTGGCTGTCGAGGCGGCGGGGGATGCGGCATCCGTCGTCACGTTCCACTGGGATGTCGCGACCGAGCGCCGCTGGATGAACGCCACCGCCTTCGTGCTCCGGCCGGTCTTCGAGCATGCGCACGCACACGTCATGCGGCAGGGCGAGCGAGGGTTGCGCGCTGCGCTGAGCACGCCCTGACCGCGGCGTTCGGAATCCCGAAATGCTGGCAATCCCGCGGCTGCGCGAGGTCCGCGCACCGCGCCCTCAGTAGCGTGGAGGGGTCCCGCAGCACACCGCCGCATCGGAGGCTTCCTTGAGCGCGCCCGCCCAGCCCACGTCCCGCGACCGGCGTCGGTGGGCGAAGTACCTCGTCAACGAGCGTGCCGAGGCACAGGTCTACCGCCAGCTCGCCGCGCGCCGCGACGGCGAGGAGCGCGACATCCTGCTGGCGCTCGTCGAGGCGGAAGGCCGTCACGAAGCGCACTGGCTCACCCTTCTCGGCGGCGAGCCCTCGCACTTGCCGCGGCCCGACGCCGGCACGGTGCTCATCGGGTGGCTGGCAAGACGTTTCGGGTCGATCTTCGTCCTCGCGCTCGCCCAGAACGCCGAGGCGCGATCGCCCTACGAGACGGAGCCCTTCGCGACGCCCGCCATGGCCGCCGACGAGAAGATCCACCACGAGGTCGTCCGCGGCCTCGCCGCACGGGGCAGGCGCCGGCTGTCGGGAACGTTCCGGGCCGCCGTCTTCGGGGCCAACGACGGGCTCGTCTCGAACCTCGCCCTGGTGATGGGCGTCGGTGCGACCGGCGTGTCGGCGCAGTTCGTGCTGTTCAGCGGCATCGCCGGGCTGCTCGCGGGGGCGCTTTCGATGGGCGCAGGGGAGTTCGTGTCGGTGCGGTCGCAGCGCGAACTGCTCGAGGCCACCGAACCGAACAACTTCGCCGACAACGTGCTGCCCGACCTCGATCTCGACGCGAACGAGCTCGCCCTCGTCTATCGAACGCGAGGGATGCCGGAGGCCGAGGCTCTCGAGCGTGCGCGCGGAGTCGTCTCGGCCGCCCACGATGCGGACCGGTCGATGCCCTATACACGCCCCGCGGAGGCCGTCGACGACCACGAGGTGGTGGGAAGCGCGTGGCGCGCAGCCCTCTCGAGCTTCCTGTTCTTCGCGTCGGGCGCGATCATCCCGGTGCTGCCGTGGATCTTCGGTCTCTCGGGCGTTGCCGCGGTGGTGACCGCACTCGTGCTCGTCGGCATCGCGCTCCTGGCCACCGGCGCGGCCGTGGGTCTGCTTTCGGGCGGCCCGCCGCTGCGTCGCGCGGTGCGCCAGCTGCTGATCGGCTACGGCGCGGCGACCATCACCTACGTCCTCGGACTCCTGTTCGGCGTCTCGATGGGCTGAGCCGGCGCGCTCGACCGCCGGTCCGCTTCTAGTCCAGCTCAGCGCATATGTCCCTGGTCTTCCCCCACGAACCCGTGATCGTGAAGACTCCTTCGGCGGTCGACGTGTAGGTCACGGCGCCGATGTAGATCTTGGTCGACGGACCGGCGGGAATATCGGTCGGAAAGAGGATGATCAGATTGTGCCCGATGCTCACCACGGTGGATGAGCCGTCCGCGTGTCTGGTCGTCGTGGTCGCATAGAGGTCGCTTCTCGTCGAGACGGAAGCGCCCGTCGAGACATTCGTGAAGGTCAGCGCGTGTCCCTTGCCGGCATCGATCGTCCGGACCCTCCCATCCGCGCCCTTGAACTCCCTGTAGATCGTGTGCCCGCTCGGAGCGATGTTCAGCCCCAGCTCGAATGAGCACGCCTGCCCGGCCGGAAACACGAGATCGAAGGGCGCCGCGGCCTGCGCGGGCAGCGCCCCGGTTGACAGGACAGCGGTGAGAAGAGCGGCGGCGACGATACGGCCGCGTGTTCGGAATGCCATGACTACCTCCAGGTGCAGGCGGTGCCGTTCACGTTGCCGATGACTGGGTAGCAGGTCGCAGCGGAATCGCCGTCGAAGTACTGCGTGGAACCGCCAGGATGGCAGTCGCCCCACGCCCCCGCAAGAGAGGGCCGAGCAGGCGCCGCCGGCCGGCGATCGACGTTGCGACGGACTGGCGCCGATTCTGCGTGTCCGCGCGGACATGGTAATGTCGATCCTCGGTTGCGAAACCGAAACCACCTGCGCGGGTGGCGGAATAGGTAGACGCGCTAGCTTGAGGTGCTAGTGCCCGTATAGGGCGTGGGGGTTCAAGTCCCCCCTCGCGCACAGAACGGCTGAAGGCCCCCGAAAGGGGGCCTTCAGCCGTTTCCGGGCACACGGCCGAGCCGCGAACCCCCCCGGGCCCTCGCGCAGCGCCCCGGTCGCCCCGTCCACACTGAGAAACCAGTTCCGCGCACAGACATCGCGCGGTGCCGTGATTCTGGGCGCGGATGTGGTTTCCCGGCCGGAATGTGATTCTCGTCGCGCTACGGCGAGCGCGCCCGCTCCGTGGCTCCCAAGGATCGCTGGCACTCCCGAGTCCGATCACGTACAGCCCGGGCCACCCCAGGTCGAAGCCGAGAAAGCGCTTGCGCGCCGAGACATCACGCATGGCGGCAGTCCTCAGCGCGAATCCGGTTTTTCGGCGCGGATGTGGTTTCTCACCACGCCGAGCGCGCCCGGACTGCGGCGGCGGCGCACGCGCGGCGGCACCGCCGGGGCGCCAGGCGACGAGGCACGGCCCTCACCCCTCGCGCACCCCGATGCGCAGGTGTCGCGCGAGAGTCTGAGTCTTTTCTCAGCGGAGGGACCGCGTCTGAGCAGGCGCGCGTAACCTCGCCGTCACGGGAGCGCCCATCGAGCCAGGTAGCGTAGTCGGCATGCTCTCGCCCGACCTCGCGCTTCCCGAGGTGGTCTCTGTCGCTCGCGATCTGATCCGTTTCGACACGACGAATCACGGCGGCGGCCGCGCCGCCGGCGAGCGCGAAGCGGCCGAGTACGTCGGCGCGTATCTGTCGGCGCTCGGCCTCTCTCCGCAGTTCTACGAGCCGATTCCCCGCCGCACCAACGTCATGGCTCGCGTTCCCGGTCGCAACCGCGAAAAGCCGGCACTGGTCCTGCACGGTCACCTGGACGTCGTTCCCGCGATCGCCGATGACTGGACCGTCGATCCGTTCGCGGGGAAGATCGGCGATGGCATGCTGTGGGGCCGCGGTGCGGTCGACATGAAGGACATGGATGCCATGATCCTCACCTCGGTCGCCGACATCCTGCGCTCGGGTGACCAGCCCGAACGCGACCTCGTGCTCGCGTTCTTCGCCGATGAAGAGAACGGCGGCGTAGAAGGATCCGCGCTCGTCGTCAAGGACCGGCCGGAGTGGTTCGCGGGCGCCACCGAGGCGATCAGCGAGGTCGGCGGCTACTCGATCACGGTCGGCGACCGGCGCGCCTACCTCCTGCAGGTCGGCGAGAAGGCGCTCGTCTGGATCCGGCTCGTCGCACGCGGGCGTGCGGCCCACGGATCGAGCTTCCACGGCGACAACGCCGTCACGAAGCTCGCGGCCGCCGTGGCGGCGCTCGGTCGCACCGAATGGCCGGTGCACCTCACCGACACGACCCGCGAGATGATCGCGCGCCTCAGCGACATCAGCGGCACGGCATCCGACGACGCCGACGCACTGGCGGCGAGAACGGGCGCGGCATCCGGATTCCTTCGCGCCACCCTGCGGACGACGACGAACCCGACCGGTCTCACCGCCGGGTACAAGCACAACGTGATTCCCGACCGTGCCGAGGCGCTCATCGACGTGCGCACCCTGCCCGGCACTGAGGACGACGCGCTCGACCACATCCGGCGCATCGTAGGCGACGACGTCGACGTCGAGATCGTCCATCAGGACATCGGTCTCGAGGTGCCGTACGAGGGCGACCTCGTCGACGCGATGGTGGCGGCCCTCCACCGGCACGACCCGGGTGCTCCCGTCATTCCGTACCTCATGGGCGGTGGCACCGACAACAAGGCGCTGGCATACCTCGGGATCGCGGGCTACGGCTTCGCACCCCTGCGGCTCCCGGCCGACCTCGACTTCACCGGCATGTTCCACGGCGTCGACGAGCGCGTCCCGCTCGACGCACTCGTCTTCGGCCGAACCGTTCTCACCGACCTGCTCCGCACCTACTGACGACACCCCCGGATGCCCCTTCCCGAGGCTTCCCGGAACGAAAGGCGCCGCCCATGCTCCTCCTCGAGGCGATCATCCTCGGCCTTGTCCAAGGCCTCACCGAGTTCCTTCCCATCTCGTCGAGCGCGCACCTGCGCATCGTCGGCGAGTTCCTGCCGTCCGCTCAGGATCCGGGCGCAGCTTTCACCGCGATCACGCAGATCGGCACCGAAGCGGCGGTCATCGTATTCTTCTGGCGCGATATCGTCCGCATCGTGGGCCACTGGTTCCGCGCGCTGTTCGGCCGCATCCCGCGCAACGACCCGGATGCGCGCATGGGTTGGCTGATCATCATCGGCACCATTCCGATCGTGGTGCTGGGGCTGCTCTTCCAGAAGCAGATCGAGACGATCTTCCGGTCGCTGTGGCTCATCGCCGGGATGCTGATCCTGTTCGGCGTGCTGCTCGGCATCGCCGATCTCGTCGGCGCCAAGAACCGCAAGCTCGAAGACCTCACGATCGGGCACGGCATCATCTACGGGCTCGCGCAGTCGCTCGCGCTGATCCCCGGTGTCTCACGGTCGGGCGGCACGATCACCGCCGGACTGTTCATGGGCTACGAGCGACCTGCCGCAGCACGCTATGCGTTCCTGCTCGCCATCCCCGCAGTGCTGGGAAGCGGCTTCTTCGAGCTCTACAAGAGCTGGGACCAGCCTGGGGTCTTCACCCTGGGCGAGACCGCGGTCGCGACGGGAGTGGCGTTCATCGTGGCGCTGGGAGTGATCGCGTTCCTGATGAGCTGGATCTCGAGGCACAGCTTCCTGCCGTTCGTCATCTACCGCGTCGCGCTGGGGACGCTGGTGCTCGTGCTGCTCGCGACGGGCGTCATCCAGCCCCTTTGAGCCTGCCCGGCCGTCGGGCCGGCGACCCGCTATCGCCGCGGGTCGTCGCGCCCCGGCTTGGACGGGCCGTCGCCGCCTCGGCGGAGATAGCGCTCGAACTCCTGCGCGATCGCATCGCCCGAGGCCTCGGGGGAGTCCCACGTGTCACGGGTGCGCTCGAGCTGGCGGATGTACTCGGTCATCTCTTCGTCGTCTGCCGCGGCGGCGTCGATCGAGGCCTCCCACGCCGCCGCCTCGGCCGACAGGTCCCCGCGGGGGACCGGCGCGCCGGTGAGGTCTTCGAGCCGGTCGAGAAGCGCGAGAGTCGCCTTGGGCGAGGGCGTGTGGCCGGCGACATAGTGCGGAACGCTCGCCCACAGGCTCGCCGAAGGGATGCCGGCGGCATCGGCCGCGTGCCCGAGCACGCTGAGGATCCCGACGGGACCCTCGTACGTGCTGCGCTCGAGCTGAAGCGACGTGCGCAGCTGCTCGCTGTCGCTGCCCGCGAAGACCGAGATCGGCCGGGTGTGCGGTACATCCGACATCATCGAGCCGATTGAGACCATCCCGGTGATGTCCTCACGCAGGGCGACGTCGATGAACTCCGCGGCGAATGCCTGCCATGCGCGTGCCGGTTCCACCCCGGTCAGCAGCCACAGCTGCGTGCCCCGGGTGTGACGCGCAGGCTTGAGGAGGGTGGCCTCGGGCCAGGCCAGCACCCGCTTGCCCTCTCCGTCGATCGACACATGCGGACGCGTGTACTGGTAGTCGAAGTAGAGCTCGGGGTCGATCGAGAAGACCGTCTCGTAGCTCCCGTTCGCGCGCAGGTGACTGATCGCGGACGACGCGGCCTCGCCCGCGTCGTTCCATCCGTCGAACGCGGTCACCAGCACTCGGCGTCCCAGTCCGTCCACGCGACCTCCTCCACCGGCCCGAAAGGGTTCCTTCCAGGATAGGCCCGCGCTCCCCAGGCGGGGCCCCCCGCCCCGCGAGCCCTTCGACACGCCCCCGCCAGGGGCGGACGAGGCGGTCGATAGCATGGACGGGTGACTCCCCCCTCGCTCGCCGCCGTCCTCTGGGACATGGACGGGACCCTCGTGGACACCGAGCCGTACTGGATGGCAGCCGAGACTCCGCTCGTCGAGAGCTTCGGCGGCACCTGGTCGCACGAACAGGCGCTGGCCCTGGTCGGACTCGGGCTCGAGGATTCCGCGCGCATCTTCCAGGAGGCGGGGGTGCGGATGGGTGTCCGCGACATCATCGACCGTCTCACCGACGACGTCATGCGACAGCTCTCGCAGACGGGCGTGCCCTTCCGCCCCGGTGCGCGCGAGCTGCTCGCCGGATTGCGGGAATCCGGCATCAAGACGGCCCTGGTGACGATGTCGATGCGCCGGATGGCCGACACCGTCGTGGACCTCATCGACTTCGAGGCGTTCGATGTGGTGATCGCGGGCGACGACGCGACGCGGCCGAAGCCCTTCCCCGATCCCTACCTGCAGGCGTGCGATGCCCTCGGCGTGACACCGGCCGAGACGGTCGCCATCGAGGACTCGCCCAACGGGCTGCGGTCCGCGGTCGCATCCGGCGCGGCCGTGATCGGCGTTCCCCTGATGGTCTCGATCGCCGGGGCGGGCGCCCACGCTGTGTGGCCGACGCTCGAAGGCCGCACCGCGGCGGATGTCGCCGCGGTCCACACGGCTCATTTCAGCGCGAAGGAGCCCGTACGATGACCGAACGACCCAGTGGACCGTTCCGCATCGGCGACCGCGTGCAGCTGACCGGACCCAAGGGACGCCTGTCCACCATCACCCTTCGCCAGGACGGCGAGCTGCACACCCACCACGGCGTGCTCCGCCACACGGCGCTCATCGGGCAGCCAGACGGGTCGGTCGTCGCGAACAGTGCGGGCCACGAGTATCTGGCGCTGCGCCCGCTCCTGCGCGACTTCGTGATGTCGATGCCGCGCGGCGCCGCCATCGTTTACCCGAAGGATGCCGCGCAGATCCTCGCCGAGGCAGACGTGTTCCCCGGCGCTGTGGTCGTCGAGGCGGGCGTCGGATCGGGCGCGCTCTCGCTCTGGCTGCTGCGCGCAACGGGGTCGAGCGGACGCCTCATCTCGTTCGAGCGAAGAGCTGAGTTCGCCGACGTGGCGCGTGCGAACGTCGAAACGTACCTCGGGGGAATGCCCGAGAACTGGGATGTCGTGGTCGGCGATCTCGTCGAATCGCTGCCCGAGACGGTGGCTGCGGCATCCGTCGACCGTGTCATCCTCGACATGCTGGCGCCGTGGGAGTGCATCGACGTCGTCGCCGACGCGCTCACACCCGGAGGAGTCGTGCTCTGCTACATCGCGACGGCCACCCAGCTGAGCCGTGTCGCCGAGTTCATCCGGGGGACCGGTCTGTTCACCGACCCTGAGGCGAGCGAGACGATGGTGCGCGGGTGGCATGTCGAAGGCCTCGCGGTCCGTCCCGATCATCGGATGATCGCCCACACCGGCTTCCTGCTGTGGGCGCGCCGGCTCGCACCCGGCGCCGTCCCGCCCGAGGTCAAGCGCCGCGCCTCGAAGTCGAGCTACGGCGACGAGGACGTGGAACTGTGGACCCCCGGCGCGGTCGGCGACCGGCAGATCACCGACAAGAACCTCCGCAAGCGCGTTCGCGAGGCGCAGCGGGCCGCCGACGGGGCGCGACTGGCGGCCGGCTCGGCGGAGACTGCCGAACCTTCCGTCTAGGATTGTCCGGTGCGCAAGATCCCCGCTGCCCTCGCGGTCCTCACCCTCGCCGTCGTCTCACTGACCGGCTGCTCGATGCCCGGCGCATCGGGGTGCACCCGCCCGGCAGTGCCGGATCAGGACGTGATGGACCTCATCAAGGTCTCCGGGTCGACCGATGCCGCGCCCCAGGTCGATGTGCGCACGCCGTTCCACACCACAGACGTTTCGTTCCAGGATGTCGAGACGGGCGATGGCACGCCGATCACGAGCGACAAGCAGCTCGTCGTGGTCGACATCTCCGTCGTCAGCGGCAAGACGGGCGAGGTCGTCGCCAAGACCGGGTACTCGGGCGATCTGACCTCGGTGCGCCCTGTCTCGGCTCTGTCCGGCCTGTTCCCAAAGATGGGCGACGCGCTGCACTGCGCGACGGAGGGCTCCCGCGTCGTGCTGGCCGTGCCGCCGGGCGGGGTGGAGGCCCAGACGGCGGCGAGCATCGGACTCGCCGGTGACGAGTCGGCCGTCGCGGTCATCGACCTGCGGAAGGTCTATCTGCCGAAGGCGGACGGTTCGAACGTCTACAACACCGGCCAGGGACTCCCCACGGTGGTGCGCGCGCCCGACGGCCGCCCCGGGATCATCGTGCCCGACGGCGCCCCGCCGACGAAGCTGGCGGTGCAGACCCTCAAGAAGGGCGACGGCGAGGTCGTGACCGGCGACGTGCCGGTGCGTGTCCACTACACCGGTGTGCTGTGGGACGCCAAGACGGTGTTCGACACGACGTGGGACGGTGAGCCGAAGTCGATCACGCTCGACTCCGTCGTGCCCGGGTTGGCAACGGCTCTGAAGGGCGCCACGGTGGGGTCCCAGATCATGGTGGTCGTGCCACCCGACAAGGGGTATGGCGACCAGGCGCAGGGCTCGATCCCGGCCGGCTCGACACTGGTGTTCGTTGTGGACATCCTTGGTCTGGACGCCCCGGCGACCACCACCCAGTAGCCGCTCGGTGGGCTTCGGCGGCCTCGACGCCGTTCGTATGAGATTTCGACACGCGGGCTTCGCCCGCTGCCCAATCCAGAGTCGGGTCGCATCAACGCGGGCTGCGCTCGCATTGATCCGACCCGACTCTAGGATGAGTGAGTGCCCGCGAACACGACCGTGAAGAACCCGCCCGAGGAGCGGCTGGTCAACCTCGTCGTCGCGCTCATGGCGACCGAGCAGGGGCTCACCAAGGACACGATCCTCACGTCGGTGGCGGGTTATCGCGAGCAGAGCGATGCCGGCGCATCCAAGGACGCGCTCGAGAAGATGTTCGAGCGCGACAAGGAGAGCCTCCGCGGCCTGGGCGTCCCGATCGAGACGATCGGCGACTGGGCGGATCCCGATGATCTCCGTGAAGCTCGCTATCGCGTGCCGACATCGGAGTACGCCCTTCCCGAAGACATCGAGTTCACCCCTGCGGAGCTCGCCCTGCTGAATCTCGCCGGCGGCGTCTGGAGCGAGAGCTCCATGTCGGATGACGCGCGCAGCGGCCTGCGCAAGATCCGTGCTCTCGGCATCCCGATCGACGAGCCGATCATCGGCTTCTCGCCGCGTATCAGCGTTCACGACCCGTCGTTCTCGATCCTGCAGCGGGCCATCGAGCAGACGAGGGTCGTGACGTTCCCCTACCTCAAGCCCGGCGAAGACGCCCCCCGCATCCGGCGTCTGCAGCCCCTCGCCCTCGTGGACTACGAGTCGCGCTGGCATGTGTTCGGAATCGACCTCGATGTAGCGGCGGATCGCACCTTCCTGCTGTCGCGCATCGTCGGGCCGGTCGAGATCACCCGGCAGTCCTTCGATCCGGCCCTGCGGGATGGCGCAGGAGATCGCGCTCTCGCCGGCCTCGACCAGGTCGCCGCCCGCAACACGGCGCTGCTCGAGGTGAACCCCGGCACCGAGGCGGCACTGCGGCTCAGCCGGCGGTCCACCCCCGCCGAGCAGGGCATCCATGTGTCGTTCGTCGACATCAACATCTTCGCCGACGAGCTCGCCTCATACGGACCGGAGGTCCGTGTCGTCGAGCCCGCCGAGCTGACTGCGCAGGTGATCTCGCGGCTCGAGCTGGCGCGCGCCGTCAACAGCCGGGACACGTCATGACCCGCCGCCGCCCGCTGCTGGCCACCGACCGCGCTGCGCTCATGCTCCAGCTGGTGCCGTACCTCATCGGCAAGGGCGAGGTCTCGATCCTGGAAGCGGCCGACGAGTTCGACGTCACCCCCGAGCAGATGCGATCGATGGTCGAGAAGCTGACGGTGATCGGCCTGCCCGGCGACGGCGGCTACTGGCAGATGGCGAACGAGCTGTTCGACATCGACTGGGATCTGCTCGATGAGCGGGACATTATCGTCATCACCAATTCGGTCGGCCTCGAGCGCTCGCCGAAGCTCACAGCCCGCGAGGCGGCGGCCCTGCTCGCGGGGCTGCAGCTCGCGCGGACGATCCCGGGAGTCGGCGACACCGAGCTGTTCTCCGGTCTGCTCGCGAAGCTCGCCCGCGGCGCGTCGAGCACGCCGGCGGATGTGATCGTCGCGCCCGGACCGGTCGACGCGGTGCGCGACACGGTCGCCGCGGCCCTCCAGCGCCAGGTGGCGGTCTCGTTCACGTACAAGGCACCGGATGCCCCGCCTACCACCCGCACCGTGGACCCCGTGAAGGTCCACATCGCCGACGGACAGTGGTACCTGCAGGGCTGGTGTCACCTGCGTCAGGCGATGCGGACCTTCCACCTGGACCGCGTCAGCGACCTCGAGCTCACCGGCACCCCGATCACGCACGGCCAGGATCCGGTTCCGGGGTGGTTCGATGCCGACGCCGGAGACGTGGTCGCCCGGATCCGGTTCCCGGCCTCCGTCGCACCGCTGCTCGGCGACTACCTCGAGCGAGCGACGATCGAGACCTCGGACGACCCGCTGGTCGCCGCGATGCGGGTCGCGGACGAGCTGAGCCTGCGCCGCCTCGCCGCTCGCCGAGGCGGGGATGTCGAGATCCTCGAACCCGCCGGGGCGCGCCGCGCGGCGGCGGACTGGGCCGAGGCGGGACTCGCGCAGTATCGCTGATCCCGCTCGACACGACTTCGCCGCGCGCGGCGGCCCGCACGAACCCGCGGGTTACAATGATCACTGACCCGCCGAAAGGACATCGTCATGCTGCAAGGCCTTACAGGGTGGCACTTCCTGATCATCCTCGCGGTGATCCTGTTGCTGTTCGGCGCGGCGAAGCTCCCCGCGCTCGCCAAGAGCATGGGCCAGTCGGCTCGAGTCTTCCGCGGCGAGATGAAGGCGATGAAGGACGAAGACGCCGCGGCCGCACCCGCCGCCGATCCCGGCACCGCCGCCTCCGTCGAGACGCCGGCGACCGATGTCCGCGCAGACGCGGGCGGAACCGCAGACACCAAGTCCTGACGGCCGTGGCCACGGCGGGACCGCCGCGCATCGAAGATCCGAACGTGCCGCGGCGTGACAAGCGGATGTCGCTGGGGCAGCACCTGGTCGAGTTGCGCAGGCGCCTGATGATCGCCGCGCTCGCGCTCGTCGTCGGGATGGCCGTCGGATTCCTGATCACGGATCCCGTCCTCAAGCTCATCACCGAGCCCATCCGGCAGGTCGCGCAGACGCGGGGCGAGACGGGCGCGGTCGAGCTGATGTTCAGCACGGTGACGTCCGGATTCGATCTGAAGCTGCGCATGTCGTTCGCGATCGGCCTGCTGATCTCGGCGCCGATCTGGATGTGGCAGATCTGGGCGTTCGTGATGCCCGGGCTCACCCGCAAGGAGATCCGCTACACCGTCGGATTCCTCGCCGCGGCGATACCGCTGTTCTTCGCAGGGTGCTGGGCCGGCCTTGTCGTGATGCCGCACATCGTCGAGTTGATGGCATCGTTCGTGCCGGCCGGAGCGGCGGCGTTCTACGACGCGTCGTACTACTACGACTTCGTCTTCAAGCTGCTGCTGGTCGTCGGGGTGGCGTTCGTGCTTCCGGTGTTCCTGGTCGCACTGAACTTCGCCGGAATCATGTCGGGCCGGGCGATCCTGAAGGGCTGGCGCATCGCCGTGCTGGTCTCGATCGTGTTCGCAGCCCTTGCGACCCCCGCCGCAGACATCGTCAGCATGCTGCTGCTGTCGGGCATCCTCGTGGTGCTGTTCCTCGCCGCCGCGGGCGTGTCGCTGCTCTTCGACCGTCGGCGCGCCAAGCGCGTGGCGGCGATCCTGCCTCCTGAGGCGCCCGCGTGACGGGGCCCGCCGCGTGACCGCGCCCGGTCCCGCTGAGCGCTACGCGCGCGCCACCGAGCTCGCCAAGCAGGACCGGAGCCATCCGATCACGACCGCGTTCGCGGCATCCCAGCGCTTCACACTCGACCCCTTCCAATCGGCCGGATGCCGCGCGCTCGAAGAGGGACGCAGCGTCCTGGTGGCCGCGCCGACCGGCGCCGGCAAGACGATCATCGGGGAGTTCGCCGTCCACCTCGCGATGCGCGAGCCGGTGCGCAACGGACAGGGCGACAAGGCGTTCTACACCACGCCCATCAAGGCGCTGTCGAACCAGAAGTTCCGCGAACTGCAGGACGTGTACGGCGCGGACGACGTCGGCCTGCTGACCGGCGACACGAACATCAACGGCAGTGCGCGCATCGTCGTGATGACGACCGAAGTGCTGCGCAACATGCTGTACGCGGACTCGCCCGCACTGCGCGGCCTGAAGTACGTGGTCATGGACGAGGTGCACTACCTCGCAGATCGGTTCCGCGGGGCGGTGTGGGAGGAGATCATCATCCACCTCCCGCAGGACGTGCGGCTCGTCTCGCTCTCGGCGACGGTGTCCAACGCCGAGGAGTTCGGCGACTGGCTCGACACCGTCCGCGGCGACACCGAGGTGATCGTCTCCGAGATCCGCCCGGTGCCGCTCGAGCAGCATGTCCTCGTGCGCGGCGATCTGCTGCCGCTGTTCGACGATCGAGCGGGGATCGCGACCGCCCAGGTGAACCAGGAGCTCATGCGCATCCGCTCGTTCAAAGGGCCGATGTACGAGAACAACCGCCGCGCACAGGCGATGAGCAGCAGTCGGCAGAAGGGCCAGTTCGACGCGCCCCGCCGTCGCCCGAATCGCGGCGGCAAGCGCCCGGTGCGCTCCGCCAACATGCAGCGGATCGAGCGGCTCGACCGGCCCGAGGTCGTCGAGCTCCTCGGGCGGGCGAACCTGCTTCCAGCGATCTTCTTCATCTTCAGCCGCGCCGGATGCGACGCCGCCGTGCAGCAGGTGAGGCGCGCGGGTGTCCGGCTGACCTCTCCCGACGAGCGCGCCGAGATCAGGTCGATCGTCGAGGAGCGCACGCGGACGCTGCACGACGAGGATCTCGCGGTGCTCGGCTACTACGACTGGCTCGACAACCTCGAGCGGGGGCTCGCCTCGCACCACGCGGGCCTGCTGCCGGCCTTCAAGGAGGTGGTCGAGGACCTGTTCCAGCGCAAGCTGGTGAAGGTCGTCTTCGCCACCGAGACGCTCGCCCTCGGCATCAACATGCCCGCCAGGACGGTGGTGCTCGAGAAGCTCGAGAAGTTCAACGGCGAAGCGCGCGTGGCGATCACCTCGGGCGAGTACACGCAGCTCACCGGCCGCGCGGGGCGGCGCGGGATCGACGTCGAGGGTCACGCGGTGATCCAATGGACCGAGGGTCTCGATCCGCAGCAGGTCGCCGCGCTCGCGTCGCGCCGCACGTACCCGCTCAACTCCAGCTTCCGCCCCACGTACAACATGGCCGTCAACCTCATCGACCAGTTCGGGCGGGGGAGGGCGCGTCAGATCCTCGAGTCTTCGTTCGCGCAGTTCCAGGCGGATCGGGCCGTGGTGGGACTCGCACGGCAGGTGCGGGAGCAGGAGGAGTCGCTCTCGGGCTACGAGAAGGCGATGACGTGCGACCGCGGGGACTTCGCCGAGTACTCCGCGATCCGCCGCGATCTGAGCGACGCCGAGAAGCTCAACCGGAAGGATGCGAACGCCTCGCGCGCGACGCGCGACGCGCGCCAGCGCGAGATCGGCGGACTGCGACGGCGGATGCAGCGGCATCCGTGCCATCAGTGCCCCGACCGCGAGCACCACGCCCGCTGGGCCGAGCGCTACTGGCGACTCAAGCGCACGATCGACAAGATGCGCCAGCAGATCGATGCCCGGACGGGAACCGTCGCGCGCATCTTCGATCGCGTCGTCGATGTGCTCGCCGCTCTCGACTACGTCCGCGTGGCCGAGGACGGCGGCACCAGGCTGACCCCGTCGGGTCGCACGATGCGCCGCATCTACGGCGAGCGGGACCTGCTCGTCGCCGAGTCGCTGCGCCTTGGTCTGTGGAAGGATCTGGATGCCGCATCCCTCGCCGCCCTCGCGTGCTGCCTGGTCTACGAGCCGCGCCGTGACGAGGCGAGCACGGGGGAGCGGGGGCTCCCGCGGGGTGTGTTCCGGGTGGCGCTGAATGAGACGCAGGCGCTCTGGCAGCAACTCGACGACCTCGAGCGCGATCATCGCCTGCCGGGCTCGGAGCCGATCGCCGCGGGGCTCGCGCGGGCGATGCACTCCTGGGCGCGGGGCGGAGCCCTGGACCGCGTCCTCGATGAGGCCGACCTCGCGGCAGGAGACTTCGTGCGCTGGGCGAAGCAGACGATCGACCTGCTCGACCAGCTCTCGATCGTCGCCGAACCCGCCCTCGCGGCCACCGCGCGGAAGTCCCTCGACGCCGTTCGCCGCGGCATCGTCTCGTACTCGTCCGTTTAGGGTTGATGCGTGCCCGAGCCCGTCGCCTCCGCGAGCCGACCCGCGATCGCGGGCCCTGCCGCGCCGCTGCCGCTCTGGGGAGCGGTCATCGTGTCCGCACTCGGCGGGCTCGTGCTCACGACGGCGTTCCCCGCGTTGGGCTGGTGGCCGACCGTCTTCGTCGCCGTGCCGATGGCACTCGTCGCCCTCATCGGCAGGCGGGCCTGGAGCGCGCTGCTCGTCGGCTTCGCGTTCGGCGCGGGCTTCTACTTCGTCAACGTGTCGTTCACCGCCCGCTACCTCGGGCCGGTTCCGTGGATCGCACTCTCGATGCTGGAAGCCGTGCTCACCGCGGTGTTCGCCGTCCCCATCGCCCTCGCATACCGGTGGCTGCCGCGCGCGCTCCCCGGGCGGTGGGCGCGCCTCACCCTGCTGCCGCTGCTCGTCGCCGGGCTCTGGACGATGCGCGAGCAGGTCATCGGCTCATGGCCGTACGGCGGATTCCCATGGGGGCGTGTCGGCGTCACGCAGTCGACGAGCGTTCTCGGACATCTGGCGTCCTGGGTCGGGATCTCGGGCCTGACGTTCCTCATCGTGTTCTGCTGCGCGGCTGCGCTCGAATACGTCCGCCTCCGCCAGTTCCGCACCGTCCGGTACGCCTTCCCTGCGGTGCTCGCCGCGCTCCTGCTGGTGCTCGTTCCGCAGTTCCCGACGACGGATGCCGGCACCATCCGCGTCGGCGCGGTGCAGGGCAACGGGCCGGCGGGCTACTTCGACGAGCGGACGCCGAACGCCGTCCTCGACGCGCAGCTGGCGGCGACGGAGCCTCTTGTGGGACAGGACATGGACGTCCTGCTGTGGCCAGAGGGCGGGATCGACTCCGACCCGACGACGGATGCCTCGACGGCTGCGGTGCTCGACGGCCTTGCCGACCGGGTCGGCGCGCCGCTGCTGGTGAGCGCCGTCACCACGCGGGGCGATCAGTACTTCAATTCCTCGCTGCTGTGGAAGACGGATGCCGACAACCCGGCGCAGGTATACGACAAACGGCATCCCGTGCCTTTCGGCGAGTACGTTCCCGACCGCTGGTTCTACAATCTGCTGGCCCCCGACCTCATCGGTCTGATCGGTCGCGGCTACACACCGGGGACGTCGCAGCCCTTCTTCGATGTCGGGGGCACCGGGGTGGGACTCGCGATCTGCTTCGACGTCATCTACGACGACGTCATCTGGGACGGCGCGCGCGACGGCGCCGAGGTGTACATGTTCCAGACGAACAACGCCGATTTCCGCGGCACCGACGAGAACCTCCAGCAGCTGGCGTTCGCCCGCATGCGGGCCATCGAGACCGGCCGGGCCGTGGTCAACCTCTCCACGGTGGGCACCAGTCAGGTCATCGCGGTCGACGGCACCGAGATCGCGGGACTGCCTCCCGACGTGGCGGGGCATCTGCTGGTCGACGTGCCGCTGCGCACGGGCCTGACCCCCGCCGTCATCGCCGGTGCCGCGATCCAGACCGTGATCGGATGGGGGAGCCTGGCGGCGATCCTGGCACTGGGCGTGATCGCCGCGCGACGGCGGGGCAACGCCGAGACGCCGGCTCCCGAAGGAACCGGCGTCTCGCGGAATGCGTGAGCGTCAGGCGCTGATCTTGTCGAGCGTGACGTCTTCACCAGCGCCACGGCGCGAGCGCACGTAGGCGAGGCGCTCTTCGAGGAGCTCTTCGAGCTCGGAGAGCGAGCGCCGCTCGAGCAGCATGTCCCAGTGGCTGCGGGCGACCTTGTCGCCGCTGTGGTCGACGGTCGCGGTGCCGTCACCGATGCGCAGCAGCGACTCGGCGCCGCAGATGCGGCATTCCCACGCCTGAGGAATCTCGGCGTCGGCTGCGAATGTCATGGTCGTGTCACGTCCGCACGACGTGCACGTGTAGGTGTGCTGTGCGCGCTCATGGAATACGACGCCCTCTTCGCTTTGCAGGCTCTGGGCGCCGAGTCGGATGCCGCGCAGACTGCGGTCTGCCATGGTGAGGTCCTCTCGTCGTCTTCAGGTATAACGAAGTGACCTGAGCGGATACTCCGAACGCAGGGCTCTCGAGAACCTTTCACAGTGTATGCACAGTGTGAGGCGCCATCCGTTCGCGGGGCGCCCGCACCCGGGTCAGTCCTTCAGGATCCGCAGCGCGATATCGGCTCGATCGGTCACGATCCCGTCGACTCCCCGCGCCACGAGGCGGCGCATGGCGACGGGATCATTGACCGTCCAGACATGCACCTCGACGCCGTGCCGGTGAGCCGCTTCGATGAGTCTCTTCGTCACGATCCGCACCGGCCCGCGACGTTCGGGCACCTGCAGGGCGTCGACGTCGGCGAGGGCACGGTGCACGAGACGGTCCGATCTCACCGCGAGGGCACCCAGCAGCCGGACGATCGTCGCGGTCCCTGCGGATGTCGCGGGACGGATGCCGGCTCCCGCCGCCAGCGCAGCCTCGAGCGCCTCTCGGCGCCGGTCGTCGGAGAAGCTCGTGACCAGCACGCGCTCCGCGTGCGGAGCGATGAGTCTGCCGACGGGGACGGCCGCATCAGGGACTTTCACGTCGAGGTTGAACCGCACGTCCGGAAACGCGTCGAGCGCCTGCACCAGCGTGATGAGCCCGCCGCGCTGGGCCATGAGCTTCTCGAGCTCGCGCGCACTCACCTGCGCGACCTGTCGAGGGTCGCCGGTCACGCGGGAGAGATCCTCGTCGTGGAACAGCACGACCCTGCCATCCGCGGTGAGGTGGCAGTCGGACTCGACGTAGTCGCAGCCCGCGGCATGAGCGGCGGCGACCGCCGCGAACGAGTTCTCGGCGATGCCGTGCGCGGCATCCTCGGATCGGACCAGCCCGCGGTGCGCGAGCACGCGAGGCGGCGCCGTGCCCTCGAACCAGGGGTGGGTCACGGCGAGGGCGGCTCGCCGCCGGTCAGCTCCTGCTCGGCCCGTGGCGCGTTCGCGGCATCCATGATGGAGCCCGTGAACGCACCGCTCATGCCCTTGAGCGCGTCGGTGAACTCGCTCGGGATGATCCACAGCTTGCTCGATGCGCTCTCGGCGATCTTCGGAAGTGTCAGCAGGTACTGGTAGGCGAGCAGCTTCTCGTCGGGGTTGCCCGCATGGATCGCGTCGAAGACCGTCTTGATCGCCTCTGCCTCACCCTGGGCATGCAGCACCTGGGCCTGCTTGTCGCCTTCGGCGCGCAGGATGTCCGCCTGCCGCCGGCCCTCGGCTTCGAGGATCTGCGACTGTTTGGACCCTTCGGCCGTCAGGATCACGGCGCGCCGGTCGCGTTCGGCGCGCATCTGTTTCTCCATGGAGTCCTGGATGGAGTGCGGCGGATCGATCGCCTTCAGCTCGACACGGTTGACGCGGATGCCCCATTTGCCGGTGGCTTCGTCGAGGACGATGCGCAGCTGCCCGTTGATCTCGTCACGACTGGTGAGAGCCTGTTCGAGGTTCAGCCCGCCGACCACGTTGCGCAGCGTCGTCGTGGTGAGCTGCTCGACGGCGCCGAGATAGTTCGCGATCTCATACGTCGCCGCGCGGGCGTCGTTGACCTGGAAGTACACGACCGTGTCGATCGAGACCACGAGGTTGTCTTCGGTGATCACCGGCTGCGGCGGGAACGACACCACCGTCTCGCGCAGGTCGACCAGCGGACGCAGCCGGTCGACGAAGGGCACCAGTATGTTGAGGCCGGGGCTCAGCGTGCGCTGGTAGCGGCCGAGGCGCTCCACGACCCCGGCGTATGCCTGCGGGATGATGCGGATCGAGCGGAAGAGCACCACGACCACGAAGATCGCCACGGCGACGACCAGCGCGATCACGAGGATCTGCCCGACGAGCGTGCCGATGTCAGCCATTGTGCGAAGTCCTTCCGTCTTCCGTGCCGGTCACGGTGTTCGCCGGTACGACCTCGACCGTCGCTCCCGACACGGCGGCGACGACGACCCGATCGCCGACATCCAGCTCTGCCCCCGACTGCGACGGCGCGAGGCGGGCCGTCCAGGTCTCGCCATTGTCGAGCTTGACCAAGCCCTTGGTGTCGGTGAAGCGCGACATGACGCGCCCGCCCTGGCCGTAGATCGCGTCGACGTTGGTCTTCGCGTCCGGATCGCTGCGATGCAGTCGGCGCAGCAGCAGCGGCTTGATCGTGAAGAGCAGCAGGACCGACAGCACTGCGGCCACCACGATCTGCAGCCACCAGGGGCCGCCGAGCAGGTTCACGCCCAGCCCGCCGATGAGCGAGCCGGTCGCCAGCATGAGGAACGTGAATTCCAGCGTGACGAGCTCGATGATGATGAAGATGACCGCGAGTGCCAGCCATCCGATCCACATGTACTGCGTGAGATCCGGCACCTTCGCCCAGTCCCTTCTTCGCCTCTGTTGGAACCCTAACACCGGCTGGAACACCCGCGGTTGATAGGGTCGAATCGGCCCGGAGGACCCCGTCCGGGCGCCGATCCGTCAGGAGCCGCCACCATGTTCCAGCCTCTCGCCGCCGACTCGCTGAAAGGCAGGACCGCACTGGTCACCGGGTCTTCGCGCGGCATCGGCGCAGACACCGTCCGGTACTTCGCCGAGGCGGGCGCGAACGTCGTCATCAACTTCCGCAACAAGGCTCCTCGGGCCGAGAAGCTCGCGAACGATCTGCGCGCACTGGGCGTCGAGGCTCTCGTCGTAGGCGCCGACCTCACCGACCCCGATTCGGTGCAGGCGATGTTCGACGAGGTGAAGCGCACGTTCGGCGGCCTCGACATCCTGGTCTTGAACGCGTCGGGCGGCATGGAGTCGGGGATGGCCGAGGACTACGCGCTGAAGCTCAACCGTGACGCCCAGGTCTCCGTGCTCGAGACTGCGCTGCAGCTGCTGGGCGAGGGCGGGCGCGTCGTGTTCGTGACGAGCCATCAGGCCCACTTCATCCGCACCACTCCCACGATGCCCGAGTACGAACCCGTTGCGCTGTCCAAGCGTGCGGGCGAGGACGCACTGCGTGAGCGCATCCCCGCGCTGACCGAGCGCGGCGTGGAGTTCGTCGTGGTGTCGGGCGACATGATCGAAGGCACCATCACCGCGACCCTGCTCGAGCGCGCGAACCCCGGCGCGATCGCCGAGCGTCGCGAGTCGGCGGGAAAGCTCTACAACGTCAGCGAGTTCGCCGCCGAGGTCGCGCGCGCCGCGGTGGATCCGATCCCCTCCGACAACACCCGTCTGGTCGGAGACACCGGCTCGTTCGCGGGGGAGTGACGGGTGCGCGCCGAAGACATCGAGAAGCTCGTCTCGGTCGGACGCCCCGAGATCGCCCCGGACGGTTCATTCGCCGTCTTCGCGGTCTCGCGTCCCGATCTGGTCGCGAACCGCGCCGTCGGTCAGCTGTGGCGCATCGACCTCCCCGACGGCGCGCCGCGGCGCCTGACGCGGGGCACCGCCGACTCCGCACCACGGCTGTCGCCCGATGCCTCGCGGATCGCCTTCCTTCGCGGCGACGCGAAGGGCAAGCCGCAGATCTTCGTCGTCGACGGCGGCGGCGGTGAGCCCGTGCAGGCGACGGATGCCGCGCTCGGCGTCAGCGAGTTCGACTGGTCGCCGGACGGGCACGTGCTCGCGTTCACTGCACGCGTCCCCGAGCCGGGACGATACGGCTCGGTCGAGGGGTTGGATGCCGCGGCCGAGGCTCCGCGGCGCATCACGGGTGTGCGGTGGCACGCCAACGGGCTGGGTTACCTCGCCGATCGGCCGTCCCGCCTGTTCGTCATCGAGGCGCCCTCCACCGACAGCGAGCCGTTCTACGAGCCGGCGGCGGTCACCGGCGCCGAGGATGAGAAGCCGAAGAAGAAGCAGGTGCTGGCGCACCAGGCGACGCCCCTGGGTGAGGACGGGCCGTCCCAATCGGGCGCGGTGTTCGCGGGCGACGAGATCCTGACGGTCATCGATGACATCGAACCCATGCGCCGAGACCTGCGCTCCGTCGTCGCCGCCGTCCGCGCAGACGGCAGCGGCGAGCGCGAGGTGCTGGGCCGCGACGCGAATCTCTCGGTGGACGAGGTCGCCGTCGCCGACGACGGCACGATCGCGCTGCTGGCGAGCGACGTGGGCCCGGAAGGCATCGACTTCGTCGCACCGGGCGTGGCGCTCTGGATCGTCGAGCCGTCGGGCCCCCGCGCCTTGACGGATCCCGAGACGGTGGACCTCGGCGAGGTGGGCAGCCACATCACGCCGATCGGCGATGACTTCCTCGTGCAGGACCGCACGCGAGGACGCGTGCGGCTGCTGCGCGTCACCCGTTCGGGGCAGGTCACCGAGGTGCTTGGCGGCGATGTCGAGGTGGCGGGTCACGCGTCGGCGGCTGACAGGATCCTCGCCGCGATCGCCACGCCGGAGTCGTTCGGCGAGCTCATGCTGGTGGAGTCCGGCGAGCCGCGGACTCTCACCGCGTTCGGCGCGCCGGCCGCACACGCGGGAATCGCGTCCGTTCGCGAGCTCACGATCGACGGGCGCGAGGGTTATCCGGTGCACGGCTGGGTCGCCACTCCGCAGGGGGACGGCCCGTTCCCCGTCATCCTGCAGATCCACGGCGGCCCGTATGCCTCTTACGGCATCCATCTCTTCGACGAGACGCAGGTGCTCGTGGACGCCGGTTATGCCGTCGTGTACTGCAACCCGCGCGGATCGGCCGGCTACGGGCGCGAACACGGCCGCGTCATCCGCCAGGCGATGGGAACGGTGGACTTCGCCGATGTCATCGACTTCCTCGAGGAAGTTGTCGCCGCGGACTCGTCCCTCGACGGATCGCGCGTGGGCATCATGGGCGGTTCATACGGCGGCTATCTCACGGCCTGGGTGATCGCGCACGATCATCGCTTCGCCGGCGCGATCGTCGAGCGCGCATTCCTCGACCCCGTCTCCTTCCAGGGCACCAGCGACATCGGCGCCTTCTTCGGGGACGAGTACGTGGGCATCGACTCCGGAGTCATCGCGCGCCAGAGCCCGATGGCCGTCGTCGATCATGTGACCACACCGACTCTCGTCATCCATTCGGAGCTGGACTTCCGCTGCCCACTCGAACAGGCGACCCGCTACTACAGCGCACTGAAGCGTCAGGGGACGGATGCCGAGCTGCTGGTGTTCCCCGGTGAGGACCATGAGCTGACGAGGTCGGGCCAGCCCCGCCATCGCGTGGAGCGATTCGAAGCGGTGCTCGACTGGTGGCGGCGGAAGCTGCCGATCGGCTGAACCGCCGCTCGCACGCGGAAGGCCCGGGACCTCGCGGTCCCGGGCCTTCCGGTGTTCCTGGTGTCAGTCGCCCCGGTAGGTGAAGGCGCGGATGATGTTGATGATGCCGAGGACGACGAGCGCGATGCCCAGCAGCCACCACAGCACGGCGGCTCCCCACAGCGGGGAGAACAGCAGGACGATACCGGCGATGATGCTGATGATCGCGAAGATGATCGACCAGACCTTCGAGCGCGCGTCGCCGAGCGTCGACAGCGCGACGATGCCTTCGACGATCCACATGATGCCGACGAGGATGCCGAGGAACACCGCGAGCCACGCCGTGGTCTGGCTGAGGTTCAGGAATGCGACCACGCCGGCGATGATGAACAGGATGCCGAGCGCGATGTGGCCCACACGGGACCAGCCGCCGCGGTTCTTCGAGAAGATGCCGAGGCCCGCATACACGAGGCCCGCGACGATCGCGTAGATGGCGATGATGGCCGTGACGACCATGGCGGTCTTGCCCGGCCAGGCCAGGATCAGGATGCCGACGATGACGGCGAGGACGCCGCCGACACCGAGCGCGGTGCGGATGCCGTTGATGGCCGATCGCTCGGCCGATGTTTCGCTGGACATGAGATGCCCTTTCTGAGAGTTCCCTGTGAGGTGCGCGCCTCAGCCTAGACCTGTTACGGCAATAGGGGATGAACGATTCCGCGTGTGTCGCGGCATTCCGTTCCGCTGCTGCCAGATCCGTTCTCGCGCTGGAGCGGCAGGCGCGTTACCGTGAGCGTGCGAGCTTCTGACCAGGTAGGGGGAGAGATGGCGGTCTTCTCGAGAGGTTTCGGCGCCCGGCGGCGGGAGAGCGACGCGAGGCTGCCTCCGGGGCAGTACATCACAGAGGACTTTCCGGTGCTGTCGGCAGGCCCGACGCCCAAGATCGACACCGACAAGTGGTCGTTCGCCATCCGCACCGAGGCCGACATGGTCACCACATGGACATGGGACCAGTTCATGGCGCTGCCGATCGAGGACGTGGCGACCGACATCCACTGCGTCACCCGCTGGTCGAAGCTCGGCACCTCGTGGCGCGGCGTATCGCTGGACACCCTGCTCGACCACGTCGAGACGGATGCCGACTTCACGATGGTGCACTCATACGGCGGCTACACGACCAACGTCCCGATGGCGGATCTGCGGGGTGGCCGCGCGTGGGTGGCCTTCGAGTTCGAAGGCGATCCGCTCGACCCCGAGCACGGCGGTCCGGCGCGCCTTCTCGTGCCGCATCTGTACTTCTGGAAGAGCGCGAAGTGGGTGCGCGGCCTCACCCTGATGGCCCGGGATGAGCCGGGCTTCTGGGAGCAGAACGGGTACAACATGCACGGCGACCCCTGGACCGAAGAGCGCTACTGGTGATCGTCGGGGACTGGCGGTCCGCGCGGGTCGTCGAGGTGGCGCCCGCGACGTCCACGGCACGAGTGCTGCACGTCGAGGTGCCGGGCTGGCCGGGAAGCGATCCCGGGCAGCATGTCGACATCCGGCTCACCGCCGAGGACGGCTACCAGGCGGTCCGGTCGTACTCGCTGGGCTCGTACGGCTCCGCCCCCACCATCGAGCTCGCGGTCGATGAGATCCCCGACGGCGAGGTCTCGCCCTACCTCGTGCGCGACGTGCTTCCCGGCGACGAGCTCGAGGTCAAGGGTCCGCTCGGCGGGTACTTCGTGTGGCGGCCTGGGGGAGCACAGCCGGTGCAGCTGATCGCGGGCGGGTCGGGCATCGTGCCGCTCATGGCCATGGCGCGAGCGAGGACCGATGCCACAGCTGACGTGCCGTTCCGGCTGCTGTACTCGGTACGCACCCCCCAAGACGCGATATATCGCGAAGAGCTCGGAAATGGCATCGCGGCCGGGGGAGTGGACGTCACCTGGGCGTACACGCGGTCCGCGCCGCCGGAATGGCAAGGCCGGGTCGGTCGGGTCGACAAGGCGGCGCTGGCGACCTCGGTGTGGCCGGCGGACCGGATGCCGGTGGTCTACGTGTGCGGGCCGACGGGGTTCGTCGAGCATGTCGCCGACACGCTGGTGGAACTCGGCCACGATGCGCGCCGCGTCAAGACCGAGCGCTTCGGAGGTGCGTGATGAGAGCTGAGAACGCCACCGTGGTGGTCGACGGAAACGCGGCGGCCGGCATCCTGTCGGAGGTCTTCGCAGGCGATGTCACCACGATCGTGGGCACCTGCGGGGGATGCGGATCGGCGGCCCCGTTCGCCGAGGCGATCGTCGAGATCGACGAGTTCGCGGCGATCGTCCGCTGCCGTGGCTGCACCCACACGCTCGTGACGGTGCTCCGCGGTGGGTCGCAGACGAGGATCGTCGTGGGAACCCTCCGCGAACTCGTGATCTCCGAGCCGGGAGCGGTGAGCCCAGCACCAGCGTGATCGGGATGAGCACCGGCACGCACCCGATCGTGGTGAGGACACGGTGTCGCGTGAGATGACCTCGCCGACGCCGAAGCGCTCCGAGTGGTTGACAGAGGCGGTGCTGCGCGTGTCGGAGGTCGCGCCTAGGCTCCGACCATGGCTGCAGATGCAACGATGCCCCCCGCGCTGGTCGTGGATCGTGAGGTGCTCGGTCCCTGGTCGCTCAGGACCAGCCGCGACTTCTGGGAGGGCTTCGCGCCGGCCGCGCTGTCGGCGCAGCACGCGCCCGAAGCGCTCCACACGGTGTTCCTCGGCGAGAGGGACTGGCACCGGGTCGAATCGGTTGTGGTGCAGGACGGCGGCTCCGCGCGGATCTCGCTCACAGGCCACGGCGATCTGGCGGCGGCTGCCGATCAGGTGAGCCGCTTCCTGTCCATCGACATCGATGCACGCGAATGGCCGGATGTCGGTCGCCGCGATCCGGTCATCGCGATAGCGCAGGAACGGCTGCCGGGCCTGCGGCCGTGCGGGTTCCATTCACCGTACGAGGCCGCGGCGTGGGCGGTGCTGTCTCAGCGCATCCGGATCCGGCAGGCCGCTGTCCTGCGCAGTGAGATCGTGAGCCGATACGGCGAGGACGGCGCGTTCCCGACGCCGACCACCCTGAGGACGCTCGACCTGGAGCTGCCGGGCCGCAAGAACGAGTACCTGGCGGCCGTTGCCGAAGCCGCGCTCGACGGCATCCTGGATGGCGCGGCGCTGCGTTCGATCGATGCCGCTGACGCGATCGAGCGCGTGCAGCAGATCAAGGGCCTCGGTCCGTTCGCCGCCGAGCTCGTCGTCATCCGCGGCGCGAACGCTCCGGACGTGATGCCGACGGCCGAACGCAGGCTCGACGCCGAGATCGCCCATCAGTACGGGTCGGACCGATCGGCCGCGTCCTTGTCCGAGGTGTGGCGGCCGTTCCGCAGCTGGGCTGCTGTTCATCTTCGAGCGATGCGCGAGATCCGTGCCCGCGACACCGGCGAGAGCACGATGGGCTCGATGTCGTGACGAGCGGAATAGCCGATAATGCACATTATGTCAGATCGAGAGCCCGAGCCCCTCCCCGGCGCTGATCAGACACGTGTGAGCTAGCGTCGCTGACGCAGGCGTTCGAGCTGTCCGGCGTGCAGGTCGCTCACCCATTCCCAGCCCGGCGTGGCTGATGGGCCGATCCGCGAGTCGCTGGGGTCCTCGCCGTCGCGCACCGCGTGCAGATATTCCCGGTCCCGGTCGATCCGCGCGCGAACCTGGCCGGCTCCGCCGACCGAGCCGTGGCCGGGAACGACGACATCGACGTCACCCGCCGCATCCTCGAGCAGGTCCAGCGCGGTGAGATAGTCCTCGATCGGGTCGGCGCCGCCGCCCAGGTCGAGGATCGGAACCAGGACGTCCGAGAGCATGTCGCCCGCGACGAGGACTCCGGGGTCCTCGATCAGCAGGGCTGCATGCCCCGGGGCATGCGCCTGGTGCTCGATGATCCGGATCCCCTGGCCATCCCAGGGCAACCTCGTCGCGTCGGCGGGCAGCTCGGTGATGAGGCCGAACAGTTCGTCCAGCGGCACGTCACCCGCGTCGGATGGGATCATCCCCGCGGCTCTTTCCTGCCAGCCAAGGTCCGACATCCGGGCTCTGATCGCCGCCGCACCTCGAGCTGTGCCGTATCTGGGTCCTTGGCCGAGCCCGGCGTGCCAGAGCAGGTGATCCCAGTGCGGATGGGTGGAGAAGCCCGCCGCCACGGGGCGGCCCGACGCGCGAAGGTCGCTCGCGATGCCTGCCATCTCGTCGCTCGAGATGCCGGGGTCGACGAGCAGCACGCCATCCGGCCCCTCGACGACCACCGTATTGGTCTGCATGAACGCGCTCGGGTGGATGAGCACACCGTCCGCGACCCTTTCGAGCATCAGTCGCCCTTCCCTGCATCCCGGATGGCGTAGCGATGCATGGTGACGCCGGATTCGAACGACCGCTGCTCGAGCAGGTCGAGATCGATCGGCATGTCGTATTCGTCGAACAAGGGTCTGCCGAAGCCGAGGATCGCGGGATGCGTGGTCAGCAGCAGCTCATCCAGCAGCCTCGCCCGAAGCAGCTGCGTCGCCAGCGCCGCGCCCCCCACGCCGATGATGCCGTCGGTGCCTCTTCGAAGAACGGCGAGCTGGTCGATCGCGTCGTCTCCGCCGATGATCCGGGTGTTGTGATCCGCGCTGCGGCGAGTGCGGGAGACGAGCACCTTGGGCTTGGCGGTCCAGATCTCGCCGTACTCGCGCAGGAAGTCCGGCAGCGACGCATCCTCACGCGCACTCGGCCAGAACTCCTCCATGGTCTCGTAGAAAACCCGCCCGTGCACGATCAGCGCGGCCTCACGTGCCCGGGCGTTGAACTCGCGGTGCAGCTCCTCGTCGATGCGGATCCACTCCCCCGCGCCGTTGTCCCCGGCGACCTGCTCGATCCGCAGGTCGAGCGACACGTTCATCGAATAGACGAAGCGGCCCATCAGTTCTCTTCTCGAATAGTGATTGCGTTCTGCAACCACTATATTGAGTGCGAAACACCTGTCAAGGAGGAATCGTGGAACCACGGTCCGGGGACCCGATCAGTGCGGCCGTCGAGGTGCTCGGTGATCGCTGGTCGCTGCTCGTGCTGCGCGATGTCATCTTCGGCGACCGCCGCTACTTCCGGGCCCTGCTCACCGGGTCGATCGAAGGCATCGCTTCGAACATCCTCGCCGATCGCCTGAAGCGCCTCCTCGATGCGGGACTGCTCACCCGCGGCACCGCGGCCCGAGGGCAGCGGGCGCGTTTCAGCCTGACAGAGGCCGGCATCCGGACCGTGCCGATCCTCTGCGCCCTGGGCGACTGGGGCCTCGACTGGCGTTCCGCAGCCGTCGAGCTCCAGAGCCGGCAGCAGGTCATGCGCGACGGGGGTTCGGCGTTCATCGAGCAGCTCATGGATGAGCTTCGCGTTCGCCACCTCGATGCCCCGGCGAGGCCACACGACGGTCCGGGCGCGTTCGAGCGCCTGGCCGCCAGCCCCCCCGCATCCGATGCGACACCACCGTGACGGATCCGGATGTCGTGGCGACGCGGTTCCGTCGGCGTCAGCGCCAGCACTCGCCGAGCTGCCCGGCCAAGACCCTGCGCTGGTCGTAGCCCGCCCTGGGATCCACGCGGGCCGGGGCGTTGCGGTGGCGCGCCTGGCCGCCGTGGAACGCGAGTCCCGCGTGCGCGCCGTACCATCGCGACATGACCAGCAGCGATTATTGGGACGAAGACACCGCCCGCCGCTTCGAGGACGACTCGGCCGACATGTTCGCTCCAGAGGTCGTCGAGCCGGCCGTGGACATGCTGGCTCGCCTGGCCGGCGCGGGCCCCGCACTCGAGTTCGCGATCGGCACGGGGCGTGTGGCGATCCCGCTGCGCGATCGCGGAATCCCGGTGCAGGGAATCGAGCTGTCGCAGCCCATGATCGACCGGCTGCGATCCAAGGCGCCGGCCGACGCGATTCCCGTGTTGGCCGGTGACATGGCGACCACCCGCGTTCCCGGAGAGTTCTCGCTGGTCTACGTCGTGTGGAACAGCATCGGCAACCTGCGCACGCAGGCGGAGCAGGTGGCGTGCTTCCGCAACGCTGCGCGACATCTCGCTCTCGGCGGCCGGTTCGTCGTCGAACTGTGGGTGCCCGGCATCCGCCGGCTTCCGCCGGGTCAGAAAGCCGTGCCCTTCGAGATCAGCGATGATCACGTCGGGTTCGACACGTACGACCTGGTCACGCAGCAGGGAACCTCCCACCACTACCGGCGGTTGCCCGACGGAACGGCGAGATACGGCTTCAGCAACTTCCGCTACATCTGGCCTGCCGAATGCGACCTGATGGCCGAACTCGCCGGCCTCCGGCTCGAGCAGCGAAGCGCGGACTGGCTGGGCGCGCCCTTCACCTCCGAGAGCGAGAGTCACGTGTCGGTCTGGCGCAAGCCCGCGGAACGCTGAGACAGCGAAAGCCCGGATCGGGAGGCATGCCGCCTGATCCGGGCTTTCGGCTCTGCTGTGTGTCAGAGGGTGTCGTCCGGGGTGGTGCTGCTGGACCGGCGTGTGACGCGCTCGTTCGCGGCCGGGTCGACCGCTGTGCGCGTGACGCTCTCCGACTGGCGGCGCCGCATCATCAGCACGAGGCCGAGGATGAAGACCACCGCTCCCGCTGCCATCAGGATGTAGCCGATCATGTCGAGGTTCACCCAATCCAGCTGCACGTTCACAGCGAACGCGAGAATGGCTCCGATGGCGAACAGTACGATCCCTGCTCCGATGCTCATGCGAGGTTCCTTTCCGGGGTCGCAATGCGCCCCTGGGACACGGCGCTGGAGCGCCTCGCCCATCAGAATCGCTGTTGGCATGGCAAACTGCCAAGGGGGTTGACACCGGATGCTCCAATGTGGTGACTGCAGGACGAAAGGTTGACGGCATGGTCGGTCTGAGAGTGTCGGATGCCGTGCGGGCGGCGATCGCGGACGGGGCACCGGTCCTCGCGCTCGAGTCCACGATCTTCACGCACGGGCTCCCCCGGCCTCGCAACCTGGATGTCGCGCTCGAGGCTGAGGAGCGGGTGCGCAGCGCGGGGGTGGTTCCCGCGACGATCGGCGTGGTCCACGGAGTGCCGACCGTCGGACTCACCGCGGACGAGATCGAGCGCCTCTCCACCTCAGCGGGCGTCGTGAAGGCGAGTCTGCGCGATCTCGCCGTGGCGGCGGTGAAGGGACTGAGCGCCGGGACCACAGTGGCGGCGACCGCGTATCTCGCCCACCGCGCCGGGGTTCGGGTGTTCTCGACGGGCGGACTCGGTGGTGTGCATCGCGGTGCGCAGCAGACGTTCGACGAATCGGCTGACCTCAGCACCCTCGCGACGCTTCCACTCGTCGTGGTGAGCGCAGGCGTGAAGTCGATTCTCGACATCCCGCTCACTCTCGAACGCCTCGAGACCCTGAGCCTGGCGGTCGTGGGCTACCGGACGACCGACTACCCCGGGTTCTACATCGCCGATTCGGGGCACGACATCGAGTACTCCGTCCACTCCCCCGCCGAGATCGCCGACATCGCACGGCAGCGCGACGCGCTCGGCATTGCATCCACACTGCTGGTCGCGAACCCGGTGGCGGTGGAGCACGAGCTGCCGCCTGCCCTGCACGACGATGTGCTCACGCGTGCTCTCGCCGCGGCCGAGGCGTCCGGGGTCACCGGACACGATACGACGCCGTTCCTGCTCGACTGCTTCCAGCGCGAGACAGCGGGGCGCAGCCTCGACGTGAACGTCGAGGTGTACCGCGGCAACGTGGCCCTCGGCGCCGAGATCGCGCTCGTCCTCGCGGCCGCACCCTGATGCTCGTCGTCATCGGCGACCTCGTCGCCGACCTCATCGTGCTGGGGGGCGCTGCCCTCGAGCACGGCACCGACAATCCCGCGGAGGTCCGCCTGACGCGGGGTGGCAGCGCCGCCAACGTCGCCGTCGCGGCGAGCCCACGCCGTCCGGTCCGGTTCATCGGGAGGGTGGGCGACGATACGCTCGGCCGCACCCTCGCAGGCGAGCTCGCGGCCGCAGGCGTGGACGTGCGGGTGCAACGGGCAGGCCGCACCGGAGCCATCGTCGTGCTGGTGGATGCCGGGGGCGAGCGCACGATGATCACCGACCGCGGTGCGGCTGCCGAACTCGGGCCGATCGATCCCCAGTGGCTGACGGATGCCGAGTGGGTGCATCTACCGCTGTACGGCTTCGCTGCGCCGCCGTCGCGCGCGGCGCTGCTCGAGACCGCCCGCCTGCTCGCCGATCGTGGCGTCCCGACGAGTCTCGACCTCTCGAGCGTCGCGACGATGCGAGACCTCGGGGCCGACACGCTCTCGAACATCCTCGCCGCCGTCGCGCCCGCCGTCGTCTTCGCGAACGCCGATGAGGCAGCCGCGGCCGCGCAACTCGGACTCGACCCGGCGTTGACCGGGGTCTACGTCGTCAAGCGAGGCGGAGATCCTGTCATCGTCCGCATCGACGGAGCCGCCGTGGAGGTGCCCGTGGAACGTGTCGCCGACGTGGTGGACTCCACCGGCGCGGGGGACGCCTTCGCGGCGGGGTACCTCACCGCCGCGCTGTCCGGCGCCTCGCCCCAACAGAGCGCCCGCGCGGGGAGCACGCTCGCGATGAGCGCGCTCCGTCGCGCGGGCGCCCTGTGAACCTCCTTCGCGGTGGGTCTCAGGTCGTCTGCAGCTGCTCGACGACCCGCTCGATGTCGTCGATGAACGCGTTGTAGCCCGCGATGGTGGCCGCGACCTGCTCGTCCGTGAAGTCCGACCGGTCTTGACTGATCGTGAGCTGCGTGCCGCCGTCGACCTCTTCGAGGTCGAACAGCACCGGCAGGCCGACCTCGTCGCCGGGCTGGTCGGTCAGTGTCATCGCCAGGTGCGATGGCGGGTCGACCTCGACGTACGACCCCGCCCAGTCGATGCGATTGCCGTCGGGCAGCTGCATCACCGCACGGAACGCGCCGCCCGGGCGGACATCCATCGTCAGCGTGTCCTGCGGCACCTCGACGGCGGCGGTGCCGAACCACACTGCGAAGTGCTCGGGCTTGGTGAGAGCCTCGAAGACGAGCTCGCGCGGGGCGCGCAGCGTGCGAGTGATCGTGAAGTAGTCAGCCATGGGTGTTCTCCTTGTCGTGGGCTGTGATGCGGATCTGCTGCAGGGCGTTCAGGTAGTGATCCAGGGCGCCGATGCTGTCCTCCCAGAAGCGGGCGTAGTCGCCGATCCATTCAGATGCCGCGGCAAGCGGCGTCGCGTCGAGTCGGGCCGGCCGGAACTGCGCGTCCCGACCGCGGGTGACGAGCCCCGCCCGCTCGAGCACGCGCAAGTGCTTCGACACGGCGGCGAGCGTCATGTCGAACGGGGCGGCCAGCTCCCCCACCGTCACCTCACCCTGGCTGAGCCGGGCAAGGATCGCGCGACGGGTCGGATCGGCGAGGGCCGAGAACGTGGCGCTCAGCTGGTCGGTTGTCATCTCGCCTCCTAGTATTCAACCAATAAGTACAATACCGACTGGTTGAATACCTGTCAACAGCGTCTTCTCGTCGCGCTACTGTGTGCCTCATGACCCGTGTCATCTTCAACACCGCGACCACGCTCAACGGCTACCTGGCCGACGACGCCGACTCACTCAGCTGGCTGTTCGACGTGCCCGGCGCCGACGAGGCCGAGGGCGGTTTCAGCGGTTTCCTCGAAGGGATCGGCGCGCTGGTGATGGGCTCCACGACGTACGAATGGGTCGTCGGGCACGAGGACCTCGTGGAGCACCCCGAGAAGTGGTTCTACCCCGAGCAGCCGGCGTTCGTGCTGAGCAGCAGGGCGCTTCCCGCCGTCTCCGGCGCCGACATCCGCTTCCGCTCCGGCGAGGTCGCAGCCATCTGGGACGAGGTGCGCACCGCGGCGGGCGACCGCGACGTATGGCTCGTCGGCGGCGGAGACCTCGTCGGCCAGTTCGCGGATGCCGGCCACCTGGACGAGATCCGGGTCAGCGTGGCACCGGTCACCCTTCCTTCGGGACGCCCGCTCCTCCCCCGGCGAATCGAGTCGGATCGCCTGCGGCTCGAGTCCGTCCGGCAAGCCGGGCAGTTCGCCGAGCTCGTCTATTCGGTGCGCGCCGTGCGATGAGCGATCACCGGCGCGGCCTGCGTACCGCACGTATCAACGCGGATCTGCGGATCGCCCTCGTGGAGCGTCAGTCCTGAGCCGGCTCGAACGTCGTCCACGTGGCGTACTTCGGCTCGCGGCCGTCGCCGGACGACGTGCCGGTGAGCCGACGACGTACCCACGGTCCGACGTGCTCCCGATAGTAGGCGGTGCGCTGTGCCGGGGCCGCGGGCACCGATGGCAGCGACCACCACCCGCTCGGCGGCTCCATCCCCAGTGCGGTCAGCACGCGCGCCGCGACACGATGGTGCCCACGCGCGCTCATGTGCAGCCGATCCTCGGACCAGTAGGCCGAGGTCGACAGCTCGCGATCAGGCCAGTTGAAGGCCCTGACGATGTCGGGTCGATCCGCGAACCTGGCTGAGACCGCGGCGGTCAGCAGATCCCCACGCCGTTGGAAAACGCGACCGAGCGGCAGCTGTCCTGACGGGTTCGCCCCGGAGAGCATGATGAGCTGCACGCCCTCGTCGTCGCATCGCTGCGCCACGTGCGAGAACCCGTCGACCACACGCGACACGCTCGTGCGCGGTCGGAGCATGTCGTTGCCGCCGCCGTTGAACGACAGGTGGGTCGGCTTGAGCGCGAGTGCCGGCTCGAGCTGCTCGTCGATGATCGGCCAGATCAGTCGTCCGCGGATCGCGAGGTTGGCGTAGTCGACCGGCTCGCCCGAAGCATCCGCCCAGCCCTGCGCGACGAGGTCGGCCCAGCCGCGGACACGACCGTCGGGGAGTTCGTCGCCGACGCCTTCGGTGAAGGAGTCGCCGATGGCGACGAAGCGAACGGATGCCACGCACCCAGCCTACGTGAACGGCTCAGGGCAGCAGTTCGCGCACGAGCGGCGCGACGCGCGTGCCGTACAGCTCGATCGAGCGCATCATCTTCTCGTGCGACAGCGTGCCCGTCGAGAACTTCATGTCGAACCGCTGGATGCCGAGAGCCCGCACCGTCTCGGCGATCTTGCGCGCGACCGTCTCGGGTGAGCCGACGTAGAGGGCCCCCTCGGGGCCGACGTCGTGCTGGAATCGCATCCGGCTGTAGGTCGGCCAGCCGCGCTCGCGGCCGATCGTGTTGTTCATCGCCTCGAACCCGGGGTAGGCCTCATCCCACGCCTGCTGGTCCGTGTCGGCCACATGCCCCGGCGAATGCACGCCGATCGGAAGGGACTCGCGCTCGAACGATGCCAGCGAGCGGTGGTACAGGTCCACGAACGAACGGAAGCGCGCGGCCGGTCCGCCGATGATCGCGAGCATGAGGCCGTAGCCGTGACGGGCGGCCCGCACGACCGACTCCGGCGTGCCGCCGACGCCGACCCAGGCCCTCAGACCGGCCTCGGTCTTCGGGTACACGTCCGCCTCGTCGAGGGACGCGCGCGTCGTTCCCTGCCAGGTCACGGGCTTCTCGTCGAGGAGGCGTGAGAAGAGCTCCAGCTTCTCGTCGAAGAGGGCTTCGTAGTCCCGCAGGTCGAAGCCGAACAGGGGGAAGGACTCGATGAACGAGCCGCGGCCGAGGATGACCTCGGCGCGTCCGGACGAGATGGCGTCGAGGGTTGCGAATCGCTCGTAGACCCGCACCGGATCGTCGCTCGAGAGCACAGTCACGGCGGTGCCGAGATGGATCCGGGTAGTGCGCGCCGCCGCGGCCGCCAGCACCATCTCGGGGCTCGACACGGCGAATTCCGGGCGATGATGCTCGCCCACTCCGAAGAACGACAGGCCGACCTCGTCGGCGAGCACCGCCTGATCCACGACGTTGCGGATTGCCTGGGCGCCGCTGATCAGCGCGCCCGACCTGTCGCGGGTCACATCCCCGAATGTGTCGAGTCCGAGTTCGATCCCTGCCGGTTCACTCATGTGCGGATCCTCTCCATGCGACTGCATAGAACCCACGTGAGTCGACTATCATTCCCGCGACAGCGGGATGCCGCAGGCGTAGCGTGTGCGCATGGCCATCTTCGCCGACCGCGTCGCCGCGGGGCGCGAACTCGCCGAGTCGCTCGAGGCCTGGCGCGGGACGGATGCCGTCGTCTTCGGCATCCCACGGGGCGGTGTCGTGCTGGCCGCCGAAGTGGCTCGCACGCTCGCGCTGCCGCTCGACGTCGCCGTCGTACGCAAGCTCGGCGCTCCGTCGCACCAGGAGTTCGCGGTGGGCGCGATCGCCGCCGGTGTTCGCGTCGTCAATCCAGATGCCGTCCGCGCGGGCGGGGTCACGGCCGAGCAGCTCGCGTCGGTGGAGGACCTCGAGCGGATCGAGCTCGAACGCCGGCTTCGCGCCTTCCCCCGTTCGGGCGGCGCGATCGCCGGGCGCACCGCGATCGTCGTCGATGACGGCGTGGCCACGGGGGCGACCGCGGTCGCGGCATCCCGCGCACTCCGGGCCGAGGACCCGCAGCGCATCGTGCTGGCGGTACCGGTCGCGCCGTCGGACTGGACTCCTCCGCCTGATGCCGTGGACGAGTTCGTCTGCCCGCACCGCGTGCACGACTTCTGGGCCGTTGGGCAGTTCTACGACGACTTCACGCAGACGAAGGACGAGGAGGTCGCGCGACTGCTGTCCCACGACCTCCCGGAGTGACCCTCAGCGCGCCAGCGCTTCGCGCAGCGTGTCGAGACCGACTCCGCCGATCCCGAGCGCCCGCTTGTGGAACTGCTTGATGGAGAAGGACGCGCCCTCGCGCTCTTCGACCTCGTCGCGCAGCTGCTCCCAGATGCGCTGCCCGACCTTGTACGACGGTGCCTGGCCGGGCCACCCGAGGTAGCGGTTCACCTCGAACTTCACGAACTCGTCGGGCATGTTCACGTTCGCGCGCATGAAGTCGAGCGCGTAGTCGGCATCCCACGTGCCGTTGCCGTCCGGGCGCGGCTTCTCGAGGTGCACGCCGAGGTCGAGGACGACGCGCGCGGCCCGCATGCGCTGCCCGTCGAGCATACCGAGGCGGTCGGCGGGGTCTTCGAGGTAGCCGAGCTGCTCCATGAGGCGCTCGGCGTAGAGCGCCCATCCTTCGGCGTGTCCGGAGGTGCCCCCGAGCAGACGCCGCCACGAGTTCAGCTGCGCGCGGTTGTAGACGGCTTCGGCGATCTGCAGATGGTGACCTGGGACGCCCTCGTGATACACCGTCGTGAGCTCGCGCCAGGTGTCGAACGACTCGACGCCTTCGGGCACCGACCACCACATGCGACCGGGACGCGAGAAGTCATCCGTGGGGCCGGTGTAGTAGATCCCGCCCTCCTTCGTGGGCGCGATCATGCACTCGAGGCGCCGGATCGGCTCGGGGATGTCGAAGTGGGTGGCGCCCAGTTCGGCCACGGCGCGGTCGCTGGTCTCCTGCATCCAGCGCTGGAGCGCGTCGGTGCCGTGGAGCTTGCGGCTCTCGTCCTGCTCGAGGAAGGCCACCGCCTCTTCGACGGATGCTCCGGGCTTGATCTCGTTCGCGATGGACTCCTGCTCGGCCACCATGCGTGCGAGCTCTTCGACACCCCACTCGTAGGTCTCGTCGAGGTCGATCGTCGCGCCGAGGAATCGACGGGACTGCAGCGCATACAGCTCGCGCCCGACGGCATCCTTCTCGCCCGCCGCGGGTGCGAGCTCGGCGGTGAGGAACCGCGCGAGCTCGTCGTAGGCGACCCGCGCCGCATTCGAGCTGTCGGCCAGCTCGCGTGCGACGGATGCCGGCAGCTGGCCGTCATCGGGTGCGGCGTTGCCTGTGAAGGTGGCGAAGAACCCGCTGTCGCTCGTGTAGCGCGCGATCTGCGTGACCACTTCGCGCACCTGCCGCTGTGCGGGCACGATGCCCTCGGAGATGCCCTGGCGCAGTGTCGCGACATACCCGTCGATCGCCTCCGGCAGAGCCTTCAGGCGCTTGGCGACGACCTCCCAGTCGTCCGCGGTCGCGGTGGGCATGAGGTCGAACACCGATCGGATGTTCTGCGCGGGCGACGAGATGACGTTCAGGTCGCGCAGGTGCCACTTGGCGTCGTGGAGTTCGAGGTCCAGCTCGATCTCCCGGGTGAGGTCGAGCTGCGTGACGGCATCGATCTGGTCGGCCGGCACCGCAGAGGCGAGTGCGGCGAGCGTCTTGCGCGCCTCTTCGGCGAGGCGCTCGTGTCCGGCGGGGCTGTAGTCGCCGAATCGGTCGTTGTACTCGAACCTCCCGATGTAGGTCGCAAGACCCGGCTCGAGTTCAGCGAGAGTGTCGACCCATGCGTCTGCAATCGTGTCGATCTGCGTGGGCGTGCGTGTGGCATCAGTCATGCGTCGAGCCTAAGGATCAGGCCGCCGCCGCGCCAAACGCAACCTCAGTGTCCGGCTTCGTTCCAGTCGTCGCCGCGGCCGATCTGCACGTCCAGCGGCACCGAGAGTTCGGCGGCGCCGCCCATGCGCTCGCGCACGATGCGCTCCGCGGCATCCCACTCCCCCGGCGCGATCTCGACGACGAGTTCGTCGTGGATCTGCAGCAGCACTCGCGAGCGGAGGTCGTGGGCGGCGAAGTCGTCATGGATGCGGAACAGCGCGATCTTCATGATGTCGGCCGCGCTGCCCTGGATCGGCGCGTTGAGCGCGGCGCGCTCGGCGTTCTCGCGGAGCACGCGGTTGGGGCTCGCCAGGTCGGGGAACGGCCGGCGCCGGCCGAAGATCGTCTCGGTGTAGCCGTCGATCTTCGCGTGCTCGACGGAGGAGCGCAGGTAGTCGCGCACCGCGCCGAACCTGGCGAAGTACTCCATCATGAGCTGTTTCGCCTCGGTCTGCTCGATGCGCAGCTGCTTCGAGAGGCCGAAAGCGGACAGGCCGTACACGAGTCCGTATGACATCGCCTTGACCTTGGTGCGCATGGCCGGGGTGACGTCCTCCGGTGGCACGCCGAACACGCGTGCGCCGACGAAACGGTGCAGATCCTCACCCGAGTTGAACGCCTCGACCAGACCCGGATCCTCGGACAGATGTGCCATGATCCGCATCTCGATCTGCGAGTAGTCGGCGGTGAGCAGGGTCTCGTAACCCTCTCCCGCCTCGAACGCGGCCCGGATGCGACGACTCTCACTCGTGCGCACCGGGATGTTCTGCAGGTTGGGGTCGGTGCTCGAGAGCCGGCCGGTCTGGCTGCCCGTCTGGACGTACGTGGTGTGCACGCGCCGATCCGCGCCGATCGCGGTGTCGAGGGACTCGATGATCTGGCGGAGCTTGGTGGCCTCGCGATGCTGCAGCAGGAGGTCGAGGAACGGATGCGGGTTGGTGTCCTGAAGATCGGCGAGGACCGCGGCATCCGTGGAGTACCCCGTCTTGGTCTTGCGGGTCTTCGGCAGCTGCAGCTCGTCGAACAGCACCTCCTGCAGCTGCTTCGGGGATCCGAGGTTGACTTCACGGCCGATCGCGGCGTAGGCGCGCTCGGCGAGCGCGTCGGCGCGCTCGTCGAGGTCGACGGAGAAGGCGGCGAGCTTCTCGTGCGACACGGCGACGCCGGCGAGCTCCATGTCGGCGAGCGCGAGCAGGGTAGGCAGCTCGATGTCGGACAGGACTGCCGCGACACTGGCTGCGAGCTCGCCACGCACGGAGTCCGCGACCCGCAGCGTGAACCACGACAGCTGCCCGGGAGTGGCGCCCTCGGTCTCGGGCACGAGCTGGGTGGGGTCGGCCTCCGGCAGCTTCTCGTCGAGGTACCGATCGACCAGATGGGCGAGGGTCTTGTCGGGGAAGCTCGGACGAAGCAGCCACCCCGCGACGATGGTGTCGAACGCGAGGCCGCCGAGGCGGATCCCCGCCCGTCGGAGCGCCTTGACCTGTGGTTTGGCGTCGCTGAAGACTTTGGGGGCCGTCGACTGCAGCCATTCGGCGAGCGCCTCGGAGACCTCGGGCGTCCATGTCGCCTCGGCTGCTGCATCCGCAGTCGCGAAGCCGACGCGACGGGGAAGGCCCCCCTCGACCACGGTCGTGACGCCCACTTCGCCGCTGGCGGCATCGAGCCATGCGCGGAGATCGGCGGGTGACGGCTCGGCCGCGACGGGCATGGGGACGGCGGCGGCCGAGGTGACGGCCGCCATCTGCTGCTCGATGCCGGCCAGCTCGGCGACGCGCGGTATCAGCGTCTTGAACTCCAGTCGCGCGAAGATGTCGCGGACCGCCTGGGCGTCCATGGGCTGCACGGCGAGATCCTGGGGGCCTACCGGCAGCACGACATCCCGCAGCAGGCGGTTCAGCGCACGGTTGCGTCGGACGTCGTCGAGGTGCTCGCGCAGGTTCTGTCCGACCACGCCCGTGACCTTGTCGGCGTTCTCGAGCAGCGCATCGAGCGAGCCGAACTGCCCGAGCCACTTCACCGCGGTCTTCTCCCCGACCTTGGGGACGCCGGGCAGGTTGTCGCTCGTCTCACCCACGAGGGCTGCGATGTCGGGATACTGCTCCGGCCGCACGCCGTAGCGCTCGATGACCGCCGCGGTGTCGTAGCGCTTCAGCTGGGAGACGCCCTGCACGTTCGGGTAGAGCAGCGTGATGTCGTCGGTGACGAGCTGGATCGTGTCGCGGTCGCCCGAGCACACCAGGACGTCGAATCCCTGCTCTGCGCCCTGTGTGGCGAGGGTTGCGAGGATGTCGTCGGCCTCGATGTCCTCTTTCTGGAGCACCGTGATGCTCATCGCCGCGAGGCAGTCCTGGAGGAGCGGGATCTGACCCTTGAACTCGGACGGGCTCTCGGAGCGGTTCGCCTTGTACTCGGTGTACTCGCGCGAGCGGAACGACTGCCGTGACGTGTCGAATGCCACCGCCATGTGGGTCGGCTGCTCGGCCTTGATGAGGTTGATCAGCATCGCGAGGAACCCGTAGATGCCGTTCGTGTGCTGCCCGTCCTTGGTGGAGAAGTTGTCCACCGGGAGTGCGAAGAAGGCCCGGTACGCCAGCGAATGGCCGTCCACGACGAGAAGGGTAGGCTTTGCGGAGTCCGTCACCCTGCAACTCTAGTCAGGGCGGGAGACACCCCATCCCGCCCCTTCGGGGCTTCGCACCCGAGGTGAGTCATGGCCGAGAATCCCCCCGCGAACATCGACGCGATGGAGTGGGCGACGTCACGCGGCATGGGCGCATTGGCCGAGAAGATGGGCATGGAGTTCCTCGAGTTCACGACCGAGAGATGCGTCGCGACGATGCCCGTGGAGGGCAACACGCAGCCCGTCGGGCTGATGCACGGCGGTGCCTATGTCGTGCTCGGCGAGTCGCTCGGATCCATGGCCGCCAACCTGCATGCGGGACCGGGTCGCCTCGCCGTCGGCGTCGACATCAACGCCACGCACACGCGTTCAGCGAGGTCGGGCCTCGTCACCGGTGTGTGCACGCCGGTGCACCTGGGAAGGACGATCACGGTGCACGAGATCGTCGTGACCGACGATCACGGCAGACGGTGCTCGACGATCCGGATCACCAACCACATCAAGTCGCTGCCGTCCCACTGACTCCGCACCGCATCCGGGATCGGATCGGGACTGGCGAGGGGTCAGGACTTCTTCGGCGCCAACTGCTCGATGATCGCCTTGGCGACATCCTGCATCGTGAGCCGACGGTCCATCGAGGCTTTCTGGATCCAGCGGAACGCCTCGGGCTCGGTCAGGCCCATCTTCTCGTTGAGCAGCCCCTTGGCTCGATCGACCAGCTTGCGGGTCTCGAATCGCTCCATCATGTCGGCGACCTCGGCCTCGAGCGTGATGATCTGCTCGTAGCGGGCCAGTGCGATCTCGATCGCGGGCAGCAGGTCATTGGGCGTGAAGGGCTTCACCACGTACGCCAGGGCGCCCGCTTCGCTCGCACGTTCGACGAGCTCCTTCTGACTGAAGGCCGTCAGCAGCACCACGGGAGCGATGTGGTTCTTGCTGAGCTTCTCAGCCGCCGAGATGCCGTCCAGCTGCGGCATCTTGACGTCCATGATGACGAGGTCGGGACGCAGCTCGGTCGCGAGCTGGACGGCGGTCTCCCCGTCGCCGGCCTCGCCCACGACGTCGAAGCCGTTGTCGCGGAGGATCTCGACGATGTCGAGACGGATGAGCGACTCATCCTCCGCGACGACGACGCGACGGGGGACGGATGTCGGAGACCCAGTGGGCTGCTCTTGCTCAGTCACGTTTGAATCCTACGGTATGGTCGTTCGCGGACGTGCCGCGCCGGTGTGGCGGAATGGCAGACGCGGGGCACTCAAAATGCTCTGTCCGAGAGGACGTGTGGGTTCGAGTCCCACCACCGGTACGAATCGAAGGGGCCGCCCCGTCAGGGGTGGCCCCTTCGATTCGTGTTGACGCCGCGTCTCCGAGAAGCCCGACTGTGGGCGGGCCCACGCGGCCCGAGGTTCCGCCCGCCGCGCAGCGGCGTGCGGAGGGCGCCGGGGACGAGTCCCACCACCGGGACGAAACAGAAGAGCGGATGCCTCGTGCTGAGGCATCCGCTCTTCGTCTCAGACGATCACTCGTCTTCGATCGTTCGCACCGCTGTGGTGTTCGGGTCGGGAAGCGTCTCCACCTGCTCGGGCGAGCGGAGGTCGACGTCCACCGGGGCCTTCTTGTCGAGCTCGGGCGGCAGTTCGAGCGGCCGCCGCGAGTAGTAGACCTTCGCCTTGCGATAGAAGAGCAGGAGCGGGACGACACCGAGCACGATGAGCCCGATGCCGATCCAGTTGACGACAGGGTCGTTGCTCGGGATCGAGACGAAGAACGCCCACCCCATGAACAGTGCCCCGGCGGCGGGCCAGAGCCCGATCAGGATGAAGTTCTTCACCGACTGGAACAGGACTCTGCGGTACGCGACCACGACCGCGACCCCGGCGAGAGTGTAGTAGAACGCGATCTGCAGGCCGATCGATCCGATGGCGTCGGCCATGATCTTGCTCACGCTGTCCATGAAGTTCGATCCGACGAAGAGCAGGAGCGAGACCACGAGGATCACGACGGTCGCGAACGTCGGGGTCTTCCATCGAGGGTGCACTCGACCGAAGCGGAGCGGGATCGTGTGGTCGCGGCCCATCGCGAACAGCGTCCGTGTCACCTGGATGAGAGTGGTCTCGAGGGTTGCGATCGTGGACAGTGCGACCGCGATGATCAGGATCTTGCCGCCGATCCCGGGCCAGATGACGTCACCGAGCACCGAGAGGATGTTGGCGCTGTTGTCCTCGATCTGCTTCTGCGGGAGCATGACCAGCGTCGCGATCGTGAAGATCTCGAAGAGCACGAACACGATCCCCACTCCGATGAGACCCGCTGCACCGGCGGACTTGTGGCCGTCCTTCGTCTCTTCGTTGAGGTTCGAGGCCACATCCCAGCCCCAGTAGTAGAACGCCGCGATCAAGGCGGCGCTGACGAACACCCCTGGACCGGTGAGGTGCGAGAAACCCAGCCAGTCCCACGAGAAGCTGGGACCCGCGTGGGTCGTCGTGGCGGCGCGGAACAGCGCGAGCGCGGCGAAGAGGACGAGGATGCCGACCTCGGTGACCGACATGATCCACTGCGCCCGAGCGGTGATGTGCACGCCGAAGTAGACGAACGCGGCCATCATGACGAACCAGAGCGCGCCGACGGCGGTGATGAGGGGGACGTTCTCCGCCTGGCTCGGGTCGAAGAGCGACACGGTCATCGCGCCCGCGGGGAGCGCGCCCGCGACCATGAAGACCGTGGCCGAGATCACGAGCGCCCAGCCGGACAGGAATCCGAGTGCAGGGTGCAGCGCGCGTGCCACCCACGAATATGCGGCTCCGGCGTTCACGTCGGCGCGCCCGAGATACATGAAAGCCCAGGCGATGCCGAGCATGGGGATGCCGCACCACAGCAGCGCGCCGGGAGCGCCTAGGCCGGCAACACCGACGAGGGTCGCCGTGGTCGCCGCGATCGAGTACGCCGGCGCGCTGCCGGCGACCGCCATCACGATGGACCCGGCGGCGCTCACGCCATCGGCCTGGAGCGTTTCGGGTTTGTGCGATCCTCCGTCGACGGGTGCGACCGGAGAGTCAGTTCGGGCCATGAATCATCCTTACTGTCATCGACGTCGATGACAGGAGGACGTTACACCCACTCAGGCGCGGAGCAATGACACGGATCGTCCGGACTGTGCCCGGATCACGCACCGAAGTACTGGTTTCCGAGTGCCTTGCTCTTGAGGGCGTCGAACTCGCCCTGGCTGATGACTCCGGCATCCAGCAGTTCCTTCGCTTTCGCGATGTCATCGGCAGGATTCGCCGACGCCGAGGGGTGGTAGTCGTCCGACTCGGGCATCGTGTAGCCGCGTGCCGCCGCCGCGCGCTCCGCCATCCCGCTGCCACGCGCGATGACGTAGACGAGTGCCGTCAGGAAGGGCACGAAGACCAGGAAGATGATCCAGACCGCCTTCAGCCAGCCGCTGAGCTTTTCGTCACGGAACAGGTCCGAGATGATCAGGATGACGACATAGATGTACGCCGCGACGTAGAAGAACCACAGCAACCACCAGAAGAACATGCGAGGCACCCCCGGATAGGACGACGGAACGGTCGCGCTCAGCCTAGCGAGCGCGACCGTTGCGCGGAGGCATTGCTCGCTACAACTCGCCGGACTTGTAGATCGGCGCCTTGCCGTGCACGGCGTCCCCGACCTTGTGGATGCGGATGTCGTTGGTCGAGCCGATGATTCCGGGAGGCGATCCCGAGATGACGACCACCTTGTCGCCGACCTTCGCGAGGTCGTTCGTCAGCAGGTAGTCGTCGACCTGGATGAACATGCGGTCGGTGTGCGCGACATGCTCGACGAGGGTGGACTGCACCCCCCACGTCAGCGACATCCGGCGCCGGATCGCCGGCTCGGGGGTGAATCCGATCATGGGGATGCGCGGGCGCAGCCGCGACATGCGCCGGGCGGTGTCGCCCGACTCGGTGAAGATGCAGAGGTATTTCGCGTCGACGAAGTCCGCGACCTCCATGGCGGCGAGGGTGATCGCGCCGCCCTGGGTCCGAGGCTTGGTGGTGAGGGGCGCGATCCGCTCGAGACCGTGGTCTTCGGTCGACGCCACGATCCGCGCCATGGTCTCGACGACGATGACCGGGTACTTGCCTACGCTCGTCTCGCCCGAGAGCATCACGGCGTCGGCGCCGTCGAGGACGGCATTCGCGACATCGCTCGTCTCGGCGCGCGTCGGCACCGGGTTGTCGATCATCGACTCGAGCATCTGCGTCGCGACGATGACGGGCTTGGCCATGCGGCGGCAGAGCTCTACCGCGCGCTTCTGCACGATCGGCACCGCCTCCAGCGGCAGCTCGACGCCGAGGTCGCCGCGGGCGACCATGATGCCGTCGAACGCGTCAATGATCTCTTCGAGGTTGTCGACGGCCTGCGGCTTCTCGATCTTGGCGATCACGGGGATGTGACGTCCCTCTTCGGCCATGATGACGTGGACGCGCTGCACGTCCTTCGCGCTGCGCACGAATGAGAGCGCGATGAGGTCGGCGCCCGCCTGGAGGCCCCAGCGCAGGTCGGCTTCGTCCTTCTCGGAGAGCGCCGGCACGTTGACCGCCACGCCGGGAAGGTTGATGCCCTTGTTGTTCGAGACCGGGCCGCCGACGATGACCTCGGTCGTCACCACCGTCCCGTCGGTCTCGAGGACCTTCACGCGCACCTTGCCGTCGTCGATGAGCAGGAAATCGCCGGCCTTGACGTCGTGCGGGAGGCCTTTGAACGTGGTCGAGACGATCTCCTTGGTGCCGAGGATGTCGTCGACCGTGATCTTGAAGATGTCGCCCACCGCGAGCTCATGGGGTCCGTCGGCGAACTTGCCGAGACGGATCTTGGGGCCCTGCAGGTCGACCAGGATGGCGACCGCGCGCCCCGCGTCGTCGGCGGCCTTGCGCACGTTGGCGAAGTTGCTCTCGTGGACCGAGTAGTCGCCGTGGCTCAGATTGAATCGAGCGACGTCGACGCCCGCTTCGATGATCGCGCGGACCATCTCGTACGTCGACGTGGCGGGGCCGAGGGTGGCCACGATCTTGGCGCGTCTCATCCTTGTGCTTTCTCGGGGAGGGTTCGGTGGCGAAAGGCCTCGGCCAGCCTACGCGGGCTGCAGGCCGATGGCGACATCGGTGGGCGCGACCGGCGCCGGCAGCGCCGTCTCGCCCATGAGGTACTGGTCGACATGCGCCGCCGCGGCACGGCCCTCGGCGATCGCCCAGACGATGAGCGACTGCCCGCGGCCGGCGTCGCCGGCCACGAACACTCCGGGCGCCGTGGTCTCGTAGTCGTCCGCACGACGCACATTGCCTCGGTCGGTGAACTGCGTGCCGAGCTGCTGCTCGAGCAGCGCCCGCTCGGGGCCGGTGAAGCCCATCGCGATCAGCACCAGATCGACCGGGATGTCGCGCTCGGTGCCGCTCTTGGGCACCCGGCGGCCGTCGACGAACTCGGTCTCGGCAACTCTCATGGCCCGCACTTCACCGCCGTCGTTGCCGAGGAACTCCACCGTCGACGCGAGGTAGGACCGTTCGCCGCCCTCTTCGTGGGCGGACTGCACCTCGAACACGTGCGGCGTCATGGGCCACGGCTGCGTCTCGGGACGCTCGCCCGGAGGGCGGACGCCGATGGCGAGGTTCGTGACGCTCAGCGCACCCTGGCGGTGGGCGGTGCCGATGCAATCGGCACCGGTGTCGCCACCGCCGATCACCACGACATGCTTTCCTTCGGCCGTGATCTGGTTGGGCACCGAGTCCCCAGCCGTGGCGTGGTTCGACTCGACGAGGAACTCCATCGCGAAGTGGACTCCGGCGAGGTCGCGACCCGGGATCGCCAGCTCACGCGGCACGGTGGCACCGGTTGCGATGACCACGGCGTCGTAGCGCGCCCGCAGGTCGCTCCACGAGATGTCCCTGCCGATCTCGACGCGCGCACGGAAGCGCGTGCCCTCGTCCTGCATCTGCCGCAGCCGCGACTCGAGGTGCCGCTTCTCCATCTTGAAGTCCGGGATGCCGTAGCGCAGCAGTCCGCCGATGCGGTCGTCCCGCTCGAACACGGCGACGGTGTGGCCAGCCCGGGTGAGCTGTTGAGCGGCCGCGAGGCCGGCGGGACCCGAGCCCACGACGGCGACCGTCTTGCCCGTAAGGCGCCCGGGCGGCTCGGGCTCGACCCACCCGTTCGCGAACGCCTCGTCGATGATCGAGACCTCGATCTGCTTGATCGTCACGGCGGGCTGGTTGATGCCGAGGACGCACGCGCTCTCGCACGGCGCGGGGCACAGCCGCCCGGTGAACTCGGGGAAGTTGTTCGTCGCGTGCAGCCGTTCGATGGCGGAGCGTCCCTCGCCGCGCCATGTGAGGTCGTTCCACTCCGGGATCAGGTTCCCCAGCGGGCACCCCTGGTGACAGAACGGGATGCCGCAGTCCATGCAGCGGCCGGCCTGGCGGCGCAGCACGGCGGTGTCTCCCGGCTCGTAGACCTCTTTCCAGTCCATGATCCGCACCGGCACGGGCCGCCTGGGCGGCAGTTCGCGCTCGGTGACCTTCAGGAAGCCTTTCGCGTCAGCCACCCGTCACCTCCAGAATGCGGGTCCACACGACGTCTCCGTCGGGGTCGAGCCCCTCGGCGACCGCCTCCTGGCGCGTCTGCAGGACCGCGGCGTAGTCGCGCGGAAGCACGCGCACGAAGTTGTCGAGCTCGGCCTCGAAGTTCTCGAGCAGACCGGACGCCAGCGTGGAGTCGGTCTCGGCGACATGCTGCACGAGCAGATCGCGCAGGATCTCGGCATCCCCCGACCCGAGCTCGCTGAGTTCGAGCTCGCCGCCGGCGAGCGCCTCGCGGTTGACGAGCGCGGCGTCGAGCCGGTACACGTAGGCGGTTCCCCCCGACATGCCGGCGCCGAGGTTGCGGCCCGTCGATCCGAGGATGACGGCGAGCCCACCGGTCATGTACTCCAGCGCGTGGTCGCCGACGCCTTCGACGACGGCCGTCGCTCCCGAGTTGCGGACGAAGAACCGCTCGCCGACGACGCCGCGCAGGAACATGGTGCCCTGGGTCGCGCCGTAGCCGATCACATTGCCTGCGATGACGTTCTTCGAGGCATCGAAGGTTGCCGCGCGCGGCGGTCGGATGACGATCTGCCCGCCAGACAGGCCCTTGCCGACGTAGTCGTTGGAGTCTCCCTCCAGGCGCAGCGTGATGCCCGCGGGCATGAACGCCCCGAACGACTGCCCCGCCGAGCCGGTGAGGTTGACCACGATGGAGCCGGACGGCAGCCCGTTCTCGCCGCGGGCCTTGGTGACGTGGTGTCCGAGCAGGGTTCCCACGGCGCGCTCGGTGTTGCGGATCGGCAGGTCGATCGTGACCCGGCCGCCGTGCGCGATCACGTCCTGCGCCCGCTCGATGAGCGAAACGTCGAAGTGCTTGTCGAGCTCATGGAGCTGGCCGCGCATGCTGCGGCGCGGCTCGTCGTCGGCGAACGCGGGTCCGTGCAGCACCGGCGCGAGGTCGAGGCCGTTGGCCTTCCAATGGTCCACGGCGCCGTTGACATCGAGCAGCTCGGTGTGGCCGATCGCCTCCTCGAGCGAGCGGAACCCCAGCTCGGCCAGGTATTCGCGCACCTCCTCGGCGATGAACTCCATGAAGTTCACGACGAACTCCGGCTTGCCGCTGAAGCGCGCGCGCAGCACGGGGTTCTGCGTCGCGACGCCCACCGGGCAGGTGTCGAGGTGGCAGACCCGCATCATGACGCAGCCGGAGACCACCAGCGGTGCGGTGGCGAAGCCGAACTCCTCGGCTCCGAGCAGCGCGCCGATGATCACGTCGCGGCCCGTCTTCAGCTGCCCGTCCACCTGTACCACGACCCGGTCGCGCATGCCGTTGAGCATGAGCGTCTGCTGGGTCTCGGCGAGGCCCAGCTCCCACGGGGTGCCGGCGTGCTTGAGCGAGTTCAGCGGGCTCGCGCCCGTGCCGCCGTCGTGACCGGAGACCAGGATGACGTCCGCCAGGGCCTTCGCCGTGCCGGCGGCGACCGCGCCGATCCCGGACTGGCTCACCAGCTTCACGTGCACCCGCGCCTCCGGGTTCGCGCGCTTGAGATCGTAGATCAGCTGCTTGAGGTCTTCGATCGAGTAGATGTCGTGGTGCGGCGGCGGCGAGATCAGTCCCACTCCGGCCGTCGCGTGCCGCGTGCGAGCGACCCAGGGGTAGACCTTCGTCGGCGGCAGCTGGCCGCCCTCGCCGGGCTTCGCGCCCTGCGCGAGCTTGATCTGCAGGTCCTTCGCCTGCGTCAGGTACAGGCTCGTGACGCCGAAGCGTCCGGAGGCGACCTGCTTGATGGCACTGCGGCGATCGGTGTCGAGTAGGCGATCGACATCCTCGCCGCCCTCGCCCGTGTTGGACTTGCCGCCGATGCTGTTCATCGCGATCGCGAGCGTCTCGTGCGCCTCGCGCGAGATCGATCCGTAGCTCATGGCGCCGGTCGAGAACCGCTTGACGATCGCGGACACGGGTTCGACCTCGTCGATGGCGACCGGCTTGCGGTCACCCGACTTGAACCTGAAGAGTCCGCGCAGGGTCTTCAGCTCATCCGCCTGGTCGTCGACGAGCTTGGTGTACTCGCGGAAGATGTCGTACCGCCGTGTCCGCGTCGAGTGCTGCAGGCGGAACACGGTGTCGGGGTTGAACAGATGCGGTGAGCCGTCGCGCCGCCACTGGTACTCGCCGCCCGTCCAGAGGCGCTCGTGGGCGCGCACCGCGGCATCCTGCGGATAGGCGTAGCCGTGACGGGCGGCGTTCTCGAAGGCGATGACATCGAGCCCGACACCGCCCAGCTTCGTCTCGGTGCCGGTGAAGTAGCGGTCCACCAGTTCATGCGAGAGTCCGACCGCTTCGAACACCTGCGCGCCCGCATACGACGAGACGGTCGAGATGCCCATCTTGGACATGATCTTCAGCACGCCCTTGCCGAGCGCGTAGATGAGGTTCTTGACGGCCTTCTCGGGCGAGATCCCGGTGATGTAGCCGGCGCGGACCAGGTACTCGACCGTCTCCATCGCGAGGTAGGGGTTGACGGCGGATGCCCCGTACCCGATCAGCGTCGCGACGTGGTGCACTTCGCGCACGTCGCCCGCCTCGACGACGAGCCCGCACTTCATGCGCGTCTCGTTGCGGATGAGGTGGTGGTGCACGGCCGCGAGCATCAGCAGCGAGGGGATGGGGGCCAGATCCTTGTTCGAGTCGCGGTCGCTGAGCACGATGAACTCCGCGCCGTCCTCGATCGCCTGGTCGACCTCGTCGCACATCTGTGCGAGACGCTTCTGCATGCCCTTGTGGCCCGCCTCGACGCGGTATAGGCCGCGGATCGTCACCGAGGTCCGCCCAGGCAGGGCCGTGTCGATGTGCTGGATCTTCGCGAGCTCGTCGTTGTTGATCACGGGGAAGTCGAGCGTGACCACCCGGGTGTGATCGGGCCCCCACGACAGCAGGTTGCGCTCCGGGCCGAGGCCCAGCGACAGCGAAGTGACGACTTCTTCGCGGATCGAGTCGAGCGGCGGGTTGGTGACCTGGGCGAACTGCTGCGTGAAGTAGTCGAAGAGCAGGCGCGGACGCTCGCTGAGCACGGCGACCGGCGTGTCGCTTCCCATCGCGCCGAGCGGCTCGGCGCCGGTCTGACCCATCGGGGTAAGCAGGATCCGGACCTCCTCCTCGGTGTAGCCGAAGGTGCGCTGGCGCCTGGTGATCGATGCGATGGGGTGGACGATGTGCTCGCGCTCAGGCAGCTCGGCGAGTCGGACGCGACCGCCATCCAGCCACTCCTGCCACGGCTCGAGGTCGGCGAGCTGGGCCTTGATCTCGTCATCCTCGATGACCCGGTGCTGGGCGGTGTCGACGAGGAACATGCGGCCCGGGCGCAGCCGCCCGCGGCGCTTGATGCGCTCGGGCGCGAAGTCCAGGACCCCCGTCTCGCTGCCGATGACGATCAGGCCGTCGGTCGTCTCGGTCCAGCGGCCGGGACGCAGCCCGTTGCGGTCGAGGGTGGCGCCGACGAGGGTGCCATCGGTGAAGATCAGCGCCGCAGGTCCGTCCCAGGGCTCCATCTGCATGGAGTGGAACTCGTAGAACGCCCGCAGCTTGGGGTCGATGTCGACCTGCTTCTCGTATGCCTCGGGGACCATCATCATGATGGCGTGCGGGAGGCTGCGTCCCGTGAGCGTGAGGAGCTCGAGCACCTCGTCGAAGGACGCCGAGTCGCTCGCGCCCTCGGTGCAGATCGGCAGCACGGGGCGGAGGTCGCCGAGCAGCTCGGACTCGAGCTGCGATTGACGCGCGCGCATCCAGTTGCGGTTGCCGTTGACGGTGTTGATCTCGCCGTTGTGCGCGAGCATCCGCAATGGCTGCGCGAGGGGCCAGGAGGGGAACGTGTTGGTCGAGTACCGCGAGTGCACGACGGCGAGCTCGGACGCGAAACGCTCGTCCTGCAGGTCGGGGTAGAACGGCTCGAGCTGGAGGGTCGTCACCATGCCCTTGTAGCCGAGCGTGCGGGCCGACAGCGAGACGAAGTACGCGTCGAGCTCTCGACGTGCGCGTTTGCGCAGCCGGAATGTGCGACGGTCGAGTGCGATGCCGGACAGGGCTGCGGACTCTCCGACAGCGGGACGCGACACGAACAGCTGCTCGAACACCGGCCGAGCGGCGAACGCGAGCTTGCCCAGGTTCTCTTCGGCGGTGGGCACATCGCGCCAGCCGAGCACGGTGAGGTTCTCGGACTCGGCGATCTGCTCGATGCCGCTCTTCTGCGCGGCGCGGGCGCTCTCGTCCCGCGGCAGGAAGACCATCCCCGCGGCGTACTCCCCCACCGGCGGCAGCGCGAAGTCCACCACCGCGCGGAGGAAGGCATCGGGCATCTGCGTCAGGATCCCGGCACCGTCGCCGGTTCCGGCATCCGACCCGATCGCGCCGCGATGCTCGAGATTGCGCAGCGCGGTCAGGGCCAGCTCGATGATGTCGTGCCCCGCCTCGCCGCGCAGCGTCGCGACCATGGCCAGTCCGCACGCGTCCTTCTCGAACGCAGGGTTGTACATGCCCTGCTTCCGGGGGAAGCCGGTCTGATCGAACGGCGCGGTGCTGCGCGCCTCGGGGGAGGCGCTGCGACGGGGGCTCGATGCCATATCAACCGTCCTCACGTTGATGCTCAAGATGGGACGACGTCGGCCCGTGCTCCGGAGACGGAGCGTGCGTTACTTCGTGGCGACTCTGCTTATTGAGTACTGCTCAGGGCTGCGCTTGTGGCGGTGTCTCCGTCGACTTCGGACGTCGGGGGTTCGCTGACGTCGACGAAGTCGTCGGTGTCCTGCGATTGTACAGTCCCCGCTGGGGCTCCGCCCCAGACCCCCGGTTTGCTGGCGCGCTCCCCTTCCCGTTTCCACTCGCGGCCGGGCACGTAGGGCGAGGGTTCGAATCCCGGGTGACGCCGTTTCTGGACGAAGAAGATGACGATGCCGAGGATCACGCCGAGGATCGCCGCCCACACGTTGGTGCGCAGGCCCAGGAAGATGTCGCTCGGGTCGATGCGGATCGACTCCCACACGATCCGGCCGGCGCTGTACCAGACGAGGTACAGCGCGAACACACGGCCCCACTGCAGCCGGAACCGGCGGCCGACCCAGAGGAGGAAGAGCACACCGAGGCTGTTCCAGATCACCTCGTAGAGGAAGGTCGGGTGGAACAGCGTGCCGGGCTCGAGGCCGGGCGGGAATGCGGGGTTGGTGCTGTCGATCTCGAGGCCCCACGGCAGGTCGGTCGGCAGACCGAAGAGCTCCTGGTTGAAGTAGTTGCCGAAGCGTCCGATCGCCTGCGCGAGCAGGAGTCCTGGTGCGAGGGCGTCGGCGAATGTCCAGAATCGGATGCCGGTCCACTTGCATCCGAGCCAGGCGCCGATCGCGCCGCCGATGAGGGCGCCGTAGATCGCGATGCCGCCCTCCCAGATGAACAGCGCCGAGAGCGGGTTCTTCCCCGCGCCGAAGTAGAAGTCCCAGTGGGTGAGCACGTGGTAGATCCGCGCCGTGATGATCGCGAGCGGCACCGCGATCAGGGCGATGTCTATGACGACCCACGGCTCCGCACCGCGCTTGGTGAGGCGGCTGTTGGTGATCAGGGTGGCGACGATGATCCCGGCGATGATGCACAGCGCGTAGATGTGGATGCGCAGCGGCCCGATGTCGAAGTAGCTGATCGACGGGCTCGGGATGCTGGTGACGACGCTCACGGCGGCGTTGATCATGGGCGATCGTGTCCTTGCTCGTGGGGATGCCGGCGGCGAGCCGACGTCTGCAGTCTAATTGTCGCGGCTAAGACGTCGTGCCCGCGGCCAGCGCGCTCGCGGCCTGGCGGAGACCGTCCACGCCGCCGTCGCGCAGCGCGCGCACCAGCGCGGTTCCGACGATCGCGCCGTCGGCGTATTCGAGGACGCCCGCCACCTGCTCGGCGTTCGAGATGCCGATGCCGACGCACGCGTGCTCGACGCCATGTGCACGCAGGCGGCCGACGAGCGTGCGGGCCGCGGCATCCAGCTGCGCGCGCTCGCCGGTGATGCCCATGGTCGACACGGTGTACACGAAGCCGGTGGATTCGCGGACGATGAGGTCGAGCCGCTCGTCAGTCGAGGTCGGCGCGGCCAGGAAGATGCGGTCGAGGCTGGTGCGCCTGCTGGCGTCGATCCACTCCTGCGCGGCGTCGGGCGTGATGTCAGGAGTGATGAGCCCTGCTCCCCCGGCGGCGAGCAGGTCGTCCGCGTAGCGGTCGACACCGTACTGCAGCACCGGATTCCAGTAGGTCATGACGAGCACGGGGACATCGACGCGACCGGAGATCTCGCGCACCGCGGTGAACGTGTCGCGCAACCGGAAACCTCCCGCGAGGGCCGCCTGCGTCGCCTGCTGGATGATGGTGCCGTCCATGACCGGGTCCGAGTACGGCGGGCCGAGTTCGAGGATGTCGGCGCCGGCTTCGGCGAGCGCGACGGCGGCGTCGATGCTCGTCTGCAGGTCGGGGAACCCGAGCGGCAGATAGCCCACGAAGGCGCCCCGGCCGGCGGCGTTCGCGGCGTCGATCGCCGCGGCGACGCGCGACGTCATAGCTTCGGGCCCTCTCCCTTGGCCGCCTCATCGGCGGGCGGCCGCTGGACGGGCGACGCTGCGTCGGGCCCTGCGACCGCCGCCGCGTGGGCCTTGTCGTAGAGGTCGAAGTAGCGCGCTGCGGTGTCCATGTCCTTGTCGCCGCGGCCCGAGAGGCAGACCGCGAGGATGGCGTCGGGGCCGAGCTCCCGGCCGATCCGCAGCGCACCGGCCAGTGCGTGCGCCGACTCGATGGCCGGGATGATCCCTTCGGTCTCGGAGAGCAGACGCAGCGCCTGCATGGCCTCGTCGTCGGTCGCCGGGATGTACTCCGCACGGCCGATCGAGGCGAGCCACGAGTGCTCGGGGCCCACGCCCGGATAGTCCAGTCCCGCCGAGATCGAGTGCGACTCGATCGTCTGCCCGTCCTCGTCCTGCAGCACGTACGTCCTCGCGCCGTGCAGGACTCCGGGTCGGCCGCGCTCGATGGATGCCGCGTGGCGAGGTGTGTCGACGCCGTCGCCCGCGGCCTCGACGCCGTAGAGCTTCACGCCCTCGTCGTCGAGGAACGCGTCGAACATGCCGATCGCATTGGATCCTCCGCCGACGCACGCGATCACGGCATCCGGGAGCCTTCCCGCCTCCTCCAGCAGCTGCGCGCGCGCCTCTTCGCTGATCACCTTCTGGAAGTCGCGCACCATCGCGGGGAACGGATGGGGTCCGGCCGCCGTGCCGAAGATGTAATTGGTCGTCTCGACGCTTGCGACCCAGTCGCGGTAGGCGTCGTTGATGGCGTCCTTGAGGGTGCGGGAGCCGGTCGTGACGGGAATCACCTCGGCGCCGAGAAGTCGCATGCGCGCGACGTTGAGCGCCTGCCGCTCGGTGTCGACCTCGCCCATGTAGATGGTGCACTCGAACCCGAACAGCGCCGCGGCCGTCGCCGTCGCGACGCCGTGCTGGCCGGCCCCGGTCTCGGCGATCACGCGCGTCTTGCCGAGCCGCTGCGTGAGCAGAGCCTGGCCGAGCACGTTGTTGATCTTGTGCGAGCCGGTGTGGTTGAGGTCCTCGCGCTTGAGGAAGACCCGGGCGCCACCGGCGTGCTCGGCGAAGCGTGCGACTTCGGTGATCGGCGACGGGCGGCCGGCATACGAGTGCAGCAGCCGGGTGAACTCCGCCTGGAACGCGGGGTCGGCCTTCGCCGACTCGTACTCCGCAGTGAGCTCGTCGATGGCGGCGATGAGCGACTCCGGCATGTATCGTCCGCCGAATTCGCCGAAGAAGGGACCGGATGCCGCGCGCAGACTCACTTCGACTCCCCCGGCTGTGCGACGCGTGCGCCGGCTTTGAGGAATGCTGCCAGCGTGGTGATCGGATCGCTCGTGACGAGGGCCTCCCCCACGAGGACGGCGTCGGCTCCTGCCGCACGGTAGCGCGCGACGTCGTCCGGCACGAGGACCGCCGACTCGGCGACCTTCACGGCACCGGCAGGGATCCGCTCGGCGAGGCGGCCGAACAGGTCGCGGTCGAGGTCGAAGGTGGACAGATCACGGGCGTTCACACCGATGAGGCGTGCCCCCACCGCCGCGGCGCGGTCGACCTCTTCGACCGAGTGGGTCTCGACGAGCGGGGTCATGCCCAGCTCGACGATGAGGGCGTGCAGGTGCGCCAGGCGATCCTGCTCGAGGGCTGCGACGATCAGCAGGACGAGGTCCGCACCGCCGGCACGCGCCTCGAAGACCTGGTACTCGGTCGCGATGAAGTCCTTGCGGAGCACGGGAACGCCGACCGCGGCTCTCACGGCGGTGAGATCCTCGAGGCTGCCCTTGAATCGGCGGCCCTCGGTGAGCACCGAGATGACGGCCGCACCGCCCTGCTCGTAGAGGCGCGCCTGATGGGCCGGGTCGGGGATCGCGGCGAGGTCGCCGCGCGAGGGGCTCGCGCGCTTGACCTCCGCGATGATCTTCACGCGGTCGCTCGGCGCCAGCGCGGTCAGGGCGTCGAGAGCGGGAGTCTGGGCGCGCGCCGCCTCCTCGACGGCCGCGAGCGGCCGCAGCGAGGCGCGGGTCTCGGCATCCTCGACCGCCCCGGTCGTGAGGTCCGCGAGCATGCTCGGACTCACCGTCGCCGGCTCGCCACGAGTGCTCAATGCTCTTTCGCGATGTACTTCGACCCGTTCGCGCCGTAGCCGGCCTTGGACATGCCCCAGCCGACGAGCGCTCCGATGACGACGATGGCCGCCGCGATCCATACCACGATGGGCATGTCGAGGAAGAAGAAGAATGTGCCGATCGCGATCCCGACGAGCATGATGATGACGGCTGTCCAGGCGGCCGGCGAGTGTCCGTGACCAGGGTCGGCGATGGGGTTGCTCATGAGTCTTCTCCAGGTGCGCGCGGGGGCGTGGTCAGTCTAGCGGTCGGGCGGTCGGATCCTCGCCACGCGAGAGGTCATCCCACGAGTCGATCGCGTCATGGGGCCGGGATGACGGGGCGGTGGCCGCGACCGGGTTCGGTGCGTCGGTGCGGTACCGCCGGCCGCTCCCCCGCCAGCGGTGCGCGGTCGCGAGGGTGAGCGCACCCGCCGCGAACAGCAGGATCCATCCGGCCAGCGCGACGAGCGGCCACGCGGTGGCATAGACCCGCCCGACGAGGGCGGCCACGGCATCCGCACCCGTGATGCCGGTCGCTGCGGTGACGGCTCCGGCGATCGCGGAGGTGGGGTGGGTGAACGCGACAGTGGCGGTCAGCCAGGCGAGGATCGCGGCGATCACGACCGTGAGCGCACCGAACAGGTACCGCAGGACGAGCCCTGCGATGGCGAGGACCGCGCCGAGCGCGAGCACCGCGAGACTCAGCGGTGCGAGGACCGGGATCGCCGCGGCCCCGGACACCGTGATCGTGTGCACGGCCGCCCCGCCCAGGGTGACGACGAGCCAGGTCTGGGTCGACGAGACGACCCCGACCGCGCCGATCACGAGCGTGGACATCACCGCGATCATGCGTGCGCGTCGCATCACGCCGGCGCCTCCGGGCCCCGCACCGGCTCGAGGTCGTCGGCGTCGAAGCAGGTCCGTGTGCCGGTGTGACACGCAGGTCCGACCTGCTCCACCATCACGAGGACCGCGTCGCCGTCGCAGTCGAGTCGTGCGCCGCGCACCAGCTGGATGTTGCCCGACGTGTCGCCCTTGCGCCAGTACTCGTGACGCGAGCGCGACCAGAACGTGACGCGACCCTCGGTGAGCGTGCGCCGGAGGGCCTCGGCATCCATCCACCCGAGCATGAGGACCTCGTGCGTGTCCCACTGCTGGACGATCGCCGCGACCAGTCCGTCGCCGTTGAACGAGACACGCGCGATGCGCTCGTCGATCGATTCGGTCACGTCGCCACCTCCCGCACCGCGATGCCCTGCGCGGCCATCGCCGCCTTGACCGCGCCGACGGTGAGCTGGCCCGAATGGAAGACGGATGCCGCGAGCACAGCATCGGCTCCGGCGGCGATCGCGGGACCGAAGTCCTCGGCCCTGCCCGCACCGCCGGAGGCGATCACCGGCACGCTCGACACCTCGCGCATCAGCGAGACGAGTTCGAGGTCGAAGCCCTCGCGGGTGCCATCGGCGTCGATCGAGTTGACGAGCAGCTCGCCCGCGCCGCGCTCGATGGCCTCGCGTGCCCACAGCAGCGCGTCGAGGGCCGTCTCGGTGCGGCCGCCGTGGGTGGTCACGACGAATCCCGACTCGGTCGCGGGCGACCGCTTGACGTCGAGCGAGAGCACGAGCACCTGGGCTCCGAAGCGATCCGCGATCTCGTCCACCAGATCGGGCCGTGCGATCGCGGCGGAGTTGACCCCGATCTTGTCGGCGCCGACAGACAGCAGCCGCGCTACGTCGTCGGTGCTGCGGACGCCGCCGCCGACGGTGAGCGGTATGAAGACCTGCTCCGCCGTGCGCCGCACGACGTCGTACGTGGTCGAGCGCTCGTCGACGGTCGCGGTGACATCGAGGAACGTCAACTCGTCAGCCCCCTGCGCGAAGTACTCCCGCGCGAGTTCGACGGGGTCGCCCATGTCGCGGAGGTTGTCGAAGTTGACGCCCTTGACGACGCGCCCCTCGGCGACGTCGAGGCACGGGATGACGCGGCAGACGAGGCTCATCACAGCCTCGCTGCGTGGATCGCGGTCACGAGGATCGCCCGAGCGCCGATCGCGTAGAGGGCATCCATGACCTGGTTGACGCCCTTGCGCGGGCTCATGACGCGCACGGCGACCCATTCCGGGTCGCGAAGGGGCGAGATCGTCGGCGACTCGATGCCGGGAGCCACGGCGACGGCCTGCTCGATGAGGGCGGCCGGGAGGTCGTAGTCGATGAGGACATACCGCTGCGCGACCATCACGCCCCGGAGGCGCCGCAGCAGGGTCTCGGTGCCCTCGACCTCCTCGGGACCCGCGATCAGCACCGCTTCGGACTCGAGGAGCACGGGGCCGAAGATCTCGAGCCCCGCCTGCTTCAGCGTCGTGCCGGTCGAGACCACGTCGGCGACGGCATCCGCCACGCCCAGGCGCACCGCGGACTCGACCGCGCCGTCCAGCGGCACCAGGTCGACCGCCACGCCGCGCTTGTCGAGGAAGCCGTCCACGAGTCCGGGATAGGCGGTGGCGACGCGGCATCCCTCGAGGTCCTCGATCGTGGTGAACCGGCCGGGAGGACCCGCGAACCGGAACGTCGAGTCGCCGAATCCCAGCGGCTCGATCTCGCGCGCCGGCATCCGTGCGTCGAAGAGCAGGTCGCGACCCGTGATCCCGACGTCCAGCGCGCCGGATCCGACGTAGGTGGCGATGTCCTTGGGGCGCAGGTAGAAGAACTCGACCTCGTTCTGCGGGTCGATGACATGGAGGTCCTTGGGATCGCGACGGCCGGTGTAGCCCGCCTCGCTCAGCATCTCGGAGGCGGTCTCGGCGAGCGATCCCTTGTTGGGCACGGCGATTCGCAGCATGGGTGGCGCTTTCGGGTCGTGGCGGATGTCGGGCGCGCGCTCAGAGATGTCGATAGACGTCTTCGAGGGAGAGGCCTTTCGCGAGCATCAGCACCTGCAGGTGATACAGCAGCTGCGAGATCTCCTCGGCCGCGGCATCCGTCGACTCGTATTCCGCGGCCATCCAGACCTCGGCGGCCTCCTCCACGATCTTCTTGCCGATCGCGTGGACTCCGGCGTCGAGCTGCGCGACCGTCCCCGAGCCCTCGGGGCGCTCAGCCGCCTTGGCGGCGAGCTCGGCGTACAGCGCGTCGAACGTCTTCACACAGCCAGGTTATCCAACGAGCGGACCCTCCGACCCGCGAAGGGTGGGTCAGGACGAGTGCCGGGGCGCACGCCGAGGTCAGTGGGAGTGGCGGGCGGCCGTCATCCGCAGTCCGGCGATCGCGTTGTCGGGGTCGCCTGCCCCGAAGACCGCGGATCCCGCGACGAACGTGTCGGCGCCGGCCTCGGCGGCCTGGGCGATGGTCGACTCGCCGATGCCGCCGTCCACCTGAAGCCAGACGGCCGACCCTCGGCGACGGGCCTCATCGGCGAGTCGGCGGAGCTTGGGCATCATCTCGGGCATGAACGACTGCCCTCCGAAGCCGGGCTCGACCGTCATCACGAGAACCTGATCGACCTCGTCGAGCATCCCGAAGAGCGTCTCCACGGCCGTCGCAGGCTTGACGGCGATCCCGGCACGGGCGCCCATCGCACGCAGCCGCCGGGCCAGTGCGATCGGCTCGGTGGCCGCCTCGAGGTGGAACGTCACCGAGGCTGCGCCGAGCTCGGCGTACGCGGGCGCCCACTGATCCGGGTCGTCGATCATCAGGTGCACGTCGAGCGGAACGGGACTCGTCGCCTGGATGCGCTCGACCATCTGCGGACCGAACGTCAGGTTCGGGACGAAATGATTGTCCATCACGTCGACGTGGACGAAGTCCGAAGCGGCGATGCGCGACAGCTCGGTCTGAATGTTGGCGAAGTCTGCGGCCAGGATGCTCGGATTGATCCGGATGCCGCCCGTGCGGCCGTTCTCGTCGCGGAGGGGCACGGGTCCATTATGGTCGAGCCGTGGATCCCATCATCGCCCTGATGCAGGGCGTGCTCGATATCGTCCGGGACGACAACAGCGGCAGTCCCGCCTCGTACATCCCCGAGCTCGCCGCGGTCGAGCCGGATCGCCTCGGCTTCGCGGTCGTCGGGCCGCGCGGACACGTCCGGTCGGTCGGCGACGACGACGTCGAGTTCACGATCCAGTCGATCTCGAAGCCGTTCGTCCTCGCCCACGTGCTCTCGAGGATCGGGCTGGATGCCGTCATGGAGCGTGTCGGCACCGAGCCCAGCGGCGAGCCGTTCAACGCGATAAGCCTCGAGGAGGGAACCGGGAAGCCCGCGAACCCCATGGTGAACGCCGGCGCGATCGCGACGACCGGCCTCGTCGAAGGCGGGGGTGTCGATGACCGCACCGAGCGCATCGTCCGGACGCTGTCCGCGTTCGCGGGTCGATCGCTGCACATCGACGAGTCGGTCTACCGGTCGGAGTCCACGACCGGCGACCGCAATCGCGCGCTCGGACACCTCATGCGCTCCTACGGGATCGTGGACGCCCCGGTGGACGTCGCTCTCGAGACGTACTTCCGTCAGTGCTCGATCGCGGTCACCGTGCGAGACCTGGCGGTCATGGCCGGCACTCTCGCATTCGGCGGACTGAATCCGCTCACGCACGAACGCGTCGTCGAGGAGCGCGTGGCCCGGGACGTGCTCTCGATCATGTCCAGCTGCGGGATGTACGACTTCTCGGGCGAATGGCTGCTGCGGGTGGGGCTTCCCGCCAAGAGCGGGGTGAGCGGCGGAGTGCTCGCGGTGGCCCCATCGCAGTTCGGCGTGGCGGCATACAGTCCGCGGCTCGACCGGCACGGCAACAGCGTGCGCGGGCAGGCGATCGTCACGGCCCTGTCGGACCGCATGGGGATGCATCTCCTCGAGCCGCATGAGAGCATCTCGCAGCCCATCGTCGACGTCGTCGACACCGATGAGGGCCGTACCATCCGGCTGAGCGGCGAGCTCGGTTTCGCCGCCGCCGAGCGGGTGCTGGCGGTGCTGCGGGATGTCGCGCTCGTGGTTCCGCCCGGCGCCGTCATCCGGGTGGATGCCCGGGAAGTCGGTCGCGCGCATCCCGCGGCCCTTGCCGCCCTGAAGACGGAAATCGACGCCATCCCGGGCGACGTCCGCATCATCGAGTAGCCGCCTGTCACACCCGCCGCAGCAGCGAGATCGACATCGCGTCGGTGTTGTGGCGGTGCGGCCAGAGCTGTGCGCGGTCCGAGCCGTCGGTCTGCGCCGGCAGATCGAGCTCGGCGTCGGCGACGGCAGCGATGACGGCTCGCGCATCGATCGCCTCGACCGCCTCGCCCCACTCTCGGCGGACCTCCGCGACGACGCCCGCGGTCTCGCCGAGATGGGGTGAGCACGTGATGTAGGCGACGATCCCGCCCGGTCTGAGGGCGCCGATCGCCGCCGTCAGCAGCTCACCCTGCAGCTGCGTGAGCTCGGGCAGGTCCGCCGGGGACTTGCGCCAGCGGGCCTCCGGGCGTCGGCGCAGCGCACCGAGCCCGGTGCACGGCGCGTCGACGAGGATGCGGTCATAAGTGCCGGGTGCCTCGTCGGCGCGCATCCGGCCGTCCTGCTCCGACACCGGCACCTCGAGGGGAACCGCCTCCAGCGCCTGGCGCACGAGCCCCGCGCGGGCGGGCGAGATCTCGTTGGCCTCCAGCCTGGCGCCGTGGGCCAGCGCCTCGGCGGCGAGCACCGCCGTCTTGCCGCCCGGGCCGGCGCACAGATCGAGCCAGCGCTCACCGTCGCGGATCGGCGTCGCGCGACTCAGTGCGAGCGCGGCGAGCTGCGATCCTTCGTCCTGCACCCGCAGACGACCACCCGACGCGCGGATCGTGGCATCCGGGTCGCCGCCGCCGACACGGAACCCCAGGGGCGAGAACGGCGTGCGCCGGGCATCCTCGGGGATCTCGGCGAGGCCGGGCAGCGCCGCCATGGTGACACGAGGCGCCGCGTTGTCGGCCATGAGGAGCGCCTCGAGCTCGTCGGCGCGGCCCTCGGCGGCCAGCGCTCGCCGGAACGCGCGCACTACCCACACGGGGTGCGAGAAGACCAGTCCGAGCCGCTCGTCGCCGGATCGCGCCCCTTCGGCGACACGCGTCATCCACTCGCCGGGGTTGTCTCGCGAGACACGGCGGAGCACGGCGTTGACGAACCCGGCTGGCCCGCGCCCCACGGCGGCACGGGCGAGCTCGACCGACTCGTTGACGGCGGCGTGCGAGGCGACGCGGGTGGAGAGCAGCTGATGCACCCCGAGGCGCAGGGCGTCGAGCACCGCCGGGTCGATCTCGGCCGCGGGGCGTTCTGCGGCGATGGCGATGATCGCGTCGTACGTGCCCTGGCGGCGGAGGGTGCCGTAGGTGAGCTCGGTCGCGAGTCCGGCGTCCGCGGTGTCGAGGCCGGCTCGTTCGATGGATCTCGGCAGCAGGAGATTCGCGTACGCGTCGGACTCGTGCACGGCCCGGAGCGTCTCGTACGCGACGCGCCGCGAGTCGCGGGCGCCGCTCATGACCCCGCCACCGGCGTGTCGGTGCGAAGGCCCCGAAGCCAGTCCCCCGCTGACATGGCGGGCCTCCCGGCGGGCTGCACGCGGTCGAGTGCGATCGGCAGGGTCGCGGTGCCCACGACGACGATGCGATCACGCACGGCGATCGCCCCGGGAGGGAGCCGGGGCCCGTCGTCGCCCACACCCCGCACGCCAAGCACCTTGAGACGTGTGCCGTCCACCGTGGTGTGGGCTCCGGGTTCAGGGGTGACGCCCCGGATGCGGCCGAGCACGGCCTCGGCAGGCTCATCCCAGCGGATCCGTCCGTCGTCGTCACCGAGCTTGGCGGCGTAGGTCGGTTCGCCCTGCTGCGGCCGGGCGACGGCTGTTCCCGCGGCGATCTCATCCACGACGTGTGCGAGCAGCGTCGCCCCCTCGTCGGCGAGCGCCGCGAGGACCTCGCCCGCGGTAGCGCCGGATGCCGGCCGATGGACGATCTCGCCGTAGACGTCGCCGGCGTCGAGCTCGGGGACGAGCCGGAAGACGCTGGCGCCGGTCTCGGCATCCCCCGCGATCAGCGCGTGCTGGACCGGTGCGGCCCCCCGCCATCGGGGCAGCAGCGAGAAGTGGAGGTTGATCCAGCCGTACCGGGGGCCGGAGAGCAGCGGCTCGCGCACGAGGCCGCCGTAGGCGACGATCACCCCGAGGTCGGGCGCGAGCCCCGCGATCCGCTCGGAGGTCTCGGTATCCAGCCGGTCCGTGCGGATCGTGTCGAGGCCGAGTTCGCTCGCCGCTGTCGAAACCGGCGACGGCGTCATCACGCGCTTGCGACCGAGCGGCGCGTCGCGCCGGGTCACCACGGCGGCGATGTCATGGACCGAGGCCGCGAGTCGTCGCAGCGACGGCACGGCGGGTGCGGGCGTGCCGGCGAAGACGAGGCGCATGTGTTCCTCACAGATCGAGGTCGGGGAGATCGACCCGGACTCTGAGTGTATTGCGCGGCCCGGCGGGTCGTCCCTTGGCCCGACGCGCCTTGAGCGCCTGGCTGATCACCGACGCGCGCAGGGTGTCGGTGACCTTCGCACCCGAGGCGAAGTCGAACCTGACGAGCGCTCGGACGGCGCCCTCGCGGTCGAGGGGCCCGAGCACCGCGTCTTCGTCGAGCGCCGGCACGGCCTCGCGAAGCGCGGCGACCGCGCTCGAAACGCTTCGGGCGTCACCCTCGAGCGCCGCAACGCGCACGGTCGGCGGCATCCGCAGCGGGGTGCGGTCGGCCAGCTCGGCCCGGGCGTAGGCCGGCTGCGTCCAGGTGGCGAGCGCGCGCGCGACGGGTCCTGCCACGCCCACGAGGTGCACCGGTGCTCCGGCGGCGGCGAGCGCGGCGGCGTTGGACCACCACCGGAGGCACGACTCTCCGATCCGGAGATCGTCGGCGAGCAGCATCCGGTCGGCATCCAGCAGGATCACCGCGCGGTACCCGCCTGCGGCGACCGGCTCGGCCCCGCGGGTGGCGACGACCAGCGCAGGGCGGCCGTCGACCTCGGTGATCGGGTGCTTGCCGTCCGCCACGATGACACGCGTGCCCGGGAAGGCGCGGCCGAGCTCCTCCGCGGTGCGCTCGCTGCCGGCCGACGCCATCCGCAGGCGGTTCGACCCGCAGTCGGGGCACACCCATCCGGGCGCCGTCCGTCCGCACCAGGCGCACTCCGGGACCGCGCCCGGCCGCGGGGCGCGGAGCGGGCCGCCGCAGTGCGGGCAGCGGGCGGGATGCCGGCATTCTGCGCACACCAGAACGGGGGCGTATCCGGGCCGCGCCACCTGCACCAGCACCGGTCCGTTCGCGAGCGCGTCGCGCGCGGCCGCGAACGCGGCGGACGGCACGCGGGCGCCCCGGGACTCCCCTTCGCGGGTCGCGCTGAGCACGACCTTGGGGCTCGCGCGCCGGGCGGCGGCCACCTCGCGCACCCAGCCGACGCCGACCAGTCGCTCGACGTCGGTGGTGCGGGTGTGTCCGGCGAACAGCAGCGCCATGCCGTCGAGCTCCTGACGCAGCAGCGCGACGTCGCGCGCGTGGACTCCGGGGCTGAGCGGTTCGGCGAGGAGCGGATCGCCGTCGTCCCAGATCGCGACGAGTCCCAGCCGGTGCACGGGCGCGTACACGGCGGACCGGTTGCCGATCACGATGCACGGCGCGGGCGAGAGCGTCCGCAGGAAAGCGGCGTACCGCACCGGCGAGCTCTGCCGGGAGTCGTCGCGGATCACGGCGTCGGCGGGCACCCGGCCCGCGAGCGCCGCCTCGACCTGCCCCAGGTCGCGGTGATCGGGCACCACGAGAATCGCGGACCGCCCGGCGGCCAGCGTCTGGACGGCTGCGGCGGCGAGGACGACCGCCCACATCCCGACCGTCGTGGCGTCTGGAAGCGGTGTGGTCGATGGCGGCGCGTCGATGACCAGCCGCCGGCCGCGGGCGATCCCGTCGCCGAGCCCCGGATAGCTGGCGAGCACAGCCGTCGCCCATGAGCGCGCGTCCGCCGGCACATCCGGCGCGACGGGCGGCGGGGCCGCGAGCCACGCCCTCTCAGCGCGCACCATGCGCTTCGGTATCGCGAGCCGCAGGATGTCGCTCGCCGACCCGGCGGCGCGATCGGCCGCGCGCCGCGCCAGCGTGTGCAGCCCGGGCGGCAGCACCGGCACCGGTGAGACGACCGAGTCGAGCTCCGAGAGCGGCCGATCCGAGGCATCCGGATCGCCCACCTCCACGATGTAGCCCTCGATCATGCGGCCTGCGCTGCGCAGCGGCACCTTGACTCTCACGCCCGGCTGCGCCGCCTCGACGAAAGCATCGGGGATGGCGTAGTCGAAGAGACGGTCGAGCTGCGGGAGCGGCGAGTCGATCAGCACGCGCGCGACCCGCGGTGAGGTCATCTCGGACCTCGGCCGCTCACACCCCCGCGCAGAGGCAGCCCCATGTCACAGCCCTGCAGCTGCGCGGAGGTCGTCGACCCGGTCGGTGCGCTCCCACGTGAAGTCGGCGAGCTCGCGTCCGAAGTGGCCGTACACCGCGGTCTGAGCGTAGATCGGGCGCAGCAGGTCGAGCTGGTCGATGATCGCCTTGGGGCGCAGGTCGAAGACGTCGAGGATGCAGCGGGTGATCACGTCGTCGGAGACGCGCCCGGTCCCGAATGACTCGACGTACAGACCGACCGGCTTTGCCTTGCCGATCGCGTAGGCCACCTGCACCTCGAGCCGGTCCGCCAGCCCCGCGGCGACGGCGTTCTTCGCTACCCAGCGCATGGCATAGGCGGCCGACCGGTCGACCTTGGACGGATCCTTGCCGCTGAACGCGCCGCCGCCGTGGCGCGCGGCGCCGCCATAGGTGTCGATGATGATCTTGCGCCCGGTGAGTCCCGCGTCGCCCTTGGGTCCGCCGGTGACGAAGGGTCCGGCGGGATTGATGTAGTACTTCACCGACGGGAGTTCGAGGCGCGTGGCCTCGAGGACCGGGTCGATGACCTCGGCGCGCACCGCGGCGCGCAACGCCTTGGGAGAGATGTCGGGGTGGTGCTGCGTGGACAGCACGACCGACTCGACGGTCTTCGGCGTGGCGCCGTCGTACCCCAGGGTCACCTGCGTCTTGCCGTCCGGACGCAGGAACGGCAGCGCGCCGGTCCGGCGGACCTCGGCGAGGCGCTCGGCCATGCGATGCGCCGTCCAGATCGCCATCGGCATGAGCTGGGGGGTCTCGGTCGTGGCGTAGCCGAACATGATGCCCTGGTCGCCGGCGCCCTGCTCGTCGCGCGGGTCGGTCGATCCGTCCTCGCGCCGCTCGAAGGCCTGGTCGACGCCGGCCGCGATGTCGGACGACTGCGCGCCGATCGAGACGCTCACCCCGCACGAGTCGCCGTCGAAGCCGGTGTCGCTCGACGTGTACCCGATGCCGTTCACGACCCGGCGGACGATCGCGGGGATCTCGACGTACGCCGACGTCGACACCTCGCCTGCGACGTGCACGAGACCGGTCGTCACGAGCGTCTCGACGGCCACCCGACCTCGGGGGTCGGCCTCGAGGATCGCGTCCAGGATGCTGTCGGAGATCTGGTCGCAGATCTTGTCGGGGTGCCCCTCGGTCACGGATTCGGAGGTGAACAGACGCAGCTCGGTCATCGAGGCTCCCGGAGGAAGTCGGAGGCGGGTGAGGGACGGCACAAGTATGCCCGCAACGATCGACACCGCCGCAGCCCGCGCCTCGCGGCGTCGTGGCTCGGCGGTGTCGGCGGTGAGCGGGACTACTCCACGTGGCGCAGGCGCAGCTTGTCTTCGTGGATCTCGTGCAGCGCGATCGTGAGGGGCTTGTCCTCGACGGTCGAGTCGACGAGCGGCCCGACGTTGTCGAACAGGTTGCCCTCGTGCAGGTCGGAGTAGTAGTCGTTGATCTGACGGGCGCGGCGGGCCGCGAAGATCACGAGCTGGTACTTCGAGTCGACCTTCTCGAGCAGGCTGTCGATGGGGGGCTCGATGATGCCCTGGTTCGTTCCGGCCATGGCGAAACCTCCTGTTTCGGCGACGGATGTCGCGGGAAAGACGGTGGCGCGACGAGGGCGCGCAACGATCAGCGCGCGGGCGCCTTCACCAATTCTACGACCTCTCGCGCGGCCGAGGCGACGTCCTCGTTCACCACGCGGTAGTCGAACTCGTTCTGCGAGGCCAATTCGACCTTCGCCGTCCGGAGCCTGCGCGCCCTTTCCTCGGCTCCTTCCGTCCCGCGGCCCACGAGCCGGTGGACGAGTTCGTCCCAGCTCGGCGGCAGCAGGAACACCAGCGTCGCGGACGGCTCGGCGGCTCGCACCTGGCGCGCGCCCTGCAGATCGATCTCGAGCAGCACCGTCTCTCCGGCCTCGAGCGCCTCGTCGATCGGGCGACGCGGCGTGCCGTAGCGATACCGGTTGTGGACGGTCGCATGCTCGAGCAGCTCGTCGTCGGCGACGAGGCGGTCGAACTCGGCATCGTCGACGAAGAAGTAGTGCTCGCCGTCGGCCTCGCCGGGGCGGGGCGGGCGCGTCGTCGCCGAGACCGAGAGGTGGATCTCGGGATGCTGCGCCTTGATCTCCGCCGCCACCGTTCCCTTGCCCACCGCCGTCGGCCCCGCGAGCACCACGAGCCGGCTGCGCTCGCCACGCGGCCCGGGCTCGGGCCATCGTTCGTCGAGGAAGCCCTGCATGGCGCGGCGCTGGCGCGCGCCGAGGCCGCCGAGCTTCTTCACCGGCGAGATGCCGAGCTCGTTCAGGATCCGGTCGCGTTTGCCCTCGCCGATCGCGGGGATGCTGGTGAGGAACTCCGTCACGCGCATCGCTCCAGCCGGAGACTCGGGGTCTGCGAGGGCGCGGCGCAGCAGCTCCTGCGGCGAGATGACGCGCATCGCGACATCCTTCTTGAGCGAGGCGCGCACGCGACGCGCGGCGACGGCACGACGGGATGCCGCGATCCGGTCGACCTCAGGGGGCCGCGTGAGCGAACCGGGGGTTTGGGGCGGAGCCCCATCAAGCTCGCGCGTCGGCGAACCGGGGGTTTGGGGCGCAGCTCCATCCGAAGCAGTCCGTTGATCAGCCACGAGTACCACGGTATTCGCTCACGCGCGCTTCGATCGCCACCGCCAGGCCTTGCGGCCCCGCCGCGAGGATGCTTCGGCTCTCGCTCGCGATGACGTACGGAGCCATCTCACCGAACCTCCGGGCGAGGTCCGCGGGCCCGGCGCCCTGGTGACCGAAGCCGGGGGCGAGGATCGGCGCGGGCGGCGAGAAGGGCCGGATGCCCGCCTCGGCCCAGTCGACCGTGGCGCCGATGACGAAGCCGAGGCTCGCCCACTCGCCGTCGGGCGTGGTGTGGTCGTTGCGCTCCGAGACCTCGGCGATGATGGCGGCCGAGACCGTGGCGCCGGCGGTGCCGACGGCGCGCTGCCCCGCGAGCGCCTCGGGGTTGCTGGTGGCGGCGAGAACGAAGACCCCTTTGCCGGAGCGCTCCGCCAGCCGGAACGTGTCGTCGAGGGTTCCGATGCCCAGGAACGGGTTCACGGTCAGGGCATCGGCCTCGAGGGGAGATCCTGGGGTGAGCCACGCGGCCCCGTAAGCATCCATCGTCGTGCCGATGTCTCCCCGCTTCGCGTCGGCGATCACGATGAGACCGGCCGCGCGGGCCGCTGCGAGCACGGCTTCGAGTGCGGCGAAGCCCGCGGATCCCCAGCGCTCGAAGAACGACACCTGGGGCTTGACGATGGCGACGCGGTCTGCCGCGGCATCCACCACGCGCAGGCCGAACTCCCGCACCCCGGCGGCCGAGGCATCCAGCCCCCACGCCGCGAGCAGACCCGGGTGCGGATCGATGCCGACGCACAGCGGCCCGAACTTCTCGAGTGCCCGCTGCGTGCGGGTGCCGAACGGCTTCGCGTCGCTCACGCGCGGCGTCCGCGGTCGGCTGCGTACTCCTGCAGGCTCCTCACCCGGAATCCCTCGCGCAGCACCGGCAGGGCGCTCACCGCGGCGCCGAGCACGGCCATCGTCGTGAAGAGGGCCTTGTCGCCGGCCACGGCGGCGGCGCGGATCTCGTAGCCGTCCGCGCGGGCCATTCCGCCGCTCGGGGTGTTCACCACGATGTCGATCTCGCCGGCGTTGATGAGGTCCACGATGTTGGTCTCGCCCGACTCCTGGGTGGCCGAGAACTTGTTCACGACCTCGACGGCGATGCCGTTTCGCGCCAGGATCTCGGCGGTGCCCTCCGTCGCGACGAGGCGGAAGCCGAGCTCCTGCAGCCGGTGCGCGGGCAGGATGACGGCCCGCTTGTCGCTGTCGGCGACCGAGATGAAGACGGTGCCCTCGAGCGGCATGCCGCCGTACGCGGCATCCTGGCTCTTCGCGAACGCCGTCGGGAAGTCCCGGTCGATGCCCATCACCTCGCCGGTCGATCGCATCTCGGGGCCGAGCACCGAGTCGACGATGAGCCCCTCCTTGGTGCGGAAGCGCTTGAACGGCAGCACGGCCTCCTTCACCGCGACAGGAGCGTCGAGGGGCACGCGGGACCCGTCGGACGGCGGCAGGAGCCCCTCGTCCTTGAGCTCGGCGATGGTCGAACCCGCCATGATCCGCGAGGCGGCCTTCGCGAGCGGGATGCCGAGCGCCTTCGACACGAACGGCACGGTCCGGCTCGCACGAGGGTTGGCCTCGATGACGTACAGCACGCCGGCGCTGATGGCGAACTGCACGTTCAGCAGGCCGCGCACGCCCACGCCCTCGGCGATCGCGAGGGTTGCGATCCGCACCCGGTCGATGTCGGTGCGCCCGAGGCTCACCGGCGGGAGGGTGCAGCTGGAGTCGCCGGAGTGGATGCCGGCCTCTTCGAGGTGCTCCATGACGCCGCCGATGTAGAGCTCGCCGCCGTCGTACAGCGCGTCCACGTCGATCTCGATGGCGTCGTCGAGGAACCGGTCCACCAGCAGCGGCTTGCCGGGCTCGACGATCACCTCGCCCGCGGTGCGGACGAAGTACTCGCGGAGGCTCGCCGTGTCGTACACGATCTCCATGCCGCGCCCGCCGAGCACGAAGCTCGGCCGCACGAGCACGGGGTACCCGATGTCCTCGGCCACCGCGACGGCTCCCTCGGCGTCGACCGCGGTGCCGTGGCGCGGCGCGAGCAGACCCGCGGCGTCGAGGATGTCGCTGAACAGCTGGCGCTCCTCGGCCAGGTCGATGGCTTCAGGGCTGGTGCCGAGGATGCGGTAGCCGGCATCCTGGATGCCCTTTGCGAGCCCCAGCGGGGTCTGGCCGCCGAGCTGGCAGATGACGCCGAGGATCTCGCCGGACTGCGCCTCGGCGTGCAGCACCTCGAGCACGTCCTCGAGCGTCAGCGGCTCGAAGTAGAGGCGGTCGCTCGTGTCATAGTCGGTCGAGACGGTCTCGGGGTTGCAGTTGACCATGACGGTCTCGTAGCCGGCATCCGACAGCGCGAACGATGCGTGCACGCACGAGTAGTCGAACTCGACGCCCTGCCCGATGCGGTTCGGGCCCGAGCCGATGATGACGACCTTCGTCCGCTCCGAGGGCTCGACCTCGGTCTCGAAGTCGTAGCTCGAGTAGTGGTAGGGCGTGAGGGCCGGGAATTCCCCCGCGCACGTGTCCACCGTCTTGTAGACCGGGCGGAGGCCGAGTCCGTGACGGATGCCACGGGCCTCGGCCTCGGAGATGCCCCGCAGCTGCGCCACCTGGGCATCGCTGAAGCCGTGCTCCTTCGCGATGCGGAGGGTTGCGGCATCCAGTTCCGCTGCCGTGCGAACGAACTCGGCGACCTCGTTGATGAGCACGATCTGGTCGAGGAACCAGGGATCGATGCCCGTCGCGTCGAATAGCTGCTCGACGGTCGCGCCGTGGCGGAGAGCCTGCTGCACGACGACGATCCGCCCGTCCGTCGGGGTCCTCGCGATCTCGACGAGCTGCTCGACCCCGCGCGCCTCTTCGCCCCAGTGGAAGCTCGACCCGCGCTTCTCGAGCGAGCGGAGCGCCTTCTGGAGCGCGGTGGCGTAGTTGCGGCCGATGGCCATCGCCTCGCCGACGGACTTCATGGTCGTGGTGAGCGTGGTGTCGGCTGCCGGAAACTTCTCGAAGTTGAACCGAGGCACCTTCACCACGACGTAGTCGAGCGTCGGCTCGAAGCTCGCCGGAGTGACCTTCGTGATGTCGTTGGGGATCTCGTCGAGGCGGTAGCCGATCGCGAGCTTCGCGGCGATCTTCGCGATCGGGAAGCCGGTCGCCTTGGAGGCCAGCGCGCTCGAACGGGACACGCGCGGGTTCATCTCGATGACGATGATGCGGCCGGTGGCCGGGTCGACGGCGAACTGGATGTTGCAGCCGCCGGTGTCGACGCCCACGGCGCGGATGATGTCGATGCCGATGTCGCGGAGCTTCTGGTACTCGCGGTCGGTGAGCGTCAGCGCCGGCGCGACCGTGATCGAATCGCCGGTGTGGACGCCGACCGGGTCGACGTTCTCGATCGAGCAGACGACGACCGTGTTGTCGGCGGTGTCGCGCATGAGCTCGAGCTCGTACTCCTTCCACCCGAGGATCGACTCCTCGAGCAGCACCTCGTGCGTCGGCGAGTCGTGCAGGCCCGCGCCCGCGATGCGGCGGAGGTCGCGCTCGTCGTACGCGAACCCCGATCCGAGGCCGCCCATCGTGAAGGACGGGCGCACCACGAGCGGGTAGCCGAGCTCTTCGGCGGCGGCGAGGCAGTCGTCGATCGAGTGCGCGATACGGGATGCCGCGACATCCGCCCCTGCGTCGAGGACGAGCTGCTTGAAGATCTGGCGGTCCTCGCCCTTCTCGATCGCCTCTACCTTGGCGCCGATGAGCTCGACGTCGTACTTCTCGAGGATCCCCTGGGCGTGCAGGGCCATCGCCGCGTTGAGAGCGGTCTGGCCGCCCAGCGTCGGGAGGATGGCGTCGGGGCGCTCCTTGGCGATGATCGTCTCGATGACCGCGGGCGTGATCGGCTCGATGTACGTCGCGTCGGCGAAGTCGGGATCGGTCATGATCGTGGCCGGGTTGGAGTTCACGAGGATGACGCGCACCCCCTCTTCCCGAAGCACCCGGCAGGCCTGGGTGCCCGAGTAGTCGAACTCGCACGCCTGGCCGATCACGATCGGCCCGGAGCCGATCACGAGGACGCTGTTGATGTCGTCGCGCTTGGGCATCAGGCGTTTTCCTCGGTGTCGGTGTCGTCAGGGATCCGTTGCGTTCCGCGCTCCGGATTCGCCGTCTCGCGAGGCATGCCCCCGCGCGCCTCCGGCGCGCTCCCGCCAGACCCGATGCCAGCCTCGCGAGACGGCGAATCGCTCCGCGCTCGCGAATCGTCGTCGGCTTCGGTCGTTGAGCGAGCCGCAGACTCCCCCCCGGTCGTTGAGCGAGCCGCAGGCGAGACGAAACGCGCCGAACCTTGCGGAGACGTCTCATCTCGCGTCGGGCGCTCAGCGAGCGACGCCACGACCATGTCCTTGAAGCGGTCGAAGAGGTAATTGGCGTCGTGCGGGCCGGCGGCCGCCTCCGGGTGGTACTGCACCGAGAAGGCGGGGATGTCGAGTGCCCGCAGGCCCTCGACGACGTTGTCGTTGAGGTCGACGTGGCTCACTTCGACCCGCCCATAGCCGTTCGGGCTCTCACTCACGACGTCCAGCGGGGCATCCACCGCGAATCCGTGATTGTGTGCGGTGATCTCGACCCGCCCGGTCGATCGGTCCAGCACCGGCTGGTTGATGCCTCGGTGACCGAACGGGAGCTTGTACGTGCCATACCCGAGCGCGCGGCCGAGCAGCTGGTTTCCGAAGCAGATTCCGAAGAAGGGCAGCCCATCGTCGAGCACGCCGCGGAGCAGCTCCACGTGGTCGTCAGACGCGGCGGGATCGCCGGGGCCGTTCGAGTAGAAGACCGCGACCGGGTCGATCGCTCGGATGTCGTCGATCGTCACGTTCTGCGGCAGGACGTGCACGTCGAAGCCACGCGCGGCGAGATTGTCGATCGTGCTCTGCTTGACGCCGAGATCGAGCACTGCGAGGTTGCCGATCCGCTCGGCGGTCGCGGGCGTGACCTCCGCCGCGGCGACCGAGACCTCAGCCGAGAGGTTCAGTCCCGCCATCTGCGGCGCTTCGCGGACGAGGCGGAGCTGCTCTTCCTCGTCGAGGGACGCGGCATCCCCCGAGAACACTCCCCCGCGCATGCTGCCGGCCGACCGGATGTGGCGCGTCACGGCCCGCGTGTCGATGCCGCTGATCCCGACGACGCCGTCGCCCACGAGGGCGTCGTCGAGCGACTCGTCGGCACGCCAGTTCGAGACGATGCGCGAAGGGTCGCGCACGATGTACCCCGAGACCCAGATGCGGCGTGACTCGGGGTCCTCGTGGTTCATGCCGGTGTTGCCGATGTGCGGCGCTGTCTGCAGCACGATCTGGCCCGCGTACGAGGGGTCTGTCAGGGTCTCCTGGTAGCCGGTCATGCCGGTGGCGAAGACGACTTCGCCGAGGGTGGTGCCGCGGGCGCCGTACGCGCGCCCGACGTGGCGGGTGCCGTCTTCGAGCACGAGGACGGCGGGATCGGACTGGAACAGCGAAGTCATGCGTCGGGTCCTGTCGAAGAGGGGCTGAGGATGCCGCGGATCGCGTCGGCCAGCGCGCGCGCCGAGGCGTCCTGCGGTCGGAGATACGAGTCGACGACTGTGCCGTCGTCGGTGCGCCACGAGAGACAGACCAGACCGTCGGGCTCGACGACGCGGTCGATCGCGACGGTCGACTGCGCAACGGCCGTGATCCGCGCCGGATCGAGGAGCATCGTCGGCTGGCCGGTGAGGTCGAGCGCGACGCCGACGTCCGTCACGCGAACGTCCGCCTTGGACCGGAAGCCGAGCCCGCTGATCGCAAGCCGCTCGAGCGGCTGCCCGTGCCGTGTGGTGGCGACATACAGCGAGGGGAACTCCGCGATCACGGTGGCCGACCCGGGAACGTCGCCGATGGGGGCACGCAGCGCGGAATCGCGGCGGGTCCGCCGTCGCCACGCCCAGAACAGCAGTGCGATCAGTCCGACCACGACGACGACGATCACCGCGACTGCGGCTTCGCGGCTCATGCGCGCTCCCCCGGCGTGTCGAGCAGAGTGCCGTCGGCGACCGTGGGGACGCCCTGGTGCAGCGTCCAGCGCACGTCGCCGGGCAGTTCCCGCCCGAGGTAGGGCGAGTTCACGCTGCGTCCGCGCAGGTCCGTCGTCGAGAAGGCGCGCACCGGCTCGGGATCGTAGAAGGTGAGGGATGCCGGCTGCCCCGCGGTCAGCGGGGTTCCGTGCCCGGCGAGTCGGCCGATCCGCGCAGGCTCGCGCGACATGATGCGCGCGACATCCCCCCACGTGATCATGCCGGTGTCCACCATCGCGAGCTGGACGACCCGCAGCGCGCTCTCGAGACCCACCATCCCGTTCGCCGCCGCTTGCCACTCGCAGGACTTCGCCTCGGCCGGGTGCGGCGCGTGATCGGTGGCGACGATGTCGATCGTGCCGTCGGCCAGTCCCTCACGCACCGCCATGACGTCCTCCTCGCGCCGCAGCGGCGGGTTGACCTTGAACCGCGCGTCGTAGCCGCGGGCGAGCTCGTCGGTGAGGAGCAGGTGGTGCGGAGTCACCTCCGCGGTGACATCCACACCGCGATGCTTCGCCCACCTGATGATCTCCACCGAGCCCGCCGTCGAGACGTGGCAGACATGCAGCCGCGAGCCGACGTGCTCGGCCAGCAGCACATCGCGCGCGATGATCGATTCCTCGGCGACGGCCGGCCACCCCGCGAGGCCCAGCTCGGCCGAGACGGCACCCTCGTTCATCTGCGCGCCCTCGGTGAGGCGCGGATCCTGCGCGTGCTGCGCGATCACCCCGTCGAACGCCTTCACGTACTCGAGCGCTCGCCGCATGATGAGCGGATCCCACACGCAGTACCCGTCGTCGCTGAACACGCGCACCCGCGCGCGCGAATCCGCCATCGCACCGAGTTCCGCCAGTCGCTCGCCCTTCTGGCCCACCGTGACGGCGCCGATCGGCTGCACGGTGACGAAGCCGGCAGCCTCACCCAGCGCGAGCTCCTGCTCGACGACCCCGGCCGTGTCTGCCACCGGCGAGGTGTTGGGCATCGCGAACACGGCTGCGTAGCCGCCCGCGGCCGCGGCGCGGGATCCGCTGAGGACGGTCTCGGATGCCTCGTATCCCGGTTCGCGAAGGTGCGTGTGCAGGTCGACGAGGCCGGGAAGCACGACGAGTCCATCGGCGTCGACGACCGTGGCTCCGGCTCGCGACAGGCCGAAGCCGACCGCGGCGATGACGCCGTCGGCGACGATCAGGTCGGCGGGCACGGAGTCCTCGAGCCGGGCGCCGCGGAACAGGAGAACCTCGCTCATCGTGCGTCCTCCTGCGTCACTCGCGTCGTGGTCTCTTCTCGTCCCGCACCGGTCAGCAGCAGGTAGAGCACGGCCATGCGCACCGACACGCCGTTGGTCACCTGCTCGAGCACCGTCGAACGGGGCGAGTCCGCGGCATCCGCAGAGATCTCGAGGCCCCTGTTCATCGGCCCGGGATGCATCACCATGCTATCCGCCCGCAGCGCCTCGAAGCGTCGGGCGTCGAGCCCCCATCGCCGGGAATACTCCCGTTCAGTGGGGAAATACGCGGCGCCCATCCGCTCCAGCTGGATTCGCAGCATCATGAGCGCGTCGGGTCGCTCCGCGATCGCGTCGTCGAGGTCGTAGCAGACGCGCACCGGCCAGGCTGCGACGTCGTTCGGAACCAGGGTGGGCGGCGCCACCAGCGTGACCCGCGCACCGAGCGTATCGAGCAGCCATACGTTCGACCGCGCGACGCGGGAGTGCAGGATGTCGCCCACGATCGTCACCGTCACGCCGGAGAGATCCCGTCCGCGGCTGTCGGCGCCGAACGTGCGCTTGCGGATCGTGAAGGCGTCGAGGAGCGCCTGGGTCGGGTGCTCGTGCGTGCCGTCGCCGGCGTTGACGACGCCCGCGGTGATCCATCCGCTCGTCGCGAGGGTGCGAGGAGCGCCGGACGCTCCGTGGCGGATGACGACGGCATCCGCTCCCATCGCCTGCAGCGTCTGCGCCGTATCCTGCAGCGACTCGCCCTTCGAGACACTCGACCCCTTGGCCGAGAAGTTGATGACGTCTGCGCTCAGGCGCTTGGCGGCTGCCTCGAACGAGATGCGGGTGCGGGTCGAGTCCTCGAAGAAGAGGTTCACCACGGTCTTGCCCCGGAGCGTCGGCAGCTTCTTGACCTCGCGCTGCTGCGTGTCGGCCATGTCTTCCGCGACGTCGAGGATGCGCAGGGCGTCCTCGCGGGAAAGGGACTTCGTGTCGAGCAGGTGCCTCATGATTCGATCGTCACCTCATCGACGCCGTCGACATCGGCGAGGCGCACGTTGACGCGCTCGTCGCGGGAACTCGGCAGGTTCTTGCCCACGAAGTCCGGCCGGATCGGCAGTTCGCGGTGCCCTCGGTCGACGAGCGTCGCAAGGCGCACCGCCGCGGGGCGGCCGATGTCCTGCAGCGCGTCGAGTGCGGAGCGGATGCTGCGCCCCGAGAAGAGCACGTCGTCCACGAGCACGACCACCTTGCCGTCGATGCCACCGGCGGGGATCTGCGTCGGCTGCGGGGTCCGCGTCGGATTGCGGTGCAGGTCGTCGCGGTACATCGTGACGTCGAGTGCACCGACCGGGATGCTCGATCCGCCGAGTTCCGTCGCCGCGATCTGGCCGATCAGGGCGGCGATGCGCCGCGCGAGCGCCACGCCGCGGGTCGGGATGCCGAGAAGCACGAGTCCATCGGGGCCCTTGTTGGACTCCAGGATCTCGTGCGAGATCCGAGTAAGGGCCCGGGCGATGTCCGCTTCATGAAGCACGGTGCGCGTGCTCATCCGCGCTCCCTTCTCCGCCTCACGGGACGGGGTTAAAGGTTGCTGTGGTCTCTCCAGTCTAGTGCGGCCGGCCGCGCCCATAGTGCGACGCGTTTCGTCTCGCCTGCCGCTCGCTCAACGACCGGGACAGGTCACCCCCGGTCGTTGAGCGAGGGAGCGCAGCGACCGAGACGAAACGCACTAGGCCCGCGCGCGCTCAGACGGCTGCGGGAGCGGTCGCGCCGTGCGCGAGGGCGTCCTCGACGCGGTGCGCCCGGATCGAGTGGCCCTGCGTCGTCAGGCACTTTCCCGAGGCGAGGTCCCACTTCCAGTCGTGCAGGCTGCAGGTGAGGACGCCGTCCTCGATCTTGCCGGTCTTGGAGAGGTCGGCGCGCAGGTGCGGACAGCGGCGCTGCAGCACCCAGTCCCCGAGCTGGACGTCTTCCGAGACATCCGACTGCTCGGCGTACCAGTTCTCGACGTACTCGATCCGGTCCCGCGACAGGCACTTCATGAACGTGTAGATGAACTCGTTGAACTTCCCGACGCGCCCGGCCTGGAACTGCATCGAGAGGAAGATCGAGTTCGACCAGTCGATCTCGTGGTCGCGGATGTTCGTCGACACCAGGTCGGCCGGGATCGTGAACCAGTAGCCGGTCTCCTCCCCCGCGTACTCGCGCAGCTTCGCCTTCGGGAAGTCGACCACCATGTCGAGGTCGCCGATCGTGTAGCGGACCGGGCCGCCGACCCCGTCGCGGAAGATCCGGCCACGCCGCAGCAGCGGCTCCCACCACTCCTTGAGTGCCGCGAGCATCTCGTCGGGGGGGAGCACGTCGGGGCGCGAGGCCTCGTCGTCGGCGATCTCCTGCTGCCGCGTCGCGGCCTGCTGCGCGAAGTAGCCCCACTTGTCGGCGAACATGGCGTCGATCTCGGCATCCGCGTACAGCGTCTGCGTGACCGTCAGCTCGCCGTGGTTCAGGTCCACGACGGTTCCGGGGATGAAGACGTGCCCGGTGCGCTCGGGAGCCTCCTCCTTCATCCGCGCGATGAACTGGACCTGGTCGGTGAAGATCGAGTCGTTCTGCTGCCCGAGCCCGTTGTAGCGGAAGAGCTCCTCGCGCAGGAACATTGGCGGCCCGGCCATCGGGAACACGTGCGGCGCGTCGACCTTGTCGATGTAGAACATCGCGCGTTTGTGCTGCGCCTCGCGCTTGAGGTGAGCGAAGTTGCGCTTGGCCTGGTCTTCGAGGTCGTAGACCATCGGCCACCAGATGGCCCCGGAGAACTGGGTGAAATACGCCTCGGGGGTGCCGAACGACAGCAGCTTCTCGAGGTCGAGAGGGTGCGAGTCGTTCTGATTCAGGATGCTCGCGGTGCCGTCGTCGATCGACAGGCTCGAGTCGCCGATGGGGCCGTCGGATGGTGCGCGCAACGGGGTGACCATGAGCCGGAGCGGTCCGCGCTCCATCACCTCACCGGCCGGTGCGTAGGTGATGTTCTCGTACCCGAGCTTGCGGAGGTCCGTCTCGAGGTCGTCGGTCGGATAGTCCGGAAGCAGGACCTCGATGTCCTTCGGCACATACGTCTCGAGAAGCCACGGGTCGAAATGGTCACGGTGCCGGTGCGAGACGTACAGGAAGTCGGCCTTCCCGTACTTCTCCCAGTCCAGCGCGCGGTTGTCGGGGAACGGGAACCACGATCCGAAGAACGCCGGCTTCACCCACGGGTCGCAGAGGATCGTGCCGCCCGCCGTCTCGATGAACATCCCGGCGTGGCCGAGTCCCGTGATCCGCATGCAGCCCCTCCTGTATCGTGCCGGTCAAGTCTACGGGGCAGGTGGCAGGGGCATCGGTGGACGAGCCGGGCGACGGGTGATGGCGCGCGGTGTGCGGCCGTGCGTATCAGGGGGCCCGCAAGGCGGCTCATGTCTGTGGATTGACCGATCGAGAGGGCGATCATGCGCGGGATTGCGGCACTGTTCACGCGGTTCAATGCGCCGGGCGCCAGCCGGTGGCTGATCGCGATGTCGCTGGTGCTGCTGACGGCCTGGCTGCAGGCCCACATCATGCTGGCGGCCCTGCACGACGACGGCACGACGGTCCGCAGCGCGATCGCGGTGTACAACGACGATGCGGTTCGGGGTCAGGTCACGGATGTCGTCGACTGGGCGTTCACGCAGGGAGCCACACTCACCGGCGCGGGCGGAAATGCCGATAGCGTGCGCGGCGCCGTCGTCGACGCGCTCGGATCAGGTCGGATCTCCGCGCCGGTCGCCGATGCGCTCGTCAGCGGCCTGCGGGGACTGCGCGACGACGCGCTGGCCCAGTTCGATCGCTCCGGCCCCACCACCGCGCTGAGCCTTCACGTCGGGCCGCTCCTCACCGCACTCGGCATCCCCGTCACCCCCGATGTCGCCGCGCAGCTGGGGGTGCCGGCGTCCGCCGAGCTCGCGATCCCGATCGCGGATGCGCGGACGGTCGACACCCTGCGCACGCGCTATCACTGGGTGGAGCTGATCAATACGTGGGGGCTTCTCGTCGCAGCGCTGCTGGGGCTGGCCGGGGTCTTCCTGTCGCCGAGGCCGCTTCGCACACTGGCCGTCACGCTCGGCCTCGGCGGAGTCGCGTGCCTCATCGCCGTGCCGCTGTTCGGACTCATCGACGGATGGCTGATCGGCGGCGGCGCCGGGCCATGGTCGCCGCTCGTCGCGCCGCTCGTCGAGTCCGCGATCGCCGAGCTGCGTCCGTGGCTGCTGCCGGTCGGAGTCACAGCGATCGTGCTCGGCGCCGCGGGGCTCGTGGGCTGGCTGGTGGTCGAGCGTCGCGGCCGCACTCGCACGTCACATGCCGCATCGCAGCTCGCCGAGCCGGCACGGTGACGGTCAGGCGTCGAAGAGGCCGCGGATGTCGTCCGCCGTGAGCGCCTGCGAGAACAGCGCGTCGTCGTCCATCACCGCGCGGAACAGGCGCGCCTTGCGCTGCTGCAGCGCCATCACCTTCTCTTCGATCGTCCCGCTCGCGATGAGCCGGTAGACGTTGACCGGCCGCGTCTGACCGAGGCGATGCGCGCGGTCCACGGCCTGCGACTCGGCTGCGGGATTCCACCACGGGTCCAGCAGGAACACGTAGTCCGCCTCGGTGAGGGTCAGCCCGAACCCCCCGGCCTTGAGGCTGATGAGGAACACCGGCGCCTCGCCGCCGCGGAACGACGCGATCGCGGCATCCCGATCCCGCGTCGATCCGTCCAGGTACGCGTAGGGGATGCCCCGCTCGTCCAGCCGTGCGGCGACGAGCCCGAGGAACGAAGTGAACTGGCTGAAGACCAGTGTGCGGTGACCCTCGGCGAGGATCTCGTCGAGCTGGTCGAACAGCGCCGTCAGCTTGCTCGGGGCGATGTGGGCATGGGCGGGGTCGATGAGCTCGGGAGCGAGACTGAGCATCCGCAGCAGCGTCAGCGAGCGGAACACGATGAACCTGTTGCGATCGAGGTCGTCGAGAAGGCCCAGCACCTTCTGACGCTCGCGCTGCAGCACCGCGTCGTAGAGCGCGCGGTGCGCCGCGCCCAGTTCGATCCGCACCTCCTGCTCCTGCTTGGGTGGCAGGTCTGCGGCCACGAGTTCCTTCGTGCGACGCAGCACGAGCGGGCGGATCCGGCGACGAAGCCGGGCGAGTCGAAGCGCGCGGTGGTCGCCGCCCTCGCGGTTCTCCGGCACCTTCCCCTGCTCGATCGGACCCACGTACTCCTCTCGGAATCGCCGGGCCGAGGGGAACAGCCCGGGCGCCGCGAGCGACAGCAGCGCCCACAGCTCAGTCAGGCTGTTCTCGAGCGGCGTTCCCGTGATCGCGAATGTCACGTCGGCGCGCAGGTCGCGTGCGGCGCGGTAGGCCTTGGTCTGGCTGTTCTTCACGAACTGCGCCTCGTCGAGGACGAGTCCGGCCCACTCCAGGCTGGCGAACTCGGCCTGATCGAGCCGGAGGAGCGTGTACGACGTGATGACGATGTCTGCGGACGCCGCGGCGACAGTCACCGGGATCCCCCGCTTGGCGCGCGTCGCGTCCACGACCGCGATCTCGAGGTCGGGGGTGAATCGCTCGGCTTCCGCTCGCCAGGTGGACAGCACCGATGTCGGCGCCACGACGAGGAATGGTCGCGTTTCGCCCGTCTCACGGGCGTGTGCGATGAGGGCCAGCATCTGGATCGTCTTGCCGAGCCCCATGTCGTCGGCGAGGACGCCGCCGAGCCGGTGCTGCCAGAGGAATGCGAGCCACTCGAAGCCGGTGCGCTGATACGGGCGGAGCTTCGCCCGCATACCGGCCGGCAGCGGCATCGAGGGGATCCGCTCGACGTCGCGGAGCGCCTCCACGGTGGTGCGCCAGCTCACCGCAGGCTCGGACTGGTCGGCGACGTCCTCGAAGTCGGCCCACAGCGCGGTCTGGTAGCGGCTGATCCTGGGCCTGGTCTCCCACTCCGTGAGGTCGTCCGCCTCTTCGAGCAGCTCGCGAAGGCGCTGCAGGGACGGGTGCGAGAGCGAGAAATAGCGCCCGTCGCTGAGGAGAAGCTTTCGCCGGCCGCGCGACAGCGCGGTGAACAGCGGTGCGAACGGAATCGTGCGTCCATCGATCGTCACGATCACGCCGAGATCGAACCAGTCCGGATCGGTGCTCTCGAGTGTCGACACCGTCACGTGCGGGTCCGCGGTGAGCTCGCGGTAGCGCGGACGCTCGCCCTCGATCTCGACCGTGACGTCGGGGAGCGCTTCGAGCCCCGGCAGCAGACGCGCCGCGAACTCTGCGGCGTCGATCCCCGCGAGCCTCCCGGCGGACGAGAAGGAGGTGGTCCCGGCATCCCGCCAGACCGGTTCGACACGCTCGCGGATGGTCTCCTCGCCATCCGCGTCGCGGTCGTCGGACATCGGCGCGTCGAACGGCACGATCGTGCGCGCGCCGTAGCGCCACCACAGCGCGAAGTCGAGCCGGTGCGCGGGCGAGAACCGGGCCCTCACGACGAGTTCCGGGCGCTCGGGGGCCGGAAGGTCGATGCCGGGCGCATCGACCGTCACGGCACGGAGGAGGCGCGGCAGGTGCTGCGTCAGGAACTCCTCGGTGTCGTCGGCGGGAACCGTGACGCCGGTGCGGGCCGTCACCAGCGCCCGCAGCGGCTCGGGGAGCGGAAGGGGCGCCAGCGTCAGCTCGATCCGCTCGCGGCGAACGCGGAATCGGTAGATGCCGACATTGCCCACGGGCCGCACCTCGTCGGCGTCCACGGTGTCGGCTCCGATCGACAGCCGCGCGCCGAGCCGCAGCCCCGAGGAGGTCTGCTCCACGCCGACGACCACCTCCGCGCTCGGGGCGACCACGACGTCCGTGTGCTTCCTGGTCGGCACGATCGGGATGCCGTGCCCGGCCGCGGTGGCCAGGTGCGGCCACAGCAGGTGCGACTGGATGTCGTCCAGCGTCACCCATTCGGCGACATCCGAGAACGATCCGAACAGCCGCATGTCGCGCGCGATGCTGTACAGCTCTGCGAACCAGCGCGCCTGGGCCGGCCCGTACGGGTGGCCCGCGCGGCGAAGCACCTCCCATGAGACGGCGCCCTTGATCCAGGAATGGCTGCGGCCGCTGCGTTCGAGGGGGCGCAGCCCCACCAGGACGTCCGCCCCGAACTGATGCAGTCCTCGCGGCGACGCGCTGTCGATTCGCACGGGCGCCCATTGCGAGCCGCCGCGGCGCACCCGCTGGCGCAGTTCGATCCCCAGTGCGAGCGCTGCCGGGGTCGCCGATTCCCGGCTCGGCGGCGCGAGCAGCGCGCGCCACGAAGCCGCTTGCACAGGGCCCGGGACGGCCTCACCGACCAGACGATTGCTCGCGAGCAGCGTGGCGATCGCGTGCTTGCAGTCGGCTTCCAGAGGGCAGGTGCAAAACGTCGAGACGATCGGGTGGTCGGGTCGGGCGGGGTCGAGGCGGATCCGGCATCGGTAGGGACTCCTGCCGCTGCCCTCGACCACGGACTCGATCACGGACGACCCCGGGTCCCACGTGACGGTGCGTACGGCGCCGTCGTGGAAGTACGCGACCCCGCGTTCGTACGCGCCGCCCTGCGCCTGTCGCCGGATGTGCTCGACGGCGACGAACGGCGGAGTCATGCCCACCATCCTCGCAAGGTCCGCCGACGTCGGCGCACGAGAGTCAGGACGAGCGGGCGATCTTGGCGAGGACGCCGTGGACGAAAGCGCCCGAGTCGTCGGTCGAGAACTCCTTGGCGAGTTCGACCGCCTCATCGATCGCGACGGCCGCGGGCACCTCGTCGTTGTAGAGGATCTCCCACACCGCCATCCGCAGCACCGCGCGATCCACGGCCGGCATCCGCGCCAGCGACCAGTCCTTCGCGTACGTGGTGATCTGCTCGTCGATCTCGTCCTGGTTGTCGATGACCCCGTCCACGATCTCGCGGGCGTACAGCCAGGACGCTTCGCGCGCGGGCTCGGCCGCCGCGCGCTTCGCCTCGGCCGCAAGCGTCGTCGCCAGGTCGTCACCGCGGATGTCGGACTGGAAGAGGATGTCGAGCGCGCGCTTGCGCGCCTTCGTACGGGCGCTCACGCGCTAGTTCACGCGGCCCAGGTAGTCGCCGGTGCGCGTGTCGACCTTGACCTTGGTGCCGGTCTCGAGGAACAGCGGCACCTGGATCTCGTAGCCGGTCTCGACGGTGGCGGGCTTGGTGCCCGCCGACGAGCGGTCGCCCTGGAGACCAGGCTCGGTGTAGGTGATCTCGAGGACCACGGATGCCGGCAGCTCGACGTACAGCGGGTTGCCGTTGTTCAGCCCGATCTGCACCTGCTGGTTCTCGAGCATGAAGTTCGCGGCGTCGCCGACAGTCGCGGCCGGGACGGTCAGCTGGTCGTAGTCGGCGACATCCATGAAGACGAAGCCTTCGCCGTCGTTGTAGAGGTACGTGAAGTCGCGGCGGTCGACGTTCTCGATCTCGATCTTCGCGCCGGCGTTGTACGTGCGGTCGACGACCTTGCCCGAGACGACGTTCTTGAGCTTGGTGCGCACGAACGCGCCGCCCTTTCCCGGCTTGACGTGCTGGAACTCGATGACGCTCCAGAGCTGTCCGTCGATGCTGAGGACGACGCCGTTCTTGATGTCTGCGGTGGATGCCATGGCTGAAGAGGTCCGTTTCGTATCAGGGGCCGGAAGCGCAGGCGCGGCTCGACCGACGTTCGATTCTACGGGATGCCGGCTCCCCCGCCGGAAGTCGACCCCAGGGGCGGCCGCGATCAGGATCGCGGAGAGGGAAGCGGCCGAACCAGCGGCAGGAAGATCTCGTCGACGATGGTGACGATGTCGTCGTCGGGCAGCGGCTTCAGGGTCATCAGCAGATCGTGCCGGAACAGGTCGAAAGCGACGGTTCGCACGCGCGGCGTGAGTCGCGCAGGGTCGATCTCGCCGCGCGCCGCCGCGCGGTCGATGATGTCGTCCATGGCTGTTCGGGTGCGCCCTTCGAGCATCTGCGAGCGGATGTCGGCGAACGACACACCGGTCGCGGAGAAGTAGCTGCCGATCAGGACGCTGAGAAGCGGCGCGAGATCCCCCCGCGCCGCACTCGAGCGCCGGAGCAGCTCGATGGCGTCTTCACGCAGGCTGCCGGTGTCGGGCACGTCGATCCGGGTTCGTCGCAGCCCGAAGGCGATGGCCGCGCGCACCAGTTCGTCCCGATCGGGCCAGCGGCGGTAGATCACCGACCGGCTGGTCTCGGCGCGATCGGCGACGGCGTCCACGGTGAAGTTGCCGTAGCCGCCCTCCACGAGCTGGGCCCATGCCGCGTCGAGGATCGCGTCCTCGAGCGCCTGCCCTCGCCGCCGACGCGCGGCTTGATCAAGATCCATTTGTGTATCTTATCTCACCGGGGTACGCTGTTCACGATTAGATACACACACGTATCTTGAGAGAAGGGTCAGTGTGAGCAGCACCCCCGCCCCCGCCGTCCCCCGCAGGGCGATCATCACCGCTCTCGTGCTCATGGTCGGCGGCCTCGCCGTGATCTTCGACAGCACGATCGTCAGCATCGCGCTGAAGACCCTGGCGCAGGAGCTGAGCGTCCCGGTGAGCACGATCCAATGGGTCAGCACCGCCTACCTGCTGGCGCTGGGCGTCACGATCCCGGTCGTCGGCTGGGCGCAGGCGCGCATCGGCGGCAAGCGGCTCTGGATGATCGCGCTGACGATCTTCCTCGCGGCATCCATCGCCTGCAGCCTCGCCTGGAGCGCCCCGAGCCTGATCGTCTTCCGGATCGCCCAGGGCATCGGCGGTGGACTCATGATGCCCCTCATGGCGACGCTGGCGATCCAGCAGGTCCCGCGCGGCGTGGGCCTGGGTCGCCTGATGGCGGTCGTCAGCCTGCCCGCGGCGCTCGGCCCCATCCTCGGTCCGACGATCGGCGGTCTCATCCTGAACTGGCTGGACTGGCGCTGGCTGTTCTGGGTGAACGTCCCGTTCTGCCTCGTCGGCCTCGTGCTGGCGTGGCGGGTGCTGCCCGCCGATCCGCCGGCCGGCCGGACCAAGCTCGACCTCGTCGGACTTCTGCTGATCTCGCCCGCGCTCGTCGGGATCCTCTACGGCCTCAGCAACGTCAGCCAGGACGGCGGCTTCTCGCGACCCGACGTCTGGGCGCCCGTCGTCGCCGGCATGGTGCTGTTCGTCGCGTTCGTGCTGGTCGAGATCCGCCGCCCCGCCGGTGCGCTCGTCGACGTCCTTCTGCTGCGCCGTCGACCGGTCGCGTCGTCGTCGGCCGTGCTGTTCCTGTCGGGAGCATCGCTGTACGGCTCGATGCTGCTGCTGCCGCTGTTCTTCCAGACTGTCCGAGGGCTGGAGGTGCTCGCCGCGGCGCTGGTGCTCATTCCGCAGGGGGTCGGGGCGCTGCTCAGTCGAACTCTCGCCGGGCGTCTCACGGACTCTCTCGGCGCACGCGTGGTCGCCATCGCGGGCTTCGCCGTGATGGGTCTGGCCACGGTGCCCTTCGCCATGGCCGATGCGTCCACCAGCGAGCTGTGGCTCGGCGGCGTGCTGCTGGTGCGTGGGTTCGGGATGGGCGCGGTCATGATCCCGGTGATGTCCGTGGCGTTCCTCGGGCTCGAGCGCGACGAGGTCCCCCACGGAAGCATCATCACGCGCCTCGCCCAGCAGGTGGGCGGCGCGTTCGGAGTGGCCATCCTGGCCGTGATCCTCGAGACGGCGGTGGGCGGTGCGACCGATATCGCAGGAGTCACCGCCGGTTTCGCGGTCGCCTTCTGGTGGGCGGTCGGGTTCACCGTGGTCGCCATCGGCGTGTGCTTCGCGCTGCCGCGGAAGCCCGTGGCCGAACTCGCTCGGACCGCGCCGGCGGAAGAGCTGGAGCCGACTGCAGCGGATGGCGCATAGCCAGAGCTCGCCAGGCTACTGCTTCAGCGCGGCCGCAAGATCATCCTTGCGGAAGTACACCCCGAGGTACGGCGGGTTCTGCGTGAGGTACAGCCGATCGAACGCGACGTTGTCGTGCGTGGCGACGATCTCTCCGTCGACTCCGCCGCCGCCCGGCTGGATGGCGTAGCCCCCAGGGCAGAAGTAGATGGCGAACCCGCCACCGCCGTTGGAATCCATCGGCGTCGCGCTCGTCACGTAGCACGGCGAGCCGAAGTCGTCGGACCGCGGAGCGCCGAGCTTGGAGTCCGGCGGCGAGCCCTCGAGCGCGACCGTCCCGTCCGCGATCGTCATGCAGGCGCTCTGTCCTTCGGCGTCGCACCACGTGCCGTCGATCGTGTCGAAGGCGGGCATGTCGGCGGCCGCCCCTGCGGCCACGAGCGACAGAGGGATCTTGCATGAGTACCCGTTCGTCCCGCCCGGGTGGATGCCGCCCGCATCGGCGACGCCGCGCGCGACCCCATCGGGACCCAGCGTCGCAGTGAGGTCGAGCGCATCCTTCGTCGGCGACGTGCGTTCCAGATGAAGGGTGACGGTGTCGCCCTGCAGCACGGCCGGTCCCACGAGCGGGGTGACCCCGGCATTCAGCGTGCCCGTGCCGCCCTCGACGGTCAGGATCCGATAGCCGATCGCCATGATGCAGCCGGTATCCGGTTCCGAGAGCTGGACGATCCAGTCGCCGTCGAGGGACGGACCGGTGGGCGTCGGCGTCGCAGATTCGGTCGGCGGCGCCGACGTCGGTGGTGACGCGTCGCCGGCGGCCGGTGCGCAGGCGGCCAGCAGCACAACGAGCGGGATGAAGGCCAGACTCCCCAGCGATCGGACCATGACGCAGACGATACGGGCCGCCCGCGAGCGCCGTCAACGACCCGGGGGCTCAGCCGTCGGCCTGGCCGGCGATGACGTCTATCAGGCGCTCGACAGCGGTGGCGTAGCCGGCGACGCCCTCGCCCACGACGTGGACGAGTGCGACATCCGCCACGTACGAGTGCTGCCGGAACGGCTCGCGCGCCATCACGTTGGAGATGTGCACCTCGGCGATCGGCAGCGCGACACCGGAGAGCGCGTCGCGCAGGACGACGGAGGTGTGCGTGAGGCCCCCGGGGTTGATGACGATCCCGGCGCAGTCCGAGCGCGCCTCATGGATCGCATCGATGAGCACACCCTCGTGGTTGCTCTGCACGGCCCGCACCTCGAAGCCGCGTGACTTCGCGGTGGCGACGACGAGGGCTTCGACATCCTCGAGGGTCTGCGAGCCGTAGATCTGCGGCTCGCGAGTGCCCAGCAGGTTCAGGTTGGGGCCGTTGACGAGCAGGAGCCGACGAGGAGCACTCATGCTCGCACGATATCAGCGTGGCCGCGGTGGACGGCGGCGTCAGGGCAGCGGCCGCGCCATGACCAGTTCGGGCCCGATCGGGCCGACCATGGTCTCCCCAGTCGGCATGAATCCCGCCCGCCGATACGCACCCTGTGCTCGATGGTTGTCCTGGTGCACGTCGAGGATGAGCCGATCGAGACCCTGCGCGGTCGCGAAGCCGGCCGCGGCGCCGAGCAGGGCGTCCACGGCACCGGAGCCGCGCTGGTCGGGGCGTACGTAGACGCCCACGACGAACGCGCGGCGGTCGTCCATGATCCGGCCGAGGTGGTCCCGCTGGCCTGTCGCCCTGATGATCACGGACAGGCTGCCCACCGATGTCCCTTCGACGTCGGCGACGAACTGCGCGACGGTCTCGCTCTCGGCGGCGGTCTCGGTCCGCTCGCGCCAGAACTCGTGCGGGCGCGCCGCGACATCATCGTGGAGCTCGAGGAAGGCGATCGCCGCGTCCGGGTCCGCCGTCGCCTCGAGGCGGAGGTCCCGGACCAGTCGCCACTCGTCCGGACGGACGCGCCGAACCACCAGCCCGTCAGGCGGTGCGCCCACGTGCGCCCCCTCTTGCCGCACCGACGCCGCGACACCCGCATCCGAGAAACCATATTCGTGGCGAGACATCATTCGCAGTTTGGCTTTTCGGCGCGATTGTGGTTTCTCGCGGTCCGGGCTCCATCAGCGTGCGACCTCCTGATAGGCCGCGAACAGGAGCGACTCATCGGGGGCCTGCAGGACCGTGGGCCGTGCGATATCGTCCAGCACGATGAAGCGCAGCATCCCGCCGCGACTCTTCTTGTCGCGCTGCATCGTCGCGAGCAGCTGCGGCCACGCTCCGGCCCGATAGCTCGTCGGCAGGCCGAGCAGGTCCAGGATGTCGCGATGGCGCTGGGCTGCGGCATCCGGCAGCCGCCCCGCGAGACGCGACAGCTCGGCGGCGAACACCATCCCGACCGAGATGGCGGCGCCGTGACGCCACCGATAGCGCTCGGCGTGCTCGATCGCGTGCCCGAGGGTGTGGCCGTAGTTGAGGATCTCGCGCAGCCCGGCTTCGCGAAGGTCCTCCCCCACGACGCGCGCCTTCATCTCGATCGCGAGCTCGATGGCGCGGCGGAATGCGTCACTGTGAGGATCCACGGCCGCCTCGGGATCGGCCTCGATGAGGTCGAGGATCTCCGGAGCCCAGATGAAGCCCGCCTTCACGACCTCCGCGAACCCGGCGGTGCGCTCGTTCGGCGAGAGGTCGTCGAGCAGCTCGAGGTCGCACACGACGGCTCGGGGCGGCCAGAACGCTCCGACGAGGTTCTTGCCCTCCGCGGTGTTGATCCCGGTCTTTCCACCGACGGCGGCATCGACCATGCCGAGCACCGTGGTCGGCACCTGGACGACGGCGACCCCGCGCAGCCATGTCGCGGCCACGAACCCGGCCAGATCCGTCACCGCTCCGCCGCCGAAGCCGACGATCGCGTCGGTGCGCGTGAAGTCCGCCTGGCCCAGGATCTGCCAGCAGAATGCGGCGACCTCGACGCGCTTGCCCTGCTCGGCGTCGGGGATCTCGGCGATCAGCACCTCGCGCGTCGCGTCGCCGAGCAACGTCTCCCGAAGCGCCGCCGCACGAGCGGCAAGGGTCGGCGGGTGGATGATGAGCACCTTGCGGGCGGCGGCCGGCAGCGCTGCGCCGACGCGATCCAGGATGCCGCGGCCGACCGTGACGTCGTACGGCTGGTCGCCCGCGACGTGGATGGTCGAGACTTCGCTCACTTGGTCTCGGTCCCCTCGCTCAGTGCATCCCATGCGTTCCCATTGGCCGGAATGCCGCGCCCTTCACGCATATGGCGCGCCCACGACACGATGTCCTTGACGACGAGCGCGAGGGGTCCGTGGGACGTGTCGAACGTGACGTCGGCCACCTCGGCGTACAGCGCGCTCCGCGAGGCCACGATGGCCTCCCAGCGTGCGACCGGGTCGTCGCCGTCCGCGAGCAGCGGTCGCCTTGCACCCTGGATCCGCGCTTTCACGATCTGCGGCGAGACGGTGAGCAGCACGACGTGATGCGCGCCGAGGTCGGTGCGGGTCGCGGGGTCGAGGATAGCGCCGCCGCCGAGCGCGACGACGCCGCCCCGTGCCAGGGCCTCCTGGACTGCGCCGCGCTCCATCTCGCGGAAGCCCGCTTCGCCCTGCGTCGCGAACAGCTGCGCGATCGGGCCGTGGTCGCGCACGACCAGGGTGTCGGTGTCGGTGAACGGCAGTCCGAGCTCGCGTGCGACTCGGCGGCCGATGCTGCTCTTGCCGGCGCCCATGGGTCCGACGAGGACGATCGCCTCGGTGCTGGTCCTCGTCATGGGTCAGGAGTGCTCGAGGTCGAGCAGCGCGGCATCGGATGCCGAGGCACTGCGCAGCGCGGCGGGGATCGACGCGAGGTAGGACTGCAGGTTCCGCCGGGTCTCGATGACGCTGTCGCCGCCGAACTTCTCGAGCACCACCTCGGCGAGGACGATGGCGACCATCGCCTCGGCGACGACGCCCGCTGCCGGAACGGCGCACACGTCGGAGCGCTGGTGGTGGGCGGCGGCGGTGTCGCCCGTCGCGACATCCACCGTGCGCAGTGCATGCGGAATGGTGGCGATGGGCTTCATGCCGGCGCGCACCCGCAGCACTGTGCCCGTGGACATCCCGCCCTCCGTGCCGCCGGCGCGGTCGCTCGAGCGGGTGATGCCGTCTGCGCCGACGAACAGCTCGTCGTGTGCCTGCGAGCCCCGCCGGGTGGTCGTGAGGAACCCGTCGCCGACCTCGACGCCCTTGATGGCCTGGATGCTCATCAGCGCCTGGGCGAGCTTGCCGTCGAGGCGTCGGTCCCAGTGCACGTGCGATCCGAGCCCGGGTGGCAGGCCGTAGGCGAGCACCTCCACGACGCCGCCGAGGGTGTCGCCGTCCTTGCGCGCCGCGTCGACCTCGTCCACCATGCGGGCGGAGGTCGCGGCGTCGAAGCAGCGCAGCGGGTCGGCATCCAGGGCGTCGACGTCGTCCGGGGTGGGCAGCGACGCGGTCTCGGGGACCCGCACCGGCCCGATCGAGAGGGTGTGGCTGACGAGACGGATGCCGAGCTCGGCCAGGAACGCGCGCGCCAGCGCGCCGAGGGCCACACGTGCCGCCGTCTCGCGGGCGCTCGCCCGCTCGAGGATCGGGCGCGCCTCGTCGAAGCCGTACTTCTGCATGCCGACGAGGTCGGCGTGCCCGGGCCGGGGACGCGTCAGGGCGGCGCCGCGGCCGCGCGACTTGTCGGTCAGATCGACGGGGTCGGGGCTCATCACCTCGACCCACTTGGGCCATTCCGTGTTGCCGATCCGCAGCGCGATGGGACTGCCGAGGCTCTCGCCGTGGCGGACCCCACCCGAGATCGACAGCTCGTCCTCTTCGAACTTCATGCGCGAGCCACGGCCGTACCCGAGCTTGCGGCGCGCGAGGTCGGCCTGGATCGCGGCGCGCGAGATCGGGACGCCGGCGGGCAGGCCCTCCATGATGGCGACGAGTTCGGGGCCGTGCGATTCGCCGGCCGTGAGCACACGGAGCATTGCTCTAGTCTCCCATGGCGGCATCCCGCATCGCGGCGAGGACGGCGTCCTCGTCACCCAGGGGAACATCAGGGTCGCCCGCCACGAAGATCCGCACCTGCACGAGCGCCTGTCGCAGCAGCATCCCGAGACCGGATGCCGCGGGGCGTCCGGTCCGATCCCACGCTGCGCCGAGCGCCGTCGGCCAGTGGCCGTACACGGCGTCGAGCAGGAATCCGCCGTGCGCGGCGAGGGCGTCGGCCGCGGCATCCGTGACCTGCGCCCCGCCCGGAAGCGTCGCGATCGTGACTGCGACGTCGTCGAGGCGAGGTTCGTCCCAGGCGGCCGCGGCGACCGTGACGCCCACCTCCTCGCCCATCGCCACGAGCTCTGCGATCGCCTCGGGTCGCCGTGCGACGATCTGCACGTGGTGGCTGCCGAGCTCGGCGAGCGCGACGAGTGCCGACGTCGCGGTGGCGCCGGCTCCCACGATCCGCGCCGTGCCGACCGACGTGACGCCCTCGTCGCCGAGCGCATCCACGATTCCCGGCACGTCGGTGTTGAAGCCGTGCGGGCCGTCCGCCGTCAGCAGGAGGGTGTTCACCGCCCCCGTCAACCGTGCGCGGCCGTCGCGCGTGCGGGCCGCGGCGAACGCGGCCGCCTTCAGAGGCATCGTCAGCGAGAGGCCGCGCCACCCGTGGTCGAGGGACGCGAGGACCTCCGGAAAGGTCGCCATATCGACCCGGCGGCGCTCGTACGACCACTCGAGATCGAGCACGCGGTATGCAGCGGCATGCAGCTGCGGTGAGCGGCTGTGCGCGATGGGGTCGCCCCACACCGCGAGGCGCGTGGCGTCGGAGCTCAGCACCCGGAGTCCGGGTGGTCCGAGCACCACGCGACCCACTGCGCGACGGCGCGGTTGTGGTCCGCCAGGTTCGTCGTGAACACGGTCTCTCCCGTGTCGAGGTTGACCGTGACGAAGTAGAGCCACTTGCCGTCTGCAGGGTGCATGGCGGCGTCGATCGCGGTGTCGCCGGGATTCGAGATGGGACCGATGGGCAATCCGGCGTGCACGTAGGTGTTCCACGGATTGTCGTCCGCGAGGGCCTTCGCCGATGAGCTCGCGGTGCCGTCGTGGTTCTCGCCGTAGCCGTACTGCGCGGTCGAGTCCATCTGCAGCAGGCCGAACGTCTCCTGGTTCTTCGGGTCCAGACGGTTCTCGATCACGCGGGACACCTTGTAGAAGTCCGCCTCGAATCGCGCCTCGCGCTGGATGATCGACGCGATCGTGAGGACCCGATGGCGGTCCTCGACCGGCACGCCGGCGGCGTCGAGCGACTTCACGGTGCGATCGACGAGCGTCTTGATCACCTGCGGGGCGGTGACTCCCGGGTCGAACGTGTAGGTCGCGGGAAAGAGCCAGCCTTCGAGGCTGTCACCGGTGACCCCGTAGTCCGAGGGCTTGGCCACGGCGGCCTGGAAGTCCGCCAGGGGCAGCCCGGTCGCCTTCGCGAGGATCGGGAGCGACGCGTCGACCGTCAGCCCCTCGCGCAGCTGCGCGGTGTTCTCCATCTTGTTGGCGGGGTCGAGCAGGCCCGCCAGCGCGGCTTCGGACGTCATCTGCTTCTGGAGCTTGAACACGCCGGGCACGAAGGGCGGATTCTGGTGGGTCTTGATGAGGTAGTCGTAGAACGCCTGCGGGGTCTTCGTGACGCCCGCGTCGTAGAGCGACTGCGAGATGGGACTGCCGGTGTCGCCCTGGGCGATGGTCACGTACGTCTCGCCGTTCGCGAGACCGTCGGCGTAGTCCTTCGGCTCCTCCCAGCCCATCACCTGGCGGATCTTGTCCTGATACGTGTTCCAGACCCAGAGGCCCCCGCCGGCGACGCCGCCGAGCAGCACCAGCACGATCCCGAGCGCGATCCACCCGCCGACGCGCCGTTTGCGTTTGTCCTTCGGAGGCGGCGGCGAGCCGAGATCGTCGGTGCTGGCCCGCCCGGTGAACAGGCTCCGCAGTGCGGTGTCCGGGTCGTCATTGCCGGCGGACGCCGTGACGGTTGCAGGCGCGGCTTCCCGCAGCTGCGCCGAGCCGGTTCGGCTGTACGGCGAAGTCTGCGTGGTGGAGGCACCCGTGAAGATCCACGGTTCATCCTCATCGGCGAGATCGAGGATCGCCGTCTCCGGACCGACGGTGGAGTCGGAGGGGGTCGTCGAGGACCTTGGTGGTGCGGGCTGCGCCGCGGGATCCGCCCCGTTCTCGACGGGTCCGCTGGGAGCGCTCCCGGCTTCGGCAGGCTGCCGCCCGGCGGCCTCGCGTGCCGCTCGGCGCGAGAGCGGCGCGCTGCCCGTGCCGGTGTCGGCATCGGCGGAAGATGCGGATCGTGCGTTCGATCCGCCGGCGGAATCTTCGCCGGAAGAGCGCAGCGGGCGGACGCTCGGCGTGGGGAGCTGGCCGAAGAGATCCGCGAATGGATCCTCGGTCGGTGAATCGGGCATGTCAGGCGGGCTCCTGGAATACGGGTGTTCCGGCCGGACGACCGGTGCTCTTCTCGACATCGAGCGCTTGCTGGAGGAGTACGACGGCCGCGACCTGGTCAACAATGCTACGAGATGAACGCTGGGATCTGCCCGAATCGCGCAGGGCGGCATGGGCGGACACGGTGCTGAGGCGCTCGTCGACCAGCCGGACGGGCAGGGCGGATGCCGCGGCCACCTCTGCCGCGAACGTCCGGGCATCCGCGGTGGATGCCGTCTCCTCGCCGCGCATGTTGAGCGGCAGGCCGACGAGGATCTCCATCGCGGAGTACTCGTCTGCGAGTGCCGTGACACGTGCCACGGCGTCGTCGTCGCGCGTCACCGTCTCGACCGGTGTCGCGAGCAGACCGTCGGGATCGCAGCGGGCGACTCCGACCCGCGCCTTGCCGACGTCGATGCCGAGACGCACGCCGCGCCGGAACTTGCTCACGCGGCGAGCGCTGCCTTGACGGCCGTCAGCGCCGCGGGCAGTGCTGAGGCATCCGTCCCGCCGCCCTGCGCGACGTCGTCGCGTCCGCCGCCGCCGCCGCCGAGCGCCGCGGCCGCGGCCTTCGCGAGGACTCCGGCCTTGGCGCCGGCGCCCCGGGCCGCGTCGTTGGTTGCGACGATCACCACGGGGCGACCGCCGACCTCGGCGCCGAGGGCGACGACCGCCGCGGCAGCGCCCAGGCGGTCGCGAACCTGAAGGGCGAGCCCGCGCACGTCGTCGGCCGACGCGGCAGGGCCGAGCGATTCCGCGACCACGCGATGCAGGCCCACGGTCGCAGCGGTGGCGGTGAGGGCGGGCAGACGGTCGCCGAGCGCCTTGGCCTCGAACGCCGCGATCTTCTTCTCGGCCGCCTTGAGGCTCGCGGTGAGTTCCGCGATCCGCGCCGGCAGCTGTTCGCGCGGAGTCTTCAGCGTCGACGTGAGCTGTGACACGAGCGCACGCTCTGCGGCGAGCGAGCGGAACGCGTCCAGTCCGACCAGCGCTTCCACGCGCCGGTTGGAGGCACCGACCGAGGACTCGCCGACCAGGTTGATGAGCCCGACCTCGGCGCTCGAGCCGACGTGGGTGCCGGCGCACAGCTCGCGAGACCACGGACCGCCGATGTCGACCATGCGGACGGTCTCACCGTACTTCTCGCCGAACAGCGCCATCGCGCCGAGGCTCTTCGCCTCGTCGAGGGGCATCACACGCGTCGTCACCTCGAGGTTGTCGCGGATCGCGTTGTTGGCGATCTCCTCGATCTCGGTCTTGGTCGCGTCGGACAGCTGCTGACCCCACGTGAAGTCGAAGCGCATGTAGCCGGCGCGGTTCAGCGAGCCCGCCTGGGTGGCGGTCCGGCCGAGCGTGTCGCGCAGCGCCGCGTGAACGAGATGCGTCGCGGAGTGCGCCTGGCGGGCAGCGCGGCGGTTCGCGGCATCCACCACCGATGTCGCAGGCTGCCCCACACCCACCTCACCGGACGTCACCTCGACGGTGTGGCTCACGAGGCCGGCGACGGGCTTCTGAACGTCCAGGATCTCGAGCTCGTAGCCCGGACCGATGATGACGCCCTTGTCGGCGACCTGGCCGCCCGACTCGGCGTAGAGGGCGGTCTCGGCGAGGATGACCTCGGCGATCTGACCCTGCGACGCGCGGTCCGCCGGCAGTCCGTCGATGAGGATGCCGAGGACGCTCGACTCGGTCTCGAGGTCGGTGTACCCGGTGAAGACGGTCTCGCCCTTGGCGCGCAGGTCGCGGTACACGCTGAGGTCGGCGAGGGCGCGCTTGCGCGAACGGGCGTCCGCCTTGGCCCGGGCGCGCTGCTCCTGCATCAGGGTGTCGAACGCGGCGCGGTCGACGCTCAGCCCGGCCTCCTCGGCGATCTCGAGCGTGAGGTCGATCGGGAAGCCGTACGTGTCGTGCAGGAGGAAGGCCTCGTCGCCCGCGAGGGCGGTGCCGCCGGCATCCCTCGTGGCTGCCAGCGCGGAGTCGAGGATGGTGGAGCCCGCCGCGAGCGTGCGGAGGAACGTCTCCTCTTCGGCGAAGGCGTAGGCGGAAAGGCGGGCGTAGTCCTCGGCGACGACGGGGTACGCATCCTTCATCGCGTCGCGCGATGCCGCGAAGAGCTCGGGGAACGTGGGGTCGTCGACCCCCAGCAGGCGCATCGAGCGGATCGCGCGCCGCATCAGGCGGCGGAGGATGTACCCACGACCCTCGTTCGAGGGGGTCACGCCGTCGGAGAGCAGCATGAGCGACGAGCGCACGTGGTCCGCGACCACACGGAACCGTACGTCATCCTCGCGAACCGCGCCGTACTTCCTGCCCGACAGCTCGACGGCCTTGTCGAGCACCGGGCGCACCTGATCGGTCTCGTACATGTTGTCGACGCCCTGCTTGATGAAGGCCACGCGTTCGAGGCCCATCCCGGTGTCGATGTTCTTGTTCGGCAGTTCCCCGACGATGCGGAAGTCGTACTTCGATCGCACATCGTCGATGGCGTCCTGCATGAAGACGAGGTTCCAGATCTCGACATAGCGGTCGTCGTCCGTGGCAGGGCCGCCGTCGATGCCGTACGCGGGTCCGCGGTCGAAGAAGATCTCGGAACACGGGCCGGCGGGACCGGGCAGGCCCGTGCTCCAGTAGTTCGTGTCCTTGCCCAGGCGCTGGATGCGATCCTCGGGGAGGCCCGCGATGCGCTTCCACAGTTCGAGCGCCTCGTCGTCCTCTTCGTAGACGGTGACCCACAGGTCATTCGGGTCGAAGCCGAGCTTGCCGTCCGCTTCGGGGCCGGTCAGCAGATCCCACGCGTAGGTGATGGCGCCTTCCTTGAAGTAGTCGCCGAAAGACCAGTTGCCCAGCATCTGGAAGAACGTGCCGTGGCGCGGCGTCTTGCCGACCTCTTCGATGTCGTTCGTCCGGAGGCATTTCTGCACATCGGCCGCGCGGGCGTACGGCGACGGGACGTTGCCGCTGAGGTACGGGATGAACGGCACCATTCCGGCGACGGTGAACAGCAGAGCGGGGTCGTCCGAGACGAGCGATGCCGACGGCACGATGACGTGGCCGTTCTTCTCGAAGTAGTCGAGGTAGCGCTGGGCGATCTCAGCGGTCTTCATTCGGGTCCTCGCAGTGCGCGCGATCGCATCCCCTGACGGGGGACGACGCGTCGTTCGGGTCAGTCGGTGAGCTTGCGCGCCGCGTCCGCCGTGGCGTCGACGGCATCGGATGCCGCGGACTTGGCGCTGTCGACCGCATCCGACGCGGCTGCCTTCGCGCCGGCGACGGCATCGGCTGCCGCGGCCCTGGCAGTCGCGCCGACTTCGGCTGCGGCATCCTTCACCTCGTCGACGATGCCCATCATGCGGGACTCCTGCTCGCGGTAGGCGTCTCCCATGCGATCGGTGAAGGCGCCGATGCGCGCGTCGACCTCGGCGAGGAGCTCGTGACCACGCGGATCCTTGTTGACGAGGTGTGCGAGGACGAATCCGCTGGCCACGCCGAGCAGGAACAACAGCACGTTCTTCATGTCTTCACTTCCTCGGGAGGCCGCCGGAGCGCGGCGCCTCCCATCGTATGCGGAAATGGCGAAGGGCGCCGGGTGATACCCGACGCCCGTCGTTCTTCGCTCGTCACCGAGCTGTGCCCGCTCGGACGCGGCGCTGACGCGCCACTCCGGGCGCGGCGCTATCGCGCTGCGTAGTACTCCACCACGAGCTGGACGTCGCAGACGACCGGAACCTCGGCGCGCTTGGGACGACGCACGAGACGGGCCTGGAGCTTGTCGAGCTCGACCTCGAGGTAGGCCGGAACCGGGGGCAGGACGTCGGCGTGACCGCCGGCGGCCGCGACCTGGAAGGGCTCGGTGCCCTCGCTCTTGGCCTTGACGTGGATGAGCTGACCCGGCTTCACGCGGAAGGACGGGCGGTCGACGGTCTGGCCGTCGATGAGGATGTGCCGGTGCACGACGAGCTGGCGCGCCTGCGCCGTGGTGCGGGCGAAGCCGGCACGGAGCACGAGGGCGTCCAGACGCATCTCGAGCAGCTCGACCAGGTTCTCACCGGTCAGGCCGTCCTTGCGGCGGGCCTCGTTGAACGTGTTGCGCATCTGCTTCTCGCGGATCCCGTACTGCTCGCGCAGACGCTGCTTCTCGCGGAGGCGGACGGCGTAGTCGCTGTCCTGCTTGCGCTTGGTGCGGCCGTGCTCGCCCGGAGCGTAAGGACGCTTCTCGAGGTAGCGGGCGGCCTTGGGGGTCAGTGCGACGCCGAGGGCGCGCGAGAGGCGGACCTTGCGGCGGTCCTGGGACTTCGTAGCCACGAAGTGTTCCTTCCGATGGACGTGGCCGCGTCTTTCGCGGCTCACGGACGTATCGCCTTCCCTGCCGGTCGGCGCGCACGTCGGGGCATGCCGATGGTGTTGTGGGAGAAGGGGATGCCCGAAAACTGGGTTTCGAGCCGGTCAAGTCTATCAGACCTGGGCTTTCCGCCCGTCGAGGTCGACCGGCTGCACGCCCGCGGCGCGCGCCAGGGCCTGCTCTCGGGCCCGAGTTTCCCCGAGTGGCCGCATCCGGGTTCGGGGATGCCGCCGAATGAGGCAACTCGGGATGAAGGTGCGGCCGGGGACCGCTTCCCTGCCCGAGTTTCCCCGAGTGGCCGCATCCGGGTTCGGGGATGCCGCCGAATGAGGCAACTCGGGATGGCGGTGCGGCCGATCGAGGCAGCCGGGCGAGGGAAGATGCGGGAGGGCGGGGAGCGGCGTCGGCCGCCGGTCAGCGGGCTGCGGGGACCGCTCACCGGCCCGAGTTTCCTCGACTGGCGGCATCCGGGCTCGGGGATGCCGCCAGTCGAGGCAACTCGCGACCGCGGTGCGGCAGGGAACCACGGCGCGGATGGCGGATCAGCCGCCCTCGAGGATGCGGCGGATCTTCTCGAGCCGCGCCTGCACGTCTCGCTCCTGCCCGTGGCTCGTCGGCGTGTAGTAGCGGCGGCCCCGCAGCTCGTCGGGCAGGTGCTGCTGGGCGACGACTCCGACGTCGGTGTCGTGCGGATAGACGTAGCCCTTGCCGTGGCCGAGGCGCTTCGCGCCCGGATAGTGCGCGTCGCGGAGCGGAGCGGGCACGCGGCCGAAGCCTCCGTTGCGGACGTCGGCGAGGGCAGCGTCCAGGGCCAGGTAGGCGGCGTTGGACTTCGCTGTCGTCGCGAGGTAGACGGTCGCCTCGGCCAGCGGGATGCGGCCCTCGGGCATGCCGATCAGCTGCACGGCATCGGCTGCCGCCACCGCGAGCACGAGCGCCTGCGGGTCGGCGAGGCCGATGTCCTCGGCGGCCGAGATGATCAGTCGCCGTGCGATGAAGCGCGGATCCTCGCCCGCCTCGATCATCCGGGCCAGATAGTGCACCGCGGCATCCACATCGGAACCGCGGATCGACTTGATGAACGCGCTGATGACGTCGTAATGTTCGTCGCCCTGCCGGTCGTAGCGCAGCAGGGCACGGTCGACGGCGTCCGCGACGTTCTCGGGGGTGATCTCGGGAGTGCCGTCATCGTCTTCAGCCGCGGGGGTGGCGATGGATGCCGCCGCCTCGAGCGCCGTCAGCGCTCGCCGTGCGTCGCCCGACGACAGCCGCACCAGTGCGTCGCGGGCGTCATCCCGCAGCAGGATGCCGCCCGCGAGGCCGCGAGCATCGGCGACCGCGCGATCGATCAGCAGCCGGAGGTCGTCATCGGTCAGCGGACGCAGGGTGAGCAGCAGGGAGCGCGACAGAAGCGGCGAGATCACCGAGAACGACGGGTTCTCGGTCGTCGCGGCGATGAGGACGACCCAGCCGTTCTCGACGCCGGGTAGCAGCGCATCCTGCTGCGCCTTGGTGAACCGGTGGATCTCGTCGAGGAAGAGGATCGTGGAGTGTCCGTACAGGTCGCGCTGCGTCAGCGCCTCTTGCATGACTTCGCGGACGTCGCGGACCCCTGCGGTCACGGCGGACAGCTCGACGAACCGCCTCCCCGACGAGCGCGCGATCGCCTGCGCCAGCGTGGTCTTGCCGGTGCCCGGGGGTCCCCAGAGGATCACCGAGGTGGCCGTGGCACTCGCGTCGGGGTTCGCGAGGATCGTGAGGGGGGAACCCGGTCGCAGCAGATGGTCCTGGCCGGCGACTTCTTCGAGCGAGGTGGGACGCATCCGCACAGCAAGAGGCGTCTGCCCCTGGAAGAGCGCGGTCGGACTCGTCACCCGTCCAGGCTAACGGCCACCTGCGACCCGGGATCGCGGTTTGGCCGCAGGTCTGGGCGACACGTAGGATCATCCCGGCCCGGGCACAGTCCGGGATCGAGGGAGGCCCCGTGGCGAGCGCCGGCAAGGATCGTGGATCGCGCGAAGCGCGCGAGCGGACGCGCGTGTACCGGGCGCGCCAGGCGTACCGCGAAGGCCAGAATCGCCGCCGGAACCGTGACAACCTCCTCGCCGGGATCGCCGGCGGCCTTCTGATCCTGGGCGTCGTCGCGGCGCAGACGGCCTATTTCGTCGCCGGTCCCGGTGCTCCCGAGCCGACCCCCTCTTCGACGCCGATCCCCACCGTGACCTCGACGCCGACGCCGACGGGTTCGCCGACGCCGACCCCGACCCCCTGAGTCGGAGGACATCGGGCGACCTGAGCGCATCCGCTCGGCCGTACTAGGCTTGGGAGCCGTCCATCCCCCACAGGCGGCGCAAGCCGCGATGAGGTGCATCCCGTGACTGCCGCAGCAGATCTCACTCCTGAAACCACCGTCGACCCGTCCGGCGACGCCGCGACGAGCGCCGTCCAGCCGCACGCCGGCGATCCGTCGTCGCCCGACGCCGAAGCGACTGCTGACGCGCCGGACGCCGTCGACGTAAGTGCGGAGCCCGCTCCCGCTTCCGACTCATCGGCCGGCGCGCGCGACACGTTGGCCGAGTCGAGTGAGGCCGAAACGGATGCCGATGAGCGGGTGGCCGAGGCGCCGACGGCGGGCGAGCCGGTGGCAGACGAACCGACAGGAGACGAGCCGTCGGCTGACGAGCCAGTCGGCGATCAACCCGAAGCCGAGCAGCCTGCAGCCGAGGAGCCTGCGGCCGTCGAAGCCGCGACCGACGCACCTCTTGCGGAGAAGCCCGCCGCCGACGAGCCGGTTGCCGAGGAACCGGTCGCCGAGGAGCCTGCGGCGGATCAGCCCGCGTCCGAGGAGTCCGCGACCGACGAAACCGAGGCCGAGGCACCCGAGGCCGAGGCACCCGTGGCCGGGGCACCCATGGCCGAGGCACCCATGGCCGAGGAATCTCCGGTCGAAGAGCCCGCGGCCGAGGAGCCTGCAGGAGACGCGCCGCCCGCCGACGAGCCCGCACGAGACGCGCCGCCCGCGGGAGACGCGCCGCCCGCAGACGAGCCGGCAGGAGACGCGCCGCCCGCCGACGAGCCCGCGGGAGACGCGCCCCCCGCCGACGAGCCCGCAGGAGACGCGCCGCCCGCAGGAGACCAGCCGCCGGCCGAGGAGCCTCGGGCCGAAGAGCCCGCGGCCGAGACGCCCGTGGCCGCCGAGCCCTCCGACGAACAGCCCGAGACCGACGAATCCGTCGCCGAAGAGCCTTCCTCCCCCGAGCCCGAGCCCGGACCCCGCACCGACGCCGCAGCCGACAAGCCGGCCTCCGCCGAGGACGCGTGGGGCCGCGTCGAGGAAGACGGAACAGTCTCCGTCCGCGAGGGCGAGGGTTGGCGGGTCGTCGGCCAATACCCTGACGGCTCCCCCGAAGAGGCCTTGGCGTACTTCGAGCGCAAGTACGCCGATCTCGCCGGCGAGGTGGGCCTTCTCGAGGTCCGCTACCGCCGAGGCGGGGCTCCAGCCTCCGATCTGCGAAGCGCCGCGCGCGCGGTCAATGCGAAGCTCGAGGGCGCTGCAGCCGTCGGCGATCTCGCAAGTCTGGTGGCGCGCGTGGCCGTGCTGACGGAATCGCTGGCCGCGGCATCCCAATCCGAAGCCCTCGCCGCCCGCGAAGCCGTCGACGACGCGGTTCGCACGCGCACCGAGTTGGTGGAGAAGGTGGAGGCGATCGCGGCCCGCGACCCGCGCACCGTGCAGTGGAAGCAGGCCTCGGCCGACGTGAGTGCCCTCTTCGACGAGTGGCAGTCCCAGCAGCAGAACGGGCCGCGGCTGCCGAAGTCGACGGCGCAGCAGCTGTGGAAGCGATTCCGCGATGCGCGCGCGACGTTCGACAAGCACCGTCGCGAGTTCTACGCCGAGCTCGACGAGGCTCACAAGGGCGTCCGCGACCGCAAGACCCGCCTGGTCGAGAGGGCCGAGGCGCTCGCGCCGAAGGGCGAGGACGGGATCCCGGCCTACCGCGAGCTGCTCGACGAGTGGAAGACCGCGGGGCGCGCCGGCAAGAAGGTCGACGACGCCCTCTGGGCCCGCTTCAAGGCGGCCGGAGACGCGCTGTACTCCGCGCGCATCGAGCGTGAGAGCGCGGATGCCGCCGCCTCGCGCGAGAAGATCGAGTCCAAGCGGGCGCTGATCGAAGAGGCGCAGGCCGTCGCGGATGAGCGGGACATCGCCAAGGCGCGAACGCTTCTCACCGCCATCCAGCGCCGATGGGACGAGATCGGCCGCATCTTCCCGCGCGAAGCCGAGCGAGCGCTCGACGACGACCTTCGCAAGGTCGAGCAGGGTCTGCGCACGCGGGAGGAGTCGGACTGGAAGCGCAACAACCCCGAGACGAAGGCGCGCGCGAACGAGATGACGCGTCAGCTCACCGAGGCGATCGAGAAGCTCGAAGACGAACTCGCCGCCGCACAGAAGACCGGCGACAAGGCCAAGATCGCGAAGGCGTCCGAGGCGCTCGAGGCTCGGCGGTCGTGGCTGAACGCACTCGGGGGCTGACGACTCCCCCACCTGTGCAGGCGATCGGTTCTCCACAGCCGTCCCGATCGGGGCGGAAGGGCGCGGGTGCTGGGGCACACTGCCCTCATGGCCTCCCCGTTCCTGTACTTCGCCGGTGATCGGCTCTCGCACGCCGAGCTGACCGCAGCGTGTCTCGACGGGGATCTCGTCGAACTCGGCGAGGCGTACATCCCTGCGGACGCGGTGGAGACGGCCGCGCTTCGCGCCGGATCACTGACGGCTGTGCTCGGCGACGTCCTGGCCGCGACGCATCTGACGGCCGCCTGGATCCACGGCGCGCTGCCCGCGCCGCCGGCACGCCACACCGTGCAGCGTGCGGTTCCTCGCAGGCTGCACCACGTCCCGGATCGGCGTCTGGTGTACCGCGACCTGTCCGTGGATCCGGCCGATCTCGAGGTCATCGGCGGTGTGCGGGTGACCACCCCGGCCCGCACACTCGCCGACCTCTCGCGCATCGATGATCGCGATCACGTCCGCGCGGCAAGACTCCTCGCGGGCGCGTGTCCGGGGCTCGTCGATCACGCGATCGCATGGCTGAACAGTCACCCGAGGCATCCGCGCAAGCGCGCTGCGCTGGACGCTCTGCGGCGCTTCGCCGACGGTCAGGACGACGTCACGCGATAGACGTCGTAAACCGCATCGATCCGCCGAACCGCGTTGAGCACGCGGTCGAGATGCACGATGTCGCCCATCTCGAACACGAAGCGGCTGAGCGCCAGCCGGTCGTTCGTCGTCGAGACCGTGGCGGAGAGGATGTTCACGTGATGCTCGCTCAGCACGCGGGTGACGTCGCTGAGCAGCCCCGAGCGGTCGAGCGCCTCGACCTGGATCTGGACGAGGAACACCCCTTTCGTGGTCGGGGCCCACTCGACCTCGATCAGGCGAGCCGGGTCCGCCTGCAGCGACTTCACGTTCGTGCAGTCGGCGCGATGGACCGACACGCCGCTGCCCCGCGTGACGAACCCGACGATCGGATCCCCCGGAACCGGCGTGCAGCACTTGGCGAGTTTGACCAGGATGTCGGGGGCGCCGCGCACCAGGATGCCGGTGTCGCCGCCGCGCGGCTGCCGCGCGCGACCCACCCCGGGGAGGTCGATGGGTCCGGTCGTGGTGTCGTTCGAGCTGACGAGGGCGGTCACCTTCTCGATGACCGACTGCGTCGACACGTGGCCCTCGCCGACCGCCGCGTAGAGCGCCGTGACGTCTTCGTAACGCAGCTGCTGGGCGACCTCGGAGAAGGAGTCCTGGCTCATCAGCCGCTGCAGCGGCAGGTTCTGCCGGCGCATCGCGCGGGCGATCGCCTCCTTGCCCTGTTCGACGGCTTCCTCGCGGCGCTCTTTCGTGAACCAGCCGCGGATCTTGCTGCGCGCCCGGGTGCTCTTGACGAAGGTCAGCCAGTCCTGGCTGGGTCCGGCATCCGGATTCTTCGATGTGAAGACCTCGACGACGTCGCCGCTCTTGAGCTCGGACTCCAGCGGCACCAGGCGTCCGTTGACCTTCGCCCCCATCGTGCGGTGGCCCACTTCGGTGTGCACCGCGTAGGCGAAGTCGACCGGCGTGGCGCTCGCTGGCAGGCCGATGACGCGGCCTTTCGGCGTGAACACGTAGACCTCTTTGGCGCCGATCTCGAACCGCAGCGAGTCGAGGAATTCGCTCGGATCCGCTGTCTCGGCCTGCCAGTCCGAGATGTGGGCGAGCCATGCCATGTCGGTGTCCAGGCCCTTGGCGTCGGACTTGCCGCCGTTCACCCGCTCCTTGTACTTCCAGTGCGCGGCGACGCCGTACTCCGCCTGCTGGTGCATTTCGTTGGTGCGGATCTGGATCTCGACGGTCCGGCCACCCGGACCGATCACCGTCGTGTGCAGCGACTGGTAGAGATTGAACTTCGGGGTGGCGATGTAGTCCTTGAACCGCCCGGGCAGCGGCGTCCAGCGGGCGTGGATGGAGCCGAGCACGGCATAGCAGTCCCGCACGCTGCCCACCAGGATCCGGATGCCGATGAGGTCGTAGATGTCGTCGAACTCGCGGCCGCGCACCACCATCTTCTGGTACACCGAGTACAGCTGCTTGGGTCGCCCCATGACCCGGCCGCGGATGCGGAGCTCGCGCAGATCCGTGTCCACGGCGTCGATGACGCTCTGCACGTACTGCTCGCGCTGCGGGGTCCGCTGCCGGACGAGACTCTCGATCTCGGCGTAGAGCTTCGGGTGCAGGACGGCGAAGGACAGGTCCTCGAGCTCGGACTTGATGGTCTGGATGCCGAGGCGATGCGCCAGCGGCGCATAGATCTCGAGCGTCTCGGTGGCCTTCTTCTGCGCCTTCTCGGGTGGCACGAAACCCCATGTGCGGGCGTTGTGCAGCCGGTCGGCGAGCTTGATGAGCAGCACCCGGATGTCGCGCGACATCGCGACGATCATCTTGCGGACGGTCTCGGCCTGCGCGCTCTCGCCGTACTTGACCTTGTCGAGCTTCGTGACGCCGTCGACCAGCATCGCGACCTCGTCGCCGAACTCGGCCGTCAGCGTGTCGAGGCTGTAGTCGGTGTCCTCCACCGTGTCGTGCAGGAGGGCCGCCGCGATCGCGCGCGGACCGAGTCCCAGATCCGCGAGGATCTGGGCCACCGCGAGCGGGTGGGTGATGTACGGCTCTCCGCTGCGGCGCTCCTGCCCCGCATGCGCCTGGTCGGCCACCGAGTAAGCACGCTCGATGATCGACAGGTCGCCCTTCGGATGGTGCGTCCGCACTGTCCGAAGGAGCTGCTCGACGTCATCTCGGCGTGCCGATCGCGAGAAGATGCGGGGCACCAGGCGCCGCAGCGACGAGGATTGTGCGGGGGGGACGGTTTCGGTCATCCGATACCCTCCACTCCGCTGGACCTCACAATCCTACGCCCGCGCGAGGTGCGTCCTTCTTCAGGCGGGAGTGCCGGCGAGCGCCCGAGCTGCCAGGACGCGCTGGTCGCGCGACTTGATCGCGGCCTCGTTCTCACGAAGCAGCGAGTACAGCGGCGCGGCGACGAAGATCGTGGAGTAGGCGGCGACGATCGTTCCGACGAAGATCGCGAGCGAAAGGTCCGTCAGCGTCTGGGCGCCGAGCCAGAGCACGCCGATGAACAGGATGGCGCCCGTGGGCAGCACCGCAACGACGGTCGTGTTGATGGATCGGATGAGGGTCTGGTTGACCGCGAGGTTCACGGACTGGCCGAACGTGCGCCCTGAGACCTCGCCGTCCTCGCTCGTATTCTCTCGGATCTTGTCGAACACCACCGTCGTGTCGTACAGCGCGTACGAGAGGATCGTCAGGAATCCGATCACGGCGGCCGGCGAGATCTCGAAGCCGAACAGCGCGTAGACCCCGATCGTGATGATGAGCACGTCGACGAGGCCGATGATCGCCGAGACCGACATCTTCACGGTGCGGAAGTACAGCGCGAGGATCAGGAAGGTCAGCGCGAGGAAGATCACGAGGCCCCAGAGCGACTGGCGCGTGACATCCGCTCCCCAGCTGGGGCCGATGAACGAGGCGCTCACCTGGTCGACCGGGACGTTGTACGCCTCGGCCAGCGCCGCCGTCACCTGGCGGGTCTGGGCATCCGTCATCTGGTTCGTCTGCACGCGCACGGTGTCGGTGCCCACCGTCACGACCTTCGTCGTCGCGTCGGGGACGACGGAGTGCACGGCATCCGTCGCGATCGACTGATCGGTCGTCGCCACGCCGCTGACGGTGAACTGCGACCCGCCGGTGAACTCGATGGAGAACTGGATCGGGCGGAAGAGCGGCACCAGCACCGAGCCGATCACGAGGATCGCAGCGATGAGGAACCAGACGTTGCGGCGCCCCACGAAGGGGAACGAGGTCTTGCCGGTGTAGAGGTCGTTGCCGAGTTGGCTCATGGAGCGCGCCATCAGTCGTCTCCCTCCTTGGACGTCGTGCCGGGTTTGGACTTGTCTGCGGTCGCCGCGGCGAGCTCGGCCTGCTTGCGCTCGGCGATCGTCTGGCGGCGTGCCGCCTCGCCGCGCGACTTGGCCGTGCGGCGCCCGGCGGCGGTGGCGGCCGGGGCGATCGGCGCACGGAACTGCGCGCGACCGCGATACACGGCGCCCAGTGCCTTCGGGTCGAGCCCGGAGAGCGGATGCCCCGATCCGAAGAACTTCGTGCGTGCGAGCAGCTGCAGCACGGGGTGCGTGAACAGGATGAAGATCATCACGTCGAGCGCGGTCGTCAGACCCAGCGTGAACGCGAATCCCTTCACCGTGGCGTCGGCGAGGATGTAGAGCACCACGGCCGCGAGGATGTTGATCGACTTCGAGATGTAGATCGTCCGCCGGGCGCGACCCCAGCCGTCCTCGACGGCGCTCGTGATCGACTTGCCGTCGCGCAGCTCGTCTCGGATTCGCTCGAAGTAGACGATGAACGAGTCCGCCGTGAACCCGATCGTGACGATCAGGCCCGCGACGCCGGCGAGCGACAGGCGGAAGCCCATGCGCCAGGCCAGGATGTTCAGGGTCAGGTAGGTGAGCACGCCCATCACCGCGAGCGAAGCGATGATGATGAAGCCGAGCGCCCGGTAGACGATCAGCGAGTAGATCGCCACCAGGGCCAGGCCGATGAGGCCCGCGATCACGCCGATCGCCAGCTGCTGCGAGCCGAGGGTCGCCGAGATCGAGTTCGAGCTCTGGACGGTGAAGCTGAGCGGCAGCGCGCCGTACTTGAGCTGATCCGCGAGGGTCTTGGCGCTCTCCTGCGTGAAGCTGCCCGTGATGCTCGGGTCTCCGCCGAGGATGATCGCGTTCATCGACGGGGCGGACAGCACCTTCCCATCGAGCACGAACGCGAACTGGTTCAGGGGTGCCTTGGCGCCGTAGAGGCGCTGGCTGATCTCGCCGAAGGTCTTCGTGCCGGCGTCGTCGAACTTGAGATTCACGGCCCACAGGCCGTTGTTCTGCTGAAGGCCGAACGACGCGTCCGTGATCGACGACCCGTCGAGCTCGACGGGGCCGAGGATGTACTTGGCCCTGTTGCCGGCGTCACACGTGATGAGCGGCTTGTCCTTCGGCTGCGAAGCCGCGTCGTTGGCCGGGTTCGAGCAGTCGTACGCGAGGAACTCCGCCTGCAGCGCCGGGGTGATCCACGCGAGGTCGCTGCCGTTCGTCGGCGAGGCCGTCGGCGTCGCGACAAGGGTCGGGGCCGGCGTCGGATACGGCGTGGTCTTGCCGTCAGTGCCGACGAAGGTGTTGACCGGCTGGCCCGTGTAGAGCACTGCACGAAGCTGCAGCTGCGCGGAGGCCTCGATCCGGTTGCGGGTCTGCTCATCCGCCTGCCCGGGGATCTGGACGACGATCTGGTTGCCCGCCTGCGTGGTCACATCGGCCTCGCCGACACCGGAGGCGTCGACGCGCTGGCGGATGATCGTGACCGCCTGGTTCATCTGGTCCTCGGTCGGCGGGACGCCGTCGACGGTCTGGGCCGCCAGGACGATCTGGGTTCCGCCCTGCAGGTCGAGCGCGAGCGAGGGGACCCAGGATGCCTGCTTGAAGACGTAGACGCCGAGGGCGTTGATGCCCAGAAGCAGGGCGGTGATCACGAGGAGGCCGGTGAGCGCTCGCCAGGCATGCCGGACGGGGGTGGATGTCGCCACGAAAGGTCAGCTTTCTGAAAGACGCCCGAGCGGGCGGGAGGTCAGGCCTGCGGCTTGGAGCCGGACTCGGTGTCGGGGTCTGCGGGGTCGCTCAGCGCGCTGGGAGTGCCGTCGGCGACATCCTCGGCGTCGACGAAGTCGTCTTCGGTGACGGTGTGCTCAGTCGGGGTGACGACACGCAGGATAGCGCCGCTGTGGACCTTGATGTCGACGCCGGGCGCGAGCTCGACGATGGCGGGCTGGTCGAGGTTCTCGGGGTCGTACGAGACGATCGTGCCGTAGAGGCCGCCCTGGAGCAGCACTTCGGCACCGGGCACCGTCTGACGTGCCTTCTCCTCCTGCTCGAGCTTCTGCTTGGCCGTGCGGCGACGCGAGCTCCAGAACATGAACACCAGGAGCACGATGAGCAGGATGATCAGGCCATAGTTTTGGAAGAACGTGGCAATGTTCATGGAGGCGGGGGCACCTTTCAGGTGAGACAGCGAGCCGCGACGGCGGCGCTGCCTTGCAGGAGGGTTTCGGCGAAAAGCCTTCAGCGATTATAGGTCATCGAATCTGAGCGCCGACTCGATGCGCGGGGCTCCCAGGTGCGCGTAGGCCTCGGGAGTCGCGATCCGCCCGCGCGGTGTCCGGCCCATGAATCCGATCCGCACCAGATAGGGCTCGACGACCGACTCGATGGTCTCGGGCTCTTCGCCCACCGCGACGGCGAGCGTGCTCAGTCCGACCGGACCGCCGCGGAACCGCCGAACGAGCGCGTCCAGCACCGCGCGGTCGAGGCGATCCAGCCCGATGGCGTCGACGTCGTACAGGTCGAGCGCCGCATCCACCGTCGCGGGATCGGCATCGGAGGTGCCCGAGCCGATCGACGGACCGTGAACGACCAGATAGTCGCGCACACGGCGCAGCAGACGGTTCGCGATGCGAGGTGTGCCGCGCGAGCGACGGGCGATCTCGGCCCGCGCGACCGGCGGGACCCCGACGCCGAGCATGACGGCCGATCGCTCGATGACCCGCTCCAGCTCTTCGGGCTCGTAGTACTCCAGATGCGCCGTGAAGCCGAAGCGGTCGCGCAGCGGGTTGGGAAGGAGTCCCGATCGGGTGGTCGCCCCGACGAGCGTGAACGGCGCGAGGTCGAGCGGGATGCTGGTCGCGCCGGCGCCCTTGCCGACCATGATGTCGATGCGGAAGTCCTCCATCGCGAGGTACAGCATCTCCTCGGCCGCCCGCGCCATGCGGTGAACCTCGTCGATGAAGAGCACCTCGCCGGGCGTCAGGCTCGACAGCAACGCGGCGAGGTCGCCGGCATGCTGGATCGCGGGGCCGCTCGACAGCCGCAGCGGCCGGTTGCTCTCGTGCGCCACGATCATCGCGAGAGTCGTCTTGCCCAGGCCCGGAGGCCCGGAGAGCAGGATGTGGTCGGCGGGGCGCTGCTGGATGCGCGCGGCATCCAGCAGCAGCTGAAGCTGGCCGCGCACCTTCTGCTGCCCGACGAACTCGGCGAGGGATGCCGGTCGCAGTGCTCCCTCGATGGCGAGCTCGGTCTCGTCGACCGGCTCTGCCGCGTCGCGCAGCTCATCCACCGACGGGCTCCCTGCGCGCGGGGCCGAGCGTGCTCAGCGTCAGACGGAGCAGCGCAGGCACCGACGCCCGATCCGCCTCGCCGGCATCCGCGGTGACGCTCTCGAGCGCCTCGCTCGCGATGCGCTCCGACCAGCCGAGGCCGACGAGGGCCTGCACCACCTGCGCCGACACCGCGGGCTCGGAGACGCCGCCGCGTGTCGCGGATCCCCCCCGCGGCGCCTCGATCCTGCCCGCGAGCTGCACCACGATGAGCTTCGCGGTCTTCGGGCCGATGCCCGACACCCTCCGGAACGGGGCGTCGTCATCGGCTGTGACCGCATCCGCGATCTGAGCCACCGTCAGCGCGGACAGGACGCCGAGTGCCGACTTGGGCCCCACTCCGGTGACACCGAGAAGCTGCGTGAAGACCTGCAGCTCGTCGCGGCTCTCGAAGCCGTAGAGCGAGAGCGCGTCTTCCCGCACGATCAGGTTCGTGTGCAGCATCACCGTCTCGCCGAGGTGCGTCGACCGGGCGACCTGCGGTGTCACGGCGACGGCGAGCCCCACTCCCCCGACGTCGACGACCACCGTATCGACGTCGACGTGCACGGCTGTCCCGCGGACCGAGGAGATCATGCTGCGAGCCTACGTCGGCGTTCGCAGGTTTGTTCGAGCGACACGCCTCAGCCCCTCGCGAGGCGCTCGGCATCCGCCCACGCGCGCTGGGCCGGCGTGAGGGGTCCGGATGCCGCGCCCGCCGCATCGCCGCGCCATGCGTGGCACAGCGCGAGCGCCAGCGCATCCGCTGCGTCGGCGGGTCTGGGCACCTCGTCGAGTCGCAGGATGCGGGCGACCATCGCCTGCACCTGCCGCTTGTCGGCCGCGCCGTAGCCCGTGATCGCGGCCTTGACCTCGGTCGGCGTGTGCGTCGCGGCGGGAAGGCCCCGCTCCCCCGCCACCAGCAGGGCGACGCCGCTCGCCTGAGCCGTGCCCATCACCGTGTGCATGTTCTGCTGCGCGAAGACGCGCTCCACGGCGACCACGGACGGACGATGCTCATCGAGCACCGCCCTGAGCCCCGCTGCGATCGTCGCGAGCCGGCTCTCGATCGGATCCCGCGGGTCGGATCTCACCACGCCGACATGAACGAGCGTCGCCGACCGATCGGGGGCGACATCCACCACCCCGACTCCGCACCTCGTGAGCCCGGGGTCGATTCCGAGAACTCGGAGCGCGCCGCGCGCGGGTCGGGATGCCACATCCCCACGCTAGGCGGGGCTGAGCGCCGCGGCGACCAGGCGCGCTGGCGTGCGTCAGCGCGCTTCGTCTCGGTCGCTTCGCGCCCTCGCTCAGCGTTGACCCGAGCCGCGTCAACGCCGCTGCGCGGCATTGACCCGCCTCGCGTCAATCGTCGTCTTCGAGCTCGGCCTGCACCTCGGGCGACAGATCGAAGTTGCTGTAGACGTTCTGCACGTCGTCGCTGTCCTCGAGCGCGTCGATGAGACGGAAGACCTTGCGAGCGGTGTCGGCGTCGACCTCGACCTTGAGGTTCGGCACGAACTCGACGTCGGCGGACTCGTAGTCGATGCCGGCGTCCTGGAGAGCGGAGCGGACGGTGACGAGATCGGAGGCCTCGGTGACGACCTCGAAGCCCTGGGCGTGCGGCTCCACCTCTTCGGCGCCCGCCTCGAGGACGGCGAGCATCACGTCGTCCTCGGTGGTGCCCTCTCCTGAGACGACGATCACGCCCTTGCGCGAGAAGTTGTACGCCACGCTGCCCGGGTCGGCCATCGTTCCGCCGTTGCGTGTCATGGCCGTTCGGACCTCGGCGGCGGCGCGGTTCTTGTTGTCGGTCAGACACTCGATGAGGAGGGCGACGCCGTGCGGACCATACCCCTCGTACATGATCGTGGTGTACTCGACCGATTCGCCCGTGAGGCCGGCTCCGCGCTTGATGGCGCGGTCGATGTTGTCGTTGGGGACCGAGGTCTTCTTCGCCTTCTGGACGGCATCCTGAAGCGTGGGGTTTCCCGCGAGATCAGCACCGCCCATCTTGGCCGCGACCTCGATGTTCTTGATGAGCTTGGCGAACGACTTGGCGCGGCGCGAATCGATGATCGCCTTCTTGTGCTTCGTGGTTGCCCACTTGGAATGACCGGACATCGGCACTGCCTCCTCGGTAGATCGCCGTCCAGTTTATGCGAGCCGGGCAGATGGCTCGGCCCGGCGGGCACCTCCTTGTCGGACGCCGCGCGGCGGTGACACACTGAGCCGCATGGATGAGCGCGCCCGCGCGCTCGATGCCGCGCACCGAGCCGCCACGTCCTTTCTCGCCACCCTCGCCGATCGGCCGGTGTGGCCGCGCGCCACCCTCGACGAGATGATCGACGTGTTCGGCGGCCCCCTCCCGGCGGCGGGCCTCGATGCCGACACGCTGGTGAGCGACCTCGCGGCCAGGGCCGAACCGGGACTGGTGGCGATCCCGGGCGGCAGGTTCTTCGGGTTCGTCATCGGCGGGACGCTGCCCGCGGCCCTCGCGACCGACTGGCTCGTCTCGGCGTGGGATCAGAACTCCGGGTCGAGCCTCGTGACTCCCGCCACCGTGGCGCTCGAACGAGTGGCAGGCCAATGGATCCTCGAGCTGCTCGGCCTGCCGGCAGGCGCGACCGTCGGCTACGTGACAGGCGCGCAGATGTCGAACTTCGCGTGTCTGGCCGTGGCGCGGCGAGCCATGCTCGAACGCCTCGGCTGGAGTCTGAGCAGGCAGGGCGCCCGAAATGCGCCCGACCTGCGACTGGTCGTCGGAGACCATCGCCACGGGTCCATCGATCGCGCGGCGCGCCTTCTGGGGATCGGCAGCGACGACCTCGTGGTCGTGGCGGCCGACGCCGACGGGCGGATGCGGCCCGATGCCCTGGAGGCGGCCCTTGCCCGGATCGATCCTGGTCATGCGATCGTGTGCCTGCAGGCCGGCGAGGTGCACACCGGCGCGTTCGACCCGTTCGTCGAATTGATCCCGCTCGCCCGGGCGCACGGCGGGTGGGTGCACATCGACGGTGCGTTCGGGCTGTGGGCCGCGGCATCCCCCTCCCTTCGCGACCTGATGGAAGGCGCATCGGATGCCGACTCCTGGACCACCGACGCCCACAAGACCCTGAACGTGCCGTACGACTGCGGGATGGCGATCGTGCGCGATCCGGCCGACTCCATCGCGATGTTCCGGACCGGCGGCGACTATCTCGTCTACACCGGCCTCGATCCGTGGGATGTGACTCCCGAGCTGTCGCGCCGCGCGCGGGGCGTGCCGGTCTGGGCGGCGCTGCGCAGCCTCGGCAGCGACGGCGTGGCAGACCTCGTCGATCGCCTGCACGCCAACGCCGTCGCGATGGCGGACGGGCTCGCTGCCATCCCCGGCGTCACCGTCGCGAACGAGGTGCCGTACACGCAGGTGATGTTCCGGCTCGACGACGATGATGCGACACGTGCGCTCGGCGCAGCGATCCTCGCCGAGGGCACCGTGGTCGTGACGGGCGCCGAGTGGGGCGGTCACGCCGTGCTGCGCTGTTCGATGTCCTCGTGGGCCACGACGCCCGACGACATCGAACGCAGCCTCGCGGCATTCCGACGACTCATCGACGCGGCCTGATCGGCGCGCCCGACGCCGGCCGATCAGGACGCGATCTTGACGAGCGTCCGGAGGTTGCGATTCGTCGTGCGCGACTTGTAGGTCGTCTTGGCGATGATCTTCGCGAACGGGGTCTCGGCCGATGAGCCCTTGGGCGGATTCCAGTACACCACCCCGGGTCCTTGGGCCACGGGATCGATCGAGGGATCGAGGGATGCCGCGGCATCCACCAGCACGTCGCGCGTGGCCGTGTCGACGCAGAACACCACCCAGGGCTGGCGCGTGGCATCCATCGCATCGAACGGGAACTTCTCGATCGCCTTCGCGAGTTCACCCAGGGTGACGAGGACGATCCACGCCTCGTACCCGAACCGGTCGCGCAGCGCCTTCTCGATCCGACCCTTGAGCGTGGCGCGGGCGGCAGGAGGGGCATCCGTCTCGAAGCGCACGTTGCCGCTCGCGAGGAACGTGCGCACCCCGTCGAAGCCGAGTTCGTCGCGGAACAGCGCTGCCAGATCGGCCGAGCGGATCGTGATGCCGCCGACGTTGACACCCCGCAGGAGTGCGATCCAGTCGCTCATGTCTCAGAGCGCGAACTCGAAGCCGAACCGCGACGACAGCAGCGCGACGAGATCCCGGGGCACTTTGGAGAGGTACGCGGGCGCGGGCACGATGCGCTCCGCCGACCCGATGAACGGGAAGTAGACGGGTCCGTCGGTCGATGCCTCCAGCTCATCGCGCACGGCGACGATCTCCGCGCCGATGCGGCGCAGATTCGACAGGGTGATCGGCGAGGCGAGCCGAAGCGTGTCGCTGACAGGCATCCGCCAATGGGGGATCTCCCCGCCGTGACGCACGGCCGGCTGCTCGCCGAGGGGCCCGAGGATGCGCCCCCACGCGCCGATCCCGGGCACGGGCAGCGTCCGGTCCCACACGAAGAGGGTGTCTCCGGGCTCCGTGGAACCCACCAGCTCGTGCGACCACTCGAACCGGTGGCCTTCGGATGCCTTCGGCGCGGACAGGGCATCTCCGACGATCCCGCGCGGCGGCGCGATCATCCAGTAGCGCTCCTCGGGCCGGTCGCGCCACCAGTCGTTGATGCTCATGGAGGAGAATCTAATCGCTCGAGCCGGCGCGCCACCCCACGACGTCCGCCACCGGCCGCGTCGGATCGTCCTGCGACGCGATCGTCACGCCGCGGCGCGCACCCGCTCCAGGAATCGCTCGTGGAAGCGGGTCTCGCCCGAGACCTCGGGATGGAACGCCGTAGCGAGGATAGGTCCCTGCTCGACCGCGACGACCCCGCCGCCCGGCAGTGTCGCGATCGCGGCCGCACGGCGGCCCACGTCGGTGACGAGCGGTGCGCGGATGAAGGTCGCGTGCACGGGACCGCCCTCGAATCCGTCCACCTCGAGCTCGGTCTCGAACGAGTCGACCTGGCTGCCGAACGCGTTGCGCGCGACGACGATGTCGAGGCCGCCGAAGGTCTCCTGCCCGTCGATCGCACCCGTGATCCGGTCGGCGAGCAGGATCATTCCCGCGCAGGTGCCGTACACGGGCATGCCCGCGGCGATCGCCTCGCGCACGGGCTGCTGCATCCCGAACGCGCGCGAGAGCTTGTCGATGACGCTCGACTCACCCCCGGGGATGACGAGACCGTCCACGGCCGCGAGCTCCGACGGCCGCCGCACCAGCGACACCTCGGCGCCCAGCTCGCGCAGCACCAGGGCGTGCTCGCGCACGTCGCCCTGCAGCGCGAGGATGCCGACGTGCGGCGTCCGGCTACCAGCCACGCTCGGCGAGCCGGTGCGGCGCCGCCAGGTCGGCGACGTTGATGCCGACCATGGCCTCGCCGAGGCCGCGCGAGACGTCCGCGACGACCTTCGGGTCGTCGAAGAACGTCGTCGCCTTGACGATGGCCGCTGCGCGAGCCGCGGGGTTGCCGGCCTTGAAGATGCCCGAGCCCACGAAGACGCCGTCGGCGCCGAGCTGCATCATCATGGCGGCATCCGCCGGAGTCGCGACCCCGCCGGCGACGAACAGCACGACGGGCAGCTTGCCGGTCTCGGCGATCTCGGCGACGAGCTCGTAGGGCGCCTGCAGCTCTTTGGCGGCGACGTAGAGCTCGTCCTTGGTCATCGAGCGGAGCACGTTGATCTCGCCGGAGATCTTGCGGATGTGCTTGGTCGCCTCGGACACATCGCCGGTGCCCGCCTCGCCCTTGGAGCGGATCATCGCCGCGCCCTCGTTGATGCGCCGGAGCGCCTCGCCGAGATTCGTGGCACCGCAGACGAACGGAACCGTGAAGCCCCACTTGTCGATGTGGTTGACGTAGTCGGCGGGTGAGAGCACCTCGGACTCGTCGATGTAGTCGACGCCGAGCTCCTGCAGGATCTGCGCCTCGACGAAGTGGCCGATGCGGGCCTTGGCCATCACCGGGATCGAGACAGAGGCGATGATGTCGTCGATGAGATCGGGGTCGCTCATGCGCGCCACGCCCCCCTGCGCGCGGATGTCGGCGGGAACCCGCTCGAGCGCCATCACGGCGACCGCTCCGGCGTCTTCGGCGATCTTCGCCTGCTCGGCGGTGACGACGTCCATGATGACGCCGCCCTTGAGCATCTCCGCGAGACCGCGCTTGACGCGGCTCGAACCGACGGTGGGGGTGTTCTCAGTCATAATCTTCGATTCTAGTTCGGGTCGGATGCCGCTCCCGCCGTCGCGGGGGCGCCACAGGTGCGCCGGTGGCCCGGCATCCGGACGGATCGTCGCGGAGCTACGCCTCCCAGGCGTCGGCGACCGCCTGCCGGACCTCGCCGAGCAGCTGCGGCAGCGCCTTCGTCTTCGCGATGATCGGGAAGAAGTTCGCGTCCGAGGCCCACCGCGGCACCACATGCTGGTGCAGGTGCTCGTCGACACCTGCGCCCGCGACGCTTCCCTGGTTCATGCCGAGGTTGAAGCCGTCGCAGCGCGATACCGCGCGCAGCGCCCTCATGCTCTGCTGCGTGAGCGCGCCGATCTCGGCGACCTCCTCGTCGGTGGCCTGGTCGAAGGTGGCGATATGACGGTACGGGCAGATCAGCAGGTGCCCGGAGTTGTACGGGAACAGATTCAGCAGCGCGTACGAAGTGCGGCCGCGAGCGACGATGAGGGCGTCCTCGTCGGCCATGTCGGGCGCGGCGCAGAACGGGCACGTCTTGCGCAGCGGCTCCGGACCGGCCTTGATGTAGGCCATCCGGTGCGGTGTCCACAGTCGCTGGAACTCATCGGGCACCCCCGGAAGCGTCGCGGCGTCGATGAGCCGGGCATCCATCACGCCGTCAGCGGGACCATCCGTCACGCGAAGTCCTCGGCGGTGTCGACGAGCGCCCGCGATGCGATCGCGTCGTGGATGCGGCGCACCGCGTCGGCGATCGGCACGCCGTTCTGCTGCGAGCCGTCGCGGAATCGGAACGAGACGGTTCCGCCGGAGCGGTCCTGCTCGCCGGCGATGAGCAGCAGCGGCACCTTGTGAGTCGTGTGCGTGCGGATCTTCTTCTGCATCCGGTCATCGCTGTGATCGAGCTCGGCGCGCACGCCGTCGAGCTTCAGCTGGTCGATGACCCCGCCGAGATAGTCGGCGTACTCCTCGGCGACCGGGATGCCGACCACCTGCACCGGAGAGAGCCAGACCGGGAAGGCGCCGGCGTAGTGCTCGAGCAGGATCGCGAAGAACCGCTCGATCGACCCGAACAGCGCGCGGTGGATCATGATCGGCCGCTTCTTCTGGCCATCGCGGTCGGTGTACTCCAGCTCGAACCGGTCCGGAAGGTTCGGGTCCACCTGCACCGTCGACAGCTGCCAGGTGCGGCCGATCGCGTCCTTGGTCTTCAGGTCGATCTTCGGGCCGTAGAACGCCGCCTCACCCGGAACCTCGGTGAGCTTCAGTCCGCTGTTCAGCGCGACGTTGCGCAGCGCGTCGGTGGAGTACTCCCAGAACTCGTCCGAGCCGATCCACTTGTCCTTCTCATCGTCACGCATCGACAGTTCGAGCTCGAACTCGCTCAGGCCGAAGTCGCGCAGCATCGAGATGACGAACTCGAGCACGCGGGTGGTCTCCTCCTCGAGCTGCTCGGGAGTCACGAACAGGTGCGAGTCGTCCTGCGTGAACCCGCGCACCCTGGTGAGGCCGTGCAGGGCGCCGGACAGCTCGTTGCGGTAGACCGTGCCGTTCTCGGCGAGACGCATCGGCAGGTCGCGGTAGCTGCGGGCGCGCTCCTTGTAGATGAGGATGTGCATCGGGCAGTTCATCGGCTTCAGGTAGTAGTCGACGCCGTGCTTGGTGATCTCGCCGTGCTCGTCGCGCTCCTCGTCGAGGTGGATCGGCGGGAACATCCCCTCTTTGTAGGTCACGAGGTGGTTCGACTGCAGGAACAGGTCCTGCTTCGCGATGTGCGGCGTGTAGACGTAGGTGTAGCCGGCGGCGCGGTGTCGGCGCAGGGCGTGCTGCTCCATCTCCTGTCGCACGACTCCGCCGCGCGGATGCCAGACCGAAAGGCCCGAACCGATCTCGTCGGGGAACGAGAAGAGGTCGAGCTCCTTGCCGAGCTTGCGGTGATCGCGCTTCGCAGCCTCTTCGAGCCGCTGCTGGTAGGCGCGCAGCTCGTCCTTGGACGGCCACGCGGTGCCGTAGATCCGCTGAAGCTGGGGGTTCTTCTCGCTCCCCCGCCAATACGCTCCGGCGACCCGGGTCAGTGCCCAGCCGTTGCCGATCTGCCGGGTGCTCGGCAGGTGAGGGCCGCGGCAGAGGTCCTTCCACACGGTCTGGCCGTCGCGGTCGACGTTGTCGTAGATCGTCAGCTCGCCGGCGCCGACCTCGACGGCCGCGCCTTCCGCGGCCTCCTTGCCGCCGCCCTTCAGCCCGATGAGCTCGAGCTTGAAGGGCTCGTCGACGAGCTCGGCACGCGCCTCGTCGTCGGTGACGACCCGGCGGACGAAGCGCTGGCCCTCGCGGATGATGCGCTGCATCTCCTTCTCGATGGCCTTGAGGTCGTCGGTGCTGAACGGGTGCTCCACGCCGAAGTCGTAGTAGAAGCCGTCGGTGATGGGCGGCCCGATGCCGAGGTTCGCCTGCGGATCGATCCGCTGGACGGCCTGCGCGAGGACGTGCGCGGTCGAATGGCGCAGGATGCCGAGCCCGTCCGGACTGTCGATGGTGACCGGCTCGACGGCATCCGTCTCGTCCACCACCGTCGCGAGGTCTTTCAGCTCGCCGTTGACCCGCAGGGCGATGACGGAGCGGTCGGGGAACAGGGCGAACCCATCCGCGGGATACGGCACAGTGGAAGGGATGTCGACGTCGGTCACAGGGGAACTCTCCAGGAAGTGGCTCGCGTCAAGGCTATCCTCTGCCCGCGTCCGGCAGAGCCGTGACGAAGCGGCCCGGGCGCAATATGCTGAAGCGGCGTCCGCCAGGCCGTGGATCGGCGGCGGAACAGGGTCGCAACAGCATGACCTGGGGGTCGAGATGGGCGTGAGCGGAGTCTCTTCGGGTCTGAACATCGCCGCGACGCCGCGCGTGCACCGGGCGCTGCGATGCGGCGAGCCGACGGTGTACGAGTTCGCGACGGAGGACGGCGTGACGCTGCGGCTGTCCCGGTTCGAGGGCGGCCCGAAAGGGCCGGTGATCCTGTCGCCGGGATTCGGGACCTCGTCCATCGCGTACACGATCGACACGGTCGACACGAACTACCCGGAATACCTTTTCGAGCACGGCTACGACGTCTGGGTGCTCGACTACCGGGCGAGCCCGCTGCTTCCCTCGAGCGAGACGCAGTTCACGCTCGACGACATCGCCCGCTACGACTACCCGGCGACGGTCGCGAAGGTCCGCGCGGAGACCGGTGCGGAATCGGTGCAGATCATGGCGCACTGCGTCGGCTCGCTCACCATGCTGATGTCGCTCGGCCTGGGACTCCAGGACGTGCGCTCCGCCGTATCGTCGCAGCTGACGCTCCACCCGCGCGCAGGCACGCTCAACCAGCTGCGGGCGGGCATCTTCGCCGCGGACCTCATCGCGGCCGTCGGCGTCGATGTGCTCACCACCGAGATCGACGACGACGAATCGTGGTTCGAGAGGCTGTACGACAAGGCGCTGGCGTTCTATCCCGAGGGCGACGAACCGTGCGACCGGCCCTTCTGCCGCCGGGTCGCGTTCACGTTCGGCGAGTCCTACGACCACGACCAGCTCAATGACGAGACTCACGAGCACATCGACGAGGCCTTCGGCGACGCGAACATCACGACGCTCCGCCACGTGACGAAGATCATCCGCGAGGACCACGCCGTGAGCTGGGACGGCGACCACGACTACCTCGACGACGTCGGCAATCTGCGACTGCCGATCGCGTTCATCCACGGCGAGCACAATCGCCTCTTCCTCCCGGAGGGCAGCGCCCTGACCTACGAGTTCCTCCGCGAGAACAACGGACCCGAGCTCTACACACGTCACGTCATCCCGGGCTACGCGCACATGGACTGCTTCATCGGCAAGGATGCCGCGAGGGATGTCTACCCGGTGGTGACGGCCGAGCTCGACCGCTTCAACTGACGGAACTCCACTGTCAGCCCGCTTGTGGGCAGCGGGAACAGTTCGTTGGTGAGCGCGAGGTCCTGCTCGGGTATCGCCCACTCCGTCTCTCGGAGCAGCAGCGCGAGGTAGAGCTTGATCGCGACGGTGACGAGATTCTCGGCGGGGCACCGGTGGTGGGTGAACTCGCCGTCGCCGTGGGGGACGTAGCTTCCCGGCGCCAGCGCGGCCTGCCTCTTCTCCTCGAACCGGTCCGGGTCGAACCGGTCGGGATCGGTGAACACATCCGGGTTGCGCATGTTGATGTGGATGCCGCCGATGGCGCCCCAGCCGGCGGGGATCCGGTAGCCGCCGACCTCCATAGGCGCCGTGAGCCGCCCGAAGAACGTCGCCGAGTTCAGGGCGAAGTAGCGGCGCACCTCTTTCGAGATCTGCTCGAGATACACCAGGCGGTCGAGCACCGCCATCGGGATCGGACCCTCGGGCGCGACCTCGAGCACTTCCGCGCGAGCTCTCGCCGCGATCTCCGGATGCCGCCCGACTTCCATGGTGGCAAGCGTGAGCGGGGCGAACAGGCCCGCCTGGCTCGCGAAGATGAGATGGCGCACGTCGGCCCGCAGCGTCTGGACCGGGACCCCAGCATCGCCTGCCGCCGTGAGCAGGCGCGCCAGGACGTCGTCGTAGTCCGCCCCGCGGTGGCGCTCGATAGCGGCATCCACGATCTCGATGAGCCGGTTCCTGCCTCGCATCGCCCGCCGGTATCTCGTGCCGGGCAGATCCGCGGGGATCGTCAGGAACGCCGCTCGCATGTCGGCGAGGATGCCGCTCAGCTCGCGGGCCGCGCCGTCGGATTCGTCGCCGGTGTAGAGGGCGCCGGCGAGGCGCGCCGCGAAAAGCTGCAGATCCGGCCGGATCGTCGCGGTGCCCTGAGTCCGCCACGAGTCGATGAGCTCCGACATGAGGCCCTGCATCCGCGGGAGGTACGCCTCGATCGCCGAACGGAATCCGATCGCTCTGACGAGGACCGACTTGCGCGTCTGATGCTCGGCGCCGTCCATGAGCGCCAGGGAGTCGAGGAACATCTGCCGGGCGGTGATCGGATCGGCGTCGCCGCGCACGATGCGCGGGTCGGTGGCGAACGTGTGGAACGCTTCGTGACCCGAGAACACCACGAAGTCGTTGCCGAACAGCCGGGTCTTGAAGATCGGGCCGTGCGCTGCGAGCCGGTCCGTGTAGAACCCGTGATTGCTGCGCAGGAGGGACAGGCTCTCACCCAGCCACGGCAGTCCGAGCCGGCCAGGCGGGAGCGGCAGCCTCTGCTCCTGCGACATCCCGCCCTCTCCCTTCGGTCGGCGTCAGACCGCGCTCGCGGGCGCCGGAGCGCTCGTCCGCCATGGTGTGAAGGCGTTCTTCACCCCGTCGAGGGGCTGGGCGAGCGCCGGGAAATGGCGGATCAGCACAGACCGCATGTCGTTGTCGGCGATCCACTGCAGTCCGGCCTTGGTGTAGTACTCCTCGGTGAAGCAGTCGGTGAGGAACCGGTCGCTCTTGAGGCGACGACTGGCCATGAGGATGAACACGCGGAACGCGGTGTCGCTGAAGCCGAATCCGGGCGGCGGCGTCTCTGCGTGCATCCCGATCTGAAGGTCCACCTTCTCGATGTCGCCGCCGTACACGTCGCTGATCTCCTGCGCCCACTCCGGGTTGTCGGTCAGCTCCTCGAAGGTCTCGGGCGCGCGCAGGTGCAGCTTCCGGCGGAACTCGTTGTAGCGCGGGATGCCGCGCTCGCGGTCGCGCATGATGTCGAGGGCGCCGATGTCGAGCCGCGTGCCGTCCAGCAGCGTGACGTCCGTCATCCATCGCGGAAAGTTGTGCAGCTGCATGGCCCCGGGATGCTGGACCCCGAACGAGTACCAGAGATCGGACGCCTTGAATCCGCCGTCGAGCAGCTTCTGGGCGTTGAGGAGGATGATCTCCTTGAAGTCCATGCTGTCGATGAGCGCGTCGTCCTCGAGCGCCCGCACCTCGAGGGTCTCGGGAAGAAGCGGGTGCAGCCGATACACCGAGGCGAATTCCTCGGTCAGCTGATACGGCGCACCGTGGTGGTCGTGGGCCGAGCCCGGGATGCCGCTGATCACGTCGCTCCGGCTGATGCGGCCGAAGGTCCGGTGGATCCGCTCCCCCGCGAGTCCCCACCAGTTCGCCCGCATCGCCACCCGCAGGACGGGGTTGGCGAGGATGGCAGGCGTCCATTCGACGGTGTGGATTTTGGCGAGCAGCGCCGACACGATGAGCTGCGCGGTGCCGAACACCTCGTCATCCGTCATCCCGGGATGCTCCGTCCGCAGCCGGTCGCACACCGCGTTGTGCTCGAGGGTGAACAGCGTGTGCATCAGCCCCAGCCCCACCCACCAGTTCTCGCTGAATCCGGTGCGGGCGACCCCGGTCTCAGGATCCAGCGGCAGATGCCCGTGGGTCACGACGAGCTTGCCGTCGACGTGGCTGCGGACCTCGTCCTGCAGCCGCTCGGAGCTGCCGTAGATCGCCGAGGCATCCCACCAGTGGGACTGGCTGTTCAGGTACGTGGGCGGGAGGCTCCGGTCCGCATCGGTGCGGGTCGGATCGGACTCGGTGCGCGGGATCCGCATCGGATGCTCGAACCAGTCATCGTCCTCGTCGACGGGCACCTCGATGGGACTGCCGCCCTTCTCACGGCCATGGGCGAACCAGTCATGCGACTGGAACTGGATCCACGCCGCTGCGATGAGGTTCAGCGATGTCGCCGGCGTGAACACCTCTCGACGCATCAGCCTGCGGCTGATCTCGCGGGGACTCGGCTGCATGAGCTCGGGATCGGACGATGGCCACGCGTCGACGAGGGGCACGTTCCGGGCGAACCGCGTGTTCGCCCGGCCCATGTCGGGGTCGCTCAGGTCGTCGTACGACCCGTCCGGGGTTCGGAACCGGCGTTGCGCGATCGCCGCGGTCTCGATCGAGACGCCGGGAGTGCGGTCGGCGTCGCCGGGAGTGCGGGTGTCGACGAGATTGTCCTCGCGAAGCTCGTCGCGCAGGGCGATGAGATTGAACAGCGCCAGCACCGAGGGCAGCTGGTACCACGCACGCGTGCGATTGATGCGGGCGTAGAAGCGTCTCAACACCGGTGTTCTCCTCCACGCAGGGCGGGCTCGCTGAGGCAGTCAGTGGATCTGCCCGAATCCTAGTGATCGATGTCGCTGATGGCCATCGTCGTCCCGCCGCGAGCGGGTCCTGCGGGGCGGATCCAGCCGGCCGAGAAGTGAGCGCATGTCCATTGCGGCATGGCCTGCCGCTCACTAGTTTGAGACCAGCGGGGAGGGCCGCGACGCGGCGGCCACGGATCAGGTGGCCACCCGCATCTCCTCGAGGTGTCGCCCGAGTCCGAGATGGGGAGCAGCGATGAGCCGTGCAGAACACGTCGACGCGGTCGTCGTCGGCTCGGGGTTCGGGGCATCCGTCTCGGCGTTCCGCCTCGCCGAGGCCGGGCGATCCGTGGTGGTGCTGGAGCGCGGCCGCGCATACCCGCCCGGCAACTTCGCCCGCAGCCCCTACGAGATGAGTCACGCGTTCTGGGAGCCCAAGGACGAGCTGCTCGGGCTCTTCGACGTCCGCTCGTTCCGCAAGCTCGAAGCGATCGTCTCGTCGGGGCTCGGCGGCGGCTCGCTGATCTACGCCAATGTCCTGCTGCGCAAGGACGAGAAGTGGTTCGTCCACGACTCCCCGGTGCCCGGCGGCGGCTACGAGAACTGGCCGATCGGCCGCGGCGACCTCGACCGGCACTACGACGCCGTCGAGGCGATGATGACGCCGACGCCGAATCCCTACGACGACATCCCGAAGGCGAAGGCGCTGCGGGATGCCGCAGCCACCCTCGGCCTGCAGACTTTCGCACCCCCGCTCGCGATCTCGTTCGCAGCCCGCCCGGGCGGCGAGGCCCTTCCCAAGCAGGTGGTCGAAGAGCCGGCGTACGGCAACATCCACAACGTCACCCGCCTCACCTGCCGGCTGTGCGGCGAATGCGACATCGGCTGCAACGAGGGTTCCAAGAACACCCTCGATCACAACTACCTGTCTGCCGCGAAGCACCATGGCGCCGACATCCGCACGCTCTGCGAGGTGACCGGCATCACGCCCCTCGACGGCGGCGGCTACGAGGTTCGCTACACCCGCTACGGCGACCGCGACAAGGAGGGGATCCACAGCCGGGCTCACGAGAGTGTGACGTGCGATCAGCTGCTGCTCGGCGCCGGCACCTTCGGCACGACGAGTCTGCTGCTGCGCAATCGCGTCGCTCTGCCGGCGCTCGGCCGCGCGCTCGGCAGCCGGTTCAGCGGCAACGGCGATCTGCTGACCTTCTGCTTCGGCGCCGAGGGGACCAATGAGATCGGGCATGTACGGCTCATCGATCCCTCGTACGGACCCGTCATCACCACTGCGCTGCGCAAGCCCGACGGCGTCGACGAGGAGGGAGCCGGGCGCGGATACTACGTCCAGGAAGCCGGCTTCCCCGACTTCGCGAACTGGCTGATCGAGACCGCCCAGATCACGGCGGGCGTGACCCGTGCCGCGAGCGTCGTCAAGCAGTTCCTCGCCTATCGGCTGAAGGACCGCAACGAATCCACGATCGGAGCCGAAGTGGCCAAGCTCGTCGGCCAAGGGCGACTGACCTCCAGCTCGCTGCCGCTGCTGGGCATGGGTCGCGACACGCCCGATGGGCGCATCATCCTCACCGACGGCGAACTCGACGTGGAGTGGACCACCGCGACGAGCCAGGCGTACTTCGCCGCGATGCGCGAGACCATGCGCGACATCTCCAAGTCGCTCGGCGGACGCTTCCGCGACAACCCGCTGTGGTGGACGAAGCGCGTGATCACGGTCCACCCGCTCGGCGGCGCACCGATGGGAAGGCACATCCACGAGGGGGTCGTGGACAGCTGGGGCGAGGCGTTCGGGCATCCGGATCTGTACATCATCGACGGATCATCCGTGCCCGGCCCGGTCGGCCCGAACCCGTCCCTGACGATCGCGGCCATCGCCGACCGCGCCGTCGAGCATCTGCTCGACAAGCCCCGCCCTCGCCGCAGCGCGCCCGCTCGAGATCCAGAGGAGGTCGTGGATGCCGCGGTGCCTCCGGCGATCACAGGCAAGGGCATGGAGTTCACCGAGGAGATGAAGGGGTACTTCGCGCTCGGCGAGACCGACCCCATGAAGGGCTGGAGCGCCGGGCGGCAGCTCTCGCACCGGTTCATGTTCCATCTCACGATCACGGCGCCCGACGTCGAGGCCTTCGTCGCGAGCAGCGACCACACGGCGGTGGCGGAGGGATACATCCGCTGCGACCTGCTCGGCGGAGAGCTGCCCGTTCAGCGCGGCTGGGCCAACCTGTTCGTCGCAACGGACGACGCGCTCACGCGTGAGATGCGGTATCGCCTGTGGTTCAGCGACCTCTCGGGCGCTCCGCTGACCATGTACGGCGTGAAGATCGTCCGCAACGATGCCGGCTTCGACATGTGGAGCGATACCTCGACCCTCTACATCACGATCATGAAGGGGCACGTGGCACCCGGCGTGAACGGCGGGCTGGCGGAGGAGGGCGAGGTCGTCGCTGCGGGGATGCTCCGCATCCTGGTGAAGGACTTCGCCAGGCAGATGACGACCTTCCGCGGATCGGGCGGCGGCCCGCTTGCGTCGATCGCACGGTTCGGTGCGTTCTTCACCAAGTCGATGAAGGACGTGTACCTCCGTCCTTCGCCCCCTGCGGGCCTCGGGGCGCGTGCGAAGGAGGATGCGTGAGGCGTCCCATGACTCGCGCCGATCATCGGGACGAGCCCCACTTCCTGCGGGCGGATGACGGCACGCCGCTGACCCTCATCCGCGTGCGCGGTGGACGGGAGCCGACGCGCGGCCCGGTGATCCTCATCCACGGAGTGGGGATGCGTGCAGAGTCCTTCCGGCCGCCGGGGATCCGTTCGCTGGTGGACGTCCTTCTCGACGAGGGGTGGGACGTCTGGCTCTTCAACTGGCGTGGGTCGATCGATCTGGACCCCGTGCCGTGGACGCTCGACGACGTCGCCCTCAACGATCACCCCGCCGCGGTCCGGCACGTCCTCGGCATCACCGGGGCGTCCGCCGTCAAGGTCGTGGCTCACTGCCAGGGCTCGACCACGATGAGCATGTCGGCGGTGGCGGGGCTGGTGCCCGGGGTGGCCACGATCGTCTCGAACGGCGTATCCCTCCACCCGCATATGCCAGTGGTGTCGCGTGTCAAGCTGCACGTGCTGCGCCAGCTCGTGCGGGCCGGCGAGCCGTATCTCGATGTCGCCTGGCGCGACGGACCCGAGACCGCACGGCATGCCCTCACCCGGATGGCGATCCGGACGTGGCACGTCGAGTGCGGCAACCCGACGTGCAACATGGCGAGCTTCGCGCTGGGTGCGGGGCATCCGGCGCTGTGGCTGCACTCGAACCTGGCCCGTGTGACGCACGACTGGCTGCGCTACGAGTTCGGCAAGATCCCCCTGAGCTTCTACGCGCAGCTGGCGGCATCCGATCGAGCCGGTCAGATCGTCGCCATCCGCGCTCGCGGCCCGCTTCCTGGTCGGTACGCAGAGGCTCCGCCCAAGAGCACCGCGCGGTTCGCCCTCTTCACCGGCGCGCAGAACCGATCCTTCCTCCCGTCGAGCCAGAAGGAGACGTTCGCGTTCCTCAGGCGCCACCAGCCGGGCCGTCACTCGCTGCACGTACTGGCCGGATACGGGCATACCGATGTCTTCCTCGGGCGGCGCGCCCATCACGAGGTGTTCCCGAAGATGCTCACCGAGCTGCGCCGCTGACGTCAGCCGCTGCCGAGGTGCTTGAGCGCCTCGCGTCTGCTCAGCGGGCTGAGGTCATGCGCGCCGACGTAGTCGCGGACCCACTCCGGGTCGAGCCGCGCGTACTCGCGCAGCGCCCATCCGATGGCCTTGCGGATGAAGAACTCGGTGTCGGCGATGTTCGGGGCGATGACCTCTTCGAGCAGTGCCCGGTCGACACGGCCGCCGCGACCGAGCTGCGAGATGATCGCGACGCGGCGCATCCAGAAGTCGCCGTCGCGCGACCAGCGCCGGATGACCTCGGCCGTCTCCGGGGCGCGGATGTCGAGGAGCTCCGCCATCCGGTGGGCGACCTCGTCGGTGTAGTCCCACCACTGCCCGGTGCGCACCATGTGCTCCACCACCGGGACGAGCTCGGGATCGCCGCGGAGCGGTCTCAGCGCGAGCAGCGTCATGGCGGCATAGCGCTCTTCGCGATGGGATGCCGCATCCCACAGCTCGAGCGCGGCGGCGCGCAGGGACGCGGCATCCCGCTGTCCCTCCTTCGCGAGGGTCCGCGCGATGCGACGAGCCTCGGGCACCCGCACCCCGAGGAACGGCATCGCCGACTTCATGTACGCCTGCTGGCCGGGCGCGAGCGTAGGGTCTGCCGCGGCCCGAAGGGCGGACCGGATGCCGTCGACGAGCGTGGTCGCCTGCTCGTCATCCCGGGGGACGGCGATGGTGGGCATTCACTCAGGCTACCCAGCAGGTGCCCGGAGAGGACTACGGGTTGGTGAAGAGGGTGTACTCGCCCTCGGCGCAGCCCGTCACGCTCCACCCGCCGTCGACCGCGGTCGTCTCGAGGTTCGTGATGCCGGTCACGTGCACTTCCGGCTGCGACGTGCCGGGGATCCACACCTCGAGACCGCAGCCCGGGGTGTCCGCAGTTCCGGCGAGGGCGACATCCGCGCCGTCCGCCGTGAGCGAGGTGAGCTCCCCGGGAGCCGTTCGCGGGTACGCGCGGCTCAGGATGCCGAGCTTCGCGGCGTCGGTGGGCGCCGGCTTGCCGCTCGCGCAGATCGTGGGGCTGAGCGCATCCGTCACGTCGACGATGCCGCCCTGCGGGTCGCCGCACGCCTGCTTCCACACCCAGTACGCGCTGCCGAGGAGATTCGCGTCCTCTGCCTTCGCGTAGCGGCCGAGGCGATCGATGACGTCGGCGCGGTCTCCCCAGTAGCCGATCTCGCCCGACCAGACCGGAGCGCCGTAGGCGTCCGCGACGCGCTTGGCGAGGGTGAACTGGCGGTCCATGCCGACGATCGAGGGGATGCCGAGCGACCGGTCCATGGTGAGCGACTCGGCGTACAGGTGGGGCGAGAAGACGATGTTGCGGTCGCTCGTGAATCCCTGCGGCGGACCGCTGTCGAACCCGAGTCCCGACCAGAGGATGCTGGGCTCGACGAAGACGATCTGCGGGGCTCCTGCCGACCGGATCGCCTCGATCGCGCGGTCGTAGTAGCGGCCGAGCAGGTATGAGGTCGTCACGGGCGCGGTCTCGCCGAAGCCCGGCTCGTTGAGCAGGTCGTAGCCCGCGACCGTCGGCTCGTCCGCGAAGACCGCAGCGAGCCTGCCCCAGGTCTCGACGAGCGCGGACTGGATGCCGTCCGTGTCGAAGTAGAAGTTCTGGAACGCGCGGTTCCCCGCGGGCGAGATGTCTCGGCCCTGGAACTGGCAGCGGGGGGCTCCGTCGGTGATCGTCGCCCACTCGGGTGCGCCGTCGTATCCCCACATCGGGTCGGTTCCAGGGCGGCACTGCGTGCCGTCGGGGGTCGCGCCGCTCCACCAGGCGTCCTGATGCATGTCGAGCACGACGTAGAGCCCGTGCGCTTTCGCCCACCCGACGGCCTCGGAGATCCTGTCGACGTAGGTCTGATCGAAAGCGCCCCGCTCCGGCTCCAGCGCTGACCAGGAGAGGTTCAGTCGCACGACGTCGAAACCCAGTGCGGCGATGCCGGCGAAGTCGCCTTCGGTGAGCGGATCCGTCGCCGCCACATCGGCGCGCGGCCGGTAGAAGTCCACGAGCTGGTTGACGTTCACGCCGCGCAGCATCACCTGGTCACCGTCGCCATCGCGGATGACACCGCCGTCTGCGCGGAGGAAGGTCTTCGGGATCGCCTCGTCGCCCGAGGAAGCGGTGGCTGGTGCGGCAGAGGCCGATCCCACGGCGGAGAGGACGAGCGAGGCGCCCACCGCGAGCACCGCTAGCAGCGCCGCGGCGAGATGGAACGCCCGGGCCGGGCGTCCGGCGCGCACGCGATCGGAGACGACCGCGGTCACGCCCGCCACCCATCCGAGGCAGGCGCCGAACGAAAGGCCGTCGGCGACGGTGATGTACGCGGTCATCAGCGGCCAGATGTCGCCGTTGAAGCCTCCGTCGACGGCGACAGCGATGAGAGCCTGCACGACGCCGACGATGCCGCCGGCGACGAGCGCGGCCAGCCACCCGCCCAGCACGCCGGGAACGCGGGCGCGCATCCAGCGCAGGCAGAGCGCTGTGGCACCTGCGATCAGCACCATCGTCACGATGACGGATACGGGGCCGCGCTCGAGGCGGGCCGCCGGCACGCCGGGTGCGTAGGCCGCGCCGGTCCACCACAGGCCGGCGACCAATGGCGCCACGGCCGCGAAGAGTGCGGCGGGAAGCCATATCGCTCCGCGGTCGACTCGCCGACGTGTCGTCCGGCCGCCGAACCATCGGGTGAACGCGGCAACGATGAGCGCGGCGGGCACGGCCTTCGCCGTCACGTAACCGGCGGCCCACGCCGCGACGGCGAGGTCCCACGACATCACGAACGCTGCGGCGGCCTGTGCCAGCATCACCGCGACCACGACGCCCGGCACCAGGGTCCAGTAGCGGTCCCCCGCCCGGACGGTCGCCCACCAGAGGACGACGAGCAGCACCGGGACGTACACGAGGTACGCAGCGATGGGCCACACACCCGCGCTGGGCTGAGGGATGGCGCCCGACCAGCCGACCAGGGCGAGCACACCGGTGGGGTCGGCGAACGCCTGGATCGTCACCAGCATGAGCATGGTGATCAGGGCTGCGGCAGGACGGCGAACCGACTTCATATCACTCCATCGTGAGAAGCTCGCGGAACGAGACAGCACAGCATCCGTTATGCACGGCGCAAAGTCAAACCGAGCGTTGTTCGCGATCCGCACGCCGTCGGATCGGCGGCTTCCTCGGACATCGCTCGGGGTCTGATTGCCGAGGGAGCCTGACCAGCTCGAGGCAGCGCATACGGGGCATCCGACGCCCCAGGACTCGGGTCGGCGTCACCCTGGAGCAAGGGCATCGCCGGCGACAGTGGGCTGGGGGCCGCGATCGCCTGTTCATCCCGACCGGTTGCGCACATAGGAAACCCCCGGAATTCCGGGGGTTTCATCCGTGGGCGTTACTGGGATCGAACCAGTGACCTCTTCCGTGTCAGGGAAGCGCGCTACCGCTGCGCCAAACGCCCGAGTCGAGCTCCGGTCGGGACCGGGAGTGGAGGTGGCGACGGGATTCGAACCCGTGTAAACGGCTTTGCAGGCCGGTGCCTAGCCGCTCGGCCACGCCACCGCGTGTGGTTTGACCCCACGTGCCGTGGTCACTCCGAAAAGGGACCCCTGCACTCGAGCGGATGACGAGACTCGAACTCGCGACCCCAACCTTGGCAAGGTTGTGCGCTACCAACTGCGCTACATCCGCGTGGCCCGGATCGCTCCGGGCGCTTGAACGACTTTAGCCGATGATCCGCGCGGTTCCAAACCAGGATGACTCCGCGCGTGTCAGACATCCGAGTTCGTGACACGTCACGGCATCCGGTACTATCGAGACTCGGCCCGCAAGGGCCACGGGCGATTGGCGCAGTTGGTAGCGCGCTTCCTTCACACGGAAGAGGTCATCAGTTCGAGTCTGGTATCGCCCACAAGAAAACCCCCGGAATCCCGGGGGTTTCTCGTTTGCGGGGGCCTGATTAGGAGCGCTGGGCTGTGCCGTACCCCAACTGATACCCCAACCGGAAATCAGAGGCCAACCGCTGCAGCTGCAGCTCGCATGGCAGCCTCTTGAGCGCCCACGGTCGCGTGCGCGTACACGTCAGCGGTGATCGAGCTGCGCGCGTGCCCGAGCGCCATTGACACAGCTGCCAGAGGCACTCCAGCTTCGAGCATCGCGGTCGCCGCAGTGTGGCGCAGAGTGTGCACCGCAGCGCCCTGAACGCCTGCCTTCGCCGCCGCTGCCTTCAGAGACCGCAAGGCGGTGGACGGGTCAACCGGGCGGCCAGTGACCGTCGTGAAAACGTGCCCTGAGTCCTGCCACAGCGAGCCTGCCGCGAGTCGAGCTTCCAGCTGTGCCGTCCGGTGCGACCGCAGCAGCCGGGCTACGCCAGGCGAGAGCGTCAGCGTCCGGCGTGACTTGACCGTCTTGGGGCTAGTGATGACCAGCTCGCCGCTCAGGCGCGAGAGCGTGCCCACGATCTTCGCCGTGCCCGCGTCCAGGTCCACAGCGTCCCACCGCAGCGCCAGCGCCTCGCCCTTACGCACGCCGGTCGCCGCAATGAACGCGAGCAGAGGATAGGCCGCCGACTGTCGACCGTGCGGCGCGTCGTCCATCGCCTTCGCCGCCGCAAGAATGGCGGTTGTTTCTTCCGCCGTCAGGAACCGCGCCTCGTGGTGCTCTGGCACGGGAGCCTCACCCACCTTCAGCGGATTGCGCGCGAGTGCTTTGTCTCTCACAGCGCCGTCGAGCGCGACGCTGAGGCAGTTCCACGCCTTGCGGATGGTCGACTCGGTGAGCCGCCTAGTCTCCACGCGCTCGCCGTCTGCGCCCTCGATCGTCTTCGTGAGCGTCCGCAGTTCGACCAGCCACGCATCCACGTGCGAAGGTCGCAGCTTCGACAGCGGAATCCTGCCGATCCGGCACCCGGAGATGTACGTGCGCAGCACCGTGGCGAACGTCGACTTGGTAGTCGGCTTGCGAGCGGATGCCGCGAGAGTTGTGCTCAACCAGCGCTCGCACCACTCGCTTACCGTGAACGCGGCGTCCCGTGCCGGGTCGCCCGCCTCGATGCGCTTGGCGGCCTCGTCCAGCTTCGCCTTCGCCTCGGCGCGCGTCTTCCCGTAGAAGCTCAGGCGCTTCGTGGTGCCGTCGTCGTCGGTGTACGCCACACGCGCCTCCCAACTGCCGTTAGGCCGCTGGCGAAACGTGCCCTCACCGTTCAGTCGCTTGTTCATGCGTTCTTCCTCCCTTGCGTGGTTGGCGGCAGGTAGCCCTTCGCTCGCGCCTGCTGGATGCGCCGTGACGCCGTGCGCCGCGTGAGGCCAAGAAAATCTTGAACAGCCTCTGTGGGGTGCTCACTTAGGTTTTCGCGGTACACCCGAGCAACCTCACGTAGCTCTGCGTCGCCGCGAATGTCCGCCACTGCTGATCGGCGCGCGTCGCGATCCGTCTTCGCAGCGAACTGCGCGCGCGTCTTTGCGCGGATACTGGCGGTGACGTCTAGCTCGTCTAGCGCGGCCTCCTCGCTGGTAGACATCATGCCGCCCGACAATTCGGCGAACACCTCCACAGCCAATCGGTTCAGCGAGGGCAGCGTAGTCAGATCGCCGGTCAGGATGCCTCGCCCCTGGGTGTCCGCGTCGAAGTGCACGGACACGCATATCGGGGCCTCGTCGCGCATCTCGAACTCAACCCGAAGCGACGGGGACCCGCCGCGCCCGGCAATGGCGTAGACGGCGCGCTCGGGCACCAAAGTCCTGCCGAGTTTGATGACTGCGCCGCTCTCCTGCGCCTCGTAGGTAATCACGCCGTGTATCGGCATTGCGCTCCAATCCTCGTGTGGCAAGGCTACTTTGCCACAGCATGGCCATACTCTCAAGTAGGAACTCACCGAGTCCACACGGACGCTCCAACACGACAAGGGACAACCCCATGACCACGCCACTACTTCACCCGGTCTATCCGGATGCCTCCACCCTTCTCGGGGGAATGAGCCGCTCGAAGCTCTACACCGAGATCAAGTCCGGGGCGATCAACGTCGTCCGGGTGGGCCGCCGCACATACATCGCACACAGCGAGCTGGAGCGATACGTAGCGTCGCTCAGCACTGCCACGGTCAGCGCCTGACCGGCTGACCGAACCCGTCAGCAACCCTGAAGGCCGCTCAAAGACCGAGAGGGATCGAAATGACCGCATACGAAAGCCGCGCCGGGTGCAAGACCGGCGCGGCAGGAATCGAAGATGACACGTCAACCCTACGCACCCTGGCCCACGCGGAGGCGGGTGCGACTCTGCGTCACGGCGCTGAGCGCGAGCGAGAGATGCGAACGCTGATCGCCAGCGACCCGCGCGCTGCCGCGGACTATTACCGGCATGACTCCGAGCGGACGCGCCGCTTGTTGTGGCGGGCGGTCGAGATGCTGAGCCGCGAGCAGATCGCGCAGCTGGCCAGCTTCCGGGAGATTCGCCCGTTCGAGACGGAGGCGCTTCGGCTGGCTTGGAAGGACGCGCGATGAGCGCCGCCGAGAAGACCGTCGAGAAGCGCACGGTATGCGCCACGCCGTTCTCGCTGATCACTCCGACGCGCATGCAGTGGGTGTGGGCGGGAAAGATCCCGGTCGGCACCGTCACGGCGAACGTCGGCAAGGGCGGGATTGGGAAGACGACGTTCGAGCTGTGGCAGATCGCTCGCCTGACAAGAGGCGAGCTGGAAGGCGACTGGGCAGGGCGCGCCATCACTGTGCTAATCGTCACCCCCGAGGATGACCCCGGCGCAGTTACACGCCCCCGGCTAGAGGCAGCAGGGGCGGACCTCGACCGAGTGTTCAACCTGACCGTCGCCGCCGAGTTGGGCGGCGCAACGCGTGAGCGCCGCATGAAGCTCCCGCTGGACATGGAGCAGCTGGGCGAAGTCGTCACCGAGACAGGCGCACAGCTCGTCTTCATCGACGGGATGACGACGGCGTTCGAAGGCTCCACCGACTCCAAGGAGGACATGCGGGCCGCTCTCGATCCGCTGATCGACCTGGCGCAGCGGCGCGACATCGCGGTGATCGTGACGCACCACTCCCGCAAGGGCAACGGCAATCTCACCGACCTGATCAGCGGGTCGCACGCCATCCGCGACGCGGTGCGGTCGGTGCTGTTCTTCGTCCGCGATGAGGAAACCGGAGAGGTCATCATCACGCAGGACAAGTCGAACTACGGGGCCGAGACGGCATCGTGCAAGTTCCGACTGGTGAGCGCCACCGTCGAGACGCCCGATGGCCAGACCGAAGTGGGCTCCGTCGAGTGGCTGGGCGAGTCCGACGTGAGCGCCGCCGACCTCATCGCGAGGACCTACAGCGACGGTGACGCGGACGACCGGAACGCGGCCCAACAGTTCGTCCTGGACTACCTGCACGGGCGGGAAGCGTGGGAAGCCAACGCGGGCGAGGTGCTCAAGGCTGGACGCGCTGCAGGCTTCAGCGACAACGAACTGAAGCACGCCCGCCGACGCTCCCGCAACCCCCGCATCGAGTCGACCAAGAGCGCATTCGGTGGCGCGTGGGTTTGGGTGATCGAAGCCGAAGGTGCCACTGAAGGTGCCGAAGGTGCCATGCCCACCGCACGTGGCACCTTTGGCACCTTCGTGGCACCTTCGACCGACCCGAGCGAGCGGGACGCCGCATGAGCCGCCGCCGCAAGCCCCAGCACTACGCCCCGTGGAACGTCATGGGCCGCTACTCCGTCCTCGGCGTCAGCAGCTCGGGCGAGCTATCCACCAGGTGCCCCGACTGCAACTCCGAGACGGTCTACGAGCCGGTTGCGAGGGGCGCGCTCATCGCACACATCCAGCACGACGCCACCTGCCCGACCTGGGCACACATCGAAAGGAACCAGCAGTGACCGACATCGAGGCGATGGCTCGCGAGGCCGTGGCCACCTGCAAGTCGCACGCGGGCGACGAGAGCAGCGTCCAGGCCGTCGTGGCAGACATCGCCCGCCAGCGGGCGCGGGAGCCGTATACGCTGCCCGCGACCGCGTGGCCGCTCGGTCGGCCCTGGATCTCTGGCACTCGCGAGTCAGGGGCGGGGCGATGACGGACTCACTTACCAGCATCGCTGAGGCCGAGCGGGCGCTCCGCGCTGCCGCCGTGAAGACAAGCCCTCGATGCCTAGGCATGGCTTCGTTCACCGACGACGCCACGAAGCCCTCCGAGGTCGCGCACATCTGCAGCCGGTGCCCGATCAAGGTCGAGTGCCTGGCGTACGCCCGCGCTGCTCGCCCTGCAGCCGGTGTCTGGGCGGGCGCAACATGGGGCGGGCGAGAGTCGTCGCACGTTGCGCAGCGGCTCGATGACGCCGCGAGGATCATCGCCCAGGACCCCGAGGGCGTCAGCATCACAGAGGTCGCACGACGCCTCGACCTCCACGAAGGGGCCGCGCGCACGGTCGTGCAGACGCTCGTCCGCACGGGGCGGGCCACGGTCGTCAAACGCCACCGTGCGCCCTGGACATACCGGGCGGTCGCGGCATGACCCCTCGCAGCGCCGCTCTCACCAGACTCACCGAATCCAACACCGAGCGCACCCGCTCACACCACGAAGGAGAACCAATGACCACCACGAAGACCCCGACGCCGACGCTGGCCCTCCAGCTGGCCGAGGCCGAGAAGACCGCCTCCGCCATCCGGGCGGAGCAGAAGTCGCTCATGGTGCAGCGCCGGGATGCCGAGAACGCCGCTGCCGCCGAGGCCATCGACGCGGCACGCGAGTACCGGCTGGAGCTGGCCCAGAAGATCGCGACGGCGCAGCAGGCGCTCACCGGGGCTGAGCGGGCCGAGCAGCTGGACCTGAGCGTGCTTTTCAGCCGGTGGGATGCGCTGTGGCGAGCGCAGCACGAGGCGAACGGCTACGCGCGTCAGCTGGCGAGCCTGGAGGAGACCTATCGCCCGCGCAGGCACGTTCCCGGTGAGGGGCCCGTGGGCGGTCAGCGCTACATCGACGGGGTGGCGTACGACCCGGAGCCGAGCGTTCTGCCGATCGGCCACCAGACCTGGAGCAGCTACCTCGACCAGCTCGCGATCACGCGCCAGCAGTCGGCCAGCAGCCGGGGCTCGCACGCCGCCCAGAGTGCCGTGGGCGTGGCCGTGGAAGCCGCGGGCGCACCGTTCATCCGCTAACCGCTCAACCCGACACCCGAACCGGAGAAATGACCATGAGCTTCACCTGGAACACGATCAACCACCACGACGCGCAGAACCTCGCCGCCGCCACCCTCATGGACGACGGCGACACCGCGCTCGCGTTCGCCCAGGAGGCAACGCGCTACGGGGACACCGTGGGCCGACACCAGAGCATGCGCAGCGCCATCGCCAACAAGTCCGCGGCACTGCTCGCCCAGGGGCCAGCAGACGGAGACGGCAACCGCCAGTAGACAATCCAGGTGCTGCAGTCGGGGTCGGCGCAAACGGCCGGCCCCGGCATCGCCGCACCACGACACAGACACGAGAGGACTGCAGAAATGAACGCGATCATGCCAGCCGGGTGGGCCGACGATTGACCCGCGCGTATCGGCCCGACTACAGGCCGTTCCCCGCATCCGTGAAGCGCCGTGCGCTCGCCGCCGCTGACGGCCGGTGCCAGCAGTGCGGTCGTGACGAGCTACCCGTACAGGTGGACCACCGCGTGCCAGACAGCGCAGGAGGACCCAACACGATCGACAACGCCGTCGTGTTGTGCGTCGTGTGCCACGCGAACAAGTCGAACGCGGAGAAGCGCGACGGCACAGCACGACGCACGGAGCGCAGGCGAACGATGGTGCGCAACGTCGAGGCGCACCCGAACGCGCCACGACCGCAGCAAGACCGATGACCCCCGGCCAGGGTGCTCGCCCCGCCCCCACCTGGGGGTCCCTCACCCGCCCCCGTACACCTGGCGAGTCCGTTTAGAGGATCCCACACGAGCAGCCGCTTGCTTGCTTCAGCACCAAAGCCCCTCCGATGAAGAGAGAACCAATGAACGACACCGATGTGAAGCCTGTCCGCGCTCCTGTCGGACTCGGCATCGCAGGCCGTGCGCTGTGGAAACAGATAGCAGCCGACTGGGCCGAGAACGAATCGATCCCCGACGCGCGAGAGGCCAGGCTGCTCGCTGACGCCTGCCGTGAGGCCGACGTGCTCGCGTTCCTCCAGGCAGAGCTGGACCGCCTGATGAAGACCACCGGCACGCTGACGACGTTCGGCGCGCAGGGCCAGCTCGTCACGCATCCGCACGTTGGAGAGGCTCGCCGGAGTCGCGCGCAGATCGCCTCGCTGCTGAAGTCGATCGAGCTGGCCGCCGAGCAGGCCACGGACGGGACCGCGGGCCTTCCCGCGCCGAGGCCCATGACGCTCTCCGAGGCAGGCCGCAAGGGTGGCCTCGCACGGGTCCGGGGTCAGCGTCGTGGCTAGGTCGCTGAGGATGCGCAGGGTCGCCATCGACCCGTTCACCGCCGCCGTGCGCCAGGGCCACGTCAACCAGCTCCGCCGACTCGCTGGAGCGTTCCCCACCGATGGCCTGCACCAGATGATCGCTAAGGCTCAGGCAGGCGCTCAGATCATCCTGGACACCAGCAGCGTGTGCGTCGCATGCGTACGTGCTGGCCTGGACCATGACGCCGGTCGCTTCACAATCCGAGCGGACCGGGACAATGCTCGCAACTGGCTACTCCCCGCCCACGATCTTGGTCGCATGATCGAGGTCGAGCAGCGCGCAGGAACGTGGTGTCTCGTCGGCACCGACATGCCCGTGTGATGCCCTACGCCTGTTCAGCGGGCCCCGCCACACCCTCCCGCGGTGTACCGCCCCTCAGAGCAGTCGGTTTTTGCCTCTCGACGCGCGGGGCGGCATCTCGACCGCAGCGTCTTGGTCGGCTTCTAGGTGCCCGGTCGAGACGCTGAAGTACCCCAGGGCGACGGCTGTCCACCGGCGCGCGACGTGTTCCGCGACGTGGTCGAGGAACGTCGGCACACCCAGCCACATTGGCAGTACCAGGCCGACCCCGCGCATTCGCCACGCTGCCCGAATCAGGTCGTCTCGGCACTTCAGGAAGCTGTCGAGATTCTGAGGCGTCGCCTCCACTGGCGATGGGCGGGTTGTGAGCATCGCGACGGGAGTCCAGCGCTCGCCTTCGCCCCAGTGATGCATCCAGCGATCGTGCACGGCCCCGTTGCGCGCCTTGTGGGCAGCGATCGCGGCAATGGTCGCATGCCGCGCCATCTCCCGCGGGAAATCTGCAAGCTCGACGCCGCGCAGGGTGTCCTTGATCGCTTCGAGCAAATTCGCCAGGTCGCCCGGAGCCTTTGCGGGGGGAATGGGGCTCTCACGGGCGACGACTCCAAGCACAACGCCTGACTCGCCTTCGAGAAGGACATCGGCCCGCACGATGTCGCCTATGAGGTACGTGAGCCGCTCATCAGGTGCTAGGTCTCGCCAGTCCATTGCTCTCAGGCTAAAGCGCCTGGCGCACCAGCCTTTGGTTCCGCCTCAGGCGTGTTGTTGGACACCGCCGTCCCGTCGCCGCCATTCAGCCCGGAGAGCGCCGCCGTGGGTCGCGGTGGGCTCGCGTCAGGCCCCGGTCGTGATCCCCGGTTCGAGGTGGCCGTAGTCGCGACGCCAGCCGCGCAGCGTGCCGTCGTCCAAGACTTGATGGACGGTCGCACCGCGACCCCCCAGCTCGACCGCGAGTGTGAACGGCGTGGGCGCGACGCCCTCGGTGTAGGCGTCCGCGACCGCGTTCAGCGCGACCACGAAAGAGAACTCGTCCCCCGCGTCGTGCACGCTCGTGATCCGTGCATCCGGCGTGGCCGCCGTAACGAGCGCGACCGGCTCAGGCTTTCCGCCTGCATCCCGATCCATCGCCCCAAGACTGAATAGCGGCATGATCGCCCTCCCAATCCCGCTGTCGCTCGCGGGTAATCGTTCACTGTATCGCTGGCCCCGGACACGCCTCGTCGGCGCTCCCATCCGCGGCGAGTGCCGAGACGAGAGAAGTCGCGAGGGCCGCGCCGAGCGCCCCCTGTCGGCGCAGCTCCGCGAGCATCTCGTGGTCGGGCCACGGTCAGGCTCTATCCGCCGCGATCAAGCAGTTGTACCCTCTCGCTGAAGGCCATCAGATCTGGGGGAGCACATGACAACTGAAGGCACAACGCGTGGCCCCGGCTTCACCAGCTCGCTCGTGATCGGGATCATAGGCCTGGTGATCGGCGTCCTGTTCATGGGGGTGCTGCTCGGGCAATGGCTTGCCTCAATCGGCGTGATCCTGCTCGCCGTCGCCTGGATCATCTACGCCTTCGTGCAGCGCCGCCGCGCCCGCAGCTCGAAAACGCAGAACTCGACAGTTCCCGCGGGTGCGCCCCGTTCTTTGGGAAGCGAGTGATTTCACAGCAGGCCATCCGCCCGGTACTTCGCGACGCGCTCCTCGAAGCTCTCGCGCCTGGCGCGCTGGTACGGCGTCCACAACTCGGGCCGGTCGGTGATGTCCTCACCGCCCCTTCGCGGGCGCTCCCACTGCGGCTCCCAGCAGACGCGGAGGGCTGCCAGCTCGGCGCTCTCATTGACCTGAGCGTGCCCCGATCGCAGGACTTCGAGCGCTCGGGAGTCGAGGTCGCTGGTGGGGTGGCGGTAGCTGCGGGGCATCGGGGTTCCTTCGCGTCGACCGGCCCGGCCACCGTCTCCCCAGGCTAAGCCGCCGCGCTGACAAACGCCCCCACCGACGCGGAAGATAGGCAGGGGCGCTCTCGCCGGAAGATGGTGCACCGGTTGGCGATGCACGGATTGCGCACCCCAACGCGCACCCCAACCGGGCCACATCCACCGACGTTCACCGGCGTCCGCCGATGGCGAAGCCCGCGAAACGACGCGGTTCTTGGACGTGGGTGAACACCCAAAGACGCTGAGGGTAGCTTTCACACGGAAGAGGTCATCAGTTCGAGTCTGGTATCGCCCACCGACGACGCGGCTCGCGTCACTCCCCCACCGGCCACCCGTACCGTCTGTGCAGCGCGTCGGCGACCACCGCGAATCGCCTGCGATCAAGAGCGGATGCCTCCCGCCTCATGCCGTCGGCGTGCACGCTGTAGAGCTGCTCGACGTCGATCCACGATGGCCGGCCCTGCGTGTCCCACGGGCCGGGGCCGATCGCGAGGAAGTCGCGATCGGCGTCGTGGGCTTTGCTCGTGAGGCGAACGGCGTAGACCCGGTCGGCGTCCTGGCGACCGATGATCAGGACGGGGCGATCCTTGCCCCGCCCGTCGTGCTCGGCATACGGCACCCACGTCCACACGATCTCGCCGGCATCCGGATCGCCGTCCTTGTCAGGGGCATACGTGATGCGCAGTCCCGCGGGTCCCGGCGGCGCGACCTCGATCGTCGCAGAGGTGCCCGAGCGCCCGGGCCGGTCGTCGGCCGCGGCACCCGGAGCGGGCTGCGGCACGACGGGCGAGGGGCCAGCGGCCGTTCGGGCGGAAGGTCGCAGCAGACGCGACAGAGCCGTCAGGAATCGGGTGGTGCGCGTCACGTCGCCACCCTAGCCGCTCGCCTCGCGCCCGGTCGCGGGATGCTCGGGACAGACGGGAGGGGCGCCACGACCAGGTCGTGGCGCCCCTCCGTCTGCTGGTGCGGGGATGTCAGACGCGCGCGTCGAGCAGGTAGCCGTCTTCGCCGTGCACGACGGTGTCGACGCCGGCGATCTCGTCCTCGTTCGTCACTCGGAAGCCGATCGTCTTCTGGATGACCCAGCCGATGGCGTACGCGAGAACGAAGGAGTAGATCAGGACGCTGAAGGCACCGATTGCCTGAACCCCCAGCTGCTTGAACGAGCCGGTGTCGATGAGGCCGATGCCGGCGCCGAAGATGCCGATGTAGAGCGTTCCGATCATGCCGCCGATGAGGTGGATGCCCACGACGTCTAGCGAGTCGTCGAAGCCCAGCTTGAACTTCAGATCGATCGCGATGGCGCAGACCGCGCCGGCGAGGAGTCCGAGGACGATCGCCCAGCCCGGGGTCAGGATGTTACAGGCCGGGGTGATCGCGACGAGACCCGCCACGGCTCCGGAGGCGGCGCCGATCGAGGTCGGCTTGCCGTCCTTGATCTTCTCGACGATGATCCAGGCGAGCAGTGCCGCGGCGGGAGCGGCGAGGGTGTTGATCCAGGCGATCGCCGCGACACCGTCGACGGCGGCCTCGGAGCCGGAGTTGAATCCGAACCAGCCGAACCACAGCAGCGAGGCGCCCAGGAGCGTCAGCGGCACGTTGTGCGGCTTCTGGATGCCCTTCTGGAACCCGACGCGCTTTCCGAGCACCAGCGCGAGCGCGAGGCCTGCGGCACCGGCGTTGATGTGCACCGCGGTACCACCTGCGAAGTCGTTCACGCCGAGGACGGCGGGCGCCCAGCCGTCGCTGAGGTTGAACACCCAGTACGCCACCGGGAAGTACACGATGGTCGCCCAGATGCCGGCGAAGAGCATCCACGCGCCGAACTTCGCGCGGTCGGCGATGGCACCCGAGATCAGCGCCACGGTGATGATGGCGAACGTGGCCTGGAATCCTGCGAACGCGAGACCCGGCAGGTCTGGGCTCATCGCTCCGCCGGCGCCGATTCCGAGGAACTTCTGCAGGAGGATGAAGCCGTCGAAGGGATTTCCGAGGAAGTGCGGGATGAGGGGCGTGCCGAAGGCGAGTCCGTAGCCGTACAGGACCCAGAGGACCCCGACGAGGCCCATGGCGCCGAAGCTCATCATCATCATCGAGATGACGCTCTTGGCTTTGACCATGCCGCCGTAGAAGAACGCGACGCCGGGGGTCATGATGAGGACGAGGGCGGCTCCGACGATCAGCCACAGCGAGTTCACCGCTGTCTGTGCGTCGTAGTCCGCAGCTGCTGCGAGTATGTGCATGGATTGCCTCTCAGGTGTATCTCGGGTATTGCCGACGCCGGTGCCGGCGGTCAGGCATGTTTGAGAGTTTGCTGAGAGGACGTTTCCCGATGCGGATTCTCGCGTTTCGCAACCGTTACGGAGTGCGGATGAATGTAAACATCGTGTTACCCGCGCGGAGAAGGCGTGGGCCTGCGGGTCGGGAGATCAGCTGAGGGTCGACGCCACGAGCCGCGAGATCGCGCGCAGATACTTCTTGCGGTAGCCGCCTGCGAGCATCTCGTCGGGGAAGACCAGGTCGAGCGAAGCACCGGTCGTGCGGATCGGCAGCTCGGCGTCGTAGACGCGGTCGACGAAGGCGACGAACCGCAGCGCCGCGGACTGATCGGTGAGCGGCTCGACGGCGCGCAGGCCCACGAGCGACAGTCCTTCGATCACCTTGATGTAGCGCGACGGGTGGACGCGGGCCAGGTGCGCCACGAGGTCGACGAAGGCGTCGTCGGATGCGAGCCCGAGGGTCGCCGCATCCGCGATCGCAGCTTCGTACTGCGGTTCGTCGAGGACTTCGGCGTGGCCGTCGAGACTGCGGTGACGATAGTCGTCGCCATCGATCCGGAGGGTCTGGAAGCTCTCGGACATCGCGTGGATCTCGCGCAGGAAGTCCTGCGCCGCGAAGCGGCCCTCGCCGAGCGCATTCGGAGGGGTGTTGGATGTCGCGGCCAGCCGTGTCCCGGACGCCACCAGCTCTGCCAGCAGGCGGGTCATCACCATCGTGTCGCCCGGATCGTCGAGTTCGAACTCGTCGATGCAGAGGAGGTCGGAGCCACGGAACAGCTCGACCGTGTTCTTGTAGCCGAGCGCTCCGACGAGCGCGGTGTATTCGATGAACGAGCCGAAGTACTTCCGGCGTGCCGGCATCGCGTGGTAGACCGCGGCGAGCAGGTGGGTCTTTCCGACGCCGAATCCGCCGTCGAGATAGACGCCGGGCTTCAGCTCCGGGCCGCGCTTCGCGCGCCGGAAGAACCCGCCGCCGCGCTCCTGAGCCGCGCCGCCGGCGAAGGAGATCAGCAGGTCTTTGGCGTGCTGCTGAGACGGGAAAGCGGCATCCGCCCGATAGGTGTCGAAGGTGGCGTCGGCGAACTGCGGCGGCGGCACGAGGGCCGCCACCATTTCAGCACCCGAGATCTGCGGCAGCCGCTCTGTGAGGTGCACGATGCCGCTGCCGGTCGCTGTTGCGGTCATGGAGGATCCCGTGTCGGAGTCTTACAGGGGCGGTGCGTCCGTCCACCGGGGAATCTAGGCTCGGAAGGCGCGGTTCAACCCTACGCGGTGCACGCCGCAGCCCAGACCCGAGGAGCATCCGTTGTCCGTCGAGACCGACACATCGTCCGCCAAGTTCGCCGAGTACGCCGAGCCTGGCCGCCTCGTCACCACGCAATGGCTCGAGCCCCGCCTCGGCAGCGCGGGGCTCGTCGTCGTGGAGTCGGACGAGGACGTGCTGCTGTACGAGACCGGCCACATCCCGGGCGCGGTCAAGGTCGACTGGCACACCGAGCTCAACGATCCTGTCGTGCGCGACTATGTGGACGGCGCGGGCTTCGCCGAGCTGCTGAGCCGCAAGGGGATCGCGCGTGACGACACGGTCGTCATCTACGGCGACAAGAACAACTGGTGGGCCGCCTACGCCCTGTGGGTGTTCTCGCTGTTCGGCCACGAGGACGTGCGGCTGCTCGACGGCGGCCGCGACAAGTGGATCGCCGAGGGCCGGCCCATCACGACCGAGGTGCCCGCGCCGGCATCCACCGACTACCCCGTCGTCGAGCGCGACGACACCGTGCTGCGCGCGTACAAGGACGACGTGCTCGCGCACCTCGGCAACCCGCTCATCGACGTGCGCTCGCCGGAGGAGTATGACGGATCGCGCACGTCGGCACCCGCGTATCCGGAAGAGGGCGCGCTGCGCGCGGGTCACATCCCGACCGCGCAGAGCGTGCCGTGGGCACGCGCGGTGGCGGCCGACGGCGGATTCAAGACCCGGGCGGAGCTCGACGCGATCTATCGCGACGAGGCCGGATTGCACGACGGCGACGCGATCGTCGCGTACTGCCGCATCGGCGAGCGGTCGAGCCACACCTGGTTCGTGCTGAAGCACCTGCTCGGGTTCGAGGACGTGCGCAACTACGACGGGTCCTGGACGGAGTGGGGCAGCGCCGTGCGCGTGCCGATCGTCACGGGGTCGGCGCCCGGAGAGCTGCCGTCGCGCTGACCGCCGGCATCGGTGCGGGCCGTGGGATGATGGCGGGGATGACCGTTTCCACCCTTCCCGATTCGCTCGCCGAGATCCGCGACGACTTCCTCGAGCTGCCAGAGCCGGACAGGCTGCAGCTGCTCCTGGAGTTCTCGCGCGAGCTGCCGCCCGTGCCGGCGCGCTACGACGGTCACCCCGAACTGTGCGAGCGCGTCGCGGAGTGCCAGAGCCCGGTGTACATCGTGATGGATGTCGACGCCGACGGGATCGTGTCGATGCACGCGATGGCCCCGCCCGAGGCCCCGACCACGCGCGGGTTCGCGAGCATCCTGGTGCAGGGTCTCACCGGCCTCACCGTGGACGAGGTGCTCGCGGTGCCTGCGGACTTCCCGCAGAGCATCGGACTCACCCGTGCGGTGTCGCCGCTGCGGATCGCCGGCATGACGGGCATGCTGATGCGCGCCAAGCGCCAGGTGGCCGCCAAGCACAGCGTGTGATGGCGCCGACGGCCACCGACTTCCCGGCGCCCGCCGCGGTGGTCACCGAAGTCGTTCCCCGCACGCTCGAATCCGTCGAGATCGGCGCCGACGGCACGGATGCATGGATGTCGGCCCGCTACCGGCCCCCGGGAGAGCGTTTCGTACGGCTGAACCTGATCACGACCATCACCGGGGCGACGTCCGGCGGCGACGGGACGAGCGAGACGATCACGTCACGCACCGACCGATTCGTCCTGGGCGCGATCCGCCGCAGCGCCGACGTCGTCGTGGTGGGGGCCGAGACGGTGCGGGTCGAGGGCTATCTGCTTCCGAAGACCGCCCGGCTCGCCGTCGTGACGACGAGCGGCGACCTCGGCGTCGACAAGCTCAGCGCCGCCGGCCGCGACGATCGTCCGCCCGCGCTGGTCCTGTGTCCGAAGAACAGGGCGGACGAGGTCCGTCACGCGCTCGGTGATGCTCCGGCAGAGGTGGTGCCGGTTCCTTCGGACGGCGACCGGCTGCGACCCGAGACCCTCATCGCGGTCCTTCGCGCGAAGGGCCTGGGGCGTGTGGTCTGCGAAGGGGGGCCGGCACTCGCGAGCCAGTTCGTCGATTCCGGCGTCGTCGACGAGATCTGCGTCACGGTCTCCCCCGTGCTGGAGCCGGCGCGGCATCCGTTCGTCACCCTGTCCGGGCGGCTGGAGTCGACCGTCGCCGGCATGCTCGTCGACGACGCGGGCTTCAGCTACCTTCGCCTGCGGATACGGGGTTGAGCCCCCGAGCCCGGATCCAGGAGCGGATGCTCTCGCTCCAGCGCTCCTGGTCGTAGTTCCAGAGCTTGGTGTGGCGGGCGACCTCGAAGACCTTCAGCTCGACGAGGTCGGGGCGTGCCGCAAACAGGTCGTGCGAGGCATCCGACGGCACGAAGCCGTCGTCGTCGCTGTGGAGGATGAGGATGGGATGCCGCAGCTCCGCCGCACGCGATACGACGTCTAGTCGGTCGAAGGGGATCGCACCCCCGGCCCGGGTGACGGGGGTCGCCCACTCGGACTGCAGGGCGCCGATCGCAAGCCCGCTGACGGCGCCGGGCACCCGCATGACGCGTGCCTGGTAGGCGAGCACGAGCCGCCAGTCGATGACGGGTGACTCGAGGATGAGTCCGGCGATCGCGGCACGATGCGCCGAGTTGAGCGACACCTGCAGCGCGATGGCGCCGCCCATCGACCAGCCCATCAGGATGATGCGCTTCGCGCCGCGGCGGCGGGCGAACCCCACCGCGGCGTCGACGTCGCGCCACTCCGTGGCGCCCAGCGTGTAGGTGCCGGTGCGGCTGCGCGGCGCTTCGCCGTCGTTGCGATACGACACGACGAGCGAGGTGATCCCGAGCGAATGGAACACGGGCACCGCGCGCAGGCACTCCGCTCTTGTGGTGCCGCGTCCGTGCACCTGGACCGCCCACACGTCGCCGTCGCCTGCGGGGAAGAGCCACGCCGGGCACGGACCGACACCCGAGCCGATCAGCTCGGGTGTGAACGGCAGCTGCAGCTCGTCGGCGCGGTCGTAGTACCAGCCGCTGAATGCCGCGTCGGGCGAGAGCCGGGCGTCGGCGGTGATGTGCGTCAGAAGCTTGCGCTTCACCGACGAGTCGTCTTCCGACAGCACGGATCCCAGCTTGATGTACTCGGTGGTTCCGTCCGTGAACAGCCCATAGCGGCCGGGTAGCTGCGTGTCGGGCGTGCGCGAGAGCGTGATCGTCTGAGCGGCCGTGTCGAGGGACAGGATCCGGGTGTCCGGTCGTCGCACCGCCGGGGTCACGACGCGCCGGGCCATGTGGACCGAGGCGACCGCGAGGGCCGAGAGCACGCCGGCGAGTGCCACGCTGATCACGGTGAGCGCGGTGCGCACGCCGGTGGCGAGAGAAGGGGAGGCGCCGCGCATCGCGGCGCGCCTGGGGGCGACCATCGAGGCCTCAGCCTAGTCTGTCCGCGTGGCTCAGCATCGTCCCCCGACGGGACCGGCGTCCTTCGGGAGGGTCGCTGAGACCGTCCGCAAGACGGTGTTCCGGGATGACCTGACGGTGCGCGAGATCGCCGCACCGTCGGGACTCGCCCCCGATGCCATCGCCCTCGCGGGCGACGTGCGACCCGAGTCCGAGGGCGCCGACTCCGTGTACGGCACGGGTCGCTTCATCCTGCTGCACGACAGCGAAGAGCCCGGCGCATGGAACGGCCCGTGGCGGATTGTGTGCTTCGCGCAGGCGCCGCTCGAACCCGACATCGGCGTGGATCCGCTGCTGGCGGACGTCGCCTGGTCCTGGCTGACGGACGCGCTCACGTCGCGCAAAGCCGAGTTCCACTCGGCGGCGGGCACCGCCACCAAGACCATCTCCAAGGGGTTCGGATCGCTCGCCGCCGAAGGCGACGGCGCTCAGATCGAATTGCGGGCATCCTGGTCGCCTGTGGGATCCATGACGCCGCACGTGGAAGCATGGGCTGAACTGGTGTGCATGCTCGCGGGGCTGCCACCGGGCTCGGAAGGGGTGCAGGTGCTCGGATCGCGCAGGTCGGCGCATGGCTGACTACGTCGTCATCGACGACGTGGACGGTCTCGCGGCGGCGGCGACGCGCCTGGCATCGGGGCACGGGCCCGTCGCGGTGGACGTGGAGCGCGCCTCGGGCTTCCGCTACTCGCAGCGTGCGTACCTCATCCAGGTCTTCCGCCGGGGTGCCGGCGTCTTCCTCTTCGACCCTCCGCCGATCGGCGACTTCACCGCGCTGCAGCAGGCGATCGGCGAGGCGGAGTGGGTGCTCCACGCGGCGAGCCAGGATCTGCCGTCGCTGCGCGAACTCGATCTCGATCCCATGACGATGTTCGACACCGAGCTGGCGGCGCGTCTGCTCGGCCACGAGCGCGTGGGACTCGGCGCCGTGGTCGAAGACACGCTCGGGATCACGCTGGCGAAGGCGCATTCGGCATCGGACTGGTCGACCCGGCCCCTCCCCCAGGCCTGGCTCGAGTACGCGGCGCTGGATGTCGAGCACCTCGTCGACGTGAGGGATGCGCTGGTGGCGGAACTCGCCGAGCAGGGCAAGACCGAGTTCGCGGCGGAGGAGTTCCAGGCGGTTCTGGAGCGCGAGCCGAAGCCCACCCGTGGCGAGCCGTGGCGAAGACTCAGCGGGCTCCACACCGTACGCGGCCGCAAGTCCCTCGCCGTCGCACGGTCGCTGTGGACCGCGCGGGAGGAGTACGCGCGCGAGCAGGATGTCGCGCCCGGCCGCCTCGTTCCGGATCGCGCACTGGTCGCCGCGGTGCTGGCCGACCCGAAGTCGAAGCAGGAGCTCGCGGCCCTGAAGGAGTTCATCGGTCGCGCGAGCCGCACGCAGCTCGACCGCTGGTGGGCGGCGATCGAAGCCGGGCGAGCGAGCCCGGAGCCGCCCCTCGAGAGGGGCACGGGCGGGGAATCCCTGCCGCCGCCACGAGCGTGGACCGATCGCAACCCCGAGGCCGACGCCCGTCTGAAGGCGGCCCGGCCGGTGGTCGAGGAGCGCGCCGCAGAGCTCGCCATGCCGACCGAGAATCTGCTCACCCCCGAGCTGCTGCGCCGACTCGCCTGGTCGCCGCCCACGCCGGTGACGGCCGCGTCGGTGGCGAACGCCCTCGAGTCGCTCGGTGCCCGCGCCTGGCAGATTGACCAAACCGCACAGTTGATTGCGGATGCCTTTGTCGAATCCGTGCAAGCCCCCTCCGAGGCGTCCGAAGCTCGTTCGTAGGTTTCCGCCACCCGGTTCTGCCCGGTGCGAGTGCCATACGTAGGCTGGCGGCATCCCACGATCTTTGGAGGCAGAGTGGCCGAGACTTCGGACGTCTTCTTCGTCGACGGCATGCGCACACCCTTCGGGCGCGCCGGCGAGAAGGGCATGTACTGGAACACCCGATCGGACGACCTCGCGGTCAAGGCGACGATCGGCCTGATGGAGCGCAACCCCGGCGTTCCGGCCGATCGCATCGACGATGTCGCCATCGCCGCGACGTCGCAGACGGGTGACCAGGGGCTCACTCTGGGCCGCAGCGTCGCGATCCTCGCGGGCCTTCCGCAGACCGTCCCCGGCTTCGCGATCGACCGGATGTGCGCGGGCGCGATGACGAGCGTCACGACGATGGCGGGCTCGATCGGCATCGGCATGTACGACCTCGCCCTCGCGGGCGGCGTCGAGCACATGGGCCACCACCCGATCGGTTCGAACGCCGACCCGAACCCGCGATTCGTCTCCGAGAAGATGGTCGATCCGGGCGCGCTCAACATGGGCGTCACGGCGGAGCGCATCTTCGACCGGTTCCCCCACCTCACCAAGGAGCGCTCGGACCACTACGGCATGCTGAGCCAGCACAAGGCGCAGGCGGCCTACGACGCAGGCAGGTTCCAGCCCGACCTCGTCCCCGTCGCCATCAAGGATGCCGAGGGCACCTGGGGCCTTGCCACCGAGGACGAGGGACGCCGCCCGCAGACCACGATGGAGGACCTCGCGGGTCTCAAGACCCCGTTCCGTCCGCACGGCCGCGTGACGGCAGGCACCTCTTCGCCGCTCACCGACGGCGCCACCATGAGCCTGCTCGCCGGCGGATCCGCGGTGAGGGAGTACGGCCTGGCTCCGAAGATGAAGCTCGTCTCGTTCGCCTTCGCGGGAGTGCAGCCCGAGATCATGGGCATCGGCCCGATCCCGTCCACCGAGAAGGCCCTCGAGAAGGCGGCGCTCAAGATCGACGACATCGGCCTGTTCGAGTTGAACGAGGCCTTCGCCATCCAGGTGATCTCGCTCCTCGATCACTTCGGCATCGCAGACGACGACCCCCGCGTGAACCAGTGGGGCGGCGCGATCGCGCTCGGACACCCGCTCGCCGCCTCGGGAGTTCGCCTGATGATCCAGCTCGCGGCGCAGTTCGCCGAGCGACCCGACGTGCGCTACGGCCTCACCGCGATGTGCGTGGGCCTCGGCCAGGGCGGCTCGGTCATCTGGGAGAACCCCCACTACAACGGCAAGAAGAAGTGAGTCCCGCCGCGATGACGAACTACGACTCGATCGACTTCTCCGCGCTCGACGCCCTCGCCGAAGGCGAGGTCGTCACGCACTCCCGGGTGCGCGACATCCGCCTCCCCTCCGGCAAGGTGCTCGCGCTGATCACGCTCGACAACGGGCGCGACCACAACCGGCCGAACACGCTCGGCCCTGCGACACTGGCCGAGTTCGACGCGACGCTCGACGGGCTGCAGGCTCGTGCCGCGGCAGGCGAGATCCAGGCCGTGGGCATCACCGGCAAGCAGTACATCCTCGCTGCCGGCGCGGACCTGAGCGACATCTCGCGCCTGGGCTCCCGCGACAATGCGCGGCTGATCGCCCAGCGCGGCCATCAGATCTTCGGCAGGCTCACGGAGCTCGGCGTGCCCACGTTCGCATTCGTCAACGGGCTGGCCCTCGGCGGCGGACTCGAGATCGCCTTGAACTCGACGTACCGGACGGTGGACGCCTCCGCCGCGGCGATCGCCCTTCCCGAGGTGTTCCTCGGGATCATCCCCGGCTGGGGCGGCGCGTACCTGCTGCCGAACCTGATCGGCATCGAGAACGCCCTCGAGGTGGTGATCTCGAACCCGCTGAAGCAGAACCGCATGCTCAAGCCGCAGCAGGCGTACGACTACGGGATCTTCGACGCCATCTTCCCCGCTGCGAACTACCTCGAAGACTCCCTCGCCTGGGCCGACGGCGTGCTCGGCGGATCCGTCAAGGTCGTCCGCAGGAACGAGCCGGGCAGGATCGAGCGCCTCACGAAGTGGCCGATCGCGATCAAGATGGCGCGCGGCATGCTCGAGAGCCGCATCGGCACCGTGCCGAAGTCGCCGTACGCGGCGCTCGAACTGCTCGAGAAGGCCAAGGGCGGGACGAAGGCCGAGGGCTTCGCCCGCGAGGACGAGGCTTTGGCCGAACTCGTGACGGGCGACCAGTTCGCGGCATCCATGTACGCCTTCGATCTGGTGCAGAAGCGCGCGAAGCGCCCCGTCGGCGCCCCCGACAAGGCGCTCGCCAAGCCGGTCACCAAGGTCGGCATCATCGGCGCAGGTCTCATGGCCAGCCAGTTCGCCCTGCTCTTCCTGCGGAGGCTCCAGGTTCCGGTGCTCATCACCGACCTCGACCAGGCTCGCGTGGACAAGGGGCTCGCGTACATCAACGACGAGATCGGCAAGCTCGAGGCCAAGGGCCGCCTCGACGGCGATTCGGCGAACCGGCTGCGGGCCCTCGTCCACGGCACGACCGACAAGAGCGAATACGCGGACTGCGACTTCGTGATCGAGGCCGTCTTCGAAGAGGTGGGGGTCAAGCAGCAGGTGTTCGGCGAGATCGAGCAGATCATCGCCGACGACGCCATCCTCGCGACGAACACGTCATCCCTCTCGGTCGCCGAGATCGGCGCGAAGCTCGCCCACCCCGAGCGTCTGGTCGGCTTCCATTTCTTCAATCCGGTGGCGGTCATGCCGCTGATCGAGATCGTCAAGACGGGGCAGACATCGGATGCCGCGCTCTCGACCGCCTTCGTGGTCGCGCGCGGCCTCGGCAAGAACGCCGTCCTGACGGCCGACGCACCGGGCTTCGTGGTGAACCGCCTGCTCGCGAAGGTCATGGGCGAAGCCGCACGGGCGATCTACGAGGGGACCCCGCTGCTCACCGTGGAGAAGGCGTTCCAGCCGCTCGGGCTGCCGATGACGCCGTTCCAGCTCATCGACCTCGTCGGCTGGAAGGTGGCCGCGCACGTGCAGGACACCATGGCGGGCGCCTTCCCCGAGCGCTTCTATGCCTCGGAGAACTTCCACCGGCTCGCGGAACTGCCCGAAGTCGTCGAGAAGGACAGGAGCGGCCGCGTGACCGGGTGGACGAAGGCGGCCTCGGCCGTGCTGAAGGGGGCCGTCGGATCCTCACCCGCCCGTGAGGCGGAGATCCTGCGCCGCGTGCAGGACGGCCTCGCCGACGAGATCAGGATCATGCTCGACGAGGGCGTGGTGCCCGAGGTCGAGGACATCGACCTGTGCCTCATCCTCGGCGCCGGCTGGCCGTTCATCGACGGCGGGGCGTCGCCCTACCTGGATCGCGAAGGAGCGTCCGAACGCGTCTTCGGCGACACCTTCCACCACCCCGTGATCAAGGGCATCGAGGCGTAGCTCCCCGAAGGCCGCCCGGGCACCAAGAGCCGGGTTTGGGGCGGATCAGATCCGTCGGGGCGCACCGATAGCGCCCCGACGGACGATATCCGCCCCGAACCGGGCGGCGGGGGACTCAGGTCCCGCGCGCAGGTTCACGTCCCGGGCGGAGGGATCAGGCGTCGCGGCGCGCGTGCGCGGAGAGCGTGGGGATCTCCGTCGTCGCGGGGCGCGCCACCGGGATCCGCGTGCCGAGCACCTGGGCCACCACATCCTGGGCGATCTTCGCGGGCGTGAGCCCGGCATCCTCGAGGATCTGCTCTCTCGTCGCGTGCTGGATGAACTCATCGGGCACGCCGAGCTCGTCCACCGCGGTGTCGACGCCCGCCTCGCGCAGGACCTGACGCACGCGGGTGCCGATGCCGCCGACGCGGATGCCGTCCTCGATCGTGATGACGAGGCGATGGGATGCCGCGAGCTCGACGACCGACGGCTGCACCGGCACGACCCACCGCGGATCGATCACGGTCGTGCCGATCCCCTGAGCGCGCAGCCGCGCGGCCACATCGACGGCGAGGTGCGCCATCGGGCCGATTCCGACGATGAGCACATCCTCGGCGTCGGAGCGCACCAGCACGTCGACGCCGTCCGCGAGTCGCTCGATCGCCGGGAGGTCGGGGCTGACGCCGTTCTTCGGGAAGCGGATGACGGTGGGGGCGTCGCCTATGACGACGGCCTCGCGCAGCTCTTCGCGCAGGCGCTCCGCGTCGCGCGGGACCGCGATGCGGATGTGCGGCACGAGCTGCAGGATCGCGAGGTCCCAGATGCCGTGATGGCTCGGGCCGTCGGGGCCCGTGACGCCGGCCCGGTCGAGCACGAACGTCACGCCGGCGCGGTGGAGCGCGACATCCATCAGCACCTGGTCGAACGCCCGGTTCATGAAGGTCGCGTAGATGGCGACCACGGGATGCAGGCCGCCGAAGGCGAGTCCTGCCGCCGACGCGACCGCGTGCTGCTCGGCGATGCCGACGTCGAACACCCGGCCGGGGAAGTGCTGCGCGAAGGGCAGGAGGCCGGTCGGCCGCAGCATGGCGGCCGTCATGGCGATCACGTCCTCGCGGTGCCGGCCGATCTCGACCAGCTCTGCGGCGAAGACGTCCGTCCACGCCGGACCGCCGCTCGATCCGCCCACGGTCTCACCGGTGACCGGGTCGATCCGGCCGACCGCGTGGAACTGATCCGCCTCGTCGTCGAGGGCCGGCTGGAAGCCTCTCCCCTTCTCGGTGATGGCATGCACGATGACGGGTGCGCCGAACTCCTTGGCGAGCTCGAGTGTCTCGATGAGCACCCGCATGTCGTGCCCGTCGATCGGCCCCAGGTACTTGATGTCGAGGTTGGAGTACAGCGCCGCGTTGTTCGTGAATCGGGAGAGGAACCCGTGGGTGCCGCCCCGGACCCCGCGATAGACGGCGCGCGCCGCCGGTCCGAGCTTGCGGAACATCTGGTCGGAGCCGCGATGCAGCTGGCGGTAGGCCTCGGCGGTCCTCACCCGGTTGAGGTAGCGCGCCATCCCGCCGATGGTCGGCGCGTACGAGCGGCCGTTGTCGTTGACGACGATCACCAGGTTGCGGTCGTTGTCATCCGAGATGTTGTTCAGCGCCTCCCACGTCATGCCGCCGGTAAGCGCTCCGTCGCCGACGACGGCGACGACATGGCGGTCCTTGCGACCGGTGTGCGTGAAGGCGCGGGAGATGCCGTCGGCCCAGCTCAGCGAGCTCGACGCGTGGGAGGACTCCACGACGTCGTGCGCGCTCTCGGAGCGCTGCGGGTACCCGGCGAGGCCGCCGCGGGTGCGCAGCCCTGTGAAGTCTTGACGGCCCGTCAGCAGCTTGTGGACGTAGGACTGGTGCCCGGTGTCGAAGATGAACGGGTCGGAGGGCGAGTTGAAGACGCGGTGCAGGGCGATCGTCAGCTCGACCACGCCGAGGTTCGGGCCGAGGTGACCGCCGGTGCGCGAGACGTTCTCGATGAGGAACTCACGCACCTCTGCGGCCAGCTGCTGCAGCTGCTCGATGCTCAGGCGGTCGAGATCCCGGGGTCCTGCGATGGACGGCAGCAGCGGCATTCCACTCTCTTCTGCACCCTTTTCCACCCGGCCGAGTCTACCCGCGCCGCGCGCGGGCCGCCGATGCGGCGGTCGGAGTCAGACCGTGACGGCCGCCGCGAGCGATGCCGTGGCGACGGATGCCGCGTCCACGACGACGGCGCCGTCGACCAGCGTGAGCAGCACCGGCGAGCCCGCGAACTCGTCAGGGTCGGTGGTGAGGGGGTTGTCGGCGAAGACGGTGAGGTCGGCGCGCTCCCCCACCGCGAGGCGGCCGCCGTGCTCGCCCACCGATCGCCAGTAGGCACGCCTCGCCGACGCCGGCGGGGTCCCGCGATCCGTCTCAGACGAGCGAGCGCAGCACGTACTGCAGGATGCCGCCGTTGCGGTAGTAGTCGGCCTCACCGGGTGTGTCGATGCGGACGAGCGCGTCGAACTCCACGGTCGGCTTGCCGGATGCCGAGAACTCGCTCGGTGCGGCGGTGACGTGGACCGTCTTCGGCGTGACGCCCTCGTTCAGCTTCTCGAGGCCCGAGATCGAGACGACCTCGGTGCCGTCGAGTCCGAGCGACGACCAGCTCTCGCCGGCCGGGAACTGCAACGGGACGACGCCCATGCCGATGAGGTTCGAGCGATGGATGCGCTCGAAGCTCTCGGTGATGACGGCCTTGACGCCCAGCAGGCTCGTGCCCTTGGCCGCCCAGTCGCGCGACGAGCCCGAGCCGTACTCTTTGCCTCCGAAGATGACCAGCGGAGTGCCTTCGGCCTGGTAATTCCGGCTCGCGTCGTAGATGAACGACTGGGGCCCGCCGTCCTGAGTGAAGTCGCGGGTGTAGCCGCCTTCGACGCCGTCGAGCAGCTGGTTTTTGAGCCGGATGTTCGCGAACGTGCCGCGGATCATCACTTCGTGGTTGCCACGGCGGGATCCGTAGGAGTTGTAGTCCTTGCGGTCGACACCGTGCTCGTTGAGGTAGTGGCCGGCCGGGCTGTCGACCTTGATGTTGCCGGCGGGGCTGATGTGGTCGGTCGTCACCGAATCGCCGAGGGTGGCGAGCACGCGGGCGCCGCTGATGTCACCGACGGGGGTCAGCTCCATCGTCATTCCGTCGAAGTACGGCGGCTTGCGCACGTAGGTCGACTCGGCGTTCCATTCGAAGACGTCCCCCGTCGGCGTCGGCAGCGTCCGCCACCGCTCGTCGCCCGCGAACACGCTCGCGTACTGGGTGTCGAACATGCCCTTGTCGATCGACGAGTCGATCGTCGCCTGCACCTCGGCGGAGTCGGGCCAGATGTCGCGGAGGAAGACATCCTCGCCGTTCTGGTCCTTGCCCAGGGCGTCCGTCTCGAAGTCGAAGTTCATCGACCCGGCGAGCGAGTACGCGATGACCAGCGGCGGGCTGGCGAGGTAGTTCATCTTCACGTCGGGGTTGATGCGACCCTCGAAGTTGCGGTTGCCCGAGAGGACGGCCGTGACCGCGAGGTCGTTCTGCTGCACGGCGGCGGAGACCTCCTCGATGAGGGGTCCGGAGTTTCCGATGCACGTCGTGCAGCCGTAGCCCACCGTGTAGAACCCGAGGTCCTCCAGGTCCTGCGTGAGGCCGGCCTTCTCGTAGTAGTCGGTGACGACCTTCGAACCGGGCGCGAGGGTGGTCTTCACCCATGGCTTGGCCTTGAGGCCCTTCCGCACCGCGTTGCGGGCGAGCAGGCCGGCTGCGAGCATCACCGACGGGTTCGAGGTGTTGGTGCAGGACGTGATCGCCGCGATCGTGACGGCGCCGTGGTCGAGCGTGAACTTCTCGCCACCCGCCAGGACGACCGGCGTGGGCTTTGAGCCCTTCTCCGGCGCGTGGCTGTGGTGGTGATGGGTGTGCGCGCTGTGCTCGTCGTCGGGCGTGTTCCCGGGCGGGTCGGATGCCGGGAACGACTCGGATCCTTCGAGGTCCACGAGATCGTGCTCGATGTCCGCGTAGTTGGTGAGGTCGCTCGCGAACTGCGCCTTAGCGTTGGAGAGCACGATGCGGTCCTGCGGCCGCTTCGGGCCGGCGATGCTCGGCACGACCGTCGACAGGTCGAGTTCGAGATATTCGCTGAACGTCGGCTCGTGGGCGGCGTCGTGCCACAGCTTCTGCGCCTTCGCATACGCCTCGACGAGCGCGACCTGCTCGTCGCTGCGGCCGGTCAGCCGCAGGTAGTCGAGGGTGACGTCGTCGATGGGGAAGATCGCCGCCGTGGAGCCGAACTCGGGGCTCATGTTGCCGATCGTGGCGCGGTTGGCGAGCGGCACCGACGCGACGCCCGAGCCGTAGAACTCGACGAACTTGCCGACGACGCCGTGCTTGCGAAGGATCTCGGTGATGGTCAGAACGACGTCGGTGGCAGTGACCCCCGTCGGGATGGCGCCGGACAGCTTGAAGCCGACGACCTTCGGGATCAGCATCGAGACGGGCTGGCCGAGCATCGCCGCCTCGGCTTCGATGCCGCCGACGCCCCAGCCGAGTACGCCGAGGCCGTTGACCATGGTGGTGTGCGAATCGGTTCCGACGCAGGTATCCGGGTAGGCGCGGAGGACGCCGTCCACGTTGCGGTCGTAGATGACCTTGGCGAGGTGCTCGATGTTCACCTGGTGGACGATCCCCGTGCCGGGGGGGACGACCTTGAAGTCGTCGAACGCGGTCTGCCCCCAGCGGAGGAACTGGTACCGTTCGCCGTTGCGCTCGTATTCGATCTCGACGTTGCGCTCGAGCGCGTTCTCGGTGCCGAACAGGTCGGCGATGACCGAGTGGTCGATGACGAGCTCTGCCGGTGACAGCGGGTTGATCTTCGTCGGGTCGCCGCCGAGGTCGACGACTGCCTCTCGCATGGTCGCGAGGTCGACGATGCACGGTACGCCGGTGAAGTCCTGCATCACGACGCGTGCGGGCGTGAACTGGATCTCGGTGTCGGGCTCGGCCGCGGCATCCCACGACCCGAGAGCCTGGATCTGCTCCTTCGTGACGTTCGCACCGTCCTCCGTGCGGAGGAGGTTCTCGAGCAGCACCTTGAGGCTGAAGGGCAGCTTCTCGTGGCCGTCGACGGTGTCGATGCGGAAGATCTCGTAGTCGGTGCTGCCGACCGTCAGGGTGCTCTTGGCACCGAAGCTGTCAACCGTGGACACGCGTGTCTCCTTCGTCGGCGGCGGGAGCGGGGCCGAGGCCCGGCACACCCATCTTCCCCCGCTCCGGACCCCTCGGCTAGTGAGGTTCACCTAATCCGGCGACGAGGCGATTTATCTTGATATCAAGATAAATGTATCACTTCGGGGCAGGCGGATAGAGCGCCCTCACGGCGAGCCAGGTGACCGCGACGAGCGGTGCGAACAGCGGCAGTCCCATGATCAGCTTGACGGTGCCGAGGGCCGCGACATCCCCCGCGAAGTAGAGCGGGAGCTGGATGAGCAGCCGCAGCGCGAACAGGCCGGCCCACGCGATGGCGAGCCAGAAGAACACGCGCCGTTTGCGCTTGTCGCGCCGCCAGGCCGTCCCCTCGCTCATCAGGAACCCCACGGCGAGGCCGATCAGCGACCAGCCGATGAGGGCCGACACCAGGAACGCCGAGCCGTAGGCGATGTTCGTGGCGAATCCCCAGAGGAAGTTGTCCTGCCCGCGGCCGGTGAAGAGGGCGAGCGCGGCCGCCGCTGCCGTGGCGATCAGTCCGCCGATGGCGGCACCGGCCGGTCCATGCTGGATGAGCCGGATGATGGTGAACACGGCGGCGAGGCCGACCGACAATCCGAGGCTCAGCGGCAGGTTCGCCTGCTTCGTGCCGGGGTCGTACGTGAGCGTCCAGACGAGGATGAACACCACGCCGGGCAGGACGGCTTCGAGGATGCCGCGCCACCCGCCCATTGCTCGCCATACGACGTGGCCGGTGCTGGCATCGGACGCAGGATCCAGGCCCGCCCGCTTGGCGGCGTCACCGAGAGCCGCGCCCAGAAGGTCGGATGCCGAGTTGCGCGCAGGGTCCGGTGAGCCCGCAGCAGCGGGCGGCTGCAGGTCGTCGGAACGGGACTCGTCGCTCACGCCATTCCCGGGGTGGCCGGCATCCGGAGTGGAATGAGGTCTCGCGGCGGCATCGGCGATCCGCCGCGCACCACCACGATGGAGCGGAACAGGTCCTCCACCTGCGCTGCTGCCTCGACGTCCGCGGTCGCGGCTCCGCCGATCACGCCGCGCAGGAACCAGCGCGGACCGTCGACGCCGATGAACCGCGCGAGCCGCTTGCCTGCGGTGCCGTCGGCGCCCGCGATCACGGGCACCTCGGCGAGCAGCTCGGGGCCGAGCGGACCCTCCCGCTCTTCGACGCGTCCGCCCTGCTGCCGGATCTGACCGCGGATCTGCTCGCGCGTCTCTTCCCAGAGTCCGGTCGACCGCGGTGCCGCGAAGGGCTGCACCTGCAGCGTGGAGTCGGCGTAGTCCAGACCCACCGCGACGATGCGCTTGGTCTGCTCTTCGACCTCGAGGCGCAGGTTCAGTCCTTCGCGGGGAAGGATCTTGATGCCGCCGAGGTCGATGTAGGGACGCACGGGGTTCGCCTCGGACTCGTCGAAGGGTCCTTGCGTGGCTCGATCAGGCAGCGCGGGGCCGGCGGCGACGTCGCCCGCCGATGCATCGGAGGGGGTGGGGTCGGTCATGCGGGGATTCCGTTTCTCTGGTCTCTTCGGTCGCGGGGAGTTCCCCGTGGGGACTCGCTGACGCTCGTCGGCGGCTCCGCCGCGCCCCCGTGGTAGCCGGTCGACCCGAAGCCGCCGTCACCGCGGATGCTCTCGGGCAGGGCTTCGACCGGGATGAACTGCGCGCGCGTGACGGGCATCACGATGAGCTGCGCGATGCGGTCGCCGACCGCGATGTCGTAAGCCGCTTCGGCGTCGGTGTTGAGCAGGGTGACCTTGATCTCGCCGCGGTAGCCGGCATCCACCGTTCCGGGCGAGTTGACCACGGTGATGCCGTGCTTCGAGGCCAGGCCGCTGCGGGGCACCACGAACGCGGCGAAGCCTTCGGGCAGCGCGATCCGCACGCCGGTGCCGACGAGCGCCCGGCGCCCGGGCTCGAGTCGCACCGCCTCGGCGGCCACCAGGTCGGCGCCGGCGTCGCCGGGCTGCGCGTAGGCGGGAACGTCGGGGGCGATAATGAGGACGTCCACCGTTTCAGTCACCCAACGAGGGTAATGCAGAAGACAGCGCGCAACATCGGCGTCGGCCCGGAGTATCGAGAGAGACTCGGGCCGTCGCTGTGGGTTCTGGTGGGCTCGGCCGTGATCGCGCCGATGGCGGCGCTCGTCTTCGCGCCCCTCGACACGACGGTGGCGCTCGTCGTGGGTGCCGCGGTCGGTGTCGCGCTGATCGCCCTGCTCATCGCCGGCGCACCCGTGATCGACCTGCACGACGGTGTACTCCGCGCCGGGCGAGCTCACATCGACGTCGCGCTGCTGGGCGAGCCGCTGGTGCTGGTCGACGAGCAGGCGCACCACGCTCGCGGATCAGGGTTGGATCCGCGCACGTGGCACGTGATTCGCGGCGGAATCGACGGGGTCGTCGTCGTTCCCGTGATCGATCCGGACGACCCGACGCCCACCTGGGTGATGTCGTCGCGGACTCCGGACCGATTCGCTGCGGCGCTGCGGCTCGCTCAGGCTACGCGGCGCACTCCGAGCAGACAGGGCCGTTCGCGGTCTCGTGGTCGAGCTGCGAGCGGTGCTTGACGAGAAAGCAGTTCGAACAGGTGAACTCGTCCTCCTGCGCGGGCAGCACCACGACATCGAGTTCGAGGTCGGAAAGATCTGCGCCGGGCAGTTCGAAGCCCGAAGGGTTGTCGGCGTCCTCCACATCGACCGAGCCCGACAGCTTGTCGGGCACTCGCTCCTTGAGAGCCTCGATCGACTCGCTGTCGTCTTCGGTCTTGCGAGGGGCGTCGTAATCGGTGGCCATACGTAAACGTCTCAACTTCCGGGAATGACTGGGGTTCACTCGCCCTTTCGAGCGGGCATAGCTTGCACGACCTCCCCCGATAACGCAAATGCGACGGGAAACCTGGGGTGTGCGTGCGAGTGCCTGAAACTCGCGGCGCGCGCCGGATATTCCCGCTCGCCGCGACAGCGCGTGTAAGCATGGGCCCACACGCAGGATCGGAGGGGCGTTCGCATGGAACAGCTCAAGGTGATCGGAACCGAGGACGAAGTGCTCGTCCTGGCGACCGACTCGGGCGAGAGGTTCTCGCTCGCCGTCGACGATGTGCTGCGCGTCGAGCTTCGCAGGGCGCGCCGAGAGCGGGCCAGCGAACCACCGGCGAGCCGCCCCAGCCCTCGCGAGATCCAGTCGCATATCCGCGCCGGCCTGTCGGCCGAGGAGGTCGCCGTGCTGCTCGGCGCTCGGGTGGAGGATGTCGCGCGCTTCGAGGGTCCCGTGCTCGCGGAGCGCGAGCACGTCGTCGGCCAGGCACTCGCCGTGCCGGTCTTGCTCGGCGGGGACCTCGAGGGCGACGCCCATCCCACGTTCGGATCCGCGGTCCGCGGAAAGCTCGCCGAGGCGGGCGCGACCGGCGAACGCTGGACCAGCTGGAAGGAGGCGACCGGCTGGATCGTGAAGCTCGAGTTCACCGCGGGCGACGTCGACCACGACGCCCGGTGGGGCTTCGAGCCTCGGCGCAGCATCCTGGCGCCGCTGAACGCCGACGCCATCCAGCTGTCGCGGCAGGGTTCGCTGCCCGACGGCCTGATCCCGCGTCTCCGGGCGCTCGAGACGGTGCCGCCGAAGGACGACTCCCGCTTCGACAGCGGGGCCTTCGGACCCCGTCGCCTCCCCGACGCGGACCTGGAATCCCCCGAGCTTCCGGCGCCGACCACGGCGGCCGTCCAGGAGGCGGCGATCAAGCGCGCGACAGAGCCGGTGGTGACCTCCGCCGAGACAGCCGACCTGCTCGAGGCGCTGCGCCGTCGTCGCGGCCAGCGTGAGCCGCTCCCCGGAATCGATGATCTGCCGCCGTCGCGATCGCACTCCCCCGTTGCGCTGTTCGACGCGCTCGAGCCGGGCTACGACGAGACCCCCGCCGACGATCTCGAGCCCGAGTACCAGGCACCGGCGTCCGCTGTCGCCGAAGCCGGCCGCCGCAAGGGCCGGACGTCCATGCCGTCGTGGGATGAGATCGTCTTCGGGGCTCGCACCGAGGAGTGAGGAGCGCCTGGCGGGTCAGGCGAACGCGCCGAGCCGGATGAGCGGAACCGTGCGCTCCTCGTTCGTGAGGGAGCCGTGCTGGCCGATCATCTTCTGCGCACCCTTGTCGGCGAGTCGGTCGTCGTAGTACGCGATCCCCGAGCGGGCCGCGACGATGACATCGCCGAGCCGATCCCGCACCTCGTCGGCGACCTGACCGAACATCCCGGCCTCGATCGCCTCGGTGCGTGAGATCACCCACGACCTGGCCGACTCGGACTCCCGCCACGCGGCGAGGACGCCGTCCGCGGCGCCGGGCGCGGCATACAGGTGCAGCATGCGCGGTTCGCCGCCGATCAGGTGAACGCCCTCGACCAGTGCATCGCCGTCGCTGAGCAGCACGTGGCGATGGCCCGGCACATCGACCATTCCGTGGTCTGCGGTGACGATGACGCCGGTCCCGCGGGCGACGGCCGATCCCAGCGCGCGGGCTGCGGCATCCGCTCGCTCGAGACCCACCACCCACTCGTCCGATTGCCAGCCCCGCCGATGTCCGATCGCATCGAGGTCCGGCGCGTAGAGGTACACGAAGGACCCGGGATGCCGGGCGGCGAGGTCGGCGGCCAGCTCGACCCGTTCCTCGAGATCGTCTGCCGCGTGGAATTCGGCCCCGCGCAGCGTCGCGGCGGTGAAGCCGGTGCCCGCGTACTCGGCCTTCGACACCGCGAAGCTCGGCCGGCCCGCCGTCAGCGGGATCGAACGCTGCCAGGCGAGCGGCAGCCCGTCGGTGTCCCAGCCCCGCAGCTGATTCACCACATCGTCGGTCCCCGGGATGCGGGCGCGATAGCCCACGATGCCGTGCTCCCCCGGCGTCGTGCCGGTGAGCAGACTGGTGAGCGCCGAAGCCGTCGTGCTCGGGAAGACAGTGCGGGCGACATCCCGTTTCGCCGAGGCCTGCGAGAGGAAGCGCGCATGCCCGGCCCGCGCCGCGAGGCTGTGAGCGCCGAGCCCGTCGAGCACGAAGACGATGGCGCTCTTCGCCGGCGGGAACCAGTCCGAGCGGCCCTCGAGTGCCGCCAGCATCTGCGGCACGACACCGGTGAGGCTCCGGGTACGCGGCGGGTCCGCGGGTAGGCTGAGGGACATCGGGGTCAGTCTCGCACACGCGCGGGAACCCCCTGCCGCTCCGCCGTCTCCCGAGGCCTCATCGTCATGCCTGCATCCCGCACCGACCCCCCTCCCCCCGCCGAAGAACGCATCGAAGACGTCGACGTCTCCGCCGAGATGCAGGGGTCGTTCCTCGAATACGCGTACTCCGTCATCTACTCCCGAGCTCTGCCGGACGCCAGAGACGGCCTGAAGCCGGTGCAGCGGCGCATCCTGTTCCAGATGGCCGACATGGGGCTGCGGCCCGACCGCGGACACGTCAAGAGCGCACGCGTGGTCGGCGAGGTCATGGGAAAGCTCCATCCCCATGGCGACGCCCCCATCTACGACGCCCTGGTGCGACTCGCGCAGCCGTTCTCGCTGCGCGTGCCTCTCGTCGACGGGCATGGCAACTTCGGGTCGCTCGACGACGGACCCGCCGCGCCCCGCTACACGGAGGCTCGGCTCGCGCCGGCGGCGCTGGCCCTCACCGAGAACCTCGATGAGGATGTCGTCGACTTCATCCCGAACTACGACGGCCAGTTCCAGCAGCCCGCGGTGCTGCCCGCCGCGTATCCGAACCTGCTGGTGAACGGGGCGACCGGCATCGCTGTCGGCATGGCCACCAACATGGCCCCGCACAACCTGATCGAAGTCGTGGCGGCCGCGATCCACCTGCTCGAGAATCCCGATGCGACCGTCGAGGAGCTGATGGAGTTCGTGCCCGGCCCCGACTTCCCGTCGGGCGGGATCGTGCTGGGCCTGGAGGGGGTGAAGGATGCCTACGCGCGAGGTCGCGGGGCGTTCAAGGTGCGGGCCAAGGTGGCGACCGAGTCCCTCGGACCTCGCCGCACCGGGCTGGTGGTGACGGAACTGCCGTATCAGGTCGGCCCGGAGCGGGTCATCGAGAAGATCAAGGACGCGGTGCAGGGAAAGCGTCTCACCGGGATCGCCGACGTCACGGACCTGACCGACCGCAATCACGGCCTCCGGCTCGTCATCGGCATCAAGACCGGCTTCGACCCGCAGGCCGTGCTCGACCACCTCTACCGCCTCACGCCGCTCGAGGACTCGTTCAGCATCAACAACGTCGCTCTCGTGGAGGGTCAGCCGCAGACGCTCGGGCTCAAGGAGCTGCTTCGGGTCTACCTCGACCACCGCATCCAGGTGGTCACCCGGCGCAGCCGTTACCGCTTGGCGCGGCGGGAGGAGCGCCTGCACCTCGTCGAGGGCCTCCTCATCGCGATCCTCGACATCGACGAGGTGATCCAGGTCATCCGCACCTCCGACGACAGCGAGCAGGCGCGGACGCGCCTGCGCGAGGTGTTCGACCTCAGCGAGGTCCAGGCGGAGTACATCCTCGAGCTGCGGCTGCGGCGGCTGACAAAGTTCTCGCGGCTCGAGCTCGAGTCCGAGCGGGACTCGCTCAAAGCCGAGATCGCCGAGCTGCAGGCTCTGCTCGGCAGTGAGTCGCTGATCCACGCCCAGGTCGCGCGCGAGCTCGAGGCCGCCGCCGACGCCCACGGCACGCCCCGCCGCACGATGCTGATGAACGCCAAGCCCGCCGCGCCGCGGCCGACGCGGGGCGCACCGGTGCCGGATCTGCAGATCGCGGATGCGCCGACAGTGGTCGTCCTGTCGACGACGGGCCGGGCGGTGCGCGTCGACCTCGCCGAGGGGCAGGAGCTCACCGCGCCGAGCCGGCGCAGCAAGCACGATGCGATCCTGGCGACGGCTGGCTCGACGACCCGGGGGGACCTCGGCGCCGTCACGACCGCCGGCCGCATGCTGCGGTTCAGCCCCGTCGACCTGCCATCGGTGCCGCCGGCGTCGGTGCAGCTCGGCGCCGGTGTGGTCCTGCACGACTACCTCGGCATCCACGACAGATACGAGCGCGTGATCGGGCTGATCCGCTTCGACGACGACGTGCCGGTCGCGCTCGGCACGCGCGACGGCGTGGTGAAGCGTGTGGTCCCGTCGGCGCTCGCTGTGCGCCCCGAGCTCGAGATCATCGGACTGAAGCCCGGCGACGTGGTGGTGGGCGCAGCATCCGCTCCTGACGGATCCGAGCTCGTCTTCGTGACCAGCGATGCGCAGCTGCTCCGCTTCCCCGCGGCCGCGGTGCGCCCGCAGGGGGCACCGGCGGGTGGAATGGCGGGGGTGAACCTCTCGGTGCCGGCGAGCGTCATCCACTTCGGTGCGGCCGAAGGCGAGGACGTCATCGCGGTCACCATCTCGGGTGCCGACGGCGTGCTTCCGGGGACGGATGCCGGACGTGTCAAGGTGTCGCGATTCGAGGAGTTCCCGGCCAAAGGCCGAGCGACAGGCGGCGTGCGCGCACACACGTTCCTGCGGGGTGAGAACCGGCTCACGCTCGCCTGGGTCGGACGAGCACCCGCACTCGCGCTCGGTCCGGACGGCTCGACGCGGACGCTTCCGGCGGCCACAGCGAAGCGGGATGCCTCGGGGCAGCCACTCGACGCGGTCATCGGCTCGATCGGCCGCGCGCTCGTCTGACGAGCGCCCCTGCGCGACCTCGCCGCTCAGCCGTCTTCGATGAGCCGCGCGAGCGACCGGGCCGCGCGCCGGCTCGCGACCAGCCCGCCCATGATCTCGCGGAGGGCACGGGCGCTGTCATCGCTGCGGCCGAGCGCGGCCTGGGCGCGAGTGTGCTGGAGCGCGCGGTGGCCCGCAGGATGCCGGATCGCCTCATAGGCATCGAGGCCGTCCGTGCCGCCCTCGCTGCTCAGGGCTGCGCCCAGTCGGTCGGCGAGTTCGAGCGCGTCCTGGATTCCCACATTGAGGGCCGATCCCCCGGCGTTGAAGACGTGCGCGGCGTCGCCGGCGAGGAAGACCCGCCCGCGCCGGTACGCCTCGGCTTGGCGGCTGTTTCCGACCGTGCTGCGGATGGCGGTGGCGCCCGTGATCGGCAGGTCCACCCCGAGCACACGGCGAAAGCTGGCACGGAGTTCGTCGATCGACACCGAATCGCTGGGTTCGTCGTCTCGCCGCGGCTCATGCGTGCTGACGAGGTAGAGGTCGGGGGGCGCGGCACGGTCGAGGACGGACATAGGAGCGATCGAGAAGGCACCGCCGGGCAGCAGGTTGGGCCGCATCGCGGCGATGGAGCCGAGGCCGGGAATCTCGAACGAGTCTCTGCGTCGTGTGATCCGATCCGCCGGCAGAGTCACCCTCGCGATCCGCGAGATCTCATCACCCGTGAAACCGGGGAAGCCGATGCCGGCCTGCTTGCGGACGAGACTGTGCGCGCCATCGCAGCCGACCAGGTATCGCGCCTTGACGACGCTCGTCACCTCACCGGTGCGGACATCGACCGTGACGGAGTCGTCGCGCTGAGCGAACCCGATGACCTCGTGCCCTCGCCGCACATCTGCGCCATGCTGCGTTGCCCGGCGCTCGAGCAGCTCCTCGAGGCGGGACTGAGGCACCGGCAGGATGTGCAGCGGGTTGCCGGGGCCGAATCCGAGGTTCAGCACGAGCGGCCCGAATTGGAACCGCGGCGGAGTCCGCACGCGCAGACGCGTGCCGGCCAGGATGCCGCGCTGAGCCAGTTCTCGGGCTGCGCGTCCGACGACGCCGTTCGCCTTGGGCATCGAGGACGGTGAGTCCTCGCGCTCGAAGATGACCACGCGGCTGCCGTCGGCGGCGAGTTCGCCGGCGAGCAGCAGACCGATCGGGCCGGCTCCGACGATCGCGATGTCCCAGGGCTGCGGGGGGGCTGCTGGAGTGCTCACCTGGCCAGTCTGGCGCTACGGCTGTGCGGTGAGAAGCGTAAGGACCTCGCGATGCCGCAGCAGGAACGCGCGCTCGTCGAGGCGCTTGCGTCGCAGCCATCGCGTCACCTCGTCATTGCTCTTGCTGGCGTTGCACGACCGGCAGGCGGGCACGACGTTCTGGACGGTGTATCGACCGCCGCGCGAGAGGGGCAGCACGCAGTCGCGCTGCAAGGAGGAGTCCGTGGCGCCGCAATAGGCGCAGCCGCCCCACGCATCGCGGATCGTCGCCCACTGGACCGGAGTGAGGTCGTTGTCCGCGGCATCCATCCGGCGCTTGCGTCGTCGAGCGGCTCGGGCGCGTCTGCTCTGCCCCACTGCCATGGGGGTCAGGCTAGCGATCAGGCGCCGGCTACTTCGGCAGACACGCGCAGTCGAACCACGGCGCCGGAGCCACCGACGCCGCCGCCCGCTACGCGTCGATGGACTCGCGCGAGAGGCGATGCGATGACTCGACGATGAACTCGCGGCGCGGCGCCACCTCGTTGCCCATGAGCAGCTCGAAGATGCGGCCCGCGGTCTCGGCATCCTCGAGGCGCACGCGCCGCAGCAGCCGGCCGCCACGGTCCATGGTCGTCGTGGCGAGCTGATCGGCATCCATCTCGCCGAGTCCCTTGTAGCGCTGCACCGGCTCATGCCAGCGGCGGCCCGACTTCGTGACCTTGGTGAGCAGCGTGTGCAGCTCGGGCTCGCTGTAGGTGTAGATGGTCTCGTTGGGCTTCGTGCCGGGGTTCATGACGATCACGCGGTGAAGCGGCGGAACGGCGGCGAACACGCGCCCGGCCTCGACGAGGGGTCGCATGTAGCGGAAGAACAGGGTGAGCAGCAGGGTGCGGATGTGGGCGCCGTCGACATCCGCGTCGCTCATCAGGATGACCTTGCCGTAGCGGGCGGCGTCGAGGTCGAAAGACCGGCCCGAACCCGCCCCGATCACCTGGATGATCGACGCGCACTCGGCGTTGGAGAGCATGTCGCTGACCGAGGCCTTCTGCACGTTGAGGATCTTGCCCCGGATCGGGAGCAGCGCCTGGAACTCGCTGTTGCGTGCGAGCTTCGCCGTGCCGAGGGCCGAGTCGCCCTCGACGATGAACAGCTCGGAGTGCGCGACATCCGACGATCTGCAGTCCACGAGCTTGGCGGGAAGCGAGGATGACTCGAGTGCGTTCTTGCGTCGCTGGGTCTCTTTGTGGGTGCGTGCCGAGATGCGCGCCTTCATCTCGGCGACCACCTTGTCGAGCAGCAGGGCGGTCTGGCTCTTGTCGTCGCGCTTGGGCGAGGCGAAGCGCGCCATGAGTTCGCTCGTGAGCACGTTGTTCACGATCTGGCGGACGGCGGGCGTGCCGAGCACCTCCTTCGTCTGCCCCTCGAACTGCGGCTCGGGAAGCCGCACGGTGAGAACGGCGGTCATGCCGGCGAGGATGTCGTCCTTCTCGAGCTTGTCGGTGCCGACCTTGAGCCGGCGGGCGTTCTGTTCGACCTGCGCGCGGAGCACCTTCATCAGGCCCTGCTCGAAGCCCTGCTGGTGCGTTCCGCCCTTCGGCGTCGCGATGATGTTCACGAACGAGCGCGACACGGTGTCGTACCCGGTCCCCCACCGCAGCGCGATGTCGACGTGGCACTCCCGCTCCACCTGGGTCGGCACCATCGCGCCCGTCGGCTGCAGCACCGGGACAGTCTCGGTGAACGTGCCCGAGCCGGTGAGCCGCCACGTGTCGGTGACGGCGGCGTCCGGGGCCAGGAATTCGGCGAACTCCGAGATGCCGCCGTCATACCGATAGGTCGTCTCGACGGGCCCTGCCGCCGTCGAGCCGTCGGCGCGCCGTTCGTCGCGCACGACGATCTCGAGCCCGGGCACCAGGAAGGCGGTCTGGCGGGCACGCTGTGCCAGCTCTTCAAGGTTGAAGGCGGCATCCTTCGTGAAGATCTGCCGGTCCGCCCAGTAGCGGATGCGGGTGCCGGTGACGCCCTTCGCAGCCCGTCCGGTGACCCGCAGCTCGGAGTTCGTCTCGAAGGGGGTGAAGGTGGAGGTGGGTGCGCCGTTCGCGAACACGCCCGGCTCTCCGCGATGGAACGACATCGACCAGGTCTTGCCGTTGCGGTCGACATCCACGTCGAGACGCTCGGACAGCGCGTTGACGACGGATGCGCCGACACCGTGGAGCCCACCCGACGCCGCGTACGAGCCGCCTCCGAACTTGCCGCCGGCGTGCAGCTTCGTGAAGACGACCTCGACGCCCGAGAGGCCGGTACGCGGCTCGATGTCGACCGGGATGCCGCGCGCCCTGTCGCGCACTTCGACGCTGCCGTCGGTGTGCAGCACGATGTCGATGCGCGAGCCGTGGCCGCCGAGAGCCTCGTCCACGGAGTTGTCGATGATCTCCCAGAGGCAGTGCATGAGCCCGCGCGAATCGGTCGAGCCGATGTACATGCCGGGACGCTTGCGGACGGCTTCGAGTCCCTCGAGCACCTGGAGGTGGTGGGCGGAATACTCGGCTGTCACAATCCTCAAGCGTATCCGCAGCCTCCGACGAGCTCGGGTGGACACGCTCCGGGCAGTCGTCCACTACGCGCACAGCGAAATGTCATCGGTTCGCGGCATTCTCGAAACAATGGCGTGGTTGTATTTCTTACCTGCACTGGAGTTCTACACATACGAGGAGGCACCGAGATGAACACGCTATCCACACCGACCGAGCCGGGTGTCGTTCTCGAGCACCGTCTGACGGCGCTGGACCGCTGCGATTCATGCGGTGCCCAGGCTTACATCGCCGCAGAGGTGAACGGCAGCGAACTCCTGTTCTGTGCACACCACGGTCGCAAGTACGAAGAGAAGCTTCGGGCGATCGCGACCAGCTGGCACGACGAGACGGCTCGTCTGATCGAGTCCTGAGTCAGCCATCGCGGTATTCGCGGGGAACGAGCGGCGACACCCGCACGGCGATCTCTTCGCCGATGGTTCCGATCGCCTCGGCGAGTTCGGTCGGCGAAGCCGCGCCGTCGCCGTAGACCGCCACGTCGTCACCGATGAGCGCTTCGGGCCACGATTCGATCAAGCTGGTGAGCGCGCCTACGCGCAAGAGAGTGCGGGGGCCCGCCGGACCCGCGACTCGCACGCGTCCTGAGAGGGTCGAGGGCAGGCCGTGCAGAGCGCCGATCGCGACGTGCACGCCTTCGTCGTCGATCCGGATGACGGGCGCCGCGAGCGTGGCGATGGGACGGATGCCGAGGGTCGCGTGGTCGGGTCCGCCCGCGGGACGGATGCCGTAGGCGAATGCCCCGATCCGCACCAGGTCGTGCCGGAACTCGCGGCGAGCGAACGATGCGGCGCTGGCCGCGACGTGGCGCAGCGCCGGCCGCAGCCCCGCTCGCTCGGCGGCGATCATCGCCTCGCGGAATCCGGTCACGGCCGCATCGTCTTCGTCGTCGGACGCCTCTGCCAGATGCGTCCAGAGCCCCACGACCTCGATGGACCCGGCCTCCTGGTGCGCGGCGGCAGCCGACACGGCGGCATCCCACTGCTCGGGCCGGATTCCGTTGCGGTGAAGCCCGGTGTCGATCTTGAGGTGCACCCGCACCCGCCGGGATGACGCTGACGCGATGCGCGCGACATCCTCGAGGAGGTCGAGGTCACCCACCCCGAGGTCGAAGTCGAGCGCCTCGGCGGTCCGGATCTCGTCGTCCGAGCCGGCGAGCCACACGAAGATCCGCGCGTCATCGCCGAGCTGGGCACGCACCACGGCTCCGGTGTGCACATCGAACGCGCCGAACCAGCGCACGCTGGCAGCCCACGCACGCCGGATGATCGGGGCGAGCCCATGGCCGTACGCGTCGTCCTTCACGACCAGCATGTGCTCGGCTGGCGCGACCTCTGCGCGGATGTGGGCGAGGTTCGCGGTGAAGGCGTCGAGATCGATGCGCAGCACGGGGGTCACGGGCGATGCTCCCGAACTGCGCGAAGGCCGACCGTGGTGGCGAGCTCCCGTGCCGTCAGTCCGGTCGCATCGACCCACTCCGTGATCGACGGATCGCCCGCGCCGGGATCGCCGAAGAACACGACCTGGTCTCCGCGCTGGACGTGGGCGGATCCGATGTCGACCACGCACACGTCCATCGCGACACGTCCGATGATGGGATGCCGCTCCCCGGCGATCGAGACCTCCGCCTGATTTCCGAGTGCCCGGACGATGCCCTGCGCATAGCCGCCCACGACGAGTGCCACCGACGTATCCTGCCGAGCGCGGTGGGTGTATCCGTACGAGACGCCCTCGCCGGTGAGCAGCGGCTTCACGGCGAGCACGGTGCCGCTGAGGCGCATGACGGGATGGAATCCGCGGGTGAGCCCCAGCAGTTCCTCGGCGAAGGGGGACTCGGCATCCGCATCCGCGGAAACTCCCGAAGCGGCGAGGGTGCGCGTCACCTCGGCCCATCCGTGGCCGTACGCGTCGGCGGGCAGGCCGACGACCGTGCCCGCGGGGAGCGCAAGCACGGCGGCGTTGTGGCGCAGTGCATCGTGGAAGATGCGAGCGACGGGGGCGCTGCGGGCCGAGGCGGCGGGCGCGGAGGCATCCATGTCGGCCGCAGTCACGCCATCTAGACTATCCGGGACCCCCGAACCCTCATCCCGGAGCACGCATGCCTTCTCAGGGCCTCGGCCTCGCGCCCCGCCTTCGCTATCTCGCCGGACGCGCACGCCGCATCGACGTCGGGTCGGTGCTCGAGCGCGCCAAGGAAGCATCCGCGCAGCACGACAAGTGGACCCCTGCAGTCGTCGTCGACATGCTGTGGTCCGCGGGCTTCAGACAGGTGGGCTTCCAGGACTACATCGACTACGACTTCGCCATCCTCAGCAGCGCTGAGCGCGCCACCTTCATGACGCATCCGGTGTCGAACGAGCTGTCGCAGAAGTACGACCACCCCGACCACCGCCACGTCTTCCAGGACAAGGTCGAGTTCGATCGGGTGTTCTCGGAGCACCTGCACCGCGAGTGGATGGTCGTCGAGGACGGCAATGCGGTTGCCGTGCACGAGTTCGCGCAGCGCCACGGCACGATCGTGACGAAGGAGCCCGTCGGTCAGGCCGGTACCGGGGTGCACCGCTATCACGCCGCCGAGATCGACGATTGGGATGCCTTCCACCGCGGCCTGCTCCAGCGCGGCGAGCTGCTCATCGAAGAGGTCATCGTCCAGCATCCGGATCTGGCGGCCGTGTGCCCGGGAACGGTGAACACCACGCGGGTGACGGCGTTCTTCGACGGCGAGATGACGCACATCCTCGCGATGGCTCAGAAGTTCGGCCGCGGAGCCGTTTCGGACCAGATGACGTTCGGCGGCTTCTACACGATGCTCGACGAGAGCGGCCATGCCGTAGGCGCCGGCTACGACTCGCACGGGCACGTGCACGAGACGCATCCCGACTCGGGGTTCCGGATCGCCGACTTCCAGCTGCCGATGATCGACGAAGTGCGTGCGTTCGTCGACCGCGTCGCCCGGGTCGTGCCGCAGGTGCAGTACGTCGGGTGGGACATCGTGGTGACGCCGACCGGTCCGGTGCTCGTCGAGGGCAACTGGGGCGCCGGCGTCTACGAGAACAAGCCGAGCGTCACCGGCATCCGCACCGGCCACAAGCCGCGCTACCGCGAGGCGATCGGCTTCTGATCCGCACGCTCGTCGGTGGTCGGGCGCGTTTCGTCTCGCTCCGCTCGCTCAACGAGCCGGGAGCCGCAGCGAAGTCAGGCGGCGCGGACGATGCCGAGCGGGGTCGACTGGTGACCCTGGCCGAGCGGGTTGTCCTTCAGGATCGCCACGAGCCGCTTCTCGCCGGCGCGGTCGAGCGTCGACCCGAGGATGTTTCCGCCCAGGTCGTTGATGTCGACAACAGCGACCTCGGCTTCGCCGCCGAGCAGCGACTTCAGGTGCGCGGCCACCTCGCGGGGCCGCTCCGGTCCGAGCACCACGGCCTTGTTGTACGGCGGGATGGTGCCGCTCGTCGGGCCGTCGATCGCACGGGCCTTGTCGCCGGCGATGCGGTAGAAGTCGCCCTTGCGGCCGAACAGCTTCGTGACGGCCGAGACCGCCGCGGCGAACAGGATGCGCAGCGTGCCGCACTCGCGAAGCGCCATCTCCATGGTCTCGGGCATCCCCAGCCCGATGCCGTAGGGCGTGCGCACCACGAACTTCGAGAGGAAGAGCGCGAGCCTGCGCGGCTTGATGTCCTCGACGAGGTACGAGCGCCCCTGCGTGATGGCGACGATCTTCTCGGTCACGAAGAGGATGTCGCCGGGCTGCACGACATCCGTCGCGTACTGCCGTACGAACGCGTCGAGGTCGTCACCGGGCATCACGACGTGCGTGCGGACCGGGATCCGCGAAACCTTCTCGCCGTTCAGTTCTACAGTCAGCGCCTTGCCGGCGTTGGCTTCGCTCATCACTCGAGGTAGTCCCGCAGCGACTGCGAACGGCTCGGATGCCGCAGCTTCGCCATCGTCTTGGACTCGATCTGGCGGATCCGCTCGCGCGTGACGCCGAACGTGTCGCCGATCTGGTCGAGAGTCTTGGGCTGACCGTCGCCCAGGCCGAAGCGCATCCGGATGACGCCCGCCTCACGCTCCGAGAGCGAATCGAGGAGCGACTCGAGCTGGCGCTGCAGCATCGTGAAGCCCACGGCGTCCGCGGGAACGACCGCCTCGGTGTCTTCGATGAGGTCGCCGAACTCGCTGTCGCCGTCCTCGCCGAGGGGGGTGTGCAGCGAGATGGGCTCGCGGCCGTACTTCTGCACCTCGACGACCTTCTCGGGCGTCATGTCCAGCTCACGGCTGAGCTCTTCGGGCGTGGGCTCGCGACCCAGGTCCTGCAGCATCTGGCGCTGCACTCGGGCGAGCTTGTTGATGACCTCGACCATATGGACGGGGATGCGGATGGTGCGCGCCTGGTCGGCCATGGCGCGGGTGATCGCCTGCCGGATCCACCACGTGGCGTAGGTGGAGAACTTGAACCCCTTGGTGTAGTCGAACTTCTCGACCGCGCGGATGAGCCCCAGGTTGCCCTCCTGGATGAGGTCCAGGAACTGCATGCCGCGCCCGGTGTACCGCTTCGCGAGCGACACCACCAGACGCAGGTTCGCGCCCAGCAGGTGCGACTTCGCACGCTGGCCGTCGCGGGCCACCCACTGCAGGTCGAGACCCAGCTGGCTGGACTTCTCGGCGCCCGACATGTGCGAGAGCTTCTCTTCGGCGAACAGGCCCGCCTCGATCCGCATCGCGAGCTCGACCTCTTCGGCCGCGTTCAGCAGCGGCACCTTGCCGATCTGCTTCAGGTAGTCCTTGACCGGGTCGGCCGTTGCACCGGTGATCTGGGTCGAGTAGACCGGGATGTCGTCCTCGTCGTTGGACGAGATGATGATCGCGCCGGTCGGCAGCGGCTCGCTGAACGCGGGCTTGGTCTCGTCCTCGTCCTCGTCGTCCTCGACCTCGACTTCAGCCGCGTCGTGGTCGGCTTCGGCCTCGACGGCGGGGGCCGCCTTCGCCTTGCGCGCCGGCGCGGCCGTGGGCTCGTCGTCGGCTTCGGCGTCGTCCTCAGCGTCCACGAGTTCGGTCTCGTCGATGTCTACGACATCCTCGAGCTCGACGTCGTCGTCGAGCTCCTCGACGTCGGACTCGGGGGCGGCCTTGGTGCTCTTGGCCGCTGTCACCTTTGCGGGAGTCTTCGTCACGGCCTTGACCGGGGTCTTGGTGGCCGCCTTCGCGGGGGTCTTGGCCGCGGTCTTCTTGGCCGCGGGCTTTGCAGCCGGCGCGCTCTCGATGGGCTCTTCGACGGGGGCCTGCGCCGCACCGGCGTTGCCCCGCGCGCGGGTCGTGGTTGTGTCTGAGGTCACGGTTCGCCTTTCACCGGCGGACGGATGTCGCGCGCCCCCCGGTAGATTTCGGACACTAGTAAGACCCTTGTCAAGTCCCCGCCCTGCCGAGGAAGCCTCGCAGAGCCGGTTGACAACGGGTCAGATCATCTATTGTCTCACACTTGCAGTGGACTGCTGACGTCCCCTGCCGCTCCCGGTGAAGACAACGCCCGGGAGAGGCCCGGCATTCCGGGTCGTCTCAGCGCTTCTCGTCGTCTCCGGTGGGGCGGCTCGCGAGGAATCGCTCGAGTTCTGCCGCGAGTTCGTCGGCGCTGGGCAGGTCACCGGTGTGGATGATCGGCGTCGCGAGCGTCGAACCCGCCATGTAGGCGTCGTAGCGCTCCTCGAGCCCCTGGACCATGCGCGACAGTTCGTCGCTGTCCGCCACCTGCTCGTCGACCTTGGCGAGGTAGTCGCGATTCTCGTCGCGCAGGTCGTCGCCGACGAACATGAGGCCGGTGGCGACCGTGAGGCTGTCCAGTGCTGCCAGCGCTGCCGCGGGATACTCCGTGTCGCCCAGATAGTGCGGCACAAGCAGTACGAACCCCGAGACGCGGACACCCGCCTCCGCGAGGCGGTACTCGAGCAGATGGCCGGCCGTGGAGGGGACCTGCGTGTGCGGCTGCCAGACCGAGTGCGCTTCCGTCAGATCCGTTCGCGTCCCGCTGACCGTCGTGCCGATCGGCCGCGTGTGCGGGACGGGCATCGGGATGGCGTGGACCCAGGTCACTGTCGAGATCTGCAGCTCCTCGACGAATGCGAGCACCGCGGCGGTGAAGGCATCCCATGCGAAGTCCGGCTCGTAGCCTGCCAGCAGCACGAAGGGATGGCCCAGGGCATCGTGCGCGAGCGACAGTTCGAGGCGCGGCGGCCGGTAGTCGGTCAGGTGGTCCTGCTCGAACGAGATGACCGGTCGTCGCGCCCGGTAGTCCAGCAGCACGTCGTTGGCGAAGACGGCGAGTGGAGTGGGATCCAGTTCGTCGCGGAAATACTCGACCAGCTGGCTCACGGCGCTGCCCGCATCCGTGAATCCGGTCAGCGCGATGACCATCGGCAATCCGCGGGGCACGGGCGGCGCAGCGGCCGAGCGTGCGTACAGCGGACCGGTTAGAGGCATGCATCAATGCTACGAGTCGCGTCGGCCCGCGCGGGTCGCGCCGTCCCGCTCAGAGCGAACACATGCATACCTAGGATGGGTGGCATGGCGTTCCCCGAAGTCGAGTACCGCACCGAGCCGATCCGAGAAACCGATGCAGACGCCATCCTGGTCGCACTGCCGCCGCTCGAGGGCGAAGACTCCGCCGTACTAGGCGAGTGGCCCGGGCTTCGCGATTCGCTGCTGGCCATCGGGTTCACGGGCGCGGCGTCCTCGCTCGTTCGCGTGCACGCTCCCGAGAGCACGCCGCTTCCGCTCGCGGTGGTGGGGACGGGAGCGCAGCCCGATGCCGCATCCCTGCGCGATGTCGTCGGCTCCGCCATCCGTTCCCTCACCGGATTCGCGACCATCGCCGTCTCGGCGCCGCTCGCTGACGATGCGCTGTGGCCGGCCCTCGCCGAAGGCGCCGCCCTCGGCGGGTATCGGTTCGAGGGGTACAAGTCCGAAGCGCCGAAGCCGCGCGCGTCGCGGGTGATCGTGCACGCGTCAGTGGCGCCCGACGCGGAGCGCCTCGCCCGTGTGACGGCGACGGCGGCCGCGGTGGCGCTCGTGAAGGATCTCGTGTCGATTCCGGCCGAGTGGCTGGGACCGGCCGACTTCGCCGAGAAGGCGGCCGACTTGGTCGCCGAGCTGCCTGTGACGATCCAGATCTTCGATGAGGACGCGCTGCGTGAGGGCGGCTTCGGCGGCATCCTCGGCGTCGGCCAGGGGTCGGACCGACCGCCTCGCCTCGTTCGCCTCGAATACTCTCCCGATGGGGCGGCGCGCCATGTCGCGCTCGTCGGCAAGGGGATCACATTCGACACCGGCGGCCTCTCGCTCAAGCCCGCGGCATCGATGGTGGGCATGAAATACGACATGTGCGGGGCCGCCACCGCCCTTGCCGTTCTGCGAGCGGTGGCCGCGATCGGCGCCCGGGTGAAGGTGACGGCATGGCTGTGCGTCGCCGACAACATGCCGTCCGGACGCGCGATACGACCCGGCGACGTTCTCCGCATCGCCGACGGCACGTCGGTGGAGGTGCTCAACACGGATGCCGAGGGCCGTCTGGTGCTCGCGGACGGGCTGGTCGCGGCCAGTCGTGAGCATCCCGACGTGATCGTGGACGTCGCCACGCTGACCGGAGCCATCACGATCGCCCTCGGCACACGCCACGCTGGCGTGATGGGCGACGACGAGACCGTCGCCGAGTACCTCGCTGCGGCCGCGGCCACCGGCGAGCTCGCCTGGCAGCTGCCGCTGCCGGCGCACATGGTGGATGAGCTCGACTCGCCGATCGCCGACCTGCAGAACGCCAAGATCGGGGATCCGGCAGGAGGGTCGCTGTTCGCGGGCCTCTTCCTCCGCCATTTCGTCGGGCGCACGAGCGATGATCCCGACGCGCCGCACATCCCCTGGGTGCACCTCGACATCGCCGGCGTCGGCATGAACAAGGGCGGCGCGTACGGCTTCACCGACAAGGGTCCCACCGGTGCGACCGTGCGCACCCTCATCGACTTCGTCACGGGAGAGGCATCACGATGACCGAGCACACCTTCGATGTCGTCGTCCTCGGCGGCGGAAGCGGCGGCTACGCCGCGGCCTTTCGCGCGGCCGAGCTCGGCCGATCGGTCGCCATCGTCGAGAAGGACAAGGTCGGCGGCACCTGCCTGCATCGCGGCTGCATCCCGACGAAGGCGCTGCTTCACGCCGCGGAGGTCGCGGAAATGACACGGGATGCCTCCGCCATAGGCGTCCTCGCGTCGTACGACGGGGTCGACTCCGCTCGACTGCGCGCATACCGCGAAGGCATCGTCGCAAAGAAGTACAAAGGCCTCGAGCTTCTGGTCAAGGCGCGCGGCATCACGGTCGTCTCGGGCGAGGGACGCCTCGAGGCCGGGCCGGCGGTGCGCGTCGGCGAGGATCTGTATCGAGGGACGGATGTCGTCCTCGCGACGGGTTCGTATTCGCGCACGCTTCCGGGGCTCGAGATCGGCGGTCGCATCATCGCCAGCGACCACGCGCTCGAACTCGACCAGATGCCCGGGCGAGCCGTGATCCTGGGCGGCGGCGTCATCGGCGTCGAGTTCGCGAGCGTATGGAAGTCGTTCGGCTCCGACGTGACGATCATCGAGGCGCTCGACCACCTCGTGCCGAACGAGGACGTCGCGCTCAGCAAGGCGCTCGAGCGGGCGTTCCGCAAACGCGGCATCGCCTACTCGCTCGGCGTCCGCGTGAAGAGCGCCACCCAGACGTCCGAGTCCGTGACGATCACCCTCGAAGACGGCAAGACGTACGAGGCCGACTATCTGCTGGTCTCGGTCGGGCGAGGTCCGGCCACCGCCGGGCTCGGCTACGAGGAATCCGGGGTCCGTCTCGACCGCGGATTCGTGGTGACCGACGAGCGACTGCGGACGAACGTGCCCCACGTGTGGGCCGTCGGTGACGTCACGCCAGGGCTGCAGCTGGCGCACCGCGGCTTCCAGCAGGGCATCTTCGTGGCCGAGGAGATCGCGGGTATGAACCCGGTGGTCATCCCCGACACGCAGATCCCCAGGGTGACCTACTGCAGTCCCGAGGTCGCTTCGGTCGGACTCACCGAAGCGCAGGCCGCCGGCATCCACGGTGCCGAGGGCATCGTCGCCTACGAGTACAACCTGGCGGGAAACGGCAAGAGCGAGATCCTCGGCACCGGGGGCATCGTGAAGGTCGTCAGGGCGAAAGACGGCCCGGTGCTGGGCGTGCACATGGTGGGCGACCGCGTCGGCGAACTCATCACGGAGGGCCAGCTCGTCGTGGGCTGGGAGGCGCACCCCGAGGACCTCGCTCCGTTCATCCACGCCCACCCGACGCAGAGCGAGGCGCTGGGCGAGGCCTTCCTCGCCCTCAGCGGCAAACCGCTGCACGCGCTCTGACCAACGGGCACGACCCGCATCACTAAGCTAGAAGGACATCGGCATCCTGAAGGAGACAAGCCCATGAGCACTTCCGTGGTCCTCCCCGCGCTCGGCGAGAGCGTCACCGAGGGAACGGTCACCCGCTGGCTGAAGAAGGTCGGCGACACCGTCGAGGCCGACGAGGGACTGCTCGAGATCTCCACGGACAAGGTCGACACCGAGATCCCGTCGCCCGTCGGCGGTGTGATCGAGGAGATCTTCGTCCAAGAGGACGAGACGGTCGAAGTCGGGGCGGTTCTCGCGAAGATCGGCGATGGATCCGGCGCCGGCGCAGCCTCGGCACCGGCGGAGGAAGCGCCGGCCCAGGACGAGCCTGCGGCTGACGAGGCGCCCGCCCAGGATGCCGCGGAGCCCGCGGCGGAGCAGCCCGCCCCCGCGGCCGAGCAGCCCGCGACCGAGCAGCCCGCGACCGAGCAGCCCGCGCCCGCCGCCGAGCAGCCGGCACCGTCGTCGGGAGGTAAGGATGTCGTGCTGCCCGAACTGGGCGAGAGCGTGACCGAAGGAACCGTCACCCGCTGGCTCAAGAAGGTCGGCGACACGGTCGAGGTCGACGAGCCGCTGCTCGAGATCTCGACCGACAAGGTCGACACCGAGATCCCGTCGCCGTTCGCCGGCGTTCTGACCGAGATCCTCGCCCAGGAGGATGAGACCGTCGCGGTCGGATCCGCGCTCGCACGGATCGGCGAAGCCGGGTCGGCCCCGCAGTCTGCCCCCGAGGCCCCGTCCACCGAGAAGCCGGTCGAGGCAGACGTTCCGACGACGGCCGAGCCCGACACGACTCCCGAGCCCGCTCCGGCACAGGAGGCGCCTGCACCGGAGCCGCCCGCGCAGCCCGCGCCTGCGGCCGCAGCACCGGCCGCACCCGCACTCGCACCCGCGGCCGCAACACCGGCCGCACCCGCACCTGCTGTCGCGTCGCCGGCCCCTGCGGCCGCGGAAGCCGACGACTCCGAGGTCGTCTCGTACGTGACCCCGCTGGTGCGCCGCCTGGCGCAGCAGCAGGGCGTCGACCTTGCCACGGTCGCCGGCACCGGAGTCGGCGGACGGATCCGCAAGGAGGACGTGCTCAAGGCTGCGGCTGCGGCCTCTGCGCCTGCCGCAGAGCAGCCCGCCGCTGCCGCTGCGCCCGCCCCGGTGGAGGTCTCACCCCTGCGAGGGACGACGCAGCCGATGTCGCGCCTGCGAAAGGTGCTCGCGGAACGCGCGGTTGCCTCGATGCAGTCGACGGCTCAGCTCACCACTGTGGTCGAGGTCGACGTGACCAAGCTCGCGAACTTCCGCGACAAGGTCAAGAACGACTTCCTCGCGAAGACGGGCGACAAGCTCTCCTTCCTCCCGTTCTTCGCGCTGGCGGCGGCAGAGGCCCTGCAGGCCTACCCGGTGATCAACTCGACCGTGGACGGCACAGACATCGTCTATCCGCCCAGCGAGAACCTGTCGATCGCGGTGGACACCGAGCGCGGCCTTCTGACGCCGGTGCTGCGGGATGCCGCGAGCAAGAACCTCGCCGAGATCGCACACGAGATCGCCGACCTCGCCGCTCGGACGCGCGACAACAAGCTGAAGCCGGACGAGCTCGCGGGCGGAACGTTCACGCTGACCAACACCGGGTCGCGCGGTGCGCTGTTCGACACGCCCGTGGTGTTCCTTCCGCAGTCGGCCATCCTCGGCACGGGCGTCGTCGTGAAGCGGCCGGGTGTGGTCTCGGTCGACGGCAAGGACGCGATCTCGGTGCGCTCGTACGTGTACCTCGCGCTGTCGTACGACCACCGCGTGATCGACGGTGCGGACGCCGCCCGCTTCCTCAGTGCGGTCAGGGTCCGTCTCGAGGCGGCCGCGTTCGAGGGTCAGCTCGGCATCTGATCCGTCAGGGCTGCTTCGCGGCATGGACGTCGCGGAGCAGCCATCGGTCGCCCTGGAGCATCACCACCACCAGCTGGGAGGGACGACCGCCGTCGAGCGCATCCACCCGCAGCACGGCTACGCCGCCGAAGTCGTCCAGAAGAGTGGTCGCGCGCTCGTCGCGACCCAGATCGATCGCGCCGGCCTCGAACTGCGTGCCCGGATCGCGGATCACGGCGGCAAGACATGATCGATCGCCCGCACATGCGGAGCGGGAGTCGAGCAGCCGGTTCGTCACGTCGACGAGATCCTCGGGTTCGTCGTCGGCAGAGCCCGTGTCGGCGCCTCCGCCGGTGACGGCGGGACTCGGCGACCCGTCTGCGGTCGCCGACGGCGACCCGTGCGCGGTCGCCGACGGCGTGCCGCCGACGGTTCGGCTGCCGGCACCCGCCGCGGCCGGCACATCGGCCGTCGCCGGTCGGCCCGCGCCGGTCGGCCACATCAGGCCGACGACGAGCACCGCGGCAGCCGCGCACCCGGCGTACAGCCACGGCTTGCGCGACTTCTGCTGCGGGCGGCGCAGCCGCCGCCAGACTCCGGTCGTCGCGCGGGAGACGGCATCCGCGAGATCGGCATCCACATGACGCGCGATCGCATCCACCCACGAGGATGCGCGATCCATCTCGTCTGCCGTCGGGATCGCCTCGCGATCGAAGGCGAACAGGTCCCGTGCGGCACGCGGGCCCAGAAGTGATGTCGCGAGCGGCTCGGGCGATGCGAGCGCGAACAGGTGCTCCTCGACGATGCGGAAGTCGTGGGCGGTGCGGCGCACACCGGCCACCGCCTCAGCCGCCTCGTGCAGCACCCCCGCGTGCGGCGAAGCGTCGGCGAGTGAGCGCAGCAGCTCTGCCGTGTGGACGGCTGCCTCCGCATCGCCGGTGTCTGTCGCGAGAACCGGGCGCCCGGCATCCGTCAGCCACCACTCCCCCATCGTGTTCGCCGAGGTGTCGAGTGCGGCCACTCCGCGGATCAGGCTCACGGCGACGGTGACGGTCTCGCCGATGGAGAGCGGAACGCGTGCGGCGTCGCGCCGGGCGAGGAACTCCTCGACCCGCTCGGCGCACAGCGGAAGCGCCACATCATGGCCGTCACCGTGCCGCACGATATCGAGCGGTGCGAGCAGATGACCCTCGGGATCGGCGCGCCAGCCTTCCCAGTCGCGCCCGAGCCCCTGCGCGTCGACGAGGACCCGCGACTCGCCGGAGGCGAGGCGGACGAGCATTCCGGCCCACGGCACATCTGTCGCACCGACACGGCGGACCGGTCGATAGGGCGCGAGCAGGCGGTCGGCGGCGGCGGAGGTCACCCCGGAAGCGTCGCAAAGGCTCGACGTCGATCGCCCGCCAGCGCCGCAGCCGGTGGACAATGGCGCCGCGCCACCGCCTGGGGAGGAGCAGTCGCCGACTCTCCGGAAAGGTAGGCTGGAGGGCATGGCCGCCCGCAGTACCGCACCTGAGAAGCGCCCCGGCTTCTTCTCGCAGCTCCGCACCCTCTACTCGTTCACGCACAAGGCGTTCCCCTGGCTGCCGTACATGCTGGCGGGTGTCGTGGTCCTCGGCATCCTCGTCGGTGTCGGCGTGGGCCTGCTGCTTCCGCCGGTCGCGGTGTGGAGCGTCATCCTGTGGGGCATCACCGGCCTGATGGCCGGCATCCTGATCGGCCTCATGACCATGACCCGGCTGTCGACGCGGGCGATGTACAAGCAGATCGACGGGATGCCGGGTGCCGCCGGTCACGTGCTCTCGACTTCTCTCGGTCGCAACTGGCAGGCGAGCGACATGCCCGTCGGCGTCAACCCGAAGACGCAGGACGCCGTGTACCGAGCCGTCGGCCGCGGCGGCGTGGTCGTCGTCGGCGAAGGCTCGCGTGGGCGACTCACCCGGCTCGTGAACGACGAGAGGTCCAAGGTGCAGCGCGTCGCGTCCGGGGTTCCGGTGACCGTGATCTACGTCGGCCACGGCGAGGGCGACGTGCCGATCTCGAAGCTCTCGTCGACTGTGAAGTCGCTGCCGAAGAAGATCGACCGAACCACCATGGCGGCCGTCATCAAGCGCGTGGACTCGGTCTCGCAGTCGCTGGCGTCGATGCCGATTCCGAAGGGCATCGACCCCACCAAGATCCGCGCACCGCGACCGCGGTGAGGCTCACCCCCTGATCAGCACCGTGCCGGCTGCCTTGTCGTGCAGCCCGCGCTGATCGGCATCCCAGATCACCGCCGGGATCACGACGATCAGCAGCGCGGTCCGCAGCACCGGACGCCAGAGGCCGACCCACGCGCCGTCGAGTCGAACCAGTCGAAGGCCGAAGATGCGATGCCCCGGGCTGCCCTGGATCGTCGGGATGAAGACGAGCTGGATCGCGGCGAAGATCGCGAGGATCGCCAGCGGATCCCAGCCGAAGAACCCCGAGATCAGATACGCGGCTCCGTAGTCGACGAAGAGCGCTCCGACACGGCGTCCGAGACGGGCGATCGAGCCGGCACCCTCGCGGGGGCGTCCGAGTCGTTCCCCGGGGTGATTCTGCACGTTCTGCGCCACGGAACCAGCGTATCCGCCGCCGCGTAACACGCCGGAAACAATCGTGTCACTGCCGGGCAATGCCCCCCGGGTACGTTGCCATTCAAGCCCGCGCGGCGGGCGGCGATCCCGAATGCCCTACCTCTGGAGCCTCCATGTTCAGTGATTCATCAGAGGTGCTGAAGTTCATCAAGGACGAGGACGTCAAGTTCCTCGACATCCGCTTCACGGATCTTCCTGGTGTGCAGCAGCACTTCAACATCCCGGCAGCCACCGTCGACGAGGAGTTCTTCACCGTCGGCCAGATGTTCGACGGCTCGTCGATCCGCGGCTTCGCCAGCATCCATGAGTCGGACATGCAGCTGATTCCGGACGTGTCGACGGCGTATCTCGACCCCTTCCGCGACGCCAAGACGCTGATCATGATCTTCGACATCTACAACCCCCGCAACGGCGAGATCTACTCGAAGGACCCGCGCCAGGTCGCGAAGAAGGCAGAGAAGTACCTCGCGTCGACCGGCATCGCCGACACCGCGTTCTTCGCCCCCGAGGCCGAGTTCTACATCTTCGACGAGGTCCGCTACGAAGTGAAGCAGAACTCCAGCTTCTACCACGTCGACTCCGAAGAGGGCGCGTGGAACAGTGGCCGCGAGGAGGACGGCGGCAACCTCGGGAACAAGACCCCTTACAAGGGCGGCTACTTCCCTGTCAGCCCAGTGGACAAGCAGGCCGATCTGCGGGACGACATCAGCCTCAAGCTCATCGAGGCCGGACTGGTCCTCGAGCGCGCGCACCACGAGGTGGGCACCGGAGGCCAGGCTGAGATCAACTACCGGTTCGACACGATGGTCCACGCGGCGGACGACATCCTGAAGTTCAAGTACATCGTCAAGAACACGGCGCTGCAGTGGAACAAGACCGCCACCTTCATGCCCAAGCCGCTGTTCGGCGACAACGGCTCAGGGATGCACACGCACCAGTCGCTGTGGAACGGCAGCACGCCGCTCTTCTACGACGAGAAGGGCTACGGCGGCCTCTCGGACATCGCCCGCTGGTACATCGGCGGCATCCTGGCGCACGCCCCCTCGGTGCTCGCCTTCACCAACCCCACGCTCAACAGCTACCACCGCCTGGTGAAGGGCTACGAAGCGCCGGTGAACCTGGTGTACTCGGCGGGCAACCGCTCCGCCGCCGTCCGCATCCCGATCACGGGCACCAACCCCAAGGCCAAGCGCATCGAGTTCCGCGCGCCTGACGCGTCCGGCAACCCGTACCTCGCCTTCGCCGCGCAGCTCATGGCCGGACTCGACGGCATCAAGAACCGGATCGAGCCGCACGAGCCGGTCGACAAGGACCTCTACGAGCTGCCCCCCGAGGAGGCCAAGAACATCCCGCAGGTGCCGAACTCGCTGCAGGATTCGCTCGACGCCCTCGCGGCCGACCACGAGTTCCTGCTCGCCGGCGGCGTGTTCACGCCCGAGCTGATCGAGACCTGGATCGAGTACAAGATCGAGAACGAGATCAAGCCGCTCGCCGCGCGCCCGCACCCGTTCGAGTACGAGCTCTACTACGGCGTCTGACCCGAGTCGCTCCAGCACGTGACGGCCCCGGGAGATCCCGGGGCCGTCACGCCTGTCCGGGATCGGGCATCCGGATGCCGGTCACCCGTAGAAGAGCTTCTCGAATACGCGGCGCGACCGCCGAGTGGCGCCGAGGTAGTCCTCCTCGACCTGTGTCGCCGATCGAGGCGGGTACTCCAGAAGGCGTCCGATGCCGTCCAGCCGCTTGCGGTCGGTGGGGAGGACGTCGCTGGTCTGCCCCGACAGCAGCGTGTTCGCCGAGCGGAGCCGACTCGCGAGGCGCCACGCCTCGGCCAGCCGGTCGCCGGCGCTGGCCGGGATGAGCCCCGCATCGGACGCGGCGCGCAGGGCGGCGATTGTCGAGGTCGTCCGCATCCCGGGCACGGCGTGGGCGTGCTCGAGCTGGAGCAGCTGGACCAGCCACTCCACATCGCTGAGCGATCCGGGCCCGAGCTTCAGGTGCCGCGCAGGGTCCGCACCCTGCGGCAGGCGCTCGTTCTCGACCCTCGCCTTGATCCGCTTGATCTCGCGAAGCCCCTGCGGGTCGACGGATGCCGGATACCGCACGGCATCCGCGAGCTCCGTGAACGCGCGGATCAGCTTGACGCTTCCGGCGACACCGCGCGCCCGCAGCAGCGCCTGAGCCTCCCACGACAGCGACCAACGGCGGTAGTACTCGGCATAGGCCTCGAGCGAACGCGCGATCGGGCCGTTCCGCCCTTCGGGCCGGAGGCCAGCGTCGAGGTCGAGCGGAACCCGGTGGTCTTCGGAGTGCTTGCGCAGCTCCGCGACGAGCTGGATCGCGAGCTCGTGGGCGCGCTGCGGGTCTACGTGGCCTGGCCGGTAGACGTACATGACGTCGGCATCCGATCCGAATCCGAGTTCCCGGCCCCCGAAGCGCCCCATGGCGATGACCGAGAAATCCAGGGATGAGTCCTCGGGCGGTACGACCACCCGCCTCACTGCTCGCAGCGTCGCCTGGATCGTGACCTCGGTGATCGTGGTCAGCGCCTCAGCGAGCTCCTCGATCGTCACGGTGCCGATGATCGCGGCCATCGCGATCCGCAGCAGCTCGCGCCGGCGCAGCGCCCGCACCGAGCGCATTGCGTCCTCGATCGCCGAGTGACGGGTCTGGATCGCCCGCGCCTCCTCTTGCAGGGCGATGCCGGAGCGCGGGCGCAGCTGCGCCTGATCGTCGAGCCACGCCGCCGACTCCGGGATCCACTCCATGAGCTCACCGACGTAGCGCGACCCCGAGAGCACCCGGGTCAGGCTCTCCGCAGCGCCGGACGAGTCCCGCAGCATCCTCAGGAACCACGGGGTGTCGCCGAGCCGTTCGCTCAACCGGCGGAACGCCACCAATCCGTAGTCGGGGTCGGCGCCGTCGGCGAACCATCGGATCATTACCGGCATGAGGTGCCGCTGGATCGTCGCCTTCCGGCTCAGGCCGCTCGTCAGCGCCGCGATGTGGCGCAGCGCTCCGGCGGGGTCGGCGAAGCCGATCGCGGCCAGACGGTCGTGCGCCTGCTCGGGCGAGAGCGAGCGCTCCTCGGCCGGAAGGGCCGCGACCGCGGAGAGCAGTGGCCGGTAGAAGAGACGGACATGGATGTCGCGCACTTCGCGCTTGACCGACTCCCACCGCTCCCAGATCCGGTCACCGGAGTCGGCGAGGCGGCTCGATCGAGCGAGGACCCGCAGATCTTCGGGACGCGAGGGCATCAGGTGCGTGCGCCGCAGGTTGCGCAGCTGCACACGATGCTCGAGCAGGCGGAGCACGCGGTAGTCCTTCGCGAACGCCGCCGCCTCCGTACGTCCGATGTAGCCTTCGGTCACCAGTGCATCGAGGGCGTCGAGCGTGCCGCGCTGCCGGATCCGGTCGTCGGAGAGCCCGTGCACGAGCTGCAGCAGCTGGACGGTGAACTCGATGTCGCGGATGCCGCCGGGTCCGAGCTTCAGCTGATACGGCACCTCGGCCGCGGGGATGTGCTCGGTGACGCGCTCGCGCATCCGCTGGACGCTGTCGACGAAGTTCTCGCGTGCGGCACTGGTCCAGATCTTCGGCTGCACGGCATTGACGTATTCCTCGCCGAGCACGGCATCCCCGGCGATGGGACGAGCCTTCAGGAGCGCCTGGAACTCCCAGCTCTTGGCCCACCGGTTGTAGTACGACAGGTGCGACTCGAGGGTACGCACGAGGGCGCCCTGCTTGCCTTCGGGACGGAGGTTGGCATCGACCTCCCACAGCGGCGGCTCGATCTCGATGCTGGTGATCCCGCGCATGGTCTGCACCGCGAGGCGTGTCGCGATGTCGACGACCCGCGGCTCGACGAGCGCCTCCGGCGCAGTGCCATCGGCGCCGGCCACGAAGATGACGTCCACGTCGCTCACGTAGTTGAGCTCGCGGGCTCCGGTCTTGCCCATTCCGATGATGGCGAGCCGGGTCGCGGCGACCTGTTCACGGGGGAACAGGCCGGCCCCCGCAGCGCCGCCCGACACCCGGGTGCGTGCGACGCACAGCGACGCCTCGAGCGCCGCGCCCGCGGCATCCGCCAACCGCGCTGCGACGGGGGCGAGCACGTCCACCGGTGACGCGCTGAGCAGGTCGTACGCCGCGATGCGGGCCAGGAGCCGGCGGTAGCGGACCCGCAGCGCGACCCATGAGGCCTCGCCGCCCTCGAGGGCGAATCCGTCGACGGCGCCGACGGCGTCCAGGAGCGATGAACGCAATTCGTCGCCGGTGGGCAGCGCGGCGCCGGCGCCGGTGAGCTCAGCGAGCTCTTCGGGATGCCGCAGATAGAAGTCGGCGAATCCCGTCGACGCCCCGAGCAGCGCCCAGAGCGCGCGCCAGCCCTGCGGGTCCGCCTGCGCCGTGCGCACCGCCGCGGGATCGCGTCGCGCGATGCGGGCCAGACCGCTCAGCGCCTCATCCGCGTCGGCGGCGACCGCAGCCGCCGACAGCACGGCCTCGCGCGCCACGCCCGCATCCGTCTCGAGCTCGGCGAGAAGCGATTCGGCTTCGCCGAGCCGGCTGAACCCGAGTCGCGCGAGGTTCGTGAGAGGGCGGGATCGTTCGCTCGCGGTCATGCGTCAGACCACGGGTCAGAGCATCTCGAGGTTGGTCTTCAGCTCGAAGTGCGTGACTTGGGAACGGTATTCCTGCCACTCCTGGCGCTTGTTCAGCAGCACGTAGTTGAACACCTGCTCGCCGAGGGTCTCGGCGACGAGCTCGGACTCCTCCATGTACTCGAGGGCGTGGTCGAGGCTGGCCGGGAGCGGCGCATAGCCGAGCGCGCGGCGCTCGGAGTCGGTCAGCGACCACACGTTGTCCTCGGCCTCCGGAGGCAGCTCGTACTGCTCTTCGATGCCCTTGAGCCCGGCCGCGAGCATGAGGGCGTACGAGAGATACGGGTTCGCGGCGGAGTCCAGCGCCCGATACTCGACACGCGACGACTGGCCCTTGCTCGGCTTGTACAGCGGAACGCGGACGAGCGCCGAGCGGTTGTTGTGCCCCCAGCAGATGAAGCTCGGGGCCTCATCGCCGCCCCACAGGCGCTTGTACGAGTTGACGAACTGGTTCGTGACGGCCGAGATCTCGTTCGCGTGCCGTAGCAGGCCGGCGATGAAGTGGCGGCCGACCTTCGACAGCTGGTACTGCGCGCCCTCTTCGTAGAAGGCATTCACGTCACCCTCGAAGAGCGACATGTGAGTGTGCATGCCGCTGCCCGGCTTGCCGCTGAGCGGCTTGGGCATGAAGGTGGCGTAGACCCCCTGCTCGATGGCGACCTCCTTGATCACCGTGCGGAAGGTCATGATGTTGTCGGCGGTGGCGAGTGCGTCCGCGTACCGCAGGTCGATCTCGTTCTGACCGGGTCCGCCTTCGTGGTGGCTGAACTCCACCGAGATCCCGAGGTCTTCGAGCATCCGCACCGAGCGACGCCGGAAGTCGTGGGCAGTGCCGCCCGGCACGTTGTCGAAGTAGCCGGCGGAGTCGACCGGCTCGGGGCCCTCGGCGCCGAACGACGACGACTTCAGCAGATAGAACTCGATCTCGGGGTGGGTGTAGAACGTGAAGCCGGCATCGGCCGCCTTGGCGAGCGAGCGCTTCAGGACGTGGCGGGGATCCGCGACCGCAGGCTGCCCGTCGGGTGTGGTGATGTCGCAGAACATCCGACCCGTGGGATCGATCTCGCCTCGCCACGGCAGGGTCTGGAAAGTGGTCGGGTCGGGATGCGCCAGCAGGTCCGACTCGTACGAGCGGGTGAGTCCCTCGATCGCCGAGCCGTCGAAGCCCAGCCCCTCGCTGAACGCCCCCTCGACCTCGGCGGGGGCGATTGCCACGGACTTGAGAGTGCCGATCACGTCCGTGAACCAGAGCCGCACGAACTTGACTCCGCGCTCTTCGATCGTTCGCAAAACGAAGTCGCGCTGCTTGTCCATCGGGTCCCCTCTGACGGTCGTGACGGGCGTCGGCCCGTTCCTAGGCTAGTGCGAGAGGCGTCGGCCGGTGGACGCCGCCTAGTGCTCGCTCAGCCGTCGCCGCGCGCGTCTTCCTCGGCCCAGGCGCGGGAGCGCTCCCGGATGATCTCTGGTGCACGAGCAGCTTCGTCGGCCGTGTCGAAGGGACCCGCGCGGTCGGGCGAAGGCGTCACGTAGCCCTTCTCGACCGCGCCCGTCTTGAGGTTGTACCAGTACTTCTCACTGTCATCGCTCATCGACTGCTCCTCTGGTCTACGGGCTCGATCCTAGTGACGGAGGGCGGGCGCCGGGCCGGTCGGCGTCGATAGGCTGACCACATGGCATCTCAGACGAGGCTGGCCGTCGGCGTGGACATCGGCGGAACCGGAATCAAGGCGGGAGTCGTCGACCTCGAGGCCGGCACCCTCGTCGGCGACCGTGTGAAAGTCGCCACCCCGGCGGGTGCCGAGCCGCCGGACGTCCTCGTCGCGGTCCGCCAGGTGCTGACGATCCTGGATGCCGGCGACACCGCGATTCCGCTCGGAGTCGCCTTCCCCGCGATCGTGAAGAACGGCCGGACGCTCTCGGCGGCGAACGTCTCGCACCGGTGGATCGGATTCGAGGCCGAGAAGTTCTTCGAGGACGGTCTCGGTCGCGACATCCACTTCGCGAATGACGCGGATGTCGCAGGCGTCGCCGAAGTCCGCTTCGGCGCCGCAAAGGACCGGCCGGGACTCACGATCCTCACGACGCTCGGCACCGGGATCGGCTCGGCGCTGCTGTACAACGGGGTCCTGATCCCGAACGCCGAACTCGGACACGTGCAGCGCGCCGGGCACGGCCGAGACGCCGAGGCGTTCGCGGCGTACTCCGCGATGGAGCGGGACGACCTGTCCTGGGCGCAGTGGGCCGAGCGGCTGCAGTGGTACTACACGTACATCGAGTTCCTGTTCAGCCCCGACCTGCTCGTGGTCGGCGGCGGGGTCTCCAAGCACGCCGATCGGTTCCTGCCGCTGCTCGACCTGAAGGCTCCCATCGTGCCCGCCGTGCATCGCAACAACGCGGGGATCATTGGGGCCGCGGCGCTCGCACTGGGCTGAAGGGCCGTGCCCCATCGCGGGGGGAACCTCGCGGGCACTTCTCGACGGGTTTGGGGCGGCATCCGTCCCTTGGGGCGCATTTCACCCACCCCGACGGACCATACGCGCCCCAAACCCGACGAAACGTCGTCGGCCGAGGCACCGGCACGGGCGAGAGGCGAATGGGCCGGCCTGTACGCCGGGTTCTGTCCGGGGGCGTGAGCCCCGTGGACGGTCATCTCTCTCGGCGACACGTTGCCGTGCCGCTCCAGCGGCCTACCCGGGGACTCGGCGGGCCGCGTCATCATCCCCTGTCTGGCCTTGCTCCGGGCGAGGTTTGCCGTGCGAGTCGCGTCACCGCGACCCCGGTGGTCTCTTACACCGCCCTTTCACCCTTACCCCGGCCGAAGCCGGGGCGGTCTGCTCTCTGTGGCACTGTCTCGCGGATCGCTCCGGGTGGGTGTTGCCCACCGCCCTGCCCTGCGGAGCCCGGACGTTCCTCGGCGCGAGGCGGACCCCGCGACGCGACCGTCCAGCCGACCCATTCGCGGTGCGAGTCTAGTCTCGGCGCCTGCGCACGCGCACGCGCAGCGTTTCGCCTCGGCTGGGGCTCGCTCGACCACCGTCGTCACGGTCCCCGGTGGGGTCAATCCTTCCGCGCTGACCTCGCGATCCGCACATCCAGCGGGAAGTCGATCGGAAAGTCTCCGAAGAGCAGCCGGGCGGCCGTGGCCGCGGCATCCTGAACCGCCTGCGCTGCGGCCTCGGCGTGTGCTTCGGGCGCATGCACGATCACCTCGTCGTGGAGGAAGAACGCGAGGTGCGGATGCCGCGCGAACGCCGGTCCGGAGAGCGCCGCGGCATCGGCGGGCTCGACGGGCGGCATGGCGGCCAGGCGGGTGCGCAGGTCGGCCATCCATGCGAGGGCCCACTCGGCCGCCGTGCCCTGGACCACGAAGTTGCGGGTGAAACGCCCCCGATCGCGCGCCCACCGGCGCGCCCGGGTCTCCTCGGCGCCGGACGCATCCGCCTCGGTCGCGCGCGACTGAACGTTCGACCAGCCCTCTGACGGCCCCGGCGAGGTCCGGCCCAGCCACGTCGAGACCAGACCGCCGTCCTCGCCGACGCGAGCGGCATCGTCGACGAGTGCCATGGCGCGGGGATAGATGCGGCGCAGCCGAGGCACGAGCCGGCCCGACTCCCCCGTGGTGGCCCCGTACATGGCTCCCAGGATCGCGATCTTCGCCTCCTGCCGGGTGGCGACCGCGCCACTGTCGACGATGCCCGCATACAGGTCGCGTCCGCGAGCCGCGTCGGCGAGTGCAGTGTCGCCCGCCATGGCCGCGAGCACGCGCGGCTCGAGCTGCGCGACGTCGGCGACGATCAGCCGCCATCCGGCGTCCGCGCGCACCGCGTCGCGGAGCTGCCGCGGCAGCTGCAGAGCACCACCGCCGGAGGACGCCCATCGTCCGGTCACGACTCCGCCCGGCACATACACCGGGCGGAATCGGCCGTCCTGCACCCATTCCGCCAGCCACGTCCAGCCGTTCGCGGACTGCAGCCGCGACAGCTTCTTGTATTCGAGGAGCGGCTCGATCACCGGATGCCGCTGCTCGGCGAGCTCCCATCGGCTGGTCGACTCCACCATCACCCCGGCCCGGTGCAGCGCCCGCAGGAGCTTGGGCTGCGAGTCCAGGCCGGCGGCGGGATCGCCCAGCGCTGCGCGCACGCGGTCGGCTGCGGAGGCCAGCTTCGACGGAGGGCCGCCTGCTGCCGGACGCTCGCCGAGCATCTCGGTGAGGATCCGGTCGTGGGTCGCGGCATCCCACGGAAGCCCCGCCGCGCGCATCTCCTCCGCGATGAGGGCGCCCGCCGACTCCGCCGCGGTCAGCAGGCGCAGTCGACCCGGATCCGTCGACGACGAGATCGCGGCGCGCTGGCGAGCGAACTCGGCCACAGCCTCCTCGAATCCCGCGGGTGGGCCGAGACGCTGCGCGACGGCGTCGCCCTCCCACTCGAAGAGCGCGGGCACGGACTCCTCGGCAGCGACGTGCGGCGCAGCATCCCATGCCGGCGCCGCACGGATGGCTGCGGCATCGGTGACCAGTGCCGACGCGCGCAGGATGGCGTGGCACAGCCGCAGGTCGTGACATCGCGCGATCCGCACGCCGGCCGCGAGCAGGTCGGCGTACCAGGCAGGAGCGTCATTCCACACCCAGCGCGGGGCGTGCTCGGCCTCGAGCCCGCGCACCCAGACGGCGAACCCCGATGCCGCCATCGTGAGCTGGGACAGCTCTGCCCCGTCCGCGTCGAGGAGCGCGGCCGCCACCTGGCCGACGTCGGTGCGACCCAGGACGACCCACGTCGGGCGGTCAGCCCTGCTCGTCGACGAGGTCACGCCGGAAACTCTCCCTGAGGTCCATCGCCTCGTTCGCCGCGGCGTCCGCGCGGGCATTGTCGAGCCGCGGAACCCACTCGAACGTGACGTCGCGACCGGCGATCAGCGACTGCGCACGCCGTGAGAGGATCTGCATCTCCGGGTGCTTGATCTTCCAGCGCCCCGACATCTGCTCGACCACGAGCTTGGAGTCCATGCGGACGACGACGGATGCCGCGGCATCCCGCTCGAACGCCGCCTCGAGGCCTGCGATCAGACCGCTGTACTCGGCCACGTTGTTCGTCGCGACGCCGACGTAGACACCGACTTCGCTGAGCACGGATCCGCTGGTGGGATCGATGACGACCGCTCCCCCGCCCGCGACGCCGGGATTGCCCCTGGATCCGCCGTCCGCCTCGACGACGAAGCGCGTCACAGGCCCGAGTCCTCCGCGCGCACCAGGATGCAGCCGCACTCCGGGCAGGTGACGATGTCGTCCTCGGCGGCCTGCCGCAGCACCTGGAGGTCGGTCCCGGCCAGGACCATCCGGCATCCACCGCAGGTGCGGGCCCGAAGGAATGCCGCACCTGCGCTGCGGGCGGAGATCCGCTCGTAGAGGGCGAGAAGGTCCGCAGGGATCGATCCGGTGATCGCCGCCCGATCGCGGGTCGCGGCGTCGAACGCTGCGGTCGCCTCGGCGACGGTCCGCTTCGCCGCGGCGCTCAGCTCGGCGCCCTCGGCGTTGGTCTGCGCGATCAGGGCTTCCTGCTCGGCGGCCGCGGCATCCGCGGACTCGAGACGCTCCATGACCTCGAGCTCGGCGTCCTCGAGATCGCTCTTTCGGCGCGCCAGTGATGCGAGCTCGCTCTCGAGGCCCTGGGCTTCTTTGGAGTTGCTGCTCGACGCGAGACGGTCGGCGTCGCGGGCGGTTCGAGCATCCACGACGGACACGTCCGATTCGATCCGGGAGAGCTCGGTGCGGAGGTCGTCACGGGCTCCCAGACGGCTTGCCATCTCCTGCGAGAGCTGCTGCCGCCGCGCCAGCAGCTCCTGGACGCGCGGGGCTTGAGGCGGATTGCGGCGCGCGTGATCGGCCTGGCGGATGCGGGTATCGAGCTCGGCGACCTCGATGAGGCGGCGCTGGTCGGCGGGGCTGGCGTTCACGCGTCCAACCTACCCGGCCGTCGACTGCGGGCGCCCATCGATACGGCGAACGGATGACGTGGGCCCTGCCGGGATCGAACCGACGACATCCACGGTGTAAACGTGGCGCTCTGCCAGCTGAGCTAAAGGCCCTCGCCCATCAGTCTACGAGCGATGGACCGGATGCCGGCACCCGGCCATAGCCTCGCCGCGACGAGATGGCAGTCCTCAGGCGCCGCGACTCGCTAGGCTGAGAGACGGTGCGTTTGTGCATGGCAGACAAGGCCTGCACCGCTTCTGTTGCGATTCCCTGGCACGACCTGCCAGACGACGAAAGGTCTTACGTGACTGTCAACGACCAGGATCCGTACTCGCAGGGCCCCCTCGACAGCGATCCCGACGAGACCGCGGAGTGGAAGGAATCCCTCCAGCAGCTCGTCCAGGCCAAGGGCCACGGCCGCGGTCGCGAGATCATGCTGAGCCTGCTGCAGACCTCTCACGAGCTCCAGCTCAACGTGCCTCAGGTGCCGACGACCGACTACATCAACACGATCGCGCCCGAGAACGAGCCGGACTTCCCCGGCGACGAGGAGCTCGAGCGCCGCTACCGTCGCTGGCTCCGCTGGAACGCCGCGGTCACGGTCCACCGGGCCCAGCGCCCCGGCATCGGCGTGGGCGGTCACATCTCGACCTACGCGTCGTCTGCGTCGCTCTACGAAGTCGGCTTCAACCACTTCTTCCGGGGGCTCGACGACCCTGCCGGCGGCGACCAGATCTTCATCCAGGGCCACGCATCGCCCGGCATCTACGCGCGCTCGTTCCTCGAGGGACGCCTCACCGAGGAGCAGCTCGACGGCTTCCGGCAGGAGAAGTCGAAGGCGCCCAACGGCATCCCGTCCTACCCCCACCCGCGGCTCATGCCCGACTACTGGCAGTTCCCGACGGTGTCGATGGGACTCGGGCCGATCAACGCCATCTACCAGGCGATGACCAACCAGTACCTCACCAACCGCGGGATCAAGGATCTCTCCGACTCCCATGTGTGGGCGTTCCTCGGCGACGGCGAGATGGACGAGGTCGAAAGCCGCGGTCAGCTGCAGGTCGCCGCCAACGAGGGCCTCGACAACCTCACGTTCGTCGTGAACTGCAACCTGCAGCGCCTCGACGGACCCGTGCGCGGCAACGGCAAGATCATCCAGGAGCTCGAGGCGTTCTTCCGCGGCGCCGGCTGGAACGTCATCAAGGTCGTGTGGGGCAGCGGCTGGGATGAGCTGCTCGCCAAAGACACCGACGGCGCGCTCGTCCACCTCATGAACACCACGCCCGACGGCGACTTCCAGACGTATCGCGCCGAAAGCGGCGGATTCATCCGCGAGCATTTCTTCGGACGCGACGAGCGCACCGCCGCTCTCGTGAGGGACTGGTCGGATGACGACATCTGGGGCAGGCTCCGTCGAGGCGGCCTCGACTATCGCAAGGTGTACGCGGCGTACAAGGCGGCGGCCGAGCACAAGGGCCAGCCCACCGTCATCCTCGCGAAGACGATCAAGGGCTACGGCCTCGGCCACCACTTCGAGGGCCGCAACGCGACCCACCAGATGAAGAAGATGACGCTCGAGGACCTCAAGCACTTCCGCGACTCGATGCGCATCCCGATCTCCGACGCGCAGCTCGAGGAGAACCCGTACCTGCCGCCGTACTTCAACCCAGGCGCTCAGGACGAGACGATCCAGTACATGCTCGAGCGCCGGCGCGCCCTCGGCGGGTTCCTCCCGGAGCGGCGCACGCACCACGTCGGCCTGCAGCTGCCGGGCGACGAGGCGTACGCGCTGCCGAAGAAGGGGTCCGGCACGCAGGAGATCGCCACGACGATGGCGTTCGTCCGGCTGCTGAAGGACCTCCTTCGCGCGAAGGACTTCGGGCACCGCATCGTGCCGATCATTCCGGACGAGGCGCGCACGTTCGGCATGGACGCGTACTTCCCGACGGCGAAGATCTACAACCCGCACGGCCAGAACTACACGTCGGTCGACCGTGAGCTGCTCCTCGCCTACAAGGAGAGCCCGCAGGGCCAGATCATCCACGTCGGCATCAACGAAGCGGGCGCCGTCGCGGCGTTCACCGCGACAGGCACGTCGTACTCGACGCACGGCGAGCCGCTCATCCCGGTGTACGTGTTCTACTCGATGTTCGGCTTCCAGCGCACCGGCGACGCCCAGTGGGCCGCGGGCGATCAGATGGCGCGCGGCTTCATCATCGGGGCGACCGCGGGGCGCACCACGCTGACCGGTGAAGGCCTGCAGCACGCCGACGGCCACTCGCACCTCCTCGCGTCGACCAACCCCGCGACGATCTCGTACGACCCCGCGTACGGCTACGAGATCGCGCACATCGTGCGGGCCGGAATCGAGCGGATGTACGGCGGGAATCACCCGGACCCGAACGTGATGTACTACCTCACCGTCTACAACGAGCCGCTCGTGCAGCCCGCTGAGCCCGAGGGAGTCGACGTGGACGGCATCGTGCGCGGCATCCATCGCGTTTCGACGGCGGAAGGCGACGGGCCTCGCGCGCAGCTGCTCGCATCGGGTGTCGGCGTGCCGTGGGCGTTCGAGGCGCAGCAGCTGCTCCGCGACGACTGGGGCGTTCAGGCCGATGTCTGGTCGGTCACGTCGTGGACCGAGCTGCGTCGCGACGGCCTCGCGGCGGATCAGCAAAACTTCCTGCATCCCGAGGAAGAGGCGCACACCGCGTATCTGACCACCAGGCTGCGAGAGTCGGCGGGCCCGGTCGTCGCCGTGAGCGACTTCATGCACGCGGTGCAGGACCAGATCCGGCCCTGGGTGCCGGGACGATTCGTGAGCCTCGGCGCCGACGGCTTCGGGTTCTCGGACACGCGACCCGCGGCACGCCGGTTCTTCAAGATCGACGGTCCGTCCATCGTCGTGCGCACCCTGCAGGCGCTCGCCGAGGACGGCGTCGTCGACCGGGGACTCGCGGCGCAGGCCATCGAGCGCTATCGCCTCCACGACGTGACAGCAGGCACCAGCGGCAACGCAGGCGGCGAGAGCTGATCGAGCGGATGCCAGGCACCCGCGCGCCGATGGACAAGACCGCGACCCTCGTATGGCTGCGGCGGGTCTCGGGCGATCTCGCGACGGCAACCAACAAGCGCCTTGAAGAGACGCTGCCGTGGTACGCCGAGATGCCCCCGGCACGCCGGTCCGCGGTGGGCCTCGTGGCTCAGGCCGGCATCACGTCGTTCATCCAGTGGTACGACGACCCCGATTCGACCCCGTGGATCGCCGCGGACATCTTCGCTGCAGCCCCGCGTGAGCTGCTGCGCAGCGTCAGCCTGACCCAGACGCTCCAGCTGATCCGCGCCACCGTGGAGGTCACCGAGGAGCGCATCGCCGACAAGGGCGAGCACCTCCGGGAGGCGATCCTGCTGTATTCGCGCGAGGTCGCCTTCGCCGCCGCCGACGTCTACGCCCGCGCGGCCGAGGCCCGCGGTCTCTGGGATGCGCGCCTGGAGGCGCTCGTCGTGGACTCGATCCTGACCGGCGAGGCGGACGAAGAGCTGCCGAGCCGGATCGCCGCCCTGGGATGGCACGGCCACGGCGAAGTCGCGGTGCTCGTCGGCACCACACCGCCGCTGTTCGATGTGGATCAACTGCGCCGCACGGCGCGCAAGCTCGGCGTGGACGTGCTGATCGGCGTCCAAGGATCCCGTCTCGTGCTGGTGCTGGGACGCGCGGATCCGCCGAACCGAACGGACGAGCTGGCGGCGGACCTGCCGTTCCCCGAGATCGCGAAACGGCTCGAGCCCGGGTTCGGCGCGGGTCACCTCGTGCTCGGTCCGCCGGTTCCCGCCCTCGTCGATGCCAGCCAGAGCGCCCGCGCCGCGCTCGGCGGTTTCGCCGTCGCCCGCGCCTGGCGGCACGCGCCACGGCCGGTCGAGGCGGACGATCTGCTGCCCGAGCGCGCACTCGCCGGCGATCCACTGGCCAAGCAGACCCTGGTGGATCGCATCTACCGCCCGCTGCAGGCGCACAGCGCCGACCTCGTCACAACGCTCTGGAGCTACCTCGACAACGGACGATCGCTCGAAGCCACCGCCCGGGAGCTGTTCGTGCACCCCAACACGGTGCGCTATCGCCTCAAGCGCGTGTCCGAGGTCATCGGCTGGGATGCCACGGGTCCGCGTGAGGCGCTGATCCTGCAGACTGCGCTCATCCTCGGCTCGATGGGCACAGATGCAACCCGTCGGCGGACCTCGTCGGCACGGAGACCTCATCATTAGGCTGTGCGGCTTGCACAAAGCATCGCGTCATTCTTGTGACGGGATCGCCAGAAGCACACGGACGATAGTTGGCAGGATGGAAAAGTGATCATCGCGGTCTTCCCCGGGCAGGGCTCTCAGTCCCCCGGTTTCCTCGCTCCCTGGCTCGCCCTCGACGGCGCGCCCGATCGCGTGGCCGCCTATTCCGAGTGGGCGGGTGTCGATCTCGCGGCAGCCGGGACGGAGTGGGACGCCGACCGGATCCGGGACACGCAGGTCGCTCAGCCGCTCATCGTCGCTGCGAGCCTGCTCTCATGGAACGCGCTGCCCGATGTCGACCGCATCGCCGGAGTGGCCGGTCATTCGGTCGGCGAGTTCGCGGCCGCAGCGGCGGCCGGGATCCTGAGCGAAGAGGACGCGCTGCGACTCGTCGGCATCCGAGGTCGCGCGATGGCGGAGGCTGCGGCGAGCGAGCAGACCGGCATGAGCGCGGTCATCGGCGGGGACGAGGCATCCATCGTCGCCCGCCTCGAAGAGCTCGACCTGACTCCCGCGAACTACAACGGCGGCGGACAGCTCGTCGCGGCCGGCGCGCTCGGCGCGCTGCAGGCACTCGCGGCCGAACCTCCGGCAGGCACCCGGGTGATTCCGCTGCAGGTCGCCGGTGCCTTCCACACGCGGTACATGGCTCCGGCGGTCGAAACGCTGCGCGCCGCCGCTGCCGAGGTGGCGGCATCCGACCCCCGCGTGACCGTCTGGAGCAATCGCGACGGCGGTCGCGCCGCATCGGGATCGGCCTTCGTCGACCTGCTCGTCGACCAGGTCGCCTCGCCGGTGCGCTGGGATCTGTGCATGGCCTCATTCGCCGAGGCCGGCGTGACCGGGCTCGTCGAGCTCTCACCCGCCGGCACGTTGACCGGGCTCGCGAAGCGCGCGCTGCGAGGCGTTCCCGCAGTCGCGGTGAAGACCCCTGACGAACTCGCCGCCGTCGCCGCACTGACCGGAGATTCCGCATGACTCGCTCGCTCATCCAGCCCACCGGCTCGGCACACACCCGCATCTACTCGTACGGCGCCGCACGCGGTGAGATCGCCGTCCCCAACGAGGACCTCATCGGCCCGATCGACTCCAGCGACGAATGGATCCGTCAGCGCACCGGCATCGTGACGCGAACGCGGGCCGTCCCCGAGACGTCGGCCATCGATCTGGCAGCGGATGCCGCAGCCGAGGCGATCGCGCGATCGGGAGTCGACCCGCAGCAGGTCGATGCGGTCATCGTCGCCACCATCAGCAACCCGAAGCAGACGCCGTCCGTGTCGGCGATCGTGGCGGATCGCGTCGGAGCGAACCCGGCCGCGGCCTACGACCTCAACGCGGCCTGCGCAGGCTTCTCGTACGGGGTGGCGCAGGCCGATGCGCTCATCCGCGGCGGTCTGGCCCACTACGCCGTCGTCATCGGCACCGAAAAGCTCAGTGACATCGTCGATCCCGCCGACCGGAGCATCTCGTTCCTGCTCGGCGACGGCGCCGGTGCGGTCGTCATCGGGCCGAGCGACACGCCGGGCATCGGACCCACGGTGTGGGGATCGGACGGCTCGAAGGCCGACGCCGTCGGCATGAACTACACCCTGAACGAGTTCCGCGACGGCACTGCACCCTGGCCCACGCTGCGGCAGGAGGGACCGACGGTGTTCCGCTGGGCCGTCTGGGAGATGGTCAAGGTCGCTCGCCAGGCTCTCGAAGCCGCCGGGGTCGAGGCATCCGACCTGGCCGCCTTCGTGCCGCACCAGGCGAACATGCGCATCATCGACGAGTTCGCCAAGCAGCTGAAGCTTCCCGACTCCGTCGTGGTCGGCCGCGACATCGAGACGACCGGCAACACCTCGGCGGCGTCGATCCCTCTCGCGACCCACCGGCTGCTCGAGGAGCACCCCGAGCTCAGCGGCGGCCTCGCCCTGCAGATCGGCTTCGGCGCCGGGCTCGTGTTCGGCGCGCAGGTCGTCGTCCTTCCCTGACCCGACAGAGCCCCGACCATAGACTGAACAGCGGCCCCGCCAGGGCCGGAGAATCCCGAGAACAGGAGAAACCATGGCATTCACCACCGACGAGGTCCTCGCAGGACTTGCCGAGCTCATCACCGACGAGACCGGCATCTCGGCCGACGAGGTCGCGCTCGACAAGTCGTTCACCGACGACCTCGACATCGACTCGATCTCGATGATGACGATCGTCGTCAACGCTGAGGAGAAGTTCGGCGTCACGATCCCCGACGACGAGGTCAAGAACCTCAAGACCGTCGGCGACGCCGTCACCTTCATCACGTCGAACCAGTCCTAGCGAACGCGTGATGGGGCTCCGCCCCTAACCCCGGCTTGCTGACGCACGCCACGGTGGGGGCCGCAGCGCCCCCACCGGCACACCAACGAGGATCTTGATCTCCATGAGCAAACCCCGCATCGTCGTCACCGGAATCGGTGCCTCCACGCCGCTCGGCGGCACCGCGCCCGAGAGCTGGTCCGCCCTCCAGGCCCGAGTCTCGGGCGCTCACGCGCTCGAGTACGACTGGGTCGAGGAGTACCAGCTCCCGGTGACGTTCGCGGCCGAGGCCGCCATCCGTCCCGACTCGGTGCTCGAGCGCCCGGTGGCGAACCGCCTCGACCCGTCGGCGCAGTTCGCGCTGGTCGCCGCGCAGGAGGCGTGGGCGGATGCCGGTCGCCCGGACGTCGACCCGGAGCGCTTCGGGATCGACTTCGCGACCGGCATCGGCGGGCTGCAGACCACGCTGGCAGGTTGGGACACGCTCAGGACGAAGGGTCCTCGCCGGGTCATGCCGATGAGCGTTCCGATGCTCATGCCGAATGCCCCTGCCGCCGCGGTGTCGATGCACCTGGGCGCCCGCGCCTATGCGCGCACGGTCGCATCCGCGTGCGCCTCGAGCACGGAGGCGCTCGTGAACGCCTTCGAGAACCTCCGCGACGGCAAGGCGGACGTGATCATCGCGGGAGGCTCGGAAGCCGTCATCCACGCCCTCACCCTGGCGGCGTTCGCGTCGATGCAGGCGCTCTCGCGGCGCAACGACTCCCCCGAGACGGCATCGCGGCCCTACAGCGTCGACCGCGACGGCTTCGTGATGGGCGAGGGTGCGGCATGCCTCGTCCTCGAGACCGAGGAGCACGCCAAGGCGCGCGGCGCCAAGATCTACGCGGAGGTCGTCGGCGGCGGCGTGACGGCCGATTCGTACCACATCACGGCTCCCGAGCCGGAGGGTCTCGGAGCCTCGCGCGCGGTGCGGATCGCGCTCGACCAAGCGGATGCGTCCCCCGACGAGGTGACGCACATCAACGCCCACGCAACGTCCACCCCGACCGGCGACATCGCCGAGTACAAGGCCCTGCTGAGCGTGTTCGGCGACCGCATCCACGAGATCCCGGTCTCCGCGACCAAGGCCTCGACGGGGCACCTGCTGGGCGGCACCGGAGCGCTCGAGGCGATCTTCACCATCCTCGCGCTGCGCGACCGGCTGGCCCCACCCACGATCAACATCTCCACGCAGGACCCCGAGATCCCGCTGCGCGTCTCGGGTGATGCGATCGCCCTGGGCGATGGCGCGCAGTTGGCGATCAGCAACTCCTTCGGCTTCGGCGGGCACAACGCCGTCGTCGCGTTCCGCTCGGTCTAGCCCACGGGCACGGTGCCGCGGCCGGCCGCACCCGGCGCCGCGGCGATCGACGACGAAGACGCCCCCGGCGAAGCCTGCCGGGGGCGTCTGTCGTGTCAGGCGGTGATTCGCGTTCCCGCGGCCCGGGGATCCTGCGTCCGCCGAGCATCGGTAGTGGCGCCTCGTCCCGCCTGAGTCCTGCGAGTCGTCGGTTCCGGCCTTCAGCCGACCTTGTGCAGCCAGACGACGGGTGCGTCGTCGCTGGCGTGCCGGAACGGCTCCAGCTCTTCGTCCCAGGCCGCCCCGAGCGCGATCTGCAGTTCCCGATGCAACTCGAACGCATCCCCGGCGGCCACCTCCATCGCGTACCGAAGGCGGTCCTCGCCGATCACGACGTTGCCCGCCGAGTCCGTCTGCGCGTAGTGGATGCCGAGCCCCGGCGTGTGCAGCCAGCGGCCGCCGTCGCTGCGCGGAGTCGGGTCCTCGGTCACCTCGAACCTCAGGTGCTCCCAGCCCCGGATCGCGGTGGCCAGAGCGGCCCCGGTGCCGGCGGTGCTCTCCCAGTAGAACTCGGCACGTCGGCTGCCCGAGAGCACCGGCTGATCGGCCCAGTCGAAGCTGACGCCCCGGCCGAGCGCGCGGCCTACCGCCCACTCCAGGTGCGGGCACAATGCTCGTGGCGCAGAGTGAATGTAGATCACTCCACGCGCCTGTGGTGTCGCCATCATCTCTCCGTTCGTCAGGTGCGTCTTCCCCAACGACCTGTAAACGGATTCCGTGGCTGTTCGATTGTGCTTGGCGCCATTATCGCGCACTGCGAGCGCTAATGACAAGCGTGTCATTCGGCGCGGCGGGCCGTTGCGCGGCGGAGGCCGCGGCCGCCGGGCCGGGGCCTCCGCACGAGGAGAACGAGGATCAGGCCTCGCTCATAGCTTGGATCTCGACCTGACCCTTGGCTGCGTAGTACGCGGCCCGCGCGGCATCCTTGCGGGCCTGCTCGGCGTAGCCGGCGTCGAGGACGTCCTGCGCGACCGGGAAGTTCTCCGTCGTGTTCACGCCGTGGTGCTTCTCGATGTATGCATCGAGCTCGGGGCCCGAGGTCCACGAGGTGATGAGGCAGTAGCGCGGCTCGGTGCCGACGTGGGTGGCGGCGTGCCACAGGCGCTGCGTGTCGATGATCAGCTGCGCGCCTGCGGGCAGCGCGATGCGCACCTCGCCGGCGGGGTCGGTGCGGTTCTCGCGCAGGACGAAGAAGCTCTCCGTGTCGTCGGTCAGGTTGAAGAACCCGCGCACGACCCACCCGGTGCCGTCGGGGTTGAGCCGGTTGTTGTCGTCCTGGTGGAGGTTGTAGAGACACTCGCCGTACGGCGTGGGCTGCAGCTCAATGACGCGGCAGCGGCCGACGTTGGCACCCGGCTCCTGCGCGCGGCGCGTGAGATTCGGGGCCTTCTCGACCTGAGAGTCGATCCACACGCCGTCCTTGTCGGTGCGCGGCGGTTTGTGGTTCCAGAAGCCGTTGCACTCGATCTCGCCGAAGGCGCTGGCCAGCGGCGCGAACCGCGTGTCGCCCGACGACTTCCAGTCGTTGTACTCGATGTCGAGCCACTCCTTCGGGTCGAGCTGCTGGTCGTACCGATCGAGGACGACGTAGCCGGTCTCTTCGAGCGCGGCGGACTTGATGTAACCCATGAGGTGGATCAGCCTTTCGTAGGGGGCCAGCACGTTTTTACAGGCCCGACTTAGGCAAGCCTACCTCTGGGTGCTGGTCAGCCCAGGGCCGGCACGCGTCCTTCAGCGCGGCCCGACCGGGCGCGGCATCCGGCTCCGTTAGACTCCCTTCGGCCGACTGCGGCGCCCCTTGGCGGGTGGGCGGGTTCGGCACAGCGGACGGCGTTGCGGAGGACGAGACGACACCATGGTCAGTGCCACGAACATCGATGCGACCGCGGTGAACACCATCGCGTGGCTGTCCGACCGCGAGACGAGCATCGTGGTGCCGGTGTACCAGCGGCAGTACCGGTGGGACATCGGCGGATGCGAGCAGCTGCTCGCCGACATCCGGTCCGTCGCCGCGTCCGGCGCCACCGAGACGCACTTCATCGGATCGATCCTCTCGACCCGAAGCGCCGCGGATCACGCAGCCGAGCTCGTCCTCATCGACGGCCAGCAGCGGATCACGACTCTCATGCTGCTCGTCGCGGCGCTGCACCATACGGTCCGGGACGAGGATCCGACGCTGGCGGCGCAGCTGGAGCGGGTCCTCGTGCGGGCGGACGATCCCACCCGCACGAAGCTGCGGCCTCATCGTGCCTGGGCGGACGTCTTCGAGAGCGTCATCCTCGACCGCCAGGCTGCCGATGACGAGTCGCGCGAGTCCCGCTTCGATGACAACTACGCGTTCTTCCGCAGCCAGATCCTCGCCGAGGAGGCGCCCCGAATCTGGCGCGGGCTGCAGAAGCTGGAGCACGTCGCGATCGCGCTGGGTGCCGACGCGAACGCGCAGCAGACGTTCGAGAGCCTCAACTCCACCGGCGAGCCGCTGCGCGACCATGAGCTGATCCACAACTACGTGCTGATGGGCCTCTCGCACGCCGAGCAGAGCCAGGTCGAAGACGCCTTCTGGGTGCCCATCGAGCAGAACACCGACGACTCGATCGGCAGCTTCTGGCGTCACTACCTCGTGATGACCACCGGACGCGAAGTCGCGGTCGCAGGCGAGCGGGGCGTGTACGACGCGTTCCGGCACGAGTTCCCACGGCTCGACCACAAGACGCTTCAGCGCCACGCGGCGGAGTGGCGGGACTACTCGCACATCTACCGCATCCTGCTCGATCCCACGCAGGAACCGGATGCCGAGATCGCGCGCCAGCTCGCCTACGTGAACACCTTCGGCGGTGGGACCTATCCGCTGGTGATGCACGCGTATCGCGACCACCTCCGGGGACTGATCGACCGAGGCGCGTTCATCCGGATTCTGGAGCAGCTGCAGTCGCTTCTGCTTCGCCGATCGGTCGTGGGCGTGACGACCCACCGCCTCATCGCGCGGCTGTGTCGCGCACGCGAGAAGGGCGCCGACAGTCTCGTGCGCGCCATCGCCCGGATCACCCCCTCGGATGAGCGCGTGCGCGTCGCCCTCAAATACGGCGATCTCCCCCACGCCCGTTACGTGCTCGGCCGCCTCGCGGGTGTCGCCCCCGGCGGCGACCTCGAGGTGGAGCACGTCTTCCCGCTGTCGCCGGGCAACGAATGGAGCGGCGACGGGGAACGGCAATGGGCCGACTACAGCGACGACGAGCAGAACAGCCATAGAGCGCTGGCGCAGACCCTCGGGAATCTCGCGCTTCTCGAGGGGCCATTGGCCGAACGTGCGCTGGATGCCTCGTTCCCGGAGAAGCGGGCGGCGGTCTACCCCCGCAGCGACATCGCCACGACGAGAGAGCTTGCCGATGTCCCGGCCTGGGGCACCGCCGCGATCGCCGATCGCACCGCCCGGCTCACGAGCGGGTTCCTGCGGATCTGGGAGCGCCCGGCGACGGTCGGCATCGACGACGACGATCTGACGCCCATCCTCGACGCCCTGCGTCGGCGCGGCTGGCCCCGAGGCTGGCAGCGCGAGTTCGAGTACGTCGAGTATCGCGGCGAGCACTGGGAGGTGCACGACGTCAGATACCTCTTCAACCGGGTGTTCAAGCGACTGTGGGCAGACGCGCGCGAGGATGTGGTCGCCTTCAGCGCGCAGCGCGGCGGACCGATCTTCCCTGCCCCGGCATGGAACGGCCTGTGGGATGAGCTCGACGAGTCCCGGTTCCTCTACATGGGCTGGGACTCGAAGTATATGCTGACCGCCGTCCAGGGTGTTCTCGAGCAGGCCGGCCTCGCGCCGGAGGTGTTCGTGAAGTACTCCTACATCGGCGCGGCGATGCAGGACTGACCTGGCTCGGCTTCGCCGTCTCGGGTCGGCGTGGGCCAGGCCCAGGTCGAGCTGCCTCGCGTGGTGGGAAAATCGCCCTGTGAAGCGGCCGGTACAGGCAGCTCGCGGGCTGGGTGGTCGGCGGGCGCTCGACGCTGTGCGGCCTCGGGCGCCGCACCGGACAGGACACCGGGCGGCGCCGGCCCCTTTGGCATGATCGACTTGCCCTCAGCGGCGGCATCCATCCCCCTCCGAGTCAGCCGATCGAGGCAACTCGCCGCGCAGATACCGTCCGGGCCGTGGCACCGCCACCGCCCGGGCCGTTGCCCCTGCCGCGGCGACCGCAACACGGGCAATTGCCCTGAGTGGCGGCATCCGCGGATCGCGAGGCCGCCAGTTCAGGCAACTCGCAGGCGGCTCGCGTGCCCGGCTCGGGGCCCGTCCCGGGCGCGCAATGGTGGGCCGACCCGGGACGGAGAGTACGAGCCGCCCTGCGGGCGGCTCGTACTCTCCGTGGGGCGGGTGGGACTTGAACCCACGATCGTCGGGTTATGAGCCCGCTGCCTTGACCAGCTTGGCCACCGCCCCCGCGGCATCGAGCCTATCGCCTGGCGTCGGTCGGGCCGACCATGGGAAAATGATGACGTGGACGCGATCGGCTGGCTCATCACCGCTGCCGCCGTCGTCCTCGCACTGGTCGCAATCGCGGCGGCGCCACGCCTCAAGCGCGACAACCTGCGCCGCCAGCTCGACGGCGGTGGCGGGTCATTCGCAGGTGTCGGCAGCGGACTCGACGCCGTCTGGCGCCCCTCCGCCGACGAAGCGCGCGCCGATTGGGAGGCTCAGGTCGAGCTTCCCGCACCGGCACCGGCTCCCGGCGACAAGGGCCGCAGGCAGGAAGGCCGCATCGTCATCGACATCCCGCCAGGCGCCTGAACGGGTTGCTCAGTGGTCCAGTCAATCGCCCTTGTCTTTGACGGGTGGATCGGGCCACACCTTCGCGACGGCCTCGGTCACCCGGATCGAGCCGGTGACAGGGTGGGGAGCGTCCGCGCTGCCTGAGCTGCCGCGCTGGATCGCGTGCTCCAGGCTGTCGCTGACGATCTGGGGGTGGTAGCGCGCGAGCTGGAACACGCCCCACACGGCGATGGCGCCGACGGCCGCGAACGCGATGTAGACCCAGAGGGGCGCCCCCTGCGCCTCGTTGAGGACGATGAGGCCGATCAGGATCGCGACGATCGGGTCGATGACTGTGAGCCCGGCGATGACGAGGTCGGGCGGACCGGACGAGTACGCCGTCTGAACGAAGTACGCCCCGACGACGGCGGTGATCAGAAGAGCCGCGAGACAGGTGAAGGTGAGCCACTCGAAGTCGCCGGTCTGGATGCGGGTGATCACCACTTTCGCCAATGTCGCCACGAATCCGTAGATGACACCCGCCGCCGTGATGTAGAACAGCGCGCCCATGTGGTGGCGACGCCAGATCCACAGCGCCGCGAAGACTATGGTCACCACGGCAAGCAGCAGGAGGATCGTGATCAGCTGTCTGTCGGATACGGGCATGTCGGTCGCGTAGAGCGCCGCGATGGTGACGAACACGAAGATTCCCCCGACGCACGCCCCGATCGCGATGAGCGACCGGCGGGTGGGCCGGTGGCCGCTGATCTGGGCGTTGAGGAGGGTCGTGATGACGAGCGCGATCGCGCCGAGGGGCTGCACCACGATCAGCGGCGCGAACGACAGGGCGGCCAGCTGGCAGACGATCGCAAGGCCCAGCATCACCGTGCCGATCACCCATGATGGCCTGGTGAGCAGCCGCTTCAGCTGCGCGCCCGTCAGGCCTTGCGTGCCGTCCGACCCGCTCTGCTTCTCGACCTTGGTCACGCCCCGGTGCTGATACTGCGCGCCGAAGGACATGAAGATGGAGCCGAGCAGCGCAAGCGGGATTCCGATCAGGATGCCCGGATTCTGAAAGGCGCCGACGAGCGAATCGCCCACGCTTTCGAACTGGTCGACCGTCCACACCACGTTTCGACACTAGTCGCGGATGCCGATCGGTAGGCTCAAGGCGTGGCCGTTCTGCCGATTCGCATCATGGGTGACCCCGTGCTCCACGCTCCGGCCTCGCGAGTGGAAGAGATCACGGATGACATCCGCTCGCTGGTCGCCGACATGTTCGAGACGATGGATGCCGCGCCCGGCGTCGGCCTCGCGGCCCCGCAGGTCGGGGTGGGACTGCGGATCTTCACGTACAGCTATCCGGATGACGACGGAGCGCCCTGGCGTGGCGTGATCGTCAATCCCGAGCTGTGGATGCGACCGCTGGATCCTGGTGAGCCGGATCCCGATGACGAGTCCGAAGGGTGCCTGTCGTTCCCCGGCGAGCGGTTCCCGCTTCGCCGGTCCGACGCCGTCCTCGTCGCAGGCACCGACCTGGAGGGCGAGGAGGTGCGCGTCGAGGTCGACGGCTGGCGCGCACGAATCCTGCAGCACGAGTTCGACCACCTGGACGGCGTGCTGTACGTCGACCGCCTTGCCGACTCGGACTGGAAGACGGTGCAGAAGATCGCCCGCAAGCGCGGCTGGGGTCGGCCCGGTCAGGCGTGGACTCCGGGCGTCGACGACATCGAAGCCTGACGCCCGTGGAAGCAAGAACGGCCCCGGGGTGGAGCCCGGAGCCGTTCGCTCCCCGGCTTGGACTCGAACCAAGAACCTATCGGTTAACAGCCGATTGCTCTGCCAATTGAGCTACCGAGGATCATGCCCGCTCTCGCGGGCAACCCGACTATGTTACCAAAGCCGAAGGTGTGCTCATGACCGTCACGACGAGATGAGGCGCGTGTCCGGGTCGCCGCTCGGCGTCCACAGCAGGTCGCTCGTACCGTGCCCGTAGGCGATCGTGAAACCACCGCGAAGCAGCAGGATGTCGGCATCGAGTTCGCGCACGACCTCCGCGTCATTCGTCACGACGAGCGTCGACATCCCGTATCCCGAGCGGCGGCGCACGATCGCCTCGCGGGCGGCTTTCCGGACCTCGAGGTCCATGTTGGCGAAGGGCTCGTCGGCGATGAACACGCGCGGCTGCAGGACCAGCGCCTGCGCGAACGCCACGCGCTGCCGCATGCCGGCGCTCAGCTCGTACGGGTACTTCGCCGCGGCGCCGAGGGGCAGCATCAGCTCGTCCAGCAGGGTCGCCACGCGCACTGCGAGCGCTCTCGCGTTCACGCGCCTGTCACGGCTCGTGATGGGCTGGCCGATCAGTTCCGCGACGGTGAACCGTGCCGGCAGCCTCGCGCCGGCCGATTGCGTGAGGTGCCCGGTGACGTACGTGAGGTACCGATGGTCACGACCCGGATGCCGCACCCGCACGCCCTCGACGAGCGCATCGCCGCCGACGACGGCGAGTCCCATCTCATCGGCTCCGGCGAGCACGGCGGCGAGGCTCGACTTGCCGGAGCCGGTGGGTCCCATCACTGCGAGCGTGCCGGCGTGGGGCAGAACGAACGACACGCCGTCGATGACGCGCTGCGCCGGGCCGCCACGGGTGGCACGCGCGATGGAGAGGTCTGAGCAGCGGATCGCCGCATCGGCCTCTTGTCGTCGAGCCATGTGCTCATCCTGCCGTGCACAGCCCCTCGGGGCCAGTCCGACCCGCGCCGATCAGGCCTCTGCGGCCAGACTCTGGCGCTCGGCATCCAGCTGACGCAGTCGCAGACGGATGCCGAGCCCCTCGACCGAATCCGCCGAGACACGCTGGATCGCGCTCAGCAGCTCGGACTTCTCGCGATCGAGCGCGCGAGCGATGAGCCGACGCGCGAGAGCCGCGGTCGACGCGACCGCGGCGTCGTCGGTCAAGGCGGGGAAGTCGGCGGTCAGCAGCTCTGCGGCGAAAGAGCGATAGGGCTCGGGCACGGAGCCGACGGCATCCGCTGCCCAGCCGGGGCGTTCCAGATCGGCCGCGGAGTCCACGGCCCGTCGGACCGCGTCGAGGGCCGGATGCCGCAACGGCAGGCTCACGGCGTGTTCGAGCAGTCCGCGATCGATCCGATGCCCGAACTGCAGGAACCCCATCAATGCGTCGCGCTCCAGCGCGACATCCGCGGTCCGCGGCAGGGACGCGATCGTCACCCGGGTCGTCCCGGACTCGTCGCGTGCTGCCGGGCTCGCGTCGCGCGTCGAGCCGCCGCGCCCGGCACGTTCGACTTCTCGCCGCACGTCCTCGGTGTCCAGGCCCAGGCGACGGGCGAGGACCCGCACGTACTCGGGCTGGACGAGGGGGTCGCGAAGCTCGGCGACCACCGGCGCTGCGGCACGGAGAGCCCCTACACGCCCTTCGACGCTGGCGAGGTCGAAGCCCGAGATCCGCTGGTCGATCACGAACTCGACCATCGGCACCTTCAGCTCCATCAGTGCGCGGACGGCTCCGTCCCCGCGCTGCAGACGGAGATCGCACGGGTCGAGACCTTCGGGACCGGTCGCGACGTACGTCTGCGCGTTGAAGCGCTTGGCGTCGGCGAAGGCGCGCAGCGCCGCCTTCTGGCCCGCGGCATCCGGGTCGAACGTGAACACCACCTCACCAGAGGTGGAATCATCGCCCATCACCCGCCGCAGCACGCTGATGTGATCGGACCCGAACGCCGTGCCGCACGTGGCGATCGCGGTCGTGATGCCGGCGAGGTGACACGCCATCACGTCGGTGTAGCCCTCTACGACGACCACTCGATGCTCGCGCGAGATGTCGCGCTTTGCGAGGTCGAGACCGTACAGCACCTGCGCCTTGTGATAGATCGTCGTCTCAGGGGTGTTGAGGTACTTCGGGCCGTTGTCGTCGTCGTACAGCCGCCGTGCCCCGAACCCGATGACCTGCCCGGTCACATCGCGGATCGGCCAGATCACCCGCCCGCGGAACCGGTCGTACACGCCTCGCTGGCCCTGCGAGACGAGCCCCGCGGCGCTCAGCTCCTCGTCCGAGAATCCGGTGTCACGAAGGGCGGAGTGCATCCCCGACCAGCCCCTCGGCGCGTACCCGACGCCGAAATGCGCGGCGGCGCCGGCATCGAAGCCGCGCTCCCCGAGGAATCTCCGCGCTGCCACGGCCTCGCTCGTCGCCAGCTGCGACCGGAAGAACTCCGCGGCGGCGGCGTTCGCGGCGTACAGCCGGGTCCGGCCGCTCGTGTCGGGTGTCGCTCCACCGTCCTCGTAGTGCAGTGAATAGCCGATGCGGCCGGCGAGCCGCTCGACGGCCTCCGTGAACGACAGATGATCCATCCTGCGCAGGAAGGAGTAGACATCGCCGGATTCGCCGCAGCCGAAGCAGTGGTAGAAGCCCGCCTGCGGCCGGACGTTGAAGCTGGGGCTGCGCTCGTCGTGGAACGGGCAGAGCCCCTTCATCGCGCCGACGCCGGCGGGCTTGAGCGCGACGCGCTCGCCGATGATGTCGGCGATGTCGGTCCGCGCCTTGACCTCGTCGACGTCGGCCTGCCGGATGCGACCCGCCATCAGCGGTCCTCGGCCGGGGCGTACGAACCCGCCCGGGAGGGCGGCTTGGGGGCGCCTGGCGCCCAGATCCCGAGCGACGCGGCATCCACGTCCCCGACAAGACGCCGGTGCCAGGCGATCGCGAGCTGATCAGTGAGGCTCGCGACCTGGTCGACCACGACACGTCGGCGCGCGGCATCCGTCCCGGCTGTCGCGAAGTCCTGGGCGTGGATGGCGTCGAGAGCCTCCGGCTGCTCCGACAGGGCAGTCGCCAGGCGGCTCAGCACGCGGCGCTGCTCCTTGTAGAGCGCCTTCCTGCCCTCGATCGATACCACGGCGGCGCCGATGATGCCCTTGAGCACGGCCATCTCGGCCTCGACCACACGCGGCACGACGACGTGCGCACGATAGCGCGTGAGGACGGATGTCTCATACGCTTCGCGCGTCGCGGTCGTCGCCGCCCGCGCGAAGCGGCCGATCAGGTCGGACGTGAGATTCTTCAGCCGGGCGAGATCAGCGCGCGTGCCGTCGAACGAGGCGATCCACTCAGGCAGCCGCATGAGGCGGTACAGCGCGTCCTCGAGTTCGTCGCGGGCGAAGTCGAATCCCACCCACGACTGGATCGCGGCGAGCAGGACGGAGTGCTCCTGGGTGTCGCCGAGCCGCGACGGATCGAGGTACCGGTTGACGACGGCGTCCTCGAAGTCGTGGACCGAATAGGCGATGTCGTCCGACAGGTCCATGACCTCGGCCTCGACGCACCGGACGCGACCCGGTGCGCCGATGCGCATCCAGCGGAAGGTCTCCTCGTCGTCGGGGTACACGCCGAACTTCAGCCGGCCGCTCGGATCGGGGACAGGATGGTCCGCCGTCCACGGGTACTTGCACGTGGCGTCGAGACTCGCACGTGTCAGGTTGAGTCCGAACGTGCGACCCGAGTCGTCGACCACCTTCGGCTCGAGGCGCGTGACGATCCGGAGGGTCTGCGCATTGCCCTCGAACCCGCCGATGTCCTCGGCCCAGTCGTTGAGCGCCCGCTCGCCGTTGTGCCCGAATGGGGGGTGGCCGAGGTCGTGGCTGAGACAGGCCGTGTCGACCACGTCGGGCGAGAGCCGCAGCGCCGTCGCGAGCTCCCTGCCGACCTGAGCGACCTCGAGCGAGTGGGTAAGGCGGTTGCGGGCGAAGTCCGCGGGGCTCGCCGGGCTCAGCACCTGCGTCTTCGCCGCGAGGCGACGCAGGGCCGCCGAATGCAGCACCCTGGCGCGGTCGCGCGCGAAGTCGTCCCGCTGCGAGCGGTGCTGCTCGTGGTGGAAGCGGGCGGCGTCATCGTCGTCGTAGCCCGTCGGGCGCTGGGCGGCGAAGCCCACCGCGACGGCGCCGTCAGCCGCCACTGTGGTGGAGTTCCGCTTCGGCGAGGGCGCAGGATGCCTCGGCTCCGAGCTCGCGGGAGTCCAGCCAGCCCTCGGGCAGTGCTGGACGCTTCGGGGTGCCGGCACGGCCGCGCTGTCCTTCCGCCGCAGCGCCCGGGTACGGCGCGTCGAGCTCGAGGGTCGCCAGCAGGTCGTCGATCTCGGCGAGGCTCGAGGCGGTCGCGAGCCTGGCTCGGGTCTCGCCGCCGACGGGGTACCCCTTGAAGTACCAGGCGACGTGCTTGCGGATGTCGCGGCAGCCGCGGTCCTCGTCCTCGAAGAACTCCACCAGCAGCTCGGCGTGGCGGCGGAACGCGGCAGCCACGAAACCCAGGGTGGCGTCGACGTCGGCACGTTTCGTCTCGCTTCGCTCGCTCGACGACCGGGCGCCGCCGAGCTCGCGCGCGAGGTCGCCGAACAGCCATGGGCGGCCGAGGCATCCGCGACCCACGACGACACCGTCGCATCCGGTCTCGGCCATCATCCGCACGGCGTCCTCGGCCGACCAGATGTCGCCGTTGCCGAGCACCGGCACGCTCGTCACGACTTCTTTGAGCTTCGCGATCGCGGACCAGTCCGCCTCGCCGGAGTAGAACTCCGCGGCCGTCCGGGCGTGCAGTGCGACCGCCGCGACCCCTGCATCCTCGGCGATGCGGCCCGCGTCGAGGTACGTGAGGTGATCGGAGTCGATGCCCTTGCGCATCTTCACCGTGAGGGGGATGTCGCCCGCGGCTCGCGCCGCGCGCGTGACGATGTCCCTGAACAGCTCGAGCTTCCACGGCAGGGCGGCGCCGCCCCCCTTGCGTGTCACCTTGGGGACGGGGCATCCGAAGTTCAAGTCGATGTGATCGGCGCGATCCTCTGCCACGAGGACCCGCACGGCCCCTTCGACGGTCGCCGGATCCACGCCGTAGAGCTGAATGGAGCGGGGCGTCTCGGATTCATGATGCGTGATGAGCCGCATGGTGGTCGCGTTGCGCTCGACCAGCGCACGCGACGTGATCATCTCGCTGACGTAGAGGCCCGCCCCGTATTCACGGCACAGCCGGCGGAAGGCGGTGTTGGTGATGCCCGCCATCGGCGCGAGCACGACAGGGGCGTCGAGCGCGATGGGTCCGATGCGGAGAGTCCGCTCGGGTGCGAGGGCAGTGGTCACCCGGCCATTCTCCCAGACTCGGCCTGGGCAGGCGGTGCGAGACCCACGGGCCGCCCAGCCTTGGTCCCACAGGGATGTATTAGCCTGCATATATGACGGAAACGACCCTGACAGACCTGCGCGAGATCCCCTTCCAGACGGCGGATGGCGGAACCGCGACCCTGTCGGATTACTCCGACCAGGTGCTGCTGATCGTCAACGTCGCGTCGAAATGCGGTCTCACCCCGCAGTACGAGCAGCTCGAGAACCTCCAGCGCGCGTACGCCGACCGCGGGTTCACGGTGCTCGGCTTCCCCTGCAACCAGTTCGGCGGCCAGGAGCCCGGCTCGATGGACGAGATCCTCGACTACTGCTCGATGACCTGGGGCGCCACCTTCCCGATCTTCGACAAGGTGCGGGTCAACGGCGGCAAGGCCGCGCCGATCTACAAGGCGCTCAAGAAGGCTCAGGATGTCGAGGGCAAGAAGGGGCCGATCCTCTGGAACTTCGAGAAGTTCGTGCTCACGCCGCAGGGCGAGGTGCACCGCTTCCGGCCCCAGGTGAAGCCCGACGACCCGGCGATCGTCGAGGTCATCGAGCAGCACCTGCCGCGCTGAGGCCGCGCCTCTCGGGCGACCCGGTCAGACCCGCGCGGAGTCGTGGTCTTCCGACCACACCTGGCGCACGATCTGGGCGAACGCCTCGGCGGGCTGGGCGCCGGACACGCCGTATTTTCCGTCGATCACGAAGAACGGCACGCCGTTGATCCCGTACGCGGCGGCCTGCGCCTGATCGGCGCGCACCGCGGGCAGGAATCGCCCGCTCTGCAGCGCGTCGCGGGCCTCCTCACCGTCGAGACCGGCATCCGCGGCGAGTGAGACGAGCTCGTCCTCGCGCCCGAGATGGCGGCCCTCGGTGAAGTAGGCGGACATCAGGCGCTCCGTCAGCTCGTGCTGACGTCCCTGCTCCTTCGCGAAGTGCAGCAGCTCGTGCGCCTTCACGGTGTTCGTGTGCTTGAGCAGATCGAAGCGGTACTCGATGCCGGCGCCTGCGGCGACGCCGGTGACCCGCTCGAGCAGCTGGTGGGCCTGCGCCTCGGAGATGCCCTTGTGCTGTGCGAGGTAGTCCGCCTCCCCGCCCTCGAAGTCGACGGGGGTGTCGGGCGAGAGCTCGAAGGAGCGGAATGTCACCTCGACGGCGGGGGCGTCGTCATCGCCGGATGCCTCGGCCAGCCCCTTCTCGAGATTCCGCTTGCCGATGTAGCACCATGGGCAGGCGATGTCACTCCACACGTCGATCTTGATGGCATCCGTCATGCCAGGCACAACCGCGTCGGGGTCGCAGGCTATTCCTGCGGACTTCCCGTGGACGCTCGCAGGAGATGCCCCCGAGCGCGGGTTCGTGACAGTGGTCTACAGAGCGGGCGGCTCGGGAGTGTCCACGGCACCGCCGAAGCGGCGGTCGCGGTCGAGATAAAGCTCGATCCCCTGCCAGAGGTCGGTGCGCGAGAAGTCCGGCCAGAGCGTATCGAGGAAGACGAACTCGGCGTAGGCGGACTCCCACAGCAGGAAGTTCGAGGTGCGCTGCTCGCCGCTCGAGCGGATGAACAGATCGACATCCGGCATGTCCGGCTGGTACAGCCGCTTCTGGATGAGCTTCTCGGTCACTGCAGACGGCTTGAGGCGCCCGGCGGCGATGTCGTCGCCGATCGCGCGCATCGCGTCGACGAGCTCGACCCGGCCGCCGTAGTTCACGCACATCGTCAGCGTGAGGACGTCGTTGCCGGCCGTCAGCCGCTCGGCGAACTGCAGCTCCTTGATGACGCTCGACCACAGGCGCGGCCGGCGGCCGGACCACCGCACCCGCACGCCCCATTCGTTGAGCTGGTCGCGGCGACGATGCAGCACGTCACGGTTGAACCCCATCAGGAAGCGCACCTCGTCGGGCGAGCGCGACCAGTTCTCGGTCGAGAACGCGTAGACCGACAGGTGCTTCACGCCTGCCTGGATGGCACCCGCGACGACGTCGAGCAGCGCCGCCTCGCCCGCTTTGTGACCCTCGATCCGGGTGAGCCCTCGGCGGTTGGCCCACCGCCCGTTGCCGTCCATGACGATCGCGACATGCTCGGGCACCGAGCCCTTCGGGAACGCCGGAGGGTACAGGCCGGTCCAGTCGACCGGACGGTAGGCGACGGCATCCCGATGCGTGTAGGGCTTCGGCGTCATCGGATGGCCCCGGGCGCGCCGGAGGAGACGTGCTCGAGCGAGCGGATGCCGCGCTCCAGGTGCCACTGGGCATAGGCCGCGATGAGCCCGGACGCCGCGGCGCACGAGCGCGGGGCGGCGGCATCCACGTCCGCCCAGTCCCCCGACATGAGGGACTGCAGCAGCCGGACGGTCGGCGGGTCGAGCCGTGCGGAGCCCATCGGGGCGCAGTCGGCGCACACCATGCCGCCGAGCTGCGCGACGAACGCGTCGTGGGGGCCGGGCGCGCTGCAGCGCGCGCACTCGGACAGGCTCGGCGCCCACCCCGACAGGGCCATCGCGCGAAGGAGGTAGGAGTCCAGGATGCTGCGCGACGCGTGGTCGCCGGCAGCGAGGGCGCGAAGCCCCCCGACCAGCAGCAGGTACTGCTCGATCGTCGTCTCGGCCTCGTTGAGCCGGTCGGCGGCCTCGACCATCGCGTGCGCCGAGGTGTAGCGGTCGTAGTGGACGGCGATGTCGGCGCCGTACGAGCCGAGGGTTTCGGCCTGCTGAACGATGTCGAGCGAGCGGCCCTGGTAGAGCAGCACATCGGCGACCATGAACGGCTCGAGCCTCGCGCCGAAGCGCGATGAGGTGCGGCGAACGCCCTTCGCCACCGCCCGCACCTTGCCGTGCCGGCGGCTCAGCATCGTCACGATCCGATCCGCTTCGCCCAGCTTGTGGGTGCGGAGGACCACGACCTCGTCGCGGTAGGTGGGCACGATTCAATTATGGATGCCGGCTCCCCCACCCGTCTCGGCGGCGCGCACGGCGATGCGCACCGGCATCCCGCAGCAGCACACCCACAATGGACGCGTGAGTGAGCCCCTCTTCGTCATCCCGCTCTGGGCGGACCTCATCGCGGTAGGCCTCGGCGGTGTGCAGGGGGCCTTGTTCGCCTCGGGATTCCGGGGCCAGCGGCGACTCGATCTGCTCGGTGTGGCGATCATCGGGATCGTCATGGGGATGGGGGGCGGCCTCATCCGCGACCTCCTGCTCAACGTCACGCCGGTCACGCTGCAGAGCAACTGGTATCTCCTCACCGCCACCGGCGCGGCGCTGATCGGGATGCTGCTCGCCGGGCTCTTCCAGAGGCTCAACGCCGTGATCGTCGGTCTCGACGCCCTGGTGATCGGGCTGTTCGGCGCATTCGGCACCAGCAAGGCGCTCGCTCTCGGGCTGCCGCCGGTCCCAGCTGTGTTCGTCGGCGTCTGCTCCGCGGTGGGCGGCGGCATCCTGCGCGACATGATCATGGGCCTGCCGGTGGCGATCATGCACGTGGGGTCGCTCTACGCGGTGGCGGCCGCCGCGGGATGCGTCGTCCTTGCGACCACGGAGGCGTTCGGCCTCCCCCTCGTCGTCGCAGCAGTCATCGGCGTCGTCGTGACCACCGTCATCCGCCTTCTCGCGGTGATCTTCGACATCTCGCTGCCCGAGCAGCGTGCGCTCTACCGGCGCAAGGTCGCCGTCGAGACATCGGCGATCCCCACCGTCAAGCCGTAGCCGGCTTCGCTTCCCCGGCGAGGTCGCTGCGACGCGCGAGGAGCGCCGCGACGAAGAAGCACACTGCCCCGACGAACGTTCCGAGGTTCGCCCAGGCGAGGTTGCGGAGGTCGCCCGAAGCTGGATAGACGTACGCGCCCACGGCCGAGATCCCGAAGGCGATGGATCCGACCATGTTGAGCATCGTCCCATGGAACGTGCGTGCCATCGGATCCCACAGCTCATGACGACGGCTCGCGGCGACCAGCGCGAACGTGCTCGACACGAGGAAGGCGATCGAGCCCCAGGCATCCGGCCGCCACCCGGTGAACTCGTGGGCGGGCGAGTTGGCCGCGACGATGAGAACCGTCACGGTGCTGACGTTGAAGAGGATCGTGCCGACGAACTGGATCGCCGCAGCCCACCAGTCGGCGGCATCCGCTCCGCGCCATGCATTGCGCGGCGGGCGCCGCCCGCTCAAGGCGAGCTGGATGAACCCCGCCGTGGTGAAGAAGAGCGAGCCGAGGAAGAACGTGGCGGAATCCCAGACCGGCCCGACGGCCGCCGCGTACGCCGGCACCACACCGAGCGCGAAGCACGCGGATCCGATCATGAAGCCCCACGCCTCTCGGCGAAGACGCAGGCTCTTCGGTCGCGGTGATCGAGACACGTGACGATCGTAGCGACGCGACGGCGCGCTCCCCCACCGGATGAAGGAGCGCGCCACCGCGTGCCCTCAGTGGTGGAAGGCTCCGGCTTCCTCTTCGGTCATCGACACGGTGATGGGGTGCTTGTCGAAGTGGGCGATCGCGTCGCGGTAGTCATCCATGAGCAGGGATGCCTCGTCCCTGCTGAATCCGACTCGCACCAGGATGCGCTGGATCGGGAGGTCCTCCCGGTTCGGCGGCATCGTGTAGGCCGGGACCTGCCATCCGCGGGTCCGCAGCCGATCGGCGAGATCGAACAGCGTGAACGGGTGGTCGACGCCTTCCTTGAGCTTCCACGACACCGCGGGGATGCCCTCATGGGGTCCTCCGCCGTTGATGATGTCGAAGTGGCCGAGCTGAGCGATCTCGCCCGCGAGGTACATGGCTGTGTCGTAGCAGGACTGCTGCACTTTGCGGTAGCCCTCGCGGCCGAGCCGCAGGAAGTTGTAGTACTGCGCGACGATCTGACCCCCGGGCCGTGAGAAGTTCAGCGCGAACGTGGGCATGTTGCCGCCGAGGTAGTTCACGTTGAAGATCAGGTCCTGCGGCAGGTCCGAGGCATCCCGCCACACGATCCAGCCGACGCCGAGCGGGGCGAGCCCGAACTTGTGTCCGGAGGTGTTGATCGACTTGACGCGCGGCAGCCGGAAGTCCCACACGATGTTCGGCGCCGTGAAGGGGGCGAGGAACCCCCCGCTGGCGCCGTCCACGTGGATGGGGATGTCGAGTCCCTTCTCCTCCTGGAGCGCGTCCAGCGCGTTGCTCACGTCCTGCACCGGCTCGAAGCCGCCGGTGAAGGTCACCCCGAGCGTGGGGACCACCCCGATCGTGTTCTCGTCGACGCGCTTGACGACCTCTTCGGGGGTCATCAGGAACCGATCGCCGTCCATCGGGATCTCGCGCAGCTCGACGTCCCAGTAGCGGGCGAACTTGTGCCAGCAGACCTGAACGGGGCCCGTGATCAGATTGGGCTTGTCGGTCGGGTTGCCGGCCGCACGCTGACGCGCGCGCCAGTTCCACAGCAGCGCCATGCCGCCCAGCATGGCGGCCTCGCTCGAGCCCGTCGTCGACGTGCCGAGCGTGTTCACGGCGTCGGGCGAGTTCCACAGATCGGCGAGGATGTGGACGCAGCGGGCCTCGATCTCGGCCGTCTGCGGATACTCGTCCTTGTCGACCATGTTCTTGTCGAGGCTCTCCGCCATCAGCGCGCGCACCTCCGGCTCCAGCCACGTCTGACAGAACGTCGCGAGGTTCTGGCGGGAGTTGCCATCCATCATGAGCTCGTCGGAGACGACCTGGTAGGCGTGGCGGGCGAGGTGCTCCTTCTCGGGGATGCGGTACTTCGGCATCGAGACCGAGAGGTCGGACGAGGCGAAGACCTCGTCGAGCATCTCGTCACGGATGTTGTCGCGGTGGTGAAGCATTGCGGGGCTCCTTCATGGCGAGGGTGCGTCGGCGCCAGTACGTCCCCCGGTCTACCTGCGCTTCGTTCACCGTGTCAACGACACGTGGAGAAGTTCATCCCATTCGCATGAGAAACGGCGCGTGCCTCCGACGTGCGGGCTCCGCGCCGATCGTCTCGATCGCTTCACCGCCCGGGCATGCCAAGACTGGACGTACTCGCTGAGTCCCGACTCAGCGCGCTCCGCGACGGCCGGGTCGCGGAGCGCACCGGAGGGTCAGGCGCTGGCCAGCACACCCTCGCGTTCGCGGGTGCGGATCGCGCGGTTCACACCCGAGACGATGGCTTTGAGGGATGCCGTGGAGATGTCGCCGTCGATTCCGACGCCCCAGAGCCGCTCGCCGTCGACCTGCAGTTCGACGTAGGCCGCGGCCTGCGCGTCGCCCCCGGCGCTGAGTGTGTGCTCGACGTAGTCGTAGAGCGACACGTCGAACCCTTGAGCGCGCACGATCTCGAGGAACGCCGACACCGGACCGTTGCCGTTGCCGGCTGCGTCGAACTGGTCGTCGCCGTCGCGCAGGGTGACCTCGAGCGAGACGTCGCCCGAGAGGTCGCTCTGCGTGCGCGTGCCGAGGATCTCGAATCGCCCCCAGCGCTCGTCGGCGATCTGCGAGGGAAGGTACTCGTCGTTGAAGATCGCCCAGATCTGGTCGCTGGTGACCTCGCCGCCTTCGGCATCCGTCTTCGCCTGCACGACCCCCGAGAACTCGATCTGGAGCCGCCGCGGCAGGTCGAGCGCGTGGTCCGTCTTGAGCAGGTAGGCGACGCCGCCCTTGCCCGACTGCGAGTTCACGCGGATGACGGCCTCGTACGAACGACCCAGGTCCTTCGGGTCGATCGGCAGGTAGGGCACCGCCCACTCGAGTTCGTCGACGGTGACGCCCTCGGCGGCCGCGCGGGCATCCATCGCCTCGAAGCCCTTCTTGATGGCGTCCTGGTGCGAGCCGCTGAAGGCTGTGAACACCAGGTCACCCGCCCACGGGCTGCGCTCGTGCACCGGAAGCTGGTTGCAGTACTCGACCGTGCGCTTGACCTGGTCGACATCGCTGAAGTCGATCTGCGGGTCGATCCCCTGCGTCAGCAGGTTGATGCCCAGGGCCACGAGATCCACGTTGCCGGTGCGCTCGCCGTTGCCGAAGAGGCATCCTTCGATGCGATCCGCGCCGGCCATGTAGCCGAGCTCGGCCGCTGCGATCGCCGTGCCGCGGTCGTTGTGCGGGTGCAGCGAGAGGATGACGTTCTCGCGGTGCGCCAGGCGACGGCTCATCCACTCGATGGAGTCGGCGTAGACGTTCGGAGTCGCCATCTCCACGGTCGCGGGAAGGTTGATGATGACCTTGCGATCCGGAGTCGGCTCGAACACCTCGAGGACCTGGTTGCAGACGTCGAGCGCGAATTCGAGCTCGGTGCCGGTGTAGCTCTCGGGCGAATACTCGTAGAACACCTTCGTCTCGGGGATGCGCTTCTCGAACCGACGGCACAGCCGCGCGCCTTCGACGGCGATGTCGATGATGCCCTGCTTGTCGGTGCGGAACACCACGTCGCGCTGCAGCACGCTCGTGGAGTTGTACAGGTGCATGATCGCCTGCTTCGCGCCGGCGATCGATTCGTAGGTCCGCTCGATCAGATGCTCGCGAGCCTGCGTCAGCACCTGGATCGTGACGTCGTCGGGAATCAGGTCGTCCTCGATGAGCAGCCGGACGAAGTCGAAGTCGGTCTGGCTCGCGGAGGGGAAGCCCACCTCGATCTCCTTGTAGCCGAGGCTCACGAGCAGATCGAACATGATGCGCTTGCGCTCGGGACTCATCGGATCGATGAGCGCCTGGTTGCCGTCCCGGAGATCCACGGCACACCAGCGAGGTGCCTTGGTGATGCGGGCGTCCGGCCAGGTGCGGTCGGGCAGGTGGACGGTGAGCTGCTCGTGGTAGGGGCGGTACTTGTGGACCGGCATCCCTGAGGGCTTCTGAGTGTTATCCATGTGTCGCGTCTTCCTCGTCGAAATGAGCGGGCCGACAACAAGCTCCGCGACGAGGGGGGCCCTAGATCGAGGCCTCGTCGCGGCAGCTAAGGAGAAGCAGCGAGCCTGCACGCATGGGGCCAGGTTACACCCGGTCACGCGCGGGTGCGAACCGCACGGGTATGAGACGATCCTCGCGCGGGCGACACTGAGTGGTTATGACCCGTCATCGTCGACACCTTCTCGCGCTCGCGCTGGGCGCGGCATCCGTCATCGCTCTGTCGGCGTGTGCGACACCGCCCGCGACGCCCGCCGCGGCCGATGCCCCTCCGGGCCACTCTCTGGGGTCGCTCTCGCCGGCACCTCCCGAGGGCGAGGTCATCGCCCAGGCGACGGTGATGGATGTCGACGGCACGGTCGAACTCTGCCTCGGCGCGGTCGCGGAGTCGTACCCGCCGCAATGCAGCGGGGTTCCCATCGCGAACTGGTCGTGGGACGGCGTCGATGGTTCCGAGACCTCGGGAAAGGCGACCTGGGGCACCTACGCCGTACAGGGCACATACGACGGGGAGAAGTTCACGGTCACGAAGCCGCCCATCATGCTGGCTCTCTACGATCCGATGCCCTTCCCCGACCCGACGGGTGGCAAGGCGGGTGCCGGTGACGACGCGACGCTCACGGGGATCCAGGACGAACTGCCGGGCATCCTCGGTGACGGGTATCTGGCCTCTTCTCCCGAGAACGGCTGGCTGCTGGTCGACGTGGTCTGGGACGACGGCACCTGGCAGGATGCCGCGAACGCCGACTACGGCACTGGCGTCGTGGCGATCCGGTCGGCGCTGCACCCCGTCGGGGAGCAGGTCGGGCCGTCCGGGCAGTCCAGCACCGGAGCTGCTCCCGGAAATCGGACCTGACCGGGGTGAAACGCGTTCGGCAATGTCGGAGCCCCTCGGCAGAATCGAGGTATCGAAGCGCCGCTCGAGTCACTCCGTGAGACGGTCGAGCGGACGCGTCGGGCTGTGGCCGCGGGTCTCGGAGAGGGGCTGAGGTGAGAGCACCGCACTGGTTCGATCCCTCGGGTCGGTGGCGAACTGTGACAAAGTCCCGAACCCGGCTGCTCGATCTCGTCGGCCGGCGGACGTGAACCGCCCGGCCGAGGCCCGCTGAGGACGAAGCGCCCTAGGGCAGCAGTGCGATCTTGCCGCCGGGGTGACCCCCGGCGAGGAAGCGCAGCGCCTGAGGGGCGTCCGCCAACGGGAACGTTCGCGCGATCGGCACGACGACAGCGCCGGAGCCCGCAAACTCGATGAGCCGGACCCGCACGCTGTCGCGATAGGCAGCGCTGGCCGGCATCGCGCCGCCGATGGCCCGGATGCCCTCCTCGGAAGCTCGGCGGGCCGCGGCGATCGTCACGATCCTGCTGCGGTCGCTGACGAGTTCGAGTGAGGCGTCGACCGCCTCGTCGGTGCCGACGGAGTCGAGTGCCGCGGCGATCGGCGCGGTCCCGGCATCCCGCGCGCGCTCCGGGAGCCCCGGACCGTAGGCCACCGGAATGCCGCCGAAACGGCTGACGCGGTCGAAGTTCGAGGCGCTCGCGGTGCCGATGACCCTCGCGCCGAGCAGCCGCGCCTGCTGCAGGACGCTGACTCCCACGGCCCCCGACGCGCCATGCAGCACGATGGTCTCCCCCGCTTCGACGCCGGTGACGTGCAGCATCTCGGATGCGGTCGACCCCGCCAGCAGGAGGTTCGCGGCGGCCTCGAACGACAGCGACGGCGGCTTCGCGAACACCGTCTCGGCAGCCACGGTGAGCTCCGTCGCGTAGCCGCCCTGCACGCGGAAGGCGATGACCTCGTCCCCGACCCTCACCGGGCCGGAGCCGATCGCGGTGTCCGGCCCGATCGCCGTCACCTCGCCCGACAGTTCGTAGCCGATCGGGACGGGCAGTGAGAGCCCGGGCCGTTCGGCAGCGACGTGCTTGTAGTCGGCCGGATTGACTCCTGCCGCACGGACCCGGATCGTGACCTCCCCCGAGACCGGCGCCGGCACATCGTGCTCGACGAACTCCCAGGTGTCGGGGCTTCCCCACCTCGTCGCGATCCACTGGCGTGCGATGTCAGAACCCCAGACGCCCGAGCTGCTTCGGATCGCGCTGCCACTCCTTCGCCACCCGGACATGCAGCGAGAGGTACACCCGCGACTCCAGCAGGGGCTCGATGCCCCCGCGCGCGCGTGCGCCGACTTCTCGCAGTCGCGAACCCTTCCGGCCGATGATGATCGCCTTCTGGCTGTCGCGCTCCACCACGATGTCGGCGAACACGTCGGTGAGGTCGGAATCCTCGCGGGGCCGGATCTCCTGGATCATCACGGCGATCGAGTGCGGCAGCTCGTCCCGCACCCCCTCGAGCGCGGCCTCGCGGATGATCTCGGCGACGCGATCCTCGGTCGACTCGTCCGTCACGACGCCACGCGGATAGAGCGCGGGGCCCGTCGGCATGAGCGCGAGCAGCTCGTCGGTGAGAACGTCCAGCTGCTGGTCGGTCATCGCCGACAGCGGGATGACGGCAGCCCAGTCATCGCGCAGGCTGTCGACCTCCATGAGGCGCTCGGTGATCTGCTCGCGGGTCGCGGCATCCGTCTTCGTCACGATCGCGACCTTCTTCGCGCGGCCGTAGCCGTCGAGCGACTCGGCGATGCGGCGGTCGCCCGGACCGACCTTCTCGGTCGCAGGCACGCAGAACCCGATCACATCCACGTCGCCGAGGACCTGCTCGACCAGATCGTTCAGCCGCTGGCCGAGGAGCGTCCTCGGCTTGTGCAGCCCCGGCGTGTCGACGATCACGAGCTGTCCGCCTGGGCGATTGAGGATCCCGCGGATGGCGCGGCGGGTGGTCTGCGGCTTGTCGCTCGTGATCGCCACCTTCTCGCCCACCAGCGCGTTGGTCAGCGTCGACTTGCCCACGTTCGGCCTGCCGACGAACGTGACGAAGCCGGACCGCCCCTCGACGGACTCAGCAGCCGAGTCGGTCATGGTCGCTCCCCCTTCTTGGTCACGCGAATCTCGCCGGTCCGCGCCGGCACGGTGCGGACCTCGCCCGTGCGCGGCGCGCGTGCCGACGCCGCGTCGGCGGGGTTCAGCGCTTCACTTCGCTCGACGAACACCGACGAGATCCCCCGTCCGCGTCCGCGCGACGCGCCGCCCGTCATGACGAGGCCGCCGTATTCCGCGGTCGCGCCCGGTTGCGGGACGCGGCCCAGTGCCTTCCCGAGAAGGCCTCCGATCGAATCCACGTCCTCGTCTTCGAGTTCGATGCCGAAGAGGTCGCCGACCTCGTCCAGCCCGAGCCGGGCGCTGACCCGGTATCGACCGGGTTGGAGCTCGGTCACCTCGTCCCCGCGCGGGTCGTACTCGTCGGCGATCTCGCCGACGAGCTCCTCGATGAGGTCCTCGAGCGTGACCAGCCCCGAGACTCCCCCGTACTCGTCGATCACGAGACAGACGTGCACGGCATCCCGCTTCATCTGCTGCAGCAGCGTCTCCGCCTTCATCGACTCCGGGACGAACACGGCGGGCCGCGCGATGCGGCTGATCGGAGCTTCCCGCCATCCGGACTCGTCGCGGAACCCGAACTGCACCAGATCCTTCAGGTACAGCACCCCGACGACGTCGTCGGCGTCGTCGTCGACGATCGGGACGCGTGAGACGCCCTTGTCGAGGAAGATCGCCATGGCCTCGCGCGTGGAGGCCGTCGAATCCACCGTCACCATGTCGGTGCGCGGTACCATCACCGCCCGCACGTAGGTGTCGGTGAAGTCGAACACCGAGTGGATGAGCTCGCGATCGTCCTGCTCGATGAGATCGTTCTCGGCCGCCTCGTCGATGATGCTGAGCAGCTGCTGTTCGGACGCGAACGACCGGCCGCGAGACGCGCCGGGGGTGATCCGCACGCCGAGAGCGACGAGTCCGTGAGCAAGGGGACCGAGGATGATGCGAACCCCGCGGATGATCGGCGCCGATGCGCGCAGGAGGCCCGTGGCGTGCAGCCGCCCGACGTTTCGCGGGCTCGCCCCGACGACCACATAGGACACGCCGGTCATCAGCACGGCCGCGGCGAGCATCGCCCACCAGATGCTGTCGAACAGCAGCGTGAAGGCCACCGTGACGAGGACTGCCGCGGTCGTCTCGGCGAGGACGCGGATGAAGACGACCGCATTGGCGTGCGCCTCGGGGTCGGTCGCGATGTTCCGCAGGTAAGACGCGTTCCGCCCCGAAGCGCCCAGTTCGGCGAGATCGGCGCGGGACGTGACGCCCAGCGCGGCGTCGATCGCGACCATCAGGGAGCCGAAGGCCAGCAGCAGCACCGCGGCGACGAGCAGGAGGACAGCCGTCATGTGCGGCCGCGGCGACGTTCGGTGACCTGGAAGCCCACGATGAGGTCCTTCTGGAGTCCGAACATCTCGCGCTCATCCTCGGGTTCGGCGTGATCGAAGCCGAGGAGGTGCAGCAGGCCATGCGTCGTCAGCAGGACGAGCTCGTCCATCGTGGAATGCTTGGCCGCCGTGGCCTGGGTCTCGGCGACCTGGGGGCACAGCACGATGTCGCCGAGCAGGCCCGCCGGCGTCGGCATATCCTCGGTTCCGGGCCGGAGCTCGTCCATCGGGAAGCTCAGCACGTCGGTCGGCCCGGGCTCGTCCATCCACTGCACATGCAGCGCCTCCATGGCCCCCTCGTCGACGAGCATGATCGCGACATCCGCATCGGGGCTGACGTGCAGCTCGGCGAGGTTGTGCTCCATCAGGCGCAGCAGGACCGTCTCGTCCACCGGGATGCCGGACTCGTTGTTGATCTCGATCGTCATGAGCGGCCTCGCTTGGGCAGGTGGTCGCGCGGACCTGAGGGGCGGGCGGCCGACCGTCGCTCGGCGCGGTTGGCGAATTCGGATGCCTCGTCCCGCTCGCGCCGGCTCGCGAGGCGACGCTCGTCGTATTCGGTGTACGCGTCGACGATGCGACCGACCAGGCTGTGGCGGACCACGTCGTCGCTGGTCAGGTACGCGAAGTGGATGTCGTCGATCTGGTTCAGCACCCGTGTCACGAGTCGAAGCCCCGAGGCTCCCTGCGGCAGGTCGACCTGCGTGATGTCGCCGGTGACGACCATGCGCGTGCCGAAGCCGAGGCGCGTCAGGAACATCTTCATCTGCTCGGGGGTGGTGTTCTGCGCCTCGTCGAGCACGACGAACGAGTCGTTGAGCGTGCGACCGCGCATGTACGCGAGGGGCGCCACCTCGATCGTGCCGGTCGCCATGAGCTTGGGGACGATCTCGGGATCCATCATCTCGTTGAGCGCGTCGTAGAGCGGTCGGAGGTACGGATCGATCTTGTCGTTGAGGGTGCCGGGGAGGAACCCGAGTCGCTCCCCCGCCTCGACGGCCGGCCGCGTCAGGATGATGCGGCTCACGTCTTTGCGCTGCAGAGCCTGGATCGCCTTCGCCATCGCGAGGTAGGTCTTTCCGGTGCCCGCCGGCCCGATGCCGAAGACGATCGTGTTCGCTTCGATGGCGTCGACGTAGGCCTTCTGGCCGAGCGTCTTCGGCCGGATGATCCGCCCGCGAGAGGACAGGATCGCCTCGCCCAGCACCTCCGAGGGGCGCTGGGCGCCCTCGGCCTGCAGAATCCGGTTCGACGCCGACACATCCGAGGGCGCGAGGTCGTGACCCGCCTTGGTCATGGCGAGCAGCTCGTCCACGAGCGACCGGGCGGCCGCCACGGATGCGGCATCCCCCGTCAGCGTGATCTCATTCCCGCGGACGTGCACATCGACGCCGGGATGCTCGCGCTCGACCACCCGGAGGAGCCGGTCCTGCGGACCCAGAAGCTGGACCATGGCGACGCCGTCCGCATAGACGCGGTCGACAACCGGTGAATCGTCAGGCACCGAGACTCTTCTCGTCCAGTTCGCCGGCGAGCACGTGCGCGTGCACGTGCATCACGGTCTGGCCGGCCCGTTCGCCGGTGTTGAAGATCAGCCGGAAGTCGCCGTCCGACTGCTCGGCGGCGACGGAGTTGGCGAGGCCGACGAGCTCGGCGAGCAGGTCGGCATCGCCTGCCGCGAGTTCCACGACATTGCGGTACTCCTCGGTCTTGGGGATCACGAGCAGGTGCACCGGAGCCTTGGGTGCGATGTCGCGGATGACGAACGCGTTCTCGGTTTCCGCGATGATCTCGGCGGGGATCTCACCCTGCAGGATGCGCGTGAAGATCGACGGTTCGCTCATGCCATCCAGTGTATCGACGGCCCCGGCTCTCGGCCCTCCGGTCGTCGAGCGGGCGAAGCGAGACGAAACGCTCGGGCCAGCAGCCACCCGGCGCTTCGAGAGGTTCAGCGCGTTTCGTCTCGGTCGCTTCGCTCCCTCGCGGGGCGACCGGACGTGCCGTGCCCGGTCGTTGAGCGAGCGAAGCGAGACGAAACGCTCGGGCCACCGAGCAGCGCCTGCTACCAGCGCCGCAGCGCGGCATTCACGACCGCCAGTGCCGCGGGCCCCGCGGTCGACGTGCGCAGGACGGTGTCGCCGAGACGGACCGGCTCCCCGCCGGCCGCGGCCAGCGCCTCCAGCTCATCGGGCGCGATGCCGCCCTCGGGACCGACCACGAGCACGATGTCGTCGTTCGCCCCGAGGACGAGCGACGTCAGGGCCGTGGGTGCGTTCGGCTCGAGCACGAGAAGACGGGACGCCGCCGCACGCCCGGCAAGCGCGGCCGACGACAGCAGGGACGACACGTCGGGCAGCCAGGCGCGGTGGGCCTGCTTGCCCGCCTCGCGCACGATCGCGGCCCACCGCGCCCGGCCCTTCTCGGCCTTGGCGGCGTCCCACCGCGATACGCTCCGCGCCGCCTGCCACGGCACGATCTCGTCGACGCCCAGCTCGGTCGCAGCCTGCACGGCGAGCTCGTCTCTGTCGCCCTTCGCGAGCGCCTGCACCAGCACGATCCGCGGATGCGGTCGAGCGACCTCGGTCCTCATCGCGATCCGCACGACGACTTCTCGCGGCGCCACCGATTCGCACTCACCCGCCAGCCACACCCCGCGGCCGTCACCGATCGTGACCTCTTCGCCCACGCGCACGCGTCGGACGGTCGCCGCATGGTGCGCCTCAGTTCCGGTGAGCACCACGGCGTCGCCGGGCTGCTGCGCAGCAGGCTGATCGAGGAGGAAGTGCAGCGGCATCCGTCACCCGTTGCGGAAGCGGTCGCGGAGCTTGGCGAACAGTCCCTGGTGGAACTCCGCGAGTCGCGGACCGGGGGCCCGGGTGCGCTTGGCGAACTCCTCGATGAGAGCGCGGTCGCGGTGATCGAGGCGTGTCGGAGTGACGACATGCACTCCGACACGCAGGTCGCCGCGCTGCGTGCCGCGCAGCGGAGTGATCCCGCGACCCTTGATGGTGAGGACGTCCCCTGCCTGCACTCCAGGGCGCAACTCGAGTTCGACCGACCCGTCGAGCGACTCGATCGTCGTCGTCGTGCCGAGGATCGCGTCGGGCATCGACACTTCCAGGGTCGCGAGCAGATCGTCGCCGTCGCGGCTGAAGATCTCGTGGGGCGAGACGGTCACCTCGATGTAGAGGTCGCCATTGGGGCCACCCGCCGGCCCGACCTCGCCCGAGCCCGGAAGCTGCAGGCGCAGCCCGGTCTCGACGCCAGCCGGGATGTCGAGCGAGACCGTGCGGCGGGCACGGACGCGCCCCTGACCCTGGCACGTCGCGCACGGGTAGGGGATGGTCGTGCCGTAGCCCTGGCAGATGTTGCAGGGCTGAGTCGTCACCACGTTGCCTAGGAGGCTGCGCACCTGGCGCTGCACGTGTCCCGTCCCGTGGCAGATGTCGCACGTGACGGGCGTGGTGCCGGGCTGGCAGCAGGACCCGCTGCACGTCTCGCACAGCACGGCGGTGTCGACCTCGATCTCGCGGTGGGCGCCGAAGACGACATCCCCGAGTTCCAGCGTGACCCGCACGAGCGCGTCCTGGCCCCGCTCTCGTCGTGAGCGCGGGCGGCCGCCTCGGCCGCCTCCTCCGGCGGCGCCGAAGAACGTCTCGAAGATGTCGCTGAACCCGCCGAACCCGCCGGTGCCCCCGGCACCGCCGAACGGCTGATCGCCCACCATGTCGTAGCGGGCGCGCTGGTCGGGATCGCTCAGGACGTCGTACGCGTGAGTGACGAGCTTGAACCGCTCGGACGCATCCGCGCCGGGATTGACATCGGGATGCAGCTGCCGTGCCAGGCGTCGATACGCCTTCTTGATCTCGTCGGTGGTGGCGTCGCGTGAGACGCCGAGGACCTCGTAGTGGTCAGCCACATTCGCCTTCCTGCCGCGGCGAGCCGCGGATCATGTGAAATCGTCGCCGCCGTCAGCGGCTGCTCTCGTCTTCTTCGAGCATGCGCGTGAGGTAGCGGGCGACCGCCCGCACCGCGGCGAGATTCGTCGGGTAATCCATGCGGGTCGGCCCGAGCACGCCGACCCGGGCCCGGGAGCCGGTCGCGTCATAGTCGGATGCGAGGACGGATGCCTCGCCGAGGCCGAATGCATCGTTCTCGCGGCCGATGCTCGCGGCCAGACCGTGCTCGTCGGCGACCATCTCGCTCATGAGCTTGAGGATCGTCACCTGCTCCTCGATGGCCTCGAGGAGGGGATAGATGCTGCCGCGGAAGTCCGCCTCGCTGCGAGCGAGGTTCGCGCTCCCGGCGAGGACCAGCCGGTCCTGGCGGAACTCCTCGAGCTCTTCGGCCACGACGCGGATGATCGCCGCGATCGCGGCATCCCGTGATGCCGGGGCCGGAGCCGTCTTCAAGAGGTGGTCATCGATACGCTGCACGCCGTCGCGGACGGATCGTCCGACGAGGAGTGTGCCGAGCTCGGCCCGCATGCGCGCGAGATCGTCGTCGTCGAAGTGCGCGCCGACGAACGTCATCCGCTGCGACACGCGCCCGGTGTCGGTGACGACGATGACGAGCATCCGACCACTGCCGAGCTGGACGAGCTCGACGTGCGACACATGCGCGCGCGCGAACGACGGATATTGCACGATGGCGACCTGGCCGGTCAGCTGGGTCAGGGCTCGGACGGTCCGCACCAGCACATCGTCGAGATCGCCCGGCCCTTCGAGGAACGACGAGATCGCGCTGCGCTGCGCGGCGCTGAGCGGCCGCAGCTCCGAGAGGTGGTCGACGAAGACGCGGTAGCCCTTGTCGGTCGGGACGCGACCCGAGGACGTGTGCGGCGCGGCGATGAGCTCCTCGTCTTCGAGGAGGGCCATGTCGTTGCGGATCGTCGCCGCCGACACGCCGAACGCGTGCCGCTCGACGATCGTCTTGCTTCCGACCGGCTCACGCGTGTCGACATAGTCCTGGACGATCGCGCGCAGCACCTGCAGACCGCGTTCGCTGACCATCCCGCCTCCTCACATGCTGTCGGCGCCAGGGACATCCGCACCGGAGTGACTTGGCACTCGCATGACTTGAGTGCCAATTCTACCGGACGTGCTCGGTCGTTGAGCGAGGGGCGTGACGAAACGCCGTCACCCGAGGGTAGGTCGTTCCCGCGGGTTCAGCGCGTTTCGTCTCGGTCGCTCCGCGCCCTCGCGGGGCGACCGGACCTGCTCGGTCGTTGAGCGAGCGAAGCGAGAAGAAACGGGGTTACGTGACGTGCATGGCCAGTCCCCTGGGTTCGGCGCGTCTCGTCTCGGTCGCTTCGCTCCCTCGCGGGGCGACCGGGGGCGATCGCCCGCACCGCGAGAGCTGATCAGTCGGTGAGTGCCCGGACCACGGCATCCGCGAGCAGGCGTCCGCGCCGCGTGAGGACGATGCTGCCGTGCAGCGCCGACGGTCCGTCGACGAGCCCGTCGGCGATGAGCGCCGCGACGGCGTGGCGGCCCTCGCCGAGGAGTTCCGAGACCGGCAGGCCCTCGCGGATCCGGGTGCGCAGTAGCACGCTCTCGAGGGCCCGGGCCGCGGCATCCGGTCGCTCGCGACCTGCCGCGGGCGACTCGCCGCCCGCGAGCCGCTGCGCGTACGCGGCGGGGTGCTTGACGTTCCAGAAGCGCACGCCCGCGATGTGGCTGTGCGCGCCGGGACCGAAGCCCCACCAGTCCGCTCCCTGCCAGTACGCGAGATTGTGGCGAGAGCGCTGCGAGTTGGAGCGCGCCCAGTTCGAGACCTCGTACCACTCGTACCCGGCGGCGCCGAGCAGGTCGTCGGCGAGCTCGTACATGTCGGCCTGCAGGTCATCGTCGGGCGCGGGCACGGCGCCACGGCGGATCTGCCGGGCGAGCTTCGTGCCCTCCTCGACGATCAGCGCGTACGCCGAGATGTGGTCGGGTGCGAGCGCGACCGCGTCCTCGAGCGATGCCCGCCAGTCCACGAGCGACTCGCCGGGCGCGCCGTAGATGAGGTCGAGGCTGACGTCGAACCCGACGGCCCGGGCCGAAACGAGCGCGGTGCGCACGTTCGCAGGCTCGTGCGTGCGATCGAGCGCCGCGAGTACATGCGGGACGGCGGACTGCATGCCGATCGACATGCGGGTGACTCCGGATGCCGCCAGCTCGGCCGCCACGGCATCCGTCACGGTGTCGGGATTCGCCTCGACGGTGACCTCGGCATCCGCCTCGATCCCGAAGGTCGTGCGGACACCGTCGAGCATCCGCGTGAGATCGCCCGGCGGCAGCAGCGTCGGGGTTCCGCCACCGAAGAAGACCGTGCTCGCCGGCCGGAGGGGTCCCGCCGCCCCGAGCACCCGTTCGGCGAGCGCCACTTCGCGCAGCAGGGTGTCGGCGTACTGGTCCTGGCGCGCGCCCTGCAGCTCGCTCGATGTGTAGGTGTTGAAGTCGCAGTACCCGCAGCGGACGCGGCAGAACGGGACGTGCAGATAGACGCCGAATGGCGTGGCCTGGTCGATGCCGGTGGCGTCGGGAAGCGACCCGTCGACCGGTGCCGGCTCGCCGAGCGGCAGCGCGGAGCCCATCAGCGTGTCACGCGGGGGTGGTGTACAGCGGAGAAATCGCGCGGAGGTACCGCGTGAACAGCTCCCGCCGTCGCCGGCGCATGAGCCCCGGGAACACTCGGTACAGCAGCGCGGCCGGCGCATCGAAGGCGCGGACGGTGAACCACACCTCGTCCTTGTCGTTCCATTCGAGCATGAAGGACTCCTCGCCGCTGACGACCGAGTCCGAGATGGTCCCCAGGGCGAACCCGACGCGGCGGGGTTCCTCGATCGCGAAGATCACGCGCAGCTCGGCATCCGCTCGCATGCCCTTGATCCGCCCATCGAGTCGGATCGTGGTTCCAGCCCCGACATACGGCGTGCCGTCGGCGTCGTACCGCACGTCGGTCTCGGCCCGGCTCGGGGCGACGGGGTTGCCCTCGGCGTCGAAGCTCACGCCGGAGTACATCGGCCCGGATGCCGGGCGGACATCCTTCAGCTCGAGTCCGGCGCCGCGCTGCGCCGCCCACGAGAGCAGCGCCTCGCTCGCCGACTGGAAGCGAGCCTCGCCGCTGCCGATGCGCCACGACTCCTCCGCGGGGGTGCTGCGCTCCGGAGGATAGTGCATGAGGTCGGGTGCCTGAGTAGCCCCGACGGCCGCGTAGTCGACGGTCTCGTCCCGGAAGGTTCCTCGACGCATGGGTTCCAGCCTAACCGGCTACTTCTTGTCCTTGCCCTCGGTGTCGCCCGAGAGCGCGGCGATGAACGCCTCTTGGGGGACCTCGACACGGCCGACCATCTTCATCCGCTTCTTGCCCTCTTTCTGCTTCTCGAGCAGCTTCCGCTTGCGCGTGATGTCGCCGCCGTAGCACTTGGCGAGCACGTCCTTGCGCATCGCCCGGATCGACTCGCGGGCGATGATCCGCGCGCCGATCGCGGCCTGGATCGGCACCTCGAACTGCTGGCGAGGGATGAGCTTCTTGAGCCGCTCGGTCATGAGCACGCCGTACGCGTACGCCTTGTCGCGATGCACGATCGACGAGAAGGCGTCGACCTTGTCGCCCTGCAGCAGGATGTCGACCTTCACGAGGTCCGCTTCCTGCTGCCCGCTGGGCTCGTAGTCGAGGCTCGCGTAGCCTTGGGTGCGGGACTTCAGCTGATCGAAGAAGTCGAAGACGATCTCGCCGAGCGGCATGTTGTAGCGCAGCTCGACGCGCTCCTCGCTGAAGTACTCCATGCCGAGCAGCGTCCCCCTGCGGGACTGGCAGAGCTCCATGACGGTGCCCACGTAGTCCTTCGGGGTGAGGATCGCGGCCTTCACCATCGGCTCCGACACGGTGGCGACCCGGCCGTCGGGATACTCGCTGGGGTTCGTCACGGTGATCTGCTTGCCGGCATCCGTCGTCACCTCGTAGATGACGCTCGGCGCCGTGGTGATGAGGTCGAGATCGAACTCGCGCGCCAGGCGCTCGGTGACGATCTCGAGGTGCAGGAGCCCCAGGAATCCGCAGCGGAAGCCGAAGCCGAGTGCCACTGAGGTCTCGGGCTCGTACTGCAGCGCGGCATCCGACAGCTTCAGCTTGTCGAGCGCCTCACGCAGCACCGGGTAGTCGCTGCCGTCGATCGGGTAGATGCCCGAGAAGACCATGGGCTTCGGGTCGGTGTACCCGGCAAGCGCGACCTGTGCGGGCTTGCGGGCGTTTGTGACGGTGTCGCCGACCTTTGACTGGCGGACGTCCTTCACACCGGTGATGAGGTAGCCGACCTCGCCGATGCCGAGCCCCTTGCTCGGGGTCGGCTCGGGGTTCGATACCCCGATCTCGAGCAGCTCGTGCGTCGCCCTGGTCGACATCATCTGGATGCGCTCTCGTGGCTCGAGCTTGCCGTCGATCATTCGGACGTAGGTCACGACACCCCGGTAGGAGTCGTACACCGAGTCGAAGATCATCGCGCGTGCGGGCGCGTTCGCATCGCCAGTCGGGGCGGGGATGTCGCGCACGATCCGGTCGAGCAGCTCTTCGACGCCCTGCCCGGTCTTGCCGCTGACCCGCAGCACGTCGTCGGGGTCGCCGCCGATGAGATTCGCCAGTTCGAGCGCGAATTTCTCGGGGTCGGCCGCCGGCAGGTCGATCTTGTTCAGCACCGGGATGATGTGCAGGTCGTTCTCGAGCGCGAGATACAGGTTCGCGAGAGTCTGCGCCTCGATGCCTTGAGCGGCGTCGACGAGCAGGACGGCGCCCTCGCACGCCGCGAGCGAGCGGCTCACCTCGTACGTGAAGTCGACGTGCCCGGGCGTGTCGATCATGTTGAGCGCGTAGGTCTGCATGGCGTCGGCGCGATTCGGCTCGCTTCGCTCGCTCGACGACCCGAGGTCGGTGGAGGCCCACGGCATCCGCACCGCCTGGCTCTTGATCGTGATGCCGCGCTCGCGCTCGATGTCCATGCGGTCGAGGTACTGCGCGCGCATGTCGCGGTCCGAGACCACGCCGGTGATCTGCAGCATCCGGTCGGCCAGGGTCGACTTGCCGTGGTCGATGTGGGCGATGATGCAGAAGTTGCGGATCAGCTCAGGCGGGGTCGCGGCGGGCTCGAGCGGCTTCAGGGCGCGGGGTGACATGTCCCGTCGATTCTACGGGGGCGGATGCCGCGAACCCGCCGAGTATGCGTGCGGTGACGTTGACACGACGAACCGGTGCGTCGACCAGGCTGGGCGGCCGTCCGACGCCACGACGCGAGCGTCGAGCCTTGGTTGGCAGCACGCAGCGTCGGTTTGTGTCCGCTCGGGCCTCTACCCGCGCCAGCGCCGCCACGATCGGATTCGTGCAGTTCTCGAGCGCGCCCGCACCTCGGGCGGGCGACCCGCACGGAATTCGCCCGGACCAGACGCCGGGGGCTGACCGCGAAGCAGGCTCCAGAGTGGAAGTCCCGAGCGGTTGTCACGGTCCGCCATCACGCGCAGGTACACGAACGGATTGCGAAGCTGATCGGTGATGGCCGCCTTGGTCGCCGCTCTCGGCCCATCGACGAGTGGCGGATTCCGGATCGTGTTCGTGTCGTGCCACCGGTAGCAGAACAGCACCTCGTCGACGAAGCGGAGACGGAATCGGCAGGCGAGACGGAAGTTCAGGTCCCAGTCTTCCATGGCGCCCACCCGCCAGCCGCCGACAGCCTCCACCGCGGCGCGCCGGAAAAGCTTGCCGTTGGGGACGTGGTTGCCTCGATACAGCGTGCCGGCCCTCCCGAAATGACGTGCGTCGAAGACGCCGGAACCGAAATCGGCTCGCAGATACTGGGCCCAGGTCTGGTAACTCGTGTCAGACGGAACTTGCTGCGCCTGCCGTCGTGGACCCCAGTAGATCCGCTCGCCGGCGTCGTCGATGATCATGTTGTCGCCCACCGCGAGGGCGGCGCGGGAGTCGGCATCCAGCACCGCCGCCAGGGTGGCGATCGCGCGAGGCGCCGCGCGATCATCCGACGCGTTCAGGAACAGGTAGCGGCCGCGGGCGTGGGCGAGCAGGTCGTTCAGGGTCGCCGCGGTGCCGCGGTTCGCGGCACTCGGCCGGAACACGACGCGATCGAACTCATGACCGTGCTCGCGCAGGAACGAGCGGATCTCGTCGACCGTGTCGTCGGACGATCCATCGTCGCCGATCAGCAGTTCGAGTGGACGGTGGGTCTGCGCGCGCAGAGCCTCGAGGCACTCGCGGACGTAGCGCGCGTGGTTGTACGCAGGCACGAGCGCGGAGACGAGCTCAGGCGACGCCACGAAGCACCTCGGCGACCCGGACCACCTGGGAATCCGACAGAGCGGGATGCATCGGGATGCTGAGGACTTCGTCGGCGAGCCGATCGGCGACCGGCAGCGGTGTGCGCGCGAGCGCCCGATAGGCGGATTGGCGGTGCGGCGGCGTCGGGTAGTGGATCGCCGACCCGATCCCCGCCTCGCGCAGCGCCGCCTGCACCCGGTCTCGCTCGGACGTGCGGACGACGAACAGGTGGAAGACATGATCCGGCTCGGACGTCGTCGGCGTGATGAGGCCCGATCCCGCGAGGAGCTCGCGATACCGTGCGGCGATCTCGCGTCGGCGCAGGTTGTCGTCGTCGAGGTGGCGGAGCTTGACGCCCAGCACGGCCGCCTGCAGTTCGTCCAGCCGCGAGTTGACTCCGCGGAGTTCATGGACGTTCTTGGCTGCGGACCCGTAGTTGCGCAGCATCCGGATGCGCTCCGCCAGTGCGTCGTCGTCCGTCGTCACGGCGCCGCCGTCTCCGAGGCATCCGAGGTTTTTCGTCGGGTAGAACGAGAACCCGGCCGCGTCGCCGAACGCGCCGGCTCGGCGGCCGTCGCGTGCGGCGCCGTGCGCTTGGGCGGCATCCTCGATCAGCCGCAGGCCGTGGCGTTCGGCGACCTCGGACAGCGCTGCCATGTCGCACAGGCGGCCGTAGAGGTGGACGGCGATGATGGCCCGGGTGCGCGCGGTGATGAGCGATTCCACCGTGGCGGCATCGAGCAGCATCGTCTCGGGGTCGGGGTCTGCGAGCACAGGCGCGGAGCCGTTCGCGCTGACCGCCAGCACCGTCGCGATGAAGGTGTTGGCGGGCACGATCACCTCGTCGCCCGGCCCGATTCCCATGGCCCGGATGATGAGCGACAATGCGTCGAGCCCGCTGCCGACGCCGATGGCGTTGCGTGTGCCGCAGAATTGCGCGAAGTCGGACTCGAATGCGGACGTCTGCGGACCGAGGATCAGCTGCCCGCTGTCGAGCACAGCGGCGATCGCGAGGTCGATCTCGGCGCGGTGACGCTCGTTGACCGCCTGCAGGTCGTAGAACGCGATCATCGAGCGGTGAGGACCTGGAAGCGATCCAGCGAGGCGATGGAGTCCTCGGCCTCGTACTCGGTGTCGGCCAGCACGATGAGGACGCAGTCGGGCGTGAAATCCGACAGCTCCAGCCACGTCATGGGCGGCACGAGCAGCGCAGCGTCCGGCCTGTTGAGAATGACCTCGGTCCTCCCGTCGGGTCCGTCCAGCGACGCATGACACGAGCCCGCCACGCTGACGATCAGCTCGGTGGTCGCGGCGTTCGCGTGTCCCGCGCGCGAGAGCCCGCCGGCGTTGCCGTAGATCCAGAACACGCGTCGGATGGCGAACGGAACCTCCGCTTCGCCGCTGACGGCGACCAGGTGACCGCGGGCGTCGCTGTGTCGCCGCAGCGGCGTGACCCGGCTCACGATCCTCGCCCCTTCTCGGCGTCAGGCCGGGCGGGGTGACCGTAGTAGCGGGTGTTCGGAAGCGCGTCCTTCAGCAGAAGGCTGCCGATGCCGATGAACGCTCCCGAGCGCACCGTGATGTCGTTGGTCAGGGTGGATCCCATCGCGATGTACGCCCCGTCGTCGAGCGAGCACCCGCCTCCGATGGTCGCGCCCACTCCGATGAAGGTGTGGTCGCCGACCTGGTGCTCATGGCCGAGGTACACCTTCTCGCGCAGGACGTTGTCGTGGCCCATCACACCGCCGAACCCGATCGTGCAGAAGGGGAAGACGATGTTGTTCGCCCCCCAGGTCTGCTCGCCCTGCACGACGGCGCTCGGATGCACGTAGTTCGCGTGGCGGTAGCCGAGTGCGGTCATCGTCGCCGCGTGTGCCCTGCGTGCCTCCCACCCGCCCAGGCCGCCGAGGGCCGAAACGCACTCGGCATCGTCGGGCGGGATGGCGGCGACGATGTCGTCATGCGGGATCAGCGGCACCCCCAGCAGCGACGGCTCAGAGCAGTACCGGGCATCCGCCGTGAAGGCGCGCACCCGGTAGCGGTCATCGGACTCCAGAAGGTGGAACACCATCCGTCCGAGCGGGCCGGTCCCGTTGACGACGATGTCGATCATTCGTGCGATCCTCCGGGTGGGCGCCGGCGGCGCCTGCGCCCAGGATACCGACGGTGCGGCGACGGTGCGGCGACCGTGGGGACGACGCGCCGACCCGCCTCGTCGAAGGTGATCGGCCGATGACGTGGCTCACGACCCGACAGCCACCCGGCGATTAGCCTGGGTCGATGGTGATCCAGGTCGTTCTGGTGCACGGCATCCGGACGTCCGCCACGATGTGGCGCACGCAGGTGGCGCACCTTACCGATCGGGGCAATCCGGCCGTCGCCGTGGATCTGCCGGGGCATGGCTCGCGCATGGCCGAGGAGTTCACCCTCGACGGCGCGTTCGCGACGATCGACGACGCGGTGCAGGATGCCGCGACCCGTGGCCCGGTGCTCCTCGTCGGGCACTCCATGGGTGGCCTGCTCTGCGTCGGATACACGGGTCGCGAGGATCCACCGCCGGTGGCCGGACTCATCGCGGCGTCCTGCACGGCCATCCCACGGGGAGTCGGGCTCGCGGCGTACCGGCTGCTCGCGCGCGGCCTCGACTCGCTGCCCGATCGGGGGATGTGGCTGACGAACCGGATGCTCGATCGCATCCTGCCCGAGGAGACCCGTGCCGACTTCGGCGCCGGCGGCTATGCGCTGGACGCGCAGGACATCGCGCTGCGAAGCCTGTCGGTCCTCGACCTGCTCGCGGCGCTGCACCGCATCGACGTGCCGCTGTGGCTGGTCAACGGACAGTTCGATCAGCTTCGCGTCAACGAACGGCTCTTCATGCAGGTGGCGCAGCACGCCGAGCTGATCGTCGTGCCCCGCACCACCCATCACGTGACCGTGATGCGACCCCAGGTGTTCAACGCTCTGCTGAACCTCGCACTCACGACACTCGAACGGGAGCCCTCACGACCGCGTTCATGAGCGCGCCGACGACCGACAGCAGCGCCGACGCCGCGAAAAGCAGCCAGAAGCCGCCGACGAGGGCCACCAGGCCCGCCCCGATGAGCGGCCCGAGCAGCTGGCCCAGGTTGCTGGCGACGGTGACGAGCCCGAGATCCAGCGCATGGTCCTCCTCGCCGAGCATGTCGGTCGCGAACGCGAGTCCGACCGTGCTGAAGGCGCCGTAGCCGACGCCGAGGAGGGCCGCCGCGACCAGGGTCACCTCGAAGCCGGGTGCGACGGCGATGAGGACGGCCGCCGCGGCCTGAATGAGCGACGACCAGACGACGAGGCCCTTGCGCCGACCGGTGCGGTCTGACACCGCGCCGGCGGCGATCGAGGCGATCACGACGAAGACCGTGTAGACGACGATCAGGAGGAGCAGGTTGTCCTCGGCTCCGGCCGGATCCTGGTGAAGCCCGTACAGCAGGAAGAAGAGCAGCAGCCCGGTGCCGAGCGCATTGCCGATGTTGACCGCGAGGCGGCCCGACAGCATCCACGCGAAGTCGCGGTTGCGCAGGATGGCGAACCGTTCGCTCAACGGCACCCGCGCTCCGCCCACGTGCGCGAAGCTCTCGGGCAGCGGATCGGGAAGCAGTGCGGCGGTGACGGTGCCCACCACCGCGATGAACACTGCCAGCAGCAGATACCCGGCTGCGATCCCGAGCCCCAGCAGCACCACGACTCCGACGCCGAGGACGATCCCGACGGCCTGCGATGAGCTGACGGATGCCGACGCGGCGCCGCGCTGGGTGGTCAGCTGGTCCGCGATGAGCGCCGTGAATGCCGCCATCGCGAGCGCAAGACCGACCGAAACGCCGACCCAGCCGGCGCCGACCGCGAGGGGCTCCTTCGCGAACGCCATCGCAGCGAGGGATGCGCCGGCGAGCAGGGAGCCGCCGACGGCCCATGGCCGCCGTCGCCCCCATCGCAGCCGCGTCCGGTCGGAGAGACCACCCGCGACCGGCACGGCGACGAGTGCCACGAGGCCGCCGACTCCGAGGATCAGCCCCGACGACACGACACCCTGGATCCAGCCGGATGCGCTGTCGGGGGTGTTGAGCTGCAGTGGCAGGAGCAGCTGGATGGGCGTCAGCTGCACGGTCCAGATGGCGAGCCACGCCAAGGTGAACAGGGTGAGCCAGGTGGCTCCGACCTTTCCGGGTGGACGTGTCATCGTGCTGCCTCCTCGATGTGTGTGCGGTACCAGTCGAAGGACGCCTTGGGCGTCCGCTCCCCCGTCGCGTGGTCGACGTGGACCAGCCCGAAGCGCTGCGTGAACCCCTCAGCCCACTCGAAGTTGTCCAGGAGCGACCACACGGTGTACTCATCGATGCGCACTCCCAGGTCGCGGGCACGCTCGACAGCCGCGATATGACCCTGAAGGTACGCGATGCGGTCCTGGTCGTCGATCGGCCCGGTCATGGAGTCGGGTTCGGGGAAGGATGCGCCGTTCTCGGCGATGACGATCGGCGGAAGGGCGTCCGCGTACCGGGTGTGGAAGTCGAGCAGCACGTCGGTGAGGGCATCGGGGACGATCGGCCATTCCGGGCCGAACCCGGTGCAGGGCGCACCCGGGGTCGGCACGTTCACGAAGGGAATGGGGCTCTCGGGCGGGGCCGCGGCGATCGTGGTCGGGTTGTAGAAGTTGAAGCCGTACACATCCGTGGGCGTCGAGATGATCTCGAGATCTCCGGGCTCGACGGGCATCGGCGGCATCCCCAGCGCTTCGATGTCGGGGTAGCGGCCGAGCAGCACCGGTTCCGCGAAGATCCGGTTGTGGAGGATGTCGTACACGTACGCGGCTGCCTGATCCTCAGCGGATGGCGATGCCGGACGCACGTCGGTGTGGTTGTTCACGATGCCTATCGTCTCGGCGCCCGCCTCGCGCAGGACTCGAGTGGCGAGCCCGTGCGCCAGCAGCTGATGGTGAACCGTCGGCAGCGACTCGAAAAGCAGCTGCCTGCCTGGAGCGAGCTCGCCGATCGCGTAGCCCTGCAGTGACGTCGAGACCGGTTCGTTGATCGTGTACCAGTGCTTCACGCGATCGCCCAGCGCTTCGGCGACCAGCGCCGCGTAGTCGGCGAAGCGCTCCGCCGTATCGCGGGCGAGCCACCCGCCGGCGGCCTCGAGAGTCGAGGGGAGGTCCCAGTGGTAGAGCGTCGGAAATGGCGTGATGCCGGCCGCCAGCAGGGCGTCGACGACCCGGTCGTAGTAGGCGATCCCTTCGGGATTCATGCCTCCTGCGCCGGTCGGCTGCACCCGCACCCAGGAGATCGAGAACCGGTAGCGGTCCACGCCGAGACGCGTGAGCAGGTCGACGTCCTCGAGATACCGGTGGAAGCTGTCCGGCCCGGGTTCCGCTGTCGAACCGTCGCGGACCGCTCCGGGTGCGTCCACGAAGTCATCCCAGATGGAGCGGCCCCGGCCGCCAGCGGCGCGGGCTCCCTCGATCTGGAATGCGGCGGTCGCGGCGGACCAGCGGAGACCGCGCACCGGCGCGGGGACAAGTGGATCGGGCACGACAGAGCTCCTTCGCTCGCGATGGCGCCTCGGGTGACGCGCATCGATCATCTCTCATCGACGAGGCCGCTCGTGACCACCGGCCCCGGGCGTGGATAACCAGATCGACCTGGTAGACTCCTTGTTTGGCTTGCGTGTGGGATTGCCCGCACGATCGCCGGATGGCATCCCTCTCATGCTGCTCGGCTCTCCCTCACATCACTCCGAACGAAAGAAACGTCGACACGTGGCGAACATCAAGTCGCAGATCAAGCGCAACAAGACCAACGACAAGGCGCACGAGCGCAACAAGGCCGTCAAGAGCGAGCTGCGCACCGAGGTGCGTCGCACCCGCGAGGCGATCGCGGCGGGCGACAAGGCCGCCGCAGAGCTGTCGCTTGCGAAGGCGACCAAGAAGCTCGACAAGGCTGTGAGCAAGGGCGTCATCCACGAGAACCAGGCGGCGAACCGCAAGTCGGCCATCGCCAAGCAGGTCGCAGCGCTCTGACCTCTCCCAGGTCACGCTCTCGAAGCGTTCCGAAGGCCCGTCCCGTCAGGGGCGGGCCTTCGTCGTTCTTCAGGATGCGGATGCCGATCCGCACGCGGCGACTCAGGAGCCCTGACGCGGCCGCTCAGGAGCCGTACGGCGCCCGTGTCGCGATCACCGTGACCAGGCGCTCGAGGGCGAACACCGAGTCCCGCGAACCGCCCTTGACCTCGGCATCCGCCCGCGCGGCCGCCTGTATCGCCATGCCGAGCGTCGACTCCGTCCAGCCGGATAGATCGCGTCTGGCACGGTCGACCTGCCAGTCCTTGAGGCCGAGCCGCGACGCAAGCGCCACGGCAGGTTCGCGGCTGCCCGCCACGCGAGCCATCGTCCGAAGCTTCAGGGCGATCGCCGCCACCAGCGGCACGGGGTCGGCGCCGGTTGCGAGTGCGTGGCGCAGGGCGAGCAGCGCATCACCATACCGGCCGGCGATGGCGGTGTCCGCCACGGTGAAGGCGGATGTCTCGACCCGGCCGCCGTAATACCGCTCCACGACCTGCTCGGTGATGTCGCCGGGGACATCGGCGATCAGCTGCTGGCAGGCCGCGGCGAGCTCGGTGAGATCGTCGGTGAAGGCGGACACGAGCGTGCGCAGCGCCGCCGGGGCGATCCGCTTCTTCGCCGCCTGGAACTCGCCTGCGGCGAAGTCGTAGCGATCGGAGTCGCGCTTGATGGCGGGGCAGGCCACCTCGACTCCGCCGCCTTCACCGGCCCGGATCGCATCGAGCAGCTTCTTGCCGCGAACGGTTGCTCCAGTGTGGCGGAGCACGACCGTCGCGCCCTCCTGCGGAAAGGCGAGGTAGGCGACGGCCTCTGCCAGGAACGCATCCGAGCACTTCTCGACCCCCGACACGCGGACCAGCCGCGGCTCGCCGAACAGCGAGGGCGATGTCACCGCGAGGAGCGATCCCTGCGTGTAGTCGTCGGCGCGCAGATCGCTGACCTCGAGGCTCGGATCCTCTGCCCGCAGATACTCCCGCACGCCGGCGATCGCCCGTTCTGCGCACACCTCTTCAGGACCTGACACGAGCACGATCGGAGCGGGCTGCGGGGACCGCCATGACAGCTGCGGGATGGCGCTGCGCGACTTCGCCGCGGGGGCTCGGCGGGCGCTCGGTGGCATGCGTCCAGCCTACCGATCGGCACCGACGACGCTGTCGTGATCCCGCCAGAGCTGGATCCCGCCCGCGACGCCCGAGACGGCGATCATGCCATCGAGGTCGGTGCGGAAGATCCTGGCTTGCACGGCTGCCAGCGTCGCCAGCGTCTCCGCCCGCGGATGCCCGTAGTCGTTGTCGAGTCCGACCGTGATGAGTGCGACTGCGGGCGCTGCGGCCTCGTAGAGCGCGGCATCCTGATCCGCGCTGCCGTGATGCGCGACCTTGACGATCGCATACGGCGGGTCGAGCGCCCGGGATGCCACGATCGCGCGCTGCGGCGCGGCGGAGAGGTCTCCCAGCAGCAGCGTCGGCGGGATGCCGCCGCCACGCACATCCAGGGTGACGCTGCAGTCGTTCCCCGGCGCGAACGCGCGGCCGCCGGCGACGGGCCAGATCACCCGCCACCGCGCCGCGCCGATGCCACCGGCCATGCCCTGATGGGCGTCGACGGTCCGCGCCCCACCGGCCGCCAGGGCTGCGAGCAGATGGTGCGCGGGCCCGTATAGCGGTCCGTGCAGCACAGTTCCGACGCGACCCTGCACCGCAGCCACTCCCCCGACGTGATCCATGTCGAAATGCGTGAGCACCAGCAGGTCGATGCGGTCGATCCCGGCAAGCGCGAGACATCTCTCGAGCGGTTCGGGCGCGCGTCCGGTGTCCACCAGCATGACGGCATCCCGCGACCGGAGCAGCACGGCGTCGCCCTGTCCGACATCGCACGCGAGGACGCTCCACGACGGAGGCAGCGTCAGGCGCCCGGCGGTGGACTCGAGCGCGACCGCGCCGCCCGTCACCCCGACGACCAGTGCGACGAACAGCATCGCGGCGCCGCGAACGAGGCGGTCGCGCCGTCGTCCGTCCGATCCCACCGCGACGAGGACGCCGAGAGCCAGCCCGAGGACGCCGAGCAGCGCCGCACCCGGCCAGCCCTCGACCCACGGAACGACATCTCCCGGGAGCGACGTCACGGTCTGCGCCGTCGCAGCGATCCACGACGCCGGAATCCACGCAACGGCAGCCAGGCCATCGCGGAGGACGGGAATCGGCGCGGCCAGGCACGCGGCGAGCCCGATCAGCGTCGCGGCGGGGGCCGCAGGCTCAGCGAGCAGGTTCGCCAAGACTCCGTACACCGGCACAACGGGCGTGATCAGCACGAGAAGGGGGCCGCAGGCGAGCTGCGCCGCGAGCGGAACCGACAGCGCCAGCGCGAGTACGCGCGGCAGCACGCGGGAGATGCCCTCGGCCAGGGGACGGGCGAACAGCAGAAGGGATGCCGTCGCAGCCGACGACAGCGCGAAGCCGAGCGATGCCGATAGCCACGGGTCCGCGACGAGCAGGACAGCGACGGCGAGCGAGAGTATCGCCATGCCCGCCGTCGTGCGCCCCAGCAGCACCCCGAGCATGGCGACCGCCGCCATCACCGCAGCCCGCAGGACGCTGGGCTCAGGCGTGACGAGCAGCACGAAGCCCGTCAGCGCCACCATTCCCGACATGACCCGCACACTCCGTCGCGCGCCCAGTGCTGCCGCGGCCACGAACGCGAGCCCCACCACCAGGGCGCAGTTCGCCCCCGATACCGCCGTGAGGTGCGACAGCGAAGACTCCTTCATGTCGGCGTCCAGCTGCTGATCGACCGCGGACGTGTCGCCCACGGCAAGGCCGGGAACGAGCCCCGCACCCGGGGCGGGGAGACCCTCGACGGCGGCGACGAGGCCGCGGCGCAGGTCCGCGGCCGCGGCGAACACGCCCGCAGGCGGCTGCATCACGCGGACCCCGCGCGATGCCGTCACCTCCAGCACCGCACGATCGCCCGGTATCCCGGCTCGACCGGTGCCACGGATCTCGACGACCGCTCCGACGTCGAGCGATTGCCGGTGATCCACGTCGGCGGGATCGACCTGCACGACGACGGCTGCGTCGACCGCGTGCGCCTCGGTCCCGATGTCGATGCGTCGTGCGATCGCGTCGAAGGCGACGGTGCCGCCCGCTCGGCGCTCCACCTTCCCTGTCACGGTGGCCTCGACGGTGATCGCCCGTCCCCCGTCGATCGCCAGCTCGGCGACGGCGACGCGTTCCGGCTGGGCGAGTGCCGCGTGGGATGCCGCTGCGGCCCCGGCCGCGGCAGCCAGTACCACGACCGCGATCACCTGCCCGCGGACGAACCGCGGCGCGCCTCGGCCGGTCCACGCGGCGGCGGCGACGATCACGAGGATCGCCACGCTCCACAGCACGATCGCGAGCGCGGGCGCGGCATCCGGCGCCATCACCGCGGCGAGGGACGCGGCCCACGCGGCTGCGGCCGCCGGAACCAGCCTCAGCCCGCGGCGGCGTCTCACGGCCTCAGACCTTCACGAGGTCGCGGAGCGACTCGAGCAGCTTGTCGCCGATCCCCGGGACTGCGAGCAGGTCATCGACGCTCGTGAACCTCCCATTCGCCTCACGCCAGTCGATGATGCGCTGCGCCATGGCCGGACCGATGCGCGGGAGTGTGTCGAGGGCGGCCACGTCAGCCGTGTTGAGGTCGATCGTTCCGTCACCCGAGGGGCCCGCCGACGTCGCCGATGCCACCCCCGCCCCCGCTACCGAGACGTCGAGCTGCTCGCCATCGTCGAGCGGTCGAGCCAGGTTCACCGTGCTCTCTTCGGCGTCCGCCGTGAAGCCGCCCGCTGCGGCGATCGCGTCCACCACCCGTGACCCGCCGTCGAGCACGTAGAGGCCCGGCGAGCGCACCGCCCCCGAGACGTACACGTAGATCGCCGCCGGGGTGGCGGCATCCGTCCTGCCGATGCCATCCACGGCGACCGTGTCGACCGGTGACGACGCGCCGCGCAGGATGCCGATCCCGACCGTGACCGCGAGCGCGACGATCACGACGACCACGGCAGCCCCGAGCCCGAGGCGTCGCCTTCGCCCGCTGCTCGGAGGGAGGTCGGCCGGTGTCACGTGCTCACAGTAGGGAGAGCGTGAAGCGCCCTGGCCATGATGCAGCCGGCCGGTGGACGCCCGCGCTTCAACCGAGCCTGGGGAGGAGGCTCAGCGGGTGGTGAAGCTCACGACCTTCGGAGGCCGCACGACGGCGCGGGCGATCTCGCGCCCGGCGAGGGCGCGCAGGACGCGGTCATCGGCCCGCGCGATGCGCTCGAGCTCGGCTCCGTCGATGCGCGTGGGCACCTCGAGGGTCGCACGGACCTTGCCGTCGACTTGGACGACCGCCGTCACGGATTCCTCTACGAGCAGCGTCGGATCCGGTGTGCGCCACGTCACCAGGCCGACGAACGGCCGGTAGCCCAGGATCTCCCACATCTCCTCCGCGGTGTGCGGGGCGAACAGGTCGAGGATCATGGCGGTGGCCTCGGCCGCTTCACGGACGGCAGGATCGGCCGGACCCGCCCCGGAGTCGATCGTCTTGCGGGTCGCGTTGACGAGTTCCATCAGGCGGGCGACCACGACGTTGAACTTCGTCTGCTCGATGAGTCCGGGAGCGTCGGCGAGCACGCGGTGCGTGACCCGGCGCAGCGCCTGGTCGCCTTCGGCCCAGATCACATCGGGCGCGCTCGTGATGTCCTTCACGACGCGCCACGCGCGGGCGAGGAACTTCTGCGCGCCGGTCGTCGACACGTCCTCCCAGTGGATGTCGTCCTCGACCGGTCCCGCGAATGCGATGGCGACGCGCACGGCGTCGGCGCCCGGATCGATCATGCTGGAGGCGAACTCGACGAGGTTGCCCTTGCTCTTGGACATCTTCGAGCCCGACAGCAGCACCATCCCCTGGTTCACGAGACTCGTGAAGGGCTCGGTGAAGTCGACGAGGCCCATGTCGAAGAGCACCTTCGTGATGAAGCGCGCGTACAGCAGGTGCAGGATGGCGTGCTCGACGCCGCCGATGTACGAATCCACCGGGGCCCAGCGGTCGGCCAGCTGCGTCGAGAAGGCCTTGTCGGGGTCGCCCGGCGAGAGGAATCGCAGGAAGTACCAGGAGCTGTCGACGAACGTGTCCATCGTGTCGGGGTCTCGGAGCGCCGGCTCGCCCGTCTCGGGGTCGGTCGTCTGCATCCACTCAGCGGCACCGCCGAGCGGCGACGTGCCCTTCGGCGTCAGATCGAGACCCTGCACATCGGGCAGCGTGAGCGGCAGCTGGTCGTCGGGCACGGGGACGATGCGATCGTCCGCCGTGTGGATCATCGGGATCGGCGTGCCCCAGAACCGCTGGCGTGAGATCAGCCAGTCTCGCAGGCGGTATGACTTCGAGGCCCGGCCCGCCCCGAGCGCCGCGAGCTGATCGATGATGCGCGCGATCGCGTTGCGCTTGGACAGCCCGTCCAGCGAACCCGAGTTGATCATGCGGCCCTCGCCGGTCAGGGCGATCCCGGTCTTGGCAGGGTCGAGTGCGGCGAGGGCTGCCTCGTCCGCGCCGGGATCGATGGGTACGCCGCTCTCGTCCAGCTCGATGACGGGGATGGCGCCGGTGACCGGCGCCGTCGTGTCGACCACGACCTTCACCGGCAGGTCGAAAGCACGCGCGAAGTCGAGGTCACGCTGGTCATGCGCCGGAACCGCCATCACCGCCCCGTGACCGTAGTCGGCGAGCACGTAGTCCGCCGCCCAGATCGGCAGCCGCTCGCCGTTGATCGGGTTGATTGCATAACGCTCGAGGAATACACCGGTTTTCGGGCGGTCCGTGCTCTGCCGTTCGATGTCCGTCTCGCGGCCGACGGACTCGAGGTAGTCCTGGAAGCGCATGCGCACCTCGGCGGACGAGCCCGCGGCGAGCTCGGCAGCCAGGTCGCTGTCCGGAGCGACGACGAAGAAGGTCGCGCCGTGCAGCGTGTCGGGGCGGGTCGAGAACACGGTCACGGTGCCTTCGTGGCCCTCGATCCCGAAGTCGATGTCGGCTCCGACGGAACGGCCGATCCAGTTGCGCTGCATCCGGATGACCTTCTGCGGCCAGAAGCCCTCCAGCTGGTTCAGGTCGTCGAGGAGGCGGTCGGCGTAGTCGGTGATCTTGAAGTACCACTGCGTGAGCTTCTTCTTGACGACCTCGGTGCCGCACCGCTCGCACCGGCCGTCCACGACCTGCTCGTTGGCGAGCACGGTCTGGTCGTTCGGGCACCAGTTGACCGGACTCTCCTTGCGGTAGGCGAGTCCGCGCTCGTACAGGCGCTGGAAGAGCCACTGGTTCCAGCGGTAGTACTCGGGATCGCTGGTGTGGAGGATCCGAGACCAGTCGTAGGACGAGCCGTACGCGCGGAAGCTCTTCTTGTGCTGCGCGATGTTGGCGTAGGTCCACTCGCCCGGATCTGCGCCCCGCTGGATGGCCGCGTTCTCGGCGGGCAGCCCGAACGAGTCCCACCCGATCGGATTCAGGACGTTGTACCCGCGGTGGCGCCAGAAGCGAGCGACGACATCGACGTATGCGTAGCTCTCGGCATGACCCATGTGCAGGTCGCCGGACGGGTACGGGAACATCCCCAGCACATACTTGCGAGGACGCGTGTCCGTGTCCCCTCCCGCCCGGAACGGGTCGGCCTCGGCCCAGCGCGCCTGCCATTTCTGCTGGATGGCATAGGCGTCATACCCACCGCCTTCAGCGGGCGCGGCGGTGTCGGGGGGAGAAGTCTGACTCACGGGTGTGACCAATCGTGGGAAGCCGGGGCGCGCGAAGCGCACTCTCCAGGCTACCGGACGCCCGCGCTCACCAACCCGGCGGAAGCGTCGCCCCCAGCGCCGCGAGCGGGCCGCGGGCCTTGATGCCGACCTCGGCCACCTCGGCGGCGGCATCCGATCGCCAGGTGATCCCGCCGCCCGCCCCGACGTACGCGCCGCCCGGGTGCATGACGATCGAGCGGATCACCATGGCGAAGTCGAGGGCGCCGTCGTCGCCGACCCAGCCGAAGCATCCGGCGAAGATCCCGCGGGGAGCGCCCTCAAGCCGGTTCAGGATCGTCATCGCCGAGAGCTTGGGCGCACCCGTCATGCTGCCGGCCGGAAAGGCGGCATCCAGCAGCGCGCCGACCGTCGTCCCCCGGCGAAGGCTGCCCGAGACGGTGCTGACCAGCTGATGCACCGCGGCATACGATTCGACCTCGAGCAGCGCGTCCACTCCGACGGAACCGGGGACCGACACACGCGACAGATCGTTGCGCATGAGGTCAACGATCATGACGTTCTCGGCGCGCTCCTTCTCGCTCGCGCGCAGCTCCGCGGCGAGGCGACGGTCTTCATCCTCATTCGCGCCGCGGGGTCGCGTGCCCTTGATCGGCCGCGTGCGCACGGTCCCGGCATCCACCTCGAGGAACCGCTCCGGGCTGGCGCTGGCGAGCGCCACCGACCCGGAGCCGACGAATCCGCCGTGGTGGGTGGGCGTCATCTCGCGCAGGCGCCGGTACACCGCGACAGGATCGACGGCCGCATCCACCCAGAACCGCGTCGTGAGGCACAGCTGGTATGCATCCCCTTGCCGGATCGCCTCGCGACACTCCTCGATCAGGCGCGCGTACTCGGCAGGCAGCCGGCGGGCGTGCGCGAGTCCGATCGGCGGCGCGGGCGCCACGGCGGGGATGCTCACATCGTCGGCCTCGGCATCCAGGTCTCGCGCGAACGCCGCGACCTCGTCTGCCGGCGCGACCGCCCAGGCCCTGCGGGCTGCGTGATCGAACGCGACGAACCGATCGACGCGAAGCCACTGCTCGGCGGGAACGAAGGGTTCCGGCTCGGCGATCGGAGCACCGGCTCTCGCGGCCGCCGGATCGTAGCCGAGCCACCCCACCCATCCTCCGCGGAACCTGCCCGCGGACCACGTCTCGTCGGGGGCGACCAGCGCGCATTCGATCTCACGCACCCGGTCCGGCTGCGGCTCGGGAGTCCCCGCGCCGACCCAGCTCCACCCGTCCGTCGCGTCCGGGCCGGCATCGAGCCAGAACGCATGCGGGGCGCCCGCAGGACCAGCGAGGAACACCGATGCCGGATCCCGCCACCGCGCGAGGGGAACGGCGGCTTGCGGCGGGGACATCTTCCCAGGCTAGAGCCCCGGCTCAGCGCCTAGGCTCGGGGCGTGAACGAGTTCCTGACGTGGCTCCTCGACACCGTGCAGAGTGTGGATCCCGTCGTACGGACTCTGCTCGCCGGCATCGCGATCATGCTCGAGACGAGCGTGCTCGTCGGCCTGTTCGTCCCCGGCGACACCGTCGTCATCATCGCCGCGACCGCTGTCGCGAGTCCGCTCGAAGCCGTGGTCCTCGGCATCGCCGTCGTCATCGGCGCACTCGTCGGCGAGAGCATCGGGTTCTGGCTGGGGCGCTTCCTCGGCCCGAAGATCCACCACTCCGCACTCGGCCGCAGGATCGGCGAAGCGAATTGGAATCGATCTGAGCGGTACCTCCGCCGGCGCGGCGGCCCGGCGATCTTCATCTCGCGCTTCCTTCCCGTGCTCCACTCATTGGTGCCCCTGACCGTCGGCATGAGCGGGTTCCGGTACGGGCGGTTTCTGGCCTGGACGGTTCCCGCATGCGTGATCTGGGCCGCCCTGTACATCACCGTCGCGTCGCTCGCCGCCGGCACCTACCGGGAGCTGGCCGACCAGCTGCACTACGCGGGCTACATCTTCGTCGGCATCATCCTCGTCTTCATCGCGCTGGTCTTCCTCGCCAAGAAGCTCCTGGAGCGCGCGGAGCGCAGGCACCTGGCCGAGGAGGATGAGTCCACAGCCCCGGCCCTCGGGGACCGGATCGTGCCGGACGACGTGAAAGACTGACTGGATGCCCGAGACCACCCAGCCTGACGTGCACCCCAAGGTGCTGTGGCTCGCGCGGCTCGAGTACCGGTTCCACTCGTGGCGGGAGCGCCGTGCCCGGCGTCGCGGACTTCAGCCGACGGTCACCCCCTTCCCGGGCTACGCGGGGGTGGACTGGGTGCGCGTCCTCGGGCGCGTGCTCATCGTGCCGCCGGTACGGGAGCGCACCTCCGGCGAGTACGCCAGCGTTCGCGGGTGGCGCAGCTTCGCGGCCGTCCCCGTCGGCTTCGCCCAGGTGAGCATCACGGTCGCCGGCGTCACGCACGACGTGGTGGCGGATCGCGGCGGTGTGATCGACACGGTCATCGCCGGTCGCCTGGATCCGGGATGGCAGACCCTCACCATGTCGGTCGAGGGCGGCGAGCCGGTCGAGACGCGGGTGTTCGTCGTGGGGCCGGACGTGCGCTTCGGCGTCGTGTCCGACATCGACGACACCGTGATGGTCACGACGATCCCCCGCCCGCTGCTCGCGGCCTGGAACTCGTTCGTGGTGGACGAGCACGCACGTCAGCCCGTTCCCGGAATGGCCGTGCTCATGGAGCGGCTCGTGCGCGACAAGCCGGGCACGCCGGTGATCTACCTCTCCACCGGCGCGTGGAACATCGCACCGACGCTGATCCGGTTCCTCCGCCGGCACCTCTTCCCGCCCGGGGCGATGCTGCTCACGGACTGGGGGCCGACGCATGATCGCTGGTTCCGCAGCGGCAAGGACCACAAGCTGTCGAACCTCCGCCGGCTCGCGACCGAGTTTCCGCAGGTGAAGTGGCTGCTGATCGGGGATGACGGTCAGCACGACGACGAGCTGTACACGACCTTCACGAGCGAGAAGCCGGACAGCGTCGTCGGGGTCGCGATCCGCCGGCTGTCGCCGGCCGAGGCGGTGCTCGCCGGCGGCCGCACCGTGGTCAACGACCACACCGCCGCCGCGGTCCCGTGGGTCACCGACTCCGACGGTGCGGGGCTCGTCGAGCGCCTCGAGGAAGTCGGCGTGCTCGAGCCGTGACGCGGTCCGGCGTCGGTGCCCGCGCGTAGGCTGAGCGCATGTGCGGACGGTTCGTCGTGGCAAGCGTGGGGTCAGAGCTCGTCGGAGTCCTGCGGGTCGACGTCGAGGGCGACGACCTGCCGGAACCCTCGTTCAACGTCGCTCCCACGAGCCAGGCCGCGATCGTGATCGACTCGGCGAAGACCGAGCCGCCGATCCGCCGCCTCGAGTCGGCGCGGTGGGGTCTCATCCCGGCGTGGGCGAAGGACACGAAGATCGGTGCCCGCGCCTTCAACGCCCGTGCCGAGGAACTCGAGGGCAAGCCGATGTTCCGCAAAGCGCTGGAGAAGCGCCGGGCGGTTGTGCCGGCATCCGGCTATTACGAGTGGAAGAACGTCGACGGTGCGAAGATCCCGCACTACATCCACCCCGCGGACGGCTCGCCGCTGTTCATGGCCGGGCTCTACGAGTGGTGGAAGGATCCCGCGAAAGCCGAGGACGAGGCCGACAAGTGGCTCCTGAGCTTCACGATCCTCACACGCGACTCGATCGGACGCCTGGGGTCGATCCACGATCGGATGCCGCTCTTCCTCGACCCCGACCATGCGGACGCGTGGCTCGATCCGACGATCGACAACGTCCGCGATGTGCTGGATGCCGCCATCGACGCCGCGCCCGCCCTGGCCGAGACGCTCGACGACCATGTCGTGTCGAAGGCCGTCGGCAACGTCCGCAACAACTCGCCCGAGCTCCTCGAGCCGGTCGAGGACTGAGCGGGCTGCGCAGCGGCCGACGTATCCTCGAACGGTGAGCCCCGTCCTCTCCCCCTGGCCGTACGCCGTGCTGCCGGCCGCCGAGTGGCGGTCGCGCGAGGCGGCGCACATCGTGCGCGCGGACGACCTGACGAGGGCACACCGCGAGCGGGCGGCGCGTGGGGAGCGGCATCCGGTCGAAGACTTCCTCTACACGTACTACTCGTACAAGCCCTCGGTGCTCCGCCGCTGGCACCCCGGAGAACGTTTCGCCCTCGAGGATGCCGCGAGCACGCGTCGAGCCACCTGGCGGTGGTACACCCAGGGTGACGATCACGTCTCGCTCGTGGTCGACGGTGAGGGCTTCCGTGCCGACAGAGGCGCGCTCATCGCGAACATCGCGCGGATCCTGCGGGCCACGGCCGGCAGAGCCGGGAGCTTCGGATGCTTCGGCCTGCACGAGTGGGCGATGGTCTACCGTCAGAGCGAGCACCGGCATCCCGCTCCCCTGCGGCTCGGCCGGCACGCCACCGACCAGGTCGTCGAGGCACACGACCTGCGGTGCACGCACTTCGACGCCTACCGCTTCTTCACGCCCGAAGCAGCCCCGCGCAACCGGGAGGTCCCGACACGCGAACGACAGGCCGCACTCGAGCAGCCGGGGTGCCTGCACGCCGGCATGGACCTCTACAAGTGGGCGGTGAAGCTCGGACCGATCGTGCCCGGCGAGCTGCTGCTCGACACATTCGCACTGGCGCGGGACGTGCGGATGCTGGACATGCAGGCGTCGCCGTACGACCTGACGGCCTGGGGCTGCACGCCGGTCGCGATCGAGACCGCGGACGGCAAAGCCGAATACGTGCGGCGGCAGCGGGCCTTCGCGGAGCGTGGGCAGGTCCTGCGCGACCGGCTGCTCGACGTGATCGACGGCTGAGGTCACCCGGCGGGGGTGCAGTCCGCGCAGGGCATGAGCCCGCGCCCTTCTGCGGCGAGCTCGAGCCGCAGGCGCGTCACCCTGGTGGCGGCCTCATCGAGCCGCTGGGCGGGCAGCGCGCCGGAGCCCACCGCGGCGACGAGCCCGTCGACGATCCGCGTCGCGGTGTCCGCGTTCGAGAACATGATCTCGAGCACCATGTCGTTGCCTGCGGCGACCGCGGTCACGGCGTTCGCCACCGGGTCCTGCAGGGCCGATTCACCCGAGGCCTCGAGCATTCCGAGGTCGTCGGTGATGGCCAAGCCCGTGAAGCCCAGCTCGTCGCGGGCGATCTTGTGCCAGGTCGCTGACAGGGACGCCGGGGCGCTGTCGACCGAGGTGAATCGCAGGTGCCCGAACATGAGGACCGGCGCACCCGCCTTGATGCCCGCCTCGAAGGGCAGCGCGTCCGTGGCGGCCCACGTCGCCTTCGACATCCCTGTCGTCGGGATGCCGAGATGCGAGTCGCCCGGGGCCGACCCGTGCCCGGGGAAGTGCTTCAGGGTCGACAGCGCGTCGTCACTCTCGCCCGTGACGGCCGCTTGGACTCGCGCCACGCCCGCGTCGGGGGTGGTGCCGAGGGCTCGCCGGAAGATGAACATCGACGGGTCCGCCGTCACGTCCGCGATGATCCCGAAGTTGACGCCCACCCCCGCCCGCAGCACGAGCGCGCCGCGTCCGGCGAACGCCTCTTCGCTGTCGGCCGCCGGCTGATCCTTCAACGTGACCGAGGACGGATACGTGTCCCACGGCAGGCGGGTCACGTCGCCGCCTTCCTCGTCGATCGCGATGAGCGGCGGCAGCGCGGGGTCGGTGGTCAGGGCCGCGGTGAGCGCACGCAGCTGTCCCTCGGTCGCGGGCACGTTCGAGCCCATCAGGATGAACCCGCCGATGCCCGTGGTCGTCATGTACTGCCGGAGGGTGCCGGCATCCGTGGTCGGAATGGTGCCCATCACCACGGCTGCCGCCTTCTCACGCAGCGACATGCCTGCCACGAGAGCGGATGCCGCAGCCTGGGTGTCCGCAGGATCCGCGGCGACGACGCGCACAGTGCCGGTGGGGGCATCCGATGTGGGGGTCGGCGTCGGCGTGGACGCCGCTGCAGGCGCCGCGACGGCCAGCGCGCCGATCACGAGACCGGCGACGATCATCACACGGCGTCGCGGCACGTGTTCAGCTTAAGCTCGGCGGCAGCGCCCGGCTCAGTGCCGCGCGACGATGGCCGCGGCATCCGTCCCCATCGGCAGCACGCCGTACTGTCCGCCGCGATCGTCGCCGAGGCGGGCTGCGATGAACGCGTCCGCGGCGGCCGACGGGGCGTGGCGGAGCATGAGGGATGCCTGGAACGCGAGTGCAAGAGACTCGCTGAGGCGCCGCGCCTGAGCCTGGGCGGTGACGGGGTCGGCGCCGCGCAGGGCCTCGAGGAGCGCCAGCGTGCGTGCGACGTGCGCGTCCAGCACTCCCGACACCCCGGCGGTCGATGCGAGCTCGTCGGCGAAGGCGGCGGCGGAATCGGGATCCCTGGTCAGGGCGCGCAGCACGTCGAGGGCGATGACATTGCCGGAGCCCTCCCAGATGGCGAGCACCGGCTGCTCGCGATATCGCCGCGCCAGCGGGAAGCCCTCGGTGTACCCATTGCCGCCGAGGCACTCGAGCGCCTCGTACGCGTGGTGCGGTCCGCGTTTGCACACCCAGTACTTCGACACGGGCGTCGCGAGGCGGCGCAGGGCGACGTCGCGGTCCGGGGCATCCGCCTCGAACAGCTGCGCGAGCCGCAGGCCGGTGAGCATCGCCGCCTCGGCCTCGAGGGCCAGGTCGCCCAGCACCGAGGTCATGGCGGGTTGATCGACGAGCAGCGCACCGAACGCCTCACGACCCCGCGCATGCCACGCCGCCTCGGCGACCGACTGCCGCATGCCGGCGGCCGTGCCGAGCACGCAGTCCAGCCGCGTGCGCTGCACCATCTCGATGATCGTGCGCACACCACGACCCGGCTCGCCCAGGACGAATCCCACCGTGCCGTCGAATTCGACCTCCGCCGACGCGTTCGAACGGTTGCCGAGCTTGTCCTTCAGCCGCTGGATGCGGAACACGTTGCGCACGCCATGGGGCAGCAGGCGCGGCACGAAGAGGCACGACAGCCCCTCTTCGACAGCTCCGCGACGCGTGTGCGCGAGGACGAGGAAGCCGTCCGACATCGGCGCGGAACAGAACCACTTGTGCCCCGTGAGCGAGTACGCGTGCCCGCCCATCGAGGTGCCGTGGGTCGTCCCGGCGCGGACGTCGGAGCCGCCCTGCTTCTCGGTCATCGCCATCCCGATGAGGGCGCTGCGCTTCGGCTCTGGGGGGACGAGCCGCGGATCGTACTCGCGCGAGTAGAGGCGGGGCAGCCACTCGTCCGCGATCCACGGCGATCCCTCGATCGACGCGACCGCCGCGTGCGTCATCGACACCGGGCACGCGTGGCCGGGCTCGACCTGCGCGAACAGCATGAACATCGCCGCCCGGGCGACGTGCGCGCCCTCGCGCGGGTCCGCCCACGCCGAGGTGTGCGCGCCCCGGGCGATCGCGTCGCCGATCACACGGTGGTACGCCGGGTCGTACTCGACCTCGTCGAGGCGGAACCCCCACCTGTCGTTCGGATGCGCCTTCGGCGGGTGGATGTCGGCGAGCTCGGCATCCCGCTGGAACGCCTCCGAGCCGACGAGCGCGCCCGTTTCGCGGAGGTCCGCATCCGCCCAACCGGCCCCGAAGGCCTCGACCGCAGCCGTCAACGGGCCGTTGAGCGCGTATTCGTTCACGTCTACACGCCACGGAGGCTGATTCTCGACGTAGTGCGTGGCTGCGCCGACGACCCGCTGGCCCCGTGCGAACGTGGTCACGCGCGCTCCGTCTCCTCCACGAACGCGAGAGCGTACTGCTCGGCGGTCGTCAGCGGGGCGCGGGTGACGATGTCGTGCATGAATCCGAGCTTGTGGCGCACCGGTCCGACGATGTCGAACGGATACAGATCGCCGAACCCCATGGAGCGGTTGATGCGGTTGAAGCCCTGCGACATCCACTCCCAGTCGGTCAGGAGCCGCTGGATCGGCTCATCCGCGTACGACTCGAGCGGGATGACATCCGTGTCCCGAAGGTTCGTGACGCTGGCGTCGAGATGGATGCCGATCGCCGCGGCGGTCTGCAGGGTGCCGGTGATGTGGAGATAGTGCGCCCAGGTCTCGGCGAAGTCCTCCCACGGGTGCATCGTCGCGTACTCCGAGATGAATCCCTGATGCCAGTCCGTCGGTGCCCCGAATTTGTAGTGGCGCTGGATCGCCTCGCGATAGCTTGCTCGCTCATCGCCGAAGAGCGCGCGGCAGCGTGCCCAGGCCTCGTCGTCGGGCAGCAGGACGTTCTGGTAGTAGTGCCCGACCTCGTGGCGCAGATGCCCGAGCATCGTCCGGTACGGCTCGCCGAGCCGGACGCGCAGCGCTTCGCGCCGGTCATCGAGGCTCTCTGCGAGATCGATCGTGATGATGCCATTGGCGTGCCCGATCATCACCGGCTTGCCCTCGGACAGACTCGAGATGAGGTCGAAGCCCAGCCCGCCGGGTTTCACGTCCCACGGCACGATCGGCAGCCCCAGGTCGCCCAGCTGCAGCACGAGACGCCGCTTGGCCTCTTCGGTCTTCGCGAGCTTCTCGAGTGCGACGGTGTCATCCGCGGCGGGGCGCGTTCGGGTCAGCCGGCACGAGAAGCACCGGCCGGCAGGTGCGTCCTCCCAGACCAGCCAGTTGCAGTTCCACTCGCGATTCGAGCAGGTGTACCAGTTCTGGCCGTCGATGGTGACGCGGCCGTTGCGGATGCCGTAGAACTGGCGGGTCAGGATGTGATACCCGAGATCCGCCTCGCAGTTGGGGCACTTCAGGGCGTCCAGATAGAGGAAATGGCGGCAGTGCGGGCAGCGCGGCTGTGAGCTCACGGTCTCACCGTAGCGCTCGCCGCGGCTGCGGGATCCGCGTGTCGGACATCACCCTGCGGACGAGATCGGCAGGCGCAGCAGCAGGTCGTCGGACGGGCGTGGCGAACCCCGGCCATCGGTGTTGTTGGTGAGCACCCAGAGCATGCCGTCGGGCGCCGCGACGACATCCCGCAAGCGCCCCTGTTCGCCCGCCAGGGCGGCCATGGGCTCGCCTTTCAGCGCGCCGTGGTCGGTGTCGATCATCCAGAGCCGCTCGCCCCGGAGGCCCGCCATGAAGACCGTGTCGCCGACCGTGGCGATCCCGCTCGGGCTCGCCTCGCTCGGCGGCCAGACGGCGATCGGCTCGGCGAACCCCTGGCCGCCGTCGCCCATGCCCTCCACGATCGGCCAGCCGTAGTTCTCGCCAGGCACGATGCGGTTGAGCTCATCCCAGGTGTCCTGTCCGAACTCGCTCGCCCACATGGTGCCGTCGCTCGTCCAGGCGATGCCCTGCACGTTGCGGTGTCCGAGCGTCCACACCGCCGTCCCGAACGGGTTCCCAGGCGCCGGTTCGCCCTCCGGTGTGAGCCGGAGGATCTTCCCGCCCAGCGAGTCGGGGTCCTGGGCCGCGGGATGGTTCTGCGCATCGCCCGTCGTCACATACAGGAAACCGTCCGGCCCGAACGCGAGACGCCCTCCGTCGTGGGTGGAGTTGCGCGGTATGCCCGAGAAGATGACCTCGACGTCGCCGAGGCTGAACGACCCGGGCTGGCCGACGAGCGGCATCCGCACCACGCGGTTATCGCTTTCCGCGCCGTGGTAGGCGTACAGCCAGGTCGTGTCGCCCTCGACGTGGAGGGCCAGCCCATGCAGCCCGGACTCGCCACCCGAGACGACATCGGGCACGGTGCCGACGGTGCGCAGCCGTCCCGTCGAGGTGAGCTCGACAACGGTGCCGTCGTTGCGCTGAGAGATGAGTGCTCCGCCACCGGCGAGCGGAACGACCGACCACGGCGCATGCAGCCCTGAGGCAAGGGTCGTCGCACCATCCGCGACGCGCCACCAACCGGCCGTGACGGGCGTCGCGGAGCCGGACGGCGTCGCGGAAGGCGGGGCCGTCCTGTCGGGTGGCGCAGAGGTGCAGGCGGATGCCGCCAACACGACCGCGGCGAGCCATGCCGCGATCGCCACCGGGCGCCGGATCACGATCCCGCGGCGGCCGCCTCGATCGCGGCGATGTCGATCTTGCGCATCTCGAGCATGGCCTGGACCGCGCGGTGCGCGCGCTCCGGGTCCGGATCCCGGATCAGCTCGATGAGGCGATCGGGAATGATCTGCCACGACAGACCCCAGCGGTCCTTGAGCCAGCCGCACGGCTGCTCCTCGCCGCCGTCCGCCGTGAGTGCGGCCCAGTAGCGGTCGACCTCGTCCTGATCGGCGCACGAGACGTAGAGCGAGATCGCCTCGGTGAACGGGAACTGCGGCCCGGCATCCATCGCGTAGTAATCGCGACCGGCGAGCCGGAAATGCGCATGCATGACCTTGCCGCCCATGCCCGGCACTTCGTCGGGATATCGTCCGATCGTCACGACCTCCGAGCCCGGGATGAGACCGGTGTAGAAGGTGATCGCCGCCTCCGCGGAGTCGTCGAACCACAGGAACGGCGTCACATCGCCCATCGTCTGCCTCCTCGGCCCCTCTCAGCGTCGCGGGTCGCGTGCGCCTGGTCAAGAGGTTGCGCGCGTGGTTCGGGGAGTGCGGCCCGGCCCGCGGACCGGGCCGCACGGGTCACGCCGGGGTGGCGCTGAAGCGCCCCTTCGCCTGGTCGAAGGACTCCACGCGGAGCTCCAGCTGATCGCCGGGCTGCCCCGTCGACGATGGGACGAGTCCGGGGACGCCATCCGCGGTCTCGACGAGGGCACCGAACGGCGCCGACTTCGTCACGGTCGCGCTGATGCGGTCGCCCGAACGCAGGGTTGTGTCGGCCATGTTCACCTCCTCTCACCTGTCAGGGTGAGTCGGAGGCCTTGGCCGCGCGCGGTCAGCGCTCTACCGGATTGCCAATCCGATCGTGGCTGAGAGCCGGTCCGGTGGTCACAGGAGAACCCTACTGCCCGCCGAGGAGCTCGTCTGCACGGTCCGCGGGTTCGCGCCGGTCCGCCCGAGAATGAAGCAAGCCCCCCGAGCGTGCGGGGGGCTTGCTGATTCGGTGGACCTGAGGGTGTCTGGGTTCGCGACATAGGCGACAGGTGATAGGCGACACGTGAGTCGCGTCATAGGCGACAGTCTGGGTCGTGTCGAAGCATCGGGTCGTCGTGTTGAAGATCATCTCTGGAGAGTTCACG